>NZ_BMQU01000004.1 GCF_014648275.1 Pseudomonas laurentiana
GTACGGAACCGTACGCACGGTGGTGTGAGAGGACGGCGGGTGTGAACTCGCCTCCTACTCGATTTGGTCGCTGCCTCGAGGTCTGGGCGCTTCCGGGCAATTTACTGCCCAATCTTGCCTCGACACTTCAGTGATTCGCCGTTGTGTTGCACAATAGGCGCCGAACGTTCTCCCCCAGGATTTGCAATGTCAAAGTCAACCGTCTTCGGTGCGCTCGGGCTGGCCCTAGTGCTGGCGGGTGTTTCCGGCTGCTCCTCAAAAAAAGCCGCCATCTACGAGCATGAGAATTTCGACGATTCGGGCACCTTCTCACGCAGCTTTCCAGTGAGCGAGGCCAGTTCCTGTGAGGCCGCACGACGCGCCTTGCTCAGCCAGGGCTACATCATCACCTCCAGCGGTGCGGGTCAGCTCACGGGGAACAAGAGTTTCCAGCAGACCGGCGATACCCACATGCAGATCAGTTTCAATGTGGTCTGTGCGGCTGACAATAGCAGTGCCAAGCGCTCGACCATGTTCGCCAACGCCCTGCAAGACCGCTATGCGCTGAAAAAGTCCAATACCTCGGCCAGTCTTGGGGTTGGGGTGCTTGGCTCGGTGTCGATGCCCATTGGCTCCACTGACGACTCCATGGTCAAGGTGGCCAGCGAGACCGTTACGTCGGCCAAGTTCTATGAGCGCTACTTCGCGTTGGTTGAGAGCTTCCTGCCCAAAGAGCAGAAGAAGCCGCAGAAGAAAGCGACTGAGCCTGAGAAGGCGCCTGAGCACGCTCCTGTGGCTGTGCCAGCGGTTGAGCTGGGCGTACCGGAAAGCAATCTGGCTCCAACCCCAACCCCAACCCCGACCCCGACCCCAACCCCGGCAGCGCCAGCCAGCGCGCCAGAGCCGGCGCCCCTGGTGCCACCACCCGTTGCGCCGCCCGCTCCGCCAGTGGCCAATGACAGTGCCGGCTCGAAGCCTGTGGCGCCTCCGGTCGACGCGGCGCCGATCACGGTTCAGGAAGTACCTGCTGCTCCGCTCACGCCTGTACGCAGTGAGCCAGCACCCGTGGCGAACCCCACGGTCAGCGCGGAACAACCAGCCCCGTAAAGGGCGCAGATAAATCGTCCAGCGTCTGCTACGTTTATTTCAAACGGTGGTCTTGTCATTTTTCCTTCACCCCGGCACTTTAAGGTGAATGACGAATCAATGACATGAATGAGAGAAATGGAGCAGGCAATGGACGACTATCAAGAAGAGCTTCTCGACTACAACGCCTACGAACTCGATCTGCCTGAACCGGCAGATGACGCTACAGAGCTCTAGGCCGTGCGCCGTTGACTGCGGCGGAAATCTCCCGGGGTGACCCCGCTCCAACGCTTGAAGGCGCGCTGGAAGGCCTCTGCCGAAGCAAATCCCAACAGGTAGGCGATCTCGCCGAAGGCTAACTCCGTATCACGGATGTAGGCCATCGCCAGGTCGCGTCGCGTGTCGTTGAGAATGCTCCGGAATTGCGTGCCTTCCTCAGCCAGTTTACGTCGTAGCGTCCAGGTCGGAAGCTGCAGGCGGCTGGCGACTTCTTCCAGATCCGGTTCATGCCCACCGCTGAGTAGCGGCCCCAGCAGTTGCACGATACGTTCGCTGAGGCTGCGAATACGGGTGCGCTGTTCCAGTTCACGTTCGCATAACTGCAGAAGGTGCTGCCAGGTGCTAGGGCAATGAGTGCGGTTGCGCAGTTCGAGCTGGCTGCGGCTCAGGCGTAACTGGTTGGTCTGGGCCGCAAAATGGACAGGCGTCAGGCTCAGTCCTTGATACTGTTCGGCATAGGCGGGTGCCTCAAACTCTATATCGATGCGTTCGGCCTGCAGGGGCATGCCTGCCACACTCGACAGTTGCGTCAACCAGCCCGCCAGGAGTGAGTCGACCACGAAGCGGTTGTAGGCGTTGTATGGGCTGATCGAATAGAAGCGCAGCCAAGCCCCTTGGGGGTCTTCATGAAACGTCGACTGCCCCCGGTAGTTGGCGGCATACAGGGGTTCAAAGCGCAGCAGGGTGCGAGCAGCTTCGCCTACGGTGGGTGCCTGGGCGGCGGTGACCCCGGCCAGGCCTGCCTGGCTCATACGGCTCAGGCGGCCCATGTGCAGGCCCAGGGCCGGGTTGCCGGTGAGGGTGATAGCGGCATGGCCCAGGTGCATGTAGCGCGGTATCGATAGCCGGGCACCCGGCTCGGCCAGGCGCGCCGGCTCCAGGCCGTAGTGTGCTAGCAGCGGCGCCGGGTCGTGACCGAGGTATCGCAAGGTTTCCTCCAGGCTCTGGATAAACCCTACCGATAGATCTCCCAGGCGTACCCGTGGACTAGGCATTGTCTTACAGCCAAAGGTTGAGCAGCCGCGCGCCAGGTTTGGCGCTGACGCTGAAGTTTTGGCCATTACGGCTGGCAAAGCCCTCGCCGTTTGCGCTGATTTCCCAGAACCGACCTTGCAGGAACACACTCATGCTGGCCTGTTCACTGCCTTTGCTGGCAAGTATCAGGCGTTGCCAGGCTTCGCCTTCACTCACCTCTCCGGGCTTAAGCGGCAGTTGTGTCGCCAGCGGTTGATGGCGGTTGCCGCGCCAGGGGGCGTTCCAGCCATTCTTGGCACCAATGAACGCCGGGTTGGCAATCAGGTGTACTGCCTGATGCTCGAGCTGGCGGTAGTTGTCCGGGTACCAGCTGTCGCTGCCCACCAGTACACCCAGGCGCCCAGCTGGCGTCTCCAGCACCTGCAAGGGTTGATCGCCCTCATGAATGAAGCGGCGTACGGCATTGTCCGGGTGTTGTTGGCGCAAGGGCTGGCCTAGCACCGAGCCGTCGTTGGCGAACACCACACTGCTGTTGTACAGGGGGCCTGAGCCCACTCGAAGCCTGCCGTCCTTGATATAGGGCTCGGGCAGGACAATGGAGCCTGCCACTAGCGTGACGTCGAACTCGCGTGCCAGGCCACCGAACACTGCTTGATAGTCGGCTGCCATCTGACTCGCTTTCATGCGCAGGTGAGCGTCGGAACGGCGGTCATCTCCCGTGGCGCGAAGCATCGCCAGACCGTAGTGGAACGGGTTGCTCAACTCCAGCCATTGTCGGGCCTGGTCAAGGCGTGTGGCCTGGTACATTTCGTTCTTTTCGCCGCGCGCCCAAAGCCAGGTGCCGATGTGTTCGGGCAGGATGACAACCGTCTTGGCGTTGATCAGGCCCAGCTCACGTGCGTGTTGCAGGTACGCCGCCAGTTTCAGGTGCAAGCGCTGCAGGCTTTGATAGTCGCCGGGGAAAAGTTCTGGCTCGATGCCCAGCAAGTTGCCCTGGTTGGCGGGCACGCCCTGATTCAGCGTCAGCTCGATACGCAGGTCTGACAGGTAATGGCCTACAGGACGTTGCTCCGTCCACAGCCCATAGCCGCACAGCATGGTGATGACAACGAGGGCAAGTGCGCCGAGCAGGAGTTTTTGCATGGGGCGGGCAAGGCCGGCAGAGGAGTTGAGCCCCTAGGGTAGTCGTGCTGCGCGGTTGGATCAATAAGTTGTCACTTTCGGTCATTGAGCGACTGGGCGCAGCTCTTTAATGTCGGATTCAGATAACTGACGGGCTCCGCCAACGGTCGAGACGCCCGCATTCCGTGATTAACGCTTGCCGTGGAGTACGTTATGGCCGCTGCCCAATACCCGCATCTGTTGGCTCCGCTAGACCTGGGGTTCACCACGTTGCGTAACCGTACCTTGATGGGATCGATGCACACCGGCCTTGAAGAGCGGCCAGGTGGTTTCGAGCGTATGGCGGCTTATTTTGCCGAGCGCGCCCGGGGTGGGGTGGGGTTGATGGTGACCGGCGGTATTGGTCCCAACGAAGAGGGGGGGGTGTATGCCGGTGCAGCCAAACTGAGCACCCCGGAGGAGGCGCAGAAGCACCGTATCGTGACTCAGGCGGTGCATGAGGCAGGTGGCAAGATTTGTCTGCAGATTCTCCATGCCGGGCGGTATGCCTACAGCCCCAAGCAGGTTGCACCCAGTGCCATTCAGGCGCCGATCAACCCGTTCAAGCCCAAGGCGCTGGACGAGGAGGGTATCGAGAAGCAGATTCGGGATTTCGTGAACTGTGCCGTGCTGGCACAGAGCGCCGATTACGATGGCGTCGAGATCATGGGCTCGGAAGGTTACTTCATCAACCAGTTCCTGGCGGCCCATACCAACCACCGCACGGACCGCTGGGGTGGCAGTTACGAGAACCGCATGCGCCTGGCGGTGGAGATCGTGCGCCGGGTGCGTGAGGCGGTCGGGCCGAATTTCATCATTATCTTCCGCCTGTCGATGCTTGACCTGATCGAGGGCGGCAGTAACTGGGAGGAGATCGTGCAGTTGGCCAAGGCCATTGAGTTGGCCGGAGCCACGCTGATCAACACCGGTATCGGTTGGCACGAAGCGCGTATTCCGACTATTGCGACCAAGGTGCCGCGTGCCGCCTTCAGTAAGGTCACCGCCAAGTTGCGTGGTTCGGTGACGATCCCGCTGATTACGACCAACCGCATCAATACGCCTGAGGTCGCTGAGCAGATCCTCGCCGAGGGCGACGCCGACATGGTTTCGATGGCGCGTCCGTTCCTGGCTGACCCGGAGTTCGTCAACAAGGCTGCGGCGGGGCGTGCTGACGAGATCAATACCTGTATTGGCTGCAACCAGGCATGCCTGGATCACACCTTTGGCGGCAAGCTGACCAGTTGCCTGGTCAACCCGCGTGCGTGCCATGAAACCGAGCTCAACTACCTGCCGACCCGTCAGTTGAAGAAAATTGCGGTGGTCGGGGCAGGCCCTGCCGGCCTTGCAGCCGCTACGGTGGCCGCTGAGCGTGGGCATCAGGTCACCCTGTTCGATTCAGCCAGTGAGATTGGCGGGCAGTTCAACGTTGCCAAGCGTGTGCCGGGCAAGGAAGAGTTTTATGAAACCCTGCGCTACTTCAAGCGCAAGCTGCAGACCACCGGTGTCGAGGTATGCCTCAACCGCCGCATGAGTGTCGAACAGTTGCTCGACGGCGGCTACGATGAGGTCATTCTGGCGACCGGCATTGCGCCGCGTTTGCCGGCAATTCCCGGTATCGAGCATGCCAAGGTGTTGAGCTATCTGGACGTCTTGCTGGCCCGTAAGCCAGTAGGCCAGCGTGTGGCGGTCATCGGTGCCGGTGGCATCGGCTTTGATGTGTCCGAATACCTGGTTCACCAAGGCGTGGCGACCAGCCAGGACCGTGAGGCGTTCTGGAAGGAGTGGGGCATTGATACCACCCTGCAGGCCCGTGGCGGCGTTGCCGGGGTGCATCCGCAACCGCATGCGCCGGCCCGTCAGGTATTCCTGTTGCAGCGCAAGAAATCCAAGGTGGGGGATGGGCTGGGCAAGACCACTGGCTGGATTCATCGCGCCGGTTTGAAAAACAAGCAGGTGCAGATGCTCAACAGCGTCGAGTACCTGAACATCGATGATGAAGGGCTGCATGTCCGTATTGGCGAAGGCGAGCCGCAGCTTCTGCCGGTCGACAATGTGGTTATCTGTGCCGGTCAGGAGCCACTGCGTGAGCTGTATGACGGCTTGCAGGCTGCCGGCCAGTCGGTGCACTTGATCGGGGGGGCCGATGTCGCGGCGGAGCTGGATGCCAAACGCGCAATCAATCAGGGCTCGCGGCTGGCGGCCGAACTCTGATGTAGCCGGTACGGCGGGGTGCGCTAGACTGCGCCTCCCGCCCAGTACCGAGTCTGCTGCTCCAATGTTCGAGTCACTCCCCCTGGCCCCACTTCAGCCGCTGTCACTGCCCTGGTTGAGCCGTGCGGGTGTCGAGGTGGCCGTCCTGCGCCTTGACCTCATCGACCCGCTGATCAGTGGCAACAAGTGGTTCAAACTGCTGGAGCACGTACGTGAGGCACGTGCCGCGGCAGCTCCCGGCATCATCAGCCTGGGGGGGGCGCATTCCAATCACCTTCATGCGCTTGCGGCCGCGGGTCTTCGTTTTGGCTTTCGTACGGTCGGTTTGCTGCGTGGCCATCCACAGGACACGCCCACGGTCCGAGACCTGCACAGCTTTGGAATGGAGCTGCACTGGTTAGGTTATGGCGGCTATCGGGCGCGGCATGAACCGGGCTTCTGGGTGCCTTGGCTCGCTCGCTACCCTGGCTGGCATTGTGTGCCTGAAGGTGGCGGCGGGGCGCAGGGCGTCAAAGGGTGTGCACGGATCGTGGAGCAGGCCCGTTGTCAGCTCTCGGCGCTGGGGTGGCCTGATTACGATGGCTGGTGGTTGGCGGTAGGGACCGGTACCACATTGGCCGGACTGGTGGCGGCTGAAACAGGCGCTCACTGGGTGCAGGGCGCTTTGGCGGTGCCTGGCGACCATGGTGTTGCCGAGCAGGTCGATAGCTTGCTGGGTGCAGGCCGCGCAGGTTACGTGCTGCATGAGGCTAGTCGCGGAGGCTTTGCCAAGGTCGATGCCGCGCTGTTGGCGTTTATTGAGGCCTCCGAGGCAGAGTCGGGCATTCCTCTGGAACCGCTGTACACCGGAAAAGCCCTGCTCGCCCTGTACGAGCAGGTGGAGCAGGGCGCCTTCGCGCCGGGCACGCGGCTGATTTTCCTGCACACCGGCGGCCTGCAAGGCCGCCGTGGGCTGGTTTAGTCGGCTTTAGGCAGCATGCGACGCAATGTGTTGTCGCGGCTGACGTAATGGTGATATAGCCCTGCCAGGGCGTGCAGGCCGATCAGCCAGTAGCCCAGTGAGGCGATCAACTCATGCCAGCCCTTGATCTGCTTGCCCAGGTCTGGGTCTGGCGCAACCAAGGCTGGCAGGTTGATACCGTAGAACGGGATCGGTTTGTCGTTGGCGCTGAGAATCAGCCAGCCCGCCACAGGCAGACCGATCATCATGGCGTACAGCGCCCAATGCATCAGTGTCGCCAGGCCGCGCTGCCAGGCGGGTGGGTTGGGTTCGATACGGGGTGTCGGGCTGATGACACGCAGCAACAGGCGCAGCCAGACCAACACGAATACGCTCAGGCCAAGCATGAAGTGCAGGTCTTTCATCAGGGCGCGCTCGGCGCTGTCCTTGGGGAAGATGCCCCGTAGCTCGATACAGGCATACACCGCTGCCAGCAGTATCAGCATCAGCCAGTGAAGGGCAATCGACAGGCTGCCGTAGCGGTCCCGGGTGTTGGTTAGCGTCATATGAGCTCCTCGTTATCAGGTCGTATTTCGCGCTCTTGTTGGCGCCGAACATTAACTGTAATTGTTTGTTTCACAGATCATAGGGGAAATTGCAGCAAAATTTCGTTAGCGAGCAAACGAACGCTCGTTAAACTCTATCGACTTTTCCCCTCTACCTTGTGCAAGGCTGTTGTCTCATGCTGATGGCGTCATTGATATTTCTGCTGACTATCACCTTGGTGATCTGGCAACCCAAGGGGCTCGGTGTCGGTTGGAGCGCGACCTTCGGGGCCTTGTTGGCGCTGTTCAGTGGTGTGGTGCAGTGGAGCGACATTCCCGTGGTCTGGCAGATCATCTGGAACGCTACCGGTACCTTCATCGCATTGATCATCATCAGCCTGCTCCTCGACGCAGCGGGCTTCTTCGCCTGGGCGGCCTTGCATGTGGCGCGGTGGGGGCGTGGCAGCGGGCGGCGGCTGTTCGCTTACATTGTGTTGCTGGGGGCGCTGGTGTCGGCACTGTTTGCCAACGACGGCGCGGCGCTGATCCTGACGCCTATCGTCGTTGCCATGTTGCTGGCCTTGCGTTTTTCGCCAGCGGCGACCCTGGCATTCGTCATGGCTGCAGGCTTTGTTGCAGACACCGCCAGCTTGCCATTGGTGGTGTCGAACCTGGTGAACATCGTTTCGGCGGATTTTTTCGGCATTGGTTTCAACCGATATGCTGCCGTCATGCTGCCAGTGAACCTGGTGAGTGTGGCGGCAACGCTGGGTATCCTGATGTGGTTCTTTCGCCGTGACATTCCGCGCGACTACAACCCGCTGCAACTGGATCAGCCGCGCAGTGCGGTTCAGGATCCGGCCACCTTCGTGGCCGGTTGGCTGGTGTTGCTGATCTTGTTATTGGGGTGCTTTGCCCTGGAACCGCTCGGCATTCCAATCAGTGCGATCTCGGCGGTGTGTGCGGCTGTCTTGCTGCTGGTCGCTGCCCGTGGTCACGCTATTTCCACGCGCAAGGTGCTCAAGGAAGCCCCATGGCATATCGTGATCTTCTCGCTGGGTATGTACCTGGTGGTGTATGGCTTGCGCAATGCGGGGTTGACCGGGCAGTTGGCCACCTTGCTCGATACGTTCGCCCGCTCCGGTGTATGGGGGGCGGCACTGGGCACAGGGCTGCTCAGCGCTGTCTTGTCGTCGATCATGAACAATTTGCCGACCGTCTTGATCGGCGCCTTGTCCATCGACGCCAGCCAGGCCACGGGTGTGGTCAAGGAAGCGATGGTCTATGCCAACGTCATTGGCAGCGACCTGGGGCCGAAAATCACCCCGATCGGCAGCCTGGCGACCCTGCTCTGGCTGCATGTGCTTGAGCGCAAGGGCGTACACATTGGTTGGGGGTATTACTTCAAGGTCGGCATTGTCCTTACCGTGCCGGTGTTGCTGCTGACCCTGATGGCGCTGGCGCTGCGCTTGACGGTTGTCTAGGGGCGCGAAGGGCGTCTGTCAGCCGGGCAGATTCGGCCAGGCATCGGCCACCAGGAAAACGCGTTCGGCCTCCTCCCAGTCGCCGGACCCGGTTTCCACCAGCCTTACCATCAGTTGTGCCGGGGCCAGTGGGTCGAGGGCGTCTAGCCAAGCCTGCAGGTGCTCGGTTGTCCACGTCTGTTCAGCCGGGTAGCGTGCTGGTGCCAGCCAGGCGTGGCGCGGCAGGTGTTGCCAGCGACCGGCCGGGCTCTGCGCAAAAAAAGCCGGCCAGTCCCGTTGATGTAGCCAGCGGCCTTTGAGGTGCTGGGGATTCGCCCCACGGGGCGATGCGGTATGGCCCGGCCAGGGATAGAGCAGGTAGCCGCCCAGCCACAAGTGCGCGCTGAACTGTTCGATATCCAGGGCTGCCAGGGCTTCGCGGCTTTCGGCGCGGGCCGAGATGGGGAGTTGGTGCTGTGCCAGGTGGGCCAGTTTGAGGTCGAGGCGGTCATGACAGCCGGGGCCCAGCCATAGCGCCGGATCGCTGCCGCCTCCCGCCTGGGGGCCCAGGTAGAGCTTGATGGCCAGCTCAAGGTGATGCACGCCTTCGTGGTCACGCAGGAGGATGTCGAGTTCGCCCAGTGTGTGCCCTCCATCACGGATCGGCAGGTTGGCGGCCAGTAACTCGATCCCGGGAGCATGGTGCAGTGCAAACTGCCAGAGGCGTTCGTAGTACAGGCCCAGTCGTCGGTTGGCGGCCTGCGCCAGCCAATGCAGCAGGGGGCCGCTGTCCTGATCCAGGTCGTACAGCCATTGGCGCAGGTGTTCCGGTTGCCCTACCCAGTCGCTGCCTCGCAGCGGGTGGCGCTGAGGCCAGGGCGTCGCGCTGAGCATCGGCGGGGCCAGGATTACCCAGGCCAGATCACGGACCTGCGCTTGGCGCAGTTGGCGGGGCAGGTCGGTCAGGTCAGGAAAAGGGTTCATTCTGCGAGCATAGCCCCGATGCCCGATGGATTGCGAAAAAACGCCAGCGTTTGCCGCTGCATAGCGCTTTCGCCCATAATCGGAGTCTTTCGCCCACTGGCCATTTCACCCGCCGCAGAGCCTTGCAGGAGCCCCATGGAGCAATTTCGCAATATCGGTATCATCGGCCGCCTTGGCAGTTCCCAGGTGCTCGATACCATTCGCCGACTGAAAAAATTCCTGCTGGCGCGGCATCTGCACGTCATCCTTGAGGACACCATCGCCGAAGTACTGCCAGGCCATGGCCTGCAAACCTCGTCGCGCAAGTTGCTCGGCGAAGTCTGCGACATGGTCATCGTGGTAGGGGGCGACGGCAGCCTGTTGGGTGCCGCCCGAGCCTTGGCCCGGCACAATATCCCGGTATTGGGGATCAACCGTGGCAGCCTTGGCTTTCTCACCGATATTCGCCCCGACGAGCTTGAGGTGAAGGTCGCTGAAGTACTCGATGGCCATTACCTGGTGGAAAACCGCTTCCTGCTTCAGGCCGAAGTACGCCGGCATGGCGAGGCCATTGGCCAGGGTGATGCGCTGAACGACGTGGTGCTGCATCCGGGCAAGTCGACGCGGATGATCGAGTTCGAGATCTACATTGACGGCCAGTTCGTCTGCAGCCAGAAGGCCGACGGTCTGATCGTCGCCACCCCGACCGGCTCGACCGCCTATGCGCTGTCGGCGGGTGGGCCGATCATGCACCCCAAACTCGACGCTATCGTCATCGTGCCGATGTACCCGCACACCCTGTCCGGGCGACCGATCGTAGTCGACGGCAACAGCGAACTGAAGATCGTCGTGTCCAAGGACCTGCAAATTTACCCGCAGGTTTCCTGTGACGGTCAGAACCACTTTACCTGTGCCCCGGGTGACACCATCACGGTGAACAAAAAGCCGCAAAAGCTGCGCTTGATTCATCCGCTGGACCACAATTACTACGAGGTGTGCAGAACAAAACTCGGCTGGGGCAGCCGTTTGGGCGGTGGAGGCGACTGATGCTCGATCCCGCGCGCAGTTACGATCTGATCGGTGATGTACATGGGTGCGCCCAAACCCTTGAACACCTGCTTGAAACCCTTGGCT
Source organism: Pseudomonas laurentiana (assembly GCF_014648275.1). Classification (GTDB taxonomy): domain Bacteria; phylum Pseudomonadota; class Gammaproteobacteria; order Pseudomonadales; family Pseudomonadaceae; genus Aquipseudomonas; species Aquipseudomonas laurentiana. The sequence continues at coordinate 10,737 of NZ_BMQU01000004.1, forward strand.
ACAGACGCCTGGGGGGAGTCTGGAGGCATGCGCAGCGTCAGGCGCTGTTTCTGGGCGACATTATTGACCGTGGGCCACGGATCCGCGAGGCGCTGCACCTTGTGCATGACATGGTCGAGGCCGGCCAGGCCCGTTGCATCATGGGTAACCACGAGTTCAGTGCGCTGGGCTGGAGCACTCCAGCCTTGCCGGGCAGTGGCAAGACCTATGTGCGTGAACACACGCCGCGTCATGCCCACTTGATTGACGCGACACTGACCCAGTTCGCTCATCATCCTGCTGATTGGCACGATTTTCTCGGTTGGTTCTATGAGCTGCCGTTGTTCCTTGATGCCGGGCGTTTTCGCTTGGTTCACGCCTGTTGGGACGCCAACCTGATCGAGCCGTTGCGGCTGGAACGTCCGAACGGTTGCATCGACGAGCATTTCGTCCAGGCGTCGGCTGTGTCCGACAGCTTTGCCTCTGTCGTATGCAATCGCCTGTTGCGGGGTACCGACATGCGTCTGCCGGGCGGCTTGACCCTGACCGGTGGCGACGGCCTGACCCGAGCGTTCTTCCGTACCAAGTTCTGGGAAGAAGACCCGCAGACCTACGGCGACATCGTTTTCCAGCCCGATGCCTTGCCTGAACAGGTTGCCAGCACGCCGCTGACCCACACGCAAAAAAGTAATCTGCTGCGCTACGGTGAGGATGAGCCGATGCTCTTTGTCGGGCATTACTGGCGCAGTGGCAAGCCCGCACCGATTCGGCCTAACCTGGCTTGCCTTGACTACAGTGCGGTGCTTTACGGCAAGTTGGTGGCTTATCGGCTGGACAATGAAACCCGGCTCGATCCGCACAAGTTCGTCTGGGTCGATGTCGAGCGGCCGGAGGCCAACGTATGAGCGTGGTGAATGTGGTCGAGGTGCTGCGCCTGCCGTTGAGCATCGACCTGAGTGGTTTTATCGGCTTGCTGAGGCGCCTGCAGGTACCGCACCGGGTCAGTGAGGAGGGCGGCGAGCAGGTCTTATGGGTCAGTGAGCCGCTGGCCGGCGAAGTGCTGGCGCTGTATCAGCGTTTCCCGGAAGGCAATGCCGAGTTTGCCGCCGAGCCACTGCCAAACACTGAGTCAATACGGCCCGGTGTCGTCGAGCAACTTCGCGCAAGCAAGGCCACCGCGGCGATCTTGCTGCTGTGCCTGGTGGTGGCAGGCCTGACGGGCCTGGGTGACAACCTGTCGACCTTGAGTTGGCTGACCTTTCTCGATTTCACCGTGCATGGCGACTACCTCTACTTCACACCGCTGGCCGAGAGCCTGGCCAAGGGGCAGTGGTGGCGCCTGGCGACACCCATGCTGGTGCATTTCGGCGTGTTGCACCTGGCCATGAACGGCATGTGGTTCTGGGAGCTGGGCCGCCGTATCGAATGGCGCCAGGGCGCGTGGGCGATGCTTGGCCTGACGCTGCTGTTTGGCGTGGTGTCCAACGCTGCACAGTACCAGTTCGGTGGTCCGAGCCTGTTTGGTGGATTGTCCGGGGTGCTTTACGGCCTGTTGGGTTACATCTGGTTGTATCAGTGGCTTGCCCCCAATCCGATGTATCGCATGCCGCGTGGGGTGTTGGTCATGATGCTGATCTGGCTGCTGCTGTGCTTGTCCGGCCTGATCAGCTTGCTCGGCTTCGGCCAGATCGCCAACGCCGCCCATGTCGGTGGGTTGTTGGTCGGTTGCCTGAGCGGGCTCTTGGGCGGGGCGCTGGCCCGGCGTAAACTGACGACTTGATTTTTGGAGACGCTATGTCCACTTTTTCGCAAATGATCGAAAACATCACCCCGGAAATCTACGAGAGCCTGAAACTCGCCGTAGAAATCGGTAAATGGTCCGACGGGCGCAAGCTCACTGCCGAGCAGAAGGAGCTGTCGTTGCAGGCGGTCATCGCCTGGGAAATGCAGAACCTGCCGGAAGAACAGCGTACGGGCTACATGGGCCCGCAGGAGTGCGCGTCGAAGTCGGCACCGGTGCCTAACATTCTGTTCAAGTCGGATGCGCTCCATTGATCGAGCTCGGTCGCGGATCCATCAGCAAAATGTCGGCGCGCCTCGAATCGCCTTTGGTTCAATACGCGTTTCGTCTTGGCGACAGTGAAGTACCGGTCAATCCCTTGCTGGGCACTACCGTGCGTCTTGAGTACCTGGGGGCAATCCACTGCATCCATTGTGGGCGCAAGACCAAGACCAGCTTCAGCCAGGGTTACTGTTACCCCTGCATGAGCAAGCTGGCCCAGTGCGATGTCTGCATCATGGCCCCGGAGAAGTGTCACTACGACCAGGGCACCTGCCGTGAGCCGGCGTGGGGCGAACAGTTCTGCATGACGGACCATATCGTCTACCTGGCCAACTCGTCCGGGCTCAAGGTCGGTATTACCCGTGCCAGCCAGTTGCCGACCCGCTGGCTCGATCAGGGGGCCAGCCAGGCACTGCCGATCATGCGTGTGGCCACCCGGCAACAGTCGGGGCTGGTCGAGGACCTGTTCCGTGCCCATGTACCGGACCGCACCAACTGGCGTGCGTTGCTCAAGGGCGATGCCGAGGCAGTGGACCTGGTTGCCGTGCGCGATCAACTGTTCGAACAGTGCGACGAAGGTCTCCAGGCGTTGCACGCACGCTTTGGTCTGCAGGCCATCCAGCCGTTGTCAGACGCTCAGCCCGTCGACATTCGCTATCCGGTCGAGGCCTACCCGAGCAAGATCGTCAGCTTCAACCTGGACAAGAATCCGGTGGCTGAAGGCACGCTGCTGGGCATCAAGGGCCAGTACCTGATCTTCGACACCGGCGTGATCAATATTCGCAAGTACACGGCCTATCAACTCGCCGTGCATCAGTAAAAGGATCGCCACATGCGTACCGAACAGCCGCAAGTGATTTACCTCAAGGACTATCAGGCCCCCGAGTACCTGATCGACGAGACCCACCTGACCTTCGAGTTGTTCGAGGACCACACACTGGTCCACGCGCAGTTGGTCATGCGCCGCAACCCGGCGCGCGGGGCTGGCTTGCCACCGTTGGCGCTGGATGGCCAGCAACTGGAACTGCTGTCGGTACAGCTCGACGACCGCGAACTGAGCGCTACCGAGTATGAGCTGAGCGATAGCCACCTGAGCCTGCAACCAACGGCCGCCCGCTTCACCCTCGACACCACGGTCAAGATCCATCCGGAAAGCAACACTGCGCTGGAAGGCCTGTACAAATCGAGTGGCATGTTCTGCACCCAGTGCGAAGCCGAGGGCTTTCGCAAGATCACCTATTACCTCGACCGTCCGGATGTGATGAGTAAATTCACCACCACGGTGATTGCCGAGCAGCATCGTTACCCGGTGCTGTTGTCCAACGGTAATCCGGTCGGCACCGGGCCTGGCGAAGACGGCCGGCATTGGGCGACCTGGGAAGACCCGTTCATGAAGCCGGCCTACCTGTTTGCGCTGGTAGCGGGCGACCTGTGGTGTGTCGAAGATACCTTCACCCGCCAGTCGGGGCGTGACGTGACCCTGCGCATTTATGTCGAGCCGGAAAACATCGACAAGTGCCAGCACGCCATGACCAGCCTGAAGAAGTCCATGCGCTGGGACGAAGAGGTCTATGGGCGTGAGTACGACCTGGACATCTTCATGATTGTTGCGGTCAACGACTTCAACATGGGCGCCATGGAAAACAAGGGTCTGAACATCTTCAACTCCAGCTGCGTGCTGGCTCGCGCCGAAACCGCTACCGACGCTGCGCACCAGCGTGTCGAGGCGGTGGTTGCCCACGAATACTTCCACAACTGGTCGGGTAACCGCGTGACCTGCCGCGACTGGTTCCAGCTGTCGCTCAAGGAAGGCTTTACCGTGTTCCGCGATGCCGAGTTCTCGGCCGACATGAACTCGCGGACGGTCAAGCGTATCGAAGACGTGGCCTACCTGCGTACCCACCAGTTTGCCGAAGATGCCGGTCCAATGGCCCATGCCGTACGCCCGGACAGCTTCATCGAGATTTCCAACTTCTACACCCTGACCGTGTATGAGAAGGGGTCGGAAGTGGTGCGGATGGTGCGCACCCTGTTGGGGGCTGAAGGCTTCCGCAAGGGCAGTGACCTGTACTTCGAGCGCCATGATGGCCAGGCGGTAACCTGCGATGACTTCATCAAGGCCATGGAAGATGCCAACGGTGTCGACCTGAGCCAGTTCAAGCGCTGGTACAGCCAGGCCGGGACGCCACGCCTGGCGGTCAGCGATGCCTATGACAGCGCCGCGCAGACCTACAGCCTGACCTTCCGGCAGAGTTATCCACAAACTCCGGACAAACAGGAAAAGCAGCCTTTCGTCATCCCGGTAGAACTGGGCCTGCTCGATGCGCAGGGCAACGACGTGCCACTGCGTCTGCTCGGTGAGGCGGCCGCCGAAGGCACCAGCCGCGTGCTGTCGGTGACCGAGGCTGAACAAACCTTCACCTTTGTCGATGTTGCGGCCAAGCCACTGCCTTCACTGCTGCGCGGCTTCAGTGCACCGGTCAAGCTGAGCTTCCCGTATGACCGCGACCAACTGATGTTCCTGATGCAGCATGACAGCGACGGCTTCAACCGTTGGGAAGCAGGCCAGCAACTGTCGGTGCAGGTCCTGCAAGAACTGATCGAGCAGTACAAGCGGGGCGCGGAGCTGGTGCTGGACCCGCGTCTGGTCACGGCACTGGGCAGCGTCCTGAGCAATGATCAACTGGATCAGGCGATGGTCGCTGAAATGCTTTCGTTGCCGAGTGAGGCCTACCTCACTGAAATCAGTGAAGTGGCGGATGTCGACGCGATCCATACGGCCCGCGAGTTCGCCCGCAAACAATTGTCCGAGCAGTTGTTCGACGCATTGTGGGCCCGTTACCAGGCCAATCGCGCGGTGTCGCGCAACACCGCGTATGTTGCCGAAGCCGAGCATTTTGCCCGTCGCAGCCTGCAGAACATCGTGCTCTCGTACCTGATGCTCAGTGGCAAACCACAGGTACTGGAAGCGACCCTGGAGCAGTTCGACGCGTGTGACAACATGACCGAGCGCCTGACCGCGCTGGCCGTGCTGGTCAACTCGTCGTTCGAGGCCGAACGGGCCAAGGCGCTGGAGACCTTCGCCGAACACTTCAAGGACAATCCGTTGGTGATGGACCAGTGGTTCAGTGTCCAGGCTGCGAGTACCTTGCCGGGCGGTTTGGCACGGGTTAAAGCATTGATGCAGCATCCGGCCTTCACCATGAAGAATCCGAACAAGGTGCGTGCCCTGATTGGCGCTTTTGCCGGGCAGAACCTGGTTAACTTCCATGCGGCAGACGGTTCTGGCTATCGCTTCCTGGCGGACCTGGTGATTGAGCTCAATGCGCTGAATCCACAGATCGCCTCGCGGCAACTGGCACCGCTGACCCGCTGGCGCAAGTACGACGCTGCGCGTCAGGCGCTGATGAAGGGTGAGCTGGAGCGCATTCTCGCGTCTGGTGCGCTGTCCAGTGATGTCTATGAGGTGGTCAGCAAAAGCCTCGCTTGACGGTTGTTTTCACACGCTTGCAGGCGTCAGCGTCAGCGTCAGCGTTCGCTGATGCCGTCGCCGGCAAGTCGGCTCCCACAGGGCTACACAAGGCCCTGTGAGCGTTGGCTTGCCAACGATGCAGGCGCCACGCACTCGTCCTCTCCGTTCCCGCGCTTAACAAAAGATAACGTCTTGTTCGTTGTCAGCCCTTTCTAAACCCCGATAGGATGGTTCTCAGCTATTGCGGGGCTCTGGAACAGGGTTTTTGGCAGTGCCCGCAAATAGATTTGACCCAAATAACAATTAAATCGGGGGAGAGATCTATGGGTGAGCCCGTCATGGCGCGCACCGGGTATGGTGCAGGGCAAGGGCGCAGGGGCGCGACGGTGCTGGTTGGCAGCAGCCTTCTGGCGTTGGCCCTGGGCATGTTTGCCAATGCTATCGAGGCGGCGCAGGCGCCAGCAGCTTCTGCAACGGTCTACGCCATTGATTCCGACAAGGCTGCCCACAGTCTGCTGCTCGATGTCACCAAGGCCGGCGCGCGGCTGGTAGCGGTCGGTGACCGTGGCCACATCCTCTTTTCCGATGACCAGGGGCAGACCTGGACCCAGGCACGGGTACCTACCCGGCAGATGCTCACGGCGGTTTACTTTGTCGATGCCAGCCATGGCTGGGCGGTGGGGCATGATGCGCAGATCCTCGCCAGCAGTGACGGCGGTGCGACCTGGAGCAAGCAATTCGAAGACCTCAAGCGTGAAGCGCCTCTGCTGGATGTGTGGTTCCAGGACCCGCAGCACGGTTTTGCCGTTGGGGCTTACGGGGCCTTGCTTGAAACCGTTGATGGTGGCGCAGCCTGGCAGGAGGTCAGTGACCGCCTGGACAACGAAGATCAACTGCACCTCAATGGTATCGCGGCGGTGAAAGATGCAGGCCTGTTTATCGTCGGTGAGCAGGGCGTGATGTTCCGTTCAGCCGACGCTGGGCAAACCTGGAACCGGGTGGAAAGCCCCTATCAAGGGTCGTTGTTCGGTGTGGTCGGTACGGCGCAACCGCGCACGCTGCTGGCTTATGGTTTGCGCGGCAATCTGTTTCGCTCTACCGACTTTGGCGACACCTGGCAAACCATCCCCCTGCAGGCCGAACGCGGTCAGCTTGAGTTTGGCTTGTCCAGCGCGACGCTGCTGGATGATGGCAGCCTGGTACTGGTCGGTAATGGCGGCAGCGTTCTGCGCAGCACTGACGATGGTGCACGCTTCAGTGTCTATAACCGGACCGATCGTATCGCGCTGGCGGCTGCCAGCGCACTCACGGATGGCAAGCTGATTCTGGTCGGCCAGGGTGGCGTGCATATCGCTGCATCCTCTGGCGCCGAGGGGGTACAACCATGACCAGTCGTGAATCGTTTGGCATGAACCAGCACCACAAGGACAAGGCGTCAGTGCTTGAGCGCCTGATTTTCAACAATCGCCCCGCGGTCATCTTCATCTGCCTGGTCGTCAGCCTGTTCCTGTTCTGGCAGGCCACCTTGATCCGCCCCTCGACCAGCTTCGAGAAGATGATCCCGCTTGAGCATCCGTTCATCGAGAAAATGCTCGAACACCGTAACGACCTGGCCAACCTTGGCAATACGGTGCGGATCTCGGTGGAAGCAGTCGATGGCGATATCTTCGACAAGCAGTACATGGAAACCCTGCGGCAGATCCATGATGAGGTGTTCTACATTCCCGGTGTCGACCGTTCTGCGCTCAAGTCATTGTGGAGCCCGAACATTCGCTGGACCGAGGTGACCGAAGAGGGCTTTGCCGGTGGCGAGGTCATTCCGAAGACCTACGATGGCTCCGCCGACAGCCTGGATGAACTGCGCAGCAACGTGCTCAAGTCTGGGCAGATCGGCCGCCTGGTGGCCAACAACTTCAAATCCAGCATTGTCGATGTACCGCTGCTGGAGTCTTACCCCGACCCACAGGACCAGGGTAAACAGATCAAGCTGGATTACCAGCAGTTCTCCCATCAGCTGGAAGAGAAGATCCGCGACAAGTTCCAGGCGCAGAACCCCAATGTCAAAATCCATATCGTCGGTTTCGCCAAGAAAGTGGGTGACCTGATCGATGGCCTGATGATGGTGGCGATGTTCTTCGGTGTCGCCCTGCTCATTACCTGGGTGCTGCTGTACTGGTTTACCTGGTGTATCCGCAGCACCATCGCCGTATTGATCACCACCTTGGTGGCGGTGGTCTGGCAACTGGGCCTGATGCACGCGGTGGGGTTCGGCCTGGACCCATACTCGATGCTGGTGCCGTTTCTGATCTTCGCCATCGGCATTTCCCATGGGGTGCAGAAGATCAACGGTATCGCCTTGCAGTCCAGCGATGCCGACAACGCCCTGATCGCGGCGCGACGAACCTTCCGCCAACTGTTCTTGCCGGGGATGATCGCCATCCTGGCCGACGCGGTGGGTTTCATCACCCTGCTGATCATCGATATCGGGGTGATCCGCGAGTTGGCCATTGGTGCTTCCATCGGTGTTGCAGTCATCGTCTTTACCAACCTGATCCTGCTGCCGGTGGCGATTTCCTACGTTGGCATCAGCAAGAAGGCTATCGAGCGCAGCAAGCGCGATGCCACGCGTGAGCACCCGTTCTGGCGGCTGCTGTCCGGCTTCGCCAGCGCCAAGGTAGCGCCTGTGTCAGTGGTGCTGGCCCTGTTCGCTTTCGGTGGTGGTCTCTGGTACAGCCAGAACCTGAAGATCGGTGACCTCGACCAAGGCGCACCTGAACTGCGCCCCGACTCACGCTACAACCTGGACAACCGCTTCATCATCAGCAATTACTCGACCAGCTCCGATGTGCTGGTGATCATGGTCAAGACACCGTCCGAAGGCTGTTCGGTCTATTCGACCATGGCGCCGATCGACGAGCTGATGTGGACGATGGAAAACACCCCGGGCGTGCAGTCGGCGATCTCGCTGGTGACCGTGTCCAAACAGGTCATCAAGGGCATGAACGAGGGCAACCTGAAATGGGAAACCCTGTCGCGTAACCCGGATGTGCTGAACAGTTCGATCTCCCGTGCCGACGGTCTCTACAACAGCGACTGTTCGCTGGCACCGGTGCTGGTGTTCCTCAACGACCACAAGGCTGAAACCCTGGAGCGTGTGGTCACGGCAGCCAAGGCCTTCGCTGCGGAACACAACAAGGACGGCCTGGAGTTCCTGCTGGCGGCGGGCAATGCCGGGATCGAGGCCGCGACCAATGACGTGATCAAGTCGGCCGAGCTGACCATCCTGATCCTGGTGTACATCTGTGTGGCCGTGATGTGCATGATCACCTTCCGCTCCTTTGCCGCGACCTTGTGCATTGTCCTGCCGCTGGTACTGACCTCGGTGTTGGGCAATGCGCTGATGGCCTTCATGGGTATCGGGGTGAAGGTGGCAACCCTGCCCGTGGTGGCGCTGGGTGTGGGTATCGGGGTGGACTATGGCATTTACATCTACAGCCGCCTGGAGAGCTTCTTGCGCGCCGGGTTGCCGCTGCAAGAAGCCTACTATCAAACCCTCAAGTCCACCGGCAAGGCGGTGTTGTTCACCGGCTTGTGCCTGGCCATCGGCGTCGCGACCTGGATCTTCTCGGCGATCAAGTTCCAGGCCGACATGGGCTTGATGCTGACCTTCATGTTGCTTTGGAACATGTTCGGTGCGTTGTGGTTGTTGCCGGCACTGGCACGTTTCCTGATCAAGCCGGAGAAACTGGCGGGCAAGGAGGGTGGGTCGATTTTCGCCCATTGATCGCCCGGTTGAGCGCATCGCCGGCAATCCCGGCTCCTTCGGGGGCTGGCGTTGCCGGCAATCCCGGCTCCTTCGGGGGCTGGCGTTGCCGGCGATGTCGTTTGCATTGGAGTATCATTGTGCTTTTCCGCAAGATGATGCCGCGCTCATGACGACCCTTTCCCACGCTTTGCAAGCCAGCGACATGCTGCTGATCGACGGCCTGCATGCTTTTGATTTCACCTTCGATGAGACCGGCCTGCGGGTTGAATGCATGGATGGCCGTGCTCTCAAGCGCTGGCAGTTCAGCATCGAGCAGGTCAATGCGGCCCGCGCGGAGGGCGGCGACTGGTTGATCGCGGCCGACGGCGTCGAGCACCGTCTGGTGTGCATGAGTGCCTTGCGCGCCTCGGAAGAGGACGACGATGAAACGTCTACTGATGTCTCTATTGATCAATAGTGCCATTGCCATGACTGCCACAGCACAGGGGCACGAACTGCTGGTCGGCAGCTACACCGAGGGCCGTAGCGAAGGGATCTATCGCTACCGTTTTGACAGCCAGCGTGGGCACATCGCGCCAGTGCCGCTGCAGGTGGTGTCGAGCGTCAACCCATCGTGGCTGGTTGTGTCCGGTGACCGTCGCTTGCTGTTCGCGGTCAATGAGAACGGCGCCGGGCGCGGGCAGGTCAGCAGCTTTGCGATTAGCCCCGGCAGTGGTGTCTTAAGCCCGCTCAATCGCATCGACAGCCTGGGCGACGAACCGACCCACGCCAGCCTCAGCGACGATGGCCATTACCTGTTCGTCGCGAACTATGCGGTTCAGCCGACACCGGGCGGTAGCCTGTCGGTGCTGCCTGTGGCGGCTGACGGGCGTTTGTTGCCGGTGGTGCAACAAGAGCGCCACCCGCCCAGCTACGTCAATCCTGAGCGTCAGGCCGGTTCTCATGTGCATGCCGCGGTACTGTCGCCGGATGGGCGCTATGTGTTCGCCTGCGACCTGGGTGCCGACAAGGTGTTTGTCTACCGCTACGACCGTACTGACCTCGAGCACCCCTTGAGCCCGGCCAGCCCGGCATCGGTCAGCCTGCCGCCGGGTAGTGGGCCTCGCCATCTGGTATTCGCAGCCAACGGCAGACAGGCGTACCTGACCCTGGAGATGAGCGCCGAAGTGGTGGTGTTCGACGCCCGGGATGGCAGCCTTGTCGAGCGTCAACGGCTACCCTTGAGCGATACGCAGGATCCGGCGAGCAAAGCGGCAGGTGCCTTGCACCTCTCGCCGGACGGGCGTTTCCTGTACGTGAGCAACCGCGGTACCGCCAACGAATTGCGGGTGTTCGCAATCGACCCGGTCAAGGGAACGCTGACGCCCCTGCAACGGCGTTCCGTGGAGGGTGATCATCCTCGCGAGTTCACGCTCGACCCGAGTGGTGACTATGTGCTGGTCGCCAACCAGAAGAGCAACGAGATCGTGGTTATCCAGCGTGATCGGCATACCGGCCTGCTGGGCAAGACCGTGCAGAAGCTTGCCCAGGATGCACCTTCGGACCTGAAGTTCGTCAATTGATGAATTGAGCCGTGCGCTCCTTATGGAAGCAGGTCTTGCCTGCAATACAGGCGCCGCGCACCTGCTGATACGCCACCCCCCCATCGCGGGCAAGCCCGCTCCCACAAGGGCAGCGCACGCCGACAAATGGACAAGCCCCAGAAAATGGCGAGTGGCCTCAGCGGGCCATGATCGCCTTGAACAGCGCCGACTCCAGCCAGCCCTGCAGCCATGCTCGTAGCCGGGGGTAGGGGGCCTGGGCAAACCAGTCCGGTTCGACCCCGGCGAACTGCCGAATGAACGGCATCAGGGCTACATCCGCCAGGCTCGGATGTGAAGTGAGCAGGTAGTCGTGGTGCGCCAGCCGCATCTCCAGGTCATCCAGGATTTCACAGGCCAGCTGTCGGTAATCCTCTCGCGAATGCGCCGGGTAGCGCTCGGCATACTTGTAATGATTGAGCCTGACTTTGAACACGCTGTCGTTACGCGCTATCAGTGCGTTGGCCTGTTGCGCAGCCTGTGCGTCGGTCCTCAGCAGCCAGTCTTGCGGGTCATGCCGGGCCAAGGCCCAGCGCATGATGTCCAGGCTCTCCTCCAGTACGTGGCCCTCGACACTCAACACCGGCACGGTGCCTTTGGGTGACAAGGCCAGCATCTCGGCTGGTTTTTCCTTGAGGCTGACCTCGCGGATTTCTACCGGGCATTGGCTGTAGCGCAAGGCCATGCGCGCACGCATGGCGTAGGGGCAGCGCCGAAACGAATAGAGGATCATCCGCTGACCTCCAGGGTACTCAGGCCATTGCCTTGGCGCCGAACCTGGATCTGTACCGGAATTCGCTCGTGCATTTCCTGCACGTGAGAGATCACCGCGACCTTGCGGCCTTGAGCCTGCAAACCGTCCAGTGCGTCCATGGCCAGTTGCAGCGATTCCGGGTCGAGGCTGCCGAAGCCTTCGTCGATGAACAGTGACTCGATCTTCAGCGTACTCGAGGCCATCGAGGCCAGCCCCAGGGCCAGTGCCAGCGAGACCAGGAAGGTTTCGCCCCCGGACAATGAGTGCACCGAGCGCAGCTCATCGCCCATCTCGGTGTCCTGCACCAGCAGGCCTAGCAGGCTGCCACCGCGTTTGAGCCGGTAGCGGCGGGCCAATTGACGTAGCTGTGCGTTGGCGTGGTGCACCAGCACGTCGAGGTTGTAGCCCTGGGCGATCTTGCGGAAGGTATCGCCAGTGGCAGAACCGATCAGGGCGTTCAGGCGCGCCCAGCGTTGCCACTCGGTATAGGCTTGGGCAATGTGTGCTGCCAGTGCTTGGTTGGCCTGTTGACGGCGTTGGTCGTCGGCTTGCTCGGCGCGCAGTTCGGCACACTGTTGCTCGCGGCTGTGCAGCTGTTGCTGCAGCGCGGCCATGGCCTGTTCCAACTGATCGGCGGGCAGTTCACCATTGGCCTGGGCCTGATGCTGCTGAAGGCGCTGTTCGCGCTCTTGCACCAGCACTTGAGTCTGCTCGATGGCCTTTTTGGCGTCTTGCAGGCGCTGACGTAACTGACCGAGTTGTTCGTCATCGAACGCCAGTAACTGTGCCAGGCCGGCATCGTCCAGCTCAGGATGGGCCTGTCGCCACTGGCCAATGACTGCCTCCAGTTGGCGGCATTCCTGCTCCAGGGCTTCTCGCTGTTGCTCTTTGGCCTTGAGCTCGGCTGTCAGCTCGATTGAACGGGCAAGGCTGTCCTGCAGTTGCTGCTGTGTGGTTGCGTGCGCGTTACGCGCCTGTTCAACGGCCTGCTCCAGTTGGTGTTGCCAGTGCTGGGCGTTTTCGTGCTCGCCAAGCAGGCCGTCGAGGGTGGCTTTTGCCTGTTGCTGTTGTGTTTGCCGGGCAACCACCTGCTGCTGCAGTTCCTCCAGCTTTTGTACCCGCGCCTGTTGTTGCAGGTTGGCCTTTTCCAGCTGCTGCTGGCGTTCGTTGAAGTCCTGCTGTTCGTCTTTTTGCCGGTCGACCAGTTCCAGGCGCTGAGCCAGTTGCTGGTCGAGTTGCAGGAAGGCGGCCGACGGTTCCTGACGCAGTGCTTGCACGATGTCGGCAGGCAGCAGGCCGGCGAAGCTTGCCAGCGCCTGTTCCAGGCGCTCCTCGTCGTCACTCAGCGCTTGTTGTTGCTGGCTCAGGTGCAGGGACGCTTGCTGGCTGGCCTCGATGGCCACCTGCAGTTGCTGTTGCAGGCGGGTGGCATCCTGCTGAAGGGTGAGCAGCGTGTGCTGGCGTTGTTCATCCCGATTGATGTCATCGTCCAGACGGCGTAGTTGAAGTGCTAGCCAGGCCGAGCAGGCGTTGCTGTCCTGATGGGCCAACTGGGCATAGAGCGGGTGAGCATCAAGGCTGGGGGCCAACGCCTGCTGTTGAGTGACAAGGTGCTCATGCTGGTGCAGGTATTCCTTGATCTGGCTGTTAACGCCGGCCAGTTTCGCCCGCAGTTCATCCAGTTTTTCTTTCAGCCCGTCGACGACACGTTGGGCGCTGGTTTCTTCATCCAGGTCATGTCGGCCCAGGCTTTGCAACAGCGCTTCGGGATGGTGGTACGGGTGTTCCTGACTGCCGCAGACGGGACAAGGCTGGTCGTCCTGCAATTGCGCTCGGAGTTCTTCGACGCTGGCACTGCGAGCCAGGCGCTGACGCTCAAGCAACTGCCGTGTGAGGTTCAGTGCCTGCTCGGCGGCAATCAGGTCTTGTTTGCCTTGCAGCCCCTCGCTGATCAACTGTTCGCGTTGCTGTTGAGCGGCCTGCTGGCGTTCGCGCAAGGCGTGGATGTGTTTTTCCAGTTCCTGCTGGCTGGTCCAGAGCCGGGTCAGCTCTTCGACGGCGCGTTGTTGCTTGCGGTTGTCTTGCAGCAGCGTCCCCAGCAGGCTGATCTGCTCGGCCAGGGCCTCGGGTTCAGCGCCGGCTTCGTGGTAGATCTGCGCCAGGTGGGTGCGCTGTTCTTCCAGTTGGCGGGCCGCATCCATGGCGCGTTGCTGCAGGGCCGGCAGTTCCTCGCGGCCTTTGTTGAGTCGATTGCCAATGAGCATCAGTTGCTGCAGTTGGCCCCGGTAGGCGTTCCAGGCTTCGCCCAGGCCGGACAGGTGCGCACTGTGCGCAAGGTGTTCGTCCAGTTGGGTGAGGCGCTCACCGTTGCGCTGTTGTTCGATCAGGCCCTGCAGCTGCTGTTGGCCATCGCGGGAGGCTTGCTCGGCCTGCTGGTGCAGGGCGAGGCTGTCGGCCAGTTCCTGTTCCAGGCGCGCCAAGGTGTCTTGTTCGGCGAAGGCTTGGCGCAGCAGCGGCGCGTTTTGCGCCTGATGAGCCAGTGCCTGGGTCAGCACTTCGTGTGCGCGACGCAGGTCTTGTTCCAGCTGTTGCTGGGCCGTCTGCAACTCAACCTGTTGTTGGCGCTGTTGTTCAATGGCCATGGCCAGTGGCGAGCGCTGGTGGCTCAGCTCCAGTTGTCGGGCAAACTGATGGCGCTGTGGTGCCAACTGTTCCAGGCGCTCCAGGCTCAAGCGTTCTGCGGCCAGTTGCTCCCAATGTTGCTGGGCACTGTGGGCGTCTTCGGCTGCCGCACGTTGTTGCGCCTGCAACTGGTCTCGTTCCGTCAGCCAACTGCGCTGCTGCTCGAACTGGCGCAGTTGCGCCTGTTCGGTCTTGAATTGGCGTTGTGCCTGCTCAACGCGCTGATCGAGTTCGGCGCGTGCCTCAGGGCTGAGCGGCGTGACACCACTGGCCTGTTGTTGCAAGGCCTTGTGGATCTCTTCGGCTTCTTTGCTCTTGCTGTAGGCACGCCGCCCCAACTGGCTGTAGATCGCCGTGTTGGTGAGTTTTTCCAGCAGTTCGCTGCGGTCCTTGTCGTCAGCCTTGAGGAAAGCGCTGAACTCGCTTTGGGCCAGCATTACCGCACGGGTGAACTGCTCGAAGTTGAGCCCCAGCTTGGCCTCGATCAGCTGCTTGTACTCGCTTTTGCTCTGGCTGCTCAGTAACTGGTTACCGTCCAGGTCGTGCAGGCTCTGGCGGCTGCCTTGCAGTTTGCCGCTGGCTTTGTCGCGGGCGCGGTTGGTCTCCCAGCGTGCCCGATAGTGGTGGCCGTCGATACCGACGAAATCAACCTCGGCAAAGCCGCTGCCGGTGCCCCGGCGTAGCAGGGTGCGTGGGTCGCTGGTGAGGATCTCGCTGTCGACTTCCGGCAGTTTGGTTTCCCGGCCAATGCTGTTCAGGCGCGGAACCGCGCCGAACAGGGCCAGGCACAGCGCGTCGAGCAGGGTACTCTTGCCCGCGCCGGTGGGCCCCGTGATGGCGAACAGGCCGGCACTGGCCAGGGGCTCGGCGGTGAAGTCGACTTCGAAAGGACCCGCCAGGGATGCAAGGTTCTTCAGGCGAATGGCGAGAATTTTCATGGGTGCTCCTCCTGTTGCACGTCCTGCAGCAGTTGGGCGAAGTCGGCCAGCGTCTGCGCGTCCACGGCACTGCCATAGGCCTGCTCCCAGGCGCGACTGAACAGGTCCTGAGGGCTGACCTGACCGAGCTCAATCAAGGCGCTGCTGTCGTCATCGTCCTGTTGAACACCCGCATACTCGACGGCGATCCGCACCAGGCGTACGGCCTTGCCATGTAGCGCGAGTTCGATTTGCTGGCGCAGGTCGGGTTGCGGCTCGTCCAGGCGTACGCGCACCTCAAGCCAGGGCTGGCGTTGCAGGTCGGCGAGCAGGTCGACTTCCGGCAGTGCTGCCAGGTGTTCCAGTACTTCGCGTAGCGGGGCCGGGCCCAGGCGTTGCAGGTGCACGGCCCGCGGCACCTGCCGTGGCTCGACGCTGCGCAGTACGGCGCCGTCCAGCTCCACTTCGAGTATCTGGTGTTGATAGCCGATTTCCGAGAATGACAAGGGCAGCGGTGAACCGCTGTAGCGAATGCGTTCCTCACCGTTGACCCGCTGCGGTTTGTGCAGGTGACCCAGGGCGACATACGCGACCGAATCGCTGAACAGTTTGGCCGACAGTGCTTCGGCGTTGCCGATGATCAGGCTGCGCTCGGAGTCTTCTGAAATCGACCCGCCAGCCATATGCGCATGGCTGATGGCGACCAGGGCCTGCCCCGGCTTGCGTCGGCTTTCGGCGGCGGCGATCAGGCGCTCATGTACCTGGGCAATGCCGAGCAGGTAGTCGTCACCCAACTGCGCGCCAGTGACTTCGGCAGGGCGCAGGAAGGGCAGGGCCAGGCACCAGGCGCGGGTCTTGCCTTTGGCATCGGTCAGTGGAATCAGCAAGCGATCACTGTCGAGCTGGCCGTCATCCAGCCACTGCACACGGCCCAGGGCATGGGTGCGCAGACGGCGCATCAGCGGAGCCGGCAGTTCGATACGGGCACCGGAGTCATGGTTGCCGGCGATGATCACGATATCCAGCGTTGGTTGCTGTTCGTGAGCGCGGACGATGAAGTCGTACAGCCGTTCCTGGGCTTTGACCGGCGGGTTGACCGTATCGAAAATGTCGCCAGCGATCAGCAGGGCATCGGGTTGACGCAGGGCCAGTTGGCCGAGCAGCCAGTCGAGAAAGCAGGCATGTTCGAAGTCACGTTCCTGGCTGTGGAGGGTTTGCCCCAGGTGCCAGTCGGAGGTGTGAAACAGACGCATTGAAAGTCCTGTGCAGAGGAAACCGGGTCGCTCTGGGCAGCGTTGGCCAGCAGGGGCGGTCGTCTATGGTAGCGCGACTACGCCCAGGGGTTGCCAGTTTCCGGGATCGACAGGGCCGAGACAACCGTGAGTCGGTGAACTTCAGGCGTGTGCCTGAGGGAAGTGGACGCTTGCGCGCAGGCCACCCTGCGGCAGGTTGTCGAGGCTGACATTTGCGCCGAGGCGCTTGGCGATGGTTTGCACAATGGCCAGGCCGAGGCCGGCGCCTTGGTCGTTGCCACGGCTGAAGAAGCGCTCGAACAGGCGATCACGGTGTTCAGGGTCGATGCCAGGGCCTTGGTCTTCGACGCTCAGCAGCACTTCGCTGGCAGTCTCCTCCAGGCGCACGGTGATCAGCCCGCCTTTGGGTGAGAAATTCGCGGCATTGGTGACCAGATTGTTCAAGGCAATATCGAGGGTTGCGCTTTCGCCCAGTATCCGCAGGGGCGTTTCAGGCGCCTCCAGGCTCACCTCCAGCCCCCTGTCGAGCAGCCAGGGCGTCAGTTGCGCCAGTGAGTCACGGACACTGGCCGTCAGGTCGATGGGTTGTAGCGGTGCACTGCCAAGCCGTGGCTCCAGGCGTGCCATGGTCAGCAGTTGATTGACCAGCCGTGAAGCTCGGTCCACACCGGCAATCAGGTTGTGCAGGGACTGTTGGCGTTCAGTATCGTCACGGGCCTCCTGCAGGTTCTGCGCGTGTACCCTGAGCACTGCCAGCGGGGTGCGCAACTCGTGGGCCGCATCGGCGATGAAACGTCGCTCCCGACCAAGGACTTCCTGGATCTGCCCCAGCAGTCGATTGAGTGCGGCCTGCATGGGCTCCAGCTCGCTGGGCAGTGGCGACAGCTGAATGGGTTCCAGTGAACCCGGGTGACGGGCGCGTAGTGTCGTGGCCATATTGGCCAGTGGTTTGAGCCCCCAGCCAATTGCGAACCAGATCATCATAGCTAACAACAGGCTGCCGATCAGGTTGGGCCCCAGGGTGTGGCGAACGATGCGGTTGACCAGGTCGTTGCGCACATCGTCGCGCTCACCAACCCAGATACGCAGTGAATGTTCGGTGTCGACCAATACGAAGGTACGCCATTGCTGGTTCTTCAGATCGACCACGTTGTTGAAACCGGCATCGCTCGGTGGTGCGGTGAAACTTGGCGCACTGGCCGTATGTACCAGCAACTGGCCGTCGAGGGTCCAGACCTGAAAGGCCATTTTGCTTTCATAGGGGTGCCCATCGACTTTCGGGGTTGCCTGTCCCAGGGCCTCGTTGAACGCACGGTACAGTTCGGTGTGGTCGCTGCTGTGCATCGGCATACGCATGATGCCCTGTAGCAAGCGGGCATTTTGTGCCAGTTGGGCGTCGTAGACTTCGGCAATTTCGTGGTTGCTGTCGTGCAGGTTGAGCACGGACAGGGTCATCAGGCCGCCGATCAACAGGCCGATGATCAGGGTCAGGGTGCGCTGCCGAATTGATTTCATTGTGCTTCTTGCACCAGGTAGCCAACGCCTCGAATGGTCCGGATCAAGTCGCTGGAGAGCTTCTTGCGCAGGTGATGAATATGAACCTCGAGCGTGTTGCTTTCTGCTTCATCATTCCAACCGTAGAGCAACTGTGTCAGCCGTTCGCGGGTCATGACCCGTCCGGGAGGCGACAGCAGCTCATACAGCAGTTGGTACTCTTTGGGGGTCAATGAAACCGGCTGTCCCTGATAGGTGACCTGGTGGCTGACAGGGTCCAGGCTGATGCCGGCATGTTCGATGCGCAGTTGTGCCCGCCCGGCACTGCGCCGCATCAAGGCGCGCAGGCGCGCCTTGAGTTCGGCCAGGTCGAAAGGTTTGACCAGGTAGTCGTCTGCACCGGCATCAAGGCCGGCAATGCGGTCTTCGGTGGCATCGCGTGCGGTCAGGATCAGCACTGGCAGGTTCGAGCCGCTGCTGCGCAGGCGGCGCAATACTTCCAGCCCGTCCATGCGCGGCAGGCCAAGATCGAGGATGGCCAGGTCGAAGGTTTCGCTCAGTAGCGAGTGCAACGCGCTGCTACCGTCCTTGATCCAGTCGGTGGTATAGCCATCGCGGCTCAGTGCCTGGTAGATGCCTTCACCCAGCGAAACATCGTCCTCGATCAGCAGCAGTCGCATGCCGGCTCCTTGGTCAGTTGAGTTTTTTGTCTACGTCAACCAGCAGCGCCTGGATGTCCTTGTGTCGCCCTTTATCGGCGCTTTCCCGGTCCGGACGAGCAGGGGCCTGTTGTGCCTTGAGCAAGGCCGCCTTGGCTTCTGCGTAGTGCTTCTGGCGATAGAGATGGTCGCCCCAGAAGTACAGGTTGTCTATACCGTTGGGGTTAATCTTCAGGGCTTGCTTGAGCAGTGTGTCGGCCTTGTCGCTGTCGCCGAAGCCTACGGGCCAGCCGGGCACTCGATCATACAGGGCAGCGAGGCTGGCGTAGGCAGAACCCTGGAGTGCCGTCGGGTCGATCGACAAGGCTTTTTCCAGGTCACTGCGGGCCTCTTTGACCTTGCCCAAGGCACCAAGCCCGCCTTGGGCGCCTGCCCAACTGCTGGTGACGATACCGGACCAGATCCAGGCTTCAGCGGTGGCAGGGCGTTCTTTGGAGAAGGCATTGGCCTTGGCGGCCAACTGCTCGAAAGCATCGGCCCGTTTACCCTCCGGGGTTTCGTACTGGATCTTGGCCCATTGTTGCTGAATGTCGCTCAGGCGTTGTTGGTCGTTGGCGTCCATCGCCCACAGCGACGTACTCGAGGCCGTAGCCAACAGGGCGATCAGCAGTTTCTTCATGGTTTGTTTTTCTCCGTGGAGTCAATATGACTGAAGCGTCTGATCAACGGCAGCTGCTTGCGCAGGGCGCGGTCTACCAGGCTTGGCAGCAAGTGGTTGAGGCTTACAAAAAACCGTTCAGGCCAGCCCAGGTATAAGTCGCGACGGTCACCTGCAATGGCATGGATCACCGCATTGGCGACCATTTCCGGGTCATCGGTATTGGCTTTCAAGGCATCGTTGAGCGCCTGCGCAGCGGCGCTGTTCATGCGCGTCTGGGTCGCCCGTGGGGCAACATAGAGTACGTTCACCCGGGTATCGGCCAGTTCTCGGCGCAGCGCTTCGGAGAAGCCGCGCAAGGCAAACTTGCTGGCACAGTAGGGGGAGTACCCGGGGTAGCCGATCGAGCCATAGGTTGAGCCGACATTCACCACCATGGCCGCGGGGGCCTCTCTGAGGAGCGGCAGCAGCACGCGCGTCAGCGAAATCGGGGCAATGATGTTCAGGTCCAGCATGTGGCTGATGTCGCTGTCTTCCAGTTGCTCAAGCATGGCGAACTGGTTCACGCCGGCGGCATTGATCAGCAGGTTGATGCCACCCATGGCCTGGGCGGCATTGAGTACCTTGTTCCGGTCTGTTGCACAGGTCAGGTCTGCCGACACCCAGCGCAGTTGGCTTGGATAACGCGCCATGCTTGGGCGCAAGGCGTCTTCATGGCGTGACACCGCCAGTACCTGGGCACCGCTGGCGAGCAGCGCGTTGGTGATTGCCAGGCCAATGCCGCCACTGGCACCGGTGAGTACGACTCGGGCTTCATTGAGCCGCATGATTGCTCTCCAGCAGGGTTGGCGATTGGGTGTTTTGCGGCAGCGCCCGGAACATGTCCGCGTACAGCCGGTAGACCACTTTCGAGGCGTGAATGACGGCGGCCTGATCGGCAGGGTCGTCCAGTTGGTCCATCAGTTTGCGGTAGGTCTGCATGTGCCCGATATCCAGAGCACCATGGGAGTTCAGGTAGCTGAAGGCCTCCTCAGGCAGTGCCAGGCGGTCGCGAATGCGCTCGGCGGCATGGGTTGCCAACGCAATGCTGGTGCCTTCAAGCACGTTGACCATGCCAAACAGGCCTACCGGGTTATGCCGTGCGATCAGGTCATAGAGAAACGCAACCATCAGTTCGATGGGTTGGTCGGGTTGGCCGGTGCGCACCGCTTCACGGTCGCCGCCGCAGGCGACGATATCGTTCAGTACCCACTGTTCGTGGCCGTACTCGTCTTCGATGTATTCACAGACCGCGTGGCGTAGCCATTCCAGTCGTTCGGGCAGGCGAGCCCCGCACGCCATCATCAACGGTACGGTATGGCGAACATGGTAGTAGGCCTGGATCAGGAAGGCGCGATAGCTCTCCAGCGTCACCTCTCCGGCCAGCGCCTTGCGGATGACCGGTACTTCAAACAGCGCGTTGCGTTCCTGTGCAGTGGCGGCTTGCAGGGTTTCAAAAAAACTCATGACGACAGTTCCTCGGAACGATTAAAGGACTCCAGCGCCGCCTGATACTGCTCAAGGATGGCATCGCGGCGTGGTCGGCCATTGGCAGTCAGCAGGCCATTGGCAGGGGTAAAGGGTTGCGGCAAGCGCAGCCAGTGATGCACGCGTGCATAGTCAGGCAAGGCTGCGTTGGCCTGGGCTACGGCATCGGCAAGTACCTGGTCGCTGCAGGTCGGGTCATGGGGCCAGAGCAGGGCCGCGTTGTAGGGCAGGGCCTCGCCGTGGACAAACGCCTGGGCAATGACTCCGCCTTGTGTCAGTTCTGCCTCCACCCATTCGGGATTGACGTTGCGGCCATAGCTGGTAACGAACTGGTGTTTCTTGCGGCCTTTGATGTACAGAAAGCCATCGGCGTCGAATTCGCCTATGTCTCCGCTGGCGAGCCACTCCGTCGCTTGGGCCGGGCTTCCCATGTACCCCAGCATCGTCGAGCCCTGGATCAGCACCTCGCCGTCGTCGGCCAGTTTGACCTTCAGGTGCGGAAGTGGCCGTCCGACGCTTCCCGGCTTGATAGCGCCAGGCACGTTCAGGCACACCACCGAAGCACACTCGGACAAACCGTAGCCTTCATAGGCTGGGATGCCGAGCTGGTGTGCACTGTGGAGCAGGCTTGGAGATACCCTGGCGCCGCCTACTGCGGCAAAGCGCAGGCAGGAGGGGTCGAAGGCATGCGCCCGGGCGGCGCCGACCAGCAGTTGTAGCAGTTGCGGTACCAGAATCAGGCTGTGTGGACGACGGGACGCCAGGCACGCCAGAAAGGTCGGGGCATCGACGCCGCTGGCGCCACGAATTCCCAGGCTGGCCTGGCTTGGCAGGCTCAGCACAGCGCCTGCGAAGAGGGCTGCATAGCAACCGAGGTTTTCCAACAGGATTGCCAGGGGCAACAGCGCCAGGTGATGCTCTGGCTTGACGGCCTCACTGGCAGCGGCCAGCTCACGGGCTACCCGCAAGAAACTCTCGGCACTCAGGCAAACGCCTTTGGGGGCGCCGGTCGTGCCTGACGTGAAGGTGATCTTCGCGGTTCCCTCTGGCAGTGCCACAGTAGAGGTCACGGCTTTGTACCAGAGCTTGCCGTGGTCACGGTAGCCAGCCGATTCGAGCTCGCTGGCCATGCCTGGCTCTGCAACGACCAGCGGGGCCTGGCATTGCTCCAGGCAGTGCAGGCGTTGCGCGGGGCTGAAAAATGGGGGCAGGGTCAGGCAAGGGCGCTTTTCAAAGAGCACCGCCAGGTCCCACAACATGGCTTCGGGCCCGTTGTCCACCGCGAGTACCACGACGCCTTCAGGCTGCTCACTCAAGATTTTTCGGCGGTAACTGACTTCGGCCCATAACGATTCATAGTCCAGGCGTAGTTCGTCACCCCATAGGGCCGGGGCAAAAGGGCGTTCCTGTGCATAGCGTTGCAGCTGATTTTCAAACAGGCTGAGTTCAGGCGACATTGCAGGTCTCTCGGTCGACTGGAGGCAGGCCAAGTCGTTTGAACAGCCCGACCTTGGCCAAGTGTTGGAAGCCACTGCAGATGTTGCCAATGTGGACACTCGGACGGCTGTCGTAATACTGGCCCCACGTGTGGCGCTCATCGCCCAGGCGCTGAGGATCTGCTGCGCACAGGGTGTTGGGCTTGAGGCCGAGGCGATGGAAGCTGTTGACCAGACCGGTATTGCCGGTAAACGACACCCATTGAAAGCCGGCGGCACCTAACAGCCAGGTCATGGCGATGATGCTCAGGCGGGCGCTGCCTGTATCGCTGGCGGCCAGATTGCCGACCTCGACAATCTGCTCGCGTGGCGTCGGTTGTTGGTTCTCTGACTGGATGTAGTGCTCGATTGGCGCATCCAGATACTGTTCCAGAAACAACCGTGAGGTGCTGGCACGGCGTAGCCCTGCGACGGCACACAAGGTATTGCTTTGGTCTTTCAGGCCGAACAGTTCAGGCATGAAGAGACGTATTTCTGCGCCATGTACCAAGCGAAAACGCTGGCGGATGAAGTCTTCGAACAGCGGACGCTCATCGCTGTCGGGCAAGGCCTGCACCAGGCTCAGCAGGGGGCTGTTCTCAGGTGCTAGCCGAAGCGGTAAAGCGAAGGGCCAAATGGCGTCGGTGGGCTCAGGCATCGTGCTTGCTCCTGTGTATCGTTGGGAGCAAGTGTCGATGAGTTATCTTAAGGAAGCCTGAAGATGTGCAGGCTAGAGCGGCTGATTACTTGGGATAGAGGGGTGGCAGACTACTACTTTCGCCGGGTGTCGGTTGAGCCTGTTCTGCGGTAGGGATCGTGCCAATGGCCCGCCACAGCTCTTCACCTTGCCAGTATTGGCCTGTTTCGCTGTAGAGCGCGCCGTTCAAACCATCCAGCGCATCGGACAATGGAACGAAGCGAGCCGCCATTTCGGCAAGGGTTTCGGGTTGCTGGCGAGCCCAGGCGTCGAGGGCTTGCCGGGTCGCTTGCGGGTCGTTGGCCTGACAGGCGCGCTTGAGGTCGTCAAGCAGTGTGCGTGGGCTTGGACCACTTTGAGCTGCGCGCAGCACGGCCGGTTGTGAGCGGGCACGCCACCAGAGGGCGAAGCCACTCAGGGTGGTCAGTGCGAGTATCAGTGTGCTGAGTTGCCAAGGCCAAAGCGGACCGCTTTCAAGCGGTACAGAGGTGCTCGGCGTATCCGCGCTTAGCGCTGGATTGTCCTGAATCTGCAGGGTCTGTGCTTGCAGGCTGCTACGTTCCAGATGGTCTTCCCGGGTGTTCCACCAAATGACGTCCTGGTTCGGTAGCTCAAGCGTACCCGCGTGCGTTGGCACCAGCGCCTCGCGCTCTTCGCGGCTACCGAGCAGGCCGCGGTCGTTGATCTCATTACGCAGTTGCGGCTGGTCGGGGTAGCGACGCAGGCCTGTTACTTCCACGCCGGGTAGCGGCGGTATCTGTGTACTGGACAGGCCTTCGGCCTTGATGGTCACGGAGCGGGTCAGTGAGTCGCCGATTTGTGTCGCGGCTTGCGTCGGGTCGGGGCTCCAGTGTTCTTCCAGGGTCAGGTTGCGTGCCGGTAGCCAGGGTGTGTTGGCAGGGTAGCTTGCCGGTATGGGTTTGGCCTGCAGCGTGATCTGCGCAGAACTCACGTGGGTTTGCTTGCCGCTGCGCGGGGCGCTGTCTTGATCTGTCGCCGGCTCTACGGTGGTGGCGCTGAAGGTCAGGGATGGAATGGTCAGGTCGCCGCTGCGTTGTGGGTAGATCGCATAGCGCATTTCGATCACACCATGGCGTACACCGTTGATCTCTTTCTCGTAGGTCCGTGATTCGCCCAGCGGTTCGACCTTCGCGCCGTCCAGTTGGAGCCGGCTCAGGCTACTGTCATCGTACAAGGCTACCGAGTGGTAGATCCTCAGGGTCAAAACGGCTTGGGCCTGCACATAAATGCTGTTCTGGTCGAGGCTGGCCTCGATGAAAACCGGTGCCAGGTTTTCAATGACGTTGTCCTGTGCTTGCAGCACCTGAAGCTCGATCGGTTGGCTGCTGACTTCGCCCAGGTGCAGCGCGGGAATCTGCAGGCTACCGCTTTGGCGCGGTAGCAGGGTGATGATCCAGCGTGTACTGGCCTGGGTTTCGCCGTTGAGGGTGGTCAGGTTGTTTACCTGGCGGGTGCCACGAACCTCGAAACTGGCCTGCAGTGGCTCCAGGTCGGGCTTGCCAAACTGGGTGATGTCCTGGGTCTGGAGGGTCAATTCGAGCGTTTCACCGGCGTTCAGGCGCGTGCGGTCAACGCTGGCAAGCAACGCGGCGGCCTGCACCTGCAGGCTGAGGGCAAGGCTGAAAACGAGGGCGCAGGCGCGTCTCATCAATGAGTTTCCTGGTGTTGTTGCTGTTCATACCAAAATTTTCGGCGCAGCAGTTCGGCAGGGTTGTCCGGGATCTGCCGTAACCATTGCTCAAGCGCCTGGCGCTGTTCGGCGTCGAGGCTGCTGTCGCTTGGCCGTTGCGGCGGATGGGTGGTTTCGTCATCCTGGCCGCTGCTGTTTCCCTGTTGCGTTTGCTCTGTCCCCGACGACGGGTTCTGGCCTTGCTGTTCTTGCGCGGCGTCAGTGTTGTGCTCGCTGTCAGCCGCAGAGGTCGTGCTGCTGTTCGTGTTGCTGTCAGTCGTTGTGCCGGGTGCGTTCTGCTCGGTTTCAGTTTCAGTTGCCGCCGCCTGTTCCTGCTCTGCCGCTTTTTGCTGGCGCAGCAGTTCCTCGACCAATGCTTTGTTCGTAATGGCGGGCTGAAGTTCCGGTTGGCGCTCCAGCGCCTGCTCATAGGCATCCACTGCAGCGTCCAGTTCTCCGCTGCGTGCGAGGGCATTACCGCGATTGTAGTGGGCAATCGCGGTGTTGCTTTGGGCGAACAGACGCACAGCGCCGGCATAGTCACCGGCCTCGTACAGCGCCAAGGCTTTCCATTGCGGGTCCTGGAAGCGTCGGGCAGCCTCTGCGGGGCGTTGTTGCTCAAGCAGGCGCTGGCCTTGCTGGTCGGGGCGTAGCCACAGGTCAGCAAGTTCAAACGCATAGCTGGGTTGTGGCAGCACCCACAGCAATGGCAGGCAGAGCAGCCAGCCGCGACGGCCCGCACAGGCCGCCAGCAGCAAGAGCGGTAGCAGCAGCCAGTAGCCCTGGTCGGCCCAACTGTCCAGCTGCACGGTCTGGCCGTCGTTGTGCAGCGCCCTTGGCGGGGCGAACAGGCCGAGGCCACGCAGGTCCAGGTCATCGATTCGAGCATGGCGGTACTTGCCACCCGTCTCCATGACAAAGTCCCTCAGGCTTGCACTGTCCAGGCGAGGCATGAGAATCGTGCCTTCAGCGTCCTTGAGGAATTCGCCATTACTCTGCTTTACCGGCGCGCCTTCGGCGCTGCCAACACCCAGCATCAGCAGTTTGGGCCCATGATGGCCCAGCGCCTGAGCAATGCCTTGCCGTTCCTCAGGGCTCAACGAGGAGCCAATCAGCAATAAACGACCTTGGCCAAGGCCGGCTTGTGACAGCAGCGCCAGGCCCTTGCGTACAGCCAGGTCGGCGCGCTGCCCGGCTTGCGGCATGATCGAGGGGTCCAGAGCCTCAAGCAGATTGCGGCTGGTATCCAGGTCGTCAGAAAGCGGTACCAGCGTATGCGCGCTTCCGGCATAGACGATGATCGCCGTCTGGCTGTCGCGGCGGTGTTCGAGCAGGTCGAGCAGTTTTCGTCGTGCCTGTTCCAGGCGCGTGGGCGGGCTATCCGTGGCGAGCATCTGCGGGGTCAACTCCAGCAGGACCACCAGCGGGTCGGCAGGGCGCTGCCGGGTTTCCTCCAGGCGCTGCCAGCTCGGCCCGAGCAAGGCGATGACCGTCAGGAGCCACGCCACCCCCAACGCAATCCATGGCAACTTGCTGTCGCGACCGCTACCACCGCCAAGCAGTACCGCATGGAATGCTGGAGGCAGGATCATCTGCCAGCGACCGGCACGTTTCTGGCGATGCCAGAGTTTCCACAGCAACCAGCCCAGTAGCGGTACTACCAGTAGCCAGACAGGGCGTAGCCATTGCGGCCAGAGTTCGATCATCGGCGCCTCCGTAGACGCAGACGTTTAAGGCGTTCACGCCAGTCAGGGTGCGGTTGCAGGAAGTGTCGGTTGCTGAGCAGGCGCTGCAACGGATTGTCGTGCCAACGCTCGCGGACCACCAGCAGTACGCTGAACAGCAGCGCCAGTGCCAGTGGCCAGCTATACAGGGCCTCGGCGGTACGGGCCTGCGTCGGTTGTTGGGCCACCGGCTCCAGGCGGTCGAGGGTGTCACTGATTGCGGTCAGTTCGTTGCCGTCGCGGGCCCGGAAATAGGCACCGTGTGTCAGCTCGGCAATTTCCTTGAGCGAGGCTTCATCCAGGTCCAGGCTCGGGTTGATGCCCAGCAGGCCAGCAGTGCCGCTTTGCTCGGGGTCGGCGCCGATGCCGATGGTATAGATTTTCACGCTTTCCTGGGCGGCCAGGCGTGCGGCAGTCAGCGGGTGGATCTGTCCGCCGTTGTTGGCCCCGTCGGTGACCAGGATCAGCACCCGGCTCTGTGTTGGGCGTTGACGCAAGCGCTTCACGGCAAGGCCGATGGCATCACCAATGGCGGTGTTCTTGCCGGCGATCCCGATTTGCGCTTCATTGAGGAAGGTATGCACGGTGCGCCGGTCGAACGTCAGGGGGGCCTGCAGGTAGGCCTGGCTGCCAAACAGGATCAGGCCGACGCGGTCTCCCTGACGGGCCTGGAGAAAGTCGCCCAGAAGCTGTTTCACCAGGGTCAGGCGGCTGACGTCGTCGTCCTGCCAGTGCATGTCAGGAAAGTCCATCGAGCCGGAAACGTCTACGGCGACCAACAGATCACGGCCGCTGGCCGCTACAGGCACGGGCTCACCTAGCCATTGAGGGCGTGCGGCGGCCAGCAACAGCAACAGCCAGACCACGATGAACGGTGCCTGTTGCCGCCAAGTGGGCAGGTTCAGCCGGGCGCGGCGCCCAGCCAGGCCTTCCAGCTCATCCAGGAAGGCGACCTTGAGGACCGGCTCGCCGCTGTCGGCGACGGGCAGCAGCCAGCGCGCCAGCCAAGGCAGCGGCAAGAGGGTGAAGACCCATGGCCAGGCCAGCTCAAACATGTTTACGGATCCAGATTTCAACCGCTTGGGTCAGGCCGGCGATGGCCTTGTCATCGAGCTTGCACTCGGGCTTGTAGGCGCCTTCGACCAGCACCATCCAGCGGGTCAGGCCCGCCGCCGGGCAGCGATTGTCGAGAAACGCCAGCCATTGCCGACCATTGAGGGTGTGGCTATGGCTGCCCGGGTAATGATTGCGGCAGAGCCGTTTGAGTAGCGCATTGATCTGTTGCAGCCAGGCACCGGCGGGGGCACCGTCGTAGGGCTTGCTCAGGCGTGCCAACTCGGCCAGCGCTTCAAGGCGTATGGGGTCAAGGGGTAACTCGGCACGCACGATAGGCTTTTTCGCGGGCCGCCAGTGACGCAGGCGCCAGGCGCCCCAGCCGAGCAGTGGCAAGAGCAGGAGTAATGCCCACCAGCCCGGCGCAGGTGGCCAAAGGCTGATTGGGTCAGGTGTGATCAAGGGTTGCAGCTGCTCCAGGTCGTTCATCGTTTTTGCCCTGGACGTTGCGGATTGAGGTACTCGCGCAGTTGTTCAATCATCTCACTCTGGGTGCTCAATGGCATGAGCACCACGCGCAGTTTCTGTGCCAGCAGCTCCCAGCGCTCAATGCGTGCCTCGCTTTGGCTACGGTAGCTCTGACGCAGATTGGCGTCGAGGGTGTCCAGTTCCAGTTGCGCGCCGCGTTGGGCGAAACGCAACAAACCGGCCGCCGGCAGGGCATGGTCAAGGGGGTCGGAGAGCGGCAACAGCAACAGGTCGCAATGCCGTGAAAGCAGGCTCAGTTGTTGCTCGACGCTGGTGCTCAGTGCCCGTTCGTCACAAATGACGATGGCCAGGCTGCCGGGGCGCAGGACTTCCCGCGCCCGCCGCAAGGCCATGCTCAAGGTATCGCCTTGAGGTTGCGCTTCGGTGTGCAACCCCTGATTGGCCCGGGCCAGACGGTTGAGCAATTGCAGCAGGCTCTGCTTGCTGCGACGCGGCTTGATCTCGTAATACGCATTGTCGCCGAACACCAGGCCACCGATACGATCATTGTGGCCCAATGCCGCCCAGCCGATCAGTGCCGCAGCCTGGGCGGCAAGTACCGACTTGAACATCAGTCCGGAGCCGAAGAACAGCCGGTGGCTCTGTTCGACCAGAATGTAAATGGGGCGCTCGCGTTCTTCGTGAAACAGTTTGGTGTGCGGCTCCTGGGTGCGGGCAGTAACCCGCCAGTCGATGTTGCGTACGTCGTCTCCGGCTTGATAGACCCGCACCTGATCGAAGTCCACGCCGCGTCCGCGCAGTTTCGAGTGGTGCAGGCCGATCAGCGGGCTGCGTTGGCCGGGGGCGGCAAACAGCTGCACCTCGCGCACGCGATGACGCATTTCGATCAGTTCTGATAGACCGATACGAACGCCGGGGGTCGCCAGCAGCTGAGAGGGCATGGGGTCAGGCCACGGCTACGACGTCGAGGATGCGCTGGATCACCCGGTCCTGGTCAATGCCCGCAGCCTCGGCTTCAAAGGACAGGATGATGCGGTGACGCAGCACGTCGAACAGTACCGCTTGAATGTCTTCAGGGCTGACAAAGTCGCGCCCGGCCAGCCAGGCGTGAGCCCGCGCACAGCGATCCAGGGCGATGGAGCCACGGGGGCTGGCGCCATAGGCGATCCAGTCGGCCATCTCGGTGTCGAATTTGGCTGGCGTACGGGTGGCCATGACCAGTTGCACCAGGTATTCCTCCACCGCGTCTGCCATGTACAGGCCGAGGATTTCCTTGCGTGCGGCAAAAATGGCCTGCTGACTGACCCGGCGCTCCGGTTTGGTTTCGCCGTTAAGGGCTTCGCCGCGCGCTTGTTGAAGAATGCGTCGCTCGACGGCGGCGTCCGGGAAACCGATTTTCACGTGCATCAGGAATCGGTCGAGTTGTGCTTCAGGCAGCGGGTAAGTGCCTTCCTGTTCAATCGGGTTCTGGGTGGCCATCACCAGGAACAGGGGCGAGAGGTCATACGTGCTGCGCCCGACGCTGACCTGGCGCTCGGCCATGGCTTCGAGCAAGGCCGACTGCACTTTGGCCGGCGCCCGGTTGATTTCATCGGCCAACACCAGGTTGTGGAAGATCGGGCCTTGCTGGAAGACAAAACTGCCGGTTTCCGGGCGATAGATTTCGGTGCCGGTGATGTCGGCCGGAAGCAGGTCCGGGGTGAACTGGATCCGGTGGAACTCGGCTTCGATGCCTTCGGCAAGTTCCTTGATCGCCTTGGTCTTGGCCAGGCCCGGCGCCCCTTCCACCAGCATATGGCCATCGGCAAGGAGCACGATCAGCAAGCGCTCGACCAGTTTTTCCTGGCCAAGAATCTGGGTTGAAAGAAAGGTGCGCAGCGCGATCAGCGCTTCACGATGTTCCATCGTCGAGGGTTCCTGGATAAAGGGCCGAGGTGCAGTCTGAAAAAGCCGTCGGCAGGGGCTGATACTTTAATCTATCCAGGGGCTCGCCGACTAACCTCCTTACAGTTCGCTGACGTAGGTGCCGGTGCCCTTGAGGATGTTCTGCAGGGTTTCCTCGACTTCAGCCAGGTCGCCGGCCGGCGTGCTGTGAGTGATTTCCAGGTGGTCGTCGCCCCCCAATGCATCCGCGTCGCCAGGTGCAACCTCGATCAACAGGCGCTGCGGGCCGAGGGTGATCTTCAGACCGTCGAGGGTAGAAGGCTCGTCGTCGAGGGTGATTTCCACCTCGTCTTCGTCTGGGTAGCGGGTCATCAGGAACATTTCGCCCTTGTCGCTGATGCAACACAGCGTCGCCATGTTGTCTTCTTCGTCGTCGCACGGGGTGGCCATCAATTGGGCGGTGGTCAGTTGCATGGAAGGCTCGATCAATAAGTAGAGGGATGATTCTGCCAGTGTTCAGCCGGTGTATAAACGTCAGGCTGCACGTCAATGACCGAATATGTCGCAGCGGCGCAAGCAGTGGCGTCCCGCGCCTCGTTAAGCTGCGCTGTCGATGGTCACCCGTAAAGACACAGCCTGCTCTGGGGCGGCAGTCGTTTTTGCAGATGCTCATCCGTGGAATGGGTGAATGTAACCAATGGTTTTACCGTCTTCCTGCTCAGGGTTGGCTATCGTTGACCCGTATCAGGCGCACGCGCACGACGCTTCACTCAATAATAAAGCCCAAGCGGAGTACCACAGATGGCGTTCTTCACCGCAGCCAGCAAAGCCGACTTCCAGCATCAACTGCAAGCGGCCCTGGCGCAGCACATCAGCGAACAGGCACTGCCACAAGTGGCGCTGTTTGCCGAGCAATTCTTCGGCATCATCTCTCTGGACGAACTGACCCAGCGTCGCCTTTCCGACCTGGCGGGCTGCACCCTGTCAGCCTGGCGCATGCTGGAGCGTTTCGATCACGCCCAACCGCAGGTCCGTGTCTACAACCCCGACTATGAACGTCATGGCTGGCAGTCGACCCACACCGCCGTCGAGGTGCTGCACCACGACTTGCCGTTTCTGGTCGACTCGGTACGCACCGAGCTGAACCGGCGCGGCTACAGCATTCACACGCTGCAGACCACGGTATTGAGCGTCCGTCGCGGTGCCAAGGGCGAATTGCTGGATATCCTGCCCAAAGGCACTCAGGCAGAGGGTGTGCTGCAAGAGTCGCTGATGTACCTGGAGATTGATCGCTGCGCCAACGCCGCCGAACTGAACCTGTTGACCCGTGAGTTGGAGCAGGTGCTGGCTGAAGTGCGGGTAGCCGTTGCCGATTTCGAGCCGATGAAAGCCAAGGTGCGAGAAATGCTCGCGCTGGTCGAACAGACCGCCTATGCCCCGGCCGAGGCTGAAAAGGCCGAGGTCAAGGGCTTCCTCGAGTGGATGGTGGGCAACCACTTCACCTTCCTTGGCTACGAGGAGTTCGTGGTCGGCAATGACGCCCAGGGCGCTCATCTGCAGTATGACGAACAGTCCTTCCTGGGCCTGGCCCGGTTGCTGCGCAAGGGCCTGACCGTCGACGAATTGCGTATTGAAGACTACGCCGTCAACTACCTCAAGGAACCGCTGCTGCTGTCCTTTGCCAAGGCTGCTCATCCAAGCCGGGTGCACCGTCCGGCCTACCCGGATTACGTGTCGATTCGCCAGCTGGACGCAGATGGCAAGGTCATCAAGGAATGCCGTTTCATGGGCCTCTACACCTCCACCGTATACGGTGAGAGCGTGCGGGCGATCCCTTACATTCGTGGCAAGGTCGCCGAAATCGAGCGTCGTTCGCTCTTCGATCCGAAGGCGCACCTGGGCAAGGAGCTGGCGCAGGTACTGGAAGTCCTGCCCCGCGACGACCTGTTCCAGACGCCGGTCGACGAGTTGTTCAGTACCGTCATGTCGATTGTGCAGATCCAGGAACGCAACAAGATCCGCGTCTTCCTGCGCAAGGATCCTTACGGCCGCTTCTGCTACTGCCTGGCCTATGTGCCGCGCGACATCTACTCCACCGAAGTGCGGCAGAAGATCCAGCAGGTACTGATGGATCGCCTGAAAGCCACCGATTGCGAGTTCTGGACCTTCTTCTCCGAGTCCGTACTGGCACGTGTGCAGCTGATTTTGCGGGTTGACCCCAAGAACCGCATCGAGATCGACCCGCAACAGCTGGAAAATGAAGTCATTCAGGCCTGTCGTTCGTGGCAGGACGACTACGTCAGCCTGACCGTCGAGAGCTTTGGTGAAGCCCAGGGCACCAATGTCCTGGCGGACTTCCCGAAAGGCTTCCCGGCAGGTTACCGCGAGCGTTTTGCTGCTCATTCGGCAGTAGTCGACATGCAGCACCTGCTGGCGCTTTCCGAGCACAAGCCGCTGGTAATGAGTTTCTACCAGCCGTTGACCCAGACCGGTAAGCATCAACTGTTTTGCAAGCTGTACCACGCCGATACGCCGCTGGCGCTGTCTGATGTGCTGCCGATCCTGGAAAACCTTGGCCTGCGCGTACTGGGCGAGTTCCCGTACCGCCTGCGTCATGCCAACGGTCGCGAGTTCTGGATTCATGACTTCGCCTTCACCTACAGCGAAGGCCTGCACCTGGACATCCAGCAACTCAACGACACCTTGCAGGATGCCTTTGTCCACATCGTCAATGGCGATGCGGAGAACGATGCGTTCAACCGCCTGGTGCTGACTGCCGGCCTGCCATGGCGCGATGTTGCGCTGCTGCGTGCCTATGCCCGCTACCTGAAGCAGATTCGTCTGGGCTTCGACCTGGGCTACATCGCCAGCACCTTGAACAACCACACTGACATTGCCCGCGAGCTGGTGCGTCTGTTCAAGACCCGCTTCTACCTGGCGCGCAAGCTCAACGTTGAAGACCTGGACGACAAGCAGCAGCGTTTGGAGCAGGCGATTCTCAGTGCCCTGGACGACGTTCAGGTGCTCAACGAAGACCGCATCCTGCGACGCTACCTGGACCTGATCAAGGCCACCCTGCGGACCAACTTCTATCAGCCCGATGCCAATGGCCAGAACAAGTCCTACTTCAGCTTCAAGTTCAATCCGAAGCTGATCCCGGAACTGCCCAAGCCGGTGCCGAAGTTCGAGATATTTGTCTACTCGCCACGGGTCGAGGGCGTGCATCTGCGCTTCGGCAACGTGGCGCGCGGCGGCCTGCGCTGGTCCGACCGTGAAGAGGACTTCCGTACCGAAGTGTTGGGCCTGGTGAAGGCGCAGCAGGTGAAGAACTCGGTCATTGTCCCGGTGGGCGCCAAGGGTGGTTTCCTTCCGCGTCGCCTGCCACTGGGCGGCAGCCGTGATGACATTCAGGCTGAAGGTATCGCGTGCTACCGCATCTTCATCTCCGGCCTGCTGGACATTACCGACAACCTCAAGGACGGCGCACTGGTACCGCCGGCCAACGTGGTGCGCCACGACGACGATGACCCGTATCTGGTAGTCGCTGCCGACAAGGGCACTGCGACCTTCTCCGACATTGCCAACGGCATTGCCATCGACTACGGCTTCTGGCTGGGTGATGCCTTCGCTTCGGGCGGCTCGGCCGGTTACGACCACAAGAAAATGGGTATTACTGCCCGTGGTGCCTGGGTGGGCGTGCAGCGACATTTCCGCGAGCGCGGTATCAATGTCCAGGAAGATTCGATCAGCGTGATCGGCATTGGCGACATGGCCGGTGACGTGTTCGGTAACGGCTTGCTGATGTCCGACAAGCTGCAGCTGGTTGCGGCGTTCAACCACTTGCACATCTTTATCGATCCGAACCCGGAGCCAGCCAGCAGCTTCGCCGAGCGCCAGCGCTTGTTCGACTTGCCGCGTTCTGCCTGGAGTGACTACGACACCAGCATCATGTCCGAAGGCGGCGGGATCTTCCCGCGCAGTGCAAAAAGCATTGCGATTACCCCGCAAATGAAAGAGCGCTTCGCTATCGAAGCCGACAAGCTGACCCCGACCGAGCTGCTCAACGCCTTGCTCAAGGCACCGGTTGACCTGCTGTGGAACGGCGGTATCGGCACCTACGTCAAGTCGAGTGAAGAAAGCCACGCCGATGTTGGCGACAAGGCCAACGACGCGCTGCGCGTGGACGGTAACGAGCTGCGCTGCAAAGTGGTGGGTGAGGGCGGCAACCTCGGCATGACCCAGCTTGGTCGCGTCGAATTCGGCCTGAATGGCGGGGCAACCAACACCGACTTCATCGATAACGCCGGTGGTGTGGACTGCTCTGACCACGAGGTCAATATCAAGATCCTGCTCAACGAAGTGGTGCAGGCTGGCGATATGACCGAGAAACAGCGTAACCAGCTGCTGGGCAGCATGACCGAGGAAGTTTCCGCGCTGGTGCTGGGCAACAACTACAAGCAGACCCAGGCGTTGTCGCTGGCTGCACGTCGTGCCAAGGAGCGCATTGCCGAGTACAAGCGTTTGATGGCGGACCTGGAAAGCCGTGGCAAGCTGGATCGCGCCATCGAGTTCCTGCCGAGCGAAGAGCAACTGGCTGAGCGTCTGGCGGCGAACCAGGGTCTGACTCGCGCTGAATTGTCGGTGCTGATTTCCTACAGCAAGATCGACCTCAAGGAAGCGCTGCTCAAGTCGCTGGTGCCGGACGATGACTACCTGACCCGTGACATGGAGACGGCGTTCCCGCCGTCGTTGGTCAGCAAGTTTGCCGACGCCATGCGTCGCCACCGCCTGAAGCGCGAGATCGTCAGCACCCAGATCGCCAACGACCTGGTCAACAACATGGGCATCACCTTCGTGCAGCGGCTCAAGGAGTCCACGGGCATGAGCCCGGCGAATGTTGCCGGCGCCTATGTCATTGTCCGCGACATCTTCCATCTGCCGCACTGGTTCCGCCAGATCGAAGCACTGGACTATCAGGTCTCGGCCGAGGTGCAGTTGACCCTGATGGACGAACTGATGCGTCTTGGGCGGCGGGCTACTCGCTGGTTCCTGCGCAGCCGCCGTAACGAGCAGGATGCCGGGCGCGATGCGGCGCACTTCGGGCCGAAAATTGCGGCATTGGGCTTGAAGCTGGACGAACTGCTGGAAGGTCCGACCCGTGAACGCTGGCAGGCACGCTACCAGGGCTTTGTCGAAGCCGGTGTGCCGGAGTTGCTGGCACGGATGGTTGCCGGTACGACGCACCTGTACACGCTGTTGCCGATCATCGAGGCGTCCGACGTAACCGGGCAAGACCCAGCCGAAGTGGCCAAGGCCTTCTTCGCCGTGGGCAGCGCCCTGGACCTGACCTGGTACCTGCAGGAAATCAGCAACCTGCCGGTGGAAAACAACTGGCAGGCCCTGGCACGCGAGGCGTTCCGTGACGACATCGACCTGCAGCAGCGGGCAATTACCATCTCGGTATTGCAGATGGTCGACGCACCGCAGGACATGGACGCACGCGTGGCGTTGTGGATGGGGCAGCATGCGGTGATGGTGAAGCGCTGGCGCGCCATGCTTGAAGAACTGCGTGCTGCGACGGGGACGGACTACGCCATGTATGCCGTAGCCAACCGCGAGCTGGTGGACCTGGCATTGAGCGGGCAGTCGACACTCTGATGCAGGGATAACGAAACCAGCCTGCCGACAAACCCCCGCTTTTTAGCGGGGGTTTGTTTTTTAAACCCAAGACTGGCGCTGGCCCTTGTGGGACGTTGACTTGCTAACGATTACAGGCACCGCGCACTAGCTGACACCGCGCTGACGCCATCGCAGGCAAGCCTGCCCCCACAGAAAATGCAGTGTTCTGCACGGATCCCTGTGGGAGTTGGCGTGCCAGTACCCTTGTTTGTTATTTGAAGCGGCGTTCCACGCCTTTCTCAACGAGGATCTTCGCGGAGATCTCTTCCACCGAGAAGTGGGTGGAGTTGATGTGGGGAATGTTCTCGCGGCGGAACAGGTTCTCCACTTCGCGAACTTCGAATTCGCATTGGGCAAAGCTGGCGTAGCGACTGTTGGGCTTGCGTTCGTGACGGATTGCGGTGAGGCGGTCCGGGTCGATGGTCAGGCCGAAGAGCTTGTGCTGGTGCCGTTTCAGGGCCGAGGGCAGTTGCAGGCGCTCCATATCGTCTTCGGTCAGTGGGTAGTTGGCCGCACGGATGCCGAATTGCATGGCCATGTACAGGCAGGTCGGGGTCTTGCCGCAGCGCGACACACCCACCAGGATCAGGTCGGCCTTGTCGTAGTAGTGGGTGCGCGCGCCGTCGTCGTTGTCCAGCGCGAAGTTCACCGCCTCGATACGCTCCATGTAGTTGGAGTTGCCACCGATCGAGTGGGATTTGCCCACTGAATAGGACGAATGGGCGGTCAGCTCCTGCTCCAACGGCGAGAGGAAGGTCGAAAAAATATCGATCATGAAGCCATTGGAGGTCGCCAGTACCTCGCGAATGTCCTGATTGACGATGGTGTCGAAGATGATCGGGCGCGCACCATCGCGTTCTGCGGCGGCATTGATTTGCTGTACCATGGTGTGCGCTTTTTCCACGCTATCAATGTACGGTCGCGTGAATTTATTGAAGGGAATGTTCTCGAACTGCGCTAGTAGGCTTTGTCCCAGGGTCTCGGCGGTGATGCCGGTGCCATCGGAAATAAAGAAAGCAGATCGTTTCATTTGCGCCATGGGCCTTAAGCTGGTGACGAATCTTGGATATGATAGGTTCGGTTTGCCGAACAACCCTTGTCGGCATTCTCACTTATTTTCCAGGTCCAGGCCACAAGCGCCCGGCACGTTCCTAGCGAAATCGCCGGCGTCCTGAGCTTTTCCAATACAGTTAGTGGAGAGATCACCTTGGTAGAGTACGTAGTTTCCCTCGATAAGCTCGGCGTCCATGATGTGGAGCATGTGGGGGGCAAGAACGCATCCCTCGGCGAGATGATCAGTAACCTTGCCGGCGCCGGTGTATCGGTTCCTGGCGGCTTTGCCACTACGGCTCAGGCATACCGTGATTTTCTTGAGCAGAGTGGCCTGAACGAGCGTATCCACGCCGCCCTGGACGCGCTGGACGTAGACGACGTCAACGCCCTGGTAAAAACCGGTGCACAGATTCGTCAGTGGGTGATGGACGCAGAGTTCCCGGCGCGTCTGGATGCCGAGATCCGCACCGCCTTTGCTGAAATGTCCCAGGGCAACCCGAACATGGCGGTCGCCGTGCGCTCCTCGGCCACCGCCGAAGACCTGCCCGACGCCTCGTTCGCTGGCCAGCAAGAGACTTTCCTGAATATCCGTGGTGTGGACAACGTGATCCGCGCCGCCAAGGAAGTCTTTGCCTCCCTGTTCAACGACCGTGCCATCGCTTACCGCGTGCACCAGGGCTTCGACCACAAGCTGGTGGCCTTGTCGGCTGGCGTGCAGCGCATGGTCCGCTCCGAAACCGGCACCGCCGGTGTAATGTTCACCCTCGACACCGAGTCGGGTTTCCGTGACGTGGTCTTCATCACCGGCGCCTACGGCCTGGGCGAGACCGTGGTGCAAGGCGCGGTGAACCCGGACGAGTTCTACGTCCACAAGAACACGCTGCAGGCTGGCCGTCCGGCGATCCTGCGCCGCAACCTGGGCAGCAAGGCGATCAAGATGATCTACGGCGACGAGGCCAAGGCCGGTCGTTCTGTCAAGGTCGTCGATGTCGAGCGTGCCGACCGTGCCCGTTTCTGCCTCAGCGACGCCGAAGTCACCGAGCTGGCCAAGCAGGCCATGATCATCGAGCAGCACTACCAGCGCCCGATGGACATCGAGTGGGCGAAGGACGGTGATGATGGCAAGCTGTACATCGTTCAGGCCCGTCCTGAAACGGTGAAGAGCCGTTCCAGCGCCAATGTCATGGAACGCTACCTGCTCAAGGAAACCGGCAAGGTGCTGGTGGAAGGCCGTGCCATCGGTCAGCGTATCGGTGCTGGCAAGGTGCGCGTGATCCACGATATCGCCGAAATGGACAAGGTCCAGCCAGGCGACGTGCTGGTCTCGGACATGACCGACCCGGACTGGGAACCGATCATGAAGCGCGCCAGCGCGATCGTTACCAACCGGGGCGGGCGTACCTGCCACGCCGCGATCATTGCGCGTGAACTGGGCATTCCTGCCGTCGTAGGTTGTGGTAACGCCACTCAGGTGCTTAAAGATGGCCAGGGCGTGACGGTTTCCTGCGCCGAGGGCGACACCGGTTTCATCTTTGAGGGTGAGCTGGGCTTCGATGTGCGTCAGAACTCGGTCGATGCCATGCCTGACCTGCCGTTCAAGATCATGATGAACGTCGGCAACCCTGATCGTGCCTTCGACTTTGCCCAGTTGCCCAACGCCGGTGTCGGTCTGGCGCGCCTGGAGTTCATCATCAACCGCATGATCGGCGTGCACCCGAAAGCACTGCTGAACTACGCCGGGCTGCCTCAAGAACTGAAAGACAGCGTCGACAAGCGTATCGCCGGCTACGACGATCCGGTCGGCTTCTATGTCGAGAAACTGGTTGAAGGCATCAGCACCCTGGCTGCGGCATTCTGGCCGAAGAAGGTCATCGTGCGCTTGTCGGACTTCAAGTCCAACGAATACGCCAACCTGATCGGCGGCAAGCTCTACGAGCCGGAAGAAGAAAACCCGATGCTGGGCTTCCGCGGTGCCTCGCGTTACATCAGCGAGTCGTTCCGTGACTGCTTCGAACTCGAGTGCCGTGCGCTCAAGCGTGTGCGCAACGAGATGGGCCTGACCAACGTCGAGATCATGGTGCCGTTCGTCCGTACCCTGGGTGAAGCCAGCCAGGTGGTCGACCTACTGGCCGAAAACGGCCTGGGTCGTGGTGTGAATGGTCTGCGCGTGATCATGATGTGCGAACTGCCATCCAACGCCATCCTGGCCGATGAATTCCTGGAGTTCTTCGATGGTTTCTCCATCGGCTCCAACGACCTGACCCAGCTGACCCTGGGCCTGGACCGTGATTCCGGGATCATTGCCCACCTGTTCGACGAGCGTAACCCTGCGGTCAAGAAGCTGCTGGCCAACGCTATCCAGGCGTGCAACAAGGCAGGCAAGTACATCGGTATCTGTGGCCAAGGCCCATCCGACCATCCGGACCTGGCCAAGTGGCTGATGGAGCAGGGCATCGAGAGCGTCTCGCTGAACCCTGACTCCGTGCTTGAGACCTGGTTCTTCCTGGCCGAGGGGCAAGGCGCAACAAACTGATGCGCTGAAACGAAACGCTCGACCGCCGGTGTTTGGCGCTCGAGCGTTTCCACCGAATTTTTCAGGGCGTGTTCCAGTGATGGTGCTCGCCCTTTTTTGTGCAAGAGATCTATGCAAAGCAGCAGTAGCCTTTTCCCTGTGGCCTTGCTCAGTGCCGAGCGCCGGGGCGACCTGAGTGAAGATGTCTACCGCATCAAGGCTGGCAACAGCCCTGATCGCACGGTAGAGCTGGCAGTGACGCGACTGGGCCTGGCGGATCAGGAACAGATTCGTGGTGTGCCGGTGATCCTTCTGCACGGCAGTTTTTCCAACCGGCGTTTTTGGTATTCGCCGCGAGGCATTGGCCTGGGCGCCCATCTGGCTCGGGCTGGCTTCGATGTCTGGATGCCGGAAATGCGCGGTCATGGCTTGTCGCCGCGCAACCGCGAGTATCGGCAAAATCGCGTGGCCGATTACGCTCGTTACGACCTGCCGGCAATTGCCGCGTTTGTGTGTGAGCAGACGGGCCAGGTGCCGCATTGGTTGGGGCATTCCTTGGGCGGAACGACCCTGGCGGCGGCATTGGGGGGCAACTGGCTGGGCGCCGAACAGGTGGCCAGTGCCGCATTCTTTGGCACCCAGGTCAGTCGCATCTACTGGCCGCTGAAAATTCCGCCGGTGGAATGGACCTCTCGGCTATTGCTCAAGCGCTTTGTGCATCTGTCTGGTGCTCGGCTGGGACGCGGTCCCGAGGACGAGCCGATCGGCCTGGCACTGGAAAGTATGCGCTGGCATGGGTTGTTTGGCCGTTTCGGTGACAAGAAGCAGGACTGGTGGGCCGGCCTTGCCGATGTTCAGGTGCCCGTGCTGGCAGTGGCAGGGGCAGGGGATCATCAGGACCCCGTCTGGGCCTGTCGCAAACTGTTCGAGCAACTGGGTAGCGAGCACAAGCAGTTCGTGCGGCTGGGCGCGGACGAGGGCTTTGATAATTTCGGCCATGTCGACATGTTGGTGAGCAAGCCGGCTCAGGTGCAAGTCTGGCCTCTGGTAGAGCGTTGGTTGCACGATCCGCTGGCGCCGCTGCTGGGCAGTCGCGAACAGAGCGTTTCTCCAGAGCCTCGTTATGGCTAATATGTGACGATTGCTGTTGTTTTGGTCACTTTATGTTTGAGTTAGGGCTATGTTTGTTGCGCTTGAGCGTCTGATCAATCTGCAGGAGGGCTACCGCAAGACCTTTCAGGTGAGTGGTCAGCAACTGTTGCTGCTGGTAGTCGACAATCAGCCGCTGCTGATTGAGAACCGCTGCCCGCATCAGGGTGCCCCTCTGCACAGTGCGACCCTGGAAGGGGATGTGCTGCGCTGCCAGCGGCATGGCATTGAATTTCGTTTGCCGTGTGGTCAGCCGATACAGCAGGGTGCCTGTGCCGGCTTGAAGGTGTTCCGACTCGCCTATGAGGGTGACCGAATCGGTATCGACGTGTAGCCTTGGCCTAAAGCCGGATCGCCATGTCTCGTCAATCGCAAGAAACTGTGAGTTCCGACATCCATTGTCTTGGCAAGTGACAGGAGTTTCCCATGCATTACCTTACCCCTGATTTGTGTGACGCCTACCCTGACCTGGTGCAGGTGCTGGAGCCGATGTTCAGTAACTTCGGTGGTCGTGATTCCTTTGGTGGCGAGATCGTCACCATCAAGTGTTTCGAGGACAACTCCCTGGTCAAGTCGCAGGCCGACCTTGATGGCAAGGGCAAAGTACTGGTGGTTGATGGTGGCGGCTCGCTGCGGTGCGCCTTGCTGGGTGACATGATCGCGGAGAAAGCTGCGAAAAACGGCTGGGAAGGCCTGGTGATTTACGGCTGCATCCGCGATGTCGACGCCATTGCCCAGACCAATATTGGCGTCCAGGCGCTGGCCAGCCATCCGAAGAAGACCGACAAGCGTGGTATTGGCGACCTCAATGTGGTCGTGACCTTTGCCGGTGTGACCTTCCGTCCGGGTGAATATATCTATGCCGACAATAACGGTGTGATCGTTTCGCCAAGCCCGTTGAAAATGCCTGAGTAAGTTCTGAAGCTGGTCTGTGGGGTGGGGATGTTCGAGGAAGAAAACGCGCAATGGGGGCTGGTACATGCCCTGGTGCTGGATGGAAAAGGCGGTGCGCGTTCGATTGCCCGGACTGAACTGGACGATCTTCAACTGCAGTCAGAGCAAAGCCTCTGGTTGCATTGGGATCGCAGTCACCCGCAGACCCAGACCTGGCTGCGCCAGGACAGCGGCTTGAACGAGTTCGCCTGTGACCTCTTGCTTGAGGAAAACACGCGGCCTCGTTTGCTGTCGTTGCCCGATGCGCAGATGCTGTTGTTTCTGCGTGGGGTCAACCTCAACCCCGGTGCCGAGCCGGAAGATATGGTCTCGGTACGCATCTTTGCCGAGGCGCAGCGGGTGATTTCGCTGCGTCTGCGTCCGTTGCGGGCGTCCGATGAGGTCTTGCAGCAGTTGGCAGAAGGCCGCGGCCCGAAGTCGGCCTCCGAGCTGCTGTTGGCACTGGCCCAGTTGTTGACCGAAAAGGTCCAGGCACTGGTCAGTGATCTGTCTGAAGAGGTGGACGGCGAAGAAGAAAAGCTGGAAACCGACGAACGGTATGCACCTGAACATGGCAGCATGCTGCACATGCGCCGTCGTGCTGCCGGGTTACGTCGCTTCCTGGCACCACAGCGGGAAATCTACGCGCAATTGGCCCGTAACAAGGTGCCGTGGTTCGCCCAGGAAGACGCTGATTACTGGAATGAACTGAACAACAGCCTGATTCGCTACCTCGAAGAGCTGGAGTTGA
This sequence comes from Pseudomonas laurentiana, assembly GCF_014648275.1. Classification (GTDB taxonomy): domain Bacteria; phylum Pseudomonadota; class Gammaproteobacteria; order Pseudomonadales; family Pseudomonadaceae; genus Aquipseudomonas; species Aquipseudomonas laurentiana. The sequence continues at coordinate 52,629 of NZ_BMQU01000004.1, forward strand.
CCCGTGAGCGTGTTGCACTGGTGCTGGAGAACGAAGACCGGCGCTTGAATCAGCGGATGAACAGAACCATGTACCGTTTCGGTATCATTACCTGTATTTTTCTGCCCATGAGTTTTCTGACAGGCCTGTTGGGGATCAATGTCGGCGGTATTCCAGGTTCTGAAAGCCCCTACGGCTTTCTCTTTGCCAGTGTCCTGCTGATCGCGTTGGCGTTGGGACAGTGGTGGTTGTTTCGGCGCTTGCGTTGGGTCTGAGTCGTCACATGATGATGCGGGTGCCCGGTGCGGCCCATGTGACCGATGCCACGGCGGCCTCGTCTTTGACAGATACTGCGCGAGGTGCCTATGCACGATCCGTTTGAAGAATCTCTGCGAGACCTGCTAAAGGCTTCGCCTTCCGGCCGCGAGCGTGATGATGACGCTTGCCTGGGCCGTGTCCTGAAAACCGCCAACCGCCAGGTCGGTGCCGGTGATCTTTTCAGCTTGCTGGGTCGCTGGATCCAGGCGCTGATGATCGCCCTCAACAATGGCTCGGCGCATGTTGCGCCGGTACGCCGCAGTGCTTCTGCCCGTAAAGCTGATAAGGCCGATTGAATATGGAACTAGATCTCTGGACCCAGAGCCTGGTCACCGCCATGACGGCGTTGTGGACCAAAGTGGCGAACTTCATTCCCAATTTGTTCGGTGCCCTGGTGGTGGTGCTGCTTGGCTTTGTCGTCGCCAAGCTGCTCGACACCCTGCTGTCGAAGCTGCTGGCCAAGGTGGGCCTGGATCGCCTGATGGCGGGCACCGGTTTGACCAAGATGCTGGGGCGAGTGGGCATCCAGGTGCCGATTTCGACCCTGGTCGGCAAGATCGTCTACTGGTTCGTGTTGCTGATTTTCCTGGTCTCCGCTGCCGAGTCGCTCGGGCTTGAGCGGGTTTCGGCTACGCTGGACATGCTTGCCCTGTACTTGCCGAAAGTGTTCGGTGCGGCCCTGGTGTTGTTGGCTGGTGTCATGCTGGCCCAGGTTGCCAATGGCCTGGTGCGCGGCGCGGCAGAAGGCATAGGCCTGGAGTACGCCGCCGGGGTTGGGCGGATCGTTCAGGGGCTGGTGATCATCATCAGCATCTCCGTTGCGATCAGCCAACTGGAGGTCAAGACGGACCTGCTCAACCACGTGATCGTGATTGGCTTGATAACCGTTGGTCTGGCCGTTGCCTTGGCCATGGGGCTCGGCAGTCGTGAAATTGCCGGGCAGATTCTGGCGGGCATCTACGTGCGCGAACTCTATCAAGTCGGCCAGCAGGTGCGGATTGGCGAGGTCGAAGGGCAGATCGAGGAGATCGGTACCGTCAAGACGACCTTGCTGACAGATGATGGTGAATTGGTGTCCTTGTCCAATCGGATTCTGCTGGAACAGCGAGTCAGTAGCCGCTGATCAGGCATTTTCTGCTAATGTATGCCGCCGCAAAATGGCCTCTGGCCATTTTGCAGGGCATTTGACCTGACTCTCGGCCAGATCTGTTTTGAATAAAGTTCACTCGCTGTCCATGCGTTACGACCCCCGCGAGCTCACTGATGAGGAGTTGGTGGCGCGTTCGCATGAGGAGCTGTTTCATGTTACTCGCGCCTATGAGGAGCTCATGCGGCGCTATCAGCGGACCCTGTTCAACGTCTGTGCACGTTATTTGGGGAACGATCGGGATGCTGATGATGTCTGTCAGGAGGTCATGCTGAAGGTGCTGTATGGCCTGAAGAACTTCGAAGGTAAATCCAAGTTCAAGACCTGGCTCTACAGCATCACGTACAACGAATGCATTACCCAGTACCGCAAAGAGCGACGCAAGCGTCGCTTGATGGATGCCCTGAGCCTCGACCCGGTCGAGGAGGCCTCGGACGACAAGGCCCCGAAACCGGAAGAGAAGGGTGGACTGGACAGATGGCTAGTGCATGTGAACCCGATTGACCGTGAAATTCTGGTGCTACGTTTTGTCGCAGAGCTGGAATTTCAGGAAATCGCCGACATCATGCACATGGGTCTGAGCGCCACGAAAATGCGGTACAAGCGGGCGCTTGACAAGCTACGTGAGAAATTTGCGGGCATTTCCGAAACTTAGTCGCACGCAAATATCTCTAACGTACCGGCAAGTTCTGCTAAACTTGCCCGCGAGTTGTCCCCCGGATTTGGTGGGACTGCTTAACAATCACCAGATGGGGATTTAACGGATGAAATTGAAAAACACCTTGGGCATTGCCATTGGTTCTCTTGTAGCCGCAACTTCGTTCGGCGCTCTGGCACAAGGCCAAGGCGCAGTCGAGGTGGAAGGTTTCGCCAAGAAAGAGATGTTCGACAGCGCTCGTGACTTCAAAAACAACGGCAACCTGTTCGGCGGCTCGATTGGTTACTTCCTGACCGACGACGTTGAACTGCGTCTCGGCTATGACGAAGTCCACAACGCCCGTGCTGAAGATGGTCGTAACATCAAGGGCTCCAACACCGCCCTGGATGCCCTGTACCATTTCAACAACCCAGGTGACATGCTGCGCCCTTACGTATCCGCTGGTTTCTCGGACCAGAGCATCGGCCAGAACGGTCGTGGCGGTCGTAACGGTTCCACCTTCGCCAACCTGGGCGGCGGTGCCAAGCTGTACTTCACCGACAACTTCTACGCCCGTGCTGGCGTTGAAGCTCAGTACAACATCGACCAGGGCGACACCGAGTGGGCTCCAAGCGTCGGTATCGGTCTGAACTTCGGCGGTGGCTCGAAGAAAGTTGAAGCGGCTCCAGCTCCAGTTGCTGAAGTGTGCTCCGACAGCGACAACGATGGCGTTTGCGACAACGTCGACAAGTGCCCAGACACCCCAGCCAACGTTACCGTTGACGCTGACGGCTGCCCAGCTGTTGCTGAAGTCGTTCGTGTAGAGCTGGACGTCAAGTTCGACTTCGACAAGTCGGTTGTGAAGCCAAACAGCTACGGCGACATCAAAAACCTGGCTGACTTCATGAAGCAGTACCCACAGACCACCACCACTGTTGAAGGTCACACCGACTCCGTTGGTCCTGACGCTTACAACCAGAAACTGTCCGAGCGTCGCGCTGGCGCCGTCAAGCAGGTTCTGACCCAGCAGTACGGTGTTGAGTCGAGCCGCGTTCAGTCCGTTGGTTACGGTGAGACCCGTCCGGTTGCCGACAACGCCACCGAAGCTGGCCGTGCTGTAAACCGTCGCGTAGAAGCGCAGGTTGAAGCTCAAGCCAAGTAATTGGTCTGATGCTTGAAAAAGCCCGGCTTAGGCCGGGCTTTTTTTCGTCTGCGATTTAGCGTGCGCTTCACGACTTGAGCAGGTAGACGAGCAGCGTCAGGTTGAGCAGCAGAGACAGCAGCGCCAGAGCGCGCCAGACTTTCAGGGGCTCACGCTCAAGCAGTGGGCGAGGCCGTAGTGCTGGCGACTGTTGGTCGCCCTGCTCAAGCAGCAGCAGCCATTGTTCGGCTGTTTCATAGCGTTGCAGTGGGTCGGCAGCAATGGCCTGGCTCAGGTTGCGGTCCAGCCAGTCGGGCACATCGGGTCGTAGGCGTGCTGCGCTGGTCGGTGTGCCAAAGCGTGGCTGCTGAAAGGCCTCGATCTCGCCGTAGGGATAGTGGCCAGTCAGCAGGTAGAAGAGTGTTACGCCAACCGCATAAAGGTCGTGTTGTGCGCTGGGTGGACAGCCCTGAAAGGCTTCTGGCGCGATGAACGAAGGTGTTCCTGGCAAGCCCTCTGTCGGTGTTTCGGACAGCCCCTGACAGTAGGCCAGGCCAAAATCCAGTACACGTAGCTGATCATCGGCAAGGTGCAGGTTTTCCGGCTTGATGTCGCGGTGCAGGATGTTGCGTCGGTGCAGTTGGCCGACCGCCCTTAGCAGTTGGCGGGCCACGTCCTGCCACTTCGCCAGTGGCAGGGGGCCTTCATTCTGGAGCAGCTCGGCCAGGGTCTGGCCGTTGTACTCGCGCATCAGGTAGTACAGGTGCTGGCGTTGCCCGGCAGTATGGACCTCGGGGAAATAGCGTCCGGCAACCCGGCGCAGGAACCATTCCTCCAGCAGCAAACCCTGTTGTGCACTGGGGTCGTCCTGGCGGCTGGCTGGCAGGGTTTTCAGCAGCCAATGCTGGTGCTGGTTGTCACGTACGCGATAGAGCATTGATTGGCGGCTGTGCGCGAGCAGGCGGTCGACCGTCCAACCATCGATAACCTGGCCCGGGCGCAGGCTGGGGGGTAATGGCCAGTCCTGCAACTGTGCAAGGCTGTCGCCCAGATTGGCTGGCCCCAGTTCCTCGACACGCACCAGCAAGGCGCTGGCATTGTCCTGGCTGCCGGCACGGTGTGCGGCACTGACCAGTGTGCGGGCCACCTGATCCAGATCGGCTTGTTCGCGCAGTTGGGTAGCGATGTGCTGCTCACTCAGGCGGGTCCAGACGCCGTCGCTCAGTAGCACATAACATTCGCCGGCCTGCAGTTCACCTTCGAGGAAATCCACCAACAGATGCTCATCGAGGCCGAGTGCGCGCTTGAGTACGTGCTGCATACCGGGTTGTTCCCAGACGTGGTCCTGGCTCAGACGCTGCAATTGACCGGCATGCCATCGGTAGGCGCGGCAGTCGCCGACATGCGCGAGGGTGAACCGTCGACCACGCAGCACCAGGGCGGTCAGGGTGGTCAGCAGTGGCTGGCCAGCCCCGTTGGCCCGTAACCAGCGATTCTGGGCGAGCAATAGACGCTCCAGGGCCTGGGCGACACCCCAGGTCGCCGGGGTGCTGTAGTAGTCCATGGCGAGGGCCTGCAGGGTGGCTCGCGCTGCCAGGCCGCCGTCGGCACACTGGCTGACGCCGTCGGCCAGGGCGAACAGGTAGCCCTTGCAGGCGGCCAGTTCGGGGGCGGGGGTCACCAGGCGCAGTGCATCCTGGTTTTCCTCGCGCGGACCGATGGCACTGGCCTGGGCACAACTCAACTGCAGGCCCATGGCTACCTCACACCCGGGCAGCGGTGACAGCTGCCGAGCCCCACGTGGTGCGCCAGCGGCGTTTAACACCATGCAGGCCAAACCAGGCCAAGACGCCGAGGCTGGCGAAGAACCATAGGCCCAGTTGATAGTCGCCGCTGTGTTGCTTGATTGCGCCCAGGCCGGCGGCCAGAAGGAAACCGCCGATGCCTCCGGCCATACCGATCAGCCCGGTCATGACGCCGATTTCCTGGCGAAAACGCTGCGGAACCAACTGGAACACCGCACCGTTGCCTGCGCCCAGGCCCAGCATGGCACTGACGAACAGCGCCAGTGCGGCCACGGCGCTGGGTACGTTGAACCCCACGGCTGCGATGCAGATGGCTGCCAGGCTGTACATCGCCAGCAGTGTGCGGATACCGCCGAAACGGTCAGCCAGTGCGCCGCCGAGCGGGCGCATCAGACTGCCGCCGAAGACGCAGGCTGCGGTGTAGTAGCCCGCAGTGACGGGGTCCAGATGGTACTGGTCGTTGAAGTAGCCGGGCAGGGCGCTGGCCAGGCCGATAAAGCCACCAAAGGTGACGCTGTAGAAGAACATGAACCACCAGCTGTCGCGGTCGCCCAGGGCTTTGAGGTAGTCAGCCACCGCTTTGGGCTTGGCGCGCTGTGGCGCGTTGCGCGCCAGCAGGGCGAACAGTGCCAGGGTCAGGATCAGGGGTGCCAAGGCGAAGCCAAAGACATTGTTCCAGCCAAAGGCTGCGGCCAGTACCGGTGCCAGAAGGGCGGCAAATACGGTGCCGGAGTTCCCCGCACCGGCAATGCCCATGGCCTTGCCCTGATGTTGGGCGGGGTACCACTGTGAAGCTAACGGCAGGGACACGGCGAAGGAGGCACCGGCCACACCGAGGAACACCCCCAGCAGCAGCGCGTGTTCATAGCTGTGAATCCCCAGGCGCCAGGCACAGAACAGCGCCGCAATGACAATCACCTGCCCGATCAGCCCGGCGGTTTTCGGGGACAGCCGGTCGACCAGAATGCCCATGATAAAGCGCAGGATGGCACCTGCCAGGATAGGGGTTGCGACCATCAGGCCGCGTTGTTGGGTGGTCAATTGCAAGTCACTGGCGATTTGCACCGCCAGCGGGCCCAACAGGTACCAGACCATGAAACTCAGGTCGAAATACAGGAAGGCGGCAAACAGGGTTGGGATATGGCCGGATTTCCAGAAGCTCGTATTCATCGAACACCTCGGTCAGCATTGCAACGGACGTCGTACCCCGGAGGGCGAAACGAAAAAAACGCCGCTGCCCGACCGGCCTGGACCGGAGGGCGAGCGACGTCTTTGTCGGAAATGTATGGCAACCGCCGTTGGCTACCTGTGACTACGAATTAGCAAGAGCCGGGCCAGAATGGCGATCAGCCAAGCAAGTCGCTCATGGCGATGACCTGCTCGGCCACTTGAATCAGTTTCTGCTGTTTGCTCATGGCCTGGCGCCGCATCAAGGTGTAGGCCTCGTCCTCGTTGCACTGCTTCATTTTCATTAACAAGCCCTTGGCCAGCTCAATTCGCTTGCGTTCGGCCAGTTGCTGGTCGCGCGCCTGCAGTTGTGCGCGCAGGGCCTGATCGCTCTCGAAGCGCGCCATGGCTACCTCGAGAATCGGTTGCAGGCGGCTGGCCTGAATGCCTTCGACGATGTACGCGCTAACCCCGGCATGGATGGCCTGGCGCATGATTTTGGGGTCGTGTTCGTCGGTAAACAGGACGATCGGTCGGGCAAGATCCCGATTGACCAGGACTACGTGTTCCATCACATCGCGTCCAGGTGACTCGGTATCGATCAGGATGACGTCCGGGCGCACCCTGTCGACGCGCGCGGGCAGGTCGATGGTCAGCCCGGATTCTTCAATGACCTCGAACCCGCCTTCGATCAGCGCGGCCTTGAGTCGGCCGACTTTTTTCTCGGTATCGTCGATCAGCAGGATACGCAGCATGGTCGCCTTTCCTCTCAGTGCTGGGCGTGCATTGCTGGCGCGGCGGCCAGGGCATGCAGGCGAAAGCTGCGGGCGTATCCATAAGGGTCGGTGCCGTCCCAGAGTGTTCCGTCGATCAGTTGGCTGCTGCGCATGGCCGATTCCGGACACGGGACGCCCAAGGCGCTGGCGGCTTCACGGTACAGTGGCAACTGATGAATGCGCTGGGCAACTGCCAGGTAGTCCGGGTCGTCACGCAGTAATCCCCAGCGGCGGAACTGGGTCATGAACCACATGCCGTCTGACAGGTAGGGCAGGTTGACGCGGCCGTTATCGTAAAGGCGCAAGGCATGCGGGTCGTGCCACTGGTTGCCGAGGCCATCGTGATAGTCACCCAACAGGCGCGGTTCAATGTGATTGACCGGCGTGTCCAGGTAGCTCTGGCCGCTGAGCAGTTGCGCGGTGCTGCGGCGGTTTTCGGGGCTCTGCTCGATGAAGCGACTGGCTGCCAACACCGACATTACCAGTGCCCGGGCGGTATTCGGGTAGCGTTCGACAAAGGCCCGTGTGCAGCCGAGCACTTTCTCCGGGTGGTCTGGCCAGATCGACTGGCTGGTCGCCAGGGTAAACCCCAGCCCCTGCTCGACAGCACTGGCTGCCCAAGGCTCGCCCACACAGAAGCCGTCTATCCGCCCGGCCTGCAGGTGCGCCGGCATCTGCATCGGCGGGATGACCACACTGTTGACGTCCTCCAGGGGGTGAATGCCCTGGCTGGCGAGCCAGTAGTACAGCCACATGGCGTGGGTGCCGGTCGGGAAGGTCTGGGCGAAGGTCAGTTTTGTCCGGTTTTGGTGCGCGTGGCGCTCCAGCGCTTCAGGATCGGTCACGCCCAGGTGTTGGAGTGACGTGGAGAGGTTGATGCTTTGCCCGTTCTGATTAAGCCCCATCAGCACTGCCATGTCGGTGGTGGTGCCGCCTCCGATGCCCAGGTGTACGGCATAGATCAGGCCGTACAGGCTGTGAGCGGCATCCAGCTCACCATTGACCAGCTTGTCGCGCAGGTTGGCCCATGAGCTTTGGCGTTTGAGGTTCAGGGTCAGGCCATAGGGCTGGGCAAACCCCTGGGTGGCGGCCACGACCAGCGGGGCGCAGTCAGTCAGGGCCATGAAGCCGATATCCAGGCTGTGCTTTTCTGGCGCGTCGCTGCCATTGACCCAGGCCAGTGGGTGTGCCGGGAATGTAGTGTTCACGTGATGTCTACCGCTCTGTCGTTCTTGCCTGCTCGAATGGAGACAGGTTGGGTAGAGGTGACAAAGCAACCCATATGCCAGACCAGGGTCGTGGTGCTGTCCTCTAGCCGGTGCCGCCGCTATAATCGCGGTTTTATTTCCGTCGAGCTAAGCCCGCCCATGTATAACCTGGCCCGCCAGCTGCTGTTCAAGCTTTCCCCGGAAACCTCCCACGACCTGTCCTTGGACCTGATCGGTGCCGGTGGTCGTCTGGGTATCAACGGTTTGCTGACCAAGGCCCCGGCCCGTTTGCCGGTGACCGTGATGGGGCTGTCGTTCGACAATCCGGTCGGCCTTGCTGCGGGCCTGGACAAGAATGGCGCGGCCATCGACGGCTTCGCTCAGTTGGGGTTTGGTTTCGTCGAGATCGGCACCGTCACCCCGCGACCGCAGCCGGGCAACCCCAAGCCGCGCCTGTTCCGTTTGCCTGAAGCTGAAGCGATCATCAACCGCATGGGCTTCAACAACCTGGGTGTCGACCACCTGCTTGCTCGCGTGCAGGCCGCCAAGTACCGTGGCGTGCTCGGCATCAATATCGGCAAGAATTTCGATACGCCGGTCGAGCGGGCTGTGGATGACTACCTGATCTGCCTGGGCAAGGTCTACAACCATGCCAGCTATGTTACGGTCAACGTCAGCTCGCCGAATACCCCCGGGCTTCGTACCCTGCAGTTTGGCGATTCGCTCAAGCAATTGCTTGAAGCCTTGGCCGAGCGTCGAGAGCAGTTGGTGAATGAGTACGGTAAGCGTGTACCGCTGGCCATCAAGATTGCCCCGGACATGAGCGACGAAGAGACCGCGCTGGTGGCCGCAACATTGCTGGAATCGGGTATGGACGCGGTGATCGCAACCAATACCACCCTCAGTCGTGAAGGGGTTGAAGGCTTGCCGCATGCTGATGAGGCGGGTGGCCTTTCGGGCGCGCCGGTGCTGGCGAAGAGCACCCACACCGTGAAGATTCTTGCAGGTGAGCTGGCCGGGAAAATGCCCATTATCGCCGCGGGTGGCATTACCGAGGGGCGGCATGCGGCAGAAAAAATCGCTGCAGGCGCCAGCCTGGTACAGATCTACTCGGGCTTCATCTACAAGGGGCCTGCGCTGATTCGCGAAGCGGTAGACGCTATCGCCGCGTTGCCGGGTCGCTGAACCGCAGGCATAAAAAAGGGCCCCGTCAGGGGCCCCTGGGCCTTAGCCCGCCGCCCGGATAGGGCTGGCATGGTTAATCGAATTCGATCCTCGTTCAGCCAACGGCGTGAAGTTCGTTGAGTCTATGGATACCCGCAGTGCCGGTCATACCGTCCCAGTTGTCGCCACGTCCCTCACGCCAGCCGTTAATCCAGGCTTGGCGTACCGACGGTAGAGTGAAAGGGCAAAGCTCGCGGGATTTGCCGGTGACCCCATATTGGTAGCCACGTGAAAAAGCTCGTTCCAACGGATCACGCTTAAGTCTTCTCATAGGGTGTTGCCCTCACTTGTTGACTGTAATGTCCCGTCGGCCTCGTCTGAGGCCGGGCAGAATCGTTCTGCCGGTATGTGCTCGCTGCCGGCGTCGCGAGCAATAAGTGTTGCCCCGTTGCGGTGACAACATAGTTTGATTTCTAACCAATGCACGACACACTGTGAATGACCGATTTGTCATAAGGACGTAACCTTTCATAGGGTCACAAGGATAAGTAAAAATTTGCTACAGCGATGGAATCTCGGAAAAGGCCGCTATCATCAGGCTTTGCCCGTAGATGTAGTCAGTTGGCCAGTGCTGGAAGTGACCTTCAGCCAGGCGAAGAAAACGACGAAGGGTCATCACGATTCTTTTGTAACGGATATTTTCACTCTGCGCGGTGAACAGTGCGGTGTTGCCCTGTGCAGCGGCCTGTTCTTCCGGGTGGCCCGGTACCCTGCTCGGGTACCATTCGAATACTTGATGGAAGGGTGTTCGATCAAACATCGAAAGGGCGATGCGCTTGCCCTTTCACTTATTGCTCAAGGCTTGGAAAACTCATGTCGGACCGTTTCGAACTTTACTTAACCTGCCCCAAGGGCCTGGAAAGCCTGCTAGCCGAGGAGGCGCGTGGGCTTGGCCTTGAAGAAGTGCGCGAGCACACTTCAGCCATTCGCGGCACGGCCGACATGGAAACCGCCTATCGCCTGTGCCTCTGGTCGCGTCTGGGCAACCGCGTGTTGCTGGTGCTCAAGCGCTTCTCGATGAAGAATGCCGATGACCTGTACTACGGCGTACATGACGTCGAGTGGGCTGATCATCTGGATGCTGCCGGTACACTGGCCGTTGAGTTCAGCGGTCATGGTTCGGGCATCGATAACACGCACTTCGGCGCCCTGAAGGTCAAGGATGCCATTGTCGACAAGCTGCGCACGCCAAGTGGCGAGCGACCATCGGTCGACAAGCTCAACCCGGACCTGCGCGTTCACCTGCGCCTGGATCGCGGGGAAGCGATTCTGTCGCTGGACCTGTCCGGGCACAGCCTGCACCAACGTGGCTATCGTTTGCAGCAGGGTGCTGCCCCATTGAAGGAAAACCTTGCGGCGGCGGTGCTGATCCGTGCCGGTTGGCCGCGTATCGCTGCCGAGGGTGGCGCGCTGGCTGACCCCATGTGCGGTGTCGGTACGTTCCTGGTCGAAGCGGCGATGATCGCCGCCGACATCGCCCCGAACCTCAAGCGCGAACGCTGGGGTTTCAGCGCCTGGCTGGGCCATGTCCCGGCCTTGTGGCGCAAGCTGCATGACGAAGCCCTGGCGCGTGCCGAGGCTGGCCTGGCGCGACCACCGCTGTGGATCCGTGGCTATGAGGCCGACCCGCGACTGATTCAGCCGGGGCGCAACAACGTCGAGCGTGCAGGTCTGAGCGACTGGGTGAAGATTTACCAGGGTGAGGTAGGCTCGTTCGAGCCGCGTCCAGACCAGAACCAGAAAGGCCTGGTCATCTGTAACCCCCCTTATGGTGAGCGTCTGGGTGATGAAGCCAGCCTGCTGTACCTCTACCAGAACCTCGGCGAGCGGCTGCGCCAGGCCTGCCTGAACTGGGAGGCGGCGGTATTTACCGGTGCACCGGATCTGGGCAAGCGCATGGGTATCCGCAGTCACAAGCAGTATGCCTTCTGGAACGGGGCATTGCCGTGCAAGCTGCTGTTGATCAAGGTACAACCGGATCAGTTCGTCACCGGCGAGCGCCGTCAGCCTGAGCGCGATGGCAATGACGCCACGCAGCCGACCGTTGCATCGGCCAGCGAACCAGCACGCCTGAGTGAAGGCGGGCAGATGTTCGCCAACCGCCTGCAAAAGAACCTCAAGCAATTGGGCAAGTGGGCCAAGCGCGAGAACATCAGTTGCTACCGCCTCTATGATGCCGATATGCCGGAGTACGCCCTGGCCATCGATCTCTATCAGGATTGGGTGCATGTGCAGGAGTACGCGGCACCGCGTTCGATTGATCCGGAAAAGGCGCAGGCGCGCTTGTTCGACGCCTTGGCCGCAATCCCTCAGGCCTTGGGTATCGACCAGAGTCGTGTGGTGGTCAAGCGCCGCGAGCGGCAGTCCGGCACGCGTCAGTACGAGCGGCAGAACACCCAGGGGCAATTTACTGAGGTCAATGAAGGCGGGGTCAAGCTGTTGGTCAACCTGACTGACTACCTGGACACCGGCCTGTTCCTCGACCATCGCCCGATGCGGATGCGTATCCAGCGTGAAGCGGCCGGCAAGCGCTTCCTCAACCTGTTCTGCTACACCGCGACGGCCAGCGTACATGCGGCCAAAGGCGGCGCACGCAGCACCATGAGTGTCGACTTGTCACGTACGTACCTGGATTGGGCGCGGCGCAACTTCTCGCTCAACGGCTTCTCGGATAAAAACCGCCTGGAGCAGGGTGATGTGATGGCCTGGCTACAGGCCTGCCGTGACGAGTACGACCTGATTTTCATCGACCCGCCGACGTTCTCCAACTCCAAGCGCATGGAAGGTGTGTTTGACGTTCAGCGTGACCATGTCGAGTTGTTGGACCTGGCAGTGGCACGGTTGGCACCGGGCGGTGTGTTGTACTTCTCGAACAACTTCCGCAAGTTCCAGCTGGATGAGCGTCTGAGCGAGCGTTATGCGGTAGAGGAAATCAGCGCCCAGACACTGGACCCGGACTTCGCACGCAACAGCAAGATCCACCGTGCCTGGAAGATTCAGGCACGCTGAGTCAGGGAGATGGTGGGGTGCTCAAACCGTGGTTATCAACCATCGGTAAAGGGTGCCTCTGGAGCCGCCGAAGGCTGTTCAGGTGCAATGCCTGGACAGCCTTCGGTTATGGTATTAGCCCCAGAGGCATTAGCCTCAGGGTTGTGCGGCGGCTGTGCTGTTCACCAGCTTGGGCTGGCGGTACAGGTCGAGCAGCACCTGGTCAAGGATTGACGAGGCGCCCCAAGGTTTTGGGTCGTTGATGATCGCCACCACGGCCCAGGTATTACCGTTGCTGTCGCGGCTATAGCCGGCAATGGCCCGCACGGTATTCAAGGTGCCCGTCTTGATATGGGCCTCACCGGCCATGGCGGTACGCTTGAGGCGTTTACGCATGGTGCCGTCCATGCCGGTCAAAGGCATCGAGCTGATGAACTCGGCGGCATAAGGACTCTTCCAGGCAGCCTGCAGCAGCGTGGCCATTTCGCGTGCGCTGACCCGTTCGGCACGGGACAGGCCTGAGCCGTTTTCCATGATCAGGTGCGGTGCGGTAATGCCCTTTTTCGCCAGCCACTGACGGACCACGCGTTGCGCTGCGCGCGCATCATCGCCATCGGCGTCGGTGCGGTATTGCGCGCCCAGGCTGAGGAACAACTGCTGAGCCATGGTGTTGTTGCTGTACTTGTTGATGTCGCGAATGATCTCGACCAGGTCCGGGGAGAATGCCCGAGCCAGAAGGCGGGCGCTCTTGGGCAGGGCGTCTACCCGATCGCGACCGTCGATGCTGCCGCCCAGCTCATTCCAGATTGCCCGTACGGCACCGGCCGCATAGGTAGGATGATCAAGCAGGGAGAGATAGGTTTGGGAGTTGCAGCCTTCAGCCAGTTGGCCGCTGACAACCACGGTGACGCCATCGGCCTGCGTTATCGGGTTGTAGCGTACATCGCCCGTGCATTGCTTGCCGGCTACGGCCTTGACCTGATTGTCGATGTGGATACTGGCGATCGGTGGTTCGACCGACACCAGCACCTTGCCGCCGTCGTTGCGTGCAACGAAACGCAGGGCCTTGAGGTTGATCATCAGCGAGTCGGGCTTGACCAGAAACGGCTTGTTTTCGTCGCCGCCGTCGTCATTGAACTGGGGTAGCTGGGGCTGGACGAAATGGCTGCGGTCGAGCACCAGATCGCCGGTAATGCGTTGCACGCCATTGGCGCGCAGGTCACGCATCAGCAACCAGAGTTTTTCCATGTTCAGCTTGGGGTCGCCACCCCCCTTGAGGTACAGGTTGCCTTGCAGCACGCCGTTGCTTAGCGGGCCGTCACTGTAGAACTCGGTTTTCCACTGATGGGTAGGGCCGAGCATTTCCAGTGCCGCATAGGTAGTGACCAGTTTCATGGTCGAGGCCGGGTTGACCGAGACATCGGCATTGAACACGGTGGGCGTTCCGGGGCCATTCAACGGCAACATCACCAGCGACAGCGCGGAGTCCTGTAGCTTGTTGGTCTTCAGTGCCTGTTCGACTTTTGGAGGCAGGGTCGTGTTTACGGCAGCCGCATGGGCGGGCAATGCCAGCGGCAGCAACAGGCCAGCAACAAGAAGAGGGCGTAGTGATTTGATCATCTGAGGTAGAACCCTGCGAGCGAGGGGTGAAAAAAACGAGGCGATATAAGATGGACGCCCCGGTATGACAAAAATATAGCGCCCATTATGCCCCAAGCGGCGCAGCGATGGGGCGCTTCATCTACCTTGGTCGTCAGGTGAGACGCGAGCTTTTGTACGGCTTGGTTTTTCTGCCGCGGCGTTTTAGTCGGGCAGCCGGGAGGCAAAACTGATAGAGTGCGGCGCGTTATTACTTAAGAGGATTGTTTCATGGCGACCAACCGTTCCCGCCGTTTGCGTAAAAAGCTCTGCGTGGGTGAATTCCAGGAGCTGGGCTTCGAACTGAACCTGGAGTTCAAGGAAGATCTGACCGAAGAAGCTGTCGATGCCTTCCTCGATGCTTTCCTTGTAGAAGCGATGGATGCTAACGGCCTGGACTACGTCGGCGGCGATGACTTCGGTCTGGTCTGCTCGGCCAAGCGTGGCTCGGTGACTGAAGCACAACGCGCTGCTGTCGAAGCTTGGCTGAAGGCTCGCAACGAGCTGACCAAGATCGAACTCAGCCCGCTGCTCGATGCCTGGTATCCGGAAAACGAAATCAATCCGGTTGCTTGATATCCAGTGAAACGGCAGCCTCAGGGCTGCCGTTTTCATTTTGCGTACCTCGTTTTTCCTCGTCGTCATTCCTCCTGCAGGTTTGTTACAGCGGTCAGTTCTGTAATCTTTTCCTGCAAGGCCTGTTCAAATCTCTGCATTTCCCGCAATAGCCGTTGGCGCCGACGCCGGATAACCGGTTCCTGGGCATTTTTGCTGCAGGCCTTCTCCAGCTGTTCGCAGGCTTCCATCAAGGCTGTTGCCTGAACGATGCGCGCTGCCCCAAGCACTTTGTGGGCATGGTTCATCAACGCTTCAGGTGACCCCTGTGTGTCGAGTTCCAGCAATGCCTGCCGGTCGCGTTGATTGCTTTGCAGCAGTTGCTCGAGCAGGCGGCATAGATCACTGCGGGAGTTACCCACCACGGGTTCAAGGCGCTCAAGGTCCAGTGCAGTGGTACTTGTCTTGGGCGGCGCGTGGGACAGCAGCGGTGCTTGTGCCAGGCGCCGGCCGAGGGCATTGAGGCTGATCGGTTTTAGCAGGCAGTCATCCATGCCGGCCTGCAGGCATTGCCCACGCGCTTCAGGCTGGGCGTTGGCGGTGTAGCCCCAGAGGGTACAGCGGGGCAGCCCGTGCTGCTGCTCATGTTCTCGAATGGCTTGGGCCAGTTGGTAGCCGTTCATTTTCGGCATGTTGCAATCGACGATCAGCACATCGAAATGCCCCTGCTTCCAGGCCTGCAGCCCGCTCAGGCCGTCCTCGGCGCTGGTATGGCGTACGCCCAGGTAATCCAGTTGCTGGGCCATCAACAGCAGGTTGGCAGGATGATCATCGACCACCAGCACGCTCAGTTCGGGCGGTAGCAGGGGCGCTGCCGGCTCTGGAGCCTGGGTTTCGCTGCAGGCTGCAAGCCCGGTCAGCGGCATGGTGACCTGGACATCGGTACCGTGGCCAGGTTGACTGTGCAGGACCAGCCGGCCCCCCATCATTTCACACAGGTTGCGGCTGATCACCAGGCCCAGGCCTGTGCCGCTGCGTGCCAACTGGCTGTCGGGGGACACTTGTGCAAAAGGCTGGAACAGGCGTTGCTGGTCGCTCTGGCTGATGCCGATGCCGGTGTCCTGTACGGACATTTCCAGGGTCAGTCCGCTGCTGCCCGGGTTTGGGTACAAGGACGCATGTACTGTGACATGGCCGCGCTCGGTAAACTTGATGGCGTTGCTGACCAGGTTCGACAGGATCTGCTTGAAGCGAAGCGGGTCGAGCAACACATCGCGTTGGGCATTGACGGCGATGTCCATGGTCAGGCGCAGGCCTTTCTGGCGGGCCAGCCCGTCGAATACCCGGCCCACCGACTCGACCAGATCGGCCAGGTTGACCCGCTCTGGAGCCAGGCTCAGGTGGCCGGATTCAATTCTGGCGATATCCAGGATGTCGCCAATCAATGCCAGCAGGTCCGTTGCCGAGTTGTGTGCGACTTCGATGGCCAGTTGATCGAGCTGACCTTTGTCGGCGCGTTTGAGCGCCAACTCGAGCATGCCGATCACTGCATTCATGGGGGTGCGGATTTCATGGCTCATGGTTGCCAGGAAGGTGCTCTTGGCGCGGTTGGCTTCATCGGCCTGCTTCTTTGCCTGGCGCAGGTCTTCGATCAACTGGCGGCGTTCGCTGATGTCGATCCAGCCGCCAATGATGCCCTGAACCTCGCCCAGCGAATCGCGGTAGGGCAGGATCCAGTGATAGATGGTCAACTGCCTGTCCTTGAGCAGCAGGGGGCGATCACCGATCAGGGGCGTGCCCTGCTTCATGACCATCTCGTAATCCGCGCGGATCTTTCGCGCCTGTCGCTTGCCGCCTTTTCCGCCTGACGGCACCGGTTTGCCGAGTACCGCTTCTGCTTTGGCCTCAAGCGCCTCGAGGTAGCTTTCATTGCAGGTTTGCAACAGCCCCTCGCGATCCCGGACATAGATCGGATGTGGGGTGCCATTGACCAGTGCGCGCATGAATGCCAACTGGTCATTGAGGGCGCGCTCGGCCGCTTCACGCTGTTTGATCTGTCTGCGCATCCAGGCGTTCCAGGCCAGCGATAGCAGCAGTAACGCGGCGGTGGCGAGAATGATCTGCACGATCAGGCGCTGATGATTGCGCCAATAGGAGTCACCAGATGCGCTGTAGCCGCGCCAGCGGCTGTTGATGACACCCAACTCTTCGGGGGTGATGCTCAGCAAGGCCTTGTCGAGGATTGAACTGAGTTCCTGGGCACCTTTGGCGGTGGCCATCGAGAAGTTTGACGGGTCGGAGCCGACCGTGGCTCGAATGATCAGATCCGGTTCGGAGGCCAGGCTGAAATTGGCGTTGATCAACGCGGTGATTGCACCGTCCACCTGACCTTGGGCCAACAGTGAGGTGGAGGTGGAGGTGCTTTCAGTTTCGACCAGCTGAATCGTTGGAAAACGTTGTCGCAGCAGGTTGATCACCGGGCTGCCTCGGGTCAGTGCAACCCGCTTGCCTTGCAGGTGCTCTAGAGAGCCTGGCTGTTCCGCGCCCTTTCGAGTCACCAGAACGTAGGCGTTTTCCAGGTAGGGGCGACTGATAGCGAGTGTGGCATCGCGCTCGGCACTGGGCGAAATCGCGGCGATCACATCGGCAATGTTGTTGTCGATGCGGTGGATCATGTCGCTGATGCCTGTGGTGCGTTGCACCTCGAAGCGAAGCCCCGTGCGCAGGCGAATCAGTTCGAGCAGGTCGGCGGCGATGCCGCGAAAGTTGCCCGAGCTGTCGAAGAACGTCAGCGGCGCAGCGTTCTCGTTCACTACGACACGCACCACGGGGTGCTCACCCAGCCACTGCTCTTCACGCTTGGACAGCTGCAGCTTGCGGTCGCTCAGCAAGACGCCGCTGCCGGCGCTCCAGCGTTGGAAGATGCGCTCTCGGGTGGCACTGGATACCGCACTGAGTGTTGCGTTGACCATCTCCAGCAGTATCTGGTTGTCGTTGTGCAGGGCAAAGCTGAACCCGACGGGCTCGTGTTTGCCGAAGTTGGCCATCTTGACGTTCTGCAAGTAGCCCTGGTTGATCATGTAGTGTGTCGAGATGGTATCGCCGAGAAAGACATCGGCCTGATCGAAGGCTACGGCGTTGAGTGCGTGCTGGTAGGACACGTAGGTGTGGGTGGTGGCTTTGGGGTAGGTCGTTCGCACTTCGTCCAGCGGCAGGTAGTGGTAAGCCATGCTCAGGCGCAGACCGGCCAGGCCGGTGTTCAGCGGCCTGCTCTCGTCTTCGCGGGTAACCAGTACGGGTTGATCGATTGCATAGGGATGTGAGAGTGCGACGCCCTGCGCACCGGCTTCGTAGCCATTCGCACTGCCCAGCAAATCGATGCGTCCCTCCGTCAGTGCGCGGATGGCATCTTCACGGTTGGCAAAACGTTCGACGCGGATCGGGATATCGAGTGTATTACTCAGCAAACCGGCGTAGTCCGCCGTCAGGCCTTCGTAGTCACGACCGCTTGCAGTCATGTCGAACGGCGGGTAATCCGGCGCCGAGGTGCCCAGCACCAGCTCATGTTTTTTATTGAGCCATTCTGTCTGCTCTGGTGTCAGGGTGATGTTGATCCGAACCGGGCCCGAGCGGCTAAGCAGGGCATACTGACCCGGTTGTTCGACCTCGGCCAGCGCCGCCTGCCAGGTACAGGCGGATACCACCAGCAGGCATGTGGCAATGAAGTGCTTCACGATGGCTGTCTTCATACCAGTGCATTGCGTTTTGCCATTTCAATCAATTCGACCAGTGAGTTTGCCTTGAGCTTTTGCATCAGGCGTTTTTTGTAAGTACTCACGGTTTTGTTACTCAGGAACATGCCTTTGGCAATTTCCTTGTTGCTCCTGCCTTGGGCGAAGAGTTGCAGTACCATCAGTTCACGGTCATTGACCTGTTTGAACAGATCAATTTCGTTGTTTGTATTTTCCGCGTCCCTTGAATGAAGGATGGCTTGGCTGGGGAAATAGTTGTATCCCGAAAGTACCGCTTTTATGGCACTGAGTAATTCGCTGAGGTCTTCTTGCTTGCACACATAGCCGCTGGCGCCGGACTGCATGCAGCGCATGGCGAACAGTGTCGGCGATTGTGCAGTCAGTACCAGTATCTTGAACGGGAGCGACATGGCGTGAAAGCGTGAAAGTACTTCAAGGCCGTCGAGTTTCGGGATGCTGATGTCCAGGATAATCAGGTCTGGCTGACATTCTCGAACCATTTGCATGGCGTCTACGCCGTTGTCCGACTCGCCGGCGACCCGGTAGCCTTCATTCTCCAGCAGCATGCGCACAGCCAAACGTATGACCGGGTGATCGTCAACAATAAAAACAGAATACATAGGCCTCTTCCAGTGCTAACCAATAGGAGGGCGCACCTTAGCTCAGATGTAGACTGATGCGCAGGCATATAGGGGTGGAAGGGATCAATATGGGATAATTCCTACAAAGTAAATAGTGCAGGACTACGCACTCAACTCGATATTTATCGTGTCAATGCTGTTTTATTATCAAATTATTGCATGTTTTGCGAAGTGTATAAGTTGTTTGTGTGTCTGTAAGATATTTCCTGCATATCGCGTTAACTTAGTTTGTCATCCTCTGCGGCACAAGAGCCCCGGCAGGGCTCTTGTGGACGGTCACTGGCTCAGACAGGGCTGGAACGCCCGGTCATTTCTCGGGCCATTTCGCTGGCATAGCTGTCGGTCATGCCTGCGATGAAGTCGATCATGCGCAGGAATGAGTTGTGCAGCGAGCCTGCCGGGTCTGGCGCATTGTTGCCGAGGAGGTCGAGAATGCGTTGGTGCTTGAACGAAGGGGTGCGTCCACCATGCTGTTCCAGCGCGGCACCGCAGAACGAATTGAGGAGAATTTCCAGTGTGGTGTAGGCGCCGATTTCGTGCAGCGTCTTGCGTTTGTCCTGGAAGATTTTCTTGCGTGCCATGTCCTTGGCCTGCAGTACGCACCGCTTCGCCGGGCCGTGCATGTGTTCGACCAGATCACCTTGCAAGGTCCCGGCAAGCAGCGCAGCTTGCTGCTCGACAAAGGCGCGGGCCGCGGCGTTGGTCAGATGCTCGATGGCCTTGCCGCGCAGAATGGCCAGTTTGCGTCGACGCGAATCGCCTGGTCCGAGCTGACGGTAGGTTTCCGGTAGGTCGTCGCCGACCAGGCCGAGCAACAGCGACTCGACTTCGGCATAGTCCAACAGCTCCATTTCCAGGCCGTCTTCAAGGTCGATAAGGGCGTAGCAGATGTCGTCTGCCGCTTCCATCAGATAGACCAGGGGATGGCGTGCCCAGCGCTGTTCTTCCAGTTGGGGCAGGCCCAGTTTCCGGGCGATTTGTTCAATCAGTGGCAGTTCGCTCTGATAGCAGCCGAACTTGTGCTTCTTGTAGCCGAGTGCGTCGGCATGGCGTGCGGTCCAGGGATATTTCAGGTAGGTGCCCAGGGTGGCGTAGGTCAAACGGGTGCCGCCGTCGAACTGGTGGTACTCCAGTTGAGTCAACACGCGAAAGCCCTGGGCATTGCCTTCGAAGTTGAGGAAGTCGGCGCGCTCGGCGTCGCTCATCGCATCCAGCCAGCCGCGCCCCGCCGCCTGCTGAAACCAATGGCGGATCGCATCTTCGCCAGAATGGCCGAACGGGGGATTGCCGATGTCATGGGCCAGGCAGGCCGACTGAACCACCATGCCCAGGTCACTGGGTTCACACCATTGGGGCAGGCTATCGCGCAGGGTTTCGCCAACGCGCATGCCTAGTGAGCGGCCCACGCAGCTGACCTCCAGGGAATGGGTCAGACGGGTGTGAATGTGGTCGTTGCTCGACACCGGGTGGACCTGGGTCTTGCGCCCCAGGCGACGGAAAGCGCCGGAGAAGATGATCCGGTCATGGTCTTTGTGGAACGGGCTGCGCCCGAGCTCTTCGGGGCTGTGCAGGGGCTTGCCAAGGCGTTCGCGGGTAAGCAGGGTGTGCCAATCCAAGGCCATTTCTCCAGGTCAGGTGCAAGGCAGTCATGCCCTAGCTTCCTGTGTCAGACGCTCGGCTGCAAGCGTTACAGCCCGGCTGCGTCGACATCGATCAACAGCAAGCGGCGGCCTTCATCGAAAAATTGCCCGGCTGTCAGGCAGTACTGGTTGCTGGTGGCATCGCGGTAGGTGGTGGAGAGAATCAACCGCCGCTCTTCCCAGCCTTCGGCCAGCAACTGATAGAAGTAGGGGCGCCATGACCAGTTATGCCCCAGATAGCTGGCGTCGCTATGCCAGCGACGCTCCCGCCACTCCAGATTCGGGGTCAGTTGAGTACCATGGCGGTCGCATTGAAAAAAGCGCAATACCCACGGGTAAGCGTCCAGCTGTGGCAGGTGCTTGAGCGGTGCTTTTGCCATGGCCCAGGCGTGCAGTTGTGGCATCAAGGTGCTCAACTCGCGGCGCATGTCCATCAAGCGTTTGCGCTCGTCGAGCTTGCCATGGACGTACTGTTGGCGCAGCTGAGCAAAACGATCGACAAAGGCCTCGGCCGGAAAGAACTCGAGTTCGGCCTGTGCAAACAGAAACCCCTGGACGAAGCGTGCACCGCACTCGAGCGCGAAGTTCAGCTCCGCTTCCGTCTCGACCCCTTCGGCAATGATCCAGCAGCCGGTCTTTTCCGCCATCTGTGCCAGGGCTTTTACCACTTCACTGCTCGGCCCGCCTCGAGCGGCGGCCTGAAACAGGCGCATGTCCAGTTTGAGGATGTCGGGCTGCAGTGCCAGCACCCGGTCCAGTTGCGAGTAGCCAGCTCCAAAATCATCAATGGCGATCCGTGCACCGGCCTGGCGATAGCGTTTGACCACTTCGGCCAGGCGTTGCGGGTCTCCACTGAGTTCGGTGATTTCAAAGACTACCCGCTGTGGGTCGATCCCCTCTTTTTCCAGCTGCATCAAGCTTGGCAGTGGTTGCCCGGTTGCCAGCTCACTGACCCAGCGAGGGGAAATGTTCAGGCTGAGAAACCAGTCCTCAGGGGCAAGGTGGAACTGTTGCAGGGCATGTTGACGCAGGTGTCGATCAAGCTCGCGCAGGCTGTCTATGGGCAGTGACGGATCGTTGAACAGCGCGCCGACGCTCTGCAGCGATCCGTCGGATTGGCGCAAGCGTCCAAGGGCTTCCACGCCAGCGATACGGCCGGTGGCAGTATCGATGAAGGGCTGAAAGCAGGCGAGCGGTTGCCCGTCGAACACGGCGGCTCCTCAGGTGAAGTGGGTTGGCAACGAGGCCTTGCCAGTGCAAGGCCCGCTGACCGACGTTGCAAGAATGCAGCCAGTTTGCTCAGGGTTTGCCGGAGCTGTTCTGCATGAACACCTTGACCAAGGGAACCAGGCTGCTGCCCAGGCGAATCAGGCGCGCGAGATTGCCACTTCTGGCGCCCTTGCCGGTGAGGAAGCCCAAGGCGACGATCGCTCCAAGCCCCCAGAGCGGTGCGTGCTTGATGCCCAGGCCGTTCTGCAGGTTGCCCGTCATGGTCTTCAGGCGAGTGAGTGGGGCAAGAAGCTGGCTGGATTCCTGGCGGATTTCCTGGCGGTGCATTTCCATTTGCAAACGCACCAGCGCCTTGCGCAGGTCCTGGCGGTTGGGCTTATGGGGTAGTTGGGACAGGCTCATGGCAACAGGCGCTCCCGGTCTTTGGCCAGTTCTTCAAGGGTTGCACTGAAGGGGGAGGTCTCGTCGGATATCAACGACTTGAGGCGCAAGCCGCAAAACAGCGCCGCCAAGCCATGGAACACGCACAGGCCAATGATTCCGGCAAGCCGGTAGCTGTCCCAGAGCAGGATCAGTACCAGCACGGACAATGCGCCCAGCAGCAACAGTGTGAACACCAGGGCCAGCCCCGCCAGCAGCAGCAGGCCTAGGCTCCGGGTTTTCTGTTCCTGCAGTTCGATACCGAACAGTTCCACATGGCCGTGCAGCAGGCCCAGGACGGCGGCACCGAGCCGCCGGGAAGACGGCCCGCTATGGGGTGTTTCGGTTTCCATACCTTAGTGCCTCAGCGACGGCCAGCCAGCAGGCCAATCAACAGGCCGACACCGGCTGCGATACCCACCGAGCGCCATGGGTTGCTCTGCACATACTCCTCGGTCACGCCCAAAGCTGCCTGGCCGCGCTCGCGTAGCGAGTCTTCGGTCAATTTCAGGGTTTCCCGGGCGCGCAGCAGGCTGTCGTGGATTTTGCTGCGCAGTTCATCGGCCTGGTCGCCGGCCAGTGATGCGGTGTGTTCCAGCAACTTTTCGGTGTCACGCACCAAGGTTTGGAAATCGGCCATCAGGGTTTCTTGAGCATTCTGTGCCGTTTTGCTGGTCATGGGCATTTCCCTCAGAGGCATGTGAATAATTCGAGTGTGCAGCGCTGCCAATGGTTCACTGGTACAGCTTTTGCTGTGCTGTGGTGCATCCGGGCTCGCTTTTGCGCTGAATGTGGGCGCAAAGCCTCAGGCTGGTGGATAAACCTTAACCCAATCCAAGACAAACCCCAGAAAAAACTCAAGCAGGTAGTGTGTTCGGCCTTGTGGGTGCGCCAAATCGGGGCAGTGCAAGGTGTGTGCGAACTGCTTTGGTGCTTTTTCTCCCCTTGCAGGCCTGCCTTTACATGGAAAACTTGCAAAGCGCCGTAGACACCCTGGTTCACGGCTCCAACACCTTGTTCATCCTGCTGGGGGCCGTTATGGTCCTGGCCATGCACGCCGGTTTCGCGTTCCTCGAAGTGGGGACCGTGCGGCATAAGAACCAGGTCAATGCCTTGTCGAAGATTCTCAGTGACTTCGCCATCTCGACCCTGGCCTACTTCTTTGTTGGCTACTGGATTTCCTATGGTGTCAGTTTCATGCATCCCGCGGCCACGCTGGGTGCCGATCATGGCTATGGATTGGTCAAATTCTTCTTTCTGCTGACCTTCGCGGCAGCGATCCCGGCGATCATTTCCGGCGGTATCGCTGAGCGTGCACGCTTTGTGCCGCAGTTGTGTGCCACCGCGCTGATCGTTGCCTTTGTCTATCCCTTTTTCGAGGGGGTTGTCTGGAACGGCAATTTCGGTGCCCAGGCCTGGCTGCAAGCGCGTTTCGGCGCTGGCTTCCATGACTTTGCCGGCTCTGTGGTGGTGCATGCGATGGGCGGTTGGCTGGCGTTGGCCGCTGTGTTGTTGCTGGGGCCGCGCAATGGTCGTTACCGGGAGGGACGCCTGGTGGCTTTTGCACCCTCGAACATCCCGTTTCTGGCCCTGGGCTCCTGGATTCTGATCGTTGGATGGTTTGGCTTCAACGTCATGAGTGCGCAGACCTTGCAGGCCGTCAGTGGCCTGGTGGCAGTCAACTCGTTGATGGCGATGGTCGGCGGAACCTTGGCAGCGCTCTTGGTAGGGCGTAACGACCCGGGTTTCCTGCACAACGGACCGCTTGCCGGGTTGGTGGCGGTCTGTGCCGGCTCGGACCTCATGCACCCCGTTGGTGCGCTGGCAACCGGTGCCATTGCCGGTGCGCTGTTTGTCTGGTGCTTTACGGCAGCGCAGAACCGCTGGAAGCTTGATGATGTATTGGGTGTCTGGCCGTTGCACGGCGTCTGCGGTGTCTGGGGCGGGATTGCCTGTGGCATCTTTGGCCAGGAGGTCTTGGGGGGATTGGGTGGCGTGAGCCTGATCAGCCAGTTGATCGGCAGCCTGGCGGGCGTGCTGGTGGCGCTTGCCGGTGGCTTCAGCGTGTACGGCATGATCAAGCGTGTGCATGGTTTGCGCCTGAGTCAGGAGCAGGAGTATTACGGCGCCGACTTGTCGATCCACAAAATCGGCGCCACCAGCCAGGATTGAAGCCGACTAGCGACCGCCCAGCAGGCGTGACTCGCAGGCTTCTATTGCCTCCAGCGGGCCGCTGAGCACCACGGCGTCGCCCGCATGCAGGCAGGTACTGGCATCGAGTTTCAAGTCGTTACCCTGGCGCTGCACGGATTGCAGCTCCACGCCCAGCCCCTCAAGGCCCAGTTCACTCAGCGGGCGGCCGCAGGCGTAGGCGTCGGCACCCAGGCTAACAGCATGAAGCAGTACTTTGGGTTGTCCTTCACTGTCGATCAGGTTGTTCTGTGCACCGTGATAGAACCCATGGAGCAGGCGATAGCGGGTCTTGCGCACTTCGTCGACACGCTTTTGCACCTGGTTCTGCGGCAGGCCGAGCATGACCAGTGCATGGGAGGCCAGCATCAGGCTGGACTCCAGCAGTTCCGGTACCACCGCGTTGGCACCGGCGGCGCGCAGCTCTTCGCGCTGACTGTCATCGCGGGTGCGTACCAGAATCTGTACTTCGCGGTTCAGTTGGCGTGCCGCCTTGAGCACATTCAGCGCGACCTCGGTCTTGTCCACGGCAATGACCAGCAGGCGCGCCCGGTCCAGGCCAACGGCTGCCAGCAGTTCGCCGCGGCGTGAGTCCCCGTAATGTACGTTGTGCTCGCCCGCAGCGGCTTCCAGAACCCGCACCGGATCGTCATCCAGGGCGATGAAGGCAAGCTGCTCCTGGCGCAGGAAGCGGCCGATTGACTGGCCGACCCGACCATAGCCACAAATCACTACGTGGCCATTCATGGTTGCGCTGTGTGCGCCAATTTCTTCCAGTTGAACTTCCTGGTTGGGCTTGCGGTGCAGGCGTGCAGCGATAGACGGTGCTGCGCGTAGCAACAGCGGTGTGACCAGCATTGAACAGAACGTTGCCGCCAGCAGTAGATCGCCAAGCGACTCGGGTAGCAGTTTGTTGTGCTGCATCTGTGCCATCAGGGCGAAGCAGAACTCGCCGCCCTGGGCCAGGGCAAGGCCGCTGCGCCATGCGGTTTCGCTGTCGCTGTTAGTGCCCCGAATGCGCACGAGTGCTGCAACTATCGCACCTTTGATCAGCATCAATGCCAGGGTCAGTGCAAGGATTTCCAGGCCGTGGCTGGCGAACAATTGCAGGTCGATCAGCATGCCGATACTGACGAAAAACAGCCCCAGCAGGATGTCGCGGAACGGGCGGATATCTGCCTCGATCTGATGTCGGTAATGGCTCTCGCCCAGCAGCATGCCGGCCAGGAACGCCCCCAGTGCCGGTGACAGGCCCAGCAGGTGCGTCAGCCAGGCCGTCAGTAGAACGATGACCAGGGCCAGCAGGACGAACAGTTCTGCCGAGTGAGAACTGGCCACTTCGTGGAACAAACGGGGCAGTAGCCAGCGGCTGGCCATCAGTAGGCCAACGAAGAGGAGGACTGTCTTGCCCAGGGTGATTGGCAACGCCAGGTACCAGGCTTGGCCACCTTGTCCGGCAAATACCGGGACCAGGGTCAACAGGAGAACTGCCACGACATCCTGGAACAGCAATACACCGATCGCATTTTGCCCATGGCTGCTGAAAATCTCGCCGAGGCTGGTCAACTCCTTGCTGACGATTGCCGTGGAGGAGAGCGCCAGGCCACCGCCCAGAAGCAACGCGGCGTTGGTCGGCATGCCGAGCAATGAGAGGAGCCCGGCCAGGACAAACGTGGAGCAAAGGACCTGCAGGCTGCCAAGGCCGAACACCACTTTGCGTAGCGCCATCATCTTCGACAGGGAAAATTCCAGGCCCAGGGAGAACAGCAGGAACACCACGCCCATTTCGGCGAGGTCCGGCAGTTCTTCACTTTCATTGACCCAGTCCAGCGCGGTTGGGCCAACGAACAGGCCAACGCAGAGGTAACCGAGCACAGGCGGTAGCTGTACGCGGCGGAAGACAGCAATGACAACCAGCGACGACGCCAGAATGATCAACAGGTTTGCAAACACAACATACTCCATGTACGAAAACAGCAAAAAAACACATAACCATAGCGCCAGGTGCTGAGTGGCTCCTTGATTCGAATCAGTATCGCAGGCGCGGAGGCGTTACGTGGCAGGTGTCTCGACGGCCCCGTACCCTCGACCTAGAATACTCATTCACTCTTTTTTATCGGTACCTATCGATGCTTCCTGAATGCCAGTTGTTCGGCACCCTGGGATGTCACTTGTGCGAAGTGGCAGAAGCCCTGTTGATGCCGTTTGTCGAGCATGGTCTGTTGGTCGAACTGGTGGATATTGCCGACGATGAGCTGCAGGTCGAGCGGTATGGGCTGCGGATTCCGGTTCTGCGTCGTTGCGACAGCGGTGCCGAGCTGAACTGGCCTTTCGATGCCGAGCAGGTCGTCGCCTTTCTGCGTTGATGCCGCTTCTGCCCGGTGGCTTTTTCCTGGCGCACATCGGGCCTGTGCAGGATCACACTCTACGCCGTTGCCACGGGAGCGGCAGCGCGTGTGACCTATTCAGCCAAAGGAGTGGCCTCCATGAACCTTTCCAAACACTTTACCTTGTCCGAGATGACCCTATCCCGGACTGCCAGTCGCCTGGGCATTGATAACACCCCAAACGAAGAGGCGCTGCTCAACCTCAAGCGCCTCTGCGCCACGCTGGAGCAAGTGCGCAGCCTGGTGGGACGCCCGATTATGGTCAGCAGTGGCTACCGCTCACCGTCACTCAATCGCGCAGTGGGTGGCTCGTCGAAGAGTGCGCACAGGCTGGGATTGGCGGCGGACATCAGCGTCGCGGGCATGGCACCGATGGAGCTGGCGTGTCTGATTGCGCAAAGCACGCTGGCGTTCGATCAGTTGATACTGGAGTTCGATAGCTGGGTGCATCTGGGCTTGTCGACCTCTGCCGAGCGCCGGCAGATCCTGACCATTCGCAAGGGCACCGGGTACCTGCCAGGCCTGCAGTAAGTGGGGGCCGTTATTGACGGCGTGCAGGGTACTCAATATGCTGTATATAGATACAGTATTTGCGGGCGATTACGTCCAGGGACTTGAATCATGGTCAACGTCGAACAACTGAAATACACCGTCAATCGCATGTCGGTCGAGATGGTCAGTGAGGCGGTGCTTGAACTGCGCCTAGACGGGCTTGTTCTTGAGGGCAAGACACCCTTCAACAAACTGCACTTCAACACCTGCTTCGCTGAGATAGAAGCCTTGTTTCAGCGTGCCGGCTATCACCGTCCATTGGATGTGGTCGGTTATCAGGGGTTGCTGTATGCGTTGTATGACCCCACGCGCTGGGACGCGGTCGATGTATTGCGCTGGCTCAAGGAGTTCACCGAGGCCGCAGCGGTTCAGGCTGGCTGAGGTGGGTGCCATGCGGGATAATGGCGGGTCATTTTCCGTTGAGTGTTCCCATGGCCTTCGCCTACTTCGATCCGGCACAGCATCAAGCCAGTACGGTCTGTCTCCCTCCAGGTGCCTGGCTAACGGTACTGGATTGCCTGTGTGATCACTTCAAGGCCATCGGGCGAGAGCAATGGCTGGATCGTATTGCCCGTGGCCGTGTACTGGATGCCCAAGGGGCACCCATTTCGGCTGATCTGCCCTATCGGCAGGGGCTGCGCATTCATTACTTCCGTGAAGTCCCTAACGAAAAGCCGATTCTCGTGCAGGAAACCCTGGTGCATGTGGATGAGCACCTGGTGGTGGCTGACAAACCGCATTTCTTGCCGGTCACGCCTACGGGGGAGTATGTCGAGCAGACCTTGCTGCGCCGACTGATTCGCCGTCTCGATAACCCGAACCTGGTGCCGTTGCATCGCATTGATCGGCACACGGCAGGCCTGGTGTTGTTTTCTGCCAATCCTCAGAGCCGTTCAGCCTATCAGTCGCTGTTCCCCAACCGACAGATCGACAAGCGCTACCAGGCCATCGCGCCTGCCTTGCCGAGACTGGCGTTCCCCTTGGTGCATAAAAGCCGCATGGTCAGTGGCGAGCCGTTTTTCCGGATGCAGGAGGTCGAAGGGCTCAGCAACAGTGAGACCCTGGCCGAAGTGCTGGAGAAAAATGGCGAGTTCTGGCGGTATGGCTTGTCGCCAGTGACTGGCAAGACGCATCAGTTGCGGGTGCACATGACGGCCTTGGGGGCGAGTATCTGTAACGATCCCTTTTATCCGGAGGTGCGTCACGAGGAGGACGACTACAGCAAGCCACTGAAATTGCTGGCGCACAGCCTGCGTTTCAAGGACCCGTTGAGTGGTGAGGCGCGGTACTTCGAGAGCGAGCTGACGCTCGACTGGTAGGTGTGCGGCGCACAGCCTTGCGGCTGTGCGCCTGACGGGTTCAGCGGTTGAAACGCTCGACCAGCGAGTACTGGCTGGTGGCGGTACGAGTCAGTTCTTCGCTAAGCAGGGCCGAGTGCTGGGCCTGCTCAGAGGTCTGATCGGCCAGCTGAGCGATGGTGCTGATATTACGGCTGATCTCATCGGCCACGGCAGTCTGCTCTTCGGTAGCTGCCGCGATCTGGGTGGTCATGTCCGTGATGTTGGCCACTGCTTCGCTGATGCCGAGCAGCGCCTGGTCGGCTTCCATGACCCGAGCCACACCTTCTTCGGCCTGACGATGGCCCGCTTCCATGGTTTGTACGGCGTTGCTGGCAGTCTGTTGTAGCTTGGCGATCAGTCCGTGGATCTGGCCGGTCGACTCACTGGTGCGCTGTGCCAGTTGACGAACTTCATCGGCAACGACCGCGAAGCCACGACCCATTTCGCCAGCGCGAGCGGCCTCGATTGCAGCGTTCAGTGCCAGCAGGTTGGTTTGGTCGGCAATGCCTTTGATCACATCGACCACGCCGCCGATCTCGTCGCTGTCGCGTGCCAGTTGCGTCACGGTCTGCCCGGTTTCGCCGACGGCCTGGGACAGGCGCTGGATGGCCTCGCGGGTTTCCCCGGCGATATCCCGGCCACGCCCGGTGAGGCGATTGGCTTCCTGGGTTGCATCGGCCGTGCGTTGAACGTGGTTGGCCACCTCTTGAGTCGTGGCAGCCATCTGGTTGACGGCGGCTGCGACCTGTTCGGTTTCTACGCGCTGGCGTTCCAGCCCGGTGGAGCTGTTATGCGCGAGGGTGTCGGACTGACGCGCCTGCTCGTTCAGGTGTTCAGCAGTGTCCTGCAGACGGGTCAGGCAGGTCTTCAGGCGTGCGTCCTGGCTGAGCATGGCCATTTCCAGGCGACCCTGAACACCGCGGCTGTCGCTGTACATCTGTGCGATCAGTGGGTCAGAGGTGGTCTGCTCCGCCAGGCGTAGCAGGCGCTTGAGGCCTCGTTGCTGCCAGGTCAGGCCCATCAGGCCCAGCGGTACGGACAAGCCGGCGGCCAATGCAAAGCCCCACGAATGACCGAGCCAGTTACCGATCAGGAAACCAATCTGGCTGATCAGGATGAACGGTAGCCAATCCTGCAGTACCGGCAGCCACATGTCGCGCCTTGGAATGGCCGATTTGCCTTGGTTGATTCGCTCGTACAACCCTTGGGCGCGGCGTATCTGTTCAGCCGTCGGCTTTACCCGCACGGACTCATAGCCGACTACCTGATTGTTTTCAAAAACCGGCGTTACATAGGCGTTGACCCAGTAATGGTCGCCGTTCTTGCAGCGGTTCTTGACGATGCCCATCCATGGCAGACCCTGTTTCAGGGTACCCCACATGTGAGCAAACACCGCTGGCGGCACGTCCGGATGGCGAACCAGGTTGTGCGGGGCGCGCAACAGCTCCTCTCGCGAGAAGCCGCTGATTTCGACGAAGGCATCGTTGCAGTAGGTAATCAGACCTTTGGCATCGGTGGTCGAAATCAAACGTTGCTGATCAGGAAAAGTCCGTTCGCGCTGGGTAATCGGCTGGTTATTACGCATTGGCTGTTCAATCCGGAAGGCTTTCGAGGGGTATCGGCAGCGAGTTGTTTTTATTGAGTCGATTTTTGCAGCCATTGATCGAGCGCAGGGTTTTTATTTCCGACCTGGGCTAGGCGAAAACCTGGGCTAAATGAAACGCTGCAATTTTCAGCAAATTGCCCGCATTCTTTCATGTTTTTGACATCAAAGTCAGCTACTGACTGATGGTTCACGCTCGGGCTCATCTGCTCAGCATCGGGTAGGTGAACAGGCTGAAATGCAACAGGTTCAAGGTAAAGTGGCTGATGATCGCAGCCAGCAGTCCGCCATGGCGGTAAACCAGACCATAACCGACGCCCGCAAGACTCGCCAGAACCACCCATTGCCAACCTCCGCCGAGGTGGGCCAGGCCGAACACGCCTGCGGCGATCAACAGCGCCAGGCGCTGGCCTTGGCCATGGTGCTTGAACAGCTGTTGCAGGCCACCCTGAATGTATCCGCGAAACAGCACTTCTTCAGTCAGGCTCACCAGCAGCAGGTTGTTGGCTGCCCACAGCCAGCCCTCTGCTGGCCATTTCGGTGACCAGGCAACAACGTCGAGCCACTGTGCGCTGCCCAGGCTGGCCGTGGCCGTGAGGGTGGTGATCACCACCACGCTGGCGGAGGCGTGTCGCGGATGTGCCCACAGTATCCATGGACAAGCCAGCAGTACCCAGAACGCGATAAGTGGCTTATCCAGGTTCAGGTACATGGAGTAGGCGGCTGCGTCGGCACTGAAGTGTTGCGCGTCAATGACCTTGGCGCTGTTGAAGCCGGGAAGCCAGTGCAGGGCCAGTCCTACGGCCAGCAGGACAAACAGACCATGGCCGCAAACCTTGAGCCAGACGTTGCGAGGTCGTTGCACAAGCGCTGCCGCGCACAGCAGCAAGATGACGCCAGGCAGCGCGACAAGCGTCAGTTGGCCCTGGTAGAGCGCGAAGGCGTAGCCGAGGCAGAGCAGGGCAAGGGTGATCCCCCGAGGAGATGGCATGTCGATTACCGTGCGATGAAGTCCATCCATGAGGGGTTGGACTCGAACCACAGGGTAAAAGACACGCCTTTTCACCGGTCAGTGATGATGGCGGTCATGCCATCGGGTATCAGGCACGTTTGTCGGCGATCAGATGCCGCAACACGTAGTGCAGGATGCCGCCTGCCTTGAAGTACTCCACTTCATTGAGGGTGTCGATTCGGCACAAGACCTCAAGGCTTTCCTCGCGACCGTCTTCGCGGGTAATCCCCAGCCTCAGCGCCATGCCCGGAGAAAGCACAGCTCCGCTCAAGCCAAGGATATCAATACGTTCATCACCCTTGAGCGCCAGGGTCCTGCGACTCTGCCCAGGTTTGAATTGCAGGGGCAGGACCCCCATGCCAACCAGGTTGGAGCGGTGAATACGCTCGAAGCTCTCGGCCAGTACGGCTTTCACTCCCAGCAGGTTGGTGCCCTTGGCAGCCCAGTCACGGCTGGACCCGGTGCCGTATTCCTGGCCGGCAACCACTACCAGTGGTGTGCCATCGGTGCGGTAGCGCATGGCCGCATCGTAGATCGACAGTTTCTCGCCGCTGGGGATATGCAGGGTGTTGCCACCTTCTTCGCCGCCGAGCATTTCGTTGCGGATACGGATATTGGCGAACGTGCCGCGCATCATGACCTCATGGTTGCCCCGGCGCGAGCCGTAGGAGTTGAAGTCATGCTGGGCTACACCCTTGTCGCGCAAGTAGCGTCCGGCCGGGCTGTCAGCCTTGATGTTGCCGGCTGGAGAAATATGGTCGGTGGTCACCGAGTCACCCAGCAGTGCCAGAATGCGTGCGCCGCGAATGTCCTGGATCAGTGGCAGCGGGCCGGTGATGTCGTCGAAGAACGGTGGGTGTTGAATATAGGTCGAGCCACTCTGCCAGGCATAGGTGGCAGCCTGCGGCACCTCGATGGCTTGCCATTGCGCATCACCGGCAAAGACTTCGGCATATTCTTTATGGAACATCGCCGTATCGACGCTGGCCACGGCGGCGGCAATTTCCTGTTGGCTAGGCCAGATGTCGCGCAGGTAGACGGGCTGGCCGTCCCGGCCGACGCCCAGTGGATTTTTACTCAGGTCGATACGCACGCTGCCAGCCAAGGCATAGGCCACGACCAGTGGCGGCGAAGCCAGCCAGTTGGTTTTCACCAGTGGATGCACGCGGCCTTCGAAGTTGCGGTTGCCGGAGAGCACCGAAGCGACGGTCAGGTCATCGTGGGTGATGGCTTTTTCGATGGCCTCATCCAGAGGGCCGGAGTTACCGATGCATGTGGTACAGCCATAGCCCACCAGGTTGAAACCCAGGTCATTCAGGTAGGGGGTCAGACCTGCCGCCTGATAATAGTCGGTTACCACTTTTGAGCCGGGGGCCAGTGAACTCTTTACCCAGGGTTTGCGTTGCAGGCCTTTTTCCACGGCTTTCTTGGCCACCAGCCCGGCGGCCATCATCACGCTGGGGTTGGACGTGTTGGTGCAGGACGTAATGGCGGCGATCACCACCGCGCCATCTTGCAGGGCCGGGTCATGGTGGCCGGTTGTCACGCGGCTGACCTGCTCGTTTTGCTTCGGTTGCAAACCCATGAAGTCATCGAAGGCCTGGCGGACCTGCGACAGTGCCACACGGTCCTGAGGGCGTTTAGGGCCAGCCAGGCTGGCTTCGACGCCGCTCAGGTCCAGCGCCAGGGTACTGGTGAAGGCGGGGGCATGGCCGGGGAGCCGCCACAGGCCTTGCACCTTGCTGTAGGTTTCGACCAGTTTCACCGTTGCCTCGGGCCGGCCCGACAGGCGCAGGTAGTCCAGGGTCACGTCGTCGACCGGGAAGAAACCGCACGTGGCGCCATACTCCGGGGCCATGTTGGCGATCGTGGCGCGGTCGGCCAGGGGCAGGTCTGCCAGGCCATCGCCATAGAACTCGACGAATTTGCCGACCACGCCTTTTTTGCGCAGCATCTGGGTGACGGTCAACACCAGGTCGGTGGCCGTGATGCCTTCGCGCAGTTTGCCGGTCAACTGGAAGCCGATGACTTCGGGGATCAGCATGGAGACTGGCTGGCCGAGCATTGCGGCCTCCGCTTCGATGCCGCCCACCCCCCAGCCCAGTATGCCCAGGCCGTTGATCATGGTGGTGTGCGAGTCTGTGCCAACCAGTGTGTCGGGGAAGGCATAGGTGCGACCGCCTTCCTCGCGTGTCCAGACGGTCTGCCCCAGGTACTCAAGGTTCACCTGATGGCAAATGCCGGTACCCGGTGGTACCACGCGGAAATTATCGAATGCGTTCTGCCCCCAGCGCAGAAAGGCGTAGCGCTCGCCATTGCGCTGCATTTCGATGTCGACGTTCTCGCTGAAGGCCTGTTGACTGGCGTAGTGGTCGACCATCACCGAGTGGTCGATCACCAGGTCGACCGGTGACAGCGGGTTGATGCGCTGAGGGTTTCCACCGGCCTTGGCCATGGCGGCGCGCATGGCGGCCAGATCGACCACCGCCGGCACCCCGGTGAAGTCCTGCATCAGCACCCGTGCTGGACGGTATTGGATCTCGCGGTCGGAGCAGCGGTTGTTCAGCCACTCGGCGAGGGCCGACAGGTCGCTGCTGGTCACAGTCTTGCCATCCTCCCAGCGCAACAGGTTCTCCAACAGCACCTTCAGCGACATGGGCAGTGAGCTCAGGTCGCCCAGGCTGCGTGCGGCGTCGGGGAGGCTGTAGTAGTGATAAAGGCGGTCACCTACCGCAAGGGTTTTGAGGGTGTTCAGGCTGTCGAGCGAAGGCATGGGTCAACTCCTTCTGGGCCGGTGGTCGGCAATCTCCCTGCTGTCGCCGATTTCACCGTCGAGGTGACGGTCCGCAACGCACGGACCTGGCTGAAGGGTCAGGTTAGACCGGATTGTCAGGCCTGGTTAAATACTGGACCGGCGGAGCATGTCACTGGTTCCTGACTTCCTTTATCATTCGTCGATTTGCCGCCGTTGCGCCGTGCGCTCGGTCAGGGTCTGCTGCGTGTGCTGCCGACCGTCCTGGAGTGATTGATGAATACCCTGTTTATGCACTGTCGGCCCGGTTTCGAGGGCGAAGTCTGTTCTGAAATCGCCGAGCATGCCGCGCGATTGAATGTGGCCGGTTATGCCAAGGCCAAACCGCAAAGCGCGTGCGCCGAGTTCATCTGCAACGACGCCGAAGGTGCCGAGCGGCTGATGCGCGAACTGCGCTTCTCGCAGCTGATTTTTCCTCGGCAATGGGCCCGTGGCAGTTTTGTCGAGTTGCCCGAAACCGACCGGATCAGCGTACTGCTGGAGGCTTTGGTCGAGTACCCGGTGTGCGGCAGCCTCTGGCTGGAGGTCATGGACAGTAATGACGGCAAGGAGCTGTCGACGTTCTGCCGCAAGTTCGAGGGGCCGCTGCGCAAGGCGTTGCTCAACGCGGGCCGGCTGGTGGAAGACGCTGCCAAGCCGCGCTTGCTGCTGACCTTTGTCAGTGGCCGACGTGTCTTTGTCGGGCTGGCAGCGGCTGACAATTCGGCCATGTGGCCGATGGGGATCCCGCGACTGAAATTCCCTCGTGAAGCCCCAAGCCGTTCAACCCTTAAGCTGGAAGAAGCCTGGCATCACTTTATTCCACGCGATCAATGGCCACAGCGCTTGTCGGATGACATGACCGGTGTCGACCTTGGCGCTGCGCCAGGTGGCTGGACCTATCAACTGGTCAAGCGCGGTATGCTGGTGACGGCTATCGACAACGGCCCCATGGCTGAAAGCCTGATGGACACAGGGTTGGTCCAGCACTTGATGGCCGATGGTTTTACCTACAAGCCCAAGCAGACCGTAGACTGGATGGTCTGTGACATCGTCGAGAAGCCGGCGCGCAGTGCGGCGCTGCTGGAAACCTGGCTGGGTGAGGGCCTGTGCCGTGAGGCGG
The DNA here is from genome assembly GCF_014648275.1 of Pseudomonas laurentiana. Classification (GTDB taxonomy): domain Bacteria; phylum Pseudomonadota; class Gammaproteobacteria; order Pseudomonadales; family Pseudomonadaceae; genus Aquipseudomonas; species Aquipseudomonas laurentiana. The sequence goes on from NZ_BMQU01000004.1 coordinate 87,893, forward strand.
TGGTCAACCTGAAGTTGCCGATGAAGCAGCGCTATGCCGAGGTTCGGCGCTTGCTGGAGCGCATCGAAGAGGGCTTCAAGGCGCGCAAGGTCAAGGTATCGATTGGCTGCAAGCAGTTGTATCACGACCGTGAAGAGGTCACTTGCCACTTGCGTCGACTGGACATGAAACCGCGTTGAGGCTGTCGCTGGCAACAGCGGTTCAACGAGCCCGTGCACGACAGTAGTTACCTAGCATTCGGAGAAATACATGACGGATACCGATTCCACCCTGACAGCCGATGCAGTCCTTGATGCCAGTGGTCTGAACTGCCCCGAGCCGGTGATGATGCTGCATCAGTATGTGCGAGATCTGAGCGCTGGCGGCCTGCTCAAGGTCATCGCGACCGACCCTTCGACTCGTCGCGACATTCCCAAGTTCTGCGTGTTCCTAGGCCATGAACTGGTCGAGCAGCAGGAGCAGTCAGGCACTTATCTGTACTGGATCCGCAAGAAGCTCGATTAAGCCGCCGCTGCCTGCCGGATGCGCTTGCGCGCACTGCGCACCAGGCGCACCGACAGCATCAATGCGGCGCAGGTCAGGCCGACAATCAGGCCTTCCCAGAGGCCGCTCGGCCCGCTGGCGTCGCCCTGCCAGTTGGTCATGCCAAGCAGGTAGCCCACCGGCAGGCCGATACCCCAGTACGCGAACAGGGTCAGGATCATGGTCACCCGTGTGTCCTGATAGCCGCGCAGCGCGCCAGCCGCGGTGACCTGGATAGCGTCGGAGAACTGGAACAGCGCCGAATAGACGATCAGCATCGAGGCAATCTGGATCACGGTGTTGTCTGTGGTGTAGATCGAGGCGATGGGTTCGCGCATCAGCAGCATCAGGCTTGCTGAAAAGCAGGCGTAGGCAAGCGCCGTGGCCATGCCGACGCCCGCAGCAAAACGCGCCTCGCGCGGCTCGCCGGCACCGATGGCCTGGCCAACCCGCACGGTGACAGCCATGCCCAGCGAATACGGGATCATGAACACCAGGGAGCTGACGTTGAGGGCGATCTGATGCCCCGCCACAACGGTTGAGCCGAGGCTACCGATCAACAGGGCGATCACGGCAAAGATGCTCGACTCTGCAAACACCGCAATACCAATGGGCAGGCCGATGTTCAGCAGGCGCTTGATCAGTGCCCATTGGGGCCAGTCGAAGCGGGCAAATACCTGGGTCGGACGATAGACCGGTGCCCGGGCGATCCAGGCCGCCATGCACACGGCCATGAACCACATGACGATGCCGCTGGCCCAGCCACAGCCGACGCCGCCCATCGCAGGCAGGCCCAGGTGGCCATAGATGAAGATGTAGTTCAGTGGGATGTTCAGCATCAGTCCCGCGAGCCCCACCACCATGCTTGGACGCGTGCGACCCAGGCCGTCGCTGCTACAGCGCAGGACATAGTAAAGGGCGACGGCTGGCAGGCCGAAGGCGATCCCTTTCAGGTAACCCATGCAGGGTGCGATCAACTCGGCATCGACCTTCATCAGGTGCAGGATCGGCTCGGCACTGATGAGCAACAGGCTGGCGCCGATCCCGACTGCCAGCGCCAGCCATAGCGCCTGGCGTACCAGTGGACCGATTTCGGCATGCTGGCCAGCGCCGAAGCGCTGGGCAACCTTGGGGGTGGTTGCCAGCAGGATGCCGGTCATCAGTAGAAAGACGGGTATCCAGATGGAGTTGCCAAGCGCTACGGCGGCAAGGTCACGGGGGCCGACCCGTCCGGCCATTACCGCATCGACGAAACCCATGGCCGTGGTCGCCAGTTGCGCGATGATGATGGGGGTGGCCAGGCGCATCAGGGTGCTCAGCTCGGCGCGAATGCGCGCGGGTCGAGAGCGCGTGGCGGTGTCGGTGTTCATGAGTGTCACAAGGCAGGTGTCCACAGTAAAGGTGCGGAAAACTGCCTAGTCTAACCGTTGACGGATCGGTCAGGAAACAACCTGTGACTGGATTGGCGGGGGGCGATGCGCCTAAACTGCGCACCCCGACAGGAGATCACCATGCTGATTGTTGCCGACGAGAATATTCCGCTGCTCGATGCGTTTTTTGCCGGCTTCGGCGAAATTCGCCGTTATCCGGGGCGCGCCATTGACAGCGCCTGTGTGCGGGACGCTGACGTGCTGCTGGTGCGCTCGGTGACTCAGGTCGATCGGGCCTTGCTGGAAGGCAGCAAGGTGCGTTTTGTCGGCACCTGCACCATTGGTACAGACCACCTCGACCTGGATTATTTCGAGCAGGTGGGGATTCGCTGGTCCAGTGCGCCGGGCTGCAACGCCCGCGGTGTCGTGGACTATGTACTGGGGAGCCTGCTGACGCTGGGTGAACTCGATGGCCTGAATCTGGCTGAGCGTACGTATGGCGTGGTCGGTGCTGGTGAAGTGGGGCGGCGGTTGGTCGATGTGCTGCGCGGGTTGGGTTGGTCGGTGTTGGTCTGCGACCCACCGCGTCAGGCCCGTGAAGGCGGGGATTACGTTGGCCTGGAGCGTATTCTCGCCGAGTGCGACGTAATCAGCCTGCACACGCCACTGACCCGCGCCGGTGAACATGCCACCTGGCATCTGCTGGACAGCGAGCGGCTGGCACGTCTGCGACCTGGTGCATGGCTGATCAATGCCAGCCGTGGACCGGTGGTGGATAATGCGGCGCTGCGTGAGCTGCTGCTTGCCCGTGAAGATGTTCAGGCGGTCCTGGATGTCTGGGAAGGTGAGCCGCAGGTCGATTTGGCACTTGCCGACCTGTGTGTGCTGGCCACGCCGCATATTGCCGGTTACAGCCTGGACGGCAAGCAACGCGGTACCGCACAAATCTATCAGGCGTTCTGCGCCTGGCGTGGTGAACCCGAGCAGGTGAAACTGGCCGATCTGTTACCGCGACCGTGGCTGGCCCAACTGAGCCTTGAGGCTGAAACCGATCCGGCCTGGGCCTTGGCCACGTTGTGCCGTGCGGTCTATGACCCGCGCCGTGATGATGCGGATTTCCGTCGTAGCCTTAGTCCTGATCCGCTCAGGCAGCGAGCGGCGTTCGACCTCTTGCGCAAGCAGTATCCGGCACGGCGCGAAATTGAAGGCCTTGCCGTGCGGGTCAACGGTGAATCGCCGGCCTTGCGGCGGATGATCGCTGCGCTAGGGGCGGTAGAGGTCTGAACGGCAGGCAGTAAAAACCCGGCGCTGGCGCCGGGTTCAGGAAGTCTGTAGTGATCAGGCCTTCTTGGCGGTTTTTTCCCGACTCTTTTCCAGGTCCTGGCACGCTTTCTGGATCATTTGCTCAGTGATCGGGATCTCACGACCCTGGGCATCAATGATCGAGCCACAGGCCGGGTGGGCGTGTGTCGACGCTTGTTGCGATGTGCCACTGTTCTGCAAGCTCATATCCTGTCTCCTCATCAGGTTGCAAGCTCAGCCTAGATCTGCACGATGACCGCCCTGTGACAAGGCTCCCTCGCTCGTCGTCGCGCATGTGCCAAGTCCACCAGAAAGCCATGCAAACTGCCAGTGGCACTTTAGAACGAAATGTACTAGGGACTGTGAGGGCGCGGCTTAAGTCATGTGCTCATTCCGGCGCTCGGGTGTAGGCTGCTGCAAATCGACTGAAAATGGCATTCTCATGATCTTCCGTCTGTCTTCTCGACAACGTCAGGCCATTCAACTGGCCTGGCGCTTTATCCGCCCGTATCGAAAACAGGCCATCGCCGCGCTGGTCGCGCTGGTACTGACGGCGGCGATTACCTTGTCGATGGGGCAGGGGATTCGCTTGATGGTTGACCAGGGCTTCATGACCCAGTCGCCAACGCTGTTGAATCAGTCTATCGGCCTGTTCTTGTTGCTGGTGCTGGCCCTCGCGGTAGGCACCTTTACCCGCTTCTATCTGGTGTCATGGATTGGCGAGCGCGTTGTTGCTGATATCCGCCAGCAGGTGTTTGATCACTTGATCTACCTGCATCCCGGCTTCTTCGAGAGCAACCGCAGCTCAGAAATACAGTCGCGCCTGACCGCTGATACGACATTGCTGCAGTCCGTGATCGGCTCTTCGCTCTCGTTGTTTTTGCGCAACGCTTTGATGGTGGTGGGTGGCATCGTGCTGTTGTTCGTGACCAACCCGAAGCTGACCAGCATTGTGGTGCTGGCGTTGCCCTTGGTCCTGGTACCGATACTGGTTTTCGGTCGACGGGTGCGTAGCCTGTCACGTCAGAGTCAGGATCGGGTCGCGGATGTCGGCAGTTATGTGGCCGAAACCCTGGGGCAAATCAAGACCGTGCAGGCCTACAACCACCAGGGCAGCGATCAGCGCCGTTTCAGTGTGACCGTCGAAGCAGCGTTTGATACAGCGCGTCAACGTATTCTGCAGCGGGCCTGGCTGATCACCTTGGTCATCGTCCTGGTACTGGGGGCGGTGGGGGTAATGCTCTGGGTCGGGGGTATGGACGTAATCGCGGGGCGTATTTCCGGCGGTGAGCTGGCCGCGTTCGTGTTCTACAGCCTGATCGTCGGCAGTGCGTTTGGCACCTTGAGCGAGGTGATCGGCGAGCTTCAGCGTGCGGCGGGCGCTGCGGAGCGGATTGCTGAACTGCTGGCTGCGCGGAGCGAGATCGTTTCGCCAGCGCAAGGCTTGATGCGCCTGCCGGAGCATGTCAGCGGTCAATTGGAGCTGCGTGAAGTGCGCTTTGCCTATCCATCGCGACCGAACCCGGCCGCTATTGATGGCTTGAGCCTGGTGGTGGCGCCGGGTGAGACCCTGGCGTTGGTCGGACCGTCTGGCGCCGGTAAATCAACGCTGTTTGATCTGCTGCTGCGTTTTTATGATCCACAGGCCGGGCAGATCCTGCTGGACGGCCTGCCGGTCGATCGGCTCGATCCGCAGGATCTGCGGCGAAACTTTGCGCTGGTCGCACAGAACCCCGCGTTGTTCTACGGCTCGGTCGAGGACAACATCCGCTACGGCCGTGCCGATGCCAGCAGTGCCGAGGTTGAGGCGGCTGCGCGCAGTGCTCATGCCCATGAGTTCATCCTGCAACTGCCTCAGGGCTATCAAACGCATTTGGGTGAGTCAGGGCTCGGGCTTTCCGGTGGTCAACGCCAGCGCCTGGCCATTGCCCGGGCGCTGCTGGTGGATGCGCCGATCCTCTTGCTCGACGAAGCGACCAGTGCGCTGGATGCGCAGAGCGAGCATTTGATCCAGCAGGCCTTGCCTGGGTTGATGGCCGGACGAACCACGCTGGTGATCGCTCACCGCCTGGCAACCGTGCAGCATGCCGACAGGATCGCTGTGATCGATCGGGGTCGGCTGGTGGCGGTCGGGACGCATCGACAGTTGATTGCCGAAAGTCCGCTGTATGCCCGGCTGGCGGCGTTGCAGTTTGGCGCTGCAGATTCGCCACATGAGGCCGATAGCAAGGTGTAAGCAAGCGCTTTACATTTTCATGACAGCCCTCATACCGTCTGTCACATTTCTGTAGTAATCCCCTGAGACTATCGTAACCCGCTGTTACATAGCGCTTGAGTGATGGGCTGCCATCTCTGATGGCTGTCTAGTGCTGATGTTGGCTGCTTGCCAAGGGAGACAAGGATGTCTCCAGGTGTCCGGTGCGTCTTGCATCGGAACACAGACCCCTACCTTGTTGTGAGACCCTGCCCGATGTTCCTGCGTAAATCCCTACGGATGCAAATTCTTGCCCTGCTTGGCGGCAGTGTGTTGGCAATGTTGCTGATTGCCCTGGTTTGCTTCCAGTTTCTTTCTGCCAGCGTGCGTGGATACGGTGAGTTGGTGGATGGGCCGCTACAGGCGTCACAACTGATTGATGAGGCCAACCTGCAATTCAAGGTCCAGGTTCAGGAGTGGAAAAACGTACTGCTGCGGGGCAAGCAACCAGCGGAACTGGATAAGTACTGGCAGCAGTTCCAGGCGCGCGAGCAGCAAGTGCAGGATATTCTGGCGCAACTGATCAATGGTAACGCGCTGGAGCCTGCGCTCAAGGCGCGCCTTGTGCAGCTCAAGGACAGCCATCGTCAGTTGGGGGCGGCCTATGCCAAAGGGCGTGAAGCCTTTTTGGCCGCAGGCGGCGACCCCTTTGCTGGCGATCAGGCCGTCAAGGGCGTAGACCGTGCGACCAGTGAGCAGATGAGCGAGCTGGTCGGCCAGTTGCGCGCGGATGCCAAGGGGCGTGCTGCCAGCATCAGTGAAGCGGCGCAGCGTACGGTGTGGCTGGGGTTGCTGATCATGTTCGGCTCGGCTGTGCTCGTGGGGTTGCTTAGCGTTTCGCTGGTCAATCGCAACATTGTCGAGCCGATCCGCAAGCTGATTGAGTATGTCGCGCACCTCAGCCAAGGCCGTTTTGATGCCCGGGTTGCCAGTGATCGTCAGGATGAGCTTGGGCGCCTGGCGTTGGCGGCCAATACCTTGCGCGACTTCCTTGCAGACACCTTTCGGCGTCTGCAGGGCAACGCGGTAGACCTTGAATCGGCCAGTGGCGAGTTACGAACCATCGCCGGCGGCATGGCCCGTGGCACGGAGGACCAGTTCCAGCGTACCGATCAGGTGGCTACTGCCATGCACGAGATGTCTGCCACCGCGCAGGAGGTCGCGCGCCATGCCGCCGAAGCGGCGCGTGCCGCCGACGAGGCAGACCACAATGCCCAGGCGGGCGAGCAGGTGATGCAGGCCACCATCGATACGATTGCGGCAGTCAATCAGGAGATCGTCGGTACGGCGGGAGTGATTCGCAACCTGGAGCACGACAGCGCACGGATTGGCAAAGTGCTGGAGGTTATTCACGGCATCGCCGAGCAGACCAACCTGCTGGCACTCAACGCAGCCATTGAAGCGGCGCGTGCTGGTGAGGCTGGCCGTGGTTTTGCGGTCGTCGCTGATGAGGTGCGTAGTCTGGCTCAGCGCACCGGGGCGTCGATTGCCGAGATCAATCAGATCATCAGCGCGGTACAGTCGGGAGCCATGGAGGCGGTCAAGGCCATCGAGAGTGGTCAGGTGCGCAGTGAGGAGGGGGCTGAGCAAGTCCAGCGCGCGGGGCAAATGCTCCAGCGCATCACCTTGGCGGTGGAAGCGATTCGTGACATGAACCGGCAGATTGCCACTGCTGCGGAAGAACAGACCAGCGTGGCGGATGATATCTCGCGCAACCTGGTGGAAATCACGCGGATTGCGACCGCCAACCAGGAAGCGGTGCAACATACCGAGCAGGCCGGTGGCCGCCTGCACGAGCTGTCCGGGCAACTGGGCGCAGTCACGGCCAACCTTAGCGCCTGACCCTCCTGCGGAGGGGGGAATCCGCCACTTGCCTGCCATTGCGGCGTGGCAATGTGGCGGATTGTCGCCACGAAAACCACTCACTATGCCCGTGCTGACACGGTTTAGCCATTGGTCGTTGGTTTTAGAGTGGTTGGCCCGCTTCCTGCTTTAAGGCGACGCTGGCTTCGGCCATGCAAGCACCCCCGCGGTTGCTGTTTCAGATAACCGCACGGCGTGACCACTGTTCCCCGATCCATCGAACAACCCCAGCCGCCAGCCATCGCGCCGGTGTCCAGGCTCTGCTGCCTGAATACCCGGTCGCCCGGTGCGTTGGCCTGCGCGAGCAAGAATAAAAAACCGGGCGTGCATAACGGGGCGAGCAGTCATTGCCAATTACTTCACTTCAATTGGATTGAACCATGAAAAAAATTCTGCTGACGCTCCTGTGCCTGAGCGTCATCGGTTGCTCCAAGCCCAGCGAGCCCGAGAAAACCGTAGACGTGCTGCTGATCGGCGGCGGCATCATGAGCGCAAGCCTTGGTACCTACCTCAACGAGCTGGAGCCTGAATGGTCCATCGACATCTATGAGCGCATGGACAAGGTTGCCGAAGAAAGCTCCAACGCCTGGAACAACGCCGGTACCGGTCACTCCGCGTTCTGCGAACTGAACTACACCAGCGAAGCTGCTGATGGCTCGATCGACATCAGCAAGGCTGTGGGGGTCAACGAGCAGTTCGAAATTTCCAAGCAATTCTGGGCCTATCAGGTTGAGCACAATGTGTTGAGCAACCCGAAGTCGTTCATCAACAATGTGCCGCACATGAGCTTCGTCTGGGGGGACAAGAACGTCGAATTCCTCAAGAAGCGTCATGCTGCACTGCAACACAGCTCGTTGTTCCGCGGCATGGAGTACAGCGAAGACCACAAGCAGATCGCGCAGTGGGTACCGCTGGTCATGGAAGGCCGTGCTGCCGACCAGAAGATCGCTGCCACACGCATGCCGATCGGCACCGACGTCAACTTCGGGGAGATTACCCGCCAGCTGTTTGCGTCGATGACCCAGCACGACAACGTCACGTTGCACGTTCAGCATGAAGTCCGTGACATTGTTCGCAACACCGACAACACCTGGACCGTGGTCGTTGCCGACCTGGCCAATAAAGGGGTCGAAACCAGCGTCAAGGCCAGGTTCGTCTTCATTGGTGCCGGTGGTGGTGCGCTCAAGCTGTTGCAGAAGTCGGGTATTCCAGAGGCAGACGGTTATGCCGGCTTCCCGGTTGGCGGTCAGTTCCTGATGACGGACAACCAGGACATCGTTGCGCGCCACAAGGCCAAGTTGTATGGCAAGGCTTCGGTCGGTGCGCCACCCATGTCGGTTCCGCACCTGGACACCCGGATGATCGATGGCAAGGAAGTGCTGCTGTTTGGTCCGTTTGCCACCTTCTCGACCAAGTTCCTGAAGAACGGCTCGTTGCTGGACATGTTCGCTGCGCTGACCCGCCACAACATCATGCCAATGACCCACGCGGGTATCGATAACATTGACCTGAGCACCTACCTGATGGGGCAGTTGATGTTGAGCTTCGACGACCGCATGGCGGCCCTGCGCGAGTACTTCCCGAATGCTCGGAACGAAGACTGGACACTGCTTCAGGCCGGCCAGCGCGTTCAGGTGATCAAGAAAGACCCTGTGCACGGTGGCATCTTGCAGTTCGGCACTGAGGTCGTGGCGTCCGAGGACGGCACCATCGCTGCATTGTTGGGGGCGTCGCCAGGTGCTTCCACCGCTGCACCGATCATGCTGAGCGTGTTGGAAAAGACCTTCAAGGATCGCATCAAGACCCCTGAATGGCAGGCCAAGCTGAAGCAGATCATTCCAACCTATGGCCAGAAGCTCAACAACAACCTTGAGCTGACCAACACGACCCGTGCCTGGAGCAGCGAGCGCCTGCAACTGAACTTCGCACCGGTATTGCCTGAGGAAACGGCTGCCCAGGCCGCGATGTAGGTACAGCGGGCGTTATCGTCAGTATCGCCAGGACACATCGTTGGCAAGCCGACTCCAACAAAGGCAGCATGAGGCTGTTGGAGTTGGGCTTGCCAGCGATGCAGAGGCTACGACCTGCAGGGCGCAGGCGTTGAATCAGTGACGACGTTTCTTGCTGCCGTCGGCCAGGTTATTGCCCAGTGCGCCACCGGCAGCACCACCCAGGCCTGCGCCGATGGCCGAACCGGTGCTGCCACCGAGCTTGCCGCCAATCAGGGAGCCGCCTGCCGATCCCAGGCCACCACCAATGGCCGCCTTGACTTTGTTGCCCTTCTTCGCAGTCATTGCACTGCCCGCCGCACCGCCGACGCCAGCGCCGACCGCCGCACCCGTGCTACCGCCCAGTTTCTGACCGACAACGTTGCCCAGTACGCCGCCCAGGCCACCGCCGATTGCCGTCGTGCCATCGCCAGCCCATGCGCCTTGTGCGCACAGCAGGCCCAGAGTAATGGCGGCAAGAGTCTTACGCATGTGAAACAACCTCAGAACAGGAGAAAAGGGCGCGTATTCTGAGGGCGTTCGTCGATGCCGGCAATCTGTGCTGACCATTGGTGCTGTATGGCAGCATGCCTGTTTCAAAGGTCTTTGACCGTACGGACCTGGTCTTTGTTGACGCGGTTGCGCTTGCCGTCCAGTTGCTCGAACTCGTAGAAGCCGGAGTCGTCATTGTACGTGGGCGTGTCGATGGTCTGGATTTCGCGCCCATCGTTCAGGGTGATCACGGCTGGCGATGAGCAGCCCGCCAGGGTGCCCAGGCCCAGTGCAAGGAGGAATGCGGGCAAGGTTCGTTGGATCATCGTGCATCTCCAGTCGTGGGTAGAACGCAGTAGTGTCCTTCAGGCGGATGTCATTACAGCGAATTCCTTGTTCAATGCAGCATAGCTGGGAAGCACTGCTCATGGTCGGGGCACTGCCGGGCTCGGGTTGGGATGGCCTGTGATATAACAGCCGGCATGTGTTCCTACCAATGGATTCAAGGTCCCATGAAAGCCAAGGCTGAAGTACCTTTTGTGCCGCTCAACATCGCGGTGTTGACCGTCAGTGATACCCGTACGCTTGAAACCGACACCTCGGGTGAGGTCTTTGTCGAACGTCTTACGACGGCCGGGCATGCCCTCGCAGCGCGTGTACTGCTCAAGGATGATCTCTACAAAATCAGGGCTCAGGTCGCCACCTGGATTGCAGATGAACAGGTTCAAGTGGTGCTGATTACCGGTGGCACGGGGTTCACCGGGCGTGACAGCACGCCCGAAGCGGTGACGTGCCTGCTGGACAAGCAGGTTGATGGTTTTGGTGAGCTGTTCCGGCATATCTCTTTGGCCGATATTGGCACCTCTACCATACAGTCGCGCGCACTCGCCGGCCTGGCCAATGGCACGCTGGTGTGTTGCCTGCCGGGTTCGACCAGCGCGTGCCGTACCGGCTGGGACGGCATCCTGGCCGAGCAGTTGGATGCCCGTCATCGTCCGTGCAATTTCGTGACCCATCTCAAGCAGGCCGAACCCTGCCAGAGCCGTGGCTGAGTCTGCGGCGGTGAAGCCGCTGATGTCGGTCGAGCAGGCCCTTGAGCGTTTGCTGGCGTTGGCTGACAGTGCGCCTATTCGTGAGCATGAACAGGTCTGTCTGGCTGACGCCGAAGGCCGTGTACTGGCCCGCGAACTGGTTGCCACCCTTGACCTGCCGCCTTGGCCTAACAGTGCCATGGACGGTTATGCCTTGCGCTTGGCCGATTGGCAGAATGAGCCGCTGGTGGTGAGCCAGCGGATATTTGCCGGTCATGCGCCGACACCGCTGGAACCGGGTACCTGTGCGCGCATTTTCACCGGTGCACCAATGCCGGCAGGCGCCGATTGCGTGGAAATGCAGGAAAATACCGAGGTTCTGGCTGATCAGCGGGTGCGCTTCACTCAGCCGCTGCGCGTTGGCCAGAACATCCGCCCACAAGGCCAGGAAACGCGCGCCGGTGAACACGTACTGGCTGCCGGTACGCGTCTGGGGCCTATCGAGTTGGGCCTGGCGGCATCACTGGGCTGTGCTGAGCTGACCGTGGTTCGGCGGGTGCGGGTGGCGTTGCTGTCGACCGGTGATGAGCTGGTTGAGCCCGGCTTGCCGTTGGGGCCCGGGCAGATCTACAACAGCAATCGACGGCTGCTGGCCGCCTGGTTGCAGCGCTTGGGTTGCGACGTGGTTGATGTGGGTATTCTGGCGGACGATCTGCAGAAAACCCGCGAATGCCTGGGGCGCCTTGTGGATGTCGACCTGATCCTCTCCACTGGCGGTGTTTCGGTCGGTGAGGCTGACTACCTGGGTATCGCCCTGCGTGAGGAAGGCGAGTTGGGGCTCTGGAAGCTGGGGATCAAACCAGGCAAGCCGCTGACCTTTGGGCATTACCGGGGCGTGCCGGTGGTTGGCCTGCCTGGTAATCCTGCGTCGACACTGGTGACCTTCGGTCTGTTGACGCGTCCCTACCTGTTGCGCCGCCAGGGTGTTCAGGACGTCACGCCTCTGCAGTTCGCCGTGCCGGCTGGCTTTGAATGGCCCAAGGCCGGCGGTCGCAGGGAGTACCTGCGCGGACGCATCGAGCAAGGGCAAGCGCGGATCTATAAAAACCAGAGCTCGGGCGTGCTGCGCAGTGCCGCATGGGCAGAGGGTCTGGTTGAGGTTCGCGAAGGGCAAACGCTCGTACCAGGCGATATGCTGCAGTTCATTCCATTGAGCGAGCTACTCGGCTGAACGACTCAGCAGGTCGCTGTCCAGGCGGGTATTGTTTGCCCTGGGCAGCATGCTGACGCGGGCATGCACCGCTTCAAGTTGCGCTGCTGCAACGCTCCAGTCGTGCGTTGTGCGGACGTACTGGCGCGCAGCCTCTGACAATTGCCGCATGCGCCAGGGTTGGTTGAGCAGTTGGGTGATCATCAAGGCCAGCCCGTCGCTGTCGTCGCTGCCCAGGTAGTGTTCGCCATTGTTGACTGTCAGGCCTGAGACGCCTTGGCTGGTGGTGACCACGGGCAGGCCGGCCGCCATGGCTTCCAGCACCTTGACCTTGCAGCCGCCTCTATGGCGTAGCGGCGCGAGGAAAATCGCCGAGTGACGTTGTATGTCGCGCAGGTCTGGCAGGTAGCCGACCCATTCGATGCGCGGATCGTTCCAGTGCAACTTCAACTGTTCTGGCAACGCGTGCCCGGCGATCGCCACGCGGACTGCCGGGTTGCTCAGCCAGACTTTAGGCATGATGTCGTCGAGGGCCCACTCGATGGCACTGAGGTTGGCGCCGTACTCGAAATTACCGACAAACAACAGGCGCTGGCTATGCAGTGCCGGGCTCACGGAGTGGTAGTGCTCGCAGTCGACGCCATTGATCACGATGGGGCAGGGGCGACCTGTCATTCGGCTGATCTGCCGAGCGTCGTTTTCGCTCACCGCGATCACTTCGCTGGCTTGGCGCAATACCCGAGTTTCCCAGTACCGGTAGCGCCAGCGGTCGAAGGTATTGAAAGGGCGCAGCCACAAGGGCAGTTGGTCCTGGCGGGCAGCGCCTGCAATAGACTCTACGGTGTGTTCACTGATGATGAACGGCAGTCTGCTTGACTGCAGGGCCTTCTCGAATGGCTGAAAACTGTAGCTGTGCTCAATCTGTATCACGTCCCAGTGTTCTTGCAGCAAATGCTCGAAGCAATGCCGCAGGTGGGGTGCCAGGCCGTTGATGCTGGCCCGCATCGGGTAGCTGACATAGAACGCTGCGAGAAGGTTCAGCGGGCTGTGCAGCGGGCGCCTGGGCAGTGCGATCAAGCGCTCGACCCAAGGTTCGAGCGCTTGCCGTGCTGCGTCTCCGAGGGGGACTTTCGATTGCACCAGCAACGTGATGCGGTGGCCGCGTTGGGCCAGGCCGCGCATCAGGTTGTACTGACGGGTTTTGCCGCCGCTGGTCGTCGGCCAAGGCAGGTAAGGCAGTGTCCAGAGTACGCGCATGAACCCTTTCCTCGATCGTCGGTCGGGCAACGCTGGCTGATATGAAAGGCACGCCGGTCTACGTCAGCCGATGATCGGCTCTGGAGCGCGTCCGTAGATATCAGTAAAGCGTACGATGTCATCCTCGCCCAGGTATTCGCCACTTTGTACTTCGATCATCACCAGGTCGATGACTCCCGGATTGCGCAGGCGATGGGTGCAACCGGGTTTGATGAAGGTGGACTCATTGGTGTCGAGCAGAAATTCTTCTTCGCCGTTGGTCACCATCGCCATTCCGCTGACCACGATCCAGTGTTCGCTGCGGTGGTGGTGCATCTGCAGTGACAGCGAGGCTTCCGGGCGAACCATGATGCGCTTGATCTTGAAGCGCTTGCCTTCCTCCAGCACGGTGTAAGTGCCCCACGGGCGGGTCACGGTGCGGTGCAGGCGATAAGCGTCATGGCCCTGGCGTTTGAGTTCCTGTGCAATCAGTTTGACCTCCTGACTGCGCTGCGCATCGGCAATCAGCAGCGCATCGGGCGTATCAATGATGATCAGGTTGTCCAGGCCAAGGCCGCCAACCAGGCGGCGCGGCGAATCGATGTAACAGTTGCTCACGTCGTGAAGTACGGTCTGGCCGTTGCACTGGTTGCCATTGTGGTCGGCATCCTTCAGTTCGCGAATGGCTTGCCAGCACCCAATATCGCTCCAGCCCAGTTGGCTGGGCAGCACGGCTACCCGTTTAGAGGGTTCCATGACTGCGTAGTCGATGGAAATATCCTGGACGCGCGCAAAGCTGGAGGCATCAAGCTCCAGTTGCAACTCGCCGTTACCGGTTTTGCTCTGGCTCTTTTCCAGGCACGCACTGACGTCAGCAAGCAATTGCGGCGCATGCACTTCCAGTTCATGCAGGATGGCATCCACGCGCATGCAGAACATGCCGGCGTTCCAAAGGTGCTGGCCTTCGTCCAGGTAGCGTTGTGCGGTGGTCGCGTCAGGCTTTTCAACGAAGCGCGCGACCTGATAGCCCTGTGCACCAAGAGGTTGGCCCTTTTCGATATAGCCGAAACCGGTCTCAGGGCGGTCGGGAACCAGGCCGAAGGTGGTCAGCCAACGCTGTCCGGCCAGTTCCCTGGCATGCCCTACGGCGGTTTCAAAGGCTTGCAGGTCACTGATCAGGTGGTCGGCCGGCAGTACCAACAGTTGGGCGTCCTCGCCGTAATGACGTGCGCAGTGCAGTGCGGCAGCGGCAATCGCTGGTGCGGTGTTGCGACCGCACGGCTCAAGAATAAAGTCCAGTGCGACGCGTGCCGGGTTCAGCGCGCGGTACTCATCCTGGGTGCGAAAAAAGACGTCGCGGTTGGTGACGGTCAGGACCCGCTCGACATCCTTGAGGTTGCTGGCCCGGGCAAAGGTCTTCTGTAGCAGGCTCTGGCCGTCAGGCATGCGTATGAACGGCTTGGGCATGGCTTCGCGGGAAACGGGCCAAAGCCTTGTGCCAGCGCCGCCGGCGATGATGCAGGGAATCAGTACACTCATCTCACATAGCCTCGAAGCAGGGGCGCTGCGATTGCGCAGCGCAACAGGAAGAAAAAGGTACCTGGCAGGCGCTTGCGCAATGAGTCAATAAACCGACTTTTTTCACCGGCGTCGTCCTTGATTGCCAATATTTTGTCGAATAATGCACGTTAGGGGATACGCTTTCAATGGCATTTCCATGAATGCTGGAATTTTCCGACCACTGCATCGTGGGTGTTTGGGTGGTGTCGAAGCCGATACTGACGTTGCCCGACCTTGAGTGTGGCGGGTTGAGAAACTGCGGGGCAGGGGGGCAGCAGGCTCGCGAGCACCTTAGGCAACTGGCGTGTGCAGGGGTTGGTGCTCAATCTGGATGAACGGGCGTTTTTGGGGGAAGCCTGCGCCCGAAGGTAGTGCTGAAGAGGACTGTGGGTGCATCTGCCTGGGGCGTGTTCAGTGCTCAGTCATCCAGACTGATGATCTGCTCACGGACGGCAAACAGGACCAGGCCGGCGACGTCGTATATTTGCAGGCGCTTCATGATCTGCGAGCGATGGGTCTCTACGGTCTTGATGCTCAGTCCCAGCCCGTTGGCGATCTCCCGGGTGGACTTTCCGCGCACGATCAGGCGCAGAATTTCCAGTTGGCGTGCCGTGAGGTTGTGGTTTTCAGTCGTTTCCGGCGTGTTCGTCTTGGCTTTCAGCAGGGCCTGGTTGATGACCGTGTGGGCGATGGCCGGGCTCAGGTAGCGCTCATCGCAACGCAGTGCGGTAAGCGCTTGCTCCAGCTCGGTGGCGGTGGTGTCTTTGAGCAGGTAGCCATGAGCACCACTTTCCAGGGAGCGCATGATCAGCTCCGGGTCGGTGTGCATCGACAGGATCAGGACCTTGCAGCGGCTGTTGGACGCGCGCAGTTGTGCCAGTGCGTCAAGGCCGCTGGTTGAACGCATGGAGATATCCAGCAGGATGATATCGGGGTCGAGTCGCCGCACCAGTTCGGATAACTGGTTGCCGTCATTGGCTTCGCCTACCACGGTGTAGCCCGGAATATCGGACACCAGTGCGCGCACGCCGGCACGAATCAGTGAGTGGTCATCTACTAGCAGTAATTTACAGGTCATGGGGTCTTACTTGCATTGGCGCGTTCGAGGGCTCGTGGTGCCCATGGGAACAATGCCTGGATCTTTGTGCCGTGGCCGGGCTGGCTATCTACCGAAAGGCTGCCGCCCAGCAGGTTCATGCGTTCGAGCATGCCGGTCAGGCCGCGTTGGCCGCCATCGCCAAGGTTTTCTGTGGCCAGGAAACCCTGGCCGTCATCGGTAATCGAGAGCGACAGGCCTTCAGGCAAACGCTGAATACAGACGATCAGATTGCTGGCGCGTGCATGTCGCAGAATGTTTGTGACGGCTTCCTGGGTAATCCGAAAGGCAGCGATTGCGGTTTCTTGCGGAATGCCGTCCATGCGTTGCCTGCAATCCAGGCTCCACAACACGTCGGTGTTCTCCAGCGTGCGCAGCAGGTGTGCGCGCAGGCTTGCTTCAAGGCCAAGGCTGGTCAGTTGCCGGGGATTGAGGATGGCTGAGACATCGCGGACATTGGCCAGCGTGTCGTCCAAGGTTTTGCGCAGGGTCGTGCAGTGCTCTTGCAGGTCTGCTGGCAAGCGACGATAGAGCCAGTCGGCTTGTAGTTTGGCCGCAGTCAGCAATTGACCAATGTCGTCGTGCAATTCTCGACTCAGGTGCTGGCGTTCGCTTTCCTGCACTTTGAGCATACGGTCGGCGAGTTCCTGTGGGCGGAGTGCTATCGAGCGCGCGCTGAGCAACATTTGCCATGCAATACAGAGCATGGCCAAGGCTTGCAATGCCAGAACGCTGCCAGGCATGGGTATCGAGTGCAGGTACAGGTACAGGTTTGCGGTAATCGAACCCAGGCAAAGCCCGGCCGTCAACCAGCGTAATAGAGCGGCTCCGGGTGACCAGCGTGTGAAAGTCATGAGGCGTTGGAGCATAGGGAATGAAGCCACTAAATATATCGCTGTTGAAAACCTGTCAAATGTCGAACAAGAGGTATTGGTCGTATTGCCTTAAACAACTTGTTGATTGTTGGTTTTACTTCGGCATGCTGACCATGCTTCAACGAACAGGCAACGCGATGAATTAAGCAACGCGATTCTGTTTGTCGACCGCAGTCGCGCATATTATCACTTTGCATACCTTTGGTCGCGGGTACCAAAGGTGCCTGAATGGTCAGATTTTGCTGGGTAGTACGTTCGTTCCGCTTTTTCGTGATTGTAGCACTTTGCTATCACTGGTGGCGTTGAGATACCACGCCTTATATCCAGGCTGGGGTGGCTTGGATCGCATTGCCTGGAACTAGTCGATTTTTCTGAAAGTTAGTACTTAGTGTAGGTTTTACCCTGTTCAGTTAGTTGTGTTATCACGTGCTTAGTTTGCCCTTAGTTCAGTCTAGTTGGCGTTGAAAAGCAAGGGTCTACGGGTTGTTTTCAGGCGTATGGCCGCCGTGCGACGGCTGGTCGTGGGTAACCGACTTGGCTCATTCTGCGCGGCTAGCCTTTTCCGGCCCCAGGGTGGTAGTCAGGTTTCCAATGAGCTCAAGTTGTTCCTGATTATCCAGGCTGAGCAAGCCGGTCTGCGGGTCGATCAGTTCCAGTTGCCAGGAAAGCAATGTCAGGCAATCAGACAGCACATCCAGCGCTTCACCGTGCAAACGATTGCGGTCTCGCTCTGGCTCAAGCAGCAGGCGCAGTTGAAGACAGAAATCGGCAATCTCGGGTTGATCGTGTGTCAGTGCGCGATTGGCCAGGGAGCCCAGTGTGTCTACCATGCAGTCGATCGCATCTGGATCGTTGCCGATCAGTTCCAGGTGCAGCAGGCATTCCTGGGTCTTGGTCAGCAGAACCTCGGCATCAATCAGAAAATCTTGTAGCACGCTCGTATCCGGTGAGTCGTCTTGCATTATGCGGCTCCCGCAGGGCGCAGGTTGGCCAGGGGCCGATAATTTACCTGGCGGCGGACGTTTTGCAGTGCCGGGGCAGAAGCTGGCCACAACCAAGCGATAGCAAACAAAAGCCTGACTCCATTCATGCAATGAGAATGGCGTCACATTAATGGCTAATGGATATTGCGAACATCAGGTCTCGCCTGATTGCTGCTAGGGGTTTCCCTGATGCTATCTGCGGTGTGCCATGGGGCGGTGTGAAGGGGATGAGTGCAGTAAAGCATGATGCTAAATTGACATCAATGGGCGCTCGGCATTTTATTTGAGGGGTCAAGCTGGGCGAAAAACGGCCGATACAGGGTCGAAGCATTCAATTTGCGAAACAGGGGTTTTCTAATGGCTGGCATTCTCGATACGGTAGACCAACGGACGCAGCTGGTAGGCGAGAACCGCCTGGAAATCCTCATGTTCCGTCTGGCTGGTCGGCAGTTGTTTGCCATCAACGTGTTCAAGGTTCAGGAAGTGCTGCAACTGCCTAAGTTGACGCTGATGCCTCAGCGTCATCCGTTTGTCTGCGGTGTCGTCAATCTTCGTGGGCAGACATTGCCGGTGATCGACCTGTCCCAGGCTATCGGCATGCGCCCGCTGCAACCCGGGCCGGACAGCACCATCATCGTCACGGAGTACAACCGCTCTGTGCAGGCCTTCCTGGTGGGAGGCGTTGATCGGATCGTCAACATGAACTGGGAGGCCATCATGCCGCCGCCGAGCAGTGCGGGTCGGCAGCATTACCTCACGGCCATCAGTAAGGTTGACGATCAACTGGTTGAAGTCATCGACGTTGAGAAGGTACTGGCGGAAATTGTTCCATACAGCGCCAAGGTGTCCCGTGACAAGCTCGACGACCCGGTGCTGGCCCGTGCCTTGGGGCGCGAGGTGTTGCTGGTGGATGACTCTACGGTGGCACTGGCGCAGTTGCGTGACACCTTGTCTCAACTCGGGGTGAAGATGCATGTGGCCAGTGACGGTCTGAAGGCATTGCGCATGCTCAAGGGCTGGGCCGATTCCGGTGAAGACGTGTGTGAGAAGCTGTTGATGGTGTTCACTGATGCGGAAATGCCGGAGATGGACGGTTACCGCTTGACCACCGAGATCCGTAGCGATGCCCGTTTGCGGGGGTTGTACGTGGTCTTGCACACCTCGCTGTCGGGTAGCTTCAACGAATCGATGGTGAAGAAGGTCGGTTGTGACAACTTCCTCTCCAAGTTTCAGCCCGACAAACTGGTTGATGTGGTGCGTGAGCGTCTGATGCTTGACCAGGCCAACGCCTGACGGGGCATCTCGAGCAGCGCCAGCTGGGTCTGCGGTGTAAGCTTGCTTCCTTACACACCTCAGGGAGCAGGCCACATGCAGTTGAGCGCGTTATACCGTTACCCTCTCAAGTCGGCCCAGGGAGAAGTGTTACAGCAGTCGTCTTGTGGGCTGCTGGGGCTGACTGGAGACCGACGCTGGATGTTGGTGGAGCGCGACAGCGGGCGCTTCCTGACCCAGCGTGCTCACCCTCGGATGAGTCAATTGTCTGCCCTTTATGATGCAGAGGGCGGCCTGCTGCTCAGTGCGCCAGGCCAAGACACACTTCGCGTTTCCATACCGGGCCCCGATGACGACCTGCGCGGTGTCACCCTCTGGCGCGATACCCTGCGTGTCCCGGATGCCGGGGATGCGGCGGCGGACTGGTTGAGCGTGTTCATGGGCATCGCTGTACGCCTGGTGCACGTACCGGAACAGCGTACCCGCTACCTGCCTGCCGGGTATGGCGAGAATAGCGACCGTGTCGCTTTTGCTGACGGTTTTCCCTTGCTGTTGATTGGCCAGGCATCGCTTGATGACTTGGTGCAACGTGTGGGGCGGCCGTTGACGATGCAGCGCTTTCGACCAAACCTGGTGGTCGAAGGGAGTGCTCCGTTTGCCGAGGATGGTTGGAAACGCATCCGCATCGGCACGCAGACGTTTCGCGTGCTCAAGCCATGTACCCGTTGCATCCTGACCACGATTGACCCGCAGACGGGTGAGCGCAGCGCCGACCGTGAGCCGTTGACTACGTTGAAGACGTTTCGACAGAAGGAGGGCGATGTGATGTTCGGGCAAAACCTGGTTGCCGATGGCGAGGGTGTGCTGGAGGTAGGGATGCCGGTAACGGTGCTGGAGTGAGAAGCGGTGTGCAGCCATGGAGCCTGTCAAGGCTCCATGGCTGCATCAGCGGGGGCTTACTGATCGTCAAAGTAGCGTTCGTGCCAGTCCACCAGTGGCTGTGGTGAGTTGAGCTTTTGCCCATAGATCACCGAGTAGGACAGCACGTTCTGTACATATTGGCGCGTTTCGTCGAAGGGGATCGATTCAACCCAGACGTCGAAGCTCAGGTGGTTGGCGCCCCGTAGCCATTGTCTGACACGGCCGGGGCCGGCGTTATAGGCGGCCGAGGCGAGCACCCGGTTGCCATTGAACTGGCCGTGTACCTGGCTCAGGTAGGCGGCGCCCAGCTGGATGTTCTTCTCCGGGTTCAATACCTGTGCCGGGGATGCCAGCGGAATGCTGAACTTGCGGGCGGTCTCTTTGGCGGTGGCAGGCATCAATTGCATCAGGCCGCTGGCGCCAACGCTGGAGCGCGCATCATCCATGAAGGCACTTTCCTGACGGGTAATGGCAAATACCCAGCTTGAGTGCAGTCCGCGGGCTTGGGCTTCGCGCACGAGGGTGTCGCGGTGCGCCATCGGGAAGCGGATATCCAGATCATCCCAGTACTGTGCCTGGCTGATGGTGCGAATGGCCGGGAAGTACCAGCGCATGTCGTACGCCAGCTTGGCTTGGGCAACCATCTCGTCGCGGTTGAAGTGGCGGCTGACGTGATACCACTCGCGGCGTCCGTCAACGATCTGTCCACGGGCATGGAACTCCAGGGCACGGCGTATGCCCGGAGTGTTGCGCACCTTGTTGATGACCTGCTGGCTCAGCACCAACGGCTTGCTGTTGAGCTGGTAGGGCGTTTGTGCGCGGTCGGCGGCAAGGAACCCATAGAAATCGCGTTCACGGGCGACGGTCTTGTACATCAGTGGAATTTGCGGGTTCTTCGGTTGTGCCAGTTCCAGGCTGCGGACTTGCCAGTAGCGCCAGCGGGTGCTGCTGGCCAGGTCTTGCGGCAAGCGCTTGGTCAGCTCGTAGGCATCCTCCCAGCGGCCCAGGCGCAGCAGCAGGCGCAGACGCCACTCGGTGACCGTGTTGTCGCGCAACTCTGGATCGTAGCGGGTCATCAGGTCGAGTGCGCGCGGATCGTAGCGGCGCGCCAGGGTCAGACCGATCTCGTTGGCAATTGCGACTTTCTCGTCACGCGAGAAGTGCATGCGATTGGCGTAGTCGTCGAGCAGCGCCATGGCCCGATCTGGATCCTGGCGAGCCAGGCGCCGCAAGCCGAGGCTGACCACGTCGGACATGGCTTCGTTGGCTGGGGCAAAGCGGCCCGGCTGATTCAGCAGTTCGGGTTTCTGTGCGACATCGATCAGCAGGCGGCCTTGTGGGGCGAGGGCGCTCAAGGTCTTGACCAGGTTGTTCGCCAGGGCGTAGTTGCGCGCCTGGGCGGCCAGCTTCAGCCGTTGCCAGCGCTTTTGCTCCGTCAACTGGCCTTCGGCGGCCCAGCGGTCGAACAAGGCATCGCAGGCTGTGGGTTGTGATTTACCCACCAGCCAGAGTTTTTCGGCACTGGCATAGCCTTCGGCGCGCTTGCCCTGAATCAGCAGGTGCTGGCCGTTGAGGCAATCGAGTTCGGTGAAGTTGAGCTTGGGGTCGTAGTAGCGGGCAAAGGTATCCCATTCGCCGCGATCAGCCAGCCAGCGCAACCAGCGCAGTTTCATCCAGTTGGCTTGTGGCAGGTCGCCATGTTCGGCGAGGAACTTCTCGATTTCGGCATTGCTGGCCGTTTTCAGGCGAGCGGTCAGCTCGTCATACGCCAGGTAAGGTTCGAGAGGATAGTCGCTCAGTGCCTGGGCGTAACGTCGGTACGGGCCGCTGTCGCCCTTGGCCAGGGCGCGCTTGGCTTCATCGTAATACTGGCGTTGCAGCGTGATATCGGTCGCCTGTGCGGCGCTGACCGCAGAGGCAGAAAGAACAATGCATGAAACGAGGGTGTACAGGCGACGGCGCATGATACTTCCGAACAGTTTGACCAAAACAAGTGTCGGCGTCGCCAGCACTGATGGGGATTACCTGGTTAAGCTTAGCCGGTTGCCGGGGGCTGATCAAAGCACTGTGCTTGTATCGAGTTGTAATGAAGGGCATGGCGCATAGAAGGTTCTTCCTTGATGTGAGTGTGTCGCAAACCGGGTAGAATACGCGCCCGGTTTTTGGAGAAGATCATGACCCTGCTCAAATTCAGCGATGTGTCCCTGGCTTTCGGCGCGATGCCGTTGCTGGACAAAGTGTCCTGGCAAATCGCCCGTGGCGAGCGGGTCTGCATCATCGGCCGCAACGGTACTGGCAAGTCGAGCATGATGCGCCTGGTCAAGGGTGATCAGAAACCCGACGATGGTGAAATATGGCGCGCGCCAGGGCTGAAGATCGGCGAGCTGCCGCAAGAGCTTCCGGTGGCCGACCAACGGACCGTGTTTGATGTGGTCGCCGAAGGCCTGGACGGCGTTGGAGCGCTGCTTGCCGAATACCACCACCTGAGTCAGAACATCACCAACGATGCTGACCTGGAAAAGCTCATGCATGTTCAGCATGACCTTGAGGCGCGTGATGGCTGGCGCCTGCAGCAGTTGGTCGACAGCACCCTGAGCCGCCTGCAGTTGCCCGCCGACAAGACCCTCGCCGAGCTTTCCGGCGGCTGGCGTCGTCGTGTCCTGCTGGCGCAGGCGCTGGTGTCCGAGCCGGACCTGCTGTTGCTTGACGAACCCACCAACCACCTGGATATCGGCGCCATCGCCTGGCTTGAAGATGCCTTGAGCGGTTTTGGTGGCGCAGTCCTGTTCATTACCCACGACCGTTCCTTCCTGCAGAACCTGGCGACCCGGATCCTTGAACTGGACCGTGGCGGCCTGATCGACTGGAACGGCGACTATGCCAGTTTCCTGGTGCACAAGGAGGCCATGCTGGCCGCCGAGGAAACCGCCAATGCGCTGTTTGACAAGCGATTGGCCCAGGAAGAAGTCTGGATCCGCCAGGGCATCAAGGCCCGACGTACCCGTAACGAAGGCCGTGTACGTGCGCTGAAGGCCTTGCGCGTCGAGCGCAGTGAACGTCGCGAGCGCCAGGGCAAGGCCAACATCCAGCTCGACACCGCCGAGAAATCCGGCAAGCAGGTGATGGTGCTGGAGAATGTCAGCTTTGCTCACCCAGGTGGCCCGAAGCTGGTGAACGATTTTTCCATGGTGCTGCAGCGTGAGGACCGTATCGGCCTGCTCGGTGCCAACGGTACCGGCAAGACTACGCTGCTCAAGCTGATGCTTGGCGACCTGCAACCTGTCAGCGGTACGGTTTCGTCCGGTACCCGGTTGGAAGTGGCCTATTTCGACCAGTTGCGTCATCAGCTGGACCTGGAAAAAACCGTTATCGATAACCTGGCCGAAGGCCGCGATTTCATTGATATCGATGGCCAGAGCCGTCATGTGCTCAGCTACCTCGGCGATTTCCTCTTCAGCCCGCAGCGCGCCCGGACCCCGGTCAAGGCGCTGTCGGGAGGAGAGCGTGCGCGCCTGTTGCTCGCCAAGCTGTTCAGCAAGCCTGCCAACCTGCTGGTGCTCGACGAACCGACCAACGACCTCGATGTAGAGACGCTTGAACTGCTTGAAGAGGTGCTGTCCAGCTTCAAGGGTACGGTGTTGATGGTCAGCCACGACCGGGCATTCCTCGACAACGTGGTTACCAGCACCCTGGTGTTCGAGGGTGAGGGTCGTGTGCGTGAGTATGTGGGTGGGTATCAGGACTGGATCCGCCAAGGCGGTTCGCCGAAGTTGCTCGGTGTGACCGAAAACAAATCCGGTAAGCCTGAGCTCAACAGTGCGGTGGTCAGCGCACCTGAGCCAGAGCCCGCAGCGGTTGTTCAACCGGTAGAGGCGAAGAAGAAGCTCAGCTACAAACTGCAGCGTGAACTGGACGCCTTGCCGGGGCAGATCGACGAGCTTGAGCAGAAGATGGCCGCCGTTCAGGCTCAAATCGCCGACTCAAGTTTCTATCAGCGCCCAATCGACGAGACCTCCAAGGTGCTCGCGCAGTTGGAGTCGATGCAGGGTGAGCTGGATGTGTTGGTAGAGCGCTGGGCTGAACTGGACAGTTGACGAGTTGGGCCCGTCGCGCGGTTGCGCGACGGGCCTGCGTGTCACTCGGGTTTTTTTGCCAGGCGCACGGCAAGTACGTCGCAGGGAGCGCCATGCAGTACGTCGTTGGCGGTGGAACCCAGTAGCAGGGCCAGCCCATGACGACCATGGCTACCGACCACGATCAGGTCGCAACCCTGTTCCTTGGCCAGCGTATGGATCTCCTGGCGTGGTTGGCCGTAGGTCAGGTGGACGTTGCTCTTGTTCAGTTCAGGGTATTTGTTGATGACGCGATCCATGCGTTCCTTGGCCTGATCGAATTGTTGCTGTTGCAGTTGTGACAGGTCCATCGGCACATCGCCGCCAAAGGCCATGGCCATGGGCTCGACGATATGCACCAGCGATACCTTGGTTTCGCCAGTGCTGGCGAGTTCACGGGCACGTTTTATGACCGGATCGCACTCTTCGGTAAGGTCTACAGCAACCAGTATGTGTTCGTAGGACATGAGAGGCTCTCCTGGCAATCGCAATGGTTAAAGTATGGTCGGTTTCGGGCTGATTGTTCTGGACTGAGATCAATCAGTTCGTCTTTAAGGCTTAATTAGGAACAACAGATATGACGGTCTGGCTGGTGGTGTCAATCCTTGCGCTGATTCTCAGCCCCATGGCGTGGCTGTTGCCGTCCCGTCGGCAGAGTGGGCGCATGGCGCTGCGCATGGAGGCTCGGCGTATGGGCCTGGCCATGCAATTGTCGCCGCAAACCTGGCCGCACTGGTTGCCAGAGGAGCCTCCCAGCACCTGTGCGCAGTACCATCGTGCCCGGCGCAAAGGGCGGGAGGACAACTGGTGCTATTGGCAGGTCGAAACCGGGCAGTGGCAGAATCAGTGGCGTGAACCCTGTGCCGATCCTCGGTTGCTGGAGCAGTTTGCCAAGCTGCCCGAGAGCGTTTACAAGGTCGAGGCGGGGCCCCAAATGATCGCGCTGTACTGGGGCGAGAAGGGTGAATCGGCTGTATTGCAAAATATTGCCGAAGTGCTCCGCAACCTGGCTTGAGCCTTCAGGCCATTCAAGAAAAAAGCCCGATCCATTCGTGATCGGGCTACGGGCCAGGCAGGCCGGCTATCATTCGTATGGCTTCGAGTGTAGCTGTGCTGCCGTATCAGGCTGCACATTCTGATTTTTCTTTTCCTCCATGTCTTGAAGGTTCACCGATTGTGGTGAGGCCGCGACGACTATCGTTTATATGAATGATGGTCTATCAGCGTGGCTGTGATTTTCCTGTTGCCCAGGGAAAGTGACCGGAAAGTCGCGTTTTCACGACACTTTTGTGTATTTGACAACCGAAGGGATTTCGGAGAATGTGTGCACACCCCAATCAAACGGGCGTATGAATTGAGCGTTTGTATTACAAGAAAGCGCTTCCAGAATCCCGACTATCGCGCTGACGGGTGTGCCTGGTGCAAGGGTTCGACAAACACAGGCTCATGGCCTGGCGAACCTTGCTCCAGCGATCGGCGTGTACTGTTCAGCTTCCATATCGTGGAGATCAGTTGATGATTTACGAAGGTAAAGCCATCACGGTTAAGGCTCTTGAAAGCGGCATCGTCGAACTGAAGTTCGACCTCAAGGGTGAGTCCGTCAACAAGTTCAACCGTCTTACCCTGAACGAACTGCGTCAGGCCGTGGACACTATCAAGGCCGATGCATCGATCAAGGGCGTGATTGTCAGCAGTGGCAAGGACGTGTTCATCGTCGGCGCGGATATCACCGAGTTTGTCGATAACTTCAAGCTGCCCGAGGCCGAGCTGGTCGCCGGCAACCTGGAAGCCAACCGCATTTTCAGCGATTTCGAAGACCTGCCGGTGCCGACCGTGGCAGCAATCAACGGCATCGCCCTGGGTGGCGGCCTGGAGATGTGCCTGGCAGCGGACTATCGCGTCATGGCCAGCAGCGCCAAGATCGGTTTGCCGGAAGTCAAGCTGGGGATCTACCCGGGCTTCGGCGGTACCGTGCGTCTGCCGCGCCTGATCGGTGCCGACAACGCGATCGAATGGATTGCCGCCGGCAAGGAGAACCGGGCTGAAGACGCGCTGAAAGTCGGCGCCGTCGATGCCGTGGTTGCGCCTGAGTTGCTGCAGGCAGCGGCATTGGACCTGGTCAAGCGTGCCATCAGTGGCGAGTTCGATCACAAGGCCAAGCGTCAGCCGAAGCTGGACAAGCTCAAGCTCAATGCCATTGAGCAGATGATGTCGTTTGAAACGGCCAAGGGTTTTGTCGCGGGCCAGGCTGGTCCGAACTACCCGGCGCCAGTCGAAGCGATCAAGACCATTCAGAAGGCGGCCAACTTCGGGCGCGACAAGGCCCTGGAAATCGAGGCTGCCGGTTTCGTCAAGCTGGCCAAGACCTCGGTCGCCCAAAGCCTGATCGGCTTGTTCCTGAACGATCAGGAGCTCAAGCGCAAGGCCAAGGCCCATGACGAGATCGCGCGTGATGTGAAGCAGGCTGCCGTACTCGGTGCCGGCATCATGGGTGGCGGTATCGCTTACCAGTCAGCGGTCAAGGGTACGCCGATCCTGATGAAGGATATCCGTGAGGAAGCCATCCAGTTGGGCTTGAACGAAGCCTCCAAACTGCTTGGCAATCGCGTTGAAAAAGGTCGCCTGACCCCGGCGAAAATGGCCGAAGCGCTGAACGCGATTCGCCCGACCCTGTCCTACGGCGACTTTGCCAACGTCGACATCATCGTCGAAGCCGTGGTCGAGAACCCCAAGGTCAAGCAAGCGGTACTGGCCGAGGTTGAAGGTCAGGTGAAGGAAGACGCAATCCTGGCCTCCAACACATCGACCATTTCCATCAACCTGCTGGCCAAGGCGCTCAAGCGTCCGGAAAATTTCGTCGGCATGCACTTCTTCAACCCGGTGCACATGATGCCCCTGGTCGAAGTCATTCGTGGCGAGAAGTCCAGTGATGTTGCCGTTGCCACCACCGTGGCTTACGCCAAGAAGATGGGCAAGAATCCGATCGTGGTCAACGACTGCCCGGGTTTCCTGGTCAACCGCGTACTGTTCCCTTACTTCGGTGGTTTCGCCAAGCTGGTCAGCGCCGGTGTCGATTTCGTTCGTATCGACAAGATCATGGAGAAGTTCGGTTGGCCTATGGGGCCGGCCTACCTCATGGACGTGGTGGGTATCGACACCGGTCACCACGGTCGTGACGTGATGGCCGAAGGCTTCCCTGATCGCATGAAGGACGACCGTCGTTCGGCTGTCGACGTGCTGTACGAGGCCAAGCGCCTGGGCCAGAAGAATGGCAAAGGCTTCTACGCCTACGAGACCGACAAGCGCGGCAAGCCGAAGAAAGTCGCTGATGCGTCGGTGCTGGAAGTGCTCAAGCCGATCGTCTACGAACAGCGCGAAGTGAGCGATGAAGACATCATCAACTGGATGATGATCCCGCTGTGCCTGGAAACCGTGCGCTGCCTGGAAGACGGCATCGTCGAGACCGCTGCCGAAGCAGACATGGGCCTGGTCTACGGCATCGGTTTCCCTCCCTTCCGTGGCGGTGCGCTGCGCTACATCGACTCGATCGGGGTGGCTGAGTTCGTTGCCCTGGCCGATAAGTACGCCGATCTGGGGCCGCTGTATCACCCCACCGCGAAGCTGCGTGAAATGGCCAAGAACGGCCAGAGCTTCTTCGGTTAAGCGCCCAACGATATAGAGCGAGAATGAATTTATGAGCCTGAATCCAAGAGACGTGGTGATTGTCGACTTCGGTCGCACCCCGATGGGCCGCTCCAAGGGCGGCATGCACCGCAATACTCGCGCCGAAGACATGTCGGCGCACCTGATCAGCAAAGTGCTGGAGCGCAACGCCAAGGTCGATCCTGGCGAAGTCGAGGACGTCATCTGGGGCTGCGTCAACCAGACCCTGGAGCAGGGCTGGAACATCGCCCGCATGGCTTCGTTGATGACCCAGATCCCGCACACCGCTGCCGGGCAGACGGTCAGCCGTCTGTGCGGTTCCTCGATGAGCGCGCTGCACACCGCCGCCCAGGCAATCATGACTGGCAATGGTGACGTTTTCGTCGTCGGCGGCGTCGAGCATATGGGTCATGTGAGCATGATGCACGGGGTCGATCCGAACCCGCACATGTCACTGCATGCGGCCAAGGCCTCGGGCATGATGGGCCTGACGGCTGAAATGCTTGGCAAGATGCACGGCATCAGCCGTGAGCAGCAGGATGCCTTTGGTCTGCGTTCGCACCAGCTCGCCCACAAGGCGACGGTTGAAGGCAAGTTCAAGGACGAGATCATCCCGATGCAGGGCTATGACGAGAATGGTTTTCTCAAAGTCTTCGACTACGATGAAACCATCCGGCCGGACACCACCCTGGAAAGCCTGGCGGCACTGAAGCCGGCGTTCAATCCGAAGGGTGGCACCGTGACGGCAGGTACCTCGTCGCAGATCACTGACGGTGCCTCGTGCATGATCGTGATGTCGGCGCAGCGCGCCAAGGACCTTGGCATTCAGCCATTGGCGGTGATCCGCTCGATGGCAGTGGCGGGTGTTGATCCGGCGATCATGGGCTACGGCCCGGTGCCGGCGACGCAGAAAGCGCTCAAGCGTGCCGGTCTGGGTATTGCTGATATCGACTTCTTCGAGCTCAATGAAGCCTTTGCAGCACAGGCACTGCCAGTACTGAAGGATCTGAAAGTGCTCGACAAGATGGATGAGAAGGTTAACCTGCACGGCGGCGCGATCGCACTGGGTCACCCGTTTGGTTGCTCCGGTGCTCGAATCTCCGGCACCCTGCTCAATGTCATGAAGCAGAATGGCGGTACCTTCGGTGTCTCGACCATGTGCGTAGGCCTGGGTCAGGGCATTACCACCGTTTTCGAACGCGTCTAAGCGTTTGGCGGTAGGAAGCCGGGGCCTTGTGCCCCGGTTTTTGTTTGTGCAGGATATTTTTCTCAAGAGGGCAGGCAGCATGCAGATACAACCAGGCGTATACCGGCATTACAAAGGGCCTGAGTATCGTGTATTCAGTGTCGCCCAACACTCCGAAACCGAGGAGTGGGTCGTGTTTTATCAAGCGCTCTATGGCGAGTTTGGCCTGTGGGTGCGGCCAGTTTCGATGTTCCTCGAGTCGGTCGAGGTTGACGGCGAGCAGGTGCCACGCTTTGCTTTGGTCAAGGCCGAAGAGACGTTGTTTACCTGTGGCGATGCCGAAGCCGGCTAGTTCACTGCGCTTGACCTCACTCTGTTGCCACTATATATAGCGGTGCCACGTCAGGTACCTGCCGTGTTTTTATTTTCAGTATTCAGGAATTTTCCGATCCATGGGCAAATCGCTGGTCATTGTGGAATCCCCGGCTAAGGCCAAGACCATCAACAAGTACCTGGGCAACCAGTACGTGGTGAAGTCGAGTATCGGCCATATCCGAGACCTGCCCACCAGCGGTTCGGCCAGCGCCAGCAAGGAGCCTGCTGCCAAGCGCGGCAAGGCTGCCGCGGCGGAGGGGCCGGTACTCACGCCCAAGGAAAAGGCGCGCAAGCAATTGGTCGCTCGCATGGGCGTAGATCCCGACCACGGCTGGAAAGCCAAGTACGAGATCCTTCCTGGCAAGGAAAAGGTCATCGAAGAGCTGCGCCGTCTGGCCAAGGATGCTGACACCATCTATCTCGCAACCGACTTGGATCGCGAGGGGGAAGCCATTGCCTGGCACCTGCGCGAAGCCATCGGTGGTGATGATGATCGTTACAAGCGCGTGGTGTTCAACGAGATCACCAAGAAAGCCATTCAGGAAGCGTTCTCCCAGCCGGGCGAACTGGATATCGACCGTGTCAATGCCCAGCAAGCACGTCGCTTCCTCGATCGTGTAGTGGGCTACATGGTGTCGCCGCTGTTGTGGCAGAAAATTGCCCGTGGCCTGTCGGCCGGTCGTGTGCAGTCGGTAGCAGTCAAGCTGGTGGTCGAGCGCGAGCGCGAGATCCGCGCCTTCATCCCGGAAGAGTACTGGGAGATCCACGCCGACCTTGGCACCGCCAAGAATGCCAAGGTGCGCTTTGAAGTGGCACGTGAGAACGGTGAAGCGTTCAAGCCGCTCAACGAAGCCCAGGCGATGGCTGCGCTGGAAAAGCTCAAGGCGTCCAGCTATAGCATCGTCAAGCGCGAAGACCGCCCGACCAGCAGCAAGCCGTCGGCACCGTTCATCACCTCGACCCTGCAGCAGGCTGCCAGCAACCGCCTGGGCTTCGGTGTGAAGAAAACCATGATGATGGCCCAGCGTCTGTATGAGGCCGGTTACATCACCTATATGCGTACCGACTCGACCAACCTGTCGGTCGATGCCGTGGAAATGGCTCGCAGCTATATCGAGAGCGAATTCGGCAAGAAGTACCTGCCTGAGGCGCCAATCGTGTACGGCAGCAAGGAAGGCGCTCAGGAGGCTCACGAAGCGATTCGTCCTTCCGACGTCAATACCCATCCGAGCAAGCTCAGTGGTATGGAGCGCGACGCCGAACGCCTCTACGAGCTGATCTGGCGCCAGTTCGTCGCCTGCCAGATGCCACCGGCACAGTACCTGTCGACCACCGTCAGCGTGAAAGCCGGGGAGTTCGAGCTGCGTGCCAAGGGCCGTATCCTGAAGTTCGACGGTTATACCCGGGTCATGCCGCAACAGAGCAAGCCGGGCGACGACGACGTGCTGCCGGAAATGGAGCAGGGCGAAAGCCTGAAGCTGATCCAGCTCGACCCAAGCCAGCATTTCACCAAGCCGCCGGCGCGCTTCTCCGAAGCCAGCCTGGTCAAGGAAATGGAAAAGCGCGGTATCGGTCGCCCGTCGACCTACGCAGCGATTATTTCCACCATCCAGGACCGCGGTTATGTCACCTTGCACAACCGCCGTTTCTACTCCGAGAAGATGGGCGATATCGTCACTGAGCGGCTGTCCGAGAGTTTCTCCAACCTGATGGACTACGGCTTCACCGCCGGCATGGAAGAGAACCTCGATGACGTCGCCCAGGGTGAGCGTGATTGGAAGAGCGTCCTCGATGAATTCTACGGTGACTTCAGCAGCAAGCTGCAGGCGGCCGAGTCGAGCGAAAACGGCATGCGTGCCAACCAGCCGACACTGACCGATATTCCGTGCCGTGATTGCGGTCGTCCGATGATGATCCGTACTGCCTCGACCGGCGTGTTCCTCGGTTGCTCCGGTTACAGCCTGCCGCCGAAAGAGCGCTGCAAGGCGACGGTCAACCTGGTGCCGGGTGACGAGATTGCCGCTGATGACGAGGGTGAGTCCGAGTCGCGGGTACTGCGCAACAAGCACCGCTGCCCGATCTGCGCCACGGCGATGGATGCCTACCTGCTCGATGAGAAGCGCAAGCTGCATATCTGCGGTAACAACCCGGATTGCGTCGGCTACGAAATCGAAGAGGGCAACTATCGCATCAAGGGCTATGAAGGCCCGAGCCTTGAGTGCGACAAATGCGGCAGTGAAATGCAGTTGAAGACGGGGCGTTTCGGCAAGTTCTTCGGCTGTACCAACACCGAGTGCAAGAACACCCGCAAGCTGCTCAAGAGCGGTGAGGCGGCGCCGCCGAAGATGGATGCGGTGAAAATGCCGGAGCTCAAGTGCGAGAAGGTCGATGACACCTACGTGCTGCGTGACGGCGCCTCGGGCTTGTTCCTGGCGGCCAGCCAGTTCCCGAAAAACCGTGAAACCCGTGCGCCGCTGGTCATCGAGATCGTTCCGCACAAGGACGAGATTGATCCTAAGTACCATTTCCTGTGCGAAGCGCCCAAGAAAGACCCTGAGGGTCGTCCGGCGGTTATCCGTTACAGCCGCAAGACCAAGGAGCAGTACGTACAGACCGAGGTAGACGGCAAGCCTACCGGGTGGCGTGCGTTCTACGATGGCAACGCCTGGAAGGTCGAAGACAAGCGCTGATCGTTCTGGCGCAGTCGAAGGCCGCATCCGACCTGTGTCGGATGCGGCCTTTTTCATTTCAGGGCTAGACACCGCTTGCGGTCGGACTGGGCATCCCTGAAACTGGCAGGCCCGCCTTGCAGCCTTTCGGAGGGCATCCAGATGGCCCAGGAACTCTATACCCGCACTAACCAGAAGATCTATTTCGCTGGCCTGGCCCTTGAGGCGCTTGGCAAGGCGCAGGAGAGTCGGGCGATGAATGCCCAGGCGCTGACTCAGGCCGAGCGTGAATCAGCACTCTTTCACCTCTATGGGGCGTTACTGGGGCTGTGCCATGAAATCGCGGGCTTCTACCGTTTACCGCAAGCCGGTGCGCCACGTGTCGAGCTGCTGCTGACCGCTGAAGTGCTTGAGGCGGTGGCCATTCCTGAAATGGCTGAGCTGATCGAGTTGGCGCGTCAACCGGAAACCTGGCTGTCACATTTACTCAGTGCTTATGCCAATTTGTTCCGACCGCCTGTCGCGGCAAAAAAACCGAAAACCGACGTTACTCAGCCATTGATTCAGGCGGTCAGCCTTGATGAGCCTGAGGTTGAGCCGCTGTCGCGGGAAGAATTGGAGCTTTGGCGGCAGAATCTCAAAAGCCTGACCGTTCGTTTTCGCGAGGGTTTGAGTGAGTGCTGAGTTCACCGGCGGCTGGTACAATGCCAGCCTTTCGTGGAGAACAGCCCTTTATGCCAACGTCCTTTCTAGAAATTGTCGAGTTACCTGACGGTCGCATCGAACTGCGCCGCGCCGAGGACGAAGGGTCGCTGGTTACCCTGGACTTCTCTGAGGACGCCAAGGCTTTTCTGCAAGGGCAGCACGTAGAAGTGGCCAAGGCCATGCTCAGCGTGGGCGTGCAGATGGCTGGCAAGCTGGTTGAAGGCGAGATCGAGCGTGAAGACGGCCCGCGGGTCTTGCATTAATCGCCCTTGAGGCTTCTCCGTTCTGGAGAAGCCTTGTCTGTTACCGTGTATTGACCTGCTGGATATCAGCCAAGGCGGATATTCAGGCTTTGCGCGTGCCCGGCTCGTGCTGCATTGACCAGTTGCTGGCGTGCGGAAGTACTGACCGGGTTTAGCCAGCTCACTACGGTGTGACTGCGGCCCAGGCGCAAGGCATCGCAGGCCAGCTGCAGTGCGCTTTGGGTGTGCCGTGGCTGCAGCAGCAGAATGCGTTCGCGGTTCAGGCCGGCATCGCGTAGCCAGGCTTGTGTCAGGCTGACAGGTGGCGCGATCAGGGTTAGCCAGCGGGCATCCTGCTCTTCGCTCAACTCGCGAAGCATTGGGGCCAGCAGGCTTTGGCAGTTCCCCAGTGCGCCTCGGAAGGAAAGCTCACTGAATACCTCGGGATCGTTGTTCGGTCGCGAAGGCTCTGCAGGCTTCAGGCGCGGCAGGACCGGCTGGGCCAGGAACGCCTCGAACAACGGCAGTTGGGCTTGCTGAGGTACATGGGGGAACTGCATAACGCCTCCTAATTAACGGCGAATAACGCCGACGCTCAAGCCTTCGATCACCAGTTCCTGCTCTTTGAGGTCGACCTCGATGGGGGCGAACTCTGGGTTTTCGGCCATCAGCCAGACCTTGTTGCCTTCGCGTTTGAAGCGTTTGACCGTGACTTCGTCGCCGATACGCGCCACGACGATCTGGCCGTTGCGGGCTTCGCGGCAGGTGTGAACTGCCAGCAGGTCGCCGTCCAGAATGCCGACATCCTTCATGCTCATGCCGTGAACGCGCAGCAAGTAGTCAGCCTTGGGGTGGAAGAAGCTTGGGTTGATGCTGCAGGATTGCTCAATGTGTTGCTGGGCGAGGATGGGCGCACCCGCGGCAACTCGGCCAATGATTGGCAGGCCGCTGTCGTCGCTCTTGGCCTCGAAACCCGGGATGCGGATGCCGCGAGAGGCGCCCGGGGTCATTTCGATAGCGCCCTTGCGGGCCAGCGCCTTGAGGTGTTCCTCGGCAGCGTTGGGCGACTTGAACCCCAGCTCCTGGGCGATTTCCGCACGTGTTGGCGGGAAGCCGTTGTCTTCCAGGCAGCGTTTGATAAAAGCCAGAATCTCAGCTTGGCGTGGCGTCAGTTTTAGCATGTCGATCGCTCTGTCTTTTTATACAGTGACTGGGATTATATACAGTAGAGGTGGGTTGGCAACACATAAGCTTCATGTGGCTGACTGCAGGCGGTTCACAGGCGCCAAAGGGTGTGCGCTCGTTGCCTGAGGCCAGCGGCTCGAAGCTGTGATTAAATACGTGACCCACCAGCCAGAAAACGGCTGCCCAGACTTGACAAAACCCTGGGTTGAAACGTATGTTTCAAACAAGTGTTTGTCAGGCGGAGTAGTCATGGCCCAGTCGGAAACCGTTGAACGCATTCTCGATGCAGCAGAGCAGTTGTTCGCGGAAAAAGGTTTTGCCGAAACCTCGTTGCGGCTGATCACCAGCAAGGCCGGCGTCAACCTGGCGGCGGTGAACTACCATTTTGGCTCCAAGAAGGCCCTGATCCAGGCGGTCTTTTCGCGTTTTCTCGGGCCTTTCTGCACCAGCCTGGAGCGTGAGCTGGAGCGTCGCCAGTCGCGCCCGGAACAAAAACCGACCCTCGAAGAACTGCTGGAAATGCTGGTGGAGCAGGCGCTGGCGGTGCAGCCGCGCAGCGGCAACGACCTGTCCATCTTCATGCGCCTCCTGGGGCTGGCGTTCAGCCAGAGCCAAGGGCACTTGCGACGCTATCTGGAAGACATGTACGGCAAGGTGTTCCGCCGGTACATGTTGCTGGTCAACGAAGCGGCACCGCGTATCCCGCCAATCGAACTGTTCTGGCGTGTGCACTTCATGCTCGGTGCTGCAGCCTTCAGCATGTCTGGCATCAAGGCATTGCGTGCGATTGCCGAAACCGATTTTGGGGTCAACACCTCCATCGAGCAGGTCATGCGCCTGATGGTGCCGTTCCTGGCAGCCGGTATGCGCGCCGAAAGTGGTGTGACCGATGAAGCCATGGCGGCTGCGCAGTTGCGCCCGCGGAGCAAGTCGGGCAGTGCGCCACTGCCTGCCAAGGCCTGATGCAACGGCGGGGCGCTTCAGCTAAGCTAGCGCCCCATGCCTACTCTCGATTTACTGCATATTTCCATCGCCGATCAATGCCTCTATGGGTTTGCCCAGGGGCGCCTTGTCGTGCGCGTTCCGGTATCCACCGCGCTCAATGGTGCGGGGGAAACCAGTGGTTCCGGGTGCACCCCTCGCGGTCGCCATCAGGTTCGCGCAAAAATCGGCGCGGGCTTGCCCTGCGGCGCGGTGTTGAGGGGGCGACGCTGGACGGGTGAAACCTGGACGCCGGCGCTGCACGAGCAGTTTCCCGGGCGAGACTGGATTCTCTCGCGCATCCTCTGGCTCAGTGGCTGTGAGCCTGGGCGCAATCGCCTCGGGCCGGTCGATACCTTCCGCCGTTATATCTACCTGCATGGCACGCCGGACTCGGAACCCATGGGCGTCCCGCTGTCCCATGGTTGTGTACGCCTGCGCAATGCCGACCTGGTGAGCCTGTTCGAGCAGGTGCCGGTGCATTGCCCTGTGCAGATCGAAGAAGCCGCGTGCCCCGAGTGGGCCACGGCCTCCCTCAACTGAAGGATCATTTATGAGCGCCAGCCTGCAAGGCTCCCTGATGGTGGACGTCGCCGGTACCTGGTTGACCGCCGAAGACCGTCAACTCCTGCGCCAGCCCGAAGTGGCCGGCCTGATCATTTTTGCCCGCAACATCGACTGCCCGCGCCAGGTGCGAGAGCTGACCGCTTCCATTCGCGCCATTCGTCCCGACCTGATCCTGGCGGTCGACCAGGAGGGTGGGCGGGTTCAGCGCCTGCGTCAGGGCTTTGTGCGTTTGCCGGCCATGCGCGCCATTGCCGATAACGACAACGCCGAGTACCTGGCTGAACAATGCGGCTGGCTGATGGCGACCGAGGTGCTGGCGGTTGGTCTGGATCTCAGCTTCGCGCCAGTGCTGGACCTTGATCATCAGCGCAGTGCGGTGGTTGGCAGCCGTGCGTTCGAAGGCGACCCTGAGCGCGCTACGGTATTGGCCGGTGCGTTTATTCGTGGCATGAACGCGGCGGGTATGGCGGCCTGTGGCAAGCACTTCCCGGGTCATGGCTGGGCTGAAGCGGACTCGCACGTGGCGATCCCGACCGATGAGCGCAGCCTTGCGCAGATCCGCGCTGCCGACCTGGTTCCATTCACGCGGTTGAGCGGGCAGTTGGCCGCTGTGATGCCGGCGCACGTGATTTACCCGCAGGTCGATAATCAGCCTGCCGGTTTCTCGCGGCGCTGGTTGCAGGACATTCTGCGTGGCGAACTGGG
Source organism: Pseudomonas laurentiana (assembly GCF_014648275.1). Lineage (GTDB taxonomy): Bacteria > Pseudomonadota > Gammaproteobacteria > Pseudomonadales > Pseudomonadaceae > Aquipseudomonas > Aquipseudomonas laurentiana. The sequence goes on from NZ_BMQU01000004.1 coordinate 124,258, forward strand.
TTTTGATGGCGTGATCTTCAGCGATGACCTGTCGATGGCGGGTGCGCACGTCGTTGGCGACGCTGCCAGTCGAATCGAGGCCGCCCTGAGCGCGGGTTGTGACATGGGGCTGGTGTGCAATGATCGGGCGGCGGCAGAGCTCGCGTTGTCTGCAGCCCAGCGCATGAAGGTAAAGCCGTCGCCACGTATCGCGCGCATGCGCGGGCAAGGCTTTGCCACTACCGAGTATCGCCAACAGCCACGCTGGCTTGCGGCTTTAGGGGCTTTGCAAGAAGCCCAGTTGATCGATTAAGGACACACAATGACTGTTTACGCCATTATCGGCGGTACCGGCCTGACTCAGCTCGAGGGCTTGAACATTCGTCAGGCACTGCCGATGGATACGCCCTATGGGCGGCCTTCGGCTGACGTATTGGTGGGTGAGTATGCCGGTCGTGAAGTGCTGTTCCTGGCCCGGCATGGTCATCCGCACCGCTTTCCGCCGCATAAGGTGAACTACCGTGCCAACCTGTGGGCGTTGAAGCAGGCAGGCGCCGAGGCCATCCTTGCAGTGAACGCCGTGGGTGGCATTCACGCAGCCATGGGCACCGGGCACTTTTGTGTGCCACATCAGCTGATCGACTACACCAGTGGTCGTGAGCATACGTATTTTGCCGATGACCTGGAGCAGGTCACGCACATCGACTTCAGCTACCCCTACAGCGAGCCGCTGCGGGCCCGGTTGATTGCCGCGCTGGCGGCCGAAGGTGTCGGTTACAGCAGTCATGGTGTTTATGCCTGCACCCAGGGGCCGCGCCTGGAGACCGTTGCCGAGATCGCCCGTCTTGAGCGTGATGGCTGCGACATCGTCGGCATGACCGGCATGCCGGAGGCTGCATTGGCGCGTGAGTTGGAGCTGGACTATGCCTGCCTGGCTTTGGTGGTGAACCCGGCGGCGGGTAAATCAACAGCTGTAATCACCATGGCTGAAATCGAGCAGGCACTGCACGATGGCATGGGCAAGGTGAAATCGACTCTGGCGCGGGTATTGGCAGGTTGATTGTTGCTGGTGCTGTGAACGCACCGGCACCCCGCTGATACCCTCGCCAACACAGCCGTCACCCGCTTTTAGGCGGGTGACGACGTCCCGGCAAGGGCGCCAGTAGTGCATCGATATCGTCGTCGGCCAGTTTCCAGTCTCCGGCCTGGCGCCCATCCAGCACGCCGGCCGCCAACGCAGATTTCTCCTGCTGCAACTGCTGGATCTTCTCTTCCACGGTGCCGCGGGTAATCAGCTTGTAGACGAACACCGGTTTTTCCTGGCCAATGCGGTATGCACGGTCGGTCGCTTGCTGTTCGGCTGCGGGGTTCCACCACGGGTCGTAGTGAATCACGGTGTCGGCCGCCGTGAGGTTAAGGCCGACCCCACCCGCCTTGAGGCTGATCAGGAAAATCTGCAGCCGGCCGCTTTGGAAGTCTGCAACCGGTGCGCGTCGGTCGCGTGTGTCACCTGTCAGCAACGCATAGTCGATGCCGCGTTGTTGCAGTTCCTCGCCAATCAGCGCAAGCATGCTGGTGAATTGCGAAAACAGCAGCACTCGACGCCCTTCGGCGAGCAACTCCTCAAGCATTTCCAGCAGGCTGTTGAGCTTGCCCGAGTTCGCGCTGCGCGACGTGCCGGCTGTTTCAGATTTGACCAGGCGCAGGTCGCAACAGACCTGGCGCAGCTTCAGCAGCGCTTCAAGAATGATGATCTGGCTGCGGGCAACACCCTTGCGGCTGATCTCGTTGCGGACTTTCTTGTCCATGGCCAGGCGCATGGTTTCATAGACGTCGCGCTGCGCCTCGGTCAGGTCGACCCAGTGGATCATTTCGGTCTTGGCCGGCAGTTCGGTTGCCACCTGCTCCTTGGTTCGCCGCAGGAGGAAGGGCTTTATCCGTGCATTCAGGTGCTGCAGGCGTTCTTCATCACCCTGGCGCTCAATGGGCACCCGGTAGTCGCGGTTGAACGCCTTGTTGTCGCCCAGCCACCCCGGCAGCAGGAAGTGGAACAATGACCAGAGTTCGCCCAGATGGTTTTCCAGCGGCGTGCCGCTCAGGCACAGGCGTTGCCGTGCCTCCAGCTGTCGTGCGGCCTGGGCGGCCTTGCTGGTGGGGCTCTTGATGTACTGAGCCTCGTCCAGGATCAGTACGTGCAGTGGCAGGCTCTTGAGGTGTTCCAGGTCCTTGGGCAGTAGCGCGTAGGTTGTCAGCAGCAGGTCGTAGTCCGCCAGCGTGTCGAAGTACTGCCGGCGACCAATGCCTTGCAGTGCCAGTACCCTTAACTGCGGTGCAAAACGTTCGGCTTCATCCTGCCAGTTTGGAATCAGGCTGGTGGGCATTACCACCATCGCCGGCCGGTCGAGGCGGCCGGCGTTCTTTTCGGTGAGCAGGTGGGCCAGGGTCTGTAGTGTTTTACCCAGGCCCATGTCGTCAGCCAGGATGCCGCCGACTTCCAGTTCACGCAGTGCCTGCATCCAGCTCAGGCCTTCGAGCTGATAAGGGCGCAGGGTGGCTTTCAGGCCTGCTGGGGTGGTGACGGCCTGGGTGCGGATATCACGCAGGCGTTCGCCCAGTGCGCGAACCCGGTCACCGCCTTCCCAGGTCAGCGGCAGTTCAAGCAAGGCGTTCAGGCGTGCCGCATCAGGGCTGGCCAGGCGTACGGTGGTCTCGCCTGGCTCGCGCAGGTAGAAATCGCCCAAGGTGGCCAGCACCGGCTTTAGCCGACCATAAGGCAGGGCAATCTGAAGCGTCTTTCGCGGTGCCTGGGGGTGGGGGATGGGCACCAGAATCTGCTCGTCGTCACGGCGTTTGGCCAGGTGTGCACTGTTGAGCAGTTCCGGGTGGCTGCGCAGCAGGTTGAGCAGGATCGGCAACAGGCTCAAGCGCTCGCCGTTGACCACGATGCCCAGTTCCAGGTCGAACCAGTCGCGTTCGGGGGTCTCGACGACCTGGGCGTACCAGTCGTCGACCGGGGTGAGGTCGAAGGCAAAATCGTCGGCGCAGATGATCTGCCAGCCTTGCTCGCGCAAGTGGGGCAGATCGTTGAGCACGAAACGTAGCCAGGCCGCCTCGCTGGGCAGTTCGAACGGTTCGCCGGCACTCTCCGGCAAGGCTTTGCTCTGGCGGGTGGCGACCTTGAAGCCCAGCTCCAGCAGTGTTTCGCGCAGGCCTTGCTCGGCGCTCGGATGCCGCTGAAGGGGTGGTGCCTGGCGAGCATGCGGGGCACCACTGACGTAGTTGCCGGCATAACCGAACGCCAGGGCCGCACGGTGTTGGGTGTAACGCTGCATGCGCCCATTGCGGGGTTCGAAGGCGCTGAACTCAATGCTGCCCAGCCACAGGCGCGGCTGGGGTGGAAGGGGGGATATCACGCGGTCGGGCATTTCAAAGCTTCGTGACCTTGAGCAGCAGTGCCAGATGGCCGCCGTCAAGGTAGTTCAGGTCGCCAAGGCGCATGTTGCTGTTGCTCTGCTTGAACTGCTCGGTCTGGGTGATGCTGCCGTCGGCCGCAAAGCGGTTGACCCAGAAACTGGTGTCGGCGCTGATGAAACGGCCGTCGCTCAGGCTCAGGTTGCCTTCCACGGGGAAGTGGCCGAAGTGCTGCTTGCCATCACTGATGGCGACCTTGCTCGGTTCGGCGCTCAGGTTCTGTTGCCAGGCTTTGTGCAGCAGGATGGTGTACTGGCTGTCGGCCTGCAGTTTTGCCGCTTCGTCGTTCATTGCGGGTTTGTTTTCGTCCGCATTGGTCAGTGTCTTTGCGCCGGCAGCCCAGTCTTCCGGGGCGTACTGGCTGGTAATGGCCGGTACGCTGTTTTGTCGAACCAGAATCATCTCGATCTGATACAGACCGTCAGCGAAGGCACTGGAGGTGCAGAGCGCGGCCAACAGGGCCAGGGAGCGAATCAGGCGCATCGGGTTTCCTTAAGCGGATGTCGGAGTCAGGCGCTCGAACAGCGCCTCGAGGGTATTGAAGCGTTCTTCTGCGCGTTCCATGGGGACCATGAACTTGAACTGCGTTGCGCCCTCGAACTTGTAACGTTTGGGTTGGCTCTGGATCAGTTTGATCAGCACCAGTGGATCGACAGGTGTTTCCCCGGCGAACTCGATCTTCCCGCCTTGTGGGCCTGCATCGACTTTCTTGATGCCCAGTTTCTCGGCCTGCAGTTTGAGCAGGGTCAGGCGTACCAGGTTCTTGGTCGGTTCCGGCAGCAGGCCGAAGCGATCGATCATCTCGACCTGCAGATCCTTGAGGCCGTCTTCATCGATGGCCGAGGCAATGCGCTTGTAGAGAATCAGGCGTGCATGCACATCCGGCAGGTAGTCTTCGGGAATCAGTGCCGGCAGGCGCAGGTTGATTTCCGGGCCGCCGCCCAGTGGTTGATCGAGGTTGGGTTGCGTGCCCTTGCGAATGGCTTTCACCGCGCGTTCGAGCATTTCCATGTACAGGGTGAAGCCGACGGCCTGGATCTGGCCGCTTTGGCCTTCGCCAAGCAGTTCGCCAGCGCCGCGAATTTCCAGGTCGTTGGTCGCCAGGACGAAGCCTGCCCCCAGGTCCTGGGTGTTCGCGATGGCTTCCAGGCGCTTTTCCGCGTCGGCGGTAATTTGCTGGCGTGGCGGCGTGAGCAGGTAGGCGTAGGCCTGGTGGTGGCTGCGACCCACCCGTCCACGTAGCTGGTGCAACTGCGCCAGGCCGAACTTGTCGGCGCGCTCGATAATAATGGTGTTGGCGCTGGGCACGTCGATACCGGTCTCGATGATGGTCGAGGCAATCAGCACGTTGAAGCGCTTGTGGTAGAAGTCGCTCATCACCTGTTCGAGTTCACGCTCACGCATCTGCCCGTGGCCGATGCCGATGCGGGCTTCCGGTACCAGCTCGGCGAGGTCGGCCGCGCATTTCTCGATGGTCTTTACATCGTTGTGCAGGTAGTAGACCTGGCCGCCGCGCAGCAGCTCACGCAGCAGCGCCTCCTTGATGGTGCTTTTGTTCTGCTCCATGACGAAGGTGCGTACCGACAGCCGCCGTGCGGGCGGAGTCGCGATGATCGACAGGTCGCGCATGCCGGACACGGCCATGTTCAGTGTCCGTGGGATCGGCGTGGCGGTGAGGGTGAGGATGTCGACTTCGCTGCGCAGCGCTTTGAGCTGTTCTTTCTGGCGCACGCCGAAACGGTGTTCTTCGTCGATGATCACCAGACCCAGGTCTTTCATCTTGACGTCGTCCTGCAGCAGCTTGTGCGTGCCGATGACGATGTCGATCTTGCCTTCGGCCAGGTCCTGGACCGCGGCGTTGATTTCCTTGGCGGACTTGAAGCGGCTCATCACCTCCACGGTCACCGGCCAGTCGGCAAAGCGGTCACGGAAGCTGTTGTAGTGCTGCTGGGCGAGCAGGGTGGTGGGGACCAGGATGGCCACCTGGCGCCCGCCATGTACGGCGATGAATGCCGCGCGCATGGCGACTTCGGTCTTGCCGAAGCCTACGTCGCCACAGACCAGGCGGTCCATCGGCTTGGCGGCGAGCATGTCCTCGCGTACGGCTTCGATGGCGGCCTGCTGGTCCGGGGTTTCCTCGAACGGGAAGCCGGCGCTGAAGGTGGCATAGTCGGCGGCCGGGTCGGCAAAGGCGTAGCCCTTGCGTGCTGCGCGGCGGGCATAAATGTCGAGCAGTTCGGCGGCTACGTCGCGGACCTGTTCGGCGGCTTTGCGCTTGGCCTTTTGCCAGACTTCCGAGCCCAGGCGGTGCAAGGGTGCCAAGGCATCGTCGCTGCCGGTGTAGCGGGCGATGAGGTGCAGGTTGGCGACCGGCACGTAGAGTTTGGCGCCCTCGGCGTAGGCCAGGGTCAGGAACTCGGCGGTCTGGTTGTCGATCTCCAGGGTCGCCAGGCCGAGGTAGCGGCCAACGCCGTGGTCGATGTGTACCACCGGCGCACCCTCGCGCAGCTCGGTGAGGTTCTTGATGACGGCGTCGTTGGTGCCATCGCTGCGCTTTTCGCGGCGTCGGCGCTGCATCACGCGTTGGCCGAACAGCGGGCTCTCGGCAATCAGTGCCAGGGCCGGGTCGTCCAGCAACAGGCCGTCGTCCAGCGGCGCAATGGTGATCGCCAGTCGCTCTTTGCTCTGGACGAAGTCGTGCCAGCTATCGAGTGTCTGCGGGCGCAGCTTCAAGCGCTCGAGCAGTTCCAGCAGCACCTCGCGCCGGCCCGCCGACTCGGCGGTGAACAGCACGCGGCCCGGGAACTGGTCGAGGAAGTTGGACAGTGCGGCCAGTGGCTGGTTGGCCTTGGCTTCGATGGCCAGGTTCGGTAGCGTCTGCGCGGCAAAGCGCTCGCGACCAACGCCGCCCTCGACGTCATCCTGGTTGACCACGATGCGTGGCCAGCGCTTGAGCTGGGCGAAGCAGTCTTCTACCGGCAAGAACAGCTCGACCGGTGGCAGCAGTGGCCGGCTGGGGTCGATGCGGCGTTCGTCGTAACGGTTGCGCACGTCACTCCAGAAGTGTTCGGCAGCCTGCTCGACACCGGGCAGCGAAAACACCTGGGTGTCTTGCGGCAGGTAGTCGAACAGTGTCGAGGTCTCCTCGAAAAACAGTGGCAGGTAGTACTCGATGCCCGCGGGAATAATCCCACTGGTGAGGTCCTGGAAGATCGGGCTGCGGCGGAAGTCGACGTCGAAACGTTCGCGGAAGCGTGCCTTGAACTGGGTGACGGCCTCCTTCTGCAGGGGGAATTCACGCGCAGGCAGCAGGCGCACCGAATCGACCTTGTCGATCGAGCGCTGGGTTTCCGGGTCGAAGGTGCGCAGGGTTTCGATTTCATCGTCGAACAGGTCGATCCGGTAAGGCAGCTTGCTGCCCATCGGGAACAGGTCGATCAGCGCACCACGCACGGCAAACTCGCCATGCTCGTAAACAGTATCGACGCAGCGGTAGCCACTGGCTTCCAGGCGCAGGCGCATCTGCTCGACGTCAAGCTTCTGGCCGATATCCAGCACCAGGCTGCTGCCCAGCAGGAAGCGGGTCGGTGCCAGGCGGTGCAGGGCGGTGGTGATCGGTACCACAAGAATGCCGTGGTCGAGTTCCGGCAGCCGGTACAGGCTGGACACCCGCTGGGAGATGATGTCCTGGTGCGGCGAGAACAGATCGTACGGCAGGGTTTCCCAGTCGGGGAATGGCAGTACGGGCAGTTCCGGCGCGAAGAAACGTAGCTCCTGCTCCAGGCGGTCGGCAGTCTGGCTGTCGGCAGTCAGCAGCAAGGTAAAGCGCTTGGCGGCGCTTGCGGCTTCGGCGATAGCCAGGCTCAGGGCGGCGCCCGGCAGGTTGCCCCAGGTGTGTTTGCCGGCGGTGGCCGGCAGGTGCGGTAGACGCAGAACTGGCACGGGCGGTCGAGCTCCAAGCATTGCGACAAAGGGTCGATTGTACCGGGCCTGGGGCCGGCCTGTCAGGCGCGAAGGGGGCAAAAAACAACGGATATCATGCGGGGGCGAGAGGAGCGACAGGCGCGCATTGCTCGAAACAGCGCGGGGCGTCATAATGTAGCCCCTTTTTTCTGTCCCTACATGTGGAAGGTTCCCGTGACTCAGAAGCCCGACCAGTGTCTTGGTGAGTGGATTGATCGTGAAGCGCTTGCAGAAGCGATGATCCCGCTTATCGGTCAGCTCTACCGCAATAACAACGTGGTGAGCTCGATCTATGGCCGTAGCCTGATCAACCGTTCAGTGATTGCGATCCTCAAGGCCCACCGCTTTGCACGTCATCGCCAGTCCGACGAAACCGAACTGTCTGTCCACGAGACATTCCCGCTGCTCAAGGCCATGAGCGAGCTGAAGCTGGGTGCCGCCTCGGTTGACCTGGGCAAGCTGGCTGTCAAGTTCAAGGAACAAGGCAACGGCCGTACCGCCGAGCAGTTCGTGCGCGAAGAAATGGCCGACGTGGTTGGCAAGCAGAACGCTTCGGCACGTAAGGGTACTGATGTGGTGCTGTACGGCTTCGGTCGTATCGGTCGCCTGCTGGCCCGTATCCTGATCGAGAAGACCGGTGGTGGCGACGGCCTGCGCCTGCGCGCCATTGTCGTGCGTAAAGGTGCGACCAACGACCTGGTCAAGCGCGCCAGCCTGCTGCGCCGTGATTCGGTTCATGGCCCATTCGATGGCACCATCACCATCGATGAAGAAAACAACACCATCACCGCCAACGGTAACCTGATCCAGGTGATCTACGCGAAGAGCCCTAGCGAAGTCGACTACACCCAGTACGGCATCAAGGACGCTCTGATCGTCGACAACACCGGTGTATGGCGTGATGCCGAGGGCCTGGGCCAACACCTGGCCTGCCCGGGCGCTTCCCGTGTGATCCTCACCGCGCCTGGCAAAGGTGCCCTGAAGAACATCGTTCACGGTATCAACCACGGCGAAATCAGCCCGGACGACAAGATCATCTCGGCGGCCTCCTGCACCACCAACGCCATCGTGCCGGTGCTCAAGGCTGTGAATGACAAGTTCGGCATCGTCAACGGCCATGTCGAAACCGTTCACTCGTACACCAACGACCAGAACCTGATCGACAACTTCCACAAAGGCAGCCGCCGTGGTCGTAGCGCTCCGTTGAACATGGTTATCACCGAGACCGGTGCGGCCACCGCTGCCGCCAAGGCACTGCCAGTGCTCAAGGGCAAGCTGACCGGCAACGCTATCCGTGTTCCGACGCCTAACGTCTCGATGGCGATCCTGAACCTGAACCTGGAGAAGGCGACTTCTCGCGAAGAGATCAACGAGTACCTGCGCCAGACGGCCATGCACTCGGACCTGCACAAGCAGATCGACTACGTGAGCTCCCAGGAAGTGGTTTCCACCGACTTCGTTGGCTCGCGTCACGCCGGTGTCGTCGATGCCGAAGCGACCATCTGCAACGATAACCGCGTTGTTCTGTACGTTTGGTACGACAACGAGTTCGGTTACAGCTGCCAGGTCGTTCGCGTGATGGAAGACATGGCTGGGGTCAACCCACCTGCATTCCCGCGCTAAGCGGTCATTAGGTTGCACAAGACGGGAACCCCAGGGTTCCCGTTTTTTGTGTCTGGGAACACGGAGGCGTGATGGCGAGGTGGACAGGTGGGGTGCTGGTCATTCTGGCGCTTTGGCTGGGCGGTTGCGACCGCACGCCTTCGCTGGAGCGCATCAGTGGTCCGACCATGGGCAGTACCTACACGGTGCAGTATGTGCGTACGGCTCAGGGCCCGGCGCCAGAGCAGGTCCGACTTGCTGTGGAAGAGGTCCTCCAGCAGGTTGACCTCACGTTCTCGACCTACCGCAGCGATTCGCTGATTGCGCAGTTCAACCGGTTGCCGGCCGACAGTTGTCAGGTCATGCCGGCAGATGTACTGGAGCTGGTGCAGTTGGGTGAACAGTTGTCGCAGCAAAGCCAGGGCGCTTTTGATCTGACCGTGGAACCATTGCTTGATTTGTGGGGGTTTGGCCCGCAGTCCCGGGGTGAGCAGGTGCCGGGTGCGCAGGCGTTGGCTGCAGCCCGTGGGCGTGTCGGTCATGCCCATTTGCATGTCGACGGGGAGCAGTTGTGCAAGGATGCTCCGCTGGAGCTGGACTTCAACAGCATCGCTGCCGGGCATGCCGTCGACCTGCTGGTCGAGCGAATGCGTGCGCTGGGTGTGAGCAGCTATCTGGTTGAAGTGACGGGTGAACTCAAGGCGCAAGGGCGCAAGCCGGATGGTAGTCGCTGGCGTATTGCCCTGGAATGGCCGCGTGCCGATCAGCAGGTCGTTGAGCAAGTGCTGGCGCTTGAGGGTTACGGCGTTTCCACATCAGGAGACTATCGCAACTTTTTCGAGCAGAATGGCCAGCGTTTTTCGCATGTCTTCGATGCGCGGCTTGGGGTACCGGTTAACCATCGTCTGGCTTCGGTCACGGTGCTTGACCCCTCAACGCTGATGGCCGATGGCATGTCCACGGTGTTGCTGATCCTCGGCCCTGAACAGGGTTGGGCGTTTGCCCTGAAATACAATGTAGCAGCAGTTTTCGTGACCCGTGCCGATACAGGCTTCGTCTCCCATGCGACGCCTGCATTCGAGCGACTGATGCAAGCGCAGTAACAGACTGTTGCAGTGTGAGATGTAGTGCAGAGAAAAATAGCCTACGACGCGACCAAGGGTTAATGTGCGCGGCGTTTACGCTTGATTAGACTGCACCCGAATATTTTCATGACGCTCTGGGCGGCATGATCTAGCCCCGATCGCCGGCGTGGCGACCGGGCCTGTTCTGAAGGAGTACGCATGGCTGTCTACAACTACGACGTAGTGGTGCTGGGTTCCGGCCCGGCAGGAGAAGGGGCGGCAATGAATGCTGCCAAAGCAGGGCGCAAGGTGGCGATGGTCGATAGCCGTCGTCAGGTCGGCGGCAACTGCACCCATCTGGGCACCATCCCGTCCAAGGCCTTGCGTCACTCGGTGCGCCAGATCATGCAGTTCAACACCAACCCGATGTTCCGGGCCATTGGTGAGCCGCGCTGGTTCTCGTTCCCGGATGTACTCAAGAGTGCCGAGAAAGTCATCGCCAAACAGGTGGCTTCGCGCACCGGCTACTACGCACGCAACCGTGTTGACGTGTTTTTCGGTACCGGCAGCTTCGCTGACGAACAGACCGTCGAAGTGGTCTGCGCCAACGGCGTGGTCGAGAAGCTGGTGGCCAAGCACATCATCATCGCTACCGGCTCGCGTCCATATCGCCCGGCAGACATCGATTTCCACCACCCGCGTATCTACGATAGCGACACCATCCTCAGCCTCGGCCATACGCCGCGCAAGCTGATCGTTTACGGTGCCGGTGTTATTGGCTGCGAATACGCCTCGATCTTCAGTGGCCTGGGTGTACTGGTTGAACTGGTGGACAACCGCGGTCAGTTGCTCAGCTTCCTTGACTCGGAAATCTCCCAGGCGTTGAGCTACCACTTCAGCAACAACAACATCACCGTACGTCACAACGAAGACTACGAGCGTGTTGAAGGGCTGGATAACGGCGTGATCCTGCACCTGAAGTCGGGCAAGAAGATCAAGGCGGACGCCTTGCTCTGGTGCAACGGCCGTACAGGCAACACCGACAAGCTGGGCCTGGAAAACATCGGTATCAAGGTCAACAGCCGTGGCCAGATCGAAGTCGACGAGAACTACCGCACCTGTGTGCCGAACATCTATGGCGCAGGCGATGTAATCGGCTGGCCGAGTCTGGCCAGTGCTGCTCACGACCAGGGGCGTTCTGCGGCGGGCAGCATCGTTGATAATGGTAGCTGGCGCTTCGTCAACGACGTGCCGACCGGTATCTACACCATTCCGGAGATCAGCTCGATCGGCAAGAACGAGCAGGAACTGACTCAGGCCAAGGTGCCTTACGAAGTCGGCAAGGCGTTCTTCAAGAGCATGGCGCGTGCGCAGATCGCTGGTGAGCCTCAGGGCATGCTGAAGATCCTGTTCCACCGCGAGACCCTGGAAATCCTCGGTGTACATTGCTTCGGTTACCAGGCGTCGGAGATCGTTCACATTGGCCAGGCCATCATGGACCAGCCGGGTGAGTGCAACACCCTGAAGTACTTCGTCAACACCACCTTCAACTACCCGACCATGGCCGAAGCCTATCGGGTAGCGGCCTACGACGGCCTCAACCGGCTTTTTTGAGCGGCTCCGGCCGGTGGCCTGAGCCGGCCGGGGAGACCGATTTCAGCAACTCTCGAGGGTGGCAGTGGCCAAACCGGGAAAGTCTGTAATCAGGCTGTCTACGCCGAAGTCAGCGAGCCTGCGCATCAGCGCGGGTTCGTTGACTGTCCACACTGACACGTGCAAGCCCTGGCGCTGAGCTTTTGCCAGGCGCTCCGGGCTGCACAGTGTCCAGTTCAGCGCAAGCATCTCACAGCCATAGTTCTGGGCGACCTTCAGTGGGTCGAGCCAGGCGTATTCGGCTACCAGGCCGCGGGAGACGTCCGGGGTCAATTCCAGGGCGGCAGCGAGCACTTCCCGTGAACTGGAGGTGATGGTGATCTTGTCGAGCAGGCCGAAGCGTTGTGCCATTTCGCGGATCGCCAGTACCGTGGTGGCGGCGCGCATGCGTGAGGCGCTCTTGACCTCAAGTTGCCAGTGCTCGAAATCGCACTTCTCGAACAGCTCATCCAGGCGCGGGATGGGGCAGGGGTGTACCCAGCCGGGGCCGCCCTTGCGTGCGTCATAGGTCACCAGGTCACTGGCGTTGTGCTCGACCACCTTGCCGCGTCGGCCGGTGGTGCGCTTGAGTGTCGGGTCGTGAATGACCATCAGCTCGTTGTCGGCAGACAGGTGCAGGTCGAGTTCGCAACGCCGCACGCCATGACTCAGGCACTGCTGGAAGCTGGTCAGGGTATTCTCGGGGGCTTCGCCCTTGGCGCCACGGTGGCCGTAGATCTGGGTCACGTTTGTTCCTTCAAGGTAAAGAGTGAAACTCAGGTAGGCGTTGCGCTGTTCTGTTCCAGGGCCTGGCGCCGTTGTTGCGCTTGGCGTTGCAGGATGTAGCGCGCCAGTAGCTGGCGTTGTGCGTCGGTGATATCGACGAACTCGGCGCCGATATCGAACAGCCCGTCAGGCTTGCTGTCGCAATGCGTGATCTTGGCGCGTAGCAGCAGCCCCAGGGCTTGCGGCATCAGCACCATTTTCACGGCAACTCGGCTGCCCACTGCCAGCGCCTGGCCTTGGCGGGCCTCAATGCCGCCTTCGGAAAGCTTGACTGAGAGCGGTTCGCCGATCTGCCCGAGCAGGCTCTGGGCGACCACCTGGCTGAGCAAGTCGATGCGTTTGTTCTGGGCTTTGAGAAAGGCTGCGAGGGTGCGGTCCTTTTCGCTGAGCTGGCGTAACAGGTGCTGTGACTCGAATTCGCTCAGGTGCAGTTCGCTGAGCAGGTTGAACAGCGGTGACGCATCTTGCAACAACTCTGTGCCAGACGCATCGGCGGCGTTCAGTGGGCGAATTTCCAGTGCGATCCTATCCTCGATACGGTAGTATTCGCGGCGATCTTCTTCATCTAATGTCGACATGGCGAACCCATGGTAGCGGCGGTGGTCTGAGTGTAAAGCTGCTGTCCAAGCCCCGCCACAAGGACGTTCCTCTTTCATCCGAACAAGCCCCGACATGTTCAGACCTCTCTTCGTATTCATCGGTACGCGTTATACCCGTGCCAAGCGCCGCAACCACTTCGTCTCGTTCATTTCCCTGACCTCGATGATCGGCCTCGCCCTGGGCGTGGTAGTGATGATCGTGGTGCTTTCGGTCATGAATGGTTTCGACCATGAGATGCGTACCCGCGTACTGGGCATGGTGCCCCATGCCACGCTTGAAACCGGCCAGCCCATCAATAATTGGCCTGCACTTGCCGATACAGTAAAGCAGAACCCGCAGGTGGTGGCGGTGGCACCGTTCACCCAGATGCAAGGGTTGCTGACTCACGATGGCAAGGTGCAGAAAGTCTTGCTCAACGGCATTGACCCTGGTCAAGAGCGCAAGGTCTCGATCATTGATGACTTTATCCGCGAGGGGCGCCTTGATGACCTGGTGCCGGGAGCGTTTGGCATCATGATCGGCGACAAGGCCGCGACCAAGCTGGGCGTCGGCATTGGCGACAAGCTGACCTTCGTCGCACCTGAAGTGACCGTGACGCCTGCGGGCATGTTCCCGCGCATGAAGCGTTTCACGGTAGTCGGCATCTTCCATGTTGGCGCCGGCGAGATTGACGGTTACCTCGGGTTGACCAACCTCTCGGACCTGTCGCGCTTGCACCGCTGGAAAGCCGATCAGGTGCAAGGCTTGCGCCTGAAGTTCGATGACCTGTTCCAGGCGCCGCGCACGGCCTGGAGCATTGCCCAGAAGCTGGGTGACCAGGAGTTCTACGCCCGCGACTGGACCCGCAGCCACGGCAACCTGTATCAGGCCATCCGCATGGAAAAAGCCATGATTGGCCTGTTGCTGCTGCTGATTGTCGCCGTCGCGGCGTTCAACATCATTTCCACCCTGGTGATGGTGGTGAACGACAAGAAAGGTGATATCGCCATTCTGCGTACCCTCGGGGCCACCCCGGGCCAGATCATGGCGATCTTCATGGTCCAGGGTACGGTCATTGGTGTGGTCGGTACGTTCATTGGTGCAGTGGTCGGCATTGCTGCTGCCCTGAATGTCAGTGCTGCGATCGCCGGCCTGGAGTCGTTGATCGGCCACAAATTCCTCAATGCCGACGTCTATTTCATCGACTACCTGCCGTCCCAGGTGATGGCCGAGGATGTCTGGATGGTCTGTGGCGCGGCACTGGTCCTGAGTTTCCTCGCCACCCTGTATCCGGCCTGGCGTGCGGCACGCACCCAGCCAGCGGAGGCGCTACGTTATGAGTGAGTTGGGCATGAGTAATAAAGCTGTGCTGAGTTGCCGCAACCTGGGCAAGTCCTATGAAGAGGGTCCGGAGTCGGTTCGGGTGCTCTCGGGCCTGCAGTTGGAACTGCATCCGGGTGAGCGGATTGCCATCGTCGGCAGTTCGGGCTCGGGCAAGAGTACCTTGCTCAACCTGCTCGGTGGCCTGGATACGCCCACCGAGGGCAGTGTCTGGCTGGCTGGCGAAGAGCTTTCGGCGCTGGGTGAACGGGCCCGAGGCCTGTTGCGCAACCGTGCGCTGGGGTTCGTCTACCAGTTCCACCACCTGTTGCCAGAGTTCACCGCGCTGGAGAACGTCTGCATGCCGCTGCTGATTGGCCGTACCGCCATTCCCGAGGCGCGCGAGCGCGCTGAAGCACTGCTCAAGCGGGTAGGGCTGGGACATCGACTGAGCCACAAGCCGTCTGAGCTGTCCGGTGGTGAGCGTCAGCGCGTGGCTATTGCGCGCGCGCTGGTCAATCGTCCTGGCCTGGTCATGCTCGACGAGCCGACCGGCAACCTCGACCAGCACACCGCCCAAGGTATCCAGGAGCTGATGAAGGAACTGAGCAGTTCGTCACAGACCGCCTTTCTGGTGGTGACCCACGACCTCAGCCTGGCCCGGCAGATGGACCGTGTACTGCGCCTGGAAGAAGGGCGTCTGGTGCCGATCTGATCTGGTCGTACAGGGTGCCGGTCGTGAATGGTCGGCACCGTGTTCTTTCTCTTTTTCCGGGTGCTTCCGTTCATGTTCAGACCCTTGTCTATTTTCATTGGTGCACGCTACACCCGCGCCAAGCGCCGTAACCACTTTATCTCGTTCATCTCCATGACCTCGATGATCGGCCTGGCCCTGGGCGTGCTGGCGATGATCGTGGTGCTGTCGGTGATGAACGGTTTCCAGCGCGAAATGAGCGCCCGGATTCTCGGCATGGTGCCCCACGCTGCCCTGCTCGGCGTCAAGCCGGTGGATGACTGGCAAGCCGTGGCCGCTACCGCACTGAAGAACCCGCAGGTGATTGCGGCTGCGCCGCTGACAGAGCTTGAAGGCATGTTGTCCTACAAGGGCCTGATGCAGCCGATCCAGATCAGCGGCATCGACCCGGCACAGGAAGCCAAGGTGTCGATCGTTGCCAATCACATCGTTCAGGGGCGACTGGATGACCTGAAGCCGGATGAGTTCGGCGTGGTGATCGGTGAGATTACCGCGCGGCGCTTCCATTTGAATGTCGGCGACAAGCTCACCTTGATCGTGCCGGAAGTCAGCACCGCGCCAGGCGGTATTACCCCGCGCATGCAGCGTTTGAACGTAGTGGGCGTGTTCAAGGTCGGCGCTGAGCTCGATGGCTCCATGGGCCTGATCCACATGGCTGACGCAGCGCAGATGCAACATTGGGCGCCGAACCAGGTGCAGGGTGTGCGCATCAAGGTGCAGGACCTGTACAGCGCACCTCAGGTGTCGACGGCGATTGTCGGTCAGTTGGGCGACCAGTTCCGCGCCGATGACTGGACCCATACCCAGGGCAGTCTGTTCAGTGCCATGAAAATGGAAAAGACCATGATCGGCCTGCTGTTGATGATGATTATTGCGGTCGCCGCGTTCAACATCATTGCAACCTTGATCATGGTGGTGAACGACAAGGGCGCGGACATCGCGATTCTGCGCACCATTGGCGCCACGCCCGCGCAGATCATGGGCGCCTTCATGGTGCAGGGAACATTGATCGGTATTGTCGGCACGTTGATCGGGGGTGTGCTCGGGGTGATCGCCGCGATCAATGTCAGCCAGTTGGTTGGGTGGCTTGAGCGTGTCAGCGGGCAACATATCTTCACCTCCGACGTGTACTTCGTCAGTACCTTGCCGTCGGAGCTGCAGTGGGGCGACGTGGCGTTGATCTGCAGTGCCGGGCTGGTGATGAGCTTCCTGGCGACGCTGTATCCTGCGTGGCGCGCCTCGCAGGTAGAGCCGGCGTACGCCCTGCGTTACGAGTAAGCCTGTCGCGGGCAAGCCCTGCCACACGCTGAACTGTGGCCCTGTGGCGGCAGGCTTGCCTATGCGGTCGGCAGCTCAATCACGAAACGCGTCCAGCCCTGCGCCGATTCGCCATGAATCGTTCCGCCGTGCGCCTTGATGATGGACTGGGTGATCGCCAGGCCCAGTCCCGCATGCTCACTGTTTCCTTCGTGGCGGGCCGGGTCGGCGCGGTAGAAACGGTCGAACAGGCGCGGTATGAGCGCTGGGTCAATCGGCTCGCCGCTGTTGGCCACTTCCAGTCTCACGCCACTATCCTGTCGTTCAATTTTCAGGCGGATCTCGCCGCCAGCCGGGGTGAACCGCAAGGCATTGTCCAGCAGGTTGGACAGTGCCCGACGCAACATGTGGCGATCGCCTTCCAGTTGCGCCTGGCCAGCATGGCTCAAACGTACCTGAGCGTCCTCGGCCAATGGTGCGTAGTACTCCAGCAGTGCGCCAACCTCGTCTTCCAGTGCCAGCGGCTGGCGGCTAGGCATTAGCAGGCCGTTATCGGCTTTGGCCAGGTAGAGCATGTCGTTGACCAGCTGAGCCATCCATTGCAGTTCTTCAAGGTTGCCGTGCAGGGCCTCGCGGTACTCCTCCAGGCTGCGCGGCCGGGTCAGGGTGACCTGCGTGTGGGTCAGCAGGTTGGACAGCGGCGTACGCAGCTCATGGGCGATGTCGGAAGAGAATGCCGAGAGGCGCTGGAAAGCGTCATCCAGCCGCTCAAGCATGGCGTTGACGGTGTTCGCCAGGTCTGCAAGTTCAACCGGCATCTGTGCCACTGGCAGGCGGGTGGTCAGCGAACGTGCCGAGACCCCGGCAGCCACCTCACCCATCTGCCGTAGGGGGCGCAGCCCGCTGCGTGCGGCCCAGGCGCCGAGCAGGGCGGTGGCCAGTGCCGAGAGGCCAACGGTCAGCCAGATCAGCCGTTGCATGCGTTGCAGGAAGTGCTGGTGATGGGTGATGTCGAGGAACAGTGTCAGGTTGGGCGTGCCTTCGCCGCCGAGGGCTTCGCTCAGGCTGCGATAATCGGCGCCGTCGCTCGTCAGGGTGTTCAGGCCAGGAGTCATCGGTGAGTCCGGCAGGCCGGGCTGGCTATCGAACCACAGGCGCCCGTCGTTGCCGCGGATGCGCACGGCCAGGTCGGCCTGATGGCTGAGTTCCGCCTGTAGCGCAGGCAGCCGTGTGTTCAGGCTTGTACGGTCATGCACGCCCTCAAGTAGCTGGCGCATCAGCGATAGGCGCCCGCTGAGCAATTGCTGGTCCAGTTCGATGAAATGGGATTCGCTGGCGCGGCTGAACAGCACGCCAGCCAACAGCGAAACCACCGCCGTGCAAGCCGCAAACAGCAGCGCCAGGCGGTTGCCGAGCGAAAGACGGCGCATCAGGCTGTCCGCTCTTCGAGGACGTAGCCCATGCCGCGCACGGTATGGATAAGCTTGTTGTCGTGTGCATCGTCGACTTTGAGGCGCAGGCGGCGGATAGCGACCTCGATCACGTTGGTGTCACTTTCAAAGTTCATGTCCCACACCTGCGACGCGATCAGTGATTTTGGCAGTACTTCGCCTTGGCGACGCAGCAGCAGTTCAAGCAGGGAGAACTCCTTGGCGGTCAGGTCGATGCGTTGCCCGGCGCGCTCCACCCGGCGGCGGATCAGGTCGAGGCTCAGGTCTGCCACGCCCAGCAGGGTTTCTTGTGTTGGGCTGCCGCCGCGACGCAGCAGCGTGCGCACCCGCGCCAGCAGTTCGGAGAAGGCGAACGGCTTGACCAGATAGTCGTCGGCACCCAGTTCCAGGCCATGCACGCGGTCTTCCACGGCATCGCGCGCTGTCAGGAACAGCACCGGGGTATCCAGCCCGGCAGCGCGCACCGCCTGCAGGATCTGCCAGCCATCGCGGCCCGGCAGCATGACATCGAGGATCAACAGCGCGTAATCGCCCGTCAGCGCCAGGTGCTGGCCCGTATTGCCATCGGTGGCCAGCTCTGCGCTGAACCCGGCTTCACTCAAGCCCTGGCACAGGTATTGGCCGGTCTTGGCCTGGTCTTCGACGATCAGCAGTTTCATGGGGCGCTCGTGTTAAAGGTGGGCAGGGCGTTATACCGTGGTGTGAATGGCAAAAGGCAAAGCTGACAAAGTTGTAATCTTATCGTCAGCTGGTTGCCAGCGGCACCTCGTTACAGTGGCTGCCATATCGAGACAACCCCGGAGTAAACCGACCATGTCACGTTTTATCCTTGCTGGCGCCCTGGCGCTGTTCAGCCTGCCCTTGTTTGCTTCGCCGGCACAACCGTTTGCCTTTGGTCATCCCGCCACCGCAGGCCAGGCGACCCGTACCGTTGAGGTGGAGCTTGGCGACATGTACTTTGCCCCGCGTGCGCTGCAGGTCAAAGCTGGCGAGACTGTACGTTTCGTGCTGACCAACAAGGGCCAGTTGCCGCACGAGTTCAACCTCGGCGATGCGGCCATGCATGCGCGGCATCAACAGGAAATGCTCGCCATGCCGGGTGGTATGGACCACGCAAAAATGGACCATGGCAACATGAGCCACATGGGGATGAATCATGACGGGATGATGCACGGGGGTGGCATGTCGCATGACGACGCCAATGTGGTGATGGTCGCACCCGGCAAGACTGCGGAGCTGACCTGGACCTTCACCCAGTCGACCCCGATCGAGTTTGCCTGCAACGTTCCGGGCCATTACCAGGCTGGCATGGTGGGCAAGCTAACCATCGCGCAGTGACAGGTGATTGCCCAACGCATGGCACAAACCCGATAAACTAGGCGTATTTCGTCCTTCAGGTTTGAGCCATGCACCCCGCCGCCGAACATTCCCCGCTGGGCAAGTCCAGCGAATACATTGCAACCTATACCCCGTCCCTGTTGTTCCCGATCCCGCGTGCGGCGAAGTGGGCTGAGTTGGGGGTCGGCGCCGACACCTTGCCTTGGCAGGGTGTCGACTACTGGAACTGCTTCGAGCTGTCTTGGTTACTGCCCTCAGGCAAGCCGGTAGTGGCCATCGGTGAATTTGCGATTCCAGCTGATTCGCCGAACATCATCGAGTCGAAGTCGTTCAAGCTCTACCTCAACTCACTGAACCAGACGGTGTTCGCCTCGGTGCAGGCGCTGCAGGCTTGCCTGGAAAAAGACCTTTCGGCAGCCGCCGGCAAGCCGGTCGGTGTGCGCGTTCGGACCTTGTCTGAGGTCGAAGGGGAGGGTGTTGCGGCGCTGCCAGGTGTCTGCATCGATGACCTGGACGTCAGCATCAGCCAGTATGAGCATCCTCAGCCAGAACTGCTGCGCTGCGATACCGGGCGGCAGGTCGAGGAAACCCTGCACAGCCATTTGCTCAAATCCAACTGCCCGGTCACCGGTCAGCCGGACTGGGGCAGCGTAACCGTGCATTACCGTGGCCCGGTGCTGGATCCTGCCAGCCTGCTCGCCTACCTGATCAGCTTCCGTCAGCATGCAGACTTCCACGAGCAGTGTGTAGAGCGGATCTACCTCGACCTCAAGCGCCTGCTCAACCCTGAGACGCTGACGGTGTATGCACGTTACGTGCGCCGTGGCGGGCTGGACATCAACCCCTACCGCAGTACCGAAGCGGTCAGCCTGGGCAATTCACGCTTGGTGCGCCAGTAAGCGCCAGCGCCTGCGGGGTTGCAGGTGCTGGCTTCGGCACTCAGATGCCCATGCTTTGCAGGCTCTGAACGATGTTGCGCAAGGTGGCTGTCAGGCCGGGGTGGTCGACTTCGAAGCGTTCGACCGCCAGGTTCACGCCGTCTACCAGGTTGTTATCAGGGGAGGCGGCCTCCAGTTTGAGCTCGGCTTCGATTTGCTGCATCAGTTGTTGCAGGTTCTCACGCTCTTCCAATGAGAGCGGTGGATTTTGCTCCAGTTGCTCGCGCAGGGTATCGATTTGCTGTTGCAGTTCGCGGGCAGGCATGATGTTCTCCCTTTATGAATAGGCACAGCCATGAACCACCGCGGGCAGCGAAGGTCCATGCCATGTCTGACAGGGTAATCCACCCGGCGTTGCTTTGCATGACCCGGATCAACGGTAGGGTGTCAGGGTTTTTCACCCTTGAGTCGGCGTTGTCCTATATCGGTCAGGCACTCGTCGAGTGCTTCCAGATGGTCGATGACCGAATGCACACCCAGGGCATAGAGCTGCAGTGTCGCTTTGCCGCGTTTTTGCGCCTGCTCTTGCGGGCCCAAGGCGTGCCACTGGCTGCTGCTCAAACCGCACAGTGAGCCGCATGCGGCCAGTCCGATGGTCCAGAGGCCGGCGTTGAGCCCTGACTGCAGCAACCTGGGCTCCCCGCTGACCAGTACGCAGCCGTCCAGCTGGTTGACCTTCAGCGCCATCAACGTTTGCCAGCAGGCGTCCGGTGCCGGCCACGGTGTGCTGTAGGTGCTGGTGTAGGGTCGTAGCCAATCGGGCAGGGAGCGACTCAATTGCTCGGTCGCTGTACTGGGCGTTTCGTCGATCCAGCCGCAGGGCACGGCCTGTTTGTGCAGACGCTCCAATGCCTGGTGCGCGCCTGGCGTCAGTTGCGGCGAAGGGTCCACGCTGTTGTTACGCGCGCCAAAGTCAACCAGACAGCCGCGTAGACCGAACAACAGTGCGGTTAAAGCAGGTGATTGGGGCATGGCATCGTCCCTGAAATAACCTTGCACGCTACGCTCAGTGGGTGACAGCCAGATGACAATCAAACGGTGCAGTGATTGCATTTTGTGGATGCCTGTCATGTCGCGCTGACTAATCTAAGGTAGACCCTTTATACTGGTCTCATTTTTGAGTTTAAGGCGCTATGGCGCTTTGTGATTGTCGAGGAGTGAGTGTATGCACAGGATTGGTACAGGCTTGATTGATCGGATGACCCGTGTCTGCGTCTGTGCCGGGCTACTGCTGGGGCCTCTGGCGGCTCAGGCAGCAACCGAGGAAGACCCATGGGAGAGCATTAACCGTCCCATCTTCCGCTTCAACGATACGATCGACACCTATGCGCTCAAGCCTCTGGCGCAAGGCTACCAGGCCGTTACTCCGCAGTTCCTGGAAGACGGCATCCACAACATGTTTCGCAACATCGGCGATGTCGGCAACCTGGCCAACGATGTCCTGCAGCTCAAGCCTCGTGCTGCCGGCGTGGACACAGCACGGCTTATCGTCAACACCACCTTTGGTATTGCCGGCTTCTTCGATGTGGGTACCAAGATGGGCCTGGAGCGTAACGACGAAGACTTCGGCCAGACCCTGGGTTACTGGGGTGTGAGCAGCGGGCCCTACGTCGTGCTGCCGTTCCTCGGCCCAAGCAACGTCCGTGATGCCATTTCCAAGTACCCGGACACCTACACCGCCCCCTACCGTTACATGGACCATATCCCGACCCGTAACTCCAGCATTGGCGTCGATGTAGTGGACACCCGTGCCAGTCTGTTGTCGGCCGAGAAGATGATTCGTGGCGACAAGTACACCTTCATCCGCAACGCCTACCTGCAAAACCGTGAGTTCAAGGTCAAGGATGGGCAGGTCGAAGACGACTTCTGATCCACAGAACCGCGAGAAGCTGGCCCAGGCGCTGGTTTCGCTGGCAAGACCCGCTCCCGTGGGGGGCTGGCTTGCCTGCGAGGGTATGGTCAGGGCTCAGTAGCAGGCACCGACGTGTTTCATGGGTGTTGCTCAGTGCATTTCGATGATGCGCAGGCCCAGTTTCTGCTGGCCTTCGGCCTGGTCGGCAATCCACACGACCCGGGTGCTGGCCTCCAGCCCCTTGAGGGCAGGGTGGTCAGAGTCGATACGCACCTCAAGCGCGTCACCGACCTTGAACGAGCGAGGTGCCTGTACCTGCAGGCCGCTGCTGGAAAGATCCAGACACACAGCGGCAATGACCTGATCGGCGTGGATAATGCTGACATCCTTGTCCACTCTCATTCGAATGAAATCGCGCTTTTCACTGTAGTCTGCATGGATTCGACTCATGCCTGCATCCTTCCATTGGGTTGCGGTCAAAGGCGTTTTTATAACTCCCGGCTCTTTGCGCTGTAAAGAGCATCAGCGACCATCGGCGTGAGCTTGAAACACCCGGCAGATGGGAGTACCGTCTGCGCCTTACAGGGCACCTCTGAAATTTGATGGGCAGGTCATCTTGTCCTACAACTCATAGAAGAGAGGCTAGAAGTGAATCCAGTAAGTGCGCTCCGGCCCGACCGAGCCGC
The DNA here is from genome assembly GCF_014648275.1 of Pseudomonas laurentiana. Taxonomy (GTDB): domain Bacteria; phylum Pseudomonadota; class Gammaproteobacteria; order Pseudomonadales; family Pseudomonadaceae; genus Aquipseudomonas; species Aquipseudomonas laurentiana. Next base: position 146,930 of record NZ_BMQU01000004.1, read on the forward strand.
CTACCCCAACCTATTTCTGGCGCCGTTTGCCCACATGCAGAAAACCAGTGCAACGCTGCTGATAATCGACGATGACGACGTAGTACGTGCCAGTCTCGCCGCCTACCTCGAAGACAGCGGTTTCAATGTCCTGCAAGCGAGTAATGGCCAGCAGGGCCTTCAAGTCTTCGAGCAGAACCAGCCCGATCTCGTGATTTGCGACCTGCGCATGCCGCAGATGGGTGGCCTGGAGTTGATTCGCCAGGTCACTGAGCGCACGCCTGATCTGCCGGTCATTGTGGTGTCTGGCGCCGGGGTCATGAATGACGCCGTCGAAGCGCTGCGACTGGGTGCTGCCGATTACCTGATCAAGCCCCTGGAAGACCTTGCAGTACTTGAGCACTCGGTGCGTCGAGCGCTGGACCGTGCGCAGTTGGTACTGGAAAACCAGCGCTACCGGGAGAAGCTTGAAGCGGCCAACCGTGAACTGGAAGCCAGCCTGCACTTGTTGCAGGAAGACCAGACCGCGGGTCGTCAGGTACAGATGAACATGCTGCCGGAAAGCCCTTGGGTGGCTGGCGACTTTTCATTCGAGCACCAGATCATTCCGTCGCTCTACCTTTCGGGCGATTTTGCCGATTACTTCCGTGTCGATGAGCGTCGGATTGCCTTTTACCTGGCGGATGTTTCCGGCCATGGGGCGTCGTCCGCCTTCGTCACGGTGCTGCTCAAGTTCATGACCACGCGCCTGTTGTTCGAGTTCAAGCGCAGTGGCACCCTGCGTGACTTCAAGCCATCGGAAGTGCTAGGGCACATCAACCGAGGCTTGATCAACTGCAAGCTGGGTAAACATGTCACTATGGTAGGTGGCGTGATCGATGAAGACACCGGTCTTTTGACGTACAGCATTGGCGGGCACTTGCCATTGCCAGTCTTGTATACCCCTGGCCAAAGCCGTTACCTGGAAGGCCGTGGGCTACCAGTGGGGTTGTTCGAGGAAGCCACTTACCAGGATCTGGTCATGGAGTTGCCACCGGCATTCAGCCTTACGCTGCTGTCTGATGGCATTCTGGATCTTTTGCCTGGCAGTACACTCAAAGATAAAGAAGCTGCCTTGCCGGAAATCGTCAAGGCAGCAGGCGGCAGCCTGGATGGGCTGCGGCAACGATTCGGATTGGCTACGCTTGGGGAGATGCCGGATGATATCGCCCTATTGGTGTTGAGCAGGAACCTTCAATGAGTACTGGTAGAATCCAGTTCGCCGAGCAGAATGGCACCTTCGTCCTGAAGTTCGTCGGTGAAGTACGCCTTACCCTGTGTTCGGCGTTGGATGCGACTATTGAAAAAATCTTCACCGCGCTGAATTTCTCGGCGATCGTGATCGATTTGACCGAAACCCAAAGCATCGACAGCACCACGCTGGGCCTGCTGGCCAAGCTGTCGATTCTCTCGCGGCAGAAGGTTGGGCTGTTGCCGACCGTGGTCACTACCCACGCCGACATCACCCGGCTGTTGCAGTCGATGGGTTTCGATCAGGTGTTCAACATCGTCGACCGGCCGATCCCGTGCCCGGAATGCCTCACCGACCTGCCGTCTCAGGATCAGAGCGAGGACGTGGTACGGGCCAAGGTGCTTGAGGCGCACAAGATCCTCATGGGCCTGAACGACTCCAACCGCGAAGCCTTTCACGACCTGGTCAACGCCCTCGAGCGCACCTGATCGTGCCCAGGGGCGCGTTTCTGCGCACCCTGGTAACTTCCCTGACTAATGGCGTTGCCCGCGAGGAAACTCGGTGGGCGGCGAGCCGTCGGCATTGAGCTGGAAAATCCGCTCCGGTTGCCCCTGCGCATTGAAGAACACTTGACCCAGGCCCGCGCTGTTCCACAGTCGCTCGCCGGCCTTGCTGTGGGCTGGCGTGCGAGGAATGACTTCCATGCGTCGACGCTTGGTCAGCCAGTTCAGGGGTGAGCGTGGCGAATACAGCCAGCGATTGAGGCGATCGAAGATCTCCAGCAGGCGTCGTGGGAATTGGTTTTTGATACCGCTGCTGGTGATCTGCCAGAGATGCGGGCTGCGCTGGCGCTGGCGAATCAGCACTTCGTAGACAAATGAGTAGTGCACATCGCCTGACAGGATCACGTAATGCCCGGGTGTGCGCGAGTGGCGGAAAATATTCAGGATCACCTGCGCCGCACCCCGATGAGCCATCCAGTTCTCGGCATCCACCAGCAGTGGATAGCCCAACCAACTGAACACCCGCTGAACCGTCTCGATCAGTTTGACCCCGAAGATCGGTGCCGGCGAGACGATAATCACCGAGGGGTGGTCGAGCAGGACCTGTTGCAGTTCGCTCAGGGCTTCCCAGTCAAGCAGTCCTGATGGGCGCTTGAGGTTGCGCTCGCTGCGCCAGCGGCGGGTACGGGTGTCGAGTACCACCAGGGCAGGGGTGCTGGGCAGTGCATAGTGCCAATTCTGGAAGCGCAGCAACTCACCGATCAGTGCGTCCTGTTGTGGGCTGGCCAGGTAACGGTCGCTGTCGGCGCTGTTGGCCAGGCCCTGATAGCCTTCCATTATCTGATTGAACGCATCCGGGTTGTTGCCCCAGCCCTGGCACAGCAGATAGCCGATCAGCGCATTGCCGATGATGCGCCGGGAGAAGGGGTGGCCATAGGCACTTTCCTCCCACTGCGCCGACAGGTTCCAGTCGTCGGTGATGTCATGGTCGTCGAAGATCATCAGGCTCGGCAGGTGCGCCAGCACGCGGGCAACCTGGCCAAGGCCTGCGACGAACTCACGGATCCGGGCCTGCTCATCGTCGTAGCGCTGTTGGCGCTCAGGTGTCAGTGCTGGCGGTTGCGGGTCGATCAGCGTCCAGCAGACGGGTGACCACACCAGCAGGTACATGGCCATGACTTCGGCGAAGGTGACCAAGTGATTGTCGGCGTTGCTGCTCGTGAAAATAGGTTTGCTGGCACCGCCGAAAAAACGCTCGCGCAGGGTTTCGTTGCTCTTGATTTCCGGCAGCAGGTCGGCGCGATGGTAGTAACTGGCGGGGTGCTCATACAGTGCCGTACTGTCCTCGACCACTGCGCCCTCCAGGCGCTCCTCGAACAAGCCCAGGCGGGTGATCAAGGCATGGATCGCACGCAGCATGGGCCCGGCAACATCGTCGGCATAGATCTGATCGCCGCTCATCATCAGCAGTGCCGGGCGTGCCTGCGCACTGTGCGTTGCGGCCAGCAGCCTGTCGGCGCAGAGCAGGCCGTCTGCTGCGTCGAAGTGTGGTTTGCGGCAAGAGCCATGCAGCACGTTATCCAGTTGTGCGCGCACGACGAAATCAGGCCGTTGCTTGCCGTCATACAGCAGGTGCGGTGCCCAGTCGGCGATACGCTGCGGCTCGCTGGCGCTGTGAATGATCAGGTCATAGCCGATCGTTTCATCGACGGGTAACGGGGTGTCCAGCTTCACGTCGATCAAGTGCACAAAGGCATGCTGGCCAATCGGCACAATGCGGCAGCGTTGACCCTCCAGGGGCAGCTCAACCGGGATGGTGCCCGTGTAGTACAGCAACAGATCAGGCTGTAGCGGCTGTGAGGCGACCAGCCACATCACCAACCGTGAAGGTTCCAGGCGGCGTAGCAGCGGGCCGGCCAGTACCAGCGGCAAGGTAGGGTTTTCGGGCATCGGAAACTCAGGTCAACTCAGGTCAGCTCAGGGGGGGAGGCATGCGCGGGGAAGGTGTCGAAGCAGGCGAGCCTGCTTCGACGGGGCATTGCCTCAGGCTTTTGCAGCCAGCAGGGCTTCGAGCTTTTCCTGGTCGCGGGCGAACTGACGGATACCTTCGGCCAGCTTTTCGGTACCCATGGCATCTTCGTTCATGGCCCAGCGGTACTGGCTCTCGCTCAGGTGCTGGCGCGGCTCACCAGCCTGGCCCGGGCTGAGTTTGCGCACCAGAGCGCCTTGGTCGTCGGTCAGTTGCTGCAGCAGCTCAGGGCTGATGGTCAGGCGGTCGCAACCAGCCAGTTGCTCGATCTGGCCGATGTTGCGGAAGCTGGCGCCCATGACCACGGTGTCATAGCCGTTGGCCTTGTAGTAGTTGTAAATGCGCGTGACCGACTGCACGCCCGGGTCCTCCGCGCCAGCATATTCCTTGCCGGTCGACTTCTTGTACCAGTCATAGATCCGGCCCACGAATGGCGAGATCAGGAACACTCCGGCATCGGCACAGGCCACAGCCTGGGCGAACGAGAACAGCAGGGTCAGGTTGGTCTGGATGCCTTCGCGCTCAAGCTTCTCGGCAGCGCGAATACCTTCCCAGGTCGACGCCAGCTTGATCAGCACGCGGTCACGGCCAACGCCGGCCTTGTCGTACAGTTCGATCAGTTGGCGCGCCTTGCTCAGCAGGGCTGGCTCATCGAATGACAGGCGTGCATCCACTTCGGTGGAAATACGCCCCGGAATGACTTTCAGGATACCGCTGCCGACGGCCACCGCGAAGGCATCGCAGGCCAGCCCCAGGTCCCCTTTGCTGTTACGCACTGCCTGGTCGAGCAGTTCAGCGTAACCGGGCATCGCCGCGGCCTTGAGCAGCAGCGATGGGTTGGTGGTGGCATCGACGGGCTTGAGGCGGCTGATTGCATCAATATCGCCGGTGTCGGCAACCACGGTAGTGAACTGCTTGAGTTGGTCCAGCTTGGAAGTCATGAGCGTGCTCTGTCCTGTGCGATTCATACGACATTACCCGAGGCCCGCCAGCCGCTCAAGGGCCGTGCTGGCAGGCAGGAGGTCGATAACCTTTCGAGTCGTAAAGCGCGCACAGGTTCCGGGCTTAACGTCCTTGCAAAAGTTGGCTGGCCTGATCGAGCAAGCCCAGTGGATCTTGCGTCTTGTGAATGTCCACCGACAGCAACTGACGAAACTTGCGCGCCCCCGGGAAGCCCTGGCCGAGGCCGAGAACATGCCGGGTGACATGGTGCATCGCCCCGCCCGACGCAAGGTGTGCCGCGATGTACGGGCGCAGCTTGGCCAGCGCTTCACTGCGCGAAATCACTGCAGCCGTACTGCCGAACAGCTGTTGATCAACTTCGGCCAACAGGTAAGGGTTGTGATACGCCTCGCGGCCCAGCATCACCCCGTCGAAGGTCTGCAAGTGCGCCTTGCACTCCTCCAGCGTCTTGATGCCGCCGTTGAGGATAAGCTCCAGGTCTGGGAAGTCCTGCTTCAATTGCGCAGCCACGTCATAGCGCAGGGGGGGTATCTCGCGGTTCTCCTTGGGCGACAGGCCTTCGAGAATCGCGATGCGGGCATGTACCGTGAAACTGCGGCAGCCGGCCTCACGTACCTGGCCGACGAAATCGCACAGCTCGGCATAACTGTCGCGGCCATTGATGCCAATCCGGTGTTTGACCGTCACCGGAATATCCACGGCATCGATCATCGCCTTCACGCAATCGGCGACCAACGCCGGATGGCCCATCAGGCAGGCGCCGATCATATTGTTCTGCACCCGGTCGCTCGGGCAGCCGACGTTCAGGTTCACCTCGTCATAGCCCGCGCCCTGAGCCAGACGTGCACAGGCCGCCAGGTCAGCCGGAACACTGCCGCCGAGTTGCAATGCCAGCGGGTACTCGGCCTCGTCATGGCGCAGAAAACGTTCCGCATCACCGTGCAGCAATGCACCGGTGGTGACCATCTCGGTGTAGAGCAGGGCGTTTTGGGACAGCAGCCGGAGGAAGAAACGGCAGTGGCGGTCAGTCCAGTCCATCATCGGCGCAACAGAAAAGCGCCGAGAAGGCTCTGGTGTAATGGTTTTGGCGGTGTTCGAGGGCATTGGGAGCGTCTGCAGAGGTACGATTGGGGCGATTGCGGCTGTCGTGGAGTTTATCAGGAAAAGGGTGGTTTCGGCTGCGCAAGGACGGTCTGAGCAGGAAGCTCTGAGCTGCTAGGCCTGGCTGCCTGGCTGCGTCGGCATGCGTTGAATAGCGCCAAGGCGGTTGTTGGCGCGTTACGCTGTGTGCCTTGCATTTATAACAAAGCACACAGTGTGTAAGCATGTGGCTAGGCTTTTTCTAAAATATCCAGTACTTGAGATACTGTGTCGTCGATGCCTTGATCGATGTTGTTTAGTTTTTTAACTACCTCTTCGTTGTCCAGAATTTTCGTGGCTGGAAGTTTTTGCTTGGCGTGCCAGGCGACGATAATGTAGTTGACGACGCTGCCCCGTGATTTTAATTTTGCATGTTCGCGCGCGGTGGCGATTGTTGTTTTTACAAAGTTTTGGCGTTCTTCAGTGTTCACGCCATTGAATGTGCTTGGAGCTGCTCTGTAAATATCTGCCGAAAATATCATTGCTTCGTTTTTCAGGCCTTGTTCAAGTACAGATTTTTTGCTGGTGACCGTTTTTTCGAGTGTGCTGTATAGTTTTTCGCCCGCTGAAATTTGTTTGGGGGTCATAAGGCTTTTTAGAAAGTCTGTAGTGTCTGCATTGTTGTTGAATATTTTTGTCCAGGCGTAACTCGCGGCCAAATCACCTTTTTCTTCGTAACGAAAGGCTAGTGTTCTTTGTGCCTCGGGGTCTCCAAGCTTGGCCGAACGTTCTAGCCATCGCAGTGCTAGTGTTTCATCACGCTCTTGGCCGCGTTGGCCGTATAGATAGGTCTGGTACATGCCGTACGCTGCGCATGAATCATTTTTTGATGCGGAGTAAGCCATGTAGTTGAAAGCTTTAGTATTTCTTTCGTTTTCGGGTTTTGATTGGTCTTGCTCGGCCATGCTAGATAAATAGCAAAGTGCTCTTTTGTGTTTGGGTGCGGCCATAATAAGGCAGCTTTCGGCTAGTGCATATATTTTGGCGTCGTATAAGAATTGGCCGGTTCCATAGAGGATGTCGCTATCCATCGTGCTGTTGCAGTAATCGTTAGGTGCTGCGGTAGGGAGTAATGTTTGTAGCGATAGAGTGGGGAGTGTGCTGCTCAGGTCGGGCTCATCTGGTGCTGTTGAGCAGCCTGTGAGCAGCGTTGCTGTGATTAGCAATAGGAGGTTGTGGTTTTTCAAGTGATATCCCAAGTCGGTGTTGGTCTTATTGTTGGTTGGTTTTTAGTGTGTCGTTGAGTGATTGAGTTGTCTGGAGGTACTACTAGCAAGTGCTGGGGGTTCTGGCTTGTATGAAAGTTTCCGATTTTTACACAGTGTACTCACCTCGGCATTCGTCAGTTTCCGCACTTCGCGTCAGGAATTTCACAGTCTGCTGTAGGTTTATTGCTTAATGCTTTGTAGTATTTTTCTGTAGCGACCTGAATGCTCTTTGTCACGCTGCACCATCCCTTGTGCAGCATGTGCGGTCATGGCGAGGTGTGCAGAACCCGTGCTGTAAACCGGGTTGCAGCCTGCGGTCAGGCTCGGTATGGTTCGCCCGTCGCTGACGAGTCAGCGAAAGTCACGGTCAATCCCGTGGCCGGGCGTAGGAACCCGATGAGCAAAAGGTGCAACAGTCCACATACCTGACTGCAGGCGTTTTCGTCGGCAGCGCAGTGCTATGGCGGCTGTGTGCGGGCAGGCTTCGGCCTGGCCGGGTCCCTTTTGCCCCGGTATTCCTACCCCGTGCACAGCTGCCACCCAATCCCGTAGGAAGGATCGTGGCAGCTCCTCTACCGCAGAAGGAGCCTTACCTGTGTCCACTCCAAATCCAGCTAAAACCCATCCCTGCACCACTATGCCCAACGCTTGCCCGCCTGCCATGCAAGGCGGTGCCCAATGACGCCCGGCGAGCGGCAGAGGCTCGTCATTACTACGGCCTCAGGTGCGTTGTTTCATGGCACTGGCGACGCAGCGAAGCAGGGCAAGTTGTTCGCCGTCGTGCCCGGTGTCGCCATGCCCGATGCGCTGGAGAGTGTGTCGGAATTGCTCGGTACGATGCAGGGCGTGCTGTATGACGCGGCGATGGGAGAGGTGCCGCTACAGGGCAATGCCGCCTGGCTGCTTCGGCATACCTTGAGCAGCGCAAAGGCGGTTGTTGATGCGTTGATCGAGGGCTGCGACGAGGCTTAAGCCAAAGACAGCGCCCGGCGTTTGCCTCGCAGGGCTCTGCGCCGACCCTGTGGGATGTTGGCTTGCCAACGATGCAGGCGCCGCGCACGAGCTGAGACCGCGCCGATGCTATCGCAGGCAAGCCTGCTGCTACAGAGAATGCGGGGTTCTGGGCTGATTTTCGTGAGCCGATGGTCGGCTTACTTCCTCGTTTGAGAAAAGGTTGATAGCATCCGGCCACTCTGGTGAATGCCGGTTTTGTGACGTGCTTCTCGTATTTTCCCTGGCCCAGACACTGTTCCTGTTGCCCCGTGCTGCCAATTGGGCCGGAAATCACCGCTGCTGACCAGCGGTGTCGGGTTCGGCGCAACTCAGCCGATACTCAAACTGAAATATTCAACATCTTACAAGGACGTAGCGAGATGAAGCAGGTTGCGTGGTGCGCGTTATTTACCCTGATCAGTGGCGTGGCGCTGGCTGCGACCGAAAGTGATCCGTTGCTCAATGACGCCACGTCCACTGCCAGCGAGGTCCGGGGCGTGCTGCGGGCTCGTTTCCAGGCCGTGTTGGCCAGCGAGCTAGCCGGCCGCGTCACCGACATCCCCTTCGCTGAAGGCCAGTCGTTCAGCAAGGGTGATGTACTTGTGCGCTTCGACTGCAGTGCCTACCAGGCGCAGGCGAATGCCTCTGGTGCCGCGGTCCGCGCCGCCCGTGAAGAGTTGCGCAACAAGCAGCAACTGGCGGCGCTCAACTCGGTTGGCCGCTTTGAAGTGGCCTTGGCCGAGGCGCGCCAGGCCCAGGCCCAAGCCGAATCGCAGGTGTATCAGGTGCAGGTCCAGCGCTGCCAGGTGAAGGCGCCGTTCGATGGGCAGGTCGTGGTGCGCCGCGTCCAGGCCCACGAAAGCGTCGCTAGCGGTACGCCGCTGCTGGAAATCGTCGACAACCGCTCGCTGGAAATTCATCTGTTGGTGCCGTCGCGCTGGCTCGGCAAGCTCAAACCCGACCAGGCGTTCAGTTTTGTTCCCGATGAAACCGGTACGCCGATCAATGCGGTGGTCAAGCGTCTCGGTGCGCGGATCGACGAGGGCAGCCAGACGCTGCTGCTGATCGGCAGTGTCCCGGCGAATACCCAGGGCCTGCTGGCCGGTATGAGCGGCACGGCGCATTTCGCGGAGCCACAATGAACGCTCCCGTCCCCGGCGCTCTTGAACAACTGCTGGCGCATTACCTGAAGCTGGAGCGTCAGGCGCGGTCTGCCGCTTCCGTAGAGGTGTTGTCGTTCAGTATGGTCAACGACAGCCAGGCGCTGTTCGGCTTCCGTCATGCGGCCTTGCTGATTACGGGCAAGGTCCGTGCGCTCACCGGTATCAGCGCGGTCGAGCCGAACGCCCCGTTCGTGGTGTTCATAGAGCGCATTGCCTCGCGCCTTGCCGCGGGTGAGCGCTTTGCCTTGCCCGGCGTTGTGCCTCCAGAAGACCTCGACCAGGCCAGCCGCGACGATTGGCAGGCACTGTCGGCGCCGCATGCCTTCTGGCTGCCGCTGAAAAACCGCGAGGGCGAGGTGTTCGGCGGTCTCTGGCTGGCCCGCGACACTCTCTGGAATGACGCCGAACAAGCCCTGCTGGCGCAGTTGGGCGATTGCTACAGCCACGCCTGGCGTGCTCTGCAACCGGGCAAACCGTGGCGCCTGCGCTGGCCGGCGCGGACACGCTGGGCCATTGCCGCTGCCGTGTTGCTGGTGCTCTTGGTGCCGGTACGCCAGTCGGTGCTGGCGCCGGCCGAAGTGGTGCCGCGTAATGGTCAGGTCGTGGCCGCGCCGCTGGATGGCGTGGTCGCCGAATTCCTCGTCAAGCCCAACCAGCCAGTGAAAACCGGGGACGTGCTGGTGCGCTTCGACGCCACCAGCCTCAAGGCCCAGGCCGATGTTGCCGAGCGCACCCTCGGGGTTGCCGAGGCCGAACTCAAGGCCAATACCCAGCGGGCGTTTTCCGATACCGATTCCAGTGCCCGGCTCGATCTGCTGGCCGCGCGCGTCGAACAAAAACGTGCAGAGCGTGATTACGCCCGTGAGCTGCTGGCGCGCAGCGAAGTCCGTGCCGAGCGCGACGGCCTCGCGGTATTCGCCGATGCCCAGCGCTGGGTCGGCAAGCCGGTGCGCACCGGCGAACGCCTGCTTGAAATCGCCGACCCGGCCCAGGCCGAACTGCGTATCGAACTGCCGGTGGCCGACGCCATTGGCCTCGAACAGGGCGCCGAAGTGGCGCTGTTTCTCGACAGCGATCCGCTGAACCGCCACGGCGCAACCCTGGAACGTGCCGCCTACCAGGCCCAGAGCACAGCAGCTGGACAACTGGCCTACCGGCTCGACGCAGCCTTCGATGCCGCGCCGCCCCGGATCGGCTTGCGCGGCACGGCCAAGGTCTTCGGTGACCGCGCACCGCTGGCGTTGTACGTGCTGCGCCGGCCGTTGGCGGCCCTGCGCCAGGCGGTGGGCCTGTGATGCTGCCAGCACTGCGCGCCGACCTGCAGCTTTCGGCGGGTGCGCCGGGGCTCGACGGGGCACCGCAATGGACCCTGGCCGACCCGTTGCGCGGCAAGTATTTCAAGCTCGGTGCGCCGGCCATGCGCCTGCTGCGCCACTGGGCGCAGGGCGATCCGCAACGGGTGCTGAACGCGGCCAATGCCGACCCGGGCATGCCGTTGACCGGACAAGACGTCGAAGAGCTGCTGCGATTCCTGCGGGGTCATGACCTGGTCAGCGCCGTGGACGAGGAACAGCGCGCCAGCTATGCGCCCAAGGCCGCCGCTCAGCGCCAGGGCATCTGGACCCAGATCCTGCACAAGTACCTGTTTTTCCGCATTCCGCTGTGGCGTCCGGACGCATTCCTCAACCGCACCTGGCCCTGGCTGGAGCGCAACGGCCGCAACCTGCTGCGCTACGGCCTGCCCAGCGTGCTGCTGCTCGGTCTGTTCCTGGTGATGCGCGACTGGGCGCGCTTTCTTGCGACCTTCCCCCATCTGCTGAGCCTCGGCGGCATGGCGGCCTTCGCCATTGCCCTCGGCTTCGCCAAGCTCTGCCATGAGTTCGGCCATGCCTACATGGCCAAGCGCGCCGGCTGCCGGGTGCCGAGCATGGGCGTGGCCTTCATGGTCCTGCTGCCGATGCTCTATACGGATGTCAGCGACGCCTGGCGGGTGCAGGACCGGCGTACCCGCCTGCTGATCGGTGCCGGCGGCGTGCTCGCCGAGCTGATTCTGGCCTGCATCGCCCTGCTGGCCTGGTCGCTGTTGCCGGACGGGGCAGGGCGCACGGCGGCCTTCATGCTGGCCAGCGCGACCTGGATCACCACCCTGGCGATCAACGTCAACCCGTTGATGCGCTTCGACGGCTACTTCCTGCTCAGCGACCTGTGGGGCGTGGATAACCTGCAAGGCCGTGGCTTCGCTCTGGGCCGCTGGCACCTGCGGGAGAAGCTGTTCGGTTATGGCGAGCCGATGCCCGAGCACTGGTCGCCGACGCTGCGCCGGCGCCTGCTGTGCTGGAGCTATGCCTCGTGGATCTGGCGCGCAGCGTTGTTCTTCGGTATCGCCCTGGCGGTGTATCACCTGTTCTTCAAGGTGCTCGGCATCTTCCTGATGCTGGTCGAACTGGTGTGGTTCATCGGCCTGCCGGTCTGGCGCGAATGGCAGCATTGGTGGCAGCACCGGGACAAGGCTCAGCCGCGCAAGGTGCTGTTCCTGGGCGCCGGCCTGGCGCTGTTGCTGGCCGTGCTGGTGCTGCCATGGCGTAGTGGTGTGGAAGTCCCGGCGATGCTCGAGGCCTCGCGTTTCAGTGCCCTGCATGCGCCGGCTGCGGCGCAGGTTCACCAGGTGCTGGTCGCGGACGGCCAGCGGGTCGAGGCCAACCAGGTGCTGGTGACTCTGGCGTCACCTGACCTGGACGCACGCATGGCGATTTGCAGGCGCGAGATCGAGATTCTCCAATTGCAGTTGCGCCGCCAGTCCGGTCGCAGCGAAACCGCGGCCGACAGTGGCATCCTTGAGCAGCGCCTGGCTGAAGCCGTGGCCGAGTACCGTGGTCTGGCCGCGCAGCGTGAACGTCTGGTGCTGCGCGCGCCCCATGCGGGAACGGTGCGCGACCTGGCCAACAACCTGACTTCCGGGCGCTGGGTCAGTACAGAACTGCCGCTGGCGCAGGTCGCCGAGGGTGGCTTGCGGCTGCGCGGGTACCTGGCCGAGGCCGATCTGTGGCGGGTAGCGCCGGGTACCGCCGGGCATTTCGTCGCCGACGATGTCTTGCGCGATTCCCTGCCGGTAACCCTGGATTCGGTGGACGCCAATGGCGTGGCCTACATCGATCAGGAGGCGCTGGTCTCGGACCATCACGGCCCTATTGCGATTCGGCGTGACGAAGAGAAGAGGGCGCAGCCATTGCAGGCGCAATATGGTGCCCAATTCGTGCTGGAAAACGGTGCACCCGAGCAACTTTCGCACCCTTTGCGTGGCCTCGTGGTGCTGGATGGAAAGCGCGAATCGCTCTTGTCCGCGGCATGGCGACGTATGGCGGCAATCGGTGTGAGAGAAAGTGGATTTTAGTAGTGCGATGGTAGGGCAGATTGCGTTAATCTGCTGTCAATTAGCCATGCAAGGAAGCGTGACCCACGTCACACTAACGGTTAGTTCGCAACGTTTCTCGCCGCCGTATCCAGACAGGGAAGTCAGTATCGATGCCGAAAGAAGCCGTGTCCCTCCGTGCCCTGCATTCAGACGATATGGCGTTTATCGAGCGCCTTTATGCCGGTTCACGCGCCGAGGAGATGTCCCGCAGTGGCTGGCCCGCCGAGCACATCGCGTCTTTTCTCAGCCAGCAGTTCCATGCTCAGCATGCTTACTATCAAGCCCATTATTCCGATGGGGAATTATTGATCATCGAACTTGATGGGCAGGCTATCGGCCGTCTTTACCTGTTCTGGGGGCCGACCACCCTTAATCTGATCGATATAACCCTGCTTCCCGAATTCCAAGGTCAGGGCATTGGCTCCGCCTTGATCGAGGCGCAATTGCGCCGGGCCGATGAACAGGGCCTGCACGTGGAACTCTTCGTCGAATCCTATAACCCCGCACAGCGGCTGTATGGCCGACTGGGCTTTTATGTCTGCGGCGACTCCGGCGTTTATCTGAAACTGCGCCGCGACGCCCGCCTTGATTCCAGGAAAGTGTCATGAGCGACCAGACCTTTGCCGCCATCCCCGGCCTGCAGGAATTGCGCGACGCCGATCCCGACGGTTTTGTGCTGCAACTCACCCCCGAGCAGGGCCTGAAGGTCAACCTGCTGCAGGTCCGCGAAGGCGTGGCGATGAACCAGGACCACGAATGCTATTCGCTGTTGCTGGCATTGCCCCATGGGGTGAGCCTGCCGCAAGAGGTGTTCAACCTTTTCGGTCCGGGGCGCGAGCAGCCCTGGACATTGCTGATGACGCCGATGGCACCCGAGCCGGATGGTCGTCATGTACTCGAAGCCGTTATCCATCGCCGTCGCGAGGCAGGCGATGCTCCCTGATTTGCCGAAATCCAAACCACGCTAGTCAACGTAAGGAAGAGTCTGATGGCTGATCCGTTTTTGGGTGAAATCAGGATGGTGGGGTTCAACTTCAACCCCTATGGATGGGCAATGTGCCAGGGGCAGTTGCTGCCGCTGAGCCAGAACACTGCGCTGTTCGCGGTGCTGGGCACGACGTATGGCGGTGATGGTGTAAACACCTTTGCCTTGCCGGATTTCCGCAGCCGTATCCCGGTCGGTTTCGGCCAGGGCGCCGGTCTGCCGGCCTACGCCATGGGGCAGCAAGGCGGTGCGATCGCCATGACCGAGCTGGCCTCGACCCTGGCCCAGCATGCCCACACCGTCTCGCTGACGGTCAATGGCGCGGCGGCCCTTCAGGCCGTCAATGCTCCGGCCACCAGTTCGACGCCGCTGGCCAACGGTTACCTGGCGATCCCGGACGACGGCCAGGGCGGTACCTTCAACCTGTACCACAGTGGTGTGCTACCCAATGGCCAGCCGGCTCCGAAGGTCAACCTGACGGCGCCAGCGGTGACCGCTGCCGGTACCGGGCAGACCTCCATCAGCGGCCAGAGCACCCCGTACTCGCTGCTCAACCCGTACCTGTCGGTCAACTTCATCATCGCGTTGCAGGGTATTTTCCCGAGCCGCAACTAACGGCGACAACCGGCGGTGCCCCAGGGCACCGCCACTTTTTTGTCCGCGGCGCCGGAGTTGGCGACGCGGTAGCACTCCAGGAGGTGCAGCATGAAATTCATCGAACGCTTCTCGCGCAAACCTGTCCAGTCGCAGTCCATCGACGCCAGCCAGGCTCCGTTGTTGATGGCCCTGGAACCGCGGATCATGTTCGATGCGTCCGTGGGCGTAGTCGCCCAGGATGCCGCGGCCCAGACTACCGTCGACGCGGCCAAGGACAGCACCTCCAGCAACGAGGCCAGCCCGGCGCAGGCTGCGGCGGCCGATACCGGGCAGAGCGGGCAACGCCACGAAGTGGTGTTCGTCGACAGCCAGGTCAGCAATGCCGGGAAACTGCTTGAGGGGCTGCCGGCCAATACCGAAATCGTGGTCCTCGACCCGAACAAGGACGGCCTGCAGCAGATGGCCGACTACCTCAAGGGCCGCGAGGGCCTGGACGCCATCCACCTGCTGTCCCACGGCGCGGACGGCACGGTGCAGATGGGCAATGTCTGGCTGGCCAGCAACAACCTCGCCGAGCACCGCGCTGCCCTGGAAAGCATCGGCGCCGCGCTCAAGGCCGACGGCGACCTGATGCTCTACGGCTGCGATGTGGGGCAGGGCGAGAAGGGGCAGGCGTTCCTCAATCAATTGGCGTCGATCACCGGTGCCGACGTTGCCGCCTCGGTGGATGATACCGGCGCTGCGGCGCTGGGCGGCAACTGGACCCTGGAGCGCAGCAGCGGCAGCATCGAGACCAGTGCGCTGAATCTCACCACCTACGACAGCCTGATGGCGGTTACCTTCACTGGCGGTCAGGAGCCCTCCTCGCCGGTCTTGGGCCCTACCGCCGCTTCCCTGATGCGCATGGTCGTGGGGGATTTCAACAACGACGGTCGCGACGACATCCTCTACCAGGACAACACCAACGTGTGGCGCTTCGCGGCGGGCCAGGCCGACGGTACCTTCCTTACGTTCCTGGCCGACCAGGCGGGTTCGCCGTTCTCCGGCATGAGCTTGCCGAGCGCGGCTACCAATGGCGTCAACTACCATGCCGCCGACTTCGATGGTGACGGCGACACCGACCTGCTGGTCGCTGCCATCAGCGGACCGCAACTGACCCTGTTCCGCAACAACAATGGCGTGTTCTCCCCCGAGGTCATCAGCGGTGGTCCGCTGTACGGCAACCGCACCATCGTCGGCGACTTCAATGGCGATGGCGCCGCCGACCTGCTGTACCAGACCACCAGCAGCCCCAACGCCCCTTGGCGGGTAATGATGAACGACGGCAACGGCAACATGACCGACATCGCCATCACCGATGCGAGTTCACCATTCAGGAACGTCGCCCTGCCTGACTTCATCCTGTACCAGTACCGGATCGCCGACGTCGACGGCGATGGCGACGTGGACCTGATCCACCTGTACGCCAACACTTCGATGACCTATTTCCGCAACGACAACGGGGTGTTCACCACCGGCAGCCTGGTCGGCATCAACAGCCCGCTGCCGCAGACCCGCTACGTGGTCGCCGACTTCGATGGCGACGGCGATGCCGATATCCTCTTCCAGTTCAGCGGCTTCCCCAACGACTGGCAGTTCTATCGCAACGACGGTACCGACGGCACTGGCAACCCGACCTTCACCCTGCTCGATAAAGAGGACGCGGATTCTCCGATCAAAGGGTTGAACATGGTCAACATGAGCAGCCAGAACTATCGCGTCGGCGACTTCGACGGCGATGGCGACCTGGACATGTTCGCCAGCTCGCTCAATGTCGCCGGCAGTGTCTACTGGCAGAGCGGCAGCTCGCCGAAACTGATCAGTGCCACGCCGGCGGACGACACGCTGAACGTATCGCCGGGCGCCAACATCGTGCTGACCTTCGACCGCAGCGTCAACCCGGGTTCCGGCTCTATCCAGCTGGTGCGCCTCAGCGACGGCCAGGTCACCACCATCGCCGCTTCCAGCGTGGAAGTCAGCGGCTCCGGCACTACCTGGACCATCAATCCGGCGAGCAACCTCGACCAGGGCGCCGCCTATGCGGTGCGCATTTCGCCGAAGGCGTTCGTCTCCACCGATGGCAAGGCCTACGAGGGCATCGCTAACAACACCGCGCTTAATTTCAACACGTCGAGCGTCCAGGCACCGGTGATCAGCAACCTCAACGGCGACAGCGTGACCTTCACCGAAGGCACCCCCGGTACACTGCTCGACGCTGGCAGCAATGCCAGTGTCACCGACGCCGACAGCCTCAACTTCAATGGTGGCAACGTCACCGTGACCATCAGCAACGGCCAGGCCAGCCAGGACGTGCTGTGGATCAATACCGACGGTAATGGCGCCGGCAGCATCAGCACCAGTGGCAACGATGTCCTCTATGGCGGCGTAGTGATTGGAACCTACGCGGGTGGCACTCTGGGCAACCCTCTGGTGATCAGCCTCAACAGCGCCGCGACCCCGGCAGCGGTGAGCGGGCTGCTGCGCAACCTGTCCTACCGCAATACCGACCTCGATAACCCCAACACCGCGGCCCGCACCGTGCAGATCACCGTCAACGACGGCGCAGGCGGTACCAGCAGCGTGGCGTCTGTGCAGGTCAACGTCACCGCGGTCAACGATGCGCCGGTCGTCAGCGTCACCGGTAGTGCCCCGACCTACACGGAGGGCGGCTCCGCCGTGCTGCTGTTCAGTGGCGCCTCGGTCAATACCGTCGAACCCGGGCAGTCGATCAACCAGATGGTCTTCTCCATCACCAACCTGAGCAACGGCAGCTTCGAGAAGCTGGTCATCGATGGCACAGACGTGACATTGACCGATGCCACCAACGTGACCACCAGTGGGAATGGCACCACCGTTCAGGTATCGGTCAGCGGCAGCACCGCCACCGTCACCGTGACCCACGCCGGGATTAGCGCAGCCACCGCGCAGAGTATCCTCAACAGCATGGCCTACCGTAACGACAGCCAGGGGCCTTCCGGCTCGCCGCGCGTAGTGACCGTCGAGACCGTGCGCGACAGCGGCGGCACTGCCAACGGCGGGGTCGATGCCCGCACGGTCAGTGTTTCCAGCACCGTGACCCTGGTCGCGGTCAACGATGCGCCGACCCTCAGCGGCGGCCCCTATGTGATGACCGGGATCAACGAAGACACCGCCACCAGCGGCCATCTGGTCAGCAGCGTGCTGGGCAACGTCAGCTACACCGACGTGGATCCGGGCGCGTTGGCCGGCATCGCGGTGACCGCCACCTCCGGTCGCGGCACCTGGCAGTACTCCACCGACGGCAGCAACTGGACCGACTTCGGTACGGTGTCCAGCAGCAGTGCCTTGCTGCTGAGCGCCACCACCCAGGTGCGCTACATCCCCGATGGCGCCAATGGCGAGAGCGTCAACTTCACCTTCCGCGCGTGGGACCGCTCCACCGGCACCGCGTCTACCGCCGGCAGCCGTAGCCTGGGCGACACCACCACCAACGGTGGCAGCACCGCGTTTTCCACCGGCACCGCCCAGGCCACCTTGGTGGTGAGCTCGGTCAACGACGCACCGGTCATGACCCCGGTATCGCCGACCCTGTCGCCGCTGACCGATTCGTCCACCGCCAACTTCGGCGATCTGGTCGGTTCCCTAACCGGTGGCACCACCGATGTCGATACCGGTGCGGTCAAGGGCATCGCCATTACTGGCCTGACCTCCACCTATGGTACCTGGCAGTACAGCATCGACGCGGGTACCACCTGGAACACTATCGGTACCGTCTCCAGCACCAGCGCGCTGATCCTGCGTCCGAGCGACAGGGTCCGCTTCGTCCCGGACGGCATCCATGGCGAAACCGCGACCATTACCTACAAGGCCTGGGATCAGACCGGCGGCACCGCCGGCCTCCAGGGCGTCAAGTTGAGCACCAGCGCGTCCGGTGGCACCTCGGCCTTCTCCACCGCGACCGACACCGCCAGCGTGGTGGTCACTGCGGTTAACGATGCACCGACCCTCAACGGCACGGGTGGCAACGTGGCCTGGACTGAGGGCAACAACACCACGTCGATCCCGGTGGTCATTGATAGCGGCCTGACCATTACCGATGCGGACGGCCCGGTCATCGCCTCTGCCACCGTGCGTGTCTCGGGCAACTACAGCAACGGCCAGGATTATCTGGAGCTCATTTCCAATCCGGCGACCATGGGTAATGTCACCGCGTCGTGGGACGCCACTACCGGCACCCTGACCCTGACCTCTGCTGGCAACCAGGCGAGCCTGGCGCAGTTCCAGGCGGCGCTGCGGGCGGTGACCTACACCAACCTGTCGGATGCGCCCTCGACCTCGACCCGCACCGTGCAATTCCAGGTCAACGACGGCAACCTGGACTCTTCGGGGTTCAGCCGTAACATCACCGTCACCGCCGTGGACGACTCGCCGGTGATCACTGCACCGGCGAACACCGTGGTGGTCGAGGACGTCGCCTCGGTGATCAACCTGATCAGCATCAGCGACTCGGATTCCACCAGTGGCACCGTGACGCTGAGTGTCGGCTCCGGCAGCCTCGCGGCCACCAGTGCTGCTGGCGTGACCGTGGGCGGCACTTCCAGCGCGCTGACCCTGACGGGCACCCTGACCGCCATCAACAGCTTCATCGCCAGCAACCGGCTGACCTACACCACTGCGGCCAATGCCACGGCCGATGTCACGCTGACGATTGCAGTCGACACCGGCAGCATCAGTGCCGACACCAAGACCATGACCCTCAGGGTCAACCCGGTGAACGATGCACCGGTGGTTACCGTACCGGGGAGCATCACCGTCACCGAGGATGTCGCCAGCGTGCTCAGTGGCATCAGCTTCAGCGATGTCGATGCCGGCAGCGCCAGCGTCACTGTGGGCTTTTCGGTCCCCAGCGGCACCTTGCTGGCTACCGATGGCGGTGGTGTCATCGTCACTGGCTCCGGCACCGGCGTACTGACGCTTTCCGGCGCCTTGGCCAATATCAACGTCTTCATCGCCGCCAGCAACCTGACCTACAAGACCGCCCAGGACGCCACCGGCAGCGTGGCCCTGACGGTGAGCATCAACGACAACGGCAACACCGGCGGCGGCCCGCAAACCGACACCAAGACCGTGACCCTCAACGTCACGGCGGTGAACGATGCGCCGGTCAATAGTGTCCCCGCGTCGCAGACTGCGCAGCAGGGCATTCCGTTGGCCTTCAACGATGCCAATGGCAACGCCATCTCGATCAGCGACGTGGATGCCGGCAGCAGCCTCATGATCGTGACCCTAAGCTCGGTCAACGGCACCATGTCCCTGGGCAACACCAGCGGTGTGACCCTGGTGATCGGCAGCGGCACCGACAATACCGTTATTCGCCTCCAGGGCACCCAGGCCAATATCAATGCCGTGCTGCAAACCCTGACCTTCAAGTCGAATACCGGCTTCCTCGGCAACGCCAACCTGACCATTCAGAGCAACGACCTGGGCAATAGCGGCTCCGGCGGAGCCAAGAGTGATATCGACACCATCGCCATCAGCGTGATTCCGCTCAATCCCAAGGTCACCAGCGTTTCCGCACAGGGCCTGGACCGGACCGTGAAGATCGGTGACGAGGTCCTGGTCAACGTGGTCTTCGATCAGGCGGTCAACGTCGATCTCACGGGCGGTGTCCCGAGCCTGTTGCTGGAAACCGGGCTGATCGATCGCAACGCGGTCTACCAGAGCGGCTCGGGCAGCAACACCCTGGTCTTCAAGTACACCGTGCAGGCCGGTGACGTCAGCGCCGACCTGGACTTCCAGAGCACGGCGGCACTGCAGCTCAACGGCGCAGTATTGGCCAACGCCACCAGCGACCTGGCCATTTTGACCTTGCCAACCGTGGGCGGCGCGGACTCCCTCGGTGGTCGCAGCAATATCGTGGTCGATGCTGTGGTACCGGTGGTGGCGAGCGTCAGCGTGCCGTCGGACGGCACGTACATCACCGGGCAGAACCTCGATTTCACGGTCAATTTCAGCGAGAACATGGTGGTCGACACCACCGGTGGCGTGCCGCGCATCGCCGTGACCCTGGATACCGGTGGCACCGTCTACGCGGACTATGTGTCCGGCTCCGGCGGCAGTGCTCTGGTGTTCCGCCTGACCGCTGCCAGCGGCCAGCTGGACAGCAATGGCGTCACCCTGGGCGGTGCGATACAGCTCAACGGCGGCACGCTGCGCGACACCGCCGGCAATGACACCGTGGTCACCCTGAACAACATCGCCAGCACCGCCAATGTCAATATCGACGGGGTGGCGCCGACCGTGGTCAGCGTCACCACGCCTGCCAATGGCAGCTACAAGGCCGGCGATGTGCTGACGTTCACCGTCAACGCCAGCGAAGCGCTGCAGACCGGCGCGCTGGCGCCCCGCCTGACGCTGGATGTGGGCGGCGTGACCCGCTACGCCACTTATGTTTCCGGCAGCGGCAGTTCGGCGCTGGTGTTCCAGTACGTGGTGCAGGCCGGCGACAATGACAACAACGGCATCGCGGTCAATACCATCGATCTGCGCGGCGAGCCGCTCACTGACCTTGCCGGTAACAACATGAACCTGACGCTGAACAGCGTAGGCAGCACAGCGGGCGTGTTGGTGGATACAGTGGCACCGTCGCCCACCGGTATCGTTACTGTCGATCCTTCGCCGACCAATAGCGGTTCGGTCAGCTTCACCATCACCTTCGATGAAGATGTCAGCGGTGTGGACACCGGCGATTTCGTGCTGGCTCTCAGCGGCACTGCCAACGGTACGATCACCAGCGCCACTCGCATCGACGGTCGTACCTGGACTGTCGTGGTGGGTAACCTGAGCGGTGTCGGCAACCTGGGGCTGAACCTCAATGGCAGCGGAACCGGCATCGTCGATGCCGCGAACAATTCGGTTACCGGCGGCCTGACCGGAGCGACGTACGCCATCGACCGTGTGGCTCCGAGTGTCACCGGCGTCGATGTCCCGTCCAACGGCACCTATGTCGCCGGCCAGACCCTGGACTTCACCGTACGCACCGATGAAGCGGTGCTGGTGGACAACGGTAATGGTAACCCGCGCCTGGCCATCACCCTGGACAACGGACGCGTGGTCTACGCCGAATACCTGTCGGGTTCTGGCGGCAATGGCCTGGTGTTCCGCTTGAACGTCACCAGCGGTATGTCCGGTAACACCACCTTCGCCGTGGCGCAGTCCATCGACCTCAATGGCGGCAGCATCCGCGATGCCAGCGGCAACGACGCCAATGCCGGTCTGAACAACGTCGGTGACACCCGTGGAATCCTCGTCGATGCCAAGGCACCACGTCCTTCCAGCATCGTTGTCGACGGCCCGGTACAACCGACCGACCGCACGCTGAACTTCACCTTGACCTTCGACGAGGCCGTCAGTGGTGTCGACCTGAACGACTTCAGCGTAATCAGTACCGGCAGTGCCAGCGGCACGGTGCAGTCGGTCCAGCAAATCGACGCCCAAACCTATCGCATCACCGTCGGCAGCATGAGTGGAGCGGGCACACTGGCCTTGAGCCTGAATGCGCTGAACAGCGGCATCCAAGACCAGGTCGGCAACGACCTTACGGTGTCGCTGGTTGGCCAGCCGCAGACGCTCCAGCCACAGACCGTCCAGTCGCAGGGTGCGGGTGATCTGAATTTTCGGCTCAACCCACCGGACACCCTCAACACGCCACAAACGGCGCTGGTGCAGCCTCAGGTGCCGGGCTTCGTGGCCACTGACGCGGTGTCGCCACTGGTCGCTCCAGGTTTGTTCGATGTCCGCACCGTGGGCGGCAGCCTGCAGCCGCTGGGCACCATCTTCCTCGGTAACGGCAGCAGCGCGCCGAGCTTCATCGCGCAGGTCTTCGGCAGCAGCGACGGCGGCATCGGCGGCAGCCAGGGCGGCTTTGGTGGCGGGGAGGGCAGCGTGTTCGGTAGCAGCACCTTCGCCGGCATCTTCAGTCGCGATGTACCGGGTGTCAGTGAGATGAACGTGTTCAACGGCAGCCAGTGGAAACAGAGCGACCTCAATCAGGGGCTGCGCGGCGTGTTCGGGGCACCGACCTTCGGCCAGCAACTGCATCAAATCAACGAAGCCGACCAGCGCCACGTGCGCGAGTTGGCCATGGCCCTGGCTCAGCCGACACAGATCGGGAAGCGGGCATGAAGTACAGCACACACTTACAAAATAGAGCCGTACCAGGGGGCGGCCCAAGGATGAAGAAAAGCCAGAAACTGTTCGGTGCCAGCTTGCTGGCGCTGGCCATCAGCGGTTGCGCCGTGACCAGCCAGCCGATCGAGCGCAGCGCCAGCGAGGAACGTGCACGCACTGACCTGGTGTCCATGTTCAAGGATCAGGAGCCGATCAACGGTCCGTTGACGTTGCACCAAGCCATGGCTCGGGCGGTGAAGTACAACCTTGAAGCCCGCCTGAAAGTGATGGAAGAAGCCCTGTCCAGGCGCCAGGTCGACCTGGCCCGCTTTGATATGCTTCCACGCATGGCCCTTGCGGCCGGTTATGCAGGCCGCAACAACACCAGTGCGTCGAGCAGCCAGAGTGTCCAGACCGGTACCCAGTCGTTGGAACCCTCGACCTCTCAGGACCGTGACCGCGAAGTGGCGGACCTGACCATGGTCTGGAACGTGCTCGACTTCGGTGTCAGCTACGTCAGCGCCAAACAGCAGGCCGACCAGCGCCTGATCCTCGAAGAGCGCCGGCGCAAAGTGATCCACACCATCACCCAGGACGTACGTTCAGCGTATTGGCGTGCGGTGGCGGCGCAGCGCCTGCTGACCCAGATCGACGGCCTGATGAGCCGCATCCACCAGGCCCGCGAAAACAGCCAGCATATGGCTGCCCAGCGCGTCGGTGATCCGGTGCAGACCCTGAGCTACCAGCGCGCCCTGATCGAAG
Source organism: Pseudomonas laurentiana (assembly GCF_014648275.1). Lineage (GTDB taxonomy): Bacteria > Pseudomonadota > Gammaproteobacteria > Pseudomonadales > Pseudomonadaceae > Aquipseudomonas > Aquipseudomonas laurentiana. Next base: position 170,082 of record NZ_BMQU01000004.1, read on the forward strand.
CCACCCGTCAGCTGGAAGAGCAGCGCCGCGCACTGTCACTGGCCAAGACCGAGCTGGCGGCGCTGATCAACCTGCCGCTCAATACCCACTTCACCCTGGCGCCGGAAGAAGGCTACGTGGTGCCGCAGTTCAAAGGTGACCTGCAGACGCTCGAACAGCAGGCCCTGGCCAGCCGTCCGGAACTGCGCGAGCAGGACTACCAGGCGCGTATCAGCGCCGCGGAAACCCGCAAGGCCATGCTGCGCATGCTGCCGGGCCTGGAGTTCTCCGCTGGCGGTCATTACGACAGCAACTCCTTCCTGACCAACCAGAGCTGGGCCGACTACGGGGTGAAGATCACCTGGAACCTGTTCAACGTGCTCTCGGCACCGACGGCGATCAAGGTGGCCGAGGCCGGCCAGGATGTTGCCGCAGCCCGTCGCCAGGCGATGTCCATGGCGGTGCTGGCACAGTTGTACGTGGCCAACGCCAACTTCAACGAAGCCGTGCGTCAGTTCCATACCAGCGAAGAACTGGCCAGCCTCGATGGCCAGATCGCCGAACAGCTGCGCAACCGTTACCAGACGCAGAACATCGGGGAACTGGAGCTGATCCAGGGTGAACTGAACAACCTGCAGACCCAGCTCAAGCGCGACCTGTCCTACGCCGAGCTGCGCAATGCCTACGCCCAGTTGTATGTCAGCTCAGGTAGCGACCCGCTGCCGGACACCCTGCCGGACAACAACCTGCAGACCATCGCCACGGCACTGCAGAACAACGAGGCCAACTGGAATCGTTGATCGCTGGTTCTGGGCCGCTTTGCGGCCCTTCGCGAGCAAGCGCTCTCCCACAAGGGGCTCTGACTGCCCCCTGTTAACTCATGTGCCTGACACCCGCACTGACGCCATCGAGGCGCGCCTGCATCCCTAATCCAAACGGCCGTGTTTTGATATCGAAGTCGCGCCGTATGATTGCACGTTAAAGCGAACGGCTTTACGTGGTTATCGGTATGGTGGCGATAAGCCAAAAGGGAGTTGAGCTATGAAGCTTGGTCGGATGCAACGCGTTGTCCCTGTTCCCCTTGTGTGTGCAGTGCTGGCATGGATGATGCCGAGTGCCGCATTCAGCAGTCCGCCTGTCCCCGACGCACTGGAAAGTGACCCGGCCAGAATGGGCTGGATGGTCGGGTCGCCACCACCGCCCGAACGCATTATTCGCTTCGAGGATGGCAGTTACTTTCAGTATCCGCAGATGCGCTGGAGCGTCGCGCACTTCAGGGAGTTGATGCCGACGACTAACGTGTCGCGTGGCATAGGCGCACCCAACACGCTTGAGCGTGCGCTGCAGCCGGGTATTGATGAGGTGAGTTTTGTCCCGATGGGCGGCGACCGTCCGATGACCTGGCGCGATTCGTTGTTGGCGAACTACACCGATGGCATCGTCGTGCTGCACAAAGGGCGTGTCGTGTACGAGCGCTATTTCGGCGTATTGAAGCCAGAAGGGCAGCATGCGGGGATGTCGGTGACCAAGACGTTCATCGGCACGTTGGCGGCGATGATGGTGGCCGAGGGCACGCTTGATCCTGAACGCAAGGTGGTTGAGTACGTGCCGGAGCTGGGCAAATCGGCGTTTGGCAGTGCGACTGTGCGTCAGTTGATGGACATGACCACGGGCATACGCTTCAGCGAGAACTACGCCGATCCGAAGGCTGAAGTCTGGGCACATGCCGCCGCCGGTAGCCCTCTGCCTAAGCCTAAAGACTACACCGGCCCGCGTTCGTACTACGAATTCCTGCAAACCGTGCAGCCAGAAGGGGTTCACGGTGAGGCGTTTCATTACCGCACAGCCAATACCGACGCCTTGGGCTGGGTGTTGGCGCGGGTGAGTGGCAAAACCGTTGCGCAGCTACTCTCAGAGCGTATCTGGAGCAAGCTGGGGGCGGAGCAGGATGCCTACATGACGGTGGACTCTACCGGTACGCCGTTTGCGGGGGGTGGTCTCAATGCGGGGCTGCGTGATTTGGCCCGGTTCGGTGAAATGATCCGCAACGAAGGGCAGTACAACGGGCAGCAGGTCGTACCCAAAGCGGCTGTCGACGACATTCGCCGCGGTGCCAGCAAGGAGGCCTTTGCCAAGGCCGGTTACACCACACTGACCGGCTGGAGCTACCACGACATGTGGTGGAACACCCATAACGAGCATGGTGCATTCATGGCCCGGGGTGTCTACGGTCAGGCGTTGTATGTCGACCCAACGGCCGAGGTGGTGATCGCACGGTTTGCCAGCCATCCCGTCGCCGCCAACACGGCCAACGATGCGACGTCGTTGCCGGCCTACCATGCTGTGGCCAAGTACCTGATGAGCCGGTAGCGCCAGACCGCTATTCAATTGACGCTGCTCCATCTGTTGGGCAGTCTGGTGTCAGCGCCGTTGAATAATTCATAACACGTCGGAGCCCTATACCCCTCATGCCCGCTACCAGCCCCTCTCTTACGCTCGCCCTGCTACAGGCCCGCGAAGCAGCCATGGCGTTCTTTCGGCCATTGCTCAACCAGCACGGTTTCACCGAGCAGCAATGGCGGGTTATCCGCATCCTGCGTCAGCAGGGCGAGATGGAAAATTATCAGTTGGCGGAGCTGGCCTGCATCCTCAAGCCGAGCATGACCGGGGTGTTGGGGCGCCTGGAGCGTGACGGCATCGTCAGCCGCCGCAAACTTGTCCACGACCAGCGCCGGGTCATGATCAATCTGACGGCAAAGGGTCAGCAGTGCTTCGTGTCCATGATTGACGAGGTAGAGGCTAACTATCGACGGATTCAGCAGCAGATGGGCGAGGAGAAGTTGCAGCAATTGCTTGGCTTGCTGGAAGAGCTCAAGCAGATCAAGCCCTGAGTGTGGCGCGCCTGTCCAGGGTTCCGGCAGGCGCGCGGTAGCTTAGAACAGTGCCAGGGTGTAGCCGAGGATGATGCGGTTTTCGTCGATTGCGGTTTTCAGGCCGTCGCCGGAACGGAAGGTCGCGTTGCGCAGGCGTATGTTCAGGCCTTTCAGTGAGCCGTCCTGGAAGGTGTAGACCAGGTCGGTATCGCGTTCCCACTCTGTGCCGCCCTGCACGGCGGCAGTTTCGACGTTCTTGGCGTTGACGTAACGGGTCATGAAGGCCAGCCCGGGAATGCCAAGGCCCGCGAAGTCATAGTCGTAGCGGGCTTGCCAGGCGTCGGTCTCGGCTTTGGTGAAGGCGTTGTAGGTCACCAGGTTGACCGAGTACGGGTCTACGCCCGGAAACGCGAAGTCGCCATCCCCCGACAGGTTCTGGTAACCCACACCGAATTTATGTGCACCCACCGCCAGGGTAGTCATGCCGTTGAAGAAGCGGTTGTCGATGTGCCCGCCATTGACCCGTGCCGCACTGCGAAAGCGTTTTTCGCCGTCTTCGCCGGTGCTGAAGTAGCGCAGGTCGGTTTTCAGGCTGACGCCTTCGCCCAGTTTCCAGGTGTGTACCAGGCCGGCGAAGTGCTGTTGGTAGATGTCTTCCATCTTGGCGAAATAGTAGCTCGCCGTCAGGTTCGGGGTGAGGGTGTAGCTGCCGCCAGCGAGGTCGAGGTGGTCGCTCTCCACGCCGCCGTAGTTCATCTCATCGTTGCTTGATGAATCACGCAGATTGATCTTGTCCAGGCGCCCGGCGTTGAGGGTCAGGCCGTCGATTTCCTGCGAGGTCAGCAGGCCGCCGGAGTAGGTGGAGGAGAGCAGGCGCGTGTCGTTATACGAGACCACGGGCAGGAGGGGCTGCAACGTACCCACCTTGAGCACGCTTTTCGATACCCGCAGTTTTGCGGTCAGGCCCAGCTCGCTGTAGTTGTCTTCCGGCTCCAGGCTTTGGCGACCATAGGGCAGCAGGCCGGTATTACGGCGGTCACGGCTGGAGTCGAGTTTGATCCCGACCTGGGCGAGTGCATCCACCCCAAACCCCACCGTGCCTTCGGTGAAGCCCGACTCGAAGCGGCCGGTCAAGCCTTGTGCCCACTCTTCAGCCTTGGCCTGGGGGGCGTTGTCCTGACGGAAGTCGCGGTTCATGTACATGTTGCGCGCTTCGATGCGTGCGGTGCTGTCGCCGATGAAATCGGCCAGTGCGACGCCGCTGAAACTGCTGGCGATGGCACAGGAGAGCAGGGGCAGTGAGCCCAATTTCCTTATCATTATTGTTATCTCTAGGCATTTTTGTTTTTGGAATGAAGGCCCCTTTGCGCGACAGGGCTTGGTGCTGAAAGTTAGCTACTTGTTAAGCTGTTAACAACATTTTTTTAGATTTGAAAGCTAGCGCGCATCCTTTGAAAATCAGAAAAAACAAATTAAATTACTGATTTATAAGAGATATTTGCTTTTTTATCTGGTTTTCAGGCGGCTTGAGCTCTTTTCTGAGCTTGACGATCTGGTTGATAAAATTAACCTGTTAACGTATCAATGCCTCCCATGCCGGCGCGAACGATGGCTGCGCACACGACTACAAAAACAAAACGGAGCTACCACAATGAAAAAAATCAAAGCTGCCGCCCTGTACATGGCGATGACAGGTGCCGTATCTGCGCATGCCGAGACCTACACCCTCAAGGTCGCGCATTTCCTGCCGTCCACCTCCAATGTCCAGGTCAACATCATCCAGCCGTGGTGCGATCAACTGCGCCAGGAATCCCAGGATCGCCTGCAATGCCAGCTCTATCCGTCGATGCAGTTGGGTGGCACGCCGGCCAAGCTTGCGGACATGGCACGTAACGGGGTCGCCGATATCGTCTGGACCGGTCCGTCGTACTCCGCCGGCAAGTTCCCGCGGGTCGAGGCGTTGGAGCTGCCGTTCGTGCTGCCTTATGGCGGCAAGGTGGGTAACAAGATCATCTGGGATTACTACGAGCAGTACGCCAAGGAGGACTTCAAGGATTACAAGGTGCTGGTGATCCACGGCGACGGCGGCATGAGCCTGCACACACGCGGCAAGCCAGTGCAGAACCTGGCGGATCTGACCGGCCTGAAACTGCGCGCCTCCAGCCGTACTGCTGCCAAGACCATCGAAAGCCTGGGCGCTACGCCGGTGAGCATGCCGCCAGCGCAGATGACCGAAGCCATTTCCAAAGGTGTGGTGGATGGCGCCCTGGCGTCCTGGGAAGTGGTGCCGGCGACCAAGCTCAACGAAGTGACCCAGTACCACAGCGCCACTCCGGCCGGGCAGCCGGCCTTCGGTTACACCGTATTGGCCATGTTGATGAGCCAGCGCAAGTTCGACAGCCTGCCTAAGGATCTGCAGGCCATCATCGAGCGTAACAGCGGCAAGGCGTTGTCCGAACGCTTCGCCAACTCCTGGGACAACGCCATGGACCGCGCCCATGACGCGACCCCGGCGCAAGGCTTGGTCGAAATCAATGGTGCGGCCTACGCCGACATGCAGGCGGCAGCTGCGCCAGCGGTCGATCAATGGGTCAAGGAAGTTGCCGGCAAGGGGCTCGACGGCCAGGCACTGGTGGACGGCGTACGTAAACTCTCCAGTGCTGCGCAGTAACCGCCCATGAATGAATCCTTGGACTTCAACGTCGCCTCGGACGTAACACAGGGGAGTGGCCGGCGGGCCTTGATGCACCTGGCCCAGGGCTTTGCCCTGGCCGGTGGGCTGACGTTCATGGCTTTGATCGGCATGTCGCTGGTGTCCATTGTCGGTCGCAAGCTGTTCTCGGCGCCGATCCGTGGGGACATGGAGTTGATGGAGGTCGGTGCCTCCTTTGCCATCGCCGCGTTCCTGCCGTTGTGCGAGCTGCGTGGTCAACACATCAAGGTCGACGCGCTGACCCAGTGGTTGCCAGTACGCGTGCGTGATCTGCTGGATGTGTTGGCGCACCTGCTGTGCTGCGCCGTGGCCTGGATTATGGCCTGGCGTACCACGCAGCAGATGTTCGACAACCATGAGAACGGCGATGTCACCACATTGCTGTCGTTCCCGTTGTGGATTCCGTTAATGCTGATCGTACCTAGCCTGGTGTTGTTGGGTGTGTGTGCGCTGGCGCGTATCAGCGACATTTTCCAACGTATGGGAGGTCGCGCATGAGCGGTCTGAGCCTGGGTCTGATTGCGCTGTCCATTACCATGGTGCTGTTGCTGCTGCGGGTGCACATCGGCATCACCATGCTGATCGGTGGCGCGGCCTGTTTCTGGGCGGTGAACAACGGCGATCTGTCGAGCCTGTTGTTCACCCTCAATGATCTGGCCTATTCGCGCCTGTCCAACTACGACCTGGCCGTCATCCCGCTGTTTGTGATGATGGGCCAGTTCGCCACCCACGGTGGCCTGTCACGGTCGATCTTTCGTTGTGCGTCAGCGTTTATCGGCCATTGGAAGGGCGGTATGGGCATGTCGGCGATTGGCGCCTGCGCCGGTTTCGGGGCGATTTGCGGGTCCTCCCTGGCCACGGCGGCGACCATGAGCCATGTGGCGTTGCCCGAGCTGCGCCGGCACAACTATTCCGGTCGCCTGGCGACCGCGACCGTTGCTGCGGGTGGCACCCTGGGTATTTTGATTCCGCCGTCGGTACCGTTGATCATCTATGCCGTACTGACCCAGGAGTCGATCGCCAAGCTGTTTGTGGCGGCGATCGTGCCGGGGGTAGTTGCCATTGTCGGTTACATGATCGTGTTACGGATCATGGTCTCCCGGGACGAAAGCCAGGCCACGGTGTCGCCGAAGGCGACGCGGGTAGAGCGGCTCAAGGCGCTGGTTCAGGTGTCGCCAGTGATTGGCGTTTTCCTGGTGGTGATCGTCGGCATCTATGGTGGTTGGGCCAACCCGACTGAAGCGGCCTCGATCGGTGCGGCGGCCTGCGGCATCCTCGCGGTTCAGCAGGGCGGCATGCGTTGGGACGGCATTCGGGCGAGCCTGTTGGGTACAGCAGAAACCTCGGCGATGATTTTTCTCGTGTTGCTGGGCGCGGATCTGCTCAACTCCGGTCTGGCGCTGACCCAGATGCCCACGGAGCTGGCGGCGTGGGTGATCAACAGTGGCCTGGCGCCGATGCTGGTGCTGGCCGTCATCCTTGGCTTGTACCTGCTGCTGGGCTGTGTGATGGATTCGTTGGCGATGATTCTGCTGACCATCCCGATCTTCTATCCGATGATCATGGGCCTGGATTTTTATGGGCTGGACGCTTCGGAAAAATCGATCTGGTTCGGCATTCTGGCCTTGATGGTGGTGGAAATCGGACTGATTCACCCACCGCTGGGCATGAACCTGTTCATCGTCCAGCGCACAGCACGCGACGTGCCCTACAGTGAAACCGCGATAGGTATTGTCCCGTTCCTGTGTTCGGACTTGTTGCGCATCGTGTTGCTGGTCGCGTTCCCGGCGCTCAGCTTGTGGTTGTTGAGTTTCTGACGGCTACCTGCTGGAGCAGGCTTGCCTGCGAGTGTATCGGTGGTGTGTCGGTGCGTTCGCGGCGCCTGCATCGCGGGCAAGACCCGCTCCCACCACCTGCTCGGTTTTAGTTGGAGCAGGCTTGCCTGCGATGGCGCCGGTGGGGTGTCGGTGAATTCGCGGCGCCTGCATCGCGGGCAAGACCCGCTCCCACCACCTGCTCGGTTTTAGTTGGAGCAGGCGTGCCTGCGATGGCGTCGGCGGGGTGTCAGTGCGTTCGCGGCGCCTGCATCGCGGGCAAGACCCGCTCCCACCACCTGCTCGGTTTTAGTTGGAGTAGGCTTGCCTGCGATGGCGTCGGCGGGGTGTCAGTGCGTTCGCGGTGCCTGCATCGCGGGCAAGACCCGCTCCTACAACCTGCTCGGTTTTTGTTGGAGCAGGCTTGCCTGCGATGGCGTCGGCGGGGTGTCAGTGCGTTCGCGGTGCCTGCATCGCGGGCAAGACCCGCTCCTACAACCTGCTCGGTTTTTGTTGGAGCAGGCTTGCCTGCGATGGCGTCGGCGGGGTGTCAGTGAATTCGCGGGGTCTGCATCGCGGGCAAGACCCGCTCCCACCACCTGCTCGGTTTTAGTTGGAGCAGATTTGCCTGCGATGGCGTCAGCGGGGCTTCGGTGAATTCGCGGCGCCTGCATCGCGGGCAAGACCCGCTCCCACCACCTGCTCGGTTTTTGTTGGAGCAGGCTTGCCTGCGATGGCGTCGGTGGGTGTCGGTGAATTCGCGGCGCCTGCATCGCGGGCAAGACCCGCTCCCACCACCTGCTCGGTTTTTGTTGGAGCAGGCTTGCCTGCGATGGCGTCAGCGGAGTGTCAGTGCGATCAGAAGGCTAGCTTGTAGCCAATCAGCAGCAGCATGCAGGCCAGGCAAGGGCGCAGTACGTTGTCGGAGATGCGACCGGTCAGGTGGCTGCCGATGTAGATTCCGGGCAGCGAGCCGAGCAGCAGGTAGCCCAGCAGGGTCCAGTCCATGTTGCCCATGCTGGCGTGGCCGAGGCCGGCGACCAGGGTCAGGGGAACGGCGTGAGCGATTTCGGTGCCGACCAGGCGACGGGTGGCCAGGTACGGGTAGAGCAGGAACAGTGCCACAGTACCCAGGGCGCCAGCGCCGATGGACGTCAGGGAAACCATGATGCCGAGCACGACGCCGGTGATCACGGTCAGGACGTTCAGGGTCTTGTCGCTGAGGTGGTAGTGGTCGCGGGCATGTTTGCTGGCGAAGGCCTGCAGGCGGCTTTTGAACAGGATCGCCAGTGCCGTCAGTACCAGTACCACGGCCAGGCCCTGCTTGATCACTGCGTTCAACGCTTGAGTATCGGTGTGCAGGGTGGTGAGGAACCAGAGTGTCAGTGCCGCTGCTGGAACACTGCCGAGCGCGAGCCAGCCGGTGATTTTCCAGTCGATGTTCTTGTTCTTGCCATGAACCCAGACGCCGCTGCCTTTAGTGATGGCAGCGTAGAGCAGGTCGGTGCCTACAGCCGTAGCCGGGTTGATACCGAACCAGAGCAGGATCGGAGTCATCAGCGATCCGCCACCAACGCCGGTCATGCCGACGATGAAACCGACAACCAAGCCTGCAACGGAAAAACCTAAGTAACCTGCATCCATAATCTATCTAAGCACCAGACGAGCTGTGAGCGGGGCGCAAGCAGCATAACGGCTTTTTTTATAGCCAAATATAATTATGTGCTATTAGGTTATAACCAGATGTTGGAAGGGGCATTGGAACCAATGCCCCTGTTGCAGCCTCAGGTGATGGCCTGGGCCTTTACCACAGTGCGATGCTGTAGCTCAGGATCAGGCGGTTCTCGTCCAGCTTGTTGCCAAAGTGGCCGGTGCGTACGGTAGCGTTGCGCCATTTGATGCCGAAGTTTTTCAGCGCGCCGCTCTGAACCACATAGCCGATATCGGTATCGCGTTCCCATTCCTTGCCTTCAGGCTTGCCGGCACCGAGGTCGATGTTGTCGCCCTGCAGGTAGCGGGTCATGAAGGTCAGGCCGGGAATGCCCACGCTGGCGAAGTTGAAGTCGTAACGCGCCTGCAGGGACTGTTCGTCCTTGTTGGCGAAGTCGCCGATCTGCACGAAGTTCACCAGGTAAGCGTCGGCTCCATTGATGTAGGCAAAGCCGGTATCCCCGCTCATGCGTTGGTAACCCAGGCCAAAGGCGTGGCCCTGGATGCCGTAGGTGAACATTGCACCGAACGCCTTGTTGTCGACGTTGCTGCCGCCGTCGTCAAGGGAGCGGGCAAAGCGCAGATCACTTTTCAGTGACTGTCCTTCGCCCAGTGCCAGCACGTGGTTCAGGCCAAGGAAGTGCTGGCGGTAGAAGTTGTCCAGCCCACCGTAGCCGTAGGTGGTGTTCAGGCTGTCGCTCCACTTGTAGGTAAGGTTGGCGAAGTTGAACTGGTCGCTGGTGGTGCTGCGGGTCTTGATGTTCTTCGCCCCACCGGTGGTGATGGCCATGTCTTCGTAGTCGGTGGAGTCGCGCTGGTTCACTTGGCGCACCTGACCGAGGTCGACGTTCAGCTTGTCGATTTCCTGCGAGTTCAGTTGCCCGCCCTCGAAGGTCTGCGGCAGCAGGCGGGAGTCGTTGGCCATCAGCACCGGCAGTTTGGGCAACAGGGTGCCGGCTTTCAGTACGCTCTTGGAGACACGTACTTTGGCGGTCATGCCCAGTTCGCCGTATTCGTCCTGAGCGCGGCGTGGTGCTTCACGGTCACGTTGCAACAGGCCGCTGCCGCCGCGATCCGGGCTTGAATCGAGTTTGACCCCGAGCAGGCCGATGGCATCGACGCCAAAGCCGACGGTGCCTTCGGTGAAGCCGGACTCATAGCGCAGGAGAAAGCCCTGGGCCCATTCCTCGGCCTTGTTTTGAGGCGCGTTGTGCTGGCGGAAATCGCGGTTGAAATAGAAGTTGCGCAGTTCCAGGTTGGCTTTGCTGTCCTTGAGAAACTCGGCGTTGGCAGGTGCGCAGAGGCCGGCCAGCGTTGCCGAAACCAACAGGCGGGTAGCGATGGGGTGCGTGCGGTACATGGTAAAGCCCTTTTATTGTTATTGAATGGGGTACGGCCTGGCCTGCACCGGTTGCGCTCGGTGCAGGTGGTTTCAGGTGATGCTGATCAGTGGGCGACTGCCGTGGCAGCACCCAGGCCGGTCTGGGCGCGTACGAACTGGTCGTCGAATGCGGCACGTTCACGCGCGGCTTGCGCGCTGCGGTCGAGCTTGGACACCAGCACGATTACCAGGAAGGCCAGCGGCATGGAGAACAGTGCCGGGTGGTCGTACGGGTAGATCGCTTGCGCATTGCCGAGCACCGACACCCAGACTGCAGGCGACAGGATCACCAGGGTCAGGGCGGTGAACAGGCCGACGAAGCCACCGGCCAGGGCGCCCTTGGTGGTCAGGTCTTTCCAGTACATGGCCATGATCAGTACCGGGAAGTTGGTGGAGGCGGCGATGCCGAAGGTCAGGCCCACCAGGAAGGCGACGTTCTGCTTCTCGAACAGGATGCCCAGCAGGATCGCGATGATGCCCAAGCCGACCGTGGCGATACGGGTTACGCGCATCTCGTCTTTTTCGCTGGCAGTGCCTTTCTTCAGTACGGTGGCGTACAGGTCGTGGGAGATTGCCGATGCACCGGCCAGGGCCAGGCCCGACACTACGGCCAGGATGGTGGCGAAGGCCACTGCCGAGAGGAAGCCGAGGAACAGGTTGCCGCCCACGGCCTTGGCCAGGTGCATGGCAACCATGTTGCCACCGCCGATCAATGCGCCTTTGAGGTCGCCGCCGACATAGAACTGCGGGTCAGTGCCGACGATCACGATCGCGGCATAGCCCAGCACCATGACCACGAGGAAGAAGAAACCGATGAATCCGGTGGCAAAGAACACCGACTTGCGGGCTTCCTTGGCGTTCGGCACGGTGAAGAAGCGCATCAGGATATGCGGCAGGCCGGCAATCCCGAACACCAGGCCGAGCGACAGCGAAGCCGCGTTGATCGGGTCGGCGAGCATCGAGCCAGGGCCCATGATGTTCCAGCCCGTGGCGTGGGCTGCAACGGCGCGGGTTGCCAGGGTTTCAAAGCTGAAGCCGAACTCGGCCATGGCCAGCAAGGCCAGGGTGGTGCCGCCAGCCAGCAGCAGCACGGCCTTGATGATCTGTACCCAGGTGGTGGCAATCATGCCGCCGAAGATCACGTAGACCAGCATCAGCACACCAACCACCATTACCGCCGTGGAGTAATCCAGGCCGAACAGCAGTTTGATCAACTGACCCGCGCCGACCATCTGTACGACCAGGTAGCAGCACACCACGGTGAGCGAGCCGAAGGCTGCGAAGGTGCGGATTTTGCCTTGGTCCAGGCGGTAGGAGACGATGTCGGCGAAGGTATAGCGCCCGAGGTTGCGCAGGCGCTCGGCCATCAGAAAGGTGATGATCGGCCAGCCGACGAAGAACGCCACTGTGTAGATGAACCCGTCATAACCTTTGGCGAAGACCAGGCTGGACAAGCCCAGCAGGGTGGCCGCAGACATGTAGTCACCGGCAATTGCCAGACCGTTCTGGAAGCCGCTGATGCCGCCGCCAGCGGTGTAGAAGTCTGAGGTCGACTTGGTTTGCCGTGCAGCCCACCAGGTGATCATCAAGGTGCCGAGGACGAATACGAAGAACATGCCGATGGCGTGCAGGTTGATCGGTTGTTTTTCTGCCACGACGATGGGGGCGGCGAAGGCTGCGGCCGGTGACAGCAGCAGGCTGGCAAGGCCAAGGGAGGCGAGGCGACGGCTCATTTCAACTCCTCCAGCAGGTCGGCACTCAATGCGTCGAAGCGGGTGTTGGCGCTGCGCACATACCAGCCGGTGAGCAGCCAGGACAACACGATGATCGCCGCCGCGACCGGGATACCGACCGTTAGTTGGCGGCCTTCGGCCAGAGGGGCATGCAGTACTTGCGGGTAGAACGCGACCACCAGCATGAACAGGTAGTAGGCGCCCAGCACAGCGGCACTCAATGACCAGGCCAGGCGCGAACGGCTGCGCACCAGTCGCTGGAATTTGGGGTTGGCGCGGATGCGGTCGCAACTCTGCGCATGGGACAGCTCAGCGTTTTTCATCGGTGTGGCTCCTTGTTTTTTTTATTGCCTGGTGTGCCCTGCGGTCGTTTTTCGGGTGCAGGGCGTCGTGGCGATGGGCAGCAGCCCTTCGCCAGGAAAAACGGGTAAGTGTCGAGTGCCGTGTTACGCCGGCGGAATCATCTCGCGCAGCGTTTCAGCTCACTCGTGTAACGACTGATCAAAATGGGGGAATGTGGAAAACGCTGGCGCAAGGTTCGCTCGGGTAGAGCGTATTGAAGGCGATAAGACGCGCGCGTGCAGGGACTGGTCCCTGTTTGAAGATCGACATAACTGGCACCCGGTGGCTGATTATTAGCTCTTGATGTTTGCTGCACCCTTGTCGGTGGGAAGCAGCGCAGATGGCTCCGCGCACCTTATATAACAATGTCGGTCAATTATGGAAGTACTACCTGCGTTGTATAGTATTAGTACTATACATTTCGGGCCGAAAATTCAGGTATTGGGGTTCAGCCCAGCACTGGCTGTCTTGCAACAAACACATGGGCTTGCTGTTGCCTCACGTACAGCGGATCAACAAGGTGTCGCGCGTTACACAGGCATTCGATCGTTTTTCTTATATAAGTTATTGATAATAAAGAACTAAATAGCTGGCATGGTTTATGAGAGGTACTCGGCAACAGCGCCTGATGTGGCGTAGAACCTGTTGAGTACTGGAGAGCCTCCCATGCCTCGTGAAATTCGTTTGAATGCCTTTGAGATGAACTGCGTCGGTCACCAATCTCCCGGCCTCTGGGCACATCCTCGGGACCGCTCCTGGCAGTACAAGGACCTGGAGTATTGGACCGACCTGGCCAAGTTGTTGGAGCGTGGCCGTTTCGACGGCATTTTCATCGCCGATGTCATCGGTATCTACGATGTGTTCAACGGCAATGGCGATGCGGCGATCCGTCAGTCGACCCAGGTACCGGTCAACGATCCGCTGGCGCTGATCACCCCTATGGCACTGGTGACCGAGCATTTGGGTTTTGGTTTGACCGCGTCGTTGAGTTTCGAGCATCCCTATCCGTTTGCCCGCCGCCTTTCCACCCTCGATCACCTGACCAAGGGGCGCATTGGCTGGAACATTGTCACCTCTTACCTGGACAGCGGCGCGCGCAATCTCGGGCAGAAAGCCTTGAGCGATCACGATGCCCGTTACGACTATGCCGATGAGTACCTTGAAGTGCTCTACAAGCTGTTTGAGGGCAGTTGGGAGGAGGGCGCGGTACAGCGTGATCGTGAGCGGCGTATTTTCAGTGATCCGAGCAAGATCCATGGTATCAAGCATGCCGGTAAGCATTTCCAGATCCCCGGCATTCACCTTTGCGAGCCGTCGCCACAGCGCACCCCGGTGCTGTATCAGGCGGGTGCCTCCAGCCGTGGCAAGCAGTTTGCGGCCGAGCACGCCGAGTGTGTATTTGTTGCGTCTCCATCGAAGATCTTACTGAAAAAGACGGTGGCGGACATTCGTCGGCGTGCTGCCGAAGCGGGACGCGATCCGCGCAAGGTGCTGGTGTTCAACTTGCTGACCGTAATCGTCGGAGAAACCGATGCCCAGGCCCAGGCCAAGTGGCAGGACTACACGTCGTACACCAGCTACGAAGGCGCTTTGGCCTTGATCTCTGGCTGGACCGGTATCGACTTTTCCGAGTACCAGCCAGATCAGGTCCTCAAGCACATCCACACCAATGCCATTCAGTCGGCGGTCGAAACGTTCTCGACGGCGGACCCGAACAAGCAATGGACCGTAAAAGAGTTGGCCGACTGGGTGGGTATTGGCGGCTTTGGCCCGCTGCTGGTTGGCAGTGCGCAAACGGTGGCGGATGAGTTGCAGGCGTGGGTTGAGGAAACCGACGTGGATGGTTTCAACCTGGCCTATGCCCTGGCCCATGAAACCTTCGCCGATGTGGTCGAGCTGTTGGTGCCTGAGCTGCAGAAGCGCGGTGTCTACAAGAAGGAGTACACCCCTGGCACCTTGCGCGAAAAACTCTTCGGCGAAGGCCCGCGCTTGCCGCAGAACCATCCTGCTGCCGACTACCGCGATCTCGCCGCGCTGGCGGCACGTGAAGAAGACGCTTCAGTGCTGGCCTGATCCCTGCGGGATAACAGGCCACGATGATTGATCCGACCCCTCGTCGATGTGACGAGGGGTCGTTTGCTTTAGCCCTGTTTAGCACCGCCACCGATCTGCCAGACATACGGTGGTTCGGTGCCGTTGATCTCCCAGTCACCGATGATCCGCTCCTTGTAGATCAGCGGGTTGTGTGAGGCGGCTGTGCGGGCGTTGCGCCAATGACGGTCAAGCAGTTTGCTGGTGCTGGTGGCCGACGCGCTGAGCGCGTTGAACAGGTCGCTGGTGGCGCGCAGGACCAGCTCGGCAATGACCACCTGGCCTTGAGCCGACTCCAGTTCGGCGGCAATGTTGGCGGCACGCTCGGCGTCTGCATCCTTGCCAAAGTGGCTCTCGTAGGCGCGCTGCGCGGCAGCGGCTGCACGTAGCGCGGTGGCCTCGGCGGCATAGGCTTGGGCCGAGGCCTTGCCGACCACCTGCTGAACCTGAGCATCGTCACTGGCAGCGGCAGCATTGCCCGTGCTGAAAATGCGCGTGCGTTTGCGCACTTCGTCGGCGATGTCGCGCACGGCCGCACGACCGGAGCCGACCAGTACCGCCAGCAGTACCAACTGATAGAACGCGGTCTGGTATTTGAAGCGGGTGGCAAAGTCGAACAGGTTTTCGTCTTCCACCACGACGTTGTCGAACACGGAGGTGCCGCTGCCGGTGGTGCGCTGGCCAAAACCGTCCCAGTCGTCGCTGAGGGTAATACCGGGTTGCTGGACACGGACCGCAGCAATGACATCACCGCCGGTGTCGTCACGTTGGGCATAGAGGTCGATCCAGTCGGCAAAGATGCTGCCGGTGCTGTAGTACTTGGTGCCATTGACCCGCCACTGATCGCCTTGGCGCGAGACACGGGTAATCACCTGCCCCAGTTTCACGGCGCCTACTTCGGTCCAGGCATTGCCGACCAGGTCGCCGTCGAGAAAGCGCTTGAACCAGACGTCCTGTGGTGCGCTGGCGTGAGCGTTGAGGCGATCTTCGACAAAGGCGAAGTGGCCGCGCAGGGCTTGTGGCAGGTTGGAGTCGGCTTCGGCCAGTTCGATCAGCAGTTGGAACAACTGGGGCAATGAGGCGCCGGCACCACCGTATTGCACCGGTACGCGTACAGCGCCAAAGCCGGCTTCCTTGAGCCATTTCACCGGCTCATAGGGCAGGCTGCGGGTGCGCTCGCGTTCGAGGGCGCCGGCGGCGATGCGGCTGAAAATCGGCCGGAATCGTGCGGCCAGTTGTTCGTAGTCGGTTCCGTTGGAGAGGGCGTGCGGTATGTGCTGTTGCTGGGCAGTCATGGTGTAGCTCCTGTTAGGGCATTAGACAAAGCCGCGGACCGGTCTGGTCGCTGTCCCCCGGTCTAATGCACAGGCCATGCCCAGCACGTCAGGCCCCGTAATGCTTGGCGTCTGGCTCGTTTTGGCGGCTTTTTAATGTCGGCTGGCGGGCACGTTGTGGAACTGCTGCTGCCCTGGCAACAGCTGCGCCGGGAGCGCGTGCAGGCGTGTCGGCAGTGGCGTGTCGCAGCGAACTGTTTGTGCGGCAACAGATGATCAGCAGCTTGCCTGCCACGGAACATCGGGTGGCGTCCGTTGATTGTGTTCAAGTTATTGAAATATAAGGAATTAATGCTGTGGCACAGTTGCTGCTATAGCCCTTGTGTGGATGCCGCGGTGGCATGTCCAGGCAGGGGTCGATCAATGAGCAGAATACTGAAAGTCGTCGCAGTCTCCGGGAGCGTGCAGCAGCCCTCACGCACCCTGGTGCTGCTCAATGCGTTGGTGGCAGAGCTGGCGCAGCAGTTGCCCATTGAGCTGCACCTGATTGAGCTGGCCAAGGTCGGCCCGCAGTTCGCCGGTGTGCTGCGCCGTGAAGCCCTGCCTGCTGCGGTCCAGGCAGACCTGCAGGCCATCGAAAGCGCAGACCTTCTGATTGCGGCGACCCCAGTGTACCGCGCGTCCTATACCGGCCTGTTCAAGCACCTGTTCGACTTTGTTCATCACGAGGCCTTGAAGCAGGTCCCTGTGCTGCTGGCCGCTACCGGCGGTTCGGAGCGCCATGCCCTGATCATCGACCATCAACTACGACCACTGTTCGGCTTCTTCCAGGCGCTCAGCCTGCCGGTTGGCGTGTACGCCTCGGAAGCCGACTTCGACAACTACCACATCAGTAACACGCAACTGCGCGAACGTATCGAGCGCGCGGTCGAGGCTGCGGTCGCAAGCCTTGGCCCACGTTTTCAGCGCAACACCAGCGCAGCCTGATTCAGCCCTTTCAACTCAATGGAGTACCTGCAATGAGCCAAGAACAGATCAAGTTTGCCTATTGGGTGCCTAACGTCAGCGGCGGTCTGGTGGTCAGCAAGATCGAACAGCGCACCAGTTGGGACATCGACTACAACCGCAAGCTCGCGCAAATCGCCGAGAACGCCGGTTTCGAGTATGCGCTGTCGCAGATCCGCTTCACCGCCGGTTACGGCGCGGAATACCAGCATGAGTCGGTCACCTTCAGCCATGCACTGCTCGCCGCCACCACGCGCCTGAAGGTGATTGCTGCCGTGCTGCCAGGGCCCTGGACGCCTGCACTGCTGGCCAAGCAGATTGCAACCATCGACCACCTGACGGGCGGGCGTGTGGCTGTCAACGTGGTGTCGGGTTGGTTCAAGGGAGAGTTCACCGCGATCGGTGAGCCGTGGCTGGAGCACGATGAGCGCTACCGTCGTTCGGAAGAGTTCATTACCGCGCTCAAAGGCATCTGGACCACCGATAACTTCACCCAGCGCGGCGATTTCTATCGCTTCCATAACTACACCCTGCGGCCCAAGCCACTGCAGCAGCACCCCGAGATCTTCCAGGGCGGCAGCTCGCGGGCTGCTCGCGACATGGCTGCTCGGGTGTCTGACTGGTACTTCACCAACGGCAATACAGTCGAAGGCATCAAGGCTCAGGTGGATGACATCAAGGCCAAGGCTGCGGCGAACAATCATACGGTCAAGGTCGGTGTGAACGCGTTCATCATCGCTCGCGACACCGAGGAAGAGGCCCGCGCGGTGCTTGCCGAGATCATCGACAAGGCCGATCCGGAAGCGGTCAACGCGTTTGGCGATGCGGCCCGGCAAGCCGGCAAGGCCAGCCCTGAAGGCGAAGGCAACTGGGCCAAATCCAGCTTCGAGGACCTGGTGCAGTACAACGATGGCTTCAAGACCAACCTGATTGGTACGCCGCAACAGATTGCCGAGCGTATCGTCGCCCTGAAAGCGGTAGGGGTGGATCTGGTGTTGGGTGGCTTCCTGCACTTCCAGGAAGAAGTCGAGTACTTCGGTCGCAAGGTGCTGCCATTGGTCCGTGAGCTGGAAGCCCAGCGTCTGGTTGACAAGGCCGTAGCCTGAGGCGGGAGGCGCTATGGTTCAGTTTGCGCAGCACCGCCCTGATGCCCCAGGCACGTTGCCCGAATGGCTGCAGCGACAGGCGGCGGATCACGCTACACGCCTGGCCTTGCGGCACAAGCACTTGGGCGTTTGGCAGGTGCGTACCTGGCAGCAGTTGGCCGATGAGGTCCATCGTCTGGCCACGGCGTTTCAACAGCGTGGCTTCACGGAGGCGAGCACCCTCGTGGTATTGAGTCGTCCACGGCCGGAAGCCTTGATTGCGGCGCTGGCGGCGCAATGGCTGGGTGGGGTCGCCGTGTTGTTCGATCCGTTGCAGGGCAGTGCTGCTCAGGTTGAGTTGTTGCGTGAGCTGAACCCTGGCTACTTCTTCGCGGAAGGTGCGGAGGAAATGGCGTTGGTCGGCGCGGCGAAGTTGAGTGCTTCTCTGCTGTTTTATGCCGATGGACGAGGTGTGGCGGCCGAGTACGCAGAAGCGGCTCTCGATTACGCCGTGCTGGTGGCAACCTCGGCCGATCCGGCGCTCAAGGTGAGGGCGCGCACGGAGCGCAGCGCCTTCAATTTCTACCGTTTGCATGAGGACCAGCACATCGAATTGCAACGTATCAGCCATGGGGAGTTGGTGCGTGAAGGCGCGCGTCTGGTGCAGCTGGAGCACCTTGGTCCGGATGAGGAAGCACTGGCGGCCCGGGCCTTCGCTGCAGGTGGCCAGGCGCGTTACTTGCTGGCGCCATGGCTGATTGCCGGATTTCGCCTGAACTTCCCCGAAAACCTGCACACCCGCGACCGTGATCGTCGCGAGCTGGGGCCGACCCTGGTAGCGGGTACGCGCGAGACATATGGCCGGCTTTATCAGGAGGTGCTGACACGCCTGCCGGATGCAGGCACCTGGCAGCGGCGGTTGGTGGATTGGGCACTGGCGGCTCAACCGGGAGCACTGCGCCGTCTGCTCGGCTACTGGCTGGTGAGACGTGCGCTGCGCGACATCATTGGCTTCAGCCGCATACAGGCACCGCTGTTGGTCGGGGAGCCGTTGGCAGAGCCGGTGCAGGCTTTTTTTGCCGCGTTGGATATCCGTGTCCGGACCTGGCCGGACCCTGCACGCTGGCAGGTGGCGCCAATTGAGCCTGCCAGCCGTATCAGTGGCTGGATCGATGATCGTCCGCAACTGGCTTGATGAGGAGAGAGAACGATGTCCACACGCCACTCTGCTGTGCCGGCGCCATTGTTGGCGCTGGACAACATTTCCCTGTCCTTCAAGGGCGTCACGGCGGTTGCCGGCATCAGCTTCTCGGTTGCGCCCGGTGAGATCTGTGCCTTGATCGGGCCTAACGGTGCCGGCAAGAGTTCGCTGTTGAATGTGATCAACGGGGTGTACCAGGCGCAGGAAGGCCGCATTCACTTTGCCGGCCAGGTGCAGCGTCGCATGCGTCCTCACGACGCGGCGCAACGCGGTATCGCCCGGACCTTTCAGAACATTGCGTTGTTCAAGGGCATGACGGTACTCGACAACGTCCTGACCGGGCGCAACCTGAAACGGCGCAGCAGTTGGTTGGAGCAAGCGCTGCGGGTTGGGCGGGTTGCGGCTGAAGATGACCTGCAGCGCGAAGCGGCAGAGCGCGTCATTGCGTTTCTACAGATCCAGCCGTGGCGTGATGCGATTGTCGGTACCTTGCCCTATGGCCTGCAAAAGCGGGTTGAGTTGGCGCGTGCCTTGGCCGCAGAACCTACCTTGTTGTTGCTGGATGAGCCAATGGCCGGGATGAATGCCGAAGAGAAGGCGCAGATGAGCCGGTTTATCGTCGACATCAACCGCGAGTTCGGTACCACCGTGGTGTTGATCGAGCACGATATCGGCGTGGTCATGGGTATTTCGCACCATGTGGTGGTGCTGGACTATGGCCGCAAGATTGGCGATGGCCCGCCGGATCAGGTCCGGCAAAACCCTGACGTAATTGCCGCTTACCTCGGTACCCGACACTAACCCGCGTTCACGTGTTTGCCGTCCTGCGTTGGGCGGTTGGCCTCGTATTGCCCGAAAAGCAGGAAACGACATGGATTTTTTCTTTGAAGTACTGATCGGCGGCTTGCTGGCCGGGGTGATGTACGCCCTGGTGGCCATCGGGTTTGTACTGATCTACAAGGCCTCCGGCGTGTTCAATTTCGCTCAGGGCGCGATGGTGCTGTTCTCTGCGCTGACCTTTGTCAGTTTGCTGGAGCGCGGGCTGCCGTTCTGGTTGGCGTTTGTCTTGACCCTGGCGGCGATGGTGCTGTTGGCCCTGGCGGTTGAACGGGTGGTGCTACGGCCGTTGGTCAACCGCTCACCGATCACCTTGTTCATGGCCACGCTTGGCCTGTCGTACATGATCGAAGGCTTTGCCCAGGCGCTGTGGGGCGCACAGGTGCATGGCCTTGAACTGGGCATCAGTGATGAGCCGTTGGCGGTGGGCGGCATGTTGCTGTCTTCGTTCGACCTGTTCGCGGCGGCTACGGCAGCGCTGCTGGTGCTGGTGTTGTCGTTGCTGTTCAGCAAGACCCGCATTGGCTTGTCGTTGCGGGCCGTGGCCGACGATCCCGTTGCGGCGTTGGCCGTGGGTATTCGTCTGCAGCGTATCTGGGCGGTGGTGTGGGCGGTAGCCGGGTTTGTCGGCCTGGTTGCCGGGCTGCTCTGGGGCGCCCGCCTGGGGGTGCAGTTCTCCCTTTCGCTCATCGTGCTCAAGGCCTTGCCGGTACTGATCATTGGCGGGTTCACCTCGATCAGTGGGGCGATTGTCGGCGGTCTGATCATCGGTGCCAGCGAGAAGCTTGCCGAGGTCTACCTCGGGCCGTTCGTGGGAGGGGGCATCGAGAACTGGTTCCCCTATGTGCTGGCGTTGCTGTTTCTGCTGGTGCGTCCAGCCGGATTGTTTGGCGAACGTGCCATTGAGCGGGTTTGAGGGAGAGTGCCATGTTGTACAACGAAGCCGGTCAGTTCAGTACCCGTTACGCCCAGGATCGTCGCGTATTCCGCCTGCGTCAGGATCGCCACGCCCTGTTGGCATTGTTGCTGTTTGCCTTTGTGGCGGTGCCCTACCTGGGCAATGACTACTGGTTCAGTGCCATTCTGATTCCGTTTCTGGTGTTGTCGCTGGCGGGGCTCGGGCTGAATTTGCTGACGGGCTATGCCGGGCAACTCTCCCTCGGTTCGGCGGCCTTCATGGCGGTAGGGGCGTTTGCTACCTACAACTTCGAACTGCGCGTACCGGGTTTGCCGTTACTGCTGAGCCTTGCGCTGGGGGGCGTTTGTGCGGCCCTGACGGCCTTGCTGTTCGGTTTGCCCAGCCTTCGCATCAAGGGCTTCTACTTGCTGGTGTCGACCCTGGCCGCGCAGTTCTTCGTGCAATGGGCGTTGACCAAGTTCAGCTGGTTTTCCAATGACAGCGCCTCAGGGGTCATCAGTGCGCCGCCGTTGCAACTCATGGGCGTCGATTTCAGTTCGCCGGCGGGCCGTTACCTGTTCACCCTTGGGGTGGTCGTGGTGCTGTTCTGGTTGGGTAAAAACCTGGTGCGCAGCGAGTTGGGGCGCAACTGGATGGCCGTGCGCGACATGGACACAGCGGCTGCAGTCATCGGTATCCCATTGCTCAAGACCAAGCTGTTGGCCTTTGCCATCAGCGGATTTTTCCTCGGTATTGCCGGCGCACTCTGGGCCTTTACCTACCTGGGTACGGTAGAGCCTCATGGCTTTGACCTGAACCGCTCATTCCAGGTGTTGTTCATCATCATTATCGGGGGGCTGGGCAGCTTGCTTGGCAATTTCCTCGGTGCGGCGTTCATCGTGCTGTTTCCGATCCTGCTCTCGAACCTGGCCGGGCTGTTGCCTGCGGGCCTGATCGACGCCGGTCAGGTCGAGAACCTGCAAAAGATGGTGTTCGGTGCACTGATCATTCTTTTCCTGATCAAGGAACCAGAGGGGCTGGCGCGCCTCTGGCAACGATTTCGCGAGCGCGCACGGCGATGGCCGCTGCGCTACTGAGCGAATCCCTGCAGGCGGAGCTCGCTCCGCATTTCACCCTTCAGGCGCAAGCCATTGCTTAACGATTCGACAAGGAAACACGCGATGTTCAAACGATCTTTGCTCAGCAGCCTCGCGCTGGCCGTGAGCTTGAGTGCCACTGCCTTTATCGCCAAAGCCGATGGCGAACAGTACTTCCCGTTGCAAAGCTACCGCGTTGGCCCTTATGCGGCAGGCGGTACCGGCTTCTTTGGCGGGTTTATCGATTACCTCAAGTACGTCAACGCCAACGGCGGGGTGAATGGGGTCAAGCTGACCTGGAGCGAGTGCGAAACCGAGTACGTGGTAGAGAAGGGCGTTGAGTGCTACGAGCGCCTGAAAAACGGCTTGAACGGGGCGCCAGCCGCCGCGACCAACCCGCTGTCGGTAGGTATTGCCTATGCCACCCTGGACCGCTCGACGGCAGACAAGCTGCCGCTGATCACCATCAATCACGGGCGCACGGACTCCACCGACGGCAGCGTGTTCCCCTATGCCTTTCCGCTGCAGCTGAACCCGTACTCCGAGGTGTCGGCGATCATCAACTACATCGGCCAGCAGTCAGGCGGATTGGACAAGTTGAGTGGCAAGAAAATCGTTACGCTCTACCACGGCTCACCCTATGGCAAGGAGACCAACGAGGTCTTGCAAGCGCTGGCCGACAAGTATGGCTTCAGCCTGACCCTGCTGGAGGTGCCGCACCCGGGCAACGAGCAGCAATCGCAATGGTTGAACATCCGTCGCGCCAAGCCGGACTGGGTCATTCTGCGAGGCTGGGGAGTCATGAACCCGGTTGCTCTGAAGAGTGCGCAGAAGGTCGGCTTCCCGGCGGACCGAATCATCGGCAACATCTGGAGCAACTCCGAGGAAGACGCCGCTCCGGCAGGGGCTGCGGCCAAAGGCTTCATCTCCATTACCACGCACCCCTCCGGAACCACTTTTCCGGTGACGCAAGGGATCAAGAAGGACGTTATCGATGCCGGTCATGGCGACCTCGCCGATCCAAAGCGCTTCGGTACCGTCTACTACAACCTGGGTGTGGTGAACGGCATTCTCAACGTCGAGGCGGTGCGACTGGCGCAGGAAAAGTACGGTCACAAGCCATTGACTGGCGAGCAAGTGCGCTGGGGCTTTGAGCACCTGAAACTGGATGACGCACGGCTCAAGGAACTGGGTGCTTTGGGCCTGGTGCAGCCTCTGCAATTGTCCTGCTCTGACCATGAAGGTGGCGGTGCCGTGCGCTTCCAGCAGTGGGACGGGGAGAAATGGAACCTGATCAGCGATTGGGTGCAGGCCGACCGCGCGCTGCTGCGACCGATCATCGAAGCGTCTGCACAAAAGTACGCGAAGGAGAAAGGCATCACCCCACGGGATTGCAGCCAGGCGTCCTGATCGCGTGACGACGCCGGGGCACAGGTGCCCCGGTGTTGTCTGGATTGACTGGCGGGAATGGCGCTGCCGGGTCTGGTCTGCTGACCCGCAGCGAGGACGGCGGGCCTTTGCCCTAGGAGTAGAACGTCGGGGTTGGCAGTTGGGCATTCAGCGCCCAGTCACCCAGCTCTTGCAGTTTGTAGTCCACGGGATCATGCAGGGATTGTGTGCGCAGGTTGCGCCAATAGCGGTCGAGGCGCAGTGCTGCATGGGTGGAGCGGGCGCCTGTCACTTCAAACAAGCGGCTGGTCAGGTCCAGGCCGATGCGTGTTGCCGCCACCTTGGCGGTTGCGATGGCGATGGCCAGTTCACCGCGTTCTTCGCTATGCAGTTGATGCTCTTTGCGCCAGGCGTGATCGAGCATTGCGTTTGCCCGTTCGGTGAGCAATCGCACGCTTTCCAGGCCAACCCAGAACTCGCCATAGTGGCCGAGGATGTAAGGGTCTTCGTTGGCGTGTTCAACCTTGGCCTTGAACCAGGGTCGGGTTTCCTTGAGGGTGTAGCTTCGGGCTTCGGCGAAGGCACCTTCGGCAATGCCAAGGAACATGTTGACGAAGGTGAGTTGCGCGATCAGTGGGCGCAGGCAGGCGAAGGGCGTACTCAACGGGCCTGGATCGAGCAGCAGTTCGTTTTCCTCGACCCGTACCCGTTCAAAGGTGGCGCTGCCACTGTCGGTTTGCCGTTGACCAATATTGTCCCAGTCGCCGTGCAGGGTGATGCCGGTGCGCCCGCTCGGGATGGCGGCGATCAGCAGTTTGCCCTGGGTGGACTCATCCAGCGCCGAGGCGATCAGCATTTCCGAGTCGGCCGAGCCCGAGCAGAAGCTTTTACGCCCTGAAAATTCACGCCAGCCGGCGAGTTTTTTCGAGACGGTACGGGTATCCAGCGGGTTGAGGGCGTTGCCCCAGAACCAGTTGTTGCGTGCCGTCAGCTCGAACCACGGCTGCCATTGGTCTGGCCGGGAGAACAAGCGCACGGTAGCCAGCATCAGGTGCTGGAAGCCAAAGACGTGAGCGATCGAACTGTCGACCTTGGCAAATTCGCGAACAATGCTCAGCGTCTCCGTCCAGCCAGCACCCAGGCCGCCGTATTGCGTCGGAATGATCAAGCCCAGCAAGCCGCTTTGGCGCAGGGCATCGCGCTCGGCTTTCGGTGTGCCGCCGAGACGGTCACGTTCTGCCGCGCTTTCGGCAAACGTACTGGCCAGTGCTTGGGCAATCTGCAGTGGCGTCAGGAGTGCGGATTGATGAATAGCAGTCACAGGCTGTCCTCATCGGTGAGTAAGGGGGCTTGAGGCGCGTCCATCAGGCCGGTTGCGCTGTTGCCTGGGTGGGCAGCACGTCGTTGGCGATCATTTCGCCGAAGGGACCTGAGAGGTTGGTGACACCGCGGCCTGCCAGGCTCGCGTAGGGTTCCGGCAGCAGCGGAAAGACCAGTTCGGCAAAGCGGTAGGCCTCTTCCAGGTGCGGGTAGCCGGAGAAGATGAAGCTCTCGATGCCGAGGTCCGCATACTCTTTGATCCGTGCGGCCACTTGCTGTGGATCACCGACCAGGGCCGTGCCTGCACCACCACGCACCAGGCCAACGCCGGCCCAGAGGTTCGGGTAGATCTCCAACTGGTCACGCCGACCGCCATGCAGCGCGGCCATGCGCCGTTGCCCCTCGGAATCGAAACGTGAAAAGGACTGCTGGGCGGCGGCAAGGGTTTCGTCGCTGATGTTGGCAATCAGCTTGTCGGCTGCTTGCCAGGCCTGTTCGGCCGTCTCGCGGACAATCACATGCAAGCGAATGCCGAACTTCACGGTACGCCCGTGTTTGGCTGCACGAGCACGAACATCGGCGATTTTTTCGGCGACAGCCGCCGGTGGTTCGCCCCAGGTCAGGTAGACATCCACCTGTTCGGCAGCCAGTTCGTGGGCCGCGTCGGAAGAGCCGCCGAAATACAGCGGCGGATAGGGTTTTTGCACGGGTGGATAGAGCGCCTTGGCGTTCTGTACCTGAAGGTGCTTGCCGTCATAGTCCACGGCTTCACCCTGCAGCACGCGCCGCCAGATATGCAAAAACTCGCCACTGGCCTCATAGCGTTCGCTGTGGTTGAGATGCAGGCCGTCTCCACGGTTTTCGTCAGGGTCACCGCCGGTCACCACGTTGATCAGCAGGCGACCTGCGGACAAGCGATCAAGGGTCGCGGCCATGCGCGCAGAGACCGTTGGCGAAATGATCCCGGGGCGGATGGCCACCAGGTAACGCAGGCGCTCAGTCAGAGGCGCCAATGCAGAAGCCACCACCCAGGAGTCCTCGCAAGAGCGCCCAGTGGGTATCAGTACACCGTAGTAACCGAGGCTGTCGGCGGCCTGGGCCACTTGTTTGAGGTAGGGCAGGGTGACGGGGCGGGCGCCCTCACTGGTACCCAGTAAATGACCGTCGCCATGGGTAGGCAGAAACCAGAAAACATTCATATTGGCGCCTCAGGCAATTTTACGTAAAACAGCGCGGTGACCGTTCAGTTGCTCGGCGGCTTTTTCCCCGGCCAGGCGGATACGTGCTTGCAGGGCCGTGCTGGTGATCTGGTAGTTGCTGAAATCGGCTTCGGCGGCGTAGACCCCGATCGGCAGGGTGACCGACTGGAAGAAGCTGAACAGCGGGCGCAGTTGGTGGTCGATGACCAGCGCATGACGTTCACTGCCTCCGGTAGCGGCGAGCAGTACCGGCGTATCAATCAGGGCATCCTGGCCAATCAGGTCGAACAGGTGCTTGAACTGGCCTGGGTAGGTGCCACGGTAGACGGGCGCCGCGACGATCAGCAGGTCGGCGGACTCGATTGCGCGCAGCTCATGCTCTACGGTTTCCGGCAGTTCTTTACGCGAGAGTGCGCTGCCCAGTGGGCGGACGATATCCCCCAGCTCAATGACCTTGCTCTCGATGGGCAGTTGCTGCGCCAGTTCAGCCAGAATGGCCTGGGTCAGAACCAGGGTGCGCGAAGGGCGGAACGTGCCACCGGAAACGGCGACGACTTTGATAGGGGTGCTCATGGCTACAGGCCCGTTGCTGTTGAAGGAGCAGGGGCAGGAGCAAGAGTTGTTCCATGTTTAAAAAGCTTTATTTATCAGGTTGTTATGGGTTTTTTACAGGAAGCTCAAGTGTTGCTTGAAGTGCGCCCTGTTGAATGACTGTTGCTGAGCAGACAGTGTCGGCGCTGTTGTTGGCGCAACAGTGGCTGCGGGGGCGGCGGCTGTACGAGGCGTGAAGCGGCTGAATTTTACGGATTCTTTACGCGTCTGTGTGCTGCGCTGTAACGATACTTGCGCGCGCCATCCAGTCAGAGCCCGCACATGTCCCTTGCCAGAGTCCGCTTGATCGGTTTCATCCTCGGTGTCTTCCTCATCACCCTTGCGGTGAGCATGATGATCCCGCTGTTCACCTTGGTGCTTTATGAGCAGCGGGATGGGCTCTCTGCGTTTATTCGGTCAGGTGTCATCACCTTCATCACCGGCATTGCGCTGGTCGCCCAAGGGCGTCCAGAGGATGCTCATTTGCGGCCGCGAGACATGTACTTGCTGACGACGGCCAGTTGGGTTGTGGTCTGTACCTTTGCCGCGCTGCCGATGGTGTTCATTCGGGATATCAGCTACACAGATGCGTTTTTTGAAACCATGTCGGGTATCACCACCACCGGCTCGACCGTACTGACCGGGCTGGACACCGCATCCCCGGGGTTGCTGATCTGGCGCTCGATGTTGCATTGGTTGGGCGGCATCGGTTTTATCGGTATGGCGGTAGCGATTCTGCCGCTGCTGCGCGTCGGTGGTATGCGTTTGTTCCAGACCGAGTCGTCAGACTGGTCGGACAAAGTGCTGCCGCGCTCCCATGTGATGGCGAAATACATTCTGCTGGTCTATGTGGTGCTGACCGGGATTGGCTACCTGGCGTTCTGGTGGGCCGGGATGACGCCATTCGAGGCAATCAACCACTCGATGTCACTGATATCCACCGGTGGTTTCTCGACCTCGGACAGTTCGTTGGCGCACTGGTCGCAGCCGTCCATTCACTGGGTCGCGGTGGGGGTGATGATCCTGGGCAGCTTGCCTTTTACGTTGTATGTGGCCGTATTGCGGGGCAATAGAGGCGCGTTGTTCAAGGATCATCAGGTGCGTGGTTTCATTGGCTTTCTGGTGGTGACCTGGTTGCTGTTTGGAACCTGGCTGCATTTCAACGGGCCATACGGGTGGTGGGAGGCGGTGCGTCTGGTGGCGGTCAACGTCACATCGGTGGTTACTACTACGGGTGTTGCGCTGGGGGACTACACCCTGTGGGGCACGTTTTCCGTGTTGTTCTTCTTCTACCTGACATTCGTCGGTGGCTGTTCGGGGTCAACTGCCGGTGGTTTGAAGATCTTTCGCTTTCAGGTCGCCGGCCAGTTACTGCATGGCAGCCTTTCGCAACTGATTCACCCGCGCGCAACGATTCGCAGCAAGTACAACGGCCATCCGCTGGATGAGGACATTGTGCGTTCGTTGCTGACCTTCTGCTTTTTCTTTACCACCACCATCGCCGCCATTGCCTTGGGGTTGGCGTTGATCGGGCTGGACTGGACCATCGCACTCACTGGCGCCGCAACGGCTGTCTGCAATGTGGGGCCGGGGTTGGGCCCGGTGATCGGTCCGGTCGGTAATTTCTCTACGCTGCCAGATGCCGCAAAGTGGCTGCTGACCGTTGGCATGTTGCTGGGTCGTCTTGAGATTCTGACGGTTCTGGTGCTGTTCACACCTTCGTTCTGGCGCTTCTAAAAATTCCGGGCGCTGCCCCGCCTCAGCCCCCATCACGGGGGCTGAATCAGATATACTCCGCGCCCCAAAAATGAGGCAGCGCTGTTTAGCGATAAGCCTGTCTGGTTGCTGTTGTTGGTGTTAACGCCTGGACAGGGCCATATCGACCGCCGCAATCAGCTTTCCCAGGTCCTTTGGGGTGGCTTTGTGCACGACGTTGAACAGTGCTTCAACGCTTGGGGTATAGGAGCCGGTTTCAAAGCGGCTGATGGTTTTGGGGTCAAAACCGGTTTTCTCGCCGAGATCAGCCTGAGTAAGCCCTGCGACCTTGCGGTAGCGCTTGATGGCTGGACCCAAACTTGAAATTGTCATCGCTTAATTCACATTTAGAATCAAGAACTTAACGGTATTTCGTTGAGCTAGGCAACGCCAGATCCTGTAACATTACTGTCATAAATGTGATGTAATTCGTGGAATTGGATTGTCAGACACAAGTCTGAATGCCTGGTTCAACATGGACTTGATCCAGTATTACGACCGCCACTAACGGAGTTCTAACGTGCGTCTCAATTTGCCGGTAACCTCTGTCGAGCAGACGTTTCCGGAGCATCAACGCCTTGTTTCCGCCACCGATGTCACCAGTAAAATCACTTACTGCAATGCCGAATTCGCCGCTATGAGCGGCTTTAGTCAGGCAGAACTGATCGGTAGTACCCACAACCTTGTACGTCACCCGGACATGCCGCCAGAGGTGTTCCAGTTGATGTGGCAGTACCTGAAGGCCGGCCACAGCTGGATGGGGATCGTCAAGAACCGCTGCAAGAACGGCAACTTCTACTGGGTCAGTGCCTATGTCACGCCGGTGCTCGAGGATGGGCACCTGGTGGGGTATGAGTCGGTGCGGGTAAAGCCGACCCGCGAGCAAGTGCAGCGTGCCGAGGCACTCTATGCGCGTTTGCGCGAAGGCAAGCCTGCCGTGCCGGTGCTGCGCCGCGCGGCGGTCATTGGCAAGGCATTGGCGTTGCCGGTGCTGGCTGCTGGGGTTGCGATTGCGGTGAACCAAAGTGCCCCTGGCCTGCTGGGGCAGGGCGCCACGCTTGGGCTGTTTGGGCTGGTTGGTCTCTACGGCCACAGCCGCCTTGGGCGCCAGCTTGAACAGATCATGGAGTCTACGCCCAATACCTTCGCCGACCCGATCGTTGCAATGACCTACACCGATGCCGTGGGGCCGAGCGCGCAGCTTCAGATGATCCTGATCAGTGAAGAAGCGCGGTTGAAGACTGCCCTCACGCGCCTGAGCGATCTTGCCAAGCAGATGGCCGAAGCCGCGACGGATTCCAGTCGCTTGTCCAGCAGTACGGAAGCGGCGTTGCTCGAGCAGCGTGCTGAAACCGACATGACGGCGGCGGCGATGACCGAGATGGCTGCGTCCATCGCGGAGGTTGCCCAGCATGTGCAGCAAACGGCAGGCGAAGCGCAAACCGCCAACCTCTTGGCCGATCAGGGTAGTCAGGTAGCGGGTACCACTCGCGAAGCGATTCAGTTGCTGGCCAGTACGGTCACCCAGATCAACCAGGCTGTCGGAAACCTGGCCGGGCAGACCCAGGACATCATGATTGCCGCCAGCGTGATCCGTTCGATTGCCGAGCAGACCAACCTGCTGGCGCTCAATGCCGCCATTGAGGCTGCGCGGGCGGGCGAGCAAGGGCGTGGCTTTGCGGTGGTGGCTGATGAAGTGCGGGCACTGGCGGGCAAGACCCGTCAGTCGACCCTGCAGATTCAGGCGGTCATCGAAAGCCTGCGTACGGGTGCCGAGGAAGCGGTCAGCATTGCCAACCTGGGCATTCAGGAAGCTGAGCAGGGCGTTGCGCAGGTGCTTGAAGCACAGCGTGCCTTGCAAGGCATTCGCGAAGCCGTAGAGCGCATCAGCGACATGAGCCATCAGATGGCGACTGCTTCTCAGGAGCAGTCGAATGTCGCCGAAGACGTGTCGCGGCAGATCAATACGGTTGCTGGAACGGTACAGAAAACCGCACAGAACGCGAATGCCGCAGCGACACGGGGTGGTGAATTGGAGCGTATCTCTTCGGGCCTGCGCGCCCTAGTCGAGCGATTCAATCGATAGTCGGCAGGGTGTTGAGGACGTCATGGACGATAATTACCGCGCGGCAGTCGATGCGGCTGCGATCTTTTCCGAGACCGATCTGACGGGTCGGATTACGTACGTAAACCAACAGTTTTGCAGCATTTCCGGTTACAGCCGCGAAGAGTTGCTTGGGGCCAATCACCGCATCTTGAATTCGGGTTTGCATGATCCGGAGTTTTTTCAGGATATGTGGCGCTCCCTGGTGAAGGGCAAGGTCTGGAAAGGCGAGATCTGCAACCGTGCCAAGGACGGCTCGTTGTATTGGGTCGACAGCACGATGGTGCCATTGATTGACCCATTGAGCGGGAAGGTGCGCAAGTATGTTTCGATTCGCTTTGATGTCAGCGAGAAGCGTCAGTTGCTGCGCACGTTGCAATGGCGGGTTGGCCACGATGTGCTGACGGGCTTGCCCAACCGCGCCTACCTCTCTGACCTGTTGACGC
Organism: Pseudomonas laurentiana; assembly: GCF_014648275.1. Taxonomy (GTDB): domain Bacteria; phylum Pseudomonadota; class Gammaproteobacteria; order Pseudomonadales; family Pseudomonadaceae; genus Aquipseudomonas; species Aquipseudomonas laurentiana. The sequence goes on from NZ_BMQU01000004.1 coordinate 200,919, forward strand.
AAGCTCTGGATTTTTCCCGGCAAGAGGGCACGCAGCTGGCGGTGTGCATGCTTGATCTGGATGGTTTCAAGGCAGTCAACGATGGCTATGGTCACGCCAGTGGCGATTTGTTGCTGGTCGAGGTAGCGGCCCGTCTCAAGGGCATCCTGCGCGGTGGTGATGCCGTGGCGCGGTTGTCCGGTGATGAGTTCGTGCTGATATTGCGTGATGTTCACGACCACTATCGTCTGCACATTGCCCTGCAGCGGGTGCTCGCGGCAGTTGCATCGCCTTACGCCATCAACGGTCAGGACTTGAGTGTCAGCGCGAGTATTGGGGTGACGTTGTTCCCGCTCGACAATGACGATGCCGATACCTTGCTGCGTCATGCCGACCAGGCCATGTATGTGGCCAAGCAAAGCGGGCGTAACCGTTACCACCTGTTTGACGTTTCGCTGGACAAGGAGGTCAAGGCCACTCACCAGACCGTTGAACGCTTGCGCCAGGCGTTGGCCAAGGGCGAGCTGTGCTTGTACTACCAGCCCAAGGTCAACATGCGCACAGGTGCGGTGATCGGTTTCGAGGCCTTGCTACGGTGGCAGCATCCGGTCAAAGGCCTGGTGTCGCCAGCGGAGTTTCTACCGCTGGTGGAGCAGACCGACCTGATCGTCGATATTGGTGAATGGGTGATCGATCAGGCCATGGCGCAAATGCACCGGTGGCAGCAGGACGGCTTCTGTTGGTCGGTGAGCGTGAACATCGCGGCCCGGCATTTCCAGCGCTCGGATTTTGTCGAGCGGCTCAAGCAACTGCTGCACCGCCATGCCGCGGTGGCGCCAAACATGCTGGATCTGGAGATCGTTGAATCGGTGGCCATCGAAAACATCCAGCGGGTCAGCCAGTGCCTGGACGCTTGTCAGGAGCTGGGCGTACAGTTTTCTCTGGATGATTTTGGCACGGGTTACTCATCACTGAGTTACCTCAAGCGTCTGCCAACCCAGACGATCAAGATCGACAAGTCGTTTGTCCGCGACATCCTCCATGATCAGGATGACCTGGCCTTGACCCGTGCGGTGATTAGCCTGGCGCGGGCGTTCGGTCGTCAGGTGATTGCCGAAGGCCTGGAAACGGTTGAGCATGGTCAGTTGCTGATGGACTTGGGCTGCGACATGGCCCAGGGGTACTGCATTGCCCGACCCATGCCGGCCACCGATGTGACGGGTTGGGTCGGGGGTTACGTGCAGCCACCCGAATGGGGCGTATTGGCACCGCTGACGGTGTAGGCGTCAGCGGTGCTGGTGATGCAGGTGCACTCGATCAACCTCTGGTGCGCCACCCGCATCGCCGACAGCGCCGGTTGCTACAGTTGCGGGGCGGTATTCTTCACGACGGCCAGCTCCGGGTGCGCCACCAGTTTGTCGATGTGCAACTCGTCGTTGTTCATCCAGGTTTCGGTCAGCACCCGGTAGTGTTCCATGTCCCGGCAGCGCATGCGCAGGCTGTAGTCGAAGTGGCCGCTGATCAGCTGGCATTCAAAAACCTGTGGGCAGGCCCGCACGCAGGCTTCAAACGCTTTTTGCGCCGCGCGTCCGCTCTGGTTGGAGAGGGCAACCAGTACCAGCAGCGACAGCCCCGGTGACACCATCTGCACATCGATGATTGCACCGTAGCCGCGAATCACGCCGCGTCGTTCCAGCTTGCGCACCCGCTCAAGGCACGGGCGGGGCGTCAGGTGCACCAGTGATGACAGCTTTTCATAGGTGATCCGCCCGTTATGGCGCAGTACATCAATGATCGCTTCATCAATCCGGTCCAAAGGGGGCGCGCAGAGGGGGCTGTTGGCCTTGTTTTCCATGCGGATCTGCTTCACTTCAAACGGTTGGATAGAAATTGCTGCAGGCGTTCGCTCTGCGGGTGGTCGAGTATCGCGGCACTGCCTTGTTCCTCGACCCGGCCCTGATGCAGGAACAACACCTGGCTGGACACCTTGCGGGCAAAGCCCATTTCGTGGGTGACCATGAGCATGGTACGACCTTCCTCGGCCAGCGTCTGTATGACTTTGAGTACCTCGCCCACCAGCTCTGGGTCGAGCGCTGAGGTGGGTTCGTCGAAGAGGATGATTTCCGGCTCCATGGCCAGTGCGCGGGCGATGGCAACCCGTTGCTGTTGCCCGCCGGAGAGGAATGCCGGGTACTGATCGGCCGCGCGTGATGGCAGGCCGACCTTGTCCAGGTAGGCGCGGGCGCGAGCTTCGGCGTCCTGTGCGCTGACACCGAGGACGCGGCGAGGGGCCAGGCAGATATTCTCCAGCACGGTCATGTGGCTCCACAGGTTGAAGTGCTGGAACACCATGGCCAGGCGCGTACGCAGGTTCTGCAATTGAGCAGGGTGCGGGGCGCGCACGCCTGCGCGGCCCTGGCGCATTTCAATGGTCTGGCCATCGAGGGTAATCGCGCCTGCATCGGGTTGTTCAAGGAAATTGATGCAACGCAGCATGGTGCTTTTGCCCGAGCCGCTGGCGCCAATCAGGCTGATGACGTCGCCTTTGCGTGCTTGCAGTGAGACGCCCTTGAGCACCTGATGATCGCCGTAGTGCTTGTGCAGGTCTTCGACGGTCAGCTTGACCGCTGCCGTATTGGCGATGCTGGCGTGACGTGCCATTGGAAAGGGTTCAGGTAGCTGCTCGTTATGGGACGACAAGGCGTGTGCAGAAAGGGTCATGGTTTAGCCTCGGACAGGAACAAGAAAACGCATCCAGCGGCGCTCGGCCAGGCGGAACAGCCCGACCAGCGCAAAGGACAGCAGCATGTACAGCAGGGCGGCGACACCGAAGGCCTGGAAGGTCAGGAAGGTCGCGGCGTTGGCGTCACGCGCTACCTTGAGAATGTCGGCAATGGTTGCGGTGAAGGCCAGGGAGGTGGCGTGCAGCATCAGGATCAGTTCGTTGCTGTAAGCCGGTAGCGCACGGCGCAGGGCGGCCGGCAGGACCACGAACAGGTTCAGGCGCCAGCCATACAGGCCATAGGCCTGGGCCGCTTCAATTTCGCCGTGGGGGATATTGCGAATAGCCCCGGCGAAGATTTCCACGGTATAGGCGCAGGTGTTGAGGACGAAGGCGAGCAGGGTGCAGTTCAGCGCGTTGCGGAAGAACGAGTCGAGCAGGGCGTTGTCGCGTACGACTTCCAGCCCGTACAGGCCGGTGTAGCAGATCAGCAGCTGGATGTAGAGCGGTGTGCCGCGAAATACATAGGTGTAGAACTCCACGGGCCAGCGCAGCCAGAGCCGGCGTGAAACCCTGGCCAGGGCCAAGGGCAGCGACAGAAAGAAACCCAGGACGGTGGTGATGATAAACAGCCACAGGGTCATGGCCAGCCCGGAAAAACCGGCGCCATCACTGTAGAGGTAGGCCAGGCCATATTGCTCAAGCAGTTCGATCATGATGCCAGCCCCTTGATGCCCGTGTTGTAGCGCCGCTCCAGGCGTTTGAAGAGTCGGTTTGAAAGGGTCGTGATGACCAGGTAGACCAGCGCGGCGAGGATCAGAAAGTACAGGGTGTTGTTGGTCGTCTTGCCGGCGTTTTGTGCGGCCTTGACCAGGTCGGCCAGGCCGATGATCGAGACCAGCGCCGTGGACTTGAGCAGTACCAGCCAGTTGTTGCCCAGCCCTGGCAGTGCGAAGCGCATCAGTTGTGGGAACAGCACCAGGCGGAAGCGTTGGGTGCGATTCAGGCCGTAGGCCTTAGCGGCCTCAAGCTGGCCTGCCGGGACACTGAGAATGGCGCCGCGAAAATTCTCGGTGAAGTAGGCGCCGTAGATGAAACCCAACGTGATCACGCCGGCCATGAACGGGTCGATCTCAATGTAGTTCCAGCCCAGCATTTCGGTGAAGTCGTTGAGCCACAGTTGCAGGGTGTAGAAGATCAGCAGGATCAGTACCAGGTCTGGCACGCTGCGAATCAGCGTGGTGTAGAGCGTGGCAGGTACGCGCAGCACGCGTAGCGGCGAGCACTTGGCGCAGGCGCCGATTAGGCCCAGGCTCAGGCTCAACGCCAGCGACAGCAGCGCCAGTTTCAGGGTCATCCAGGCCCCTTGCGCCAACAGGGGGCCAAAGCCCTGCAGGCTCAGGGCTTGCAGGCCGATTGAGTGGAGGAAGTCATTCACGGGGAAAGTCTCGTCAGAAGCTGGAGTGGATACCGCTGCGGCCAGCAGGGTGGCTGGCCGCAGACAGATTTACTCGTTGTAGATATCCAGGTCGCCGACGTACTTTTTCTGGATTTCGGCGAAGGTCCCATCGGCAAGGACCTCGGCGATGCCTTTGTTCAGCAAGGCGCGTAGTTCGCTGTCGTTTTTGCGTAGGCCCATCGCAATGTCCAGCGGCAAGGTGGGGTCCTTGATGGCCGGCCCGGTCTTGAAGTCGGCACCTTCGGGTTTGGCCAGGAAGTTCAGCTGAGCTTCCAGCTTGTCGGTCAGGGTGGCGTCCAGTCGGCCGTTCATCAGGTCGGCATAGTTCTGATCCTGCGCTTGGTAAGCCTTGACCTGTGCGCCCAGCGGCGCCAGCTTGGCGCGGGCATAGGCCTCTTGCAGCGAGCCTTGCAGCACGCCGACCTGCTTGCCTTTGAGCGACTCTGGCGTATCGCCGAACTCTGCACCTTTGCGGGTGATCACTGATGTCGGGCTGAGGAACAGGCGGTCAGTGAAGTCGATCTGCTTCTGCCGTGCGGGGGTCACGGCCATGGAGGACATGATTGCGTCGAACTTGCGTGCGCGCAGAGCCGGAATCATGCCGTCGAACTCGTTGTTGACCCAAATGCACTTGACTTGCAGCTTGGCACAAATGGCATTGCCCAATTCGATGTCAAAGCCTTGCAGGCTTCCGTCCGCGGCTACCGATTCAAACGGTGGGTATTCAGGGTAGACACCGAAGCGAATTTCTTTCCATTCCTGAGCCTGAGCCTGAGCCGCGCTTGCGCACAGCGGAAGGAGCAGCACGCTAAGAACCTTTCGAAATGAAGTCATGAGGGTATCCCTTGGTTTTGTAATTGATTTAGGGCAGTAAAAAGTTGGAGAGGCTTGGCTTGGTCTTTAACTGACTCTTCGGTCTGGCCTCAGAATGCGCGATGAGCCGCTTTTTTTTGTGTCGTTTCAGCCGGGCTGGGCTACCGTATTGTGCTGTTAACGGTTGTCGCGCAGCCGATTCGGCTGTTGCATGGCGTGTTTGGGCTTTCGTGCAGCGTTTTCCGACCTGCTGCCCATTGGCGCAGCAGGTTGGGCGGCTTCAGGCGCGTTTTTTTGCCAGGGTTTCGGCAGGGTCACGCAGCAGTGCGAAGAGGTCTTTCGGGTTGGCCAGTTCAGGTACCAGTTCGATCTCGCGGCCAATCCCGAGTGCCTTGGCCTCGTCCAGTACATAGCGCAGGGCTGAGTAGTCTTCCAGGGCAAAACCGACCGAGTCGAACAGGGTCACCTGGGTGTCATTCTCGCGGCCAACGGCCTGGCCGTTTACGACTTGCCAGAACTCGGTGGTCGGAGAGTTGGCCGGCATCTGTTGGATCTCGCCTTCGATACGGCTTTGCGGCTCATATTCAACGATTACCCGGGCACCTTCGACGATGTCAGCATTGAGGTGCATGCCCGGTTCGATCATCTCCGGGGTGAGGATGGTGGCGTAGGCCTTGTCGGCGGTGACCGTGGTGACGATGTCGGCACCGCGAACGGCATCGGCCACAGAGCTGGCCTGAACCAGCTTCAGTGCCGGGAAGGTGCTCAGGTTGGCGATCAGCTTGGCGGTAGCCTGCGGATCGAGGTCGTACAGGCGGATTTCCTCGATGCCCAGCAGGGCGTGGAATGCCAGGGCTTGAAACTCGCTCTGTGAGCCGTTGCCGATCAGCGCCATGCTGCGGCTACCAGGGCGGGCCAGGTAGCGTGCGGCCAGGGCCGAGGTAGCGGCGGTGCGCAGGGCGGTCGTCAGGGTCATCTCGCTCAGCAGTACCGGGGCGCCCGTGTCGACATCGCCAAGCGCGCCAAACGCCATGACCGTGAGCATGCCGCGCTGGGTGTTTTTCGGGTGGCCGTTGACGTACTTGAAGGCGTACAGGTTGGCATCGGACACCGGCATCAGTTCGATGACCCCATCGGGCGAATGGTTGGCCAGGCGCGGGCATTTTTCAAAGTCGTGCCAGCGCAGGTAGTCCTGGCGAATGTACTCGGCCATCTCGCGCAGGCAGGTGCTCAAGCCTTTGCGAGTCACCAGGTGGCTCAGGTCGGTAACGTCGAGATAACGGGTCATGCTGTTCTCCTTCTTATAATCAGTTTAGTTGCGAGCGGGCAGGTGGACTTCGGCGAGCATGCAGCGGGCGCTGCCACCGCCGATGCGTTCGATGTGATCGATGTTCACAATTACCGGGCGGCTGTGCTGTTCAATCTGGGCGCGTTGCCTGGGCTGTAGCGAGGCCCAGGCGCTGCGCGACATCACCAGCAACGGCTGGCCGTGTTTGTCGTGGACTTCGAGCATGTTGCCGGCGAAGCCTTCAAGCTGATCGAAGTCCAGTGCCAGGATGTCTTTGCCGGTGTCGCGCAGGGAACGCTCCAAGGCCTGCCGCTCGTTGGCATCAGGCAGGGCTTGCAGGCACACCACCGAGAGGTCAGTGCCAACGCTCATCATCACGTTGCTGTGGTAGATCGGTGCGTGGTGCCGGTCGACGGCATGGAACACGCAGAGGCGGTAATCCAGTTGTTCGGCAAATTGGCGCAGCGCCTCGGTGTGGGTGCGTCCGGAGTGGCAGGCGTAGCTGATCCGGTGTTCGCGGTCCAGCACCATGCTGCCGGTGCCTTCGAGGAACATGCTTTGCTGTTCCAGCGGGCTCAGGTCGATGGTGGTGTGAATCGCAAAGCGTTCTTCCAGTACGCGCAGGACCCCTTTGTTTCGCTCCAGGCGGCGGTTCTGGCCTTCCATCGGGTAGAGCACCAGGCTGCCGTCGGCGTGGCTGCTCCACCAGTTGTTGGGGAAGATCGAGTCTGGGGTGTGAGGGGCAGGGGTGTCCTGCACGACCAGTACCTCTACGCCGTGCTGGCGTAGGGTATCGACGTAGCCATCGAACTCTTCCAGCGCTTTCTGCTGCGCCTGTTCGGGGGCGAGGAAGGGTTGTTGAAAGCGGTTGTTGACGGCCGTGTCCGGGTTGAAGGCGAACCGCGCCGGGCGGATCATCAAGACGGTATTGGTGGTTTGCATCGAGGCACGCATCCAGGGTTGGCTGTGTGCCTATTGTCCGTGGGATGCGGTGTAAATCCCGGCTGAAGCCAGTGTTGCGCTCAGCCGGGAAAGCTGAATTCGGTCGTGATGCAGCGCAATCGGCTGCGGCGATGGCGTCGAGCGAGTTGGCAGGGCGATCGGGTTTTTCGAGTGCAAAAAAAACGGCACCTTCGCAGGTGCCGTTCTTTCAGTCGCCTGATGCCTTACTTATGCAGCGTTTCTGCCGCATACAAGGTGTTCTCCAGCAGGCAGGCGCGGGTCATCGGGCCGACGCCACCTGGAACCGGCGTGATCCAGCCAGCGCGTGGCAGGGCGGTTTCATAAACCACGTCGCCGACCAGCTTGCCATCTTCCTGGCGGTTGATGCCGACGTCGATGACGATGGCGCCTTCCTTGATCCACTCACCTTTGACCAGGCCTGGCTTGCCAGCGGCGACAACGACCAGGTCGGCACGGCCGACGTGGCCTGCCAGATCCTTGGTGAAGCGGTGGGTGACGGTCACGGTGCAGCCCGCGAGCAGCAGTTCCATCGCCATTGGGCGGCCAACGATGTTCGACGCGCCAACCACCACGGCATTCATGCCGTACAGGTCCTGACCGGTGCTCTGCAGCAGGGTCATGATGCCTTTCGGCGTGCAGGGGCGCAGCAGAGGAATGCGCTGAGCCAGGCGACCGACGTTGTAAGGATGGAAGCCGTCGACATCCTTGTCCGGGCGAATGCGCTCAAGCAGCAGCGATGCATCCAGGTGAGCCGGAAGCGGCAACTGCAGCAGGATGCCGTCGATGTTCGCGTCGTTATTAAGGCGATCGATCAGGTCGGTCAGGGCTTGCTGCGTGGTATCGCTAGGCAGGTCAAAGGCCTGAGAGATAAAGCCGACCTCTTCGCAATCCTTGCGCTTGTGCGAAACATAGACTTGAGAGGCGGGGTCGTTGCCAACCAGGATCACTGCCAGGCCAGGCGTGCGCAGGCCTTGCTGGCGGCGCTCCGCGACACGTTGGGCGATCTGCTGGCGCAGGCTGGCGGCGATCGCCTTGCCGTCGATAAGTTGTGCAGTCATGACGCGTGATTAACCATCGAGAGGGAATAAAAAGAGCGCGCATTCTCGCATGACACAGCCCTAGGGCAAAGGCGCTTGGTCTGGCAAATGCTCTAAGCCCTTAAATAAAATGAATTTTTTTCAAAAAAGAGTTGACGACCCTGCCGCCCGTCTATAACATTCGTCGCACTTGTCGGGCAGAGCCTAGCACTGGTTAGCAAGGTCAGGCAGAATGAGCGGATTTTAAGCTTGTTTGGCGGGACTGAAAAGTTAGTTTGTAATCTTAAACGAAAGCAGATTAAATATGCGCCCGTAGCTCAGCTGGATAGAGCATCCGCCTTCTAAGCGGATGGTCGCAGGTTCGAGTCCTGCCGGGTGCGCCATTAGGCAGCTTTGGCACAAGTAAAGCAGTATCGCAATATGGTGGGCGTAGCTCAGTTGGTAGAGCACAGGATTGTGACTCCTGTTGTCGTGGGTTCGATCCCCATCGTCCACCCCATATTCTAAAAGGCGCCCGATGAATAGTCCGGCGCCTTTGCTTTAAACGCTTCACGCGGACGTGGTGAAATTGGTAGACACACTGGATTTAGGTTCCAGCGGCGCAAGCTGTAAGAGTTCGAGTCTCTTCGTCCGCACCATATAAGCGCCTGTTTTCAAAGAGTTTTATCCCGATAGTCCTGAAAGCGGGAAGGATCTGGGAGCACTTTGGGAGCGGGGCAACGAAAAAGGCAGCCATTCTGGCTGCCTTTTTTGCTTTATGGATGGGGTTTTCTAAACAGATGATCCCGTCCTGCCTTCTGCCTTCTGCCTCCTGATGTGCTGTGACGCGGCCGTGCCGCAGGAGAAGGGCAGGCCGAAGACGCCAACGAAGAAGCAGTAGGCATGAAAAAGCCCGCGCTTGGCGGGCTTATCGGATAGGGCATAAGGCTATGCGTGAGCTGCTTCTTGCTCTGGCACCAGTCTAACCTCAACGCGCTGGCCAAGTGCTCTGGCGGCGCTGGCCAAGGTCGCCAAGGTCATTCCTGGATCATCTTGGTCGAGCGCGCGGTCCACTGCTGTACGACTAGTATGCATGCGTGCAGCCAGGACTTTCTTTGTTACTTTCTGGCTCTTCATGGCTTCGGCGATCTGCCAAGAGATAACGCGCTTGAGGGCAGCAGCGGACACTTCCTCTGCGAGACCTTGCTCAGCAAGGAAATCATCGAAATCGGAGCCGATGTGCTGATTCATTGCTTGTTCCTCTCTAGTGTTGCTTTGCGTTGCCTGGCGGTTTCCAAGTCAGACGCTGGTGTTTTTTGGCTTTTCTTGATGAAGCCGTGAAGCAGAACCATCACGTTCCCGTCCACGGTGAAGAGCACGCGAGCTATGGTATCGACAAGGTTTACCCTGACCTCCCACAAGCCTTTCTCAAGCTTTCTGACAACCGGCATTCCGATTGGCCATCCGATCTGAACCGTTTTGATTTCGGTTCCGATCATCCGCTTGTGATCGCGGGGAACTTCGGTCAGCCATTCGCGCACCGGTTCGTTACCTGCTTCCGTGCGATAAAAACTGACGTTCAATGTTGGTGGCGTTTCACTCATACGGCGAGTGTACCAAAAATGGTGCATTATTCAACTGTCAGTTGAATGGGCGAAAAGTCTGGCGACGGATTCGACGAGCGTTTCGGACCTTCAGCATGGACTGTCGTCCGCGACCATGAAGTTTGGCGGCGAACCAAGGAAGGTGCTGAAAAGCTGATGTAGCAGGTCTTGGCGTTCTGCTTGAGCTCGGTAAGGCTTATGGCGGGCAGCTGTTGAAAGAGCGCTTGGGTTTCGAGCTCTAGAGATCACCAAGGCGAGCTCAGCCCCTGCGCTGGTTTTTTGCATTTGGCTGCCCGGCCTGCCGCTACAGCGGAGTGTTTCGGGGTTTGTATGATCCTCTGTCGTACTTTTCCAGCGCAGAGTGTAGGAATGTCAAACCTGCAGCGAGTTGCTCTTCACGGCCTTTGCTATGGGAGCCGTCCTGCGAAGTGACCTACACGCCCGTACTGGGAGCACTTCTGGAACACAGGCAGAAAAAAGGCAGCCACAGCGGCTGCCTTTTTTCGTTTCTGATGGCTGGCTTTTGCCGCTGTGCTTGATCAGTCTCGATGCCAGTCAACGCTGAGGTAGAACTCGCTGTCGCTGTACCGATAGCTGGTGTCTCCGTCATAGGCCGCTTCCAGGTCATGGCCGATGCGATTGGCGAGGTGAAGGCCGGTGGTAGTGACCAGCAGCTCATCGCCGTCCTCTGCTACGTCAATCAATCGCTCCAAGGCATGTTCGGCCTTTTCTCTGGCTTCTGTATTGCGGACAAGATGAACAAGTTCTTCGCGGTGCTTTTGCAGAAACCCTCCTGCCAGCCTCACTTGACCTGCTGCTGCGCGGTCGGCGACTCGCCTGCATGCCGGGCAGACAAAGTTTTCGACCGAGACGTGGGACGCATCGGCATGCCATGACCACTGGCCTGCATGGTATTTGGCGCCACATTCTGGGCATTGTGCTGAGCCACCAGGTCGGTGAGCTTCTAGATACGGATCTGTTTTGTCTGTTTTGAACAGCTTGTCTTTCTGGCTGTGCTGGTATTTGTCCATTGCTGCTCTCCGATTCGTGCTGAAGTACAGCGGCCGACGGCGCATCAACCATCCACGTGGCCACCCTGCAAAAGCCTGTGATGTCTTCTAAAGAGCCCCTCGCCGACGTTGAAGCAAGGGGCGGGTGCCTGGCTTTAGCTGCTTTTGATCGGCACGACTTTCTCGGGCTTCATGGCCTCAGGCTTTTTCGGTAGCGATACTGTCAATATGCCTTTGCTGAAGCTGGCTTCGATTTTGTCGGCGTCGACCTCTTTGGGTATGTTGAATACCCGTTCAAACGAGCCGTAGTGGCGTTCGGAGAGGTAGTACCCCTTTCTTTTCTCTTCCTTGTCTTCTTTCTTTTCACCTTTGATGATCAGGCTGCCATTGGACAGCTTCACCTCGATGTTTTTTTCATCCATGCCGGGAAGCTCGACTGTGATTTCATAGCTTTTTTCTTTGTCGGAAATGTCCGCGGCGGGGACGTTGCGGCCGATCAGTTCCCTGCGCCAGAAGGGTTCGGCATCAAACAGGCCCCGGCTGAATGGGGTGGGAAACGAGCCCCGGTTGAAGTCTTCGAACAGATGATCAACCTGCTGGCGCAGTTTTTCAAAGGGGCGCCACAGGTCGGAAGTTGCCGGATGTTGGCTGGTTTTTTCTTCGTGTTGAATCGGCATTTTTTTTTCGGAGTTAGCCATTTTCATATCTCCTTTGTGTTGATATTCGGTAGGTGTTGCCTTTATTTGTGAGGTGATCTGCTGTGGGGGTGGGGCAAGCCACAGGTGTACGCTTTGGCGCGCAGGGCGATCTGAGCGTTCAGGTTTCAATTGAATCGCAAAAGGGTTGGTCGGGTTTGATCTGGATCAGACGAGTGTTATCTGGTCGTCGGCGTCGTGAAGACCCGTGGCGCCAAGGTGTTCAGCGTACGCCCGACTGGTGACAATGGTCCGAAAGCTGATAGATTTCAGCCGGTTGAGGCAGTGGCTGAGCTGTCGGCTGCAGGAAGGAAGAACTATATGATCGCAAAAGAGCTCCGCCAGGCTGTTGCCCTGGAGCGTTTCGCCGAGGCCAATCCGCAGTTGCTGGCCGAAATGGCCCAGCTTAGCGAGCACGATCAGGCGCAACAGATCCAGTGGGCATTCGAGGATGAAGCCGAGATGCAGGGGCTCCAGCCCTGGGAACTGGCGCTGCAACTGATTGCAGAGTCTCCCGAGGAGCTGCAGGCCATGCGCCTGGAAGTGCATCGCGAAGTGGCCGAGGCACTGGGCATGGGCTGGGAAGAATACTGCGGGTTTAATGAGCTCGACGAAACCGCGCCGTGATTGGTATCGGTTTGTAGTGTTTTGAAAAGGTTTGCCGAGGTGGGCGGGTAAAATCGAGCGGCGTCTCGTGTCGCCCGGTACGCCTTGGTTTGCGGGTATCCAGCCATTTCGACGGATACCCCTTCATACAAAAGGACCGGTGTGGTTTCCCATCGTCTTGAACGGGGTGACTTCTGGTGTTTGAGCTACTAGAATGCTTGCCCTTGATTCTGGAGTCGGGTATCGCCGGCTAACGTCTGTGCAACGAGGAATATCCATGCAAGTTTCTGTTGAAAATACTTCCGCTCTCGAGCGCCGCATGACCATCGGCGTTCCGGCCGAGCGCATCGAGACCGAAGTCAACAAGCGTCTGCAACAGACTGCCCGTCGCGCCAAGGTCCCAGGCTTCCGTCCTGGCAAAGTGCCTATGAGCGTGATTCGTCAGCGTTACGAAGACGCAGCCCGTCAGGAAGCCCTGGGCGACCTGATCCAGGCCACGTTCTATGAAGCTGTGGTTGAGCAGAAGCTGAACCCGGCTGGCGCCCCTGCCGTCGAGCCAAAAGTGTTCGAAAAGGGCAAGGATCTGGAATACGTTGCCACCTTCGAAGTATTCCCTGAGTTCGCCGTTGCCGGCTTCGAGTCGATCGCCGTTGAGCGCCTGAGCGCCGAAGTGGCTGATGCCGACCTGGACAACATGCTGGAAGTACTGCGCAAGCAGAACGTCCGTTACGAAGTGGCAGAGCGTGCGGCTCAGAACGAAGACCAACTGAACATTGATTTTGTTGGCAAGATCGATGGCGAAGTCTTCGCCGGTGGTTCGGCCAAGGGCACCCAGCTGGTGCTGGGTTCCGGCCGCATGATCCCAGGCTTCGAAGAAGGTCTGGTCGGTGCCAAGGCGGGTGAAGAGCGCGTTCTGAACCTGACCTTCCCAGAGAACTACCAGAACCTGGACCTGGCCAACAAGGCCGCAGAGTTCACCGTTACCGTCAACAGCGTTTCCGAGCCAAAGCTGCCTGAGCTGACCGAAGAGTTCTTCGCCCAGTTCGGTATCAAGGAAGCCGGTGTCGATGGTTTCCGCGCCGAAGTTCGCAAGAACATGGAGCGTGAGCTGCGTCAGGCAATCAAGACCAAGGTCAAGAACCAGGTAATGGACGGCCTGCTGGCTGCCAACCCGATCGAAGTGCCGAAGGCCCTGCTGGAAAACGAAGTGAACCGTCTGCGCGTTCAGGCCGTTCAACAGTTCGGCGGTAACATCAAGCCAGAGCAACTGCCTGCCGAGCTGTTCGAAGAGCAAGCCAAGCGTCGCGTCGTGCTGGGCCTGATCGTTGCCGAAGTGGTCAAGCAGAACGAGCTGAAGCCTGACGAAGACCGCGTACGTGAGCTGATCCAGGAAATGGCTTCGGCCTACCAGGAGCCAGAGCAGGTCGTGGCGTGGTACTACAAGAACGACCAGCAACTGAACGAAGTCCGTTCGGTTGTGCTGGAAGAACAAGTTGTGGATACTGTTCTTCAGAAAGCGACTGTGACCGATAAATCGGTCTCTTACGAAGAAGCTGTCAAGCCGGCACAGGCACCAACTGCCGACTGATTTCCTTCTCTCGTAGGAAAACACCATAAGCCAGCCTTCGTGCTGGCTTATGCGTATTCAAGACATGACTATTTGGGAGTGAGTGCAGGACATGTCCCGCAATTCTTATTATCAGCAGAGCTCTGACATCCAGGCCGCAGGCGGTCTGGTCCCGATGGTTATCGAGCAATCCGCTCGTGGCGAACGTGCCTACGATATCTATTCGCGCCTCTTGAAGGAGCGGATCATCTTCCTGGTTGGCCCGGTAGAGGACTACATGGCTAACCTGGTAGCGGCGCAGATGCTGTTCCTTGAAGCGGAAAACCCGGACAAGGATATCCATCTCTACATCAACTCGCCGGGTGGTTCGGTGACTGCCGGCATGTCGATCTACGACACCATGCAGTTCATCAAGCCTGATGTTTCCACCATCTGCATTGGCCAGGCCTGCAGCATGGGTGCATTCCTTTTGGCCGGTGGTGCCAAGGGCAAGCGTCATTGCCTGCCGAACTCGCGGATGATGATTCACCAACCACTGGGTGGTTTCCAAGGCCAGGCGTCGGACATCGACATCCATGCCAAGGAAATCCTTTCGATTCGTTCGCGTCTGAACGAGCTGCTGGCGTTCCATACTGGCCAGTCCATCGAAACCATCGAACGTGACACCAACCGTGACAACTTCATGAGCGCTCAACGCGCTGCCGAGTACGGCCTGATCGACTCGGTGTTCGACAAGCGTCAAATGACTGCTTGATCGACTCAAAAGCAGGTGGTTGGCCCGTCCAGCCACCTGCGGACTTGAAAAAGCCCGCAATTGCCTTCATCTTGTGTTGCAAGCCTACCGGATTGGATCGATCGAATGACTGACACCCGTAACGGCGAGGACAACGGCAAATTGCTCTATTGCTCCTTCTGCGGCAAAAGCCAGCATGAAGTGCGCAAGTTGATTGCCGGCCCCTCGGTATTTATCTGCGACGAGTGCGTCGACCTGTGCAACGACATCATCCGTGAGGAGGTGCAGGAAGCCCAGGCCGAGAGCAGTGCGCATAAATTGCCTTCGCCGAAAGAAATCAGCGCCATCCTGGACCAGTACGTCATTGGTCAGGAACGCGCGAAAAAGGTCCTGGCTGTAGCGGTGTATAACCACTACAAGCGCCTGAACCAACGCGACAAGAAAAACGACGACGTCGAACTTGGCAAGAGCAACATCCTGCTGATCGGCCCGACCGGTTCGGGCAAGACGCTGCTTGCTGAAACCTTGGCGCGCCTGTTGAATGTGCCGTTCACCATTGCCGATGCCACCACGCTGACTGAAGCGGGCTACGTCGGTGAGGATGTCGAGAACATCATTCAGAAGCTGCTGCAGAAGTGCGACTACGACGTCGAGAAAGCCCAGATGGGTATCGTCTACATCGACGAAATCGACAAGATTTCGCGTAAGTCGGACAACCCGTCCATTACCCGCGATGTGTCGGGTGAGGGCGTGCAGCAAGCGCTGCTCAAGCTGATCGAAGGCACGGTCGCTTCCGTTCCGCCGCAAGGTGGTCGCAAGCACCCGCAGCAGGAGTTCCTGCAGGTCGATACGCGCAACATCCTGTTCATCTGTGGCGGTGCGTTCTCTGGCCTGGAAAAGGT
Source organism: Pseudomonas laurentiana (assembly GCF_014648275.1). GTDB lineage: Bacteria > Pseudomonadota > Gammaproteobacteria > Pseudomonadales > Pseudomonadaceae > Aquipseudomonas > Aquipseudomonas laurentiana. The sequence continues at coordinate 216,276 of NZ_BMQU01000004.1, forward strand.
TATCCAGAGCCGTTCCACCCGCGGCGGCATCGGCTTCACTGCCGAAGTGCGCAGCAAGCAGGAAGGCAAGAAGGTTGGCGAGTCGCTGCGTGAAGTCGAACCGGATGATCTGGTCAAGTTTGGCCTGATTCCTGAATTCGTCGGTCGTTTGCCAGTGCTGGCAACCCTCGACGAGCTGGATGAAGCGGCTTTGATGCAGATTCTTACCGAGCCGAAGAATGCCCTGACCAAGCAGTACGCCAAGCTGTTCGAGATGGAAGGCGTGGACCTGGAGTTCCGCAACGACGCCTTGCGCTCCGTCGCTCGCAAGGCGCTGGAACGCAAGACCGGTGCACGTGGCCTGCGTTCTATTCTCGAGGGCATTCTGCTCGACACCATGTACGAAATTCCTTCACAGAAGGATGTCAGCAAGGTGGTGATCGACGAGAGTGTCATCGATGGATCTTCGCAGCCGCTGTTGATTTACGAAAACAGCGAGCCGCAAGCCAAAGCTGCACCTGATGCCTGAGCCCTTCACCGGCTCGAACCAGCAAGGGGCCTTCGGGCCCCTTTGCTTTTCCTGTCGTAGAGCTTGTTTTTTTAAGGGGCTGCCCCCACATTAGGTTCAAGCTTAAATTCCATCGGTTTTGCGGCCACAAGGCCGCTGTAGAGGCGAAATCATGAAGACAACCCTCGACTTGCCTCTTTTGCCATTGCGTGATGTGGTCGTCTATCCGCACATGGTCATCCCGCTGTTCGTGGGGCGCGAGAAGTCCATCGAAGCCCTCGAGGCCGCGATGACGGGCGAGAAGCAGATCCTCCTGCTGGCCCAGAAGAATCCAGCCGACGATGATCCAGGCGAAGACGCCCTGTATCGCGTGGGCACTATCGCTACGGTTCTGCAACTGCTAAAACTGCCTGATGGCACCGTCAAGGTGCTGGTCGAGGGTGAGCAGCGCGGTGCTGTCGAGCGTTTCAACGAAGTTGAAGGGCACATTCGTGCCGAAGTCGCACTGATCGACGAGTCGGAAGCCGCTGACCGCGAATCCGAAGTGTTCGTGCGTACGCTGCTGTCGCAGTTCGAGCAATATGTCCAGCTGGGCAAGAAAGTCCCGGCTGAAGTCCTGTCGTCGCTGAACAGCATCGATGAGCCAGGTCGTCTGGTCGACACCATGGCCGCGCACATGGCGCTGAAGATCGAGCAGAAACAGGAAATCCTGGAAATCATCGACCTGGGTGCCCGGGTTGAGCATGTCCTGGCGCTGCTGGACGCCGAAATCGACCTGCTGCAGGTCGAGAAGCGCATCCGTGGCCGGGTCAAGAAACAAATGGAGCGCAGCCAGCGCGAGTACTACCTGAATGAGCAGATGAAGGCCATTCAGAAAGAGCTGGGTGATAGCGAAGAAGGCCACAACGAAGTCGAAGAGCTGAAAAAGCGCATCGATGAGGCTGGTCTTCCCAAGGATGCCTATGCCAAGGCTCAAGCCGAGCTGAACAAGCTCAAGCAGATGTCGCCAATGTCTGCTGAGGCGACCGTGGTACGTTCCTACCTGGACTGGCTGGTGCAGGTGCCGTGGAAAGCCCAGAGCAAGGTCCGCCTGGACTTGGCCAAGGCCGAAGAAATCCTTGATGCTGACCACTACGGTCTGGAAGAGGTCAAGGAGCGGATCCTTGAATACCTCGCCGTACAGAAGCGGGTCAAAAAGATCCGTGGTCCGGTACTGTGCCTGGTAGGCCCGCCGGGTGTCGGCAAGACCTCCCTGGCGGAGTCGATCGCTGCTGCGACCAATCGCAAGTTCGTGCGCATGGCGTTGGGTGGTGTGCGTGATGAGGCCGAGATTCGTGGCCACCGGCGCACCTACATCGGTTCCATGCCGGGTCGCCTGATCCAGAAAATGACCAAGGTTGGCGTGCGTAACCCACTGTTCCTGCTCGATGAAATCGACAAGATGGGCAGCGACATGCGTGGCGATCCTGCGTCGGCACTGCTGGAGGTGCTGGATCCAGAGCAGAATCACAACTTCAACGATCACTACCTGGAGGTCGATTACGACCTGTCGGACGTGATGTTCCTCTGCACCTCGAACTCGATGAACATTCCACCAGCCTTGCTGGATCGGATGGAAGTCATCCGTTTGCCGGGGTACACCGAGGACGAGAAGATCAACATCGCCGTCAAGTACCTGGTGCCGAAGCAGATCAAGGCCAACGGCCTGAAGAAAGGCGAGCTGGACATCGATACCACGGCGATTCGCGACATCATCCGTTACTACACCCGTGAAGCCGGTGTGCGTGGCCTTGAGCGTCAGATTGCCAAGGTTTGCCGCAAGGTGGTCAAGGAGCACACCGGGCAGCAGAAGCAGGTGGCCGTCAAGGTGAGCGGCGATCAGCTCGAGCATTTCCTCGGCGTGCGCAAGTTCCGTTACGGCCTGGCTGAACAGCAGGATCAGGTGGGTCAGGTTACAGGGCTGGCCTGGACTCAGGTGGGCGGCGAGTTGCTGACCATCGAGGCGGCTGTGGTTCCGGGGAAAGGTCAGTTGATCAAGACTGGTTCGCTGGGTGATGTCATGGTCGAATCGATCACGGCAGCGCAGACCGTTGTCCGTAGCCGTGCCCGCAGCCTGGGTATTCCGGCGGACTTCCACGAGAAGCGTGACACCCACATCCATATGCCTGAGGGCGCAACGCCGAAGGATGGTCCAAGCGCGGGCATCGGTATGTGCACGGCGTTGGTTTCGGCGCTGACCCAGATTCCAGTGCGTGCCGATGTGGCAATGACCGGCGAGATTACCTTGCGTGGTCAGGTGTTGGCGATTGGCGGTTTGAAGGAAAAGCTACTGGCTGCACACCGTGGCGGAATCAAGACCGTGATCATTCCAGAAGAGAATGTGCGGGATCTGAAAGAAATTCCTGAGAATATTAAGCAGGATCTGCAGATTAAACCCGTGAAATGGATTGACGAAGTCCTCCAAATTGCGCTGCAATACGCCCCGGAGCCCTTGCCAGATGTGGCTCCCGAGATTGTCGCAAAGGATGAAAAGCGCGACGGTGATTCCAAGGAAAGAATCAGCACGCATTAATACGTATTTGGCTGGGGGGCCTTGTTGGTAGTAGTTAGAGCCTTTGTTATAAGGCGGCGCTTAAATGCCAACTGGCCACCCAGTATTCGTTTTGCTTTGATTACATACTTAGAAACAAACTCAATAGAGATATAAGGGGACTTAGAGTGAACAAGTCGGAACTGATTGACGCTATCGCTGCATCTGCTGACATCCCGAAAGCTGTAGCTGGCCGTGCGCTGGACGCAGTAATCGACTCCGTCACCGGCGCCCTGAAGGCAGGTGACTCGGTAGTACTGGTAGGCTTCGGCACCTTCTCCGTGACCGACCGTCCTGCTCGTACCGGCCGCAATCCGCAAACCGGTAAGACTCTGGAAATCCCTGCTGCCAAGAAGCCAGGCTTCAAAGCTGGTAAAGCACTGAAAGAAGCCGTCAACTAAGTCGCTTCTTTCGGGCTTACGCCTAGTCGAATCAGGTCAAGGCCTGGTTCGGCAGCGAAGCGCAAAGTGGGCTGACCTCACAAGAGGTGCCTCCTGCGAAAGCTTACACATCGGCTTTCGACCGCTTCGCCAGCTACGAGAAGGCGCATCCTCGGATGCGCCTTTCTTCTATCAGGACTCTACCCACGCTCCGCGGTTGTTTTATCAGTACGACCGTTTCTGGGGGACGCATGCTGCAGAATATCAGGGACAATTCACAAGGTTGGATTGCCAAGACCATCATCGGTGTCATCGTAGCCTTGATGGCGCTGACCGGCTTCGATGCCATCTTCCGGGCTACCAGCCACAGCCAGGACGCTGCCAAGGTCAATGGCGATGCCATTAGCCAGAACGAGCTGAGCCAAGCGGTCGACATGCAACGTCGTCAGCTGATGCAACAGTTGGGCAAGGATTTCGACGCCTCCCTGTTGGATGAAAACATGTTGCGCGAAGCCGCACTCAAGGGGCTGATCGATCGCAAATTGCTGCTTCAGGGGGCTCGTGACGCGAAATTCGCGTTCTCCGAGGCGGCCTTGGACCAGTTGATCCTGCAAACGCCTGAGTTTCAGGTTGATGGCAAGTTCAGTGCCGAGCGTTTTGACCAGGTCATTCGGCAGATGGGTTACGGCCGTCTGCAGTTCCGCGAAATGCTGGCGCAGGAAATGCTTATTGGCCAACTGCGTACTGGCCTTGCCGGCAGTGGTTTCGTGACCGACTCCCAGGTTGAGGCGTTCGCTCGCCTGGAAAAACAGACCCGTGACTTCGCCTCGATGACCTTCAAGGCTGACGCTGCTGCAAGCAAAGTCAGCGAGGATGAGATCAAGGCTCACTATGACGCACACGCCAAGGAATTCATGAGCCCGGATCAAGTGGTCATCGACTACCTGGAGCTTAAGAAGTCCGCGTTCTTCGATCAGGTCAGTGTCAATGAAGACGAGCTTCAGGCGCTGTATGAGAAAGAGATCTCCGGCCTTGCCGAGCAGCGGCATGCCGCGCACATCCTCATCGAAGTCAACGACAAGGTGAATGAAGCGCAGGCCAAGGCGCGTATTGAAGAGATTCAACAGCGCCTGGCCAAAGGTGAAGACTTTGCTGCCCTGGCCAAGGAGTTTTCTCAGGACCCGGGATCGGCCAGCAATGGTGGCGATCTAGGCTTCGCGGGTCAGGGCGTTTACGACCCGGCTTTCGAAGAGGCACTGTATGCGCTGGATAAAGATCAGGTATCGGCCCCGGTTCGTACCGACTACGGTTTCCACCTGATCAAGCTGCTGGGTGTGCAGGCGCCTGAGGTGCCGACCTTCGCCAGCCTGAAAGACAAATTGACCCGTGAGCTGAAGACCCAGCAGGTCGAGCAGCGCTTTGTCGAGGCGACCAAGCAACTGGTTGACTCCGCATTCGAAGCCTCTGACCTGAGCCAGCCGGCCCAGGAACTTGGCTTGAAGGTCAAGACCTCCGAGCCTTTCGGTCGTGAAGGTGGCGAAGGCGTGACGGCTAACCGTGCCGTGATTCAGGCGGCGTTCAGCCCCGAAGTCATGGAAGAGGGTGCCAACAGCTCGTCCATCGAGCTGGACCCGGAAACTGTCGTGGTCATCCGTGTCAAAGAGCATCGCAAACCGGCTCAGTTGCCGCTGGAAGCGGTTGCCGACAGCATTCGCAAGCACCTGGCCAAGGAACACGCCAGCGCTGCTGTGAAGGCTAAAGGCGAAGCCCTGATCGCGGGTCTGCGTGACGGTAAGATCGCGCCTGCAGCTGCGTATGAGGGTCAGAGCTGGAAGGTGCAGGAAGCGGTGACGCGTAATCAGGACAGTATCGATCCTGTAGAGCTGCAAGCCCTGTTCCGCATGGGCAAGCCTGAAGCCAAGGACAAGCCGATCTTCGGCAGTGTCAGCCTTGCCGATGGCAGCTTCGTTGTCCTGCGTCTGGACGGTGTCAATGAAGGTTCTGCAGCGACAGATGAAGAGAAGGCGGCCTACCGTCGCTTCCTGGCGTCGCGTGCTGGCCAGCAAGACTTTGCAGCCTACCGCAAGCAGTTGGAAGCCAAAGCGGACATCACACGTTACTGAGTGATGCGCCTCTAGAGTTGTAAAGGCTACCGACAAAGCCCCTGACCGAAAGGTCAGGGGCTTTTTGCTTAAGGCTTGCGAGTTCTCGGCGGCGGTATTGCTGGCACGGCCAGCGAGTACTGTACGTGCACGCTGAAAAAACAAACCCCCGCAACGGGCGGGGGTTTGTTTGCAACAACGGCCGGGGTTTACTCGGAGAGGTCGCCCATGGCGGTGGTGTTGAAGCCGCCGTCTACGTACATGATTTCACCGCTGACGCCCGACGCCAGGTCGGAGCAGAGGAAGGCGCCAGCGTTGCCGACTTCCTCGATGGTGACGTTGCGACGCAGCGGGGTCTGGGCTTCGTTGGCCGCCAGCATCTTGCGGAAGCTCTTGATGCCGGAAGCAGCCAGTGTGCGGATCGGACCAGCGGAAACGGCGTTCACGCGGGTGCCCTCTGGGCCCAGGCTGCCGGCCAGGTAGCGTACGCCAGCTTCCAGGCTGGCCTTGGCCATGCCCATGACGTTGTAGTTCGGCATGGTGCGCTCTGCGCCCAGGTAGGACAGGGTCAGCAGGCTGCCATTACGGCCTTTCATCATTTCGCGACCGGCCTTGGCCAGGGCGACGAAGCTGTAGGCGCTGATGTCGTGGGCAATGCGGAAGCCTTCGCGGGTGGTGACCTCGGTGAAGTCGCCATCCAGTTGGTCGCCAGGAGCGAAACCAACCGAGTGCACGATGCAGTCCAGGCCGTCCCACTTCTTGCTCAGTTCTTCGAAGACCTTGGCGATCTCTTCATCGCTGGCAACGTCACAGGGGAAGCACAGCTCTGGGCTGGAGCCCCAGCCAGCGGCGAACTCTTCGACGCGGCCCTTGAGCTTTTCGTTCTGGTAGGTGAAGGCAAGTTCTGCGCCCTCGCGATGCATGGCGGCAGCAATGCCGGATGCGATGGACAGTTTACTGGCGACACCGACGATCAGTACGCGCTTACCGGCGAGAAAACCCATGTGTTGTTCCTCTTCAGGTTAATCGACAGCTGTTGGGGCCAAAAAGGCCGCTTCCAGCAGCTGCTGTGTATAAGAATGTTGCGGTGCAGCGAAAATACCCGCCGCCGGACCTTGTTCAACCACCTGGCCCTGCCTGACCACCATCAGTTGGTGGCTTAGCGCCTTGATCACTGCCAGGTCATGGCTGATGAACAAGTAGGTCAGGTTGTACTTGGTCTGTAGCGAGCGCAGCAGCTCCACCACTTGGCGCTGAACGGTCCGGTCGAGCGCCGAAGTGGGCTCGTCCAGCAGTATCAGTGCCGGTTTCAATACCAATGCCCGGGCAATGGCAATCCGTTGTCGCTGGCCTCCAGAGAACTCGTGGGGGTAGCGGTTCCGGGTTTCCGGATCCAGGCCTACCTCCTTGAGTGTCGCTATGATCGCCTGCTCTTGTTCTGCTTCTGTGCCAATCCGATGGATGCGCAGGCCCTCACCGACGATATCACCCACGCACATGCGTGGGCTGAGGCTGCCGAAAGGGTCCTGGAAGACCACTTGCATCTGCCGTCGAAACGGCCGGACCTGTTGCTGAGAAAGGCAGTCTAGCGCCTTTCCTTGAAAACGTATGGCGCCTCGGCTGTTCAGCAGCCGCAGGATTGCCAACCCCAGAGTGGACTTGCCGGAACCGCTTTCACCAACAATCCCGAGGGTTTGGCCCTGGGGCAGGCTGAAATTGATGCCGTCCACCGCCTTGACGTAATCGACCGTTCGCCGCATCAGGCCTTTCTTGATCGGGAACCAGACGCGCAGGTCCTCGACTTCCAGTATTGGCTTGCCGACCGGGTTATTGGCAGGCAGCCCGCTGGGCTCGGCACCCAGCAGCATTTGTGTATAGGGATGCTGTGGGGCGCGGAACAATTCGTTGCACGACGCTTGTTCGACGATACAACCGCGCTGCATGACACATACGCGATGTGCAATTCTTCTTACCAGGTTCAAATCATGGCTGATCAGCAGCATGGCCATGCCCAGTCGCGACTGCAGCTCCCTGAGCAAATCGAGAATTTTCAGCTGGACAGTGACGTCCAGCGCTGTGGTCGGTTCGTCGGCGATCAGCAGCTCCGGCTCGTTGGCCAGGGCCATGGCGATCATTACCCGTTGGCGTTGACCGCCAGAGAGCTCGTGCGGAAGCGCCTTGAGGCGTTTGACCGGCTCTGGGATACCGACCAGATCCAGAAGCTCCAGCGTACGTTCGGTGGCAGCTTTACCGCTCAAACCTTTGTGCAACAGGAGCACTTCGTTGATCTGCTTCTCGACGGTGTGAAGCGGGTTCAACGAGGTCATGGGTTCCTGGAAGATCATTGCGATGCGGTTACCACGAATGTGACGCATCTGCTTTTCGTCCAGCTTCAGCAGGTCGTGTTGCTCGTAATGGATGCTGCCGGAGGGGTGTCGGGCCAGTGGGTAGGGCAGCAGGCGCAGTATCGAGTGCGCGGTTACCGACTTGCCCGAGCCGCTTTCGCCCACCAGGGCCAGGGTCTCGCCACGGCGGATATCGAAACTGATATGTTCGACCGCCCGCTGTGTCTGGTCGCCGGCGACGAATTCGACGGAAAGGTCGCGGACTTCGATCAAATTGTCCTGATTCATCTTATTTCCTCGGGTCGAAGGCGTCGCGGGCGGATTCGCCGATGAACACCAGCAGGCTGAGCATCAGGGCCAGTACCGCGAACGCGCTGATGCCAAGCCATGGTGCCTGAAGGTTGGACTTGCCCTGTGCAACCAGCTCGCCCAGCGATGGGGCGCCAGGCGGCAGGCCGAAGCCGAGGAAGTCCAGTGCGGTCAGGGTACCGATTGCGCCCGTGAGAATGAACGGCATGAACGTCATGGTCGAGACCATGGCGTTGGGCAGGATGTGCCGGAACATGATCGCACCGTTTTGCATGCCGAGTGCCCGTGCGGCGCGCACGTACTCCAGATTGCGCCCGCGCAGAAACTCCGCACGGACCACGTCCACCAGGCTCATCCAGGAGAACAGCAGCATGATGCCCAGTAGCCACCAGAAGTTCGGCTGCACGAAACTGGCCAGAATGATCAGCAGGTAAAGGACCGGCAAGCCCGACCAGATCTCCAGGAAGCGCTGGCCGGCCAGGTCTACCCAGCCACCATAGAACCCTTGCAAGGCGCCGCTGATCACGCCAACGATCGAGCTCAGGATCGTCAGGGTCAGGGCAAACAGCACAGAGATCCTGAAACCGTAAATGACCCGGGCCAGCACATCACGCCCTTGGTCATCCGTACCCAGCCAGTTTTGCGCCGAGGGCGGGGCGGGGGCGGGGACCTTCAGGTCGTAGTTGATGCTCTGGTAGCTGAAAGGAATCGGTGCCCAGAGCACCCAACTGTCCTTGGCTGCCAGAAGTTCGCGAATGTAGGGGCTCTTGTAGTTGGCTTCCAGTGGGAACTCACCACCAAAGGTGGTTTCCGGGTAGCGCTTGACTGCCGGGAAGTACCACTGACCGTCATAGTGCACGGCGAGTGGCTTGTCGTTGGCGATCAGCTCCGCGCCAAGGCTCAAGCCAAACAGGATCAGGAACAGCCAGAGTGACCACCAGCCACGGCGGTTGGCCTTGAAGCGTTCAAAACGCCGGCGATTGAGTGGTGACAGTTTCATCTCATTGCTCCCGGCTTTCGAAGTCGATGCGTGGGTCGACCAGGGTGTAGGTCAGGTCGCCGATCAGTTTCACGACCAGCCCCAGCAAGGTGAAGATGAACAGCGTGCCGAACACTACCGGGTAGTCGCGGTTGATGGCGGACTCGAAGCTCATCAGGCCCAGGCCGTCGAGCGAGAAGATCACTTCCACCAGCAGCGAGCCGGTGAAGAAAATGCCGATGAATGCCGAAGGGAAGCCGGCAATCACCAGCAACATGGCATTGCGGAACACATGGCCGTACAGCACTTGATTGTTAGTCAGGCCCTTGGCCTTGGCGGTGATGACATACTGCTTGTTGATCTCGTCCAGGAAGCTGTTCTTGGTCAGCAGGGTCATGGTGGCGAAGTTGCCGATCACCAGTGCGGTCACGGGGAGCACCAGGTGCCAGAAGTAGTCGAGGATCTTGCCGGTGGTGCTCAGTTCATCGAAGTTGTTCGAGGTCAGGCCGCGCAATGGGAACCAGTCGAAGTAGCTGCCTCCGGCGAACAGTACGATCAGCAGAATGGCGAACAGGAACGCTGGGATTGCGTAGCCGATGATGATTGCCGAACTGGTCCAGACGTCGAAATGGCTACCGTGGCGCGTGGCCTTGGCGATGCCCAGGGGGATCGAGACCAGGTACATGATCAGGGTGCTCCACAGCCCCAGAGAGATAGAGACCGGGAGTTTTTCCGCAATCAGGTCGATGACCTTGGCATCGCGGAAGAAACTCTCGCCGAAATCGAGCCGGGCATAGTTCTTGATCATGATCCACAAACGTTCCGGCGCCGATTTGTCGAAGCCGTACATGCGCTCGATTTCCTTGATCAGCGCCGGATCCAGACCCTGAGCCCCGCGGTAGTTGGAGCCGGCTACCGAAACTTCGGCGCCGCCACCGGCGATACGGCTGGTAGCGCCCTCGAAACCTTCAAGCTTGGCGATCATCTGCTCTACCGGGCCGCCTGGGGCGGCCTGGATGATGATGAAGTTGATCACCAGGATACCCAGCAGGGTTGGAATGATCAGTAGCAGACGGCGCAGAATGTAGGCCAGCATACTAGTGTGCTCCGCTCGTCGATGCAGTCTCGTTCGGCGCCGTTACGGGCACCACTGGTTGGGCATCGGGCTTGATCCACCAGGTATTGACGCCAATGTCGAATTTGGGCGGGGTCTGCGGATGACCGATGTGGTTCCAGTAGGCCACACGCCAGGTCTTGATGTGCCAGTTGGGTACCACGTAGTAACCCCACAGCAATACACGGTCGAGTGCGCGGGTGTGGGCGATCAGGTCCTGGCGCGAATCAGCGTTGATCAGCGATTCCACCAGTGAGTCCACGGCAGGGTCTTTCAGGCCCATGAAGTTGCGGCTGCCTGGATTGTCGGCACTGGCGCTCTGCCAATATTCACGTTGCTCGTTGCCTGGGGAATTGGACTGCGGGAAGCCACTGACAATCATGTCGAAGTCGCGTGAGCGCAAGCGGTTGATGTACTCGGCAACGTCCACCCGGCGAAGTGTCAGTTCGATGCCGAGGTCGGCGAGGTTGCGTTTGTAGGGCAGCAGGACGCGTTCAAATTCAGTTTGAGCCAGGAGAAACTCGATTTTCAGCGGTTTGCCCTGGGCATCGACCATTTTGTCGTCCTTGATGCTCCAGCCAGCCTCCTGCAGCAGCTTGTAAGCCTTGCGTTGCTGTTCGCGGATCATGCCGCTGCCATCGGTCACCGGGTTGGCAAAAGCCTGGCTGAAGACCTGCTCGGGGACTTTGCCGCGCAAAGGTTCGAGGATCTTCAGTTCGGCGGCATCCGGCAGGCCGCGTGCGGCCATTTCCGAGTTTTCGAAGTAGCTGCCGGTGCGGGTGTAGGCGCCGTTGAACAGCTGCTTGTTGGTCCACTCGAAGTCCAGCAGCAGGCTTAGCGCTTCCCGTACCCGTACATCCTGGAATACCGGGCGACGCAGGTTGAAGACGAAGCCTTGCATGCCGGTGGGCAGGCCGTTCGGGATCTCTTCGCGGATCAGGCGGCCTTCACGCACGGCAGGCGTGTCGTAGGCGGTTGCCCAGTTTTTTGCACTGCTCTCCAGCCAGTAATCGAACTGCCCAGCTTTGAGTGCCTGCAGCGCGACGGTGTTGTCACGGTAGTAGTCGACAGTCATCTGGTCGAAGTTGTAGAAACCGCGGTTGACCGGCAGGTCCTTGCCCCAGTAGTCCTTGTCGCGCACGTAGCGAATGGAGCGCCCGGGTTTGACTTCGGCGATCTTGTAAGGCCCGCTGCCCAGTGGGATTTCCAGGTTGCCCTTGGTGAAGTCGCGACTTTCCCACCAGTGTTTAGGCAGCACGGCGATCTGCCCGAGGATCAGCGGCAGCTCGCGGTTGTTGTTGTGCTTGAACTTGAACAACACCCGTAGCGGATTTTCGGCGACCACTTCGGCAACGTCGGCATAGTAGCCCCGGTACATGGGGGCGCCGTTCTTGATCAGCATGTTGAACGTGAACACGACATCGTCGGCGCGTACCGGATGGCCGTCATGGAAGCGGGCTTCCGGGCGCAGGTAGAAGCGTACCCAACTGTTATCAGGGGCTTTTTCGATCTGCTTGGCCAGCAAGCCGTACTCGGTGAACGGTTCGTCCAGGCTGGCACGGGCCAGGGTGTCGTAGATCAGGTCGAGGTTGTCCGCCGAGACACCTTTATTGATAAAGGGGTTGAGGCTGTCGAAACTGCCAAAGCCATTCTGGCGGAAGGTGCCACCTTTGGGGGCGTCCGGGTTGACGTAATCAAAGTGTTTGAAGTTGGCAGGGTACTTTGGCGCTTCGTTGTACAGGGTCAACGCATGCTGTGGCTCGGCCAGAGCCTGCAGGCTCAGGCCAGCCAGGAACAGGCCAGCCAGTATGCGAAAGCTGGGCAATGGCATCATTGGGCATTCTCCGAAGGCTTGAGCCACCAACTGTTCAGGCCCAGTGTGTAGGGCGGAGTGGCGACGAAGGCGAACCGGTTTCGGTAGGCCAGGCGGTGATTGTTCAGGTACCAGTTGGGAATCATGTAGTGCTGCCAGAGCAGCACCCGATCCAGTGCGCGAGCGGCGGCAACCTGCTCGTCCCGGCTTTTTGCCGCGAGCAGTACATCAAGCAAGTGGTCGACTACCGGGTCCTTGATGCCCGCATAGTTTTTGCTGCCTTTGATCGCAGCCTGGCTTGAGTGAAAGTACTGCCATTGTTCAAGGCCTGGGCTTAGGGTCTGGTTGAGCGTCATCAGGATCATGTCGAAGTCGAACTGGTCAAGCCGCTGTTTGTACTGGGCACGGTCAACCGTGCGCAAGCGTGCGTCGATGCCAATGCTGGCCAGATTTTCGACATAAGGTTGCAGAATCCGCTCCAGGTTTGGGTTGACCAGCAGAATCTCCAGTCTCAAGGGTTGCCCCTTGCCGTTGACCAGGCGTTGCCCGCTGAGCTTCCAGCCTGCCTGGTTCAGGAGTGTCAGGGCCTGGCGCAAGGTGTCCCGGCCAATGCCTCGCCCCTCGGTGCTACTGACCTTGAACGGCTGGGTGAACAGTTCTGCCGGCAGTTGGTTGCGGTAGGGTGACAGTAGCAGCCACTCTTGTCCGACGGGCAAGCCGGTGGCGCTGAACTCGCTGTTCGGATAGAAGCTGGTCGCGCGTTGGTAGGCGCTACTGAACAGGGTGCGGTTGGTCCACTCGAAATCCAGCATCAGGCCGAGCGCCTGCCGTACGCGGGCGTCGGCAAAGGCATCTCGGCGGCTGTTCATGAACAGGCCTTGGGTCTGGGTCGGGATTTGGTGCGGAATCTGCGCCTTGATTACGTCGCCGCGGCGTACCGCGGGGAAGGTGTAGCCGTTGGCCCAGTTCTTCGCCTGATGCTCGATGTAGATATCGAACTCGCCAGCCTTGAAGGCTTCGAATGCGACATCGCTGTCGCGGTAGAACTCGAATTCAACGCGATCGAAGTTGTACTTGCCACGATTGACTGCCAGGTCCTTGCCCCAGTAGTCACTGACGCGCTCGAACACCAGGCTTCTGCCCGGCTGCACCTGAACAATGCGGTAGGGGCCGCTGCCCAGCGGTGGCTCGAATGTGGTGGCTTTGAAATCGCGTGTCTTCCAGTAGTGCTGCGGTAGTACTGGCATTTCGCCCAGGCGCAGGATCAACAGTGGATTACCGGCGCGTTTGAACACGAAGCGAATTCGCTGGGGGCTGAGTATGTCAACCCGTTGCACTTCCTGCAGGTTGGTGCGGTAGAGCGGATGGCCGTCCTTGAGAAGCGTGCGATAGGAGAACGCAACGTCGGTTGCGGTAATCGGTACGCCGTCGTGGAAGCGTGCCTCGGGGCGCAGGTTGAACACCACCCAGCTACGGTCCTCGCTGTACTCGACCGAGCGGGCGATCAGGCCATAGCTTGACGTCGGCTCATCGCCGGAAGGATCGTACTGACCGGTACCGACCATAAGGGTTTCGTTCAGCTCGCTCACGCCGTACTGCAAGAAGTTCGGTGTGGTTACCGGGCTGCTGCCCTTGAATGTGTAAGGGTTGAGCGTGTCGAACGTGCCAAAGGCCATTGCCCGCAACGTACCGCCCTTGGGCGCTTGCGGATTGACCCAGTCGAAATGGGTGAACTTGGCTGGATACTTGAGCGTGCCGAACTGGGCATAACCATGGCTTTCGCTGATTGTTGCGCCCGCAGGAAAGCTCAAGGCCAGACTGATTGACAGCAGGAGGGGGCGTATCAAGTCGGGGATCCGTTCCAGGCAGCTTGGGCTTTGTTCCAGCTACAGTAACAGCTTGTATCGGCAGGAAAAAGAGTACGGGGTTGAGCTGGAGCAGCGCTGCGCTGAGTTGACGTGCCTTATTGCCTCAATGAGGCAGATAGACGGTCAGGGTCTGGCCCGGTTTGAGTGCATGTGCAGTGCTTGGATTCCAGCGCTTGAGGTGCTGCATTTCGACATTGAAACGCTTGGCGACCATGTACAGCGAGTCGCCCTTGCGCACCTTGTACTGGGTTGCGCGCTGCTTTGCGGCACCCTTGGTGTCGCGCAGTGCGAGGGTTTGGCCAACCTTGACATTGCGACCGGAGAGCTTGTTCCAGCGCTGCAGATCATTGACGCTGACCCGGTTGGCCTTGGCGATACTGGCCAGGTTGTCACCACGCTTGACCCGGTAATTGCTCGCGGTCCCCGGTGTGCTCGGTTCCGCTTCGGCCATGGCAGCCTTGAACACCGCCGGTTGAGGCTGCAGGCTGAGCAGCTCTTCCGGTTTCATGTTCGACAGGCTGGCGGTCAGCAACTGCGCCTTGGCGGTAGGTACCAGCAATTGTTGCGGGCCATCGACCGTCATGCGTTTCTTGAAGGCCGGGTTGAGCTGGTACATCTCGTCTTCGTCGATTTCGGCCAGTGCCGCCACGCGCGAAAGGTCCAGACGATCCTTGATCTCGATGGCCTCGAAGTAGGGCTCGTTGGCGATCGGGTTGAGGTTCACGCCGTAAGCTTGCGGCGTCAGTACCACCTGGGACAAGGCCAGTAGCTTGGGCACGTAGTCACGGGTCTCCTTGGGCAGCGGCAGGTTCCAGTAGTCGGTCGGCAGGCCAAGGCGCTCGTTACGCTCAATGGCGCGGCTCACCGTACCCTCACCGGCGTTGTAGGCCGCCAGTGCCAGCAGCCAGTCACCGTTGAACATGTCGTGCAGGCGTGACAGGTAGTCGAGTGCGGCGTTGGTCGACGCGGTAATGTCGCGACGGCCATCGTAGAAGCGTGTCTGGCGCAGGTTGAAGTGGCGCCCGGTCGAGGGAATGAACTGCCACAGACCGACGGCATGGGCGCGGGAGTACGCCAATGGGTTGTAGGCGCTCTCGATCGCAGGTAGCAGTGCCAGCTCCAGGGGCATGTCGCGCTCTTCAAGACGCTCGACGATGTAGTGCATGTAGAGGCTGCCACGGTCGCCGACAGTCTCCAGGTGCGAAGGGTTGCTGGCAAACCACAGGCGCTGCTGCTCGATACGAGGGTTGACCCCGATGTCGTCCTGCAACCTGAAGCCTTGACGCATGCGTTCCCAGACATCATCCGGTGCCTGCTGGGCAGGTTTGTCGTGGATGAAGACCGGTTTCTGCTTGATCCGGGCCTGGTAGTTGTGCGCGCGAACGCTCTCTGAGTCACCCATATGACTGGTGCTCTGGCAGCCCACGAGAGTGGCGGTCAGAGCCAGCGCGACAGCTTGTGCGACGCGCGTCAGGGTGACGGAATTGAGGGTTCTGCGGCTAGTGGACGACATTGGCTGGAAGAAAGTTCCTGGCGAAAATGTCGGGCGATTCTAGGAAGCAGTCGGGGGGTGGTCAACCTTTCAGAACTTTTGGTACCCAGCCGCGCTCGCTTAGAACGTATCTTTCCAAGCCCTTAAGCCAGCAAAAACAGTGCTCGGAGAGGTACTTGGGACGCCGTTCCGTTCGTCCGCTTTTTCTTTAACGGATGTTTCACCGGTGCGCAAAAATGGATTGGTCAGCTTCTCCAGTGCCAAAGTAGAAGGCAACGTGATGCGATTTTGTGCCCGAAGTTGGGTAACGTCGGCGAAGCGTTGGGCAATGTGCGGGTTTTGTGGTTCCACCGCGCAGGCAAAGCGCAGGTTGCTCAAGGTGTATTCATGGGTGCAGTAGACCAGCGTCTCGGCTGGCAGGGCTGCCAGACGTTGCAGTGACTGGTGCATTTGCTCGGCGGTACCTTCGAACAGGCGACCGCAGCCTGCGGCGAACAGCGTATCGCCGCTGAACAGTAGCGGTGTTGGCGACTGGCTACTGTAATAAGCAATATGCCCCAGTGTGTGGCCGGGTACCGCCAACACGTGGAACGTCAGGCCCAGCACCTGAAGCTGGTCGTTGTCGTTCAGGGCCAGGTCACGGGCGGGGATCCGCTCGGTGGCCGGGCCGCATACCCGTGCGCCAGTGGCCGCCTTGAGCGTTTCGATGCCGCCAACGTGATCGTGGTGGTGGTGGGTGATCAAGATGTCGCTCAACTGCCAGCCGGGGTGTTGCTCCAGCCATTTGAGCACGGGGCCGGCATCCCCTGGATCGACGACCGCACAGCGGCGGCTGGCAGTGTCCTGTAACAGCCAGATGTAATTATCGGAGAAAGCGGGCAGGGCATCGATCTGTATCATGGGGCGATTCGCCAAGCGTGGGACATTGGTGCATCTTAGAGGCTATGGGGTTCTACGAGAACCCAGTAAGCGGGAGGCTGCTATGACCGACAAAGCGTTCGCTCAGGCTGATCCGGACTGGCTTGAGCTGATTAGCCTGGCACGGGACTGGTTCGGTGGGCCGTTGGGCCAATTGCTGCTCAATGAAGAGCAGCGATTGCTGGAGGAAGAGCTGGGGCGCTATTTCGGAGGCTACCTGGTGCATTACGGCCCGTGTGCCGAGGCCCCGCCCAATGCGCCGCAAGTGCAGCGCAATGTGCGCCTGGGGGCGCCGTTGCCAGGCGTGGAGATTGTCTGTGAAGAACAGGCCTGGCCGTTGAGTGAGCATGCCGCTGATGTGGTCGTGCTGCAGCATGGGCTCGATTTCAGCCTGTCGCCGCACGGCCTGCTGCGCGAAGCTGCAAGCAGCGTGCGCCCCGGCGGGCACTTGTTGATCGTCGGCATCAATCCTTGGAGCACGTGGGGCCTCAGGCACTTTTTTGCCCATGATGCCTTGCGCAAGGCACGCTGTATTTCGCCCTCGCGCGTCGGTGACTGGCTGAACCTGCTGGGCTTCGCGCTGGAGAAACGCCGCTTCGGGTGCTATCGTCCGCCGCTCGCTTCTGCCGCCTGGCAACAGCGCCTGGATGGCTGGGAACGTCTGGCTGGCCGATGGCAGGGCGCTGGTGGTGGCGTCTACTTGCTGGTGGCGCGCAAGATGGTGGTTGGCCTGCGGCCGCTGCGCCAAGCGCGTCGCGAACCCATGGGCAAGTTGCTGCCCCTACCGATGGCCAAGGTCAACCGACGCAATTCCGAACCCTGAGCTTGCAGGCTCAGGGGCAACTATTGATGAAAAAGGCTGTACATGACCGAAAGCGTCGAGATCTACACCGATGGTGCCTGCAAGGGTAACCCTGGCCCCGGTGGCTGGGGCGCACTGCTGATCTGCAAGGGCGTGGAAAAGGAGTTGTGGGGCGGTGAACGCGAAACGACCAACAACCGCATGGAGTTGATGGCGGCCATCCGCGCGTTGGAAGCCCTCAAGCGCAGTTGTGAAGTGTTGCTGGTCACTGACTCGGAATATGTCATGAAGGGCATTAACGAGTGGATGGTCAACTGGAAGAAGCGCGGTTGGAAAACCGCTGCCAAGCAACCAGTCAAGAATGCTGACCTGTGGCAGCAGCTGGACGAGCAGGTCGGTCGGCATCAGGTGACCTGGAAGTGGGTACGCGGCCATACCGGCCATGACGGCAACGAGCGGGCTGACCAGTTGGCCAACCGCGGTGTTGATGAAGTGCGCGGTCTGCGCTGAGCGCAAATCGGTCCGGCAAATGCCAGGGAGCTGAGGTAGAATTCCCGGCTTTCCCTATTCAGTAGCTCATCGCTGCGGCCAGGCCGGCTCAGCGACGGGGTATGGTTTTCAAGATGTACGCGGCAGGAGATCACCGGCGTGGAGATGCATAACAACAGGTCGGTAGTGCTGGATACCGAAACCACCGGTATGCCGGTTACCGACGGCCATCGGATCATTGAGATCGGTTGTGTCGAGGTGATTGGCCGGCGTCTGACGGGCCGCAACTTCCACGTCTACCTGCAACCGGATCGTGAGAGTGACGAGGGCGCGATTGGCGTTCACGGCATCACGGATGCGTTCCTGATTGGCAAGCCGCGCTTTGCCGAAGTCGCCGATGAATTCTATGAATACATCAAGGGTGCACGGCTGATCATCCATAACGCGGCGTTCGACGTTGGCTTCATCAACAACGAATTTGCCTTGGCCGGTTACGCTGACCGCACCGATATCACCCAATATTGCGATGTGCTCGACACCCTGATGATGGCGCGGGAACGCCATCCGGGGCAGCGCAACAGCCTTGATGCCTTGTGCAAACGCTACGGTATCGACAACTCCGGTCGCGACCTGCACGGCGCTTTGCTCGACTCCGAGTTGCTGGCGGATGTCTACCTGGCCATGACCGGTGGGCAGACCAGCCTCTCGTTGGCTGCCGACGGCGCTGAAGACAGCAATGGCAACAGTATTCAAGGCAGTGAAATTCGTCGGTTGGCGGCTGATCGTCAGCCTGGGCGGATCATTCGCGCCAACGCCAGCGAGCTTGAAGCCCATGTGGCCCGCCTTGAAGCGATCGCCAAGTCTGCGGGTGGCCCGTCGGTATGGCAGCAAATGAACGACGCGAACTGAAGTCGTTCCTGCACGCTGGCGGCAACCTTCTAACCTGTGAAGTGAAAGGCCCTTCGGGCCTGCCGTTTCCAGGGTGGGGTGGCGCATGTACAAGGACCTCAAGTTTCCCGTTCTGATTGTTCACCGTGATATCAAGGCTGATACGGTTGCTGGTGAGCGCGTCCGCGCCATTGCCCAGGAGCTGACGCAGGACGGCTTTGCGATTCTATCGGCAGTGGATTACGCCGAAGGGCGTCTGGTGGCGTCCACCCATCATGGCCTGGCGTGCATGCTGATTGCGGCAGAAGGTGCGGGCGAGAATACCCACCTGTTGCAGAACATGGTCGAGCTCATCCGTCTGGCGCGGCTGCGTGCGCCCCACCTGCCGATCTTTGCCTTGGGCGAGCAAGTGACGCTGGAGAATGCACCGGCAGAGGCCATGAGCGAGCTTAACCAGCTACGCGGCATCCTCTACCTGTTTGAAGACACGGTGCCTTTTTTGGCCCGGCAAGTGGCACGTGCGGCGCACAATTACCTGGACGGGCTGTTGCCGCCGTTCTTCAAGGCACTGGTGCAGCACACGGCGCAGTCCAACTACTCCTGGCACACGCCGGGGCACGGTGGCGGCGTGGCGTATCGCAAGAGCCCGGTGGGGCAGGCGTTTCACCAGTTCTTCGGTGAAAACACGTTGCGTTCGGATCTCTCGGTATCAGTGCCCGAACTTGGCTCGCTGCTCGATCACACGGGGCCACTGGCTGCGGCCGAAGCGCGTGCGGCACGAAACTTTGGTGCCGACCATACCTTCTTTGTCATCAACGGTACGTCCACGGCCAACAAGATCGTCTGGCATGCGATGGTCGCTCGCGATGATCTGGTGCTGGTGGACCGCAACTGTCACAAGTCGGTGTTGCACGCGATTATCATGACCGGTGCAATCCCTTTGTACCTCTGCCCCGAGCGCAACGAACTGGGCATCATCGGGCCGATCCCGCTGAGTGAATTCAGCCGCGAGTCGATTCAGGCCAAGATCGAGGCCAACCCGCTGGCACAGGGTCGCGAGCCGAAGGTCAGGATGGCCGTGGTGACCAACTCTACCTATGACGGCCTGTGCTACAACGCTGAGTTGATCAAACAGATGCTCGGCAACAGTGTCGAGGTGCTGCACTTTGACGAAGCCTGGTACGCCTATGCGGCTTTTCACGAGTTTTTTGCCGGGCGCTTCGCGATGGGGACGTCACGCAGTGCGGACAGCCCGCTGGTCTTCAGCACCCACTCTACCCACAAGCTGCTGGCGGCATTCAGCCAGTCTTCGATGATTCATGTGCAGGACGGCGGGGCGCGGCAATTGGACCGTGATCGTTTCAACGAAGCCTTCATGATGCATATTTCCACATCGCCGCAGTACAGCATCCTGGCGTCGCTCGATGTGGCGTCGGCGATGATGGAAGGTCCGGCCGGGCGTTCGCTGTTGCAGGAAATGTTCGACGAGGCGCTCAGCTTTCGGCGGGCTTTGGCCAACCTGCGCGCGCACATCGCCGCCGACGACTGGTGGTTCAGTATCTGGCAGCCACCCCAGGTCGAAGGTGCACAGACGGTAGCCACTGCCGACTGGCTGCTGCAGCCTCAGGCAGCCTGGCATGGGTTTGGCGAGGTGGCGGATGATTACGTGCTGCTCGATCCGATCAAGGTTACGTTGGTCATGCCGGGGCTGACCGCGGACGGTACGCTGGGCGAGCACGGGATTCCGGCGGCCGTGGTCAGCAAGTTTCTCTGGGAGCGGGGGCTGGTGGTGGAAAAGACCGGGCTCTACTCGTTCCTGGTGCTGTTTTCCATGGGTATTACCAAGGGCAAGTGGAGCACCTTGCTGACCGAGTTGCTGGAGTTCAAACGCAACTACGACGCCAACACGGACCTGCTCGAAAGCCTGCCATGCGTTGCCAGCCTGGACCCGCTGCGCTACCAGCGGTTGGGCCTGCGTGACCTGTGTGACCAACTGCACGACTGTTACCGCAGCAACGCTACGGCCAAGCAGCTCAAGCGCTTGTACACCCGTTTGCCGGAGGTGGTCATGAAACCGGCTGACGCTTACGACAAACTGATCAGGGGGGAAGTGGAGGCGGTGCCCATCGATCAACTGATCGGGCGCATTGCTGCCGTTATGCTGGTGCCGTATCCGCCGGGCATACCCTTGATCATGCCGGGTGAACGTTTCACTGAGGCGACACGTTCGATCATTGACTACCTGGCCTTTGCACGAGCCTTCGACACCGGCTTTCCCGGCTTTGTCGCTGATGTGCATGGGCTACAGCATGAAGACACCGCCCAAGGGCGGGTCTATACCGTCGACTGCATCACGCCTTCAACTTGAGTGGTTTCAGGGGATACGGATGATCTCTACACCGCTCTGCACCAGTTCAAAACGGTCTTCGCCCAGGTGGTTGACCCGATCACCGATAGCCAGTCGGTACGTGGTGACGGGGAGCGAGGCGGCAGTTCCATCGGCCTGCAGGGTAGATTCCTGGAACTCATGCACAGGGTAGATACGTCCTTCAGCATCCCGTGCATGAAATTGTCCGACCAGTACTGCTGTCATTTAGCGTGCGACCTCTGAAGTAAAAATGCGCTGTCAGGCATAGACCGCTCTAATTGCCGGTAGTTTTGCCAGTGTAGAAAAAAACTGGGCAGATGCATTGTTCGTCTATACCTAAAAGTTCCCAGGGTTGTCAGGTTGGAGAACGCTATGAGTCGGGTTTATTCAGTTGCGGTGCTGGTGGGGAGCCTGCGCAAGGAGTCCTTGAATCGCAAGGTTGCTCGCGCGCTTTGTGAGTTGGCGCCGTCCAGTCTCAAATTGAGCATTGTGGAAATCGGTGAACTGGCACTGTACAACGAAGACATCGATGGCTCACCCCCTGCGGCCTATGCAGCCTTTCGTGAGCAGATTCGCAACAGTGATGCGGTGCTGTTTGTGACGCCTGAGTACAACCGCTCGGTCCCCGGTGTGCTGAAAAATGCCATAGACGTCGGCTCGCGGCCCTATGGCCAAAGTGCCTGGAGTGGTAAACCGGGGGCGGTTATCAGTGTGTCACCGGGTGCGGTGGGAGGCTTTGGTGCCAACCATCATTTGCGCCAGTCCCTGGTGTTCCTCGACGTACCCTGCATGCAGCAGCCTGAGGCGTATATGGGTGGGGCGGCGAGCCTGTTCGATGAGCATGGCAGGCTTTCGGAGAAAACCCGGCCGTTCCTGCAAGGGTTCATTGACAGCTATGCGAAATGGGTCGCGCTGCATCAGCGTTGAGGTGAGGCCGGCTCCTTCTGGGAGCCGGCCTTGAGCGTTTAAACCGCTTGCGGCATTTCACCCCGGGCCAGACGCTGATTGATGTCGGCGATCACTTCGGGAAGCTCGTTGATGGTGTCGATCAGGTAGTGTGGGCGCGAACCTTCGAACAACCCATGGATACGCTTGCGCTCAGCTTCCAGTGTGTTCGTGTCGAGGGCGCGGTAGCCTTCGTAGGTCAGGCCCAGGGCATTGCCGGAGCAGACCAGGGCGACGGTCCACATGCCGGCGCGGCGACCTTCGAGGATGCCTGGCACGGTGTCATCGACCTTGACGCAGGCCGCAACGTCGTCGATGCCCAGGGCAATGACGTTGGCCAATGCTTGCGCCGGCCAAGGGCGGCCATTGGGGGTTTCGTCGGTGGCCACTACGTGGTCGGCAACATAGCCGTTCTGTGCTGCCAGTTCGACCACCTTGTCCATCACCACTTTCGGGTAGCCCGAGCACGAGCCGATCTTCAGTCCGTTCTGGCGAAGTCCGGTAAGCGTGTCCAGTGCGCCAGGAATCAGCGCTGAGTGCACGGCGATCTTTTCGATTTGCAACGGCATGAAACGCTCATAAATCGCCGTCACGTCATCATCGGTCGGGGTGCGCCCGAACACCTTGCGGTAGCGCTCGGCAATCTGCGGCTGGTCGCAAAGGGTGCGGATATGGTCCCACTTGCCCATACCCATCGGGCCGCGAGCTTCCTCGATAGAGACCTCGACGTCGAACTCGGCGAAGGCCTCGACGAAGATCTGCGTGGGTGCAAAGGAGCCGAAGTCGACCACGGTGCCGGCCCAGTCCAGGATCGCGGCTTGCAGTTGCGTTGGGTTTTTGTAGTTCATGGGTGAATTCCTCGATCGGTCATGCCATTGGGCGTGTTGAAAACGGCTTCAGATGTCCAGCACTTCCATTTCGCGCAGTACGTCAGCGATGGCATTGACGGCGGCGCTCATGCCATCCGGACCAACACAGCCGATGCAACCGACGCGGAAGGTTTCCACTTGGGTGAGCTTGCCCGGGTAGAGGATGAAACCCTTGGCCTTGACCCGCTCGTAGAAGTCTTTGAAGGCGTAGCGTGCATCACGAGGGGCGTGGAATGTGACGATGATCGGCGCCTGGATTTCGGCCGGCAGGAAGCTGCGCAGGCCAATGGCGGCCATGCCGTCGAGCAGGGTTTTGCAGTTGTTGGCGTAGCGCTGATGACGCGCGGGCAGGCCACCTTCCTCGTTGTATTGCAGCAGGGCTTCGTGCAGCGCCGCGACCACGTGGGTGGGCGGAGTGAAGCGCCATTGGCCGGTCTTGGCCATGTAGCTGTGTTGATCATGCAGGTCCATTGCCAGGGAGTGCGAGTTGCCTTCGGCAGCGGCCAGCGATGCCTGGTTGGCGAAGACGAAGCCCATGCCTGGCACACCTTCCAGGCACTTGCCGGAGGCGGCGATCAAGGCATCGAAGGGCACTTCGCTGGCGTCGATCGGCAGGGCTCCGAACGAGCTCATGGCATCGATGATCAGGCGCTTGCCGTGGTTGGCGACGACCCGGGCGATGTCGGGCAGCGGGTTGAGAATGCCGGTACTGGTTTCACAGTGAATCAGTGCCACGTGGGTGATGCTGGCGTCGGCTTGCAGCAGGCGGTCGACATCGGCGGCAGTGGTTGGTTCGTCCTCTGCGGTCTCGAACGTGCGGTAGGCACGCCCCAGTACTTTGCAGATTTTTGCCAGGCGCTGGCCGTAGGCGCCGTTGATCAGCACCAGTACGTTGCCGTCACGCGGTACCAGGGTGCCGATGGCCGCTTCCACGGCGAAGGTGCCACTGCCTTGCAGAGGGACACAATGGTGCGTTTCTGCGCCGTTGATGATGGCCAGCAGTTGCTGGCACAGGCTGGCGGTCAGTTGGTTGAAGTCACGGTCCCACGAGCCCCAGTCCACCAGCATGGCTTGCCGGGTACGGGCCGAAGTGGTCAAGGGGCCTGGGGTCAGCAGAATCGGAGCGGCAGTACTCATGGTGGTGGTCCTCACAAACTGTGGGCTGAAGGTACGGGGCTTAAGTTGCAATTCCGTGCGCCATCAATCAAATTGTTTGTTGTTATGCCAACTATAAGTAGGGCCGATACTGATGAACCTGTTTCAGCTCCGCGCCTTTGATGCCGTGGCCCGCGAGGGCAGCTTTACCCGTGCTGCCAATCGCCTGTTCATCAGCCAACCTGCGGTTACCGGGCACATCAAGGCGCTTGAAGAGCACTACCAGATCACCTTGTTGCGGCGTACGGCGCGTCGGGTCGAGTTGACCGAAGAGGGCACCCGCCTGGCGGCGATCACCCGTGCCATGTTCAGCCTGGCCGAAGAGGCCCAGGCGATGCTTGAAGCCAACCGGCAGTTGCTGACCGGGCGCCTGGAAGTGGCCGCAGACGGCCCGCACCGGGTCATGCCGATGTTGGCGCAATTGCGTGCCCGCTACCCGGGCATTACGGTCAACCTGCGACTGGGCAATGCCCAGGAAACCCTGGCGGCGTTGTTGTCCGAACATGCCGATGTGGCGGTGTTGACCGAGGTGGAGCCGCGTAAGGGGTTGTACCTGCAAAGCCTTGGGCCGTCGCGTATCTGCGCGTTGATTCCGGCCGGGCATGAATGGGCTGCCAGCGCTGCGCCGTTGCCCATTGATCAGTTGGACAAGCAGATCATGGTGCTGCGCGAGCCCACCTCGATTACCCGACGTACGTTTGACCAGGCCTGCAGCGAAGCGGGCATTCAGCCCAGGGTGCTGCTGGAGCTGGATAGCCGCGAAGCGGTGACCGAAGCCGTGGCTGCGGAACTGGGCATTGGTATTGTCGCTTCGGTCGAAGTCAGCCACGACCCGCGTGTGGTGGCTCGGCCTATTGCCGGCCCGGGTTTGATCAACCAGCATATGCTTGGCTGTCTGGAGCGGCGCCGGGAACTGCGCCTGATTCGGGCGTTCCTGGATTTGGCGAACCAGGGTTGAAACAAGCGTTTTCGATGGCGGGGCTCTAAGAAGTCGGCCGGAACCCAAGGGAAGGTGAAGTACAAGCGATGACGGAGAAAGACACGATCTCCATGCAACTGGTGCGTGAGGCCCTGTTGCAGAGTTGTGCGGCAGGCAGCGCCACGAGCGAGGTACTCAAGCGGGTCGGTATCGACCCGCAGCAGTTGGGTCTGCCCGAGGCTCGCGTACCCGCCAGTGCCTATGCGCAGCTGTGGCGGCTGTTGGCGCGGCGTTGCCATGATGAGTTTTTCTGCATGGATCCGCGCGGATTGCGTAGCGGTAGCTTGGCATTCCTGTGCCGCTCGTCCATGGCGCAGCCCACGTTGGGTGCCGCGTTGGAGTCGGGGCTGAGCTTCCTGTCACTGATGCTGGAGCACCTGCAGCCGGTGCTGGTACGCCAGCAGAGCCTGGCCGAAATCGTGGTCGGCGAACCTGAAGATACCCCTCGTCGGGCGTTCACCTACTTCACCTTCTGGATGATCGTCCATGGTGTCGCCTGCTGGCTGGCCGGGCGACGTATTCCGATTCTGGCCATCGAGTTGCGGTGTGCCGAGCCGGACTTCTGTGATGATTACCGGGTGATGTTCTCCGAGAACCTTCAATTTGGCCGTCCACGCACACGGATGATCTTCGCGGCCGAGTGCCTCGATCTGCCTGTCAAACGCAGCGTCGAGGAGTTGCAGCGCTTTCTGGCGGAAGCGCCAGCCAACATCCTGGTCAAGTACCGCGACCCGGCCAGCCTGGCGCGGCGTATCCGCCACGACCTGCGGGCGTTGCCTGCCGCTGCTTGGCCCGAGACTGAAGCCCTGGCTCAGCGCCTGTGCATTTCCGCCTCGACGTTGCGTCGGCGTTTGGCCGATGAAGGGCAGACCTATCAGGGCTTGAAAGACAGTGTGCGTCGGGAGCTGGCGATTACCTGGCTGGCTGAAGCCGACGTGAGTTTTGCCGACATTGCCGCGCGCTTGGGGTTTGCCGACACCAGTTCCTTCTATAAAGCGTTCCGCAAATGGACTGGAAGTAACCCGGGACACTACCGCAGCCTGATTCTTCTGCCCGCCGACTGAGTGGCCAAACCAGTCATCCAGATTGCGCGCTTTGACCATTGCCGCAGGCGGTGACCAGCGCGACTATCAACAGATCATTCGTTTATTCCAAAAATAAGAAACGAGGAGTCTGGTGATGCGTGACTACAGCGTGGCAGCGAGCAGCTTCAACTATCAGCAGGCCGCCGCCGAGGCACTTGCAGGTAACCTTGAGGCGCTCAACGCCTGTGTTGAGTGCTGTGACCGACATGCCCAGGACGGGCGTATTGCGTTGAACTGCGAAGACCGCGACGGCAACAGTGCGCACTACAGTTTTGCCGATCTGCAGGCCCGCGCCGCGCGTTTTGCCAACGTGCTCAAGGCACAGGGTGTTGGCCCCGGCGACCGCGTGGCGGGTTTGTTGCCACGTACCGTGGAGCTGCTGGTGACGATACTCGGTACCTGGCGCCTGGGTGCGGTGTACCAGCCGCTGTTCACCGCGTTCGGCCCCAAGGCGATCGAGCACCGGCTGGAAAGCTCCGGCGCCAAGGTGGTGATCACCGACCGTAACAACCGCAGCAAGCTTGATGACGTTGAAGGTTGCCCGCGAATTATCTCCGTGCTCGCCCAGGCGGGTTCCGGCGACCTGGACTTCCATACCGAACTCAATGCTGCGTCCAGCGAATGCGAGCCTGTACTGCTGGGTGCCGACGCACCGTTCCTGCTGATGTTCACCTCCGGCACCACCGGCCCGGCCAAGCCGCTGGAAGTGCCGTTGCGGGCGATCGTTGCGTTCCAGGGCTACATGCGCGACGCCATCGATCTGCGCCCGGAAGACGCTTTCTGGAACCTGGCCGACCCGGGTTGGGCGTACGGACTCTACTATGCCGTTACCGGCCCGCTGTCCTTGGGCCATGCGACGACCTTCTTCGATGGCCCGTTCAGTGTTGAAAGCACCTGCAAGGTGATCAAGAAATACGGCATCACCAACCTCGCCGGTTCGCCGACGGCCTACCGCATGTTGATTGCTGCCGGTGAGGATTTCTCGGCACCGATCAAGGGCTGCCTGCGGGTGGTCAGCAGCGCCGGGGAACCGCTCAACCCAGAAGTGATCCGCTGGTTCGCCGAGCAACTGAATGTGCCCATCCACGACCATTATGGCCAGACCGAACTGGGCATGGTCCTGTGCAATCACCATGGCCTTGCGCACAAGGTACATATGGGCGCCGCAGGTTTTGCCGTTCCTGGGCACCGCATTGTCGTGCTGGATGAGCAACAGCGTGAACTGCCTGCCGGGCAGCCGGGCATTCTGGCGGTGGACCGTGAGCAGTCGCCGCTGTGCTGGTTCGGTGGTTACCACGGCCTGCCGACCAAGGCCTTTGTCGGCAAGTACTACCTGAGTGGCGATACCGTCGAGTTGAACGATGATGGCAGCATCAGCTTTGTCGGGCGCAGCGACGATGTGATCACCACCTCCGGCTACCGGGTCGGGCCGTTCGATGTCGAGAGCGCCTTGATCGAGCACCCTTCGGTGGTTGAGGCTGCCGTCATCGGCAAGCCAGACCCGGAACGCACTGAACTGGTCAAGGCCTTTGTGGTGCTGGGGAATGGCCATAACGCCAGCCCCGAGTTGGCCGAAACCTTGCGCCAGCACGTGCGCCAACGCCTGTATGCCCATGCCTACCCACGTGAAATCGAATTTGTCAGCGAGCTGCCGAAAACCCCGAGCGGCAAGCTGCAGCGCTTCATCCTGCGCAATCAGGAAATCGCCAAACAACAAGCAGCGCTGGGCCAGACCGCCAGCGCCTGAGGAAACCGAACATGCACATTGCCAATAAAAACTTCATCGTCAGCGGCGCGGCCTCCGGGCTAGGCGCGGCCACCGCCGAAATGCTCATCGAGGCCGGCGCCCAGGTCATGCTGGTCGACCTCAATGCCGAGGCGGTAGCGGCCAAGGCCCAGGCGTTAGGCCCCAAGGCGCGTTATGCGGTTGCCGACATCAGTCAGGAGGCCCCCGCCAAGGCTGCCGTGGATGCCGCAGTCGAAGCCTTTGGCAGCCTTCATGGGCTGGTCAACTGCGCCGGTGTGGTCGGTGCCGAGAAAATCCTCGGTAAGCAGGGCCCGCACGGCCTGGACAGCTTCAGCCGGGTGATCAACATTAACCTGGTTGGCAGCTTCAATTTGCTGCGCCTGGTCTCGGCGGCCATGGCTGAAACCGAGGCCGGTGCCGAGGGTGAACGCGGCGTGATCATCAACACCGCATCCATTGCTGCCTATGACGGCCAGATTGGCCAGGCAGCCTATGCTGCCTCCAAGGGCGCCATTGCCAGCCTGACGCTGCCGGCGGCCCGCGAACTGGCGCGGTTTGGCATTCGCGTGATGACCATCGCCCCGGGCATCTTCGAGACCCCAATGATGGCGGGCATGCCTCAGGAAGTGCGTGACTCTCTGGCTGCGGGTGTGCCGTATCCGCCACGCCTGGGGCGCCCGCAGGAATACGCGGCGCTGGTCCGCCACATTATCGAGAACAGCATGCTCAACGGCGAAGTGATCCGTCTCGACGGTGCGCTGCGCATGGCCGCCAAGTAATCAGAGAGTAACCATCATGACCCTCGCCAACGATCCAATTGTCATTGTCAGCGCTGTGCGCACGCCCATGGGCGGGCTGCAGGGCGACCTTAAAAGCCTGACAGCGCCGCAACTCGGTGCTGCGGCCATCCGTGCGGCCGTAGCGCGCGCCGGTATTGCCAGCGATAGCGTCGAGCAGGTGCTGTTCGGCTGTGTATTGCCTGCCGGTCTGGGACAGGCGCCAGCCCGTCAGGCAGCCCTTGGGGCCGGCCTGGACAAGGGCACTACGTGTACAACCCTGAACAAAATGTGCGGTTCGGGCATGCAGGCCGCGATCATGGCCCATGACCTGCTGCTGGCAGGCAGCGCCGATGTGGTGGTGGCCGGTGGCATGGAAAGCATGTCCAACGCGCCGTACCTGCTGGACAAGGCCCGCAGCGGTTATCGCATGGGTCACGGCAAGATCATCGATCACATGTTCTTCGATGGCCTGGAAGATGCCTACGACAAGGGTCGTCTAATGGGCACTTTTGCCGAGGATTGTGCCGAGAAAAATGGCTTCAGCCGTAAAGCCCAGGACGACTTCGCCATTGCGTCGCTGACCCGCGCCCAGCAGGCGATCAAGGACGGCAGCTTCGCCGCCGAGATCGTTCCGGTCGAAGTCACCGTGGGCAAGGAGCAGCGCCTGATCAGTGATGACGAACAACCACCCAAGGCTCGCCTGGACAAGATCCCGCAACTCAAGCCGGCTTTTCGCGACGGCGGTACCGTAACGGCGGCCAACTCCAGCTCGATCTCCGACGGCGCTGCCGCGCTGGTGCTGATGCGCCGTTCCCAGGCCGAACAACGTGGCTTGAAACCGCTGGCGGTTATCCATGGCCACGCGGCGTTTGCTGATGCGCCATCACTGTTCCCGGTTGCGCCGATTGGCGCCATCGACAAGCTGATGAAGCGCACCGGCTGGAACCTCGGCGACGTCGATCTGTTTGAAATCAACGAAGCCTTTGCCGTGGTTACCCTGGCCGCCATGCAAGCGCTCGAATTGCCCCATGACAAGGTCAATGTCCACGGTGGCGCTTGCGCCCTTGGCCATCCGATCGGTGCGTCGGGTGCGCGGATTATCGTCACACTGCTTTCGGCCCTGCGTCAGAAAGGCCTGCGCCGTGGTGTGGCGGCGATCTGCATCGGCGGCGGTGAAGCCACGGCCATGGCCGTTGAATGCCTGTATTGAGGTCCACCATGTTAGTGAATGACGAACAACAGCAGATCAGCGACGCCGCCCGGCAGTTTGCCCAAGAACGTTTGCGGCCCTTTGCCGAACAGTGGGACCGCGACCACCGTTTCCCGAAAGAAGCCATGGTCGAAATGGCTGAACTGGGCTTCTTCGGCATGCTGGTGCCGGAGCAGTGGGGCGGTTGTGACACCGGGTACCTGGCTTACGCCATGGCCCTGGAGGAAATCGCTGCCGGCGACGGTGCCTGCTCGACCATCATGAGCGTGCACAACTCGGTGGGCTGTGTGCCGATCCTCAAGTTTGGCAACGACCAGCAGAAAGCCCAGTTCCTTACTCCGCTGGCCAGTGGCGCCATGCTCGGTGCGTTCGCCCTGACCGAACCGCAGGCCGGCTCCGATGCCAGCAGCCTGAAAACCCGAGCCCGGCGCGATGGCGACCACTACGTGCTTAATGGCTGCAAACAGTTCATCACGTCTGGCCAGAATGCCGGTGTGGTGATCGTATTTGCCGTGACTGACCCGGCCGCCGGCAAGCGTGGCATCAGCGCCTTCATCGTGCCGACCGACTCGCCGGGCTATCAGGTCGCCAGGGTCGAAGACAAGCTGGGTCAGCATGCCTCTGACACCTGTCAGATCGTTTTCGACGACGTCCGTGTGCCGGTGGCCAACCGACTTGGCGAGGAGGGCGAAGGCTACAAGATTGCATTGGCCAACCTTGAGGGCGGGCGTATCGGCATTGCGGCACAGTCGGTGGGTATGGCCCGTGCGGCATTTGAAGTGGCCCGTGACTATGCCCGTGAGCGGCAGAGTTTTGGCAAAGCGTTGATCGAGCATCAGGCCGTCGCATTCCGCCTGGCTGATATGGCAACGCGCATCGCCGTAGCGCGGCAGATGGTGCATCATGCCGCAGCCTTGCGTGATGCAGGGCGTCCGGCGCTGGTGGAAGCCTCGATGGCCAAACTGTTTGCCTCGGAAATGGCCGAAAAGGTCTGCTCCGACGCCTTGCAGACCCTGGGCGGTTATGGCTATCTGAGCGACTTCCCGCTGGAGCGGATCTACCGCGATGTGCGGGTTTGCCAGATCTACGAAGGCACCAGCGACATTCAGCGCATGGTCATTGCGCGCAATCTTTGAAGGGAGCCGTTTGCATGACGTACGAAACCATCCTGTTGGAAATCCGTGACAAGGTCGGTCTGATCACCCTCAATCGGCCGCAGGCGCTCAATGCCCTGAACGCCCAGATCGTGAGTGAGATCAACCAGGCGCTGGATCAGCTCGAACGCGACCCGAACATCGGCTGCGTGGTGCTTACCGGCTCCCAGAAAGCCTTCGCTGCCGGTGCCGACATCAAGGAAATGGCCGACCTGCGTTACCCGCAGATCTACGTCGATGACCTGTTCAGCGACGCTGACCGCATCGCCAATCGTCGCAAGCCCATCATTGCCGCCGTCTCTGGTTTTGCTTTGGGCGGGGGGTGTGAGCTGGCCATGATGTGCGACTTCATTCTGGCCGGTGACAATGCCAAGTTCGGCCAACCGGAAATCAACCTGGGCGTACTGCCGGGCATGGGCGGTACCCAGCGCCTGACGCGTGCCGTAGGCAAGGCCAAGGCGATGGAGCTGTGCCTGACCGGTCGCCTGATGGGCGCTGAAGAGGCCGAGCGTGCTGGGTTGGTTGCCCGTGTTGTGCCTCAGGCGGAGTTGCTTGACGAAGCGCTGAAGGTTGCTGCCGTGATCGCCAGCAAATCGATCCCGATGACCATGATGGTCAAGGAAAGCGTCAACCGCGCCTTTGAAGTCAACCTCACCGAAGGTGTGCGTTTCGAGCGTCGTGTGTTCCATGCCGCCTTCGCCACCGAAGACCAGAAAGAAGGCATGGCGGCATTCATCGCCAAGCGTGAAGCGCAGTTCAAGGACCGTTAAGGCACCTTCTCCTCGGCAAGGCTTGCTCCTGCACATTGAGCGGTGGGAGCCAGCCTTGCCAAGGTACAACGACGCCCCCAGACCTACTACCAAATAACGAGCCGCCCGCTGCCAACGGCTCATTCGCGGCCATCGACCTGCTGGCTAAGATCGAACCACTGCCTGCCCCTCGGCAGGCCTCGATCAGCAGAGGTTTCCGCATGATTTACGCAGCACCCGGCACTCCCGGTGCCCTTGTCAGCTTCAAGCCCCGCTATGGCAACTACATCGGTGGTGAGTTCGTTGCGCCGTTGAGCGGCCAGTATTTCAGCAACAGCTCGCCGGTCAATGGTCAACTGATTGCGGAGTTTCCGCGCTCCAATGCGGCCGATATCGATCGTGCCCTCGACGCCGCCCATGCCGCTGCCGATGCCTGGGGACGGACCTCGGTGCAGGACCGTTCACGGATCCTGCTGCAGATCGCCGACCGTATCGAGCAGCACCTGGAAGTGCTGGCGATCAGCGAAACCTGGGATAACGGCAAGGCCATTCGCGAAACCCTGAATGCCGACGTACCGCTTGCCGCCGACCATTTCCGTTACTTTGCCGGCTGTATCCGTGCCCAAGAGGGGGGCGCCGCCGAGATCAATGACACCACGACGGCCTACCATTTCCATGAGCCGCTGGGTGTGGTTGGGCAGATCATTCCCTGGAACTTTCCGCTGCTGATGGCGGCCTGGAAGCTCGCGCCGGCGCTGGCCGCCGGTAACTGCATTGTGCTCAAGCCTGCCGAGCAGACGCCGCTGTCGATTACGGTGCTGGCCGAGCTGGTTGGCGACCTGCTGCCACCGGGTGTGTTGAACATCGTTCAGGGCTTTGGTCGTGAAGCCGGTGAGGCCCTGGCCACCAGCAAACGCATTGCCAAGATTGCGTTCACCGGCTCCACCCCGGTGGGCTCGCACATCCTCAAATGTGCTGCCGAGAACATCATTCCGTCTACTGTGGAACTGGGCGGCAAGTCGCCGAACATTTTCTTTGAAGACATCATGCAGGCCGAGCCAGCGTTTATCGAAAAGGCCGCCGAGGGCCTGGTGCTGGCGTTCTTCAATCAGGGTGAGGTCTGCACCTGCCCATCCCGGGCGCTGGTTCAGGAGTCGATCTACGAGCCCTTCATGGCTGCGGTGATGAAGAAGATCGGCCAGATCAAACGGGGCAATCCACTGGACACCGAAACCATGGTGGGTGCCCAGGCCTCCGAGCAGCAGTACGAGAAGATCCTTTCCTACATGCAGGTAGCCCGCGAGGAAGGCGCCGAGGTGCTGACCGGCGGTGACCGTGAACGTCTGGCGGGTGATTTGTCTCAGGGCTATTACATCCAGCCGACCTTGCTCAAGGGACACAATGGCATGCGGGTGTTCCAGGAAGAAATCTTCGGCCCAGTCGTTGGTGTGACCACCTTCAAGGACGAAGCCGAAGCCCTGGCAATTGCCAACGACACCGAGTTTGGCCTTGGTGCTGGCGTCTGGACCCGTGACATCAACCGTGCCTACCGCATGGGCCGCGCAATCAAGGCGGGGCGTGTGTGGACCAACTGCTACCACCTGTATCCGGCTCATGCCGCATTCGGTGGTTACAAGAAGTCTGGCGTCGGCCGTGAAACCCATAAAATGATGCTCGACCACTACCAGCAGACCAAGAACCTGCTGGTGAGCTACGACATTAACCCGCTGGGCTTCTTCTAAATCACGTCCCTTTCGGCCGCTGGATACCTGGCATTTCTGTCAGTGTTCAGCGGCTGCTTTTTTGTGCTCCACTCATTGCTCGCGTGAGGGGGCTGTGCTGCTCAGGGCGTCAGGTGTGCGCGACGTCTCTGAGTGGCTTGTTGAGGATATGGCACCAAAGCGCTGAGCCATTTGCTCCCAAAGTAGGAGGCGTGGCTTGCAGGGCAGGTGTTTAATGAAATCACCGCAATCCTGTGGTGCTAGAAGAGGATCGAGTTATGTGGAAAAAGCCTGCGTTCACTGATCTGCGTATTGGTTTTGAAGTGACGATGTACTTCGCCAACCGTTGATCCTGCTCCCGCCGGCCACTGTGTACAGTGGCCGGTGCCACTTACGCTTGACGGTCTGATTGCAATCCCGGTCCGATGCTTTAGGCTGGCGCTATCTTAAAAAAACAAGAAGGCGTTGCATGAGCCCGAACCTGAGCCAGTTGCGTAAATTCGTCTCCCCGGAAATCATCTTTGGCGCGGGCTGTCGGCACCATGTGGCCAACTATGCCAAGACCTTTGGTGCACGCAAGGTGTTGCTGGTCAGCGACCCAGGGGTAATTGTTGCGGGGTGGGTGGCCGATATCGAAGCCAGCCTGCGCGAGCAGGGCATCGAGTACTGCCTGTACAGTGACGTGTCGCCCAATCCTCGGGTCGAGGAGGTCATGGCTGGCGCTGAGCGTTACCGCAGTGAGCAGTGCGATGTGATTGTCGCCGTTGGAGGTGGTAGCCCGATGGACTGTGCCAAGGGCATTGGCATCGTGGTAGCGCATGGTCGGCATATTCTGGAGTTTGAAGGGGTCGATACCATTCGTGTGCCGAGCCCGCCGCTGATCCTGATCCCGACCACTGCCGGAACCTCGGCGGATGTCTCGCAATTCGTGATCATTTCCAACCAGCAGGAACGGATGAAGTTCTCCATCGTCAGCAAGGCAGTGGTGCCGGATGTGTCGTTGATCGACCCGGAAACCACCCTGAGCATGGACCCGTTCCTTTCCGCCTGCACCGGTATCGATGCGTTGGTGCATGCCATCGAGGCCTTTGTTTCTACTGGCCACGGGCCGCTGACCGATCCCCACGCGCTGGAAGCAATGCGCCTGATCAACGGCCATCTGGTGCAGATGATCGCCAACCCTGGTGATATTGCCCTGCGCGAGAAAATCATGTTGGGCAGCATGCAGGCCGGGTTGGCGTTTTCCAACGCGATCCTGGGGGCGGTGCACGCCATGTCCCATAGCCTGGGCGGCTTCCTCGATCTGCCTCATGGCTTGTGCAATGCGGTGTTGGTTGAGCACGTCGTGGCCTTCAACTACAGCGCCGCACCCGAGCGTTTCAAGGTGATCGCCGAGACGCTGGGTATTGATTGCCGTGGCTTGAATCACAACCAGATTCGCCAGCGCCTGGTGGAGCACCTGATTGCCCTCAAACACGCAGTAGGCTTCCATGAAACCCTTGGTCTGCATGGTGTTGGTCTGTCGGATATCCCGTTCCTGTCGCAGCATGCCATGGATGATCCATGCATTCTGACCAACCCGCGTGCATCGAGCCTGCGTGACGTCGAGGTGGTGTATGGCGAGGCCCTCTGATCCCGGGGCGGATGCCCTTGCCGGGCTTCTAGGGCTGAGCAACCATACGGTTCGCAAGAGCCATTACCCGGAATTGGCCGTGCGGCTGGAGGAGCTGGAGGCTGAACGCAACCGTTACAAGTGGCTGTTCGAGCACGCGGTACACGGGATTTTTCAAGCCAGCCTGGACGATGGCCTGCGTGCCGCGAACCCGGCGTTGGCACGTATGCTTGGCTACACCGACCCTCAGGCCGTGTTGTTTTCCCGTAGGGACCTGGGCGGTCATTTGTTTGTCGGTGGGCCGACGGAACTGTTGCAGATTACCCAGGTGTTGCAGCGCGACGGCGCCTTGCTTGGCTATGAGACACAGTTGCGCCGCCGTGATGGCAGCAGTATCGACGTGGTGATGAACCTCTTGCGCCGGCCTGATGAAGAAGGCCTGGTGGAAGGCTTCGTTGCCGACATCACTGAGCGCAAGCTGGCCCAGGAGCGCTTGCAGCAGCTCAACGATGAACTGGAGCAGCGCGTCACCGAGCGTACCAACGAGTTGATTGACGCGCGTGATGCGGCCCAGGCCGCCAACCGGAGCAAGGACAAGTATCTGGCTGCAGCCAGCCATGACCTGTTGCAACCATTGAATGCGGCGCGGCTGCTGATCTCTACCCTGCGTGAGCGAGTGCTACCGGCCACCGAACAGGTGTTGGTCGAGCGCGCTCATCAGGCACTGGAAGGGGCGGAGGACCTGCTCACGGATCTGCTGGACATCTCTCGGCTGGACCAGGCTGCGATCAAACCAGACCTTGATCTGTACAGCCTGGATGAGGTGTTGGCACCATTGGCCTCGGAGTTCCAGCCGGTTGCTGAAGCCGCAGGGCTGAGCTTGCGGGTGCGCAGCGGTCAGCGGGTGATTCATACCGATTTGCGGTTGCTGACGCGGATCCTGCGCAACTTCCTCAGCAATGCTTGTCGATACACCGAGCACGGACGTGTGTTGTTGGGCGCCAGACGATGTGGTCATTACCTGCGGCTTGAGGTGTGGGACAACGGTAGGGGAATTGCCGCCGATCGCCTTGAGTCGATTTTTCTGGAGTTCAATCAGCTCGACGTGGGGCGTGCGGCTGATCGCAAGGGGGTTGGCCTGGGGTTGGCGATTGTTGAACGTATTGCCCGCATACTCGACTGTCAGGTGCGTGTGCGTTCCTGGCCGGGGCGCGGCTCGGTGTTCAGCATTGATGTCCCGCTCACCCGCGATTTGCCACGCCCGCCGGTGGCCGCGGTGTTGCCGCAGCCAAGTATCGGCAATCCGTTGCCAGGACGGCGTTTGCTGGTACTGGACAATGAACTGAGCATCCTCCAGAGCATGGCTTCTTTGCTCGGCCAGTGGGGGTGTGAGGTGCTGATCGCCACAGACCGTGAGAGCGCACTGGAGGTGCTGCAGGGGCGTGAGCCGGAGTTGATACTGGCGGACTACCACCTTGACCACGGCGTAACGGGCTGTGATGTGGTCATGGACCTGCGCAAGCATTTTGGACAGCCGATTGCAGCGGTGATGATTACGGCTGATCGTAGTGATCAGAGCCGTCTGGCAATGCAGCGTCTCGGGGCACCTCTGCTGAGTAAACCAGTGAAACCCGGTAAATTGCGGGCCGTGTTGAGCCAGCTGTTGGGGTAGGGCGCATTCATGTGGATGCACAGTAAATTGTTACTGTATCTGAACGGCTTGCCCTGAGGCACACTGCATGGCCGTTGCCGTTTGTCTTCTGTAGTACGCCGGCTAGCCCTTTTATTTGCTATAAAGCCTGCGCCCTCAGGCCATCAGGTGATGATGAGCCTTGGGTTTTTCAGGCGCATCCGCTGTCTTTTATGTTGCTGAGTACGAATCTCGGCCTTAGACTGCCGCCCCCTGTAAATTGAGTGCCGGATGGTGCTTGAAGAATTCCGCTGAGCGCGTTTGCCGCGAGCAGCACTCGATTCGCCTTAATGCACGTATTTTTTATAGAGAAATCAATGACAAAGGAAAAGTTGCTGGCCATGCCGGCCGATGACTACATGAACGCCGAGCAACTGGCCTTCTTCACCGGCTTGTTGCAGTCGATGAAGATCGAAACCCAGGAGCGTATTGAACAGAGCCGTGTAGCCATTGAAAGCCTGGACTCGCCTGCCGATCCTGCCGACGCTGCCTCGGTTGAAGAAGAGCGCCATTGGCTGGTCAACGCCATCGAACGTGACCAGCGCCTGCTGCCACAATTGGAGATGGCCTTGGGTCGAATTGCCGACGAAAGTTTCGGCTGGTGCGATGACAGTGGTGAACCTATCGGCTTGAAGCGTCTGCTGATCAGCCCGACCACCAAATACTGCATCGAAGCGCAAGAGCGCCACGAACAGATCGACAAGCACCAGCGTCAGGTCTGACGTTCGCGCTGTTGTCACTCAAGGCCCCGGGCATCAAACCCCGGGGCCTTTGTATTTGTTGTCCTGTATCAAGCTCGGCCGTATTAGGTCCAAGGAAGCATAGATAATGGCTTTATAGTGGCGTTTAATGGCGTCACAAAAACGACAGTGTCTATGGAGTTCGAACCATGATGCGAGAGGGATCTCTGCCAGAGTCCGTGCTAACGCCGCGCCAATCACTCACAGCAAGGCAGGGATGGGCGGGAGTGGCACTGCAAGGCTTGGCATTGCTGGTGCTGTTGGCGGCGATGGCATTTGCTGAGCTGTCCTTCTATGTCTGCGCACCGCTGGCCTTGTTGATCCTGTTGCTGCCGCGTTTTCGCAGCCGTGAGCCGGATGAAGTGCACAGTGCTATCGACCCGCTCGGTGAACTGACTCGCGATCTTTCGCATACCACCAGCCATAACGCCTTGTCAGCGGCGGGTGTGGCGTTTTCCGTGAAACAACTGGCCGACAAGCTGCAATCACAACTTGACTCGGCGGCGCAGATTGTCAGCAGTGCGCATGTCATGATCGATACCGAGCAAGCAACTTCCCAGCTCAGTCAGCAAGCCTTGACTGCGGCCCGTGAAGCACACCAGAGCAGTGCTGCCGGGCGCTCGGTGCTGGCGGAGTCGATTCAGCGGATGCATCAACTGAGTGCCCGGGCGAGCGCCAGCCGCGAGTTGATCGAAGCCTTGCATCAGCGCAGTGAGGATATTGCGCGGGTCACCCTGGTGATTCATACCATTGCCAGTCAGACCAACTTGCTGGCGCTGAACGCAGCCATTGAGGCGGCCCGTGCAGGTGAGCATGGTCGCGGTTTTGCGGTGGTGGCCGATGAGGTGCGGGGCTTGGCGGGGCGAACTGCCAAAGCCACTGAAGAGGTCGGGCTGATGGTCGCTGATATTCAGCAGCGTACGGCTCAGGTCGTGGAGCAGATCCGTGAATTGTCCGACGACCTGCACACAGGGGTGGATCAGGTGGAACACACCGGTGGGCAACTCGACAGCATTGCCGGTCTGGCTGCCGGGGTGGAGCAACAGATCAGCGAGATTGCCCAGGGGACAGAGACCAATCTGGCCCAACTCGACAGTTTGTTCCGTGCTGTCGAGCAAATGCGTGGCGATTTGCAGGTCAGTGATCAGCAAACCCAGCAACTGGCCAAGGCCGCGGTACAAATGGAAGGACAGGCCGAGAGCATCAGCGAACGTTTGGCGGAGGTCGGCCTGGACGACTATCACCAGCGTATCTATGACCTGGCGCGGGAGGGCGCGCAAAGGATGGCCAAGCAGTTTGAGGCGGATGTTGCCCAAGGCCGTATCAGCCTGGAAGATTTGTTCGATCGGCACTATCAGGCTGTTCCGGGCACCCGGCCCGTGCGTTATCGCACCCGTTTTGACCAGTACACCGATCAGGTTCTACCGGCCATTCAAGAGCCCTTGCTGAAAGCGCACGAAGGTCTGGTGTTTGCCATCGCTTGTACTCAACAGGGCTATGTGCCGACGCACAATGCTGCGTTCAATCAGCCATTGACGGGCGATGAGGCGGTTGATACTGCGCACAATCGCAGTAAGCGCAAGTTCGATGATCGGACAGGCATTCGATGCGGTAGTCACCAACAGGCTGTTCTGTTGCAGACCTATACCCGTGACACGGGTGAGCTGATGCATGACCTGTCAGTGCCTATTGAAGTTCATGGGCGTCACTGGGGTGGTTTTCGTCTTGGTTACAAACCTCAGGTAGCCGCGTTGGGTTGAGTGTTTTATTGCGGCTGATGTAAAACAGCTATGCAGGTGATAGCTTTTTCCCGTGAGGAACGGGTTCTATGATGGCTCCATCGTTAGGTTGCTAATGACGTTCCGGAGGGAATCATGCATAGCAAGGTCGATGTAGCCGTGATGATTGGTAGTGGTGTGCCGGCATCGATGCAGGCGCAGGGCAAGCGAGTATGTTGGGTTGTGCTAGTCAATGGCGAGCGCCGAGGTACTGCTTTTGCCAGCCCTGGTGAGGCCCACGAGTGCCGTGCCGCCTGGCTGGCCCAGTTGAACAAGGGCGCCATGGCGGGTGTTGCCCGCCACGCCAGTTGAGCGCACGTCTTCAGCGCTCAAGATCGCGCGCCAGCGCGCAGGCGTCAATGTGCTCGCGACGGAAACCCTTGACGCGCCCTGTGGTGTACTCGGTGATGTGAAAGAACCCGATACCTGCAGGTATCACGACGAAGCGTGCAGGCTTGGTATGGTTTCGACTTTCTACGCCGCAATACGTGTTGGCCTCTCGACGGAATTCAGTGTTTTCGTGCATATTCAGCTTCCTGTAGTACATGAGTGATGGTCAGGACACCCCGCCGATGGGGGCGTTCTTTCAGCTATCGCATGTCTGATGCGATATTGCTGTCAGAAAAAGCTTCCTTGAATGAGGAAATCTGCTGAGAATTCGCCCAAGGGCTTATGCCGGCAAGAAGCAGTACACTTTCCTTCATGCCTGGATGCTTATCTGCACGGATAATCACTCGCTAAACCACTAATATCTGGTTATCTAATAATGTGCCTTGGCCATTGCGCGGCATCGCTGCCAGCGTTGGCGTGGGCGTGATCAGTCGTTGAGGAATTTTTCATTGGCAGTCAGCAATCTGGATATGCAGGCCCTGTTTGTGCTGGGCGATCTTCGGGCCAAGCTTGTCAAACAGTTTCAATCGCGTTTTGTCTATATCACTGAGCAAAGTGCCGAAGGCCTCTACATGGCCGAGATCGACACTGAAGAGGCGTTGGTCGTTGATGACAAACAGCGTCTTGAGTTAAAGGTGGGCGACCACTTTCGTGCGGCGGTGCTGCCCAGCCGCGAAGGCGGCAAGCTGGAAGTTCGTTTCCGTGACATCAAACATACGGTTTACGGGCTGGGCGACTATGCATTCGTATCGTCCCCAGAGGGCAATGGGATCGTGTTACGCGAAGGGCAGAGTGTGGTGCTGGTGTTTGCAGCCCATGCACAGTTGCAGGAAGGGCTGAGCAAGATCCTCAAGGCCGCTACCGCTAAAGCAGCCAAGTGGCGCAAGGGCGAGATGACCTTCAAGGCCAGCGAATGAGCAACGTCCGCACCGAACCTCAGGGTCGCGCCGAGTTCCATGCGCAGCACCAGGCGCAGGCACACGCATTGGCCGAGCAATGGCTGGCACAACGCGGTCAGTTGAAAGCGGCCTGGTTTGATTGGGTTGCCGCGCAGCTCTATCAGCTAAGCCCGCCGGAGTTCGCTTCGATGGTTCGACGAGAGCTGCAACATCTCAGCACCTGATGCATCAGTTGCCCCTGTCGCGCCCGCTACTGACCTCTTCAGGTACAGGCTCATTGGCCATACGCTTACGAAACAGTGCCGCTCGCGCCAGTAGCAATGTAGTGATCGGTACGGTAATCGACAGCAGGATCGGGATCAGCCAGGCATGTAGAACCGGCATGTGCTTGAGACCGGAAAAGTACAGGATCGAGGCCAGGGCCACGCACCAGGTGCCCAGCGTAGAGGCCAGGGCGGGTGGATGCATGCGCTGAAAGAACGTCTTCATGCGCAGAAGGCCGAAGGCCCCCGTCAGGGCAAACACGCTGCCGGTTAGCAGAAGCGCTGCGGTAGTCAGTTCAAGCCACAATGGCAGTGTATTGAACTCGTTCATTCGATCACCTCACCGCGCAGCAGGAATTTGGCCAGGGCAAATGAGCCGACAAAGCCGAACAGCGCGATCAGAAGCGCGCCCTCAAAGTAGGTATCACTGGCGTAGCGGATGCCCAGCACCAGCATCATCAGCATTGCCAGGATGTACAGGTAGTCCAGTGCCAGGACCCGGTCTTGCGCCGAGGGGCCTCGGAACAGCCTGACCAGGGTCAACGCCATGGCCAGGGCGAAGATGAACAGGCTGGCGAGAACGGCGTTGGCAAGCAGGCCTGTCATTCGAAGATCTCCATCAGCGGGCGCTCGTAAGTGTGTTTGAAATGCTCGATGAATTGCCTTTCGTCGTTCAGGTCGAAGACATGCAGTAACAAGATGCTGCGGTCTAGCGCCAACTCCGACCAGATAGTGCCAGGCACAATCGTTGTGATCATCGACAAGGCCGCCAGCCCGTGTGCGTCGCGCAGGTCCAGTGGAATGCGAACGAAGGCCGACCGTGGTGGGCGTTGACCGGCAGTCAGGACGCTTCGAGCCACCTGCAGGTTGGAGGTCAGCACATCCAGACCGACCCTGAGGATCAGCCGTATGATGGTTACAGGTCTGCGGATGCGTACCGATTGTGGTCGCAGGGGCGCCATCAGCAGCGGTGCGAGCACGCCCAGCAGCGCGCCTAGCAACAGGTTGCCGGGGCTTGTTGAAAGGTTCAGTACCAGCCATAACAACCACAGCGTCAGTGATAGCAGCGGTGCCGGAAACAGGCGCTTCATGGCTGCACCTCCGCAGGTTTCGCCTGCGCAAGCGGGCCTGGGGTTGGCCGCGTAGCGAACACAGCAGATAGGTACTGTTGTGGATCTTGCAGGCCGCTTGCTGTGTCCTGCGTGTAGCGTAACAGTGGTTCGGCCTGGATGCTGAGCAGCACGCACAGGCTCAGCAGGGCGACAATCGGCAGGCATTCCAGGCGCCGAAGTACGGGTGAAGGGCGTTCTTGTGGGGTCCAGAAACGTGTGATGCCGACGCGAGCCAGGGCAATGAGCGAAGCCAGGCCCGAGAGCACCAGCAGTGCCAGCAGTGCCCAGCCAGTCGCGGGCAGCGGCTGCTCAGTCGCGAGGCCGAGGCCTTGTGGGTTGAGCAGTGCGCTGATCAGGTTCAGCTTGCCGATGAAACCCGACAGTGGCGGCATGCCGATCACCAGCAGGGCGCAAGCAATGAAGCTAAGACCGAGAAACGCCATGGCCCAGGGAATGACCTGGCCGACAACGGCCTTTTGCTCATCGTCCAGATTGATGCCCTTGGGCGGTTGCGATAGCTCCAGCGCTGGAGGGAGCGTGTCGCTGTCGTCATCCAGTGGTATCTCATTGACCGAGCGTGAGCGTTCGATCAGTTCTGCAAGCAGGAACAGTGCGCATAGTGCCAGGGTCGAACTGACCAGGTAGAACAGTGCCGCTGCGGTCAGGGCGGGTTGCCCGAAACCTATCGCGGCCAGCAGTGTACCCGCCGAGACCAGGATGCTCAGGCTGGCCATTCGTTCAAGGCGCTGTGCCGCGAGGATCGACAGCGCGGCACATCCCAAGGTTGCCAGGCCACCGTACACCAGCCACTCGCCACCGAAGAATGAAGAGGCACCGGCTTGCCCGGAAAACAGCAGGGTCCAGAGACGCAGCACGGTGTAGATCCCGACTTTGGTCATGATCGCGAAGAGTGCGGCCACGGGGGCGCTGGCTGCGGAGTACGCCGGCACCAGCCAGAAGTTCAGCGGCCAGATACCGGCCTTGGCCAGAAAGGCAATGGCCAGGATTGCAGCGCCAGCGTGCAGCAAGCCTCGGTCGGCCTCTGGCACCAGTGGGATCTTGATCGCC
This sequence comes from Pseudomonas laurentiana, assembly GCF_014648275.1. GTDB lineage: Bacteria > Pseudomonadota > Gammaproteobacteria > Pseudomonadales > Pseudomonadaceae > Aquipseudomonas > Aquipseudomonas laurentiana. The sequence continues at coordinate 259,165 of NZ_BMQU01000004.1, forward strand.
AGATCGGCCATATTGAGGGTGCCGGTAACACCATAGAGCATCGCTGCGCCAATCAGAAACAGCGACGATGCCACGAGGTTGATGGCGATGTAATGCAGGCCGGCCTTGACCCTGGCCCGTCCTGAACCGTGCAGGATCAAGCCATAGGATGCCGCCAGCAGCACCTCGAAAAAGACGAACAGGTTGAACAGGTCGGCAGTCAGGAATGCCCCGTACAAACCCATCAGCTGGATCTGGAAGAGTGCATGGAAGCTGGCTCCAGCGCTGTCCCAGCGGGCCATGGCGAAGAGCAAAGCACTCACCCCGATGATGCCGGTCAGTACCAGCATCATTGCGGCCAGGCGGTCGACCACCAGCACGATACCGAAAGGTGCTGGCCAGTTACCGGGCAGGTAGACACCGATCGAACCGGCTTGCCCCTGTGTGTGTACCCACAGCAGCAACACCACGGAAATGCCCAAGCCAAGCAGGGATGAAACCAGGTTGATACGGGCCTTGAGTGGCCGGCGTTTCTCGCCGAGCAGCAGCATGAGCGCTGCGGTAATCAACGGTAGCAGGATGGGGGCGACGATCAGTTGGTTCATCGCACTCATTCGCTGGGCTCCCGGCCGTCGACGTGGTCAGTGCCGGTCAGGCCGCGCGAGGCCAGCAGCACCACGAGGAACAAGGCCGTCATGGCGAAGCTGATGACGATCGCGGTCAGTACCAAGGCCTGGGGCAGCGGGTCGGTGTAGTTGAGCAGGTCTTGCGGTATGCCGTCCTTGATGATCGGCTCCTTGCCAATGAACAGGCTGCCCATGCTGAAGATGAACAGGTTGACGCCGTACGACAACAGGCACAGGCCCATCACGACCTGGAAGGTCCGTGGCCGCAGTATCAGCCAGACGCCCGAGGCGGCGAGTACGCCGATGGCAATTGCAATGACTTCTTCCATCAGGCGGCTCCGGGTTGAAGGTTTTTACTGGGGCGATGGCTACGTACTGACTGGTGCGCCAGCGCGGTAAGGATCAGCAGCGTCGAGCCGACGACGACGGTGAACACGCCGATATCGAAGAACAGTGCGCTGGCGACATGCAAATCACCCACCACTGGCAGGTGCAGGTGGGCGGTGTGGGTGGTCAGGAAGGGAAATCCCAGGAACATGGCGCCAACCCCGGTGAGGGTGGCACAGAGCAGGCCGGTACCCATCCAGCGCAAAGGGCGCAGGCTCATCTGGGCCTCGACCCACTGGGTGCCGGCGACCATGTACTGCAGGATGAAGGCCACCGACATCACCAGGCCGGCAACAAAGCCGCCGCCCGGTTGATTGTGCCCGCGCATGAACAGGTACATCGACACCACCAGGGCAATCGGCAGCAGCAGCCGGACCAGCGCCGCCGGCACCATCATGAAGCCCAGTGCGGTATCGGCGGCATGCCGTGGGTTGACCAGGTCGGTGACCACGTCTGGTGCGAGCAGACGCTGTTGTGCAGGCAGTTCGATACTCTCGCGGGGTGGGCGGAAGCGCCGTAGCAGTGCGAACACGGCCAGTGCCACGGCGACCAGTACGGTGATTTCGCCGAGGGTATCGAAGCCACGGAAATCCACCAGCATCACGTTGACGACATTGCTGCCGCCGCCCTCGGGCAATGCCCGGCTCAGGTAGAACGACGAGATGTCATTGGGGGTAGGGCGGGTCAGCATCGCATAGGACAGCAAGGCCATGCCGGCACCGACCAACACTGCCAGTACCAGGTCGCGCAGGCGCCGCAAGCGAGCACGCTCCTGGCTACCCAGTGGCGAGACACCTTCGATTCGGCGTGGCAGCCAACGCAAACCCAGCAGGATCAGAATGGTGGTGACGACTTCTACGACCAGTTGGGTCAGCGCCAGATCAGGTGCCGAGAACCAGACGAAGGTAATGCAGGTCATCAGGCCGCATACGCTGACCATGGTCAGCGCTGCCAGTCGGTGGTATTTGGCTTGCCAGGCAGCACCAAGGGCACAGGCAATCGCGATCAGCCAGAGGGCCACAAAGACACCGGAGCCTGGGATCTTGGGTCTGTCGCCCCAGCTCAGGCCGCTGTAAAGCATGGGTAGCAGGCCAGCGAGAAAGGCGGCCAGTACCAGCATGAACAACTGCTTTTGCAGGCGTCGGGTCGTGAGCAGGCGCTCGGCACGGCGTGCCATGCGCATCAGCAGGACCAGGCTGCGCTCGAACAGTCGCTTGCCGTTGAAGCGCTCGATGACGGGTGGGTGTGAAATACGGTCGAGTCTGAACTGGTTGCGCAGCAGCAGGTACAGCACGATGCCGCCTGCCATGGCGATCAGACTCATGATCAGGGGGGCATTCCAGCCGTGCCAGATCGCCAGGCTGTAGTCGGGCAGTGTCCCCCCGACCACAGGCAAGGCGGCAGCCGCAAGCAGTGGGCCTACGGACTGGGCCGGGAAAATACCCACTACCAGGCAGGTCAGTACCAGGAGCTCGACCGGTGCGCGCATCCAGCGCGGTGGCTCATGTGGCGTATGCGGCAGATCAGTGGCCTGCGGCCCGAAAAACACATCGACGGTGAAACGCAGGGCGTACGCCACGCTGAAAGTGCCGGCCAGTGTCGCGATGACTGGCAGTGCGGCCTCGACCCAGGCGGTGGAGGAAATGAATACGGTTTCGGCGAAGAACATTTCCTTGGAGAGAAAGCCGTTGAGCAGCGGTACGCCGGCCATCGAGGCACTGGCGACCATCGCCAAGGTCGCGGTGAATGGAATCAGGCGGAACAGCCCGCTGAGTTTGCGAATGTCTCGGGTGCCACTCTCGTGGTCGATGATCCCGGCTGCCATGAACAACGAGGCTTTAAAGGTGGCGTGATTGAGAATGTGGAACACTGCGGCGACCGCCGCCAACGGGCTGTTCAGCCCCAGCAGCAGGGTAATCAGGCCGAGGTGGCTGATGGTCGAGTAGGCCAGCAGACCCTTGAGGTCGTTCTGGAACATCGCCGTGTAGGCGCCCAACAGCAAGGTGCAGGCGCCTGCGCCGCTGACGATCCAGAACCACTGTTCGCTGCCCGCCAGGGCTGGCCAGAGTCTTGCGAGCAAGAAAACCCCGGCTTTGACCATGGTTGCGGAGTGCAGGTAAGCCGACACGGGCGTCGGCGCGGCCATGGCGTGGGGAAGCCAGAAGTGGAAAGGGAATTGCGCGCTTTTGCTCAGGGCGCCAAGCAGGATGAGGGGCAACAGCACTGGGTAAAGGGCATGGCTACGAATGTGATCACCGGCAGCCAGTACCTTGTCCAGGTCATAGCTGCCGACCACATGGCCGAGCAGCAGTACCCCCGCCAGCAGGCACAGGCCGCCAGCACCGGTAACCATCAAGGCCATATAGGCCCCGCGTCGGGCGTCACTGCGATGATGCCAATAACCGATCAGCAGGAAGGAGAACAGGCTGGTCAGTTCCCAGAAAAATACGATCTGGATCAGGTTGCCGGAAATCACCAGGCCAAGCATCGCGCCCATGAACGCCAGGAAAAAGGCGAAAAAGCGCGGTACCGGGTCTTGAGGGGACATGTAGTAACGTGCGTAGAGCGAGACCAGCGTGCCGATGCCAAGCACCAGCAGGGAGAACAACCAGGCGAAGCCATCCAGGCGCAGTACCAGGTTCAGCCCCAGGCTCGGCAGCCAGAGCACTTCCTCGCGAATGATGCCGCCATTGGCGATTTGAGGGTACAGCAGGGCTACCTGTACGGTGCCGACAAGTGCGACGAGGCCTGCCAGCAGCGACTCACTGTTACGCGCATTGTGCGGCAGGACAGCCGCCAGACAGCTGCCGATGAATGGCAGAAGCAGCAGAACTATCAAGGACATGGGTTTCTAATCTGCAGGAGTTTGTAAGGGATCATACGTGCCGTACCGTCGATCACCAACACACAAGCTGTCGCAGAATCCTACAAGAACGGTGCATTAAACTATTTTTTTATAACAGTTTTTTTCAGCGTTGGCGTGAAGCCTGCACCCTCAACCCGGTTCGCGCTCTTGTTCGGGCGCCTCTTCCTGTGCGGGGCTCTCCTCTCGACGCTTGATCTTCAATTCGCTGACCACGACCGCAATGACGATAAGCAACGCACCGACCAGCGCAGCACCCGGCAGGCGCTCACCCGCCAGTCGCCCGAAGACGCCTCCCCACACGGGCTCTCCTGCGTAGATGAGCGTAGCGCGGGTAGGCGAAACCGATTTCTGTGCCCAGTTCATCGCCACCTGGATAGCCGCGCTCATCGCCCCCAGGCCGACAGCGCTGAGCACCAGCAGCCAGGAAAAATCCGGCAGTGCTTCCTGCGTCGGAACGATCATCAGGAATGACAGGGCCGAGGCGGTGGCCAATTGCACGACAGTGACGCGGCGCACATCAACCTTGCCAGCAAAGCGGCTGATCAGAATGATTTCGGCTGCAATGGCGACCGCGCTGACCACCGTGGCGATCTCGCCAGGGCTGAACTGCAACGAACGGCCGTTCGGGCCGGCCAGCAACATGAGTCCGATAAATGCCAGGCTGATGCCGATGCTTGGCATGAGACCTGGACGACGGCCTAGAATCACCCATTGAAGCAAGGGCACGAACGGCACATACAATGCTGTAATGAAAGCCGATTGGCTGCTACTGATGGTCTGCAGGCCGACCGTCTGCAAGCCATAGCCAAGCATGATCGAGACGCCAATCAGGAAGCCGGCCTTGAGCTCGGTGGCGGTCAGACCTGACAGCGAGCGGGCCGATACCATGGCCACGAACAGTGCGGCGGCGGCGAAGCGCAGGCCCACGAAGAACATCGGGCCACTGACGGTCATCACCTTGTGCACCAGCAGAAAAGTGCCGCCCCAGAGAATGGTGATGAAAATCAGCACCCACTCAGCCTTGCTTGGCCGGAAGGTAATGGTCGCGTGTTGCGGGGCGCTCGAGGTCATGGTCTTGCACACAAAGAATGGGCGACGCACAATGCGCCAAAGTGGGCAGTATACTGCGCACACCCTACCAGCGAGCAATATAGTGCACAAAGATTCGAACCAAAGGGCGTCTGTGTTGCAGCACGTCAGCCAGAACATCCGCCGCCTGCGTCATGCAGCAGACCTCAGCCAGACTGCTCTGGCGGAAAAGTCGGGTGTGAGCCGTCGCATGCTGGTCGCCATCGAGGCAGGTGAAAAGAACGTCAGCTTGACCACGCTTGATCGAATAGCCGAAGCGCTTGATGTCGCTTTCAGTGATTTGATCCAGGCACCAGACAACCGCGACCCCAGCCGAATCAACGAGCTGGCCTGGACGGGCGTTCATTCGGGCAGCAAGGCCGTATTGCTGGCCAGCTCCAAGGCCAGCCGCGAGGTGGAGTTGTGGGAGTGGCGCCTGGAGCCCGGCGAAGTGTATCCCTCCGAGGCCGATGCCGACGGTTGGAGCGAGCAGCTCTATGTGTTACAGGGTTGTCTGACCTTGTTGATCGAGGATCAGGCCTACCGCCTGGCTGCTGGCGAATTCTTTACCTTCGCCAGCAACCGGATGCACGCCTACCGCAACGATGGAGAGGTGGCGGTACGCTTTGTACGCAATGTGGTGATCTGAGGGCTGTCCGGTGGGTCAGCCGCGTGGGGTGTCGAGGTATTCGGCTGTCGATACGACCTGCGCATAACCGAATGCCAGCGATGCCATATAGGCGGCGTGCACCTGTGCAGCAGGTACTGTTACGTCGTTGAACACCAGTGCACGGGTAGCGCAGGCATCGTGGATGACCGTGGTCGCGAAGCCAAAGTCTGCCGCCGCGCGCGCTGCAGAGTCGATGCACATATGACTCATGCTGCCGATCAAGGTAATGGCGCTTACCTGATGATCATCCAGTAATGTCTTGAGCTCGGTATTCAGGAAAGCATTTACCCGATGCTTGAGAATCACCGGCTCATCCGTCCGGTTTTCTGCTTTGGGGTGTATCTGCGCACCCTCTGAGCCGGGCGTGAAGAACGGTGCGTCCGCGGACTCAAACTCATGGCGTACATGAATCACCAGGTCGTTCCTGGCTCGCGCCGCTGCCAATACCCGTGCTGCGTTATCGGCAGCCGCCTCGGCACCGTCGAGGGGCCATTTGCCGCCGGGAAAATAGTCGTTCTGAATATCAATGACGATCAGCGCGTGTTGGGTCATGTCGCTTGCCTCATGCTGGGAGTGGTTGTGGTGTGGCGATAGTTATAGGCTTGATCGACAGACTTGCGGATTGGCGCGACCGACAAATTGGCTGGAAAAACTGACAATGACTACCGTACGCGACACGCTGGAGATCGGCATTCTGGTGTACCCGGGCGCGCAGATGGCGGCCGTGCATGGCATCACCGACTTATTGGCGGTCGCGAATCGCATGTCCGTCGAACTCGGTGCGCAGGAGCGACCGTTGTTGCGGGTCACTCACTGGTGTGAGGCCGAGGGCGGAGGGTTGGCGGTCAACTTTGATACGCATCCACAGGGTGTTCACCAACCACGTGCCATTATCATCCCGCCGAGCCTGACCCAGGCGCCTGTGCCTGAGTTGCTTGAGCGGTTCTGTGGTGACCTCAGGCAGTGGCATCGTGAGGGCGCTCTGCTGGTGTCGGTGTGCGTCGGGGTGTTCTTCATTGCGGCAAGTGGCCTGCTTGACGGCCGTCCGGCAACCACGCACTGGAACTTCGCGCAGTCCTTGGCTGAGCGCTTTCCGCAGGTGAGGGTCGAGACCCATCTGCCGTTGCTGGATGACGGCGATATTATTACTTCCGCAGGGCTGATGGCGTGGACCGAGCTGGGCTTGAACCTGGTCGAGCGCTTTCTCGGGGCCACCCTGGCGACGGAAACCGCCCGGTTTCTGGCGGTGGAGCGTGTGCAGGTCGGGCCGCGTGCAGGCAGTGTATTCAGCCCCTGTCTGGATCATGGTGACGAAGCGATTCTCAAGGTCCAGCACTGGCTGCAAGGCAGCGGTGCCAAGGACGTCAGCCTCGAAGGGATGGCCGGTCATGCAGGCCTTGAGGAGCGTACCTTCCTGCGTCGTTTTCGCCGAGCGACTGGACTAAAGCCTACCGAGTACTGCCAGCAGGTTCGTGTCGGGCGTGCGTGCCGCATGCTGGAGTTCACCAATCGCAATATCGAGCAGATTGCCTGGGGTGTCGGGTATCAAGACCCGGGAGCATTTCGCAAAGTGTTTCACAAGGTCACGGGGTTGGCGCCCAGTGATTATCGCAAGCGCTTTGCCGCTCCGTCGGTATGAACCTACTTTAGTACCGGTGTGGCTGCGTTTTCCGCCGTTTGCCGCTTATCATCCGGATAATTGCGCAAGGAGACGCGAATGCACGAACCACACGCTGCGACGTACCCGAATACAGTCATTGATGTACTCATAATCGGGGGTGGCCTCAGTGGCGCGATGCTGGCTGCGCAACTGCTACGCCAGCCGGGTCAACGGCGCATTGTGGTCGTTGAGCCTCGGCCCGAACTGGGGCGTGGCGAGGCCTACAGTGCGACCGAGCCAGGGCATACCCTCAATGGCAACGCGGCACGGATGAGTGTCGACCCAGACAACCCCGATGACCTGACCCAATGGCTCGCGCAGTCTATTCAAGCGGGTAGCTGGCCTGAGTCAGCCGAACAACAGGTACCCATTGCCGAGCTGTTTCCGCCCCGAGGCCTGTTCGGCTGTTATGCGCGCCAGCGTCTGGCTGACGCTGAGGTCATGGGCGGCCGTTCAGGTTCCACCGTCGAGCACCTGTGTAGCGAGGTAGACGACCTGCAGGTCGGCAGCGAGGGAGTGGTTGTGCAGTGTGCCAATGGGCACCAACTGCGGGCGAAGCGTGCGGTACTGGCTACGGGCATGTTTACTGCCGCGCGTACTCCGCGCCTTGGTGCGGACGGGCTGAGGCAGGCCACCCTTGACCCCTGGGATGTTTCGGCCATGCGTGGGCTTGATCCTCAAGGGCGGGTGCTGATCATCGGTTCCGGCCTGACCATGATCGATGCATTGGTGTCGTTGCAGCAGGCTGGGCATCGAGGGCCGATCGATGTGTTTTCCCGCCATGGCCTGTTGCCTCATGTACGCCGACAGCCGCCGAGCTGGGTCGATTTCCTGGCAGCTGATCCTGGGGTACGTAGCCCTCGTCAGCTGCTCCGAAGTGTGCGGGCACAATGCCGCTTGGCTATCGCTCAGGGGGTTGATTGTCAGGCGCCGCTGGATACCGTCCGGGTGCATATCGCCAGGCTTTGGAGTCAGGCCAGCGATCGAGAGCGTCGACAGTTTGTGCGGCATGTGCGTCCTTGGTGGGAGAGTCATCACCATCGTTCCGCGCCGCCTGGCGCAGCGTTGCTCCAGCGGTTACTTGAGGAGGGGCGCTTGCGCATTCGTGCGGCCTCCTGGCAAGGCGTCGATGCTGTTGAGGGCAATGAGGTGGGTATTCGTTTGCGCTTGCGTGGTCAGCAGGCGACGACGCGTGTGACAGGTGCTGCACTGATCAATTCAATGGGTATTGAATACGATTGGCGCCGTGTTGATCGGCCCCTGCCACGAAGCCTGCTGGCGCGCGGACTGGTTCAGCCTGGGCCGCTTGCGTTGGGCATTGCTGCCAACCCGGCCGGTGCCGTACTGGATGCACAAGGGCGTGCCAGTGAGTGCTTGTTCGCCATGGGGCCACCGTTGCGCGGTATGTGGTGGGAAAGCACGGCTGTCACTGATGTGGCGCTGCAGGCGAAAGCCCTGGCACAGCTTCTGGCGAGAGGTTGATGGCGCTGAGGCAGTCAATGTCCATTGCAGGGGTGCGCCTCCTGGCAGTTGCCCGGCGCTGAGGGCTGCTCCATTATCTGCGATCAAGACCATCGGATGTCGTGGCAGCAGGAGTCAGCATGAACAGTCAGTCTTCAACGCAGGGGGTGGTAACGGGGCGTTTGGCGCGTATGCGCGAGGTGATGAGCCGAGAAGGTGTCGATGCGCTGTTGGTGCCGTCGGCCGACCCGCACCTTTCTGAGTATCTGCCAGGGTATTGGCAGGGGCGGCAGTGGCTGTCCGGCTTTCATGGTTCGGTGGGGACGTTGATCCTCACGTCGGACTTTGCCGGCCTTTGGGTAGACAGTCGCTATTGGGAGCAGGCCGAAAGAGAGTTGAGTGGCAGTGGTATCGCGTTGATGAAACTGTTGCCGGGCCAGCCTGGCCCTCTGGATTGGCTCGCTGAGCAGGCTCCGGAAGGTGGTGTCGTTGCTGTCGATGGTGCGGTCATGGCGCTGGCATCGGCTCGGCAGTTGGAGGCGCGACTCAAACTTCGGAATGTTCGGCTGCTGGCGGACAAAGACTGGTTGCTTGAGGTTTGGGAAGAGCGTCCGCCGTTGCCAGTCAATCCGGTGTACCAGCATCTGCCACCTCATGCGACGGTCAGTCGGGTGCATAAGCTGGAAGGCCTGCGTCAGGCACTTCAGGTGCGTGGCGCCGACTGGCATTTCATTGCCACGCTGGATGACATCGCCTGGCTGTTCAATTTGCGCGGCAGTGATGTCTCTTACAACCCGGTGTTTGTGTCGTTTGCCTTGGTTAGTCAGAACGAGGCAATTCTGTTTGTTGCACTGGATAAGGTTGACGGTAACCTGCGTAAGGTCCTTGAAACCGATGGTGTTCATGTACAGGACTATGCCGCGGTAGGTGAGGCGTTGGCAGGTATAGCCCCAGGCAGTTCGTTGTTGATTGATCCTGCCAAGGTGACCCTCGGCCTCTTGGCGAACCTGGGTAGCGATGTAAGGCTTGTGGAAGACCTCAACCCGACCACGTTGTCGAAGTCGCGCAAGAGTGAATCCGATCTTGCCCACATCCGTCAGGCCATGGAGCAGGATGGAGCGGCGCTGTGCGAATTTTTCGCCTGGTTCGAGTCTGCGCTGGGGCGGGAACGCATCACTGAAGTGACCGTTGACGAAAAGCTCGGCGCGGCACGATCCCGTCGGCCTGGTTTCGTCTCACCTAGTTTTGCGACGATTGCTGCCTTTAACAGCAACGGTGCCATGCCGCATTATCGGGCTACCGAAGAGGCACATGCGACGATCGAGGGTGATGGCCTGTTGTTGATCGATTCGGGTGGGCAGTATCTGGGCGGTACGACCGACATTACGCGGATGGTACCCATCGGATCACCCAGTATCGAGCAGAAGCAGGACTGCACCCGTGTACTCAAAGGTGTGATCGCGTTGTCGCGTGCGCGGTTTCCGCGGGGAGTACTGTCACCCTTGCTCGATGCCATTGCGCGCGCGCCGCTTTGGGCTGAGCATGTCGATTACGGGCATGGTACCGGGCATGGCGTTGGCTACTTCATGAATGTTCACGAGGGGCCTCAGGTCATTGCCTACCAGGCTGCGCCTGCTCCGCAGACGGCAATGCAGGCCGGCATGATCACTTCGATCGAGCCAGGTACTTACAGGCCGGGGCAGTGGGGGGTGCGTATCGAGAACCTGGTGTTCAATCGGGAATCCGGGAAGAGCGGTTTTGGTGACTTCCTTGAGTTTGAAACCCTGACGTTGTGCCCGATCGACACGCGTTGCCTGCTGCCTGAATTGCTGAGCAGCGAGGAGCGACAGTGGCTCAATGCGTATCACGATGAAGTGCGCCAGCGGTTGTCGCCCTTGCTCGAAGGCAATGCATTGCAATGGTTGCAGGTGCGTACCGCGGCAATCTGATTTGAGGGCAGTTCGGCGTGGGTAGAAGGTAGCCTGAGGGTTGCCTTCTACCGTGTTGTGGCTTACCGGCAGATCACGATCATGCTGCGGCTGGTGTAGCCCGCCGGGTTTATGCCGAAGACAAAATCACCGGGTTCTCCCTCATCATCGCCGGATTTTGCGAGAACCTTGTAGCCTTTGCTGCCACATGAGCTTTCCGCTTTGCTATAGCACTTGCTCCATGATGACGACAGGCCGGAACAATTGATGTGAAGGCCTTTCTTTCCGCGCTTGACCTCTGTCTTGGCGGTCGCGGCGCAGCCTGCGATGGCCAAAATGGCTAGGATGAGCAAAATTCGTTTCATTCCTGTCCTTACTGCGTACCCGAGCCTACGGGTCGTCTACATAGCCAATGCATCCTTCCTGGCGCCCACAGCATCCTTGTCTGATCAGTGAAATATTTCAAGCGTGGCGTCAGGTTACAGCTTAAAGATGGCAGGTATTAGACACAATGACCTGCATCGATTTAGATGAAAGTATTTCTCATGTCAGTCGGCGGCAACCAAGGGCTGCGTCTCTCTGCGCAAGGACAGTGTGGCGCCAGCAGAAGCGGTGATGATCGCCGCGATGGCCAGCCACTGGGTCAGGCTAAGTACCTCGTTTAGGAACAGCAGGCCGGAAAGTGCACCAAATGCTGGCTCGATACTCATGAGTGTGCCAAAGGTCTTCGCGGGCATGCGCGTCAGCGCCACCATCTCCAGGCTGTAGGGCAGGGCGGTGGAAAGAATCGCGACGCCGAGGGCAACGGGGATGAGTGCTGGGGACAGCAAGTCGCTGCCGGCATGCGCAATACCGAAAGGCGCTACGACGAAAGCGGCGATCACGACGCCCAGTGCGGCTGTCTGGATGCCATTTTCAGCGCCCGCCTTCTGACCGTACAGGATGTAGAGCGCCCAGCAGACACCGGCACCTAATGCATAGCTGGCGCCGACCAGGTCAACGCTCGTGCCTGACTGACCCACTGGAATGAGCAGGGCCAGGCCCAGCACGGCGAGGCCGATCCATAGAAAGTCTACCGCGCGGCGTGACGCATAGAGGGCTACCGCCAGTGGTCCGGTGAACTCCAGGGCTACGGCCACGCCAAGTGGCACGGTGCGCAAGGACATATAGAAGAGAAGGTTCATGCCACCCAGTGCCATCCCGTAGATCAGCACCGTTTTCAGTGTGCTGGCGTTCAGCTTGGCGCGCCAGGGGCGCAGCAACAGCAACATGATCACACTGGCGAATATCAGGCGTAGCGTGGTTGTGCCTTGGGCGCCGATAACAGGGAACAGGCTTTTTGCCAGCGAGGCGCCAGATTGAATCGAGGCCATGGCAATCAGCAGGAGTGCGATGGGAAAGAGGGTTGTTGCCAGGCTGCGGGGTTGTGCATTCATGCTGCGGACAAAGTCCTTCTATATAGTAGCGGCGGAAATGGTCGCTGTATGATGCGCGAAGCTTCAGTTGGTGAGCAATATAGTGCGCACTTTTCTTTTCTTGGGTGTTCATGGTAATAGTGCTTGACGCCCCGTTTGATCTCTCTATAATGCGCACCTCTTCCGGCGCAGTCGAAACGGAAAACTCCTTGGTAATCAACGAGTTAGAAGTTTCTAGAAGGTGCAGGAAGTGCTTCGGTCGATTAGATCGGCAGCGGTGAAAAAGGTGGTTGACAGCGAGTTGAAACGCTGTAGAATTCGCCTCCCGCTAACGAGAGATCGAAGCGAGTCAAGTGTTTGAAGTTGAACGGAAAATTCTGAAAAACTTCAAAATAAACGCTTGACAGAGACAGAGGAAAGCGTAGAATGCGCGCCTCGGTTGAGACGAAAAGCTCTTAACCAACCGCTCTTTAACAATCGAATCAAGCAATTCGTGTGGGTGCTTGTGAAATCA
>NZ_BMQU01000005.1 GCF_014648275.1 Pseudomonas laurentiana
GTTTTCCGTTTCGACTGCGCCGGAAGAGGTGCGCATTATAGAGAGATCAAACGGGGCGTCAAGGGCTAATTTCAACTTTTCGTTGTAGTCGCTGCCTTACCAAGCGCCAGCCTCGGAATACGCCGCCCCAGTGCTGGAATACGTAGCGCCAACAGCAGCAGGCCAATAGTTGCGTAAATCGTCCACTCCTTCAGATCGGCACGCACGACCCAAAGGAAATGCAACAACCCCAGCCCCAGGATCGCGTAGACCAGCTTGTGCAATCGCTTCCAGCGCGCACCAAGTCGCCGCTGACTGTAACGATTAGAGGTCACAGCCAAGGCAAGCAGCCCGCTCAACCCCAGAACCCCCACAATAATGTAAGGGCGCTTGCGCAACTCTACGCCCAACTGCCCCCAGTCGAGACCCAGAATGAAAAACAGGTAACAGCTCAAGTGCAACACCGCATAAGCAAAGCACCACAACCCTAGTTGGCGCCTCACCACAATCCAGCCAGACCAACCGCTTAATCGCTGCAATGGCGTCATACACAAGGTAATGAGCAAAAAGATCAACGCCCCCAGCCCCAGCCGGTCAACCAGCACCTTGCCAGGGTCAGGCCCCAATGCGAACGCCCAGGCCTGATATAGCCAAAGCAACGGCCAGATGCTGGCGAGCACAAAAATACCAAGGCGAAACCACGGATAGCGCATCAGTAGTTCTTCCTGAGATCAAGACCACTATAAAGAGCAGCAACCTCTTCGGCGTAACCATTGAACATCTGCGTGTCTCGCACATTAGGACTGAACAACCCACTCGGCAACCGACGCTCGCGGGCCTGCGTCCAGCGCGGATGATCAACCTGAGGATTCACATTGGCATAGAAACCGTACTCCTCTGGGGCGATGCTTTGCCACGTGGTTTTCGGCTGCTGCTCAACGAGACGGATACGCACGATCGACTTGATGCTCTTGAAACCATACTTCCAAGGCACAACCAACCTTAAAGGCGCGCCGTTCTGATTAGGCAATTCCCGTCCATACATACCAACTGCCAATATGGCCAGTGGATTCATGGCCTCGTCCAAACGCAACCCTTCTACATATGGCCAGTCAATCAAGGCAAAGCCTGAACGCTGGCCAGGCATGCTTTTCGGATCCTGCAGCGTTTCAAACCGAATGTAGCGCGCCTTGGATGTTGGCTCTACTTGCTTGAGCAAGGCAGACAATGGGAACCCCAACCAAGGGATCACCATCGACCACGCCTCTACACAGCGCAACCGATAGATGCGCTCTTCCAATTGATAGGGCTTGATGAAGTCTTCCAAAGCGTAGCGACCAGGCTTACCCACCTCCCCGTCGACCACAACGGTCCAGGGCGCTGTTTTCAGCCCACCCGCGTTTTGCGCGGGGTCACCCTTGTCGGGGCCGAACTCATAGAAGTTGTTGTAGTGGGTTGCATCCTTGAATGGCGTAATGGCCTCGCCTGGCGCCGTCACCGCCTGCCATCGAGTCCCACCAAGCTTTTCATTGAACCAACCAGGTGCAGCACCGGCATCGACATCCGGGTACCGCGAGACATCTCCAGCGCGGGCCAAACGCGGCACGGCCGAAACCGCCAAGGCAGCCAGTGACCCACCCAGTAGATGGCGACGAGATATATAAAGGGATTCAGGGGTGACCTCCGACATTTTACAGTCAGAGGACTTCGGCATCTTGATCAGCATGATGACTCCGCAGAACGGGTGGACTGATGCACCAGTAGACTACGGAGTCTTGCAGAAATTACATCACTCTACGCTTTTCCGCCGACGCATACGCAGCAGGTACTGGATAGGACCCGAAGCAGCATAGGCAAGGAAAATCAGCAGCAGGATACGCGGCGGGTCACTGAAGACCACCGCAAACACCAGCACCACAGCAAGAATAGCAACGAAAGGTACACGCCCCTTCAGGTCGAGCTCCTTGAAGCTGTTGTACTTGATGTTGCTGACCATCAGCATACCGGCGGCAGCAACCAGAAGCGCCACCAGGAACGACAGCTTGGAACCCTGGATACCGTAATCACTGAATGCCCAGACGGTACCGGCCACCACACCCGCCGCTGCCGGGCTGGCCAGCCCGATAAAGTAGCGCTTGTCTGCCGTGCCGACCTGGGTATTGAAGCGCGCCAGGCGCAGTGCTGCACCTGCCACATAAATGAAGGCCACCATCCAGCCGACCTTGCCCATGTCGCCCAACGCCCAGCCAAAAGCCAGCAATGCCGGTGCGACACCGAAGGCCACCATGTCCGACAAGGAGTCGTACTCGGCACCAAAAGCACTTTGGGTATTGGTCATGCGTGCAACGCGACCATCAAGACCATCAAGCACCATGGCCACAAAGATGGCGATGGCGGCGAGCGCGAAATACTTGCTCGCCTCACGCGGATCACCAGCACTCAAGGCGCTTTGTGCGCTCATCGAGCTGATGATGGAATAGAAACCGGCAAACAGGTTGGCGGTGGTAAAGAGATTGGGCAGCAGATAGATACCACGATGCCGCACCTTGCGTCCTTCGGCGTCATGCCCTTCTTCAACATGCTCATCGATCGGTAGCAGGCTTTCGGCGTCGGAGGCCTTGTTGGGCTCTTCAGGACGTTCGCTCATGGACATTACCTTGCAACGGTTTGGAAAATTTCGACTGTTGTTTGCAACGAGGGTTCGTGCAAACAGTGAGCTTTATACCAGAAGCTGACCCTCTAAACGAAAAAACGCGGCCGAAGCCGCGTTTTCATCGCATCAAGGCAAGATTAGTTCTTGGCTTTGTCGACGATTTTGTTCGCTGCGATCCAAGGCATCATCGAGCGCAGTTGCTCACCGATGACTTCGATACCGTGAGCAGCGTTGTTACGACGACGAGCAGTCATCGATGGGTAGCCAGTGGCGCCCTCGCTGATGAACATCTTCGCGTATTCACCGTCCTGGATGCGCTTCAGAGCGTTGCGCATGGCCTGGCGGGATTCGGCGTTGATGACCTCTGGGCCAGTCACGTACTCGCCGTACTCAGCGTTGTTGGAGATCGAGTAGTTCATGTTGGCGATACCGCCTTCGTACATGAGGTCAACGATCAGCTTCAGCTCGTGCAGGCACTCGAAGTAGGCCATTTCTGGCGCATAGCCAGCTTCAACCAGTGTTTCGAAACCAGCTTTGACCAGTTCAACGGTACCACCGCACAGAACAGCCTGCTCGCCGAACAGGTCGGTTTCAGTCTCGTCCTTGAAGGTGGTTTCGATGATACCGGTACGACCACCGCCAACGCCCGCAGCGTAGGACAGGGCAACGTTTTTGGCGTTACCGGAAGCATCCTGATAGATAGCGATCAGGTCAGGGATACCGCCGCCCTTGACGAACTCGGAACGTACAGTGTGACCTGGCGCCTTCGGGGCGATCATGATCACGTCCAGGTCAGCGCGCGGCACAACCTGGTTGTAGTGGATTGCGAAACCGTGGGAGAACGCCAGGGTAGCGCCCTTCTTCAGGTTTGGCTCGACTTCGTTCTTGTACAGCTGGGACTGGAACTCATCCGGGGTCAGGATCATGACCAGGTCAGCAGCAGCAACGGCGCTGGCCACGTCGGTGACTTTCAGACCATGCGCTTCAGCCTTGGCAACAGTAGCCGAGCCTTTACGCAGACCAACGGTAACATCCACACCCGAATCTTTCAGGTTGCACGCTTGAGCGTGGCCCTGAGAGCCGTAACCGATGATGGCAACTTTTTTGCCCTGGATGATCGAAAGGTCGCAGTCTTTGTCGTAATAAACTTTCATGAAACACCCCTTATCTCGGCCTTTCGAGGCCATTCGCTAATTTTTTGAGTTAGATGCTAAGAACTTTGTCGCCACGGGCAATGCCAGTGACGCCACTGCGTACGGTTTCGAGAATGGACGCGGTACCGATAGCCTGAATGAAACTGTCCAGTTTGTCGCTGGTACCGGTCAGTTGAACGGTATAGACACTGGCACTGACATCGACGATCTGACCCCGATAGATATCGGTAGTGCGCTTGATCTCGGCACGCTGTGCGCCCGTAGCCTTGACCTTGACCAGCATCAGTTCACGTTCGATATGCGCGCTTTCTGAAAGGTCGACCAACTTGACCACTTCAACCAGCTTGTTCAGGTTCTTGGTGATCTGCTCGATCACTTCATCATGGCCGACCGTTGTCAGCGTCAGACGCGACAGGGTCGGGTCTTCAGTCGGAGCAACCGTCAGGCTTTCGATGTTGTAGTTGCGCTGGGAGAACAAGCCAACCACGCGCGACAAGGCACCGGGTTCGTTTTCCAACAGCAAGGAAATAATGTGCCGCATGATTAGGTACGCTCCGTCTTGCTCAGCCACATATCGCGCATCGAGCCATCCTTGATTTGCATCGGATAGACGTGCTCGCTGTTGTCGACCTGGATATCAATGAACACCAACCGGTCTTTCATGGCAAAGGCTTCCTCGAGCTTTGGCTTGAGGTCCTTCAGGCTGGTGATACGGATACCCACATGGCCATAAGCCTCGGCCAACTTGACGAAATCAGGCAGCGATTCCATGTAGGAGTGCGAGTGACGGCTGTTGTAGGCCATGTCCTGCCACTGGCGGACCATACCCAATACACCGTTGTTCAGGTTGACGATCTTCACCGGCAGGTCGTACTGCAGGCAGGTCGACAGCTCCTGGATGTTCATCTGGATACTGCCCTCACCGGTGACGCAGGCAACATCCTGGTCCGGGAAGTTCAGTTTGACGCCCATGGCTGCTGGGAAGCCGAAGCCCATGGTGCCCAGGCCACCGGAGTTGATCCAGCGGTTTGGCTTGTTGAAGCGGTAGTACTGCGCCGCGAACATCTGGTGCTGACCGACATCGGAGGTAACGAAAGCGTCGCCCTTGGTCACTTCGCAGAGCGTTTCGATAACGGTCTGCGGTTTGATGACGCTGCCATCGCCCTTGTCATAAGGGAACATGCCGCGGTCGCCACGCCACTCTTCGATCTGCTTCCACCAGGCATCCATCGCCGCCTTCTCAGGCTTCTCACCGATTTCCTTGAGGATTGCAACCATCTCGGTCAGAACGCTCTCGACGGGCCCAACGATAGGCACATCGGCTTTGATCATTTTGGAGATCGACGCAGGGTCGATGTCGATATGGATGATCTTGGCGTTCGGGCAGAACTTCGCCGGACCGTTGACTACCCGATCATCGAAGCGCGCGCCAACGGCAAGGATCACGTCGGCATGGTGCATCGCCAGGTTGGCGGTGTAGCTGCCGTGCATACCGAGCATGCCAAGGAACTGACGATCAGTACCCGGATAACCACCCAGACCCATCAAGGTATTGGTGACCGGCAGATTGAGCATCTGTGCCATTTCGGTCAGTGCTGCAGAACCACCGCCGAGGATGACACCGCCACCGGCGTAAACAATCGGACGCTTGGCCGAAAGCAGCATTTCTGCAGCTTTGCGGATCTGGCCCGAGTGCCCACGGACAGCCGGGCTGTAAGAGCGCAGCTTGACCTTCTTCGGATAGACGTACTCGAACTTTTCAGCCGGGTTGGTCATGTCCTTCGGAATATCGACGACAACCGGACCTGGACGGCCAGACTGTGCGAGATAAAAGGCCTTTTTCAGAACCTCAGGGATTTCCGATGCGTGCTTGATCATGAAGCTGTGCTTCACGATTGGCCGGGAGATACCGATCATGTCGGTTTCCTGGAAGGCATCAGTACCGACCATGGTGCTAGGCACCTGACCGGAGAGGATGACCATCGGAATGGAATCCATGTAGGCAGTGGCAATACCGGTAATGGCATTGGTTGCCCCAGGACCGGATGTCACCAGTACGACACCAGCCTTGCCGGTCGCACGGGCGTAACCGTCCGCCATATGGGTTGCCGCCTGTTCATGGCGTACCAGAATGTGACTAACTTCCGGTTCCTTGAACAGTGCATCGTAAACATGAAGAAGAGCACCACCAGGGTACCCATAGATGTGCTTAACGCCTTCGTCACGCAAAAAGCGGACGACCATTTCAGCGCCAGATAAAAGCTCCACGTTGTTCACCTCTAAAACGCCAGAATACCGTCCGTTGGGAACGGGTCTTAATAGGTTTACTGCCAAGCAGAGCATGAGCGACGGAATCGCCGACTACGTCAGCACTGACTGAGCAAGTATTGGGAGCGCCCCAAAGTGTTGCGGGGTTTTCCCACCCAGCGCGAGGTAACGCGTTGCGGGGTGTAACAGGTCGGCGCGGGTGTGCGCCTCATGATCTGCTTAGCGGGTCTGCTTCTGGCAGTCCCTCTACAGCGGACTTTGGATTGTTCTGATTCGAACTGCTCAAGTCAAGTGATCTTCGCGGTTAATTCACCACAAACCGCTCTGGAGCAGGTAGAAAAGCAATTGTCCAAGCCTCAGAAGCATCAGCTAAAGGGGGAAACGGGGCAAGCAGGGCTGCCCCGGAGAGACACGCGCGGAACCTCAGCGGGACGAACGGATCAATTCGTCAAACTCCGCCAGCAGTTGGCGCAGTCTCGTAGTTTCCTGCACGCGATCCACATAGACCATCTCGGCCATCTCGAGGATGCCGGATGCGTTGGGCAGCGGCAGGTCGTTTTCAAGAATCATCTTCATCCGCTGGAGGAAGACCCACTGCAGCCACTGCTCGAAGGACAGCGTATCAACCGAAAAGGGCTCGACACTTGCCAGCGCTTGCGCACTCGGCGCCCTCTCCTCCCACCATCCGCGCAAGCGCAGCTCCTGCTCGATCAGCAACAGATGGTCGGCGATTGACGGGACCCGCTTGTCCATTACGAGTTCACCCGTGCTTTCTGACGGGCCAACGCAGCGCCAGCGGCATCACCCTGTTTCTCGCGTGACTGGGCGATGATATCCCACAGTCCGGCCTGCAAATCTGGTCGGCCGTTGGCATAGGTGAGCGCCCGTCGAGCCAGTTGCTCGGATTGAGCCGCATCGCCTTGAGCCAAGCGTACCTGAGCCAGACGGTAGAGCACTTGCGGCTCGCGTGGCGCGATACGCTGGGCACGCTCCAGGCTGGACGAAGCACCGTTGTAATCACCACTGCCCTGCTGTTGCTGCGCCGTGGTCAACAACGCCAGCACCGGACCATCCAGCTGCTCATCCGCTGACAAACCGCCTGCGGTGCTCCGAGGGATACCTGTCGGAGCGCTGGGCGCACTGTAGCCGCCCGAGCCGATTGATGCGGTAGTCATGGGTTCCGAGGTCACCGGGCCAGGTGTAATCGGCCCAGGTGTGATCGGCGCTGCGCTGGTCGAAGCCGGGAATGCCTGGATCGGTGCTGCACCGGCACCCTGCGGCACCATTACCGTGACGGCATCGTTCTGAGGAATCGCTTGTGCCTGACGCGCACCACTGGCGACTGCATTGTAGCCACCGCGGTTGGCCGTTACTCGCTCACTGTTGGAAACACGCGTGCTCGATTCGACCACAGGGATCGAACCGCGTTGCACGCTGGCACAGCCATTGAGTAGCGCCAGTGCCGTCAAGGCAGGAAACCACCACTTATTCACTTCACACCCTCTTCGCTAGTGCTTAATTCATCCAACCCTTGACCCAGTCCATCACCGATTCGGCTGGCGTTGATTCGCCACCACAGGCAGGACCGGCAGGCGGTTCGCTGCCGCGAATATACGGCATCTGGACTGCCCCAGGGCAGCTTGCGTCCGAACCCTGCCCAGAATGGGCATCGACCCAGGCCATCACTACGTTGTCTGGCTGCGGCATATCCAGTGGCAGCGGGTCGGCTTTGCGCATGAAACTGGTCCACACCTGCAGTGCACCGGTGGCACCGGTAAACGGCGTCTTGCCGTTGTCATCGCGCCCCAACCAGACGACCGCCAGCAGGTCCTGACTGAAACCTGCGAACCAACTGTCTCGTGAGTCGTTACTGGTACCCGTCTTGCCAGCCAATGTCAGCGAGCTGGGCAATACACTGTAAACCGAACGCCCGGTGCCTTCACGCATGACCCGCTGCATGGCGTTCTGCACCAGATAGATGGAGCCTGGATCAAAACGTTGCTGGATCTGGAACGGGTAGCGCTTGAGTGGCTCACCCTCGGCCGTCAGCACGCTGCGAATACCGCGCATCGGTGTATTGAAGCCACCGTTAGCCAGCGTCTGGTACATGGTTGCCACCTGCATCGGTGACATACCGCCCGCCCCCAGCAGCATTGATGGGAACGCCGGCCAATCGACCTCGACACCCAACCGGCCGATGGTTTTCAGCACATTGGGCACACCCACTTCCAGGCCAAGCTTGGCCGTGGACAGGTTATAGGAGTTCGCCAGCCCCTGATAAAGATAGATGGTGCCATGGGCTCGCCGATCATAGTTCTGTGGCTTCCATACCTGACCATCGGCCCCCTTGACCGAGAAAGGCTCGTCCTGGACCCAGCTCGTGAGCGTGTACTGGCTTGGCTTTTCCAGCGCGGTCAGGTAAACCGCCGGCTTGACCAAAGAACCAATTGGACGGACAGCGTCCACAGCCCGGTTAAAGCCGGCAAATCCGGGTTGACGGCTACCAATCAACGCCTGGACCTCACCCGTCTCAGGATTGGTCACCACCATGGCTGCCTCAACCTCGTCCGCCCCCTTACGCCCAGCAAGACGCTTGAAGGTGTCGGTAACCGATGCCTCTGCCTTCATCTGCAAAATAGGGTCGAAGCTGGTGAAGATACGCAGACCTTCCTCGGTCAAGTCTTCATCACGGTAGTCCTGACGCAGTTGACGCTTGACCAGGTCAAGGAAGCCAGGGAACGAACTGTCGGCCAGGCTGCCACGCTTGGTAACGCCTAACGGCATTTTCTTCGCGGCTTCTACAGCTTCAGGGGTCGCAACCCCCTGCTCGGCCAATAGGTCGAGCACCAGGTTACGTCGCACCGTTGCTCGCTCGGGATAACGCCGCGGGTTGTAGTAGGAAGGTCCCTTGACCATCCCTACCAACAACGCGACTTGATGCAACTTGAGCTCCGACAGCGGCTGACTGAAGAAGAACTGACTGGCCAGACCGAAACCATGCACCGCTCGCTGACCATCCTGGCCGATAAATACCTCGTTGAGGTAGGCCTCAAGAATCTCTCGCTTGTCATAGTGCAGCTCAAGCAGCATCGCCATCATGGCTTCTGTGAGTTTGCGGCTCAGGCTGCGCTCATTGGTCAGGTAGAAGTTCTTGACCAATTGCTGGGTCAGGGTACTGCCCCCCTGACGCATGGCGCCAGATGAGGTGTTGACCCAGATGGCCCGTGCAATCGACTTGGGCGAAACACCAAAGTGTGAGTAGAAGTCGCGATCTTCCACCGCAACCAGGGTTTCAAGCAGGTAAGGCGGAACCTGATCAAGCTTGATCAGGATGCGGTCTTCAAGGTTCTTCGGATACAGCCCGCCGATCAGTAGCGGTTCCAGGCGTACCACCGCCAGTTTCGAGCCATTGGCGCCAGTCAAACCGGCAACATAATCGCCCGAAAAGCGCACTTGCACGGCCTGGGCCTGCTCCAGCCCTTCATAGAACTGGAAGCCACGGGTATTGATATCGACAGTATTGCCACTGACGGCAGCAGCACCCGGGCCATTGGCGACGCTTTCGCGCCGATAGCCCAAGGCATCAAGTTCGATGAGGAAGTCGTCCTTGCTCAGCTTCTGGCCGACGAACAGCTCCAACGGCCGAGCATAGACTTTGGCCGGGATCGTCCAGCGCTTGCCGGAGAATTTCTCCTGGACTACCGCATCGAAATAAATCGCAAAGCCCGCGAGTACGACAAGGCCGACAAGACCGAGCTTAAAAGCCCAGCCCAGCAAGGCGCGCACGCGACCAGAAGGACGTTTTTTGGGGGTACGGGAAGATTGGGTACGAGTCATGGCCGCGGATTATACGCACTTTATTGTTCGTCGACAGGCGCCCTCCGGCGGTTTGCACAGGGGCCGCTTGTCGCCATAATGGGCGCTTAGACTCTTCACGACTCCAAAGGATCGCCCGTGAGCCAAGCCTTGATTGCAGCCCTGCAAAACCCAGCCCTGTACCCTCACCCCGTGACCGGTTTCCAGGTTATCGAGACGCACATTTCTTGGGTTCTGCTCACCGGCGAATTCGCCTACAAAATCAAGAAACCGATGAATTTCGGCTTCCTCGACTTTACCGAACTGGCCCAGCGCAAGCACTTCTGTAATGAAGAACTGCGCCTGAACCAGCGCCTGACCCAAGGGCTCTACCTGGAAGTACTGCCAATTACCGGCAGCGCCGAGGCCCCGCAGCTAGGCGGCGCAGGCGAACCGATCGAATACGCATTGAAGATGCGCCAGTTCCCCCAGAGCCAGATGCTCAACACGCTGCAGGCCAATGGCGAACTGACGGCTGAGCATATCGACCAGATGGCCCACCAGATTGCGCATTTCCACTTGAACGCACCCCAGGTAGCCATCGATCACCCGCTGGGTACTCCTGAAAGCGTGATGGCCCCGGTCGAGCAGAACTTCGAGCAGATACGCCCCTTCCTCAGCGAAAAAGCTGACCTGCAACAGCTCGATGCCCTTCAGGCGTGGGCACGCAGCAGCTTCGACCGCCTTCACGGATTGCTGGAAGCCCGCAAAGCCCAGGGGTTCATCCGCGAGTGCCACGGTGATATTCACCTGGGCAATGCCACGCTGATCGACGGAAAGGTGGTGATCTTCGACTGCATTGAGTTCAACGAGCCATTCCGCCTGACTGATGTCTATGCCGACACCGCATTCCTGGCGATGGACCTGGAAGATCGCGGCCTCAAGTCGCTGTCGCGGCGTTTCGTCAGCCAATACCTGGAGCTGACCGGTGACTATGAAGGCCTTGAACTGCTGAACTTCTACAAAGCCTACCGCGCACTGGTACGAGCCAAGGTCGCCCTGTTCAGCATGCCGGCCAATGCCGACGGTGTGCAGCGTGCAGCCACCCTGCGCCAGTACCGCAACTACGCCAACCTGGCGGAGAGCTACAGCGCTATTCCTTCGCGCTTCCTGGCGATCACCCATGGTGTGTCGGCCGTCGGTAAAAGCCATGTAGCCATGCGTATGGTCGAGGCACTCGGCGCTATCCGCTTGCGTTCAGATGTAGAACGCAAGCGTCTGTTCGGCGAACAAAAAACCGAAAGCGTCGGCCAGCTGAAAGCGGGTATCTATAATCAGGATGCCAGCCAAGCAACCTATGCGCGCCTGCATACACTGGCAAACGCTATCCTGCGTGCAGGTTTCCCGGTGGTCATTGATGCCACCTACCTGGCGCACGCACAACGTCAAACCGCCGCAGCTATTGCTGGTGATACAGGCGTGCCGTTCCTGATACTCGATTGCAATGCACCTGATGCGGTGATCGCAAGCTGGCTGAAACAGCGCCAGGCCGACCAAAACGACCCATCCGACGCAACCCTTGAGGTGATCGCCGCGCAGAAGGCCAACCGTGACCCGCTGAGCGCCGAAGAACTGCTGCATAGCAAGCGGGTAGAGACCAACGAAAGCGGAAGCCTCGACGAACTGGTCAAGCAGATTCGACAGAAACTGCCTGGCCTGTAAGTAACGCTCGTACGTGAAGCAGTCGACACTTCTCGACTGTGGGTTAGCGCCTCCTAGGTGATGGCACTATAGTGTCATCGTACATATAACCAGGAGGCGAACCATGAACCAGCCCCGGCAAATCGATTCCGCACTGTATGCCTTGGTGCGTAACGAAGATGTGGCAGCTTTCAATCAGGAAAAACCGAAAGACGCCAGCATCGACTTTCGCAATGGTGACTTTCGCGGCCTGGACCTGCGCGAGCTGGACACTACCGGCATCGATTTCACGGGTGCCTACTTCCGGGCCGCCGATCTGCGCGGCCTGGATCTGCGAAACTGCTCGATGGAGGGTGCCAGCCTGGCCCACGCCCAGATTTCTGGTGTGTACTTCTCCCCGGAATTGAGCGCTGACGAAATTCTCATGTCGGTTAATTTCGGAACTCGCCTGCGCTACCGCACACGCTAAAAACAGCAACCAACGGCCCGCCAACTCACACGTGGCGGGCTGCCTGATGCCCGCCTGACCGCCCGTAAGCGCCAAAATGCCGCTTATTTTCCAACTGCCGCTACACTCCCCCTTGGTATGCCTGCGATTCCCCTCGACCCGTTCAGCCGTCGCAAGGAGGCTTGATGAACGACGAACTCCAGCATCTGAAGAATCTTGGCAAGACTTCCGCGCAATGGTTGCATGCAGTCGGCATTCACAGCGCGTCTGACTTGCGTCGCATGGGTGCGGTCAATGCCTATCAAGCAGTGCGTACGCGAGGTTTCAGAGCATCGAAGGTGCTGCTCTATGCCATTGAAGGCGCCTTGCTCGACATGCACTGGAATGACATTCCAGTCGAGCGCAAGGCAGCCTTGATCCAGCAGCTTGATGCGAGAGCAGTGCAAAAAAACAACTGAGAGGCAATGCGGTAGTTGACACGTAAACGAGAATGGTTATTATTAGCTTCAGCTGGTCGCGAGACTGGTTGGATACGCTGAAGGACCTTGGTTCGGTCGTTCAGGTTATCTCCTCATCAGGCTAATCACGGTTATTGACCCGGCACACGTTGCCGGGTCTTTTTTTACCTGACCACTCAGTGCCCCTTGCGCAGGCTCGCGCAGTAATCTTGGGCAGGCAACGCTGCGGTATACCAGACATAGTCGGCCATACCCGACTCAATCACTTCTCCTACCTGGGCCAGCATCAGTACCGGCGGCGCCTCGTGCACATCCAGGTCAGCCAAGTGCTGTGGCACGCCGATATCCTTGCGCACATGGTAGCCACCCGCGAACAGCAGGCTCGGTGTCGGTGCCGCGAGCAGACGCTCGGCCATTCGCCGGTCACGCTGTTGCTGCACTGCGAGCATGGCTGGCAATTGTGTCTCAGGGAGCAAGCCGCAATGGGAATCACGTACCTGCTCAGCCAACACCTGACGCACTGCAGCCGCCGTCGAGTGACGTCCAGACAACACCGGCGGCTGCCGATAGATTCGCTGCACCTCATCATCGTCCAGATTGGCGGCCAGCAGCGGATATGGCTGTTTCAAGGCTTCCTCTACGATGGGCCCGTACAGCGCCCAGTCCCAACCTTTTTGCCAGCGCAACTCATCTGGCACATTTGCAGGCAATTGCGCCTGCTGGCGTACTGCCTCGACACGTGCCTGCTGAGCGGGCTGAAGCATCTCCAGCAGCAAGCTACCTTGGGGGCGGTATTGCCCAAGCGCCCTTAACAACCACACCTGCAGTGCATGATGATCAGGGTTATCGTGTTGTTCACCTACAAGAACCCGGGGCGCACGCGCCAGGCGAACAACCAGTTGCTCAGGGCTCAGTACTCGGCCACTGGACAGCTCGCGTATCTGCCCGAGCTCAGCATGCTCCAGGCCCTCTGGGCTCTGCCAAACCGGCAGCGGGGGCAACGCTACATGGGTTTGGCACCCTTGCAGGCCCATAATCAGCACGAGTACGACACAACACAGTGGCCGGAACATCAGACGCCCTCCTGGCGTACAGGCTTCAGCTTTCCTGAAGCCAGTCGGCGCGGTATAAAGCGCGCATCAGGGTCGAACACTCGTGTCATTTGAGCCCCGCCCGTCATTTTGAGTAAACCATCCGCATGCACTTCCTTTGCCCATCCTCAGACCTTCGTGAAGGCCACAGTCGCGGCTTTAACGTTGGCAATACCCAGCTGTTCGCCGTTCGCCGTCTGGGTCAGGTCTACCTCTATCGCAACCGCTGCCCCCATCGAGGCATTACCTTGAACTGGCAGGCAGACACGTTCCTCGACAGCAGCGCCCAACTGATCGCGTGTGTCCATCACGGCGCACAGTTTCTGATCGAGTCAGGTGAATGTGTGGCAGGCCCGTGTGAAGGCGAAACACTGGAAGCGCTGAACTGCCTTGAGGACACTCAGGGTCTCTGGCTCACGGATTGATCTGTACAGGCAAGCGCCTATCGACTTCAATCCGCTCGCCATCCAGACTTACTCCGTATGCCAGCACTTCTACCCCCTCCGCAACCGCCACACGCAACGCCGCCGCGTAGGCGGGGTCAATTTCGTCGGCCGGACGAACGGCATCAATGCCACTGAGGTTCACACAGTACAGCTGTACGGCGCGTACACCTTGACGGGCCAATGCCCCCAGCTCACGCAAATGCTTGGTGCCACGCTGGGTCACCGAATCGGGAAAAGCCGCAGTCGTTGAGTCAGAAAAACCCAATGTCACACTTTTGACCTCAACATAGGCCGGCCCTTCAGGAAACTCCAGGCGAAAGTCCACCCGGCTGTTCTCTTCACCGTAAGGCACTTCTCGCCTGAGGGCAGTAAAACCTGCGAGTTCCTTGATACGCCCCGCACATAGCGCTTCTTCGACCAGTGCATTGGCGCGCCCCGTATTCACGCAGGCCAGGCGCCCCTGGGGCGTCTCGCTGATTTCCCAGGTGCCAGGAAGCTTGCGCTTTGGATCACTGGAGCGACTGAACCAGACCTTGCCGCCCTCAACCATGCAATTGAGCATTGAGCCAGTATTGGGACAGTGGATCGTCAGTTGCTCACCGCTGGCCAGTTCGATATCCGCCAAAAAGCGTTTGTAGCGCCGTAGCAAGCGCGCTTCCTCAAGTGCCGGTGAAAAGCGCATCAGCCTTGCCAGCTCCGCAGGCCACGTTCAATACGCTCTACGGCCTCCTGCAAGCGCGGCATGCTTTGGGTGTAGGCAAAACGTACATGATGCCCGGCCTGATGGCGCCCGAAATCCAACCCTGGGGTAAACGCAACATGCTCGGTTTCCAGGAAATGCCGGCAGAAGGCGAACGCATCGCCGCCAAACGCACTGATATCCGCATAGAGGTAAAAAGCCCCCTGCGGCTCGACGGCAATGCCAAAACCCAGTTCACGCAGGGCTGGCAGAAGAAAATCGCGTCGACGGCCAAACTCCTCGCGACGCTCTTCCAAAATAGCCAGCGTTGCCGGTTCGAAACAGGCCAGTGCTGCATGCTGGGCCATGCTCGGGGCACTGATGTAGAGGTTCTGGGCAAGCTTTTCCAGATCAGCCACTGCCGCAGGAGGTGCGACCAGCCATCCCAGACGCCATCCGGTCATGCCGAAATATTTTGAGAAACTATTAAGGACAAAGGCCTGGTCCTCAACTTCCAGCACACTGGGTGCATCCATACCGTAGGTCAGACCATGGTAAATCTCGTCCACCACCAGGTGACCATGACGCTCCCGGACCGCCTTCGCCAGGCTGGCCAATTGCTCACGATCGAGCACTGTACCCGTCGGGTTTGCCGGTGAAGCAACCAAAGCGCCAACGCTGTCCTGATCCCAGTAGCGCTCCACCAGATCAGCGTTCAGTTGGTAGTTGACCTCAGGGCCGACCGGCACCAACTGTGCGGCACCCTCGACCAAACGCAGGAAGTGCCGGTTGCACGGATACCCTGGGTCGGCCAGCAACCAATGTTTGCCAGGATCGACCAGCAAGCTGCTGGCCAGCAACAGCGCGCCAGAGCCTCCCGGGGTAACGAGGATACGCTGTGGGTCGATGTTCAACCCATAACGCGTGGCATAGAAGCCTGCGATTGCCTCGCGCAATGCTGGAAGACCACGCGCAGCGGTGTAGCGGGTTTCGCCATTGGCGAGCGCCGCCTGCCCCGCCTTGATGATCGGCGCGGCCGTGGTGAAGTCCGGCTCGCCAATTTCCAGGTGAATGACGTCATGGCCTGCAGCCTGCAGTTCGTTGGCTCGCGCCAGCAAAGCCATCACATGAAAGGGTTCGATGGCGCGACTACGCGCACTGTAGGGCTGAGCCATTAGCCTTCTCTCAAATGGGGTGTAAACTGAAGATTCTACCCAAGAGCCGGAAGGAACGGGTGGCAAAACCTGCATTCACCGGGAGTAGCGCACCCCGACTCTATCTGGTAAGTTCGGCGGCTCGCAGTCGCAGGGCCGGCGGGCGCCGGAGATGGAGCAGCCTGCGCAATGGATTAGAAGAGTGAGAGGCGGTCAATTCATGCCCACCAACGAAAAGCAACAAAGTAGTCAACTTGTTCGCGGCTTCGAACCCTATAAAGAAACCAAGGGCGAGGAGTACATGGGCAAGCCCATGCGTGCTCACTTCACCGAGCTGCTGAATAAATGGAAGCAGGAGCTCATGGTCAGCGTCGATCAGACTGTGGACCACATGAAAGACGAAGCGGCCAACTTCCCTGACCCGGCCGATCGCGCCAGCCAGGAAGAGGAGTTCGCCCTGGAACTGCGTAATCGCGACCGCGAGCGCAAGTTGATCAAAAAGATCGACAAAACCCTGCAACTGATCCAGGACAACGAGTACGGCTGGTGCGAGAACTGCGGCATCGAGATTGGCGTACGCCGTCTGGAAGCCCGCCCTACCGCCGACCTGTGCATTGACTGCAAGACACTGGCAGAAATCAAGGAAAAGCAGGTCGGCAAAGCCTGACCTGAAAAAATGGGGCGCTTATAGCGCCCCATTTCAATTATGGTTGTACGACCTTTCCTGATTGACCGCGCGTTACCATGATCAACCCCAGTTATGTCGGGCGTTTCGCCCCCACCCCCAGCGGTTTTCTTCATTTCGGCTCACTGGTTGCCGCCTTGGCCTCCTACCTGGATGCCCGCGCTGTTGGCGGTCGCTGGCTGCTGCGCATGGAAGATATCGATCCTCCCCGAGAGGCGCCTGGCGCACAAGCGGCGATCCTCCACACCCTGGAGTCATATGGGCTGGAATGGGATGGCGAGGTGGTTTATCAGAGCCAGCGCCATGATGCCTACGCCGAGATCGTCCAACGCCTGTTCCAGCAAGGCCTGGCCTACGCCTGCACCTGCTCGCGCAAACAGCTGGAGCCTTTTCACGGGATCTATCCAGGCTTGTGTCGCAACCTTGGCCATGAGCAACACGATGCGGCCATCCGCGTACGCGTACCCGAGCTTGCCTATCACTTCATCGATCGAGTGCAGGGCCACTTTGAACAGCACTTGGGGCGCGAGTCAGGCGACTTCATTATTCGTCGTCGTGATGGGCTGTATGCGTATCAACTGGCGGTAGTACTCGATGACGCCTGGCAGGGGGTTACGGACATTGTCCGAGGTGCCGACCTGCTCGACTCAACACCGCGCCAACTGTACCTCCAGGAGCTACTCGGCTTAAGCCAGCCCCGCTACCTGCATGTGCCACTGATTGTGCAACCTGACGGCCACAAGCTGGGCAAGTCCTATCGTTCTGCACCACTACCTGCCGACCAGGCTACCCCTCTACTGTTACGAGCCCTGCGTGCGCTGGGGCAACCGACTGATCCGGCTCTGGCGCAGGCCACCCCTCGAGAGGTACTGACCCACGCTTGTCAGCGCTGGAATGCCGATGCAATCCCCAAATGCATGACACTCGCAGAGGCCGACTTACGCTGAAGCCTTGCCGAACGCAAGAAAGCCCAATAGATTCAATTCCTTGGAGCAGAATGCGAAGTCCATTTGCAGCCTTGTCGCCATCCGCTACCATCGCCACCGCCGATTTGCGCCAATAATAACTCCAGGCATGCAGCGGTTTAACCAGTGAGGCCCACATGTACATCTATCGTTTGGTCCTGCTTCTGGTCGTGGGGATCTATTTGTTCTCCCCGGCCATCATGGACTGGTGGATCGAACCGACCGGGGCCTGGTATCGCCCGTACCTGCTCTGGCTGATCCTGATCGTCGTGACCTTTATCCTGCAGAGCCAACGTGATGCCGATGAGCTTTAGCCTGACCCAGATGATCCTGATCAGCGCCGCCTACCTGCTGGTGCTGTTCGGCGTGGCCTGGATCAGCGAACGCGGCATGATCCCACGCGCGATCATCCGTCATCCGCTGACCTACACCTTGTCGCTGGGTGTCTATGCCAGTGCCTGGGCGTTCTACGGTACGGTCGGGCTTGCCTACCAGTATGGGTACGGCTTCCTGGCCTGTTACCTGGGGGTTTCCGGGGCCTTTCTACTGGCGCCGGTACTGCTCTACCCGATCCTGAAGATCACCCGCACCTACCAGCTGTCCTCCCTGGCCGACCTGATTGCCTTTCGCTTCCGCAGCACCTGGGCCGGCGCGCTGACCACCGTTTTCATGCTGATTGGGGTATTGCCCCTCTTGGCGCTGCAAATCCAGGCCGTGGCCGATTCAATCGGCATTCTCAGCGGCGAACCCGTAAAGAACCGCGTGGCACTGGCCTTCTGCGCAATGATCACGCTGTTCACCATCTTCTTTGGCTCGCGGCATATCGCGACCCGGGAGAAACATGAAGGGCTGGTATTCGCCATCGCCTTCGAGTCGGTGATCAAGCTACTGGCGCTAGGGGGTATCGGCCTCTACGCGCTTTACGGTGTATTCGGCGGCCCTCACCAGCTGGAAGTGTGGCTGCTGCAAAACCAGACCGCACTCGCGGCCTTGCACACCCCCTTGCAGGAAGGCCCGTGGCGAACCCTGCTGTTGGTGTTTTTCGCCTCGGCAATCGTCATGCCGCACATGTACCACATGGCCTTCACCGAAAACCTCAATCCGCGCTCATTGGTCAGCGCCAGCTGGGGCCTGCCGCTGTTTCTGCTGCTGATGAGCCTGGCCGTTCCCCTGATCCTCTGGGCAGGCCTGAAGCTGGGCGCCAGCACCAGCCCGGAATACTTCACCCTGGGCCTTGGGATTGCCGCGAACAACAAACTATTGGCCCTACTGGCGTACATAGGTGGGCTCTCAGCGGCCAGCGGCCTGATCATCGTTACCACGCTGGCGCTATCCGGCATGGCCCTGAACCACCTGGTCCTGCCGCTGTACCAACCACCGGCCGAGGGCAATATCTACCGCTGGCTGAAATGGACCCGACGGGCCCTGATCGTCGCCATCATCAGCGCTGGCTTCGGGTTCTATCTGCTACTGGGCGCCCAGCAGGACCTGGCCAACCTCGGCATCGTCGCTTTTGTTGCAACGCTGCAGTTCCTGCCTGGCGTACTCTCGGTACTTTACTGGCCGACCGCTAATCGACGGGGCTTTATTGCCGGCTTGCTGGCGGGGATCAGTGTTTGGCTCGTGACCATGCTGCTGCCGCTGGTCGGCAACCTGCAGGGCTTTTACATCCCGCTGCTGAACATGATCTATGTGCTCGACGACACCAGTTGGCACATGGCGGCGATTGCTTCACTGGCGGCCAACGTTCTGTTGTTCACCCTGATTTCGCTGTTTACCAATGCCAGCCCGGAAGAGGTTGGAGCCGCCGAAGCCTGTGCCGTGGATAACGTCCGCCGTCCGCAGCGTCGCGAATTGCATGCCGCCTCACCACAGGAATTCGCCACCCAACTGGCCAAGCCATTGGGTGCCAAGGCCGCACAAAAAGAAGTTGAGCAGGCACTGCGTGATCTCTAT
The DNA here is from genome assembly GCF_014648275.1 of Pseudomonas laurentiana. GTDB lineage: Bacteria > Pseudomonadota > Gammaproteobacteria > Pseudomonadales > Pseudomonadaceae > Aquipseudomonas > Aquipseudomonas laurentiana. Next base: position 19,433 of record NZ_BMQU01000005.1, read on the forward strand.
CTACCCTTCGATGAGCGTCGGCCTTATGCATTGCGCAGGCTGCGTGATCGAATCGAGGCCAACCTGTCAGGCCTGATGGGGCCCAGTGTGGCTCAGGACATGGTCGAGACCTTTCTGCCTTACAAATCCGGCAGCGAGAACTACGTTACCGAAGACATTCACTTCATCGAAAGTCGCTTGGAAGACTACCATTCGCGACTGACCGGCCTTGCCGCCGAGCTCGACGCCCTGCGCCGCTACCATCGTCAAACCTTACAGGAGCTCCCCATGGGCGTCTGCTCCCTGGCCAAGGATCAAGAGATCCTGATGTGGAACCGGGCCATGGAGGAGCTGACAGGCATCGCCGCCAAACATGTGGTGGGCTCACGACTGACGACCATCAGCGAACCTTGGCGCGGCCTTCTGCTCGGCTTCATCAACGTTCCAGACGAGCATTTGCACAAACAACGGCTCGCATTGGATGGTCAACCCCGCTGGCTGAACCTGCACAAGGCAGCCATCGACGAGCCACTCGCGCCGGGTAACAGCGGCCTGGTGCTACTGGTCGAAGACCTGACCGAAACCCAGGTACTTGAAGACAAGCTGGTGCACTCCGAACGCTTGGCAAGTATCGGGCGGCTGGCTGCGGGCGTCGCCCACGAGATCGGCAACCCGATTACCGGCATCGCCTGCCTGGCGCAGAACCTGCGAGAAGAACGCGAGGATGACAGCGAAATCACCGAGCTAAGCAGCCAGATCATTGAGCAGACAAAGCGTATCTCACGCATCGTCCAGTCGCTGATGAGCTTCGCCCATGCCGGCGGCAGCCAACAGAACAATGAAGAGCCCGTATGCCTGGCAGAGGTTGCTCAGGATGCAATCGGCTTGCTGGCCTTGAACCGGCGCAATTTTGAAGTACAGTTTTTCAACCTGTGCGACCCGGAGCACTGGGTCGACGGCGACCCCCAGCGGCTCGCCCAGGTCCTGATCAATCTGCTCTCCAATGCCCGCGACGCCTCCCCTCCGGGCGCTGCCGTGCGGGTCAGGAGCGAAGCCAATGAACACACCGTCGACCTGATTGTCGAGGATGAAGGGAGCGGAATCCCTAAGAACATCATGGACCGACTGTTCGAGCCGTTCTTCACTACCAAGGATCCGGGCGAAGGGACCGGACTGGGGCTTGCTCTGGTCTATTCCATCGTGGAAGAGCATTATGGACAAATCACCATCGACAGCCCGGCCGATATCGAAAGCCAGCGAGGCACCCGGATCCGAGTGACCTTACCGCGCCATGTCGTAGCGACGTCCGCTGTGAACTGAGACCGTCGAGAGAATTGAATCAATGCCGCATATTCTGATCGTCGAAGACGAAACCATCATCCGCTCAGCCTTGCGTCGCCTGCTCGAACGGAACCAGTACCAGGTCAGTGAAGCCGGCTCGGTACAAGAGGCTCAGGAACGCTTCAGCATTCCGACCTTCGACCTGATCGTCAGTGATCTGCGACTGCCCGGCGCCCCAGGTACCGAACTGATCAAGCTCGGCCAGGGAACCCCTGTGCTGATCATGACCAGCTATGCCAGCCTGCGTTCAGCCGTCGACTCAATGAAAATGGGGGCCGTCGACTACATCGCCAAGCCCTTCGATCATGACGAGATGCTTCAGGCCGTGGCACGCATCCTGCGCGATCGGCAAAGCGCTCCCGCAGCCCCTGCCGAACGCGTGAACGGCAAACCGGTCACCAGCGAAAAGGCCGCCAGTGAAAGCGCCAATGGAGAGATTGGTATCATCGGCTCGTGCCCGCCGATGCAAGATCTCTACAGCAAAATCCGCAAAGTCGCGCCCACCGACTCCAACGTGCTGATTCAAGGCGAATCGGGTACCGGTAAAGAATTGGTCGCACGCGCCCTGCACAACCTGTCACGACGCGCCAAAGCGCCAATGATCTCGGTGAACTGCGCGGCCATTCCGGAAACCCTGATTGAGTCCGAACTCTTCGGCCACGAGAAAGGAGCGTTCACTGGCGCAAGCGCCGGTCGTGCCGGTCTGGTCGAGGCCGCCGATGGTGGCACGCTTTTCCTCGATGAAATCGGCGAACTGCCACTGGAAGCCCAGGCTCGCCTGCTGCGCGTCTTGCAGGAAGGCGAAATTCGCCGCGTTGGCTCGGTACAGTCGCAGAAGGTCGATGTGCGCCTGATCGCCGCCACCCACCGCGACCTGAAAAATCTGGCCAAGGTCGGCCAATTCCGCGAAGACCTTTACTACCGCCTGCACGTCATTGCCCTGAAGCTTCCTGCCCTGCGGGAGCGGGGTGCCGACGTCAATGAAATTGCCAATGCCTTCCTCGCCCGACAAAGCGCACGTATCGGCCGCAATGACCTGCGGTTTGCCCACGACGCAGAACTGGCGATTCGTCACTACTCCTGGCCAGGTAACGTGCGCGAACTGGAAAACGCCGTGGAGCGCGCAGTCATCCTCTGCGAGAGCCCGGAAATTTCAGCGGACCTGCTGGGTATCGATATCGAGCTGGGCGACCTGGAAGACGACGATGAAAGCTTCGGTGGTTTGCCTGCAAGCGGCACGCAAGCCAACAGCAGTCATGAACCCATGGAAGACCTGTCGCTGGAAGACTACTTCCAGCACTTCGTCCTGGAGCACCAGGACCACATGACAGAGACCGAGCTGGCACGCAAGCTGGGCGTCAGCCGCAAGTGCCTGTGGGAGCGACGCCAGCGCCTGGGCATACCTCGACGCAAGAGCAGCGCCACCAACGAGGGCTGATACCTTTCAGCTGTCACCCCACCGTTGGGCAGGTAACATAAGCTTCACGTGACAGACTGTTACCGCAACATCAAGACGTAACAAAAACCGGGGCTTACGGTAACGAAGCCCCGGTTTTTTTCGCCGCCGAAAAGGCCAAAACCAGGCGTAACCCCTTGTTTTACTGGGTTTCACAAAAGTTGGCACGGCACCTGCTATATGTTTGGTACAAGAACAATAACAAGCACTGCAAAAGACAATAAAAATAAGACGAATCGGCTCACGCACAATAAGAACAAGACGGCGGAGGCGCAGCTAACTGATTCTTTTGGAGAGGAGTTGTGTTTTGGGGCTTGCCCCACAACCAGGCAGAGAACAACAAAAACTGCACTAAAGCAGCGCCTATACTGGTTGGATCGACAGATCACCGCAACCTCAGCGACCAAAGCAATCCGTTTGCTCTTGGCTCCCGAATAGGGAGACGCTCTACAAGCCTCGGCTTTGTAGACAGGGCACTCAACAAAAACAAGAAGCCCAACAAAAAAATAAAAAGAGCACGCAACTACATTCCAGGGGAGCTTCGGCTCCCCTTGTAGTTTTCCTACCCGCGACCCCTCACGCTGCTGCCTACACCATTCCCCGAGTAAATGCTAGAATCCCCGCCTATCATGCGGCCATTCTTCGTTTATGGCTGAAAATTCCTTCAAACAGTGCATCCCATGCTGAAGAAGCTGTTCCAGTCGTTCCGTCCTACCGTTCGTGGCCCGCACCACCAGCGCACCACGCCTGAAGTGATTAATAGCAGTCAACATTCGCTGCAACGTGGCCAGTTCAGTCGTCATGCGGTGAGCATCGTCGAGCGTCTGCAAAACGCCGGCTACCAGGCCTATCTGGTCGGTGGCTGCGTGCGCGATCAGCTTCTGGGCATTACGCCGAAAGACTTCGACGTCGCCACCAGCGCCACCCCCGAGCAAGTACGTGCAGAGTTCCGTAACGCACGCGTCATTGGCCGCCGCTTCAAGCTGGTTCACGTCCACTTTGGCCGCGAAATCATTGAAGTTGCGACTTTCCGTGCCAATCACCCCGAAAGCGAAGAGGAAAACAGCCACCAATCCTCGCGCAACGAAAGTGGGCGCATCCTGCGCGATAACGTCTACGGCACATTGGAAGAGGACGCGCAGCGCCGCGACTTCACCATCAATGCGCTGTACTACGACCCGATCAGCGAGCGTATCCTCGATTACGCCAACGGCGTACACGACATCCGTAACCGCTTGATCCGGTTGATTGGTGACCCGACCCAGCGCTATCAGGAAGACCCGGTACGCATGCTGCGTGCCGTGCGTTTCGCGGCCAAGCTGAACTTCGGTATCGAGAAACACACCGTGGCTCCGATTCGCCAACTGGCGCCGATGCTGCGTGAAATTCCCTCTGCCCGCCTGTTCGAGGAAAGCCTCAAGCTGTTCCTCTCCGGTCAGGCCGCCGATACGTTCGAGATGCTGGTCGATCTGCAACTGTTCGACCCACTCTTCCCGGCCAGTGCCCAGGCATTGGAAGACCATCCGACCTACACGCACACCTTGATCAGCCAGGCGTTGATCAATACCGATCTACGGGTCAAACAAGGCAAGCCAGTAACCCCGGCCTTCCTTTTCGCCGCCATGCTCTGGCCTGCCCTGCCAACACGCGCGCTGCACTTGCAGAGCCGAGGCATGCCGCCCATCCCGGCCATGAACGAAGCGGCGCACGAACTGATCAGCGAACAGTGCCAACGCATCGCCATTCCCAAGCGTTTCACCATGCCCATCCGTGAAATCTGGGACATGCAGGAACGTCTGCCTCGACGGAGCGGCAAGCGTGCCGATCTGTTGCTGGACAACCCACGCTTCCGCGCCGGGTATGACTTCCTGCTGCTGCGCGAAAGCGCGGGCGAAGAAACCGATGGCCTGGGCCAATGGTGGACTGATTATCAGGCGTGCAACGAAAGTGAGCGTCGCGACATGATCCGCGAACTCGGCAGCCGTGATGACGGTGCCGGTGCCGGACCGCGCAAACGCAAACGCAGTGGCAGCAAACGTAAGCGCGCCGATGGCGCATCGGGCGAATAAACATGCCTCGCGTCTATATTGGCCTGGGCAGCAACCTGGATGATCCGCGCCAGCAGCTTGAAAGCGCACTGCAATCGCTCGAACAGTTGCCGGCGACCGATCTGGTTGCCGTGTCCAGCTTCTACACCAGCGACTCGCTATCACCCGGCCAGCCACGCTACACAAATGCCGTGGCGGCACTGGACAGCGCGCTGGAGCCTATTGCCCTGCTCGATGCCTTGCAATCCATAGAAAACGCCCAGGGCCGCGTTCGCAAAGAGCGCTGGGGCGCACGAACCCTTGATCTGGACATCCTGCTGTATGGGGACCAGGTCATCGATGAACCACGGCTGAAGGTGCCGCATTACCATATGCAGGCGCGCCCGTTCGTGCTCTACCCACTGGCCGAATTGGTCCCCGCCGACTTCCTGCTGGCCGACCAGCGCCCGCTCACCCAACTGCTGGCCGATTGCCCGTTCGTCGGCTTGGAGCGCCTGTAACCGGGCGTTCCCCCACACGGTAACGCCCGTAACAGTGCATTCGTAACAATGCGGTAACAGGGTAATTGACTTCAGCCCCCTCGCTCACGACTATAGGCGTCCCGTGGCGCCCAAGCGCCGCAAAAAGGCGTATATAGGCCTGGAACAGGTCGTATTTCAAACACCACAATCGATGATGTGCTGTTCCAGAAGATGAATACACGCGTTGTACGCAGTCGTTTTTCACAGCGCCTGAACGAGGATTCCTTTTCATGCCAGATGTAACCCTGACCACCCTGCAGAGCCTCAAGCTCAAGGGTGAGAAAATTGCCATGCTGACCTGCTACGACGCGACGTTTGCTCAGGCATGCTGCCGCGCCGGTGTAGAAATTCTGCTGGTCGGTGATTCGCTGGGTATGGTCCTGCAAGGCCATGACAGCACCCTGCCCGTTACCAACGCCGAAATGGCCTACCACGTAAGCAGCGTCAAGCGTGGCAACGAAGGCGCGCTGATTCTTGCCGATCTGCCGTTCATGGCGTATGCCACCACCGAACAAGCATTCGCCAACAGTGGTGCACTGATGCAGGCTGGCGCCCACATGGTCAAGATCGAAGGTGCCGCCTGGCTGGCCGATACCATTCGTCTGCTCGCCGAACGCGGTGTACCTGTGTGCGCGCACATGGGCCTGACACCACAAGCGGTGAACATACTCGGAGGCTATAAGGTACAAGGTCGCCAGGAGAACCAGGCCCGGCAAATGCGTGCCGATGCCATTGCCCTGGAGCAAGCCGGTGCCGCCATGCTGCTGCTGGAATGTGTTCCAAGTGAGCTGGCCGCCGAAATCACCCAGGCCGTGAAAATACCGGTCATCGGCATTGGCGCAGGCAGCGCTACCGATGGTCAGGTTCTGGTCATGCACGACATGCTCGGCCTGTCCCTCAGTGGTCGTGTACCCAAGTTCGTGAAAAACTTCATGACTGGCCAGAGCGACATTCAAAGCGCTTTGCAGGCCTACGTCAAAGAGGTCAAGGACGCCACTTTCCCTGGTAGTGAACACGGGTTCAGTGCATGAATACAGTCAAAACCGTCCGTGAACTGCGCGCCGCCGTAGCGCGGGCACGCAGCGAAGGCAAACGCATCGGCTTCGTGCCGACCATGGGCAACCTGCACAGCGGGCATGCTGCTCTGGTAGCCAAGGCTGCGCAGCGGGTCGATTTCGTCGTTGCCAGCATCTTCGTCAACCCTCTGCAATTCGGTGCAGGCGAAGACCTCGACAAGTACCCGCGCACACTTGCCGCCGATCAGGAAAAACTGTTGGAGGCAGGTTGCCACCTGCTATTTGCCCCTTCCGTTGAGGAAATGTACCCCGAGGGTATGGCCGGTCAAACGCGCGTCTGCGTTCCACAGCTGTCTGAAGGCCTTTGCGGGGCGAGCCGGCCAGGACATTTCGAAGGCGTGGCCACGGTCGTCAGCAAGTTGTTCAACATGGTTCAGCCAGACCTGGCTGTTTTCGGCCAGAAGGACTTCCAGCAACTGGCGGTCATCCGGGCCCTGGTCCGCGACCTGAACATGCCGATTCAGATCATTGGCGAACCCACAGTGCGTGCGCCTGATGGCCTGGCATTGTCGTCACGCAACGGTTACCTGAACGATGAGCAACGCGCTTGCGCACCAGCGCTGTACCGCACGCTGACGCAAATGGCCGACGCCATCAAGGTGGGCAAGCATGACTTTCCGGCCTTGATTGCCCAAGGCCAGCAGCAACTGATCGAGGCCGGCTTTCGCCCCGACTATCTGGAAGTACGCCACGCCATTACCCTGCGCCCGGCCACCGAGCAAGACCGTGACCTGGTGATCCTGGTTGCCGCGTTTCTGGGCGCCACCCGCTTGATCGACAACCTGCACCTGAATCTCGACGACAAGCCTTAGCGCCGTGTTGCCCGGCCTCTTGGGTTCGGGCACACTGCCGCCGCTCGCGGGGCCGCGAGGCTCCGTGTACCTGTGCGAGAACCTGACCAAGGAATCCCCCCATGCACGCCATCATGCTCAAGGCCAAACTGCATCGCGCAGAAGTCACTCACGCCGTACTCGACTACGAGGGCTCCTGCGCCATCGACGGGCTCTGGCTGGATCTGGCTGGTATTCGTGAGTACGAACAAATCCAGATTTACAACGTCGACAACGGTGAGCGCTTCACCACCTACGCTATTCGTGGCGAAGAAGGTTCCCGGATGATCTCGGTCAACGGCGCTGCTGCCCACAAGGCCAAAGTCGGCGACCGCGTCATCATCTGCGCCTATGCTCATTACAGCGAAGCGGAGCTGCACAACTTCAAACCGCGCATGCTATACATGGCACCGGGGAATGAGCTGAGCCACACCAGCCATGCCATTCCGGTTCAGTTGGACTGAGCCAACCCTTCAGCCAGGCCAACAGCAGGTTCGGGCGCAATCATTTCAAACGAGCCTGCAAACGGACCGACCTTTTCAGTGTCCAAGGCAGTTCCAGCAATAAGGAAAATCTGCAGCGATGGCGTACTACCGCACCCCTCATGACGTTACCGCCCTGCCGGCCTGGCAGGCACTCCAGCAGCACCGCGAAGCCATGCAGCATTTCAGCATGCGCGAGGCCTTCAACGCCGACCCACAGCGCTTTAACCAATTTTCCCTGAGCTGTTGCGGCCTGTTCCTCGACTACTCGAAAAACCTCATCAATGCCCAGACCCGCAACCTGCTGGTAGGGCTGGCCGATGAAGTAGGCTTGCAGGACGCGATCAAGTCGCTGTTCGCCGGCGAAATCCTCAACGCCTCGGAGGGCCGTCCAGCGCTGCATACTGCGCTACGTCGTCCGGTAGGCGACAAGTTGAGCGTCAACGGCGCCAACATCATGCCTGAGGTACACAAGGTACTGAACCAGGTGACCGAACTGGTTGGGCGGATTCACGACGGCTTATGGCGTGGCTACACCGAAAAACCGATCACCGACGTGGTGAACATCGGTATTGGCGGCTCTTTCCTTGGCCCTGAGCTGGTCTCTGAAGCCCTGCTGCCCTACGCCCAGCGGGGCGTGCGTTGCCACTACCTGGCCAACATCGACGGCAGCGAGTTCCACGAGTTGTCGGCCAACCTGCGCGCCGAAACCACGCTGTTCATTGTCTCGTCGAAGTCATTCAACACCCTGGAAACCTTGAAGAATGCCCAGGCCGCACGCGCCTGGTACTTGGCTCAAGGCGGCTCGGAAGTTGAGCTGCACCGGCATTTCATCGCCGTTTCCAGTAACAAGACGGCCGCCATTGCCTTCGGCATCCGCGAAGAAAACATCTTCCCGATGTGGGACTGGGTCGGGGGTCGTTATTCGCTCTGGTCGGCCATCGGCCTACCGATTGCCCTGGCTATTGGCATGGCCAACTTCAAGGAACTGCTGTCCGGTGCCTATACCATGGACCAGCACTTCCAGAGCGCACCTTTCGAACAGAACATGCCCGTCCTGCTGGCTCTTCTGGGCGTCTGGTATGGCAACTTCTGGGGAGCGCAAAGCCACGCGATCCTGCCGTACGACCATTACCTGCGCAACATCACCAAGCACTTGCAACAACTGGATATGGAGTCCAACGGCAAGAGCGTGCGCCAGGACGGCACTCCGGTAAATCATGATACCGGCCCGGTCATCTGGGGCGGCGTTGGTTGCAATGGTCAGCACGCTTACCACCAGTTGCTGCATCAAGGCACCCAACTGATTCCAGCCGACTTCATCGTCCCAGTCGTCAGCTTCAACCCGGTTGCCGACCACCACCAGTGGTTGTACGCGAACTGCCTGTCGCAGAGCCAGGCCCTGATGCTCGGCAAGACCCGTGCTGAAGCTGAAGCAGAGTTGCGCGAGAAAGGCATGGCCGAAACCGAAATCCAGAAGCTGGCGCCGCACAAGGTGATTCCGGGCAACCGTCCGAGCAACACCTTGGTGGTAGAGCGTATCAGCCCGCGTCGCCTGGGCGCACTGGTGGCCATGTATGAACACAAAGTGTTCGTGCAGAGCGTTATCTGGGGTATCAATGCCTTCGACCAGTGGGGTGTTGAGTTGGGCAAGGAACTCGGCAAAGGCGTCTACCAGCGCCTCACCGGCGGCATTGAAGAACCTGCCGAAGATGCCTCGACCCAAGGCCTGATCAACTACTTCCGCGGTCGCCACCGCGGCTGATCCTCCTTCCTGCCCCTGGTCGCACGCGCGACTGGGGGCAGTGAAGCGCACCGCAACGACGGTGCCGCAAGGACGTTATGGAAGCCCTTCGTCGCCGTATCGAAACTCAACTGCTCAGCATGACCGGCCTGGCACTGGGACAACTGGATCTGGAACATCCCAAAGGTGATCCAGGACTGTTTGGCCCAGAGAGTGTCTGCTGGCGCGTGCATGGCGATTTTCCCAGCATGTTGATTGGTGGCATCAGCGCACTCCTGGTGCAGGTCTTGCACCCACTGGCGCTGGCTGGCGTCTGGGACCATTCGAACTTTCGCCAGGACATGCTCGGTCGTCTGCGCCGCACCAGTCAGTTCATCTCCGGGACGACCTTCGGTTCAACCCGCGATGCCGAGTGGCTGATCGATAAGGTAAAGACCATTCATCTACAGGTCGTCGGCACCGCCGCCGACGGACGCCCCTATGCCGCGAGCGACCCCGACCTGCTGACCTGGGTACACGTCGCAGAAGTCAGCAGTTTTCTCGCCGCCCACCTGCGTTACCACAATCCTCGGATGAGCCTCGCTGACCAGGATACCTATTACGACGAGATTGCCTTGGTGGCCGAGCGCCTTGGCGCACGCAATGTACCCCGGTCGCGCCAGGCGATTGCCGAGTACCTGCAAGCCATGCGCCCACAACTGGTGTGCGATGCACGCAGCCGCGAAGTGGTTCGCCTGCTGCTCGATGCCCCTGCTCCGAGTCGGCAGGCCAAGCCCGTTGGCGCCTTGATGATGCAGGCAGGCATCGACCTGTTACCGCCATGGGCCAGTGCCATGCATGGATTCTCACCAAACCCGCTGCAACGCCAACTGGTCCGCCTGGGGATTGCCGGTGTCGCCCCCGTATTACGCTGGGCCATGCGCGACAGCTCCAAGCACCGTGCACACCGACGCATGGGAATCAGCTGACACTCAGTCAGCGGACGTCTGCGCCTCATACTTTGGTGATTGGCAGCCGCCTGGCCATCTGTGCCACCATGCCCCACCAACGAAGCCCAAAGCAGGCTTTTGCCGTTCCGATACCAAATCCAACAAAACTAAGGACCTGCGCCATGCAAGATGTTGTGATCGTTGCCGCCACCCGCACCGCCATTGGTAGCTACCAAGGAGCACTGGCCGCTATTCCAGCCGTTGATCTGGGGGCAGCGGTTATCCGCCAGTTGCTGACACAGACCGGCCTGGACGCCGAACTCGTCGATGAAGTCATCTTCGGCCAGGTCCTGACTGCCGGTGCCGGCCAGAACCCGGCACGACAGACCGCGATCAAAGCCGGCCTGCCCCATGCTGTACCAGCCCTGACCCTCAACAAGGTCTGCGGCTCAGGACTTAAAGCCGTACACCTGGCTGCACAGGCGATTCGTTGTGGTGATGCCGACGTGATCATTGCAGGCGGGCAGGAAAACATGAGCCTTGCCAACTATGTCATGCCTGGCGCACGTACCGGCCTGCGCATGGGCCACAGCTCACTGATCGACAGCATGATCAGTGATGGCTTATGGGATGCGTTCAATGACTACCATATGGGCATCACTGCCGAAAACCTGGTAGAAAAGTACGGCCTCAGCCGCGAAGAACAGGATGCGTTCGCGGCAGCCTCCCAGCAGAAGGCCAGCGCAGCGATTGAAGCCGGTCGTTTCGTCGAGGAAATTACCCCAATCCTGATCCCGCAACGCAAGGGTGATCCGATAGCCTTCGCCACTGACGAGCAACCCCGCGCCGGTACCACCGCTGAGTCATTGAGCAAGCTGAGACCTGCCTTCAAGAAAGAGGGTAGCGTCACTGCAGGCAATGCTTCGTCGCTCAATGATGGCGCTGCCGCCGTGCTGCTGATGAGTGCCGCCAAAGCGCAAGAGCTGGAACTGCCAGTGCTCGCCCGTATCACCGCCTATGCCAACGCTGGGGTTGATCCAGCGATCATGGGCATTGGCCCGGTGGCCGCCACTCGGCGCTGCCTGGAGAAGGCCGGCTGGTCGTTGTCGGACCTGGACCTGATCGAGGCCAACGAGGCCTTCGCCGCCCAAGCGTTGTCGGTTGGTAAAGAACTGGGCTGGGACGCCGCCAAGGTCAATGTCAACGGTGGCGCCATTGCCCTGGGCCACCCCATCGGTGCTTCCGGTTGCCGGGTACTGGTTACGCTGCTGCATGAAATGATCAAGCGTGATGCCAGAAAAGGACTGGCAACGCTGTGCATCGGCGGCGGACAGGGCGTGGCCCTGACGATCGAACGTTGATGCATGCAGGAGAGGCTCCCCCCGGGCCTCTCCTGTTAAACTGCAGCTCCGCATACCAAGGCTACGTGCATGTCCCTCTTGAATCAGGCGCTGCGCGCCGCCCTCGACTCCCGCAACGGCCTTCTCACCGAGCTTCATGCTCAAGGGACCGACTGCTACCGACTGTTCCACGGTAGCCAGGAAGGCGCTGCCGGCCTGACTATTGACCGCTACGGCCCGCAATTGCTGGTGCAGAGCTTTCACCAGACCCTCGATCACGATGCCCTGCTTGACCTGCACGCCACCATCGAGCAAGTCCTTGGCCTGGAACTGCTACTGGTCTACAACGACCGCTCCCAAGGCAACAGCCGTATCGACCGCCGCGACCCGGCCTACCAGGCCAGCGAGGCGGCCCTCGCCGACCTTATCGGTCATGAATGGGGGTTGAACTACCGGGTACGTGGTCGCCACGCGGGGCAAGATCCACTGTTGTTTCTCGATCTGCGCAATGCTCGCGGCTGGGTCAAGCAGAACAGTGCCGGCAAGCGTGTTCTCAACCTGTTTGCCTACACCTGTGGGGTGGGCTTGAGTGCCGCTGCAGGGGGAGCCCGCGAGGTCTGCAACCTCGACTTCGCCGACGGTAACCTGGCCGTAGGGCGAGAGAACGCGGCCCTGAACCCTGAACTTCCAAGCATGGAGTTCATACAGTCCGACTACTTTCCAGCCATACGCCAGTTAGCCGGACTGCCGGTCAGCCAGCGCCGCGGACATAAACTGCCGCCCTACCCAAGGCTGGAGCCACGGCAGTTCGATCTGGTGTTTCTCGACCCCCCTGCCTGGGCAAAGAGCGCCTTTGGCACGGTCGACCTGTTACGGGACTACCAAAGCCTGCTCAAGCCAGCGCTGTTGAGCACCGCCGAAGACGGGGTGCTGGTTTGCTGTAACAACTTGGCCAAGGTCAGCCTGGACGACTGGCGCACACAAGTGCTGCGCTGTGCCGAAAAGAATGGTCGACCCGTGCGCGAATGGCAGGTACTGGCACCGGCGGCCGACTTTCCCTCCATGGATAATCAACCACCGCTCAAGACCCTGATTCTGCACCTTTGAAAAAAACGCTTATGCACTAAAGAGGTGATTTGGCGCTATCTTCGGAACCGAATTATCGTGCCATACTCCAATCACTTCCGTTAGATACAGACGACGCCGCACATGCCCAAAGGATTGAAACGCGCCCTCGGCGCCTTGTTGGCCGCTCTGGCCCTTTACAGCCTGCTTGGTTTCCTGATTCTCCCCGGCGTCGTCTTGCGAATTGCTAACCAGCAATTGGCCAACTACGCCACGCTGCCAGCCAAGCTACAGCGTGTGGAACTCAATCCGTTCAGTCTTGAGCTGACATTCTGGGGATTACAGATCGGTGAACCGGGCAAGGAGCAAGTCGGCTTTGAACGTTTGTATGCCAACCTGCAACTCGATAGCCTTTGGTCCGGGGCACTTCACCTGGCTAACGTCGAACTGGATAAACCACGCACCGAGGTGCTGTTTGCCAAGGATGGCAGCCTCAATCTGACCCAACTCTTCAAACTGCCACCCAGCCAGCCAAAACCCGAAACGCCAGCAAGCGAGCCCTTCCCGCTACGTATTGGCAGCATCAAGCTCAATGCCGGCTATCTGCATTTCGAGGACCAGCGCCCCAGCGAACCCATTGAGTTTCTCTACGACTCGATGGACCTGGAGCTGAAAAACCTGAGTACGCTACCCGACGACAGCACGGACATGACGCTGGTTGCCGCTGGCCCCAAGGGTGGACGGATCGACTGGCGCGGCACATTCAGCCTGGTGCCCCTGGCCTCTGAAGGTACGCTGAAATTTACTGACGGCAAGATGAAACTGATATGGCCCTATGTCCATGATGTAGTGCCATTGGTGCTCGAGGATGGCCGTGTCAACTTTGAGACCCACTACAAACTGAACCTGGCCAAGGAAACCGAGCTGTTGCTCGACAACACCACGCTCCAGGTAGCCCCGTTTGCAGTCAACGCGCCCGACGGCAGGCCCTTGGTACGCCTGGCCAGCATGGACGTCAGCGAAACCTCGATTGACCTGACCAAGCAATTAATCACTGTTGGCAAGATTCGCAGTGAAAAACTGGAAACCTGGGCGGCGCTTGAGGCCGATGGTCAGCTCGACTGGCAAAAGCTGTTCGCCAGCCAACCCGCGAAAGCAAAGCCCGCAGAAAAAGCCGAGCCGGCCACTGCCGCTCCTGCGGCCAAAGAGACAGCAACCGCGAGCACCCCAAGCAAACCCTGGCAGGTTTTGCTGCGCGACGTTCAGTTACGCAACTATCAGGTTCACTTGGCTGACCGTACCCACAAGGAGCCTGTCGCGCTTGAGGTAGGCCCACTGAACCTGGACCTGCAGAACTTCGACAGCCTCAATCAATCACCTTTCACGCTGAAACTCGACACCGGCGTAGGCAAACAAGGCAAGCTGCAGGCTGCGGGGGAAGTCAACCTGGCACCTGTCAGCAGCAAACTGAAGGTCGTCACGCGAGATATCGACCTTCGTATCGCACAAACCTACATCAGCCCATTCATTCGCCTAGAGCTACGCAGCGGCATGCTCGACAGCGACCTCGCCGTTGATCTCAAGAGCACAGCACCGCTGGCTTTCAGCGTTGCGGGCAAGGCTCAGGTCAATCAGTTGCATACGCTCGATACGATCAAGAGCCGTGACTTCGTCAAATGGCAGCAGTTGAATCTGGATGGCCTGGAGTATCGCCATGGTGATGCGCTATCGATTGCCAAGGTCAACCTGCAACAGCCCTATGCGCGCTTCATGATCAATGAAGACCGCACCACCAGTGTCGATGACCTACTCATTCCACAACCCGCTGGAAGCCCACAGACGTCGGCCAAGACCTCCAGCAGCAGCACCAAGCCGCTGGGCATTCACATTGGTGAGATCGCGATCAACGACGGCTCGGCCAACTTCGCCGACTTCAGCCTGACACCCAACTTCGCCACGGCCATCCAGCAACTCAACGGTCGAATCGGCACCATCGACAACCGGCAGCCGAAACCCGCCGATGTCGATATCAAAGGCAAGGTCGATCGCTATGCGCCAGTGACCATCAAAGGCGCCCTGAACCCCTTCGACCCTATGGCAAGCCTGGACATCGCCACCAGCTTCAAGCGCGTCGAGTTGACCACCCTGACCCCCTACTCAGGCAAGTTTGCCGGTTACCGCATCCGCAAGGGTCGTCTGAATCTGGACCTCCACTACCTGATCACCAAAGGCCAGCTCAAGGCTGAGAACAAGCTGGTGCTTGAACAACTGCAACTGGGTGAGAAGGTGGACAGCCCCGATGCCGTAGACCTCCCGATTCGCCTTGCCGTCGCACTGCTCAAGGATACCGAAGGCAAAATCTCTATCGAGCTGCCAATCTCTGGCGACTTGAACAACCCTCAATTCAGTGTGATGCCGATTGTCTGGCAAACACTACGAAACCTGGTCATGCGAGCCGCCCAGGCACCGTTCAAGTTCATTGGCGGGCTCGTCAGTGGTGGCGACTCCCAAGACCTCGGAAGCGTCGCCTTTGCTCCGGGCTCAAGTGACTTGAGCAGCGATGCCAAAGGGGCCCTGGACAAACTTGTCAGCGCACTCAAGGCGCGCCCGGAGTTGCGTCTGGAAATCGAAGGTACCAGCGCCCAGAGCAGTGATGGCCCGCTGATTGCCGAGCAACGTCTGGAGCGCGAGTATCAGGCTACCTACTACAAGATGCTGCAACGGCGTGGCGAAAAGGTCCCGGCACAAGCGACCCAACTGCAGGTGCCAGACGATGAAAAGCCCGCGATGCTTGAAGCGATCTACCGCTCGCGCCTCAAGCAACAGCCTCCCGCGCAGTGGGAGCAACTGGACCGTAAAGAACGCACGGACAACCTGCGAGACGCAGTGATCAAGTCGTGGGCTGAAAGCGCCTTGCTACTGCGCCAACTGGGCCAGGCGCGAGCCAGTAGCATCAAGGACTACCTGGTCGATCAGGGCAAACTTGAAGATCAGCGGGTGTACTTCGTCGATGCCACGCTGGGGCAAGCCGAAGCCGATGGCCGCGTTATATCGCAACTGCATCTGGACTCCGAGTAACCGCCCCTCAAACCCGTTCGAACCCCGGCAACCGATGCCGGGGTTCAGCTCAATCGGCTCAATCGGTTTTCAGGCCAGCAGCCGATACCGCCTTCACGCCTTTTATTTTTTTGGCAATCGAGACTACCGTTTCTTTCTGAGACTTGGTCAACGGCACCTTTGAAGACAAGGACACTACGCCCTTGTTGGTTTCTACCGAGATATCCGAACCCGGCACCCCCTTCTCCGTCATCAAGTCTGCTTTGACCTTAGTGGTGATCCAGGTGTCAGAAGTAGCTTCTGTTGCCTTGGTCACCTCTCCTGCCGCAACCATCAGCGGCGCTTGAGCAAAGGCCCCATTGGCCAACGCCAACGCGGTGGCAGCAGCGGCAGCAATAACGAACTTCTTCATACAAGACTCTCCTTATTTGAAGCATGCAGGATGAAAGCCCACAAACGGCGAACTGCGCCCATAAAAAAAGGACCCCGTAGGGTCCTTTCTTCAACGCTTTGAGCTTAGACGCCCGAAGCCTTGGCTGCTGCAACATCTTTGATCGACAGCTTGATACGGCCGCGGTTGTCCACGTCCAGTACCAGTACTTCAACTTCCTGGCCTTCTTTCAGGATGTCGGTCACTTTCTCAACACGAGCATCGCTCAGCATCGAGATGTGAACCAGACCGTCCTTGCCCGGCAGGATGTTGACGAAGGCACCGAAGTCAACGATACGCTCGACCTTACCGACGTAGATCTTGCCGATCTCGGCTTCGGCAGTAATGCTCAGTACGCGCTGGCGAGCCGCTTCTGCTGCATCCTTGGTTTCACCAAAGATCTTGATCGAGCCGTCGTCTTCGATATCGATCGAAGCCTTGGTCTCTTCACAGATAGCACGGATGGTCGCGCCGCCTTTACCGATAACATCACGGATCTTGTCGGTATCAATCTTCATCGCGATCATGGTCGGAGCGTTTTCCGACAGCTCGCTACGGGACTGACCAATGACCTGGTTCATCTGACCGAGGATGTTCAGGCGCGCTTCCAGGGCCTGGCCCAGAGCGATTTCCATGATCTCTTCGGTGATGCCGTTGATCTTGATGTCCATCTGCAGCGCAGTAACGCCTTTGGCGGTACCCGCTACCTTGAAGTCCATGTCACCCAGGTGGTCTTCGTCACCGAGGATGTCGGTCAGGACGGCGAACTTATCGCCTTCTTTAACCAGACCCATGGCGATACCGGCAACCGGTGCCTTCATCGGCACACCAGCGTCCATCAGTGCCAGCGAAGCACCACAGACCGAAGCCATGGAGCTGGAACCGTTGGACTCGGTGATTTCCGAGACAACACGAATGGTGTACGGGAAGACATCGGCAGCAGGCAGCATGGCCTGGACCGAGCGGCGAGCCAGACGGCCGTGGCCGATTTCACGACGACCTGCACCACCCATACGACCACACTCACCTACCGAGAACGGCGGGAAGTTGTAGTGCAGCATGAAGGGGTCTTTTTTCTCGCCTTCGAGGGTGTCCAGCAGTTGAGCGTCACGGGCAGTACCCAGTGTTGCAACAACCAGAGCCTGGGTCTCGCCACGGGTGAACAATGCCGAACCGTGAGTCTTCGACAGTACACCGACTTCGATGTTCAGCGGACGTACGGTCTTGGTGTCGCGGCCGTCGATACGTGGCTTGCCGTTAACGATGTTTTCGCGAACGGTGCGGTATTCGATTTCACCAAAGATTTCTTTGACTTCACCAGCGCCTGGCTGACCTTCTTCGCCGGAGAACTTGGCGACGACCTGGTCACGCAGTTCGCCCAGGCGAGCATAGCGGTCGGCCTTGACGGTGATGGTGTAAGCCTGGGAAACAGCTTCGCCGAACTCAGCGCGGATTGCGTTCAGCAGTTCGGTGTTGGCAACAGGTGCTTTCCAGTCCCAAGTAGGCTTGGCAGCTTCAGCAGCCAGCTCTTTGACAGCCTGGATAACCGCCTGGAACTCGTCATGAGCGAACAGCACGGCGCCCAGCATCTGGTCTTCGGTCAGCTCTTTGGCTTCCGATTCAACCATCAGTACCGCGTCAGAAGTACCGGCAACGACCATGTCCAGGCTCGAAGCAGCCAGTTGCTCGTACGTTGGGTTCAGCAGGTAGCCGGTGCTTTCGTGGTAAGCAACGCGGGCAGCGCCGATCGGACCATCAAACGGAATGCCGGAGATCGCCAGGGCAGCCGAAGTACCGATCATCGCAGCGATGTCCGGATCAGTCTTCTTGCTGGTGGAAACGACGGTGCAGACAACCTGCACTTCGTTCATGAAGCCTTCTGGGAACAGCGGGCGGATCGGACGGTCGATCAGACGCGAAGTCAGGGTTTCTTTCTCGGAAGGACGGCCTTCACGCTTGAAGAAACCACCAGGGATCTTGCCGGCGGCGTAGGTTTTTTCCTGATAGTGAACGGACAGAGGGAAAAAGCCCTTGCCTGGATCAGCCTGTTTGGCACCGACCACGGTCACCAGTACGGTGACATCGTTGTCGACGGTGACCAATACGGCGCCGGACGCTTGACGAGCAATACGGCCCGTCTCGAGGGTAACGGTCGATTGACCGAACTGGAATTTCTTGATTACCGGGTTCACGGTTTCCTACCTTTTTTCAGTGGCTCTAGGGGAACTTGTTCTTGCGAATTCTTGGGCAGAACGGGGAATCGGCCCCATTGACCGTCCAGATAAAACTAGAGGTTGGGAGCCTGCCCTGACTGCGCGGAAACCGCTCAGGCAGAACAGACAGCCAACCTCATAGATACGCGCGGCGTGTTCATCAACCCAGGTACAAAGCACCGTGGCTGAAGAATACAACACGCCGAGCACACCACTGGCCAGGACGCTATTAGCGACGCAGACCCAGACGACCGATCAGGGCGCTGTAACGAGTGGCGTCCTTACCTTTCAGGTAGTCCAGCAGCTTACGACGCTGGTTTACCATACGGATCAGACCACGACGGGAGTGGTGGTCTTTGCCGTTGGCCTTGAAGTGGCCTTGCAGCTTGTTGATGTTGGCGGTCAGCAGTGCAACTTGCACTTCTGGCGAACCGGTGTCACCGGCGGCTTGCTGGTATTCGCCAACGATTTGAGCTTTTTCTTCAACGCTGAGTGCCATCTGGCTTCTCCAAATCAAGGGAAACCGAAACCGGTTTCCAATAGGCCAGGGACGGATCCCTGTATTCATGAAAGTGAGGAGTGACCGTGCCTATTAACAGCCATCCTCTGTCCCTCAGGTATCACGCCGAAGCCTGACACCGTTGGTTTCGATCATTCAGACCGAATCAATCGACGCGGCGCAATTCGCCCGTCTTCGCTCACTTCACCGATACCGATGAAGCGACCATTGTGATCCTGTACCCGGACCATGCCGAACTTCGGCGCGTCCGGTGCTCTTACCGGCTGACCATGCAGCCAGTAGAACGCACTGTGCTCGGAAAACTTGAGCAGAGGCCAATCTTGCAGACCGCTATCGGACGGTAACAGAAAGCGATCAACCGCCTCATTACCGCCTTCTGCGTGGACCTGCTCGAGTTCTTCGAGGGTCACGGTCTGCGCCAGAGTGAATGGCCCGGCATGCGTGCGGCGCAGTTCTGCAACATAAGCGCCACAGCCCAACTGCTCGCCGATATCCTCGACCAGGGTGCGGATGTAAGTGCCTTTGCTGCAACCCACCGAAAGACGAACGCGGCTACCTTCACACTCAAGCAATTCCAGGCGGTCAATAGTAACAGAACGTGCTTCACGCTCCACTACTTCGCCTGCACGTGCCAGCTTGTACAACGGTTGTCCATCGCGCTTGAGCGCAGAGTACATCGGCGGTATCTGACTGATTTGACCACGAAATTGTGGCAAAACGGCTTCGACATCGGCGCGACCAACGGTCACCTCCCGAGTCTGCAGCACTTCACCTTCAGCATCGGCAGTGCTGGTAGTCATACCCAATTGCATGACCGTTTCGTAGCCCTTGTCAGAATCGAGCAAGTACTGGGAAAACTTGGTCGCCTCACCGAAGCACAGCGGCAGTACACCGCTGGCAAGTGGGTCGAGGCTACCGGTATGGCCTGCCTTTTCAGCATTGAGCAGCCAGCGCACCTTCTGCAAAGCCGCGTTGGAGGTAAACCCCAGCGGCTTGTCGAGCAGGATGATACCGCTGACGTTACGACGGATACGCTTGACCTGAGCCACCGCTTACTCCTTGGTGTCCAGGGAAGTGCCACCATCCTGATGCTGGCTGTCTTCTGCCACGGCTCGCTCGATCAACGCCGACAAGTGCGCGCCACGGGAGACGCTCTCGTCATAGTGGAAGTGCAGTTGCGGCACACTGCGCAACTTCATTTCACGGCCGAGCTGCATGCGCAGGAAACCTGCAGCGGAATTCAGGACCTTCAAGCTTTGCGCGATGTTTTCTGCACCGTCCTGGCCCATCACGGTGATGAACACCTTGGCATGACCAACATCACGGCTGACATCGACGGCAGTGATGGTCACCAGACCAACACGCGGATCCTTGACTTCACGACGGATCAGTTGAGCGAGTTCACGCTGCATCTGATCGCCAATACGTTGGGTACGGCTATATTCTTTTGCCATGTTTGCTACCTGTAACTGAAGCGGCAAACGCCCGGCCAGGCTAAAGCCGGACCGGGCGTTGCGTTCAGAGCCGCTGCGGGCGCCTTGCGGCGATCAACATACGGCTCCCAAGCTCGCGGCTTAGAGCGTGCGAGCGACTTGGACTTTCTCGAAGACTTCGATCTTGTCGCCGACCTTGACGTCGTTGTAGCTCTTGACGCCAATACCGCATTCCATGCCGGCGCGGACTTCGGACATATCGTCCTTGAAGCGACGCAGCGATTCCAGCTCGCCTTCGAAGATAACGATGTCCTCACGCAGTACACGGATCGGACGGTTACGGTGAACCGTACCTTCAACCACCATGCAACCTGCGATAGCGCCGAATTTCGGCGAACGGAACACATCACGGACTTCGGCAATACCGAGGATGTTCTCGCGAACATCGCTGCCGAGCATACCGGTCAGGGCTTTCTTGACGTCTTCAATGATGTCGTAGATCACGTTGTAGTAACGCATATCCAGACCTTCCTGCTCGACAATCTTGCGCGCGCCAGCATCGGCACGCACGTTGAAGCCGAACAGTACTGCATTGGAAGCCAGTGCCAGGTTGGCGTCGCTCTCGGTGATACCACCGACGCCGCCGCCCACTACGCGCACTTGTACTTCGTCGTTGCCCAGACCGCTCAGGGAACCTTGCAAGGCTTCCAGAGAACCACGCACATCGGCCTTGAGGACGATGTTGAGGGTCTTCTTCTCTTCCTGGCCCATGTTCTCGAAGATGTTCTCGAGTTTGCCAGCATGGGCGCGAGCCAGTTTGACTTCGCGGTACTTGCCTTGACGGAACAGTGCAACTTCACGGGCCTTCTTCTCGTCGGCAACCACGCTCAGCTCATCGCCAGCTTCTGGTGTGCCATCAAGACCGAGAATCTCGACCGGAATCGACGGACCGGCTTCCTTCACAGGCTTGCCGTTTTCATCGAGCATGGCACGTACACGGCCGAAGTTCGAACCGCACAGAACCATATCGCCCTGACGCAGGGTACCGTCCTGAACCAGCACGGTAGCCACTGGGCCACGGCCTTTGTCCAGGCGGGACTCGACTACAACACCGCGGCCCGGCGCCGAAGGCGTTGCCTTGAGCTCCAGAATCTCGGCCTGCAGCAGAACCGCTTCAAGCAGCTCGTCGACGCCAGTACCCATCTTCGCGGAGACCGGAACGAATGGCGTGTCGCCACCCCACTCTTCGGAGGTAACGCCTTGAACAGACAACTCGTTACGGATGCGATCGAGATCTGCACCCGGCTTGTCGATCTTGTTCACAGCAACAACCAGAGGAACACCAGCAGCCTTGGCATGCTGGACCGCTTCAATGGTCTGCGGCATTACGCCGTCGTCAGCTGCAACCACGAGGATCACGATGTCGGTAGCCTTGGCACCACGGGCGCGCATTGCGGTGAACGCAGCGTGACCCGGGGTATCGAGGAAGGTAACCATGCCGCGATCGGTTTCAACGTGGTACGCACCGATGTGCTGGGTAATACCACCGGCTTCGCCTGCGGCTACCTTGGCACGACGAATGTAGTCGAGCAGCGAGGTCTTACCATGGTCAACGTGACCCATTACGGTAACGACTGGTGCACGTGCGAACGACTCGCCTTCAAACTTCAGGGACTCGGCCAGGGAATCTTCCAGGGCGTTGTCGCTTACCAGCTTGACGTTGTGACCCAGCTCTTCAGCAACCAGTTGCGCGGTCTCTTGATCGAGCACCTGGTTGATGGTCACCGGAGTGCCCAGCTTGAACATGAACTTGACCACTTCAGCGGCCTTGACCGACATCTGCTGGGCCAGTTCAGAAACCGTGATGGTCTCACCGATCACCACGTCACGAATTACCGGACCGGTCGGGCTCTGGAAGCCGTGCGCATTACGCTTCTTCGGCTTGCCCTTGCCACGTCCACCGCGACGGAAGCCATCGCTTTCTTCTTCGGTAGTACGAGGAGCAGCACGCGGGGTAGGCGCCTTTTCCTTTTCCTTGACCTTGACCGACACGCGCGGCGCTTCGTTGCGGCGCTCGCCACGACGATCATCGTCACGCGCCTTGTCGCTGCGGCGGCTTTCGTCTTTTTTGCGATCGACAACCGGTGCTGGAGCAGCGTCGGCTGGCGAAACAGCGGCAGGCGCTGCTGCGACAGGCGCAGCAGGCGCTACGGCTTCAGTCGCTGCAGGCTGACGACGCGCTTCTTCCTGGGCACGCTGACGTGCTTCGGCTTCAGCCTTCTCACGCGCTGCGTTTTCCACGGCACGGCGTTCGTCCAGCTCGCGCTTCTGCTCAGCCTGGATCTCTTCCGGGCTGCGTTGCACGAATACTTTCTTCTTGCGTACTTCTACGCTAATGCTTTTGCTACCGGCAACACGCAGGGTGCTGGTGGTCTTGCGCTGCAAGGTGATCTTGCGCGGTTCTTCCACTTTCGCCTTGTGGCTGCTTTTCAAATGAGTCAGCAGAGCCTGCTTCTCACTGTCGGTCACTACCTGACCGGCGTCGGTGTGCGGCAGACCTGCCTCACGCATCTGCTGCAGCAGGCGCTCTACCGGTGCAGCGACCTCTTGGGCCAATTCTTTCACCGTGACTTGCGTCATGCACTTCTCTCCTCAGGCCAGCCTAATTACTCGAACCAGTGGGCTCGGGCGGCCATGATCAACTTGCCGGCACGCTCTTCGTCGATGCCGTCGATGTCGAGCAGATCGTCGATCGACTGCTCGGCCAGGTCTTCGCGGGTAACCACGCCGCGCACCGCCAGTTCCGCCGCCAGATCCTTGTCCATACCCTCAAGCGAGAGCAGGTCTTCGGCCGGGTGGGCGTCTGCCAGTTTTTCCTCTGTAGCGATGGCCTTGGTCAACAGACGGTCCTTGGCCCGAGCGCGGAGCTCGTTGACGATCTCCTCGTCAAAGCCATCGATGTTGAGCATTTCTTCCAGCGGTACGTAGGCAATTTCTTCAAGGCTGGTGAAGCCTTCGTCAACCAGCACCTGCGCCAGTTCTTCATCAACTTCCAGCTCGTCGATGAAATTACGCAGGATGTCGCCGGTTTCAGCTTGCTGCTTGGCCTGAATGTCCGATTCGGTCATAACGTTCAGCGTCCAGCCGGTCAGCTGGCTGGCCAGACGCACGTTCTGACCGCCACGGCCGATGGCCTGGGCCAGGTTGTCCGCCGCCACGGCGATATCCATGGCGTGGGCATCTTCATCAACGATGATCGCCGCGACTTCAGCCGGAGACATGGCGTTAATGACAAACTGCGCCGGGTTGTCGTCCCACAGGACGATATCCACGCGCTCGCCGCCCAATTCGCCAGAAACAGCCTGAACACGCGAACCACGCATGCCAATACACGCACCTTGTGGGTCAATGCGCTTGTCCTTGGAGCGAACGGCGATCTTGGCCCGCGAGCCTGGGTCGCGAGAAGCGCCCATGACCTCGATCAGGCCTTCGGCAATTTCCGGCACCTCAATGCGGAAAAGCTCGATCAGCATCTGTGGCGCGGTGCGCGACAGAATCAGTTGCGGACCACGGTTCTCGGTACGAATTTCCTTGAGCAGGGCGCGCAGGCGCACACCAACACGGAAGGTTTCGCGGGAGATAATGTCTTCACGGGCCAGCAGCGCTTCAGCGTTGTTGCCCAGGTCGACGATCACGTTGTCGCGGGTGACTTTCTTGACAGTGCCGGAAATGATCTCGCCCAGACGCTCGCGGTAAGCGTCGACGACCTGCGCACGCTCGGCTTCGCGCACTTTCTGCACGATAACCTGCTTGGCAGTTTGAGCAGCGATACGGCCGAACTCAATGGACTCGATCTTTTCTTCGATAATCTCGCCAGCAACGGCACCTGGCTTTTTCGCCTGGGCCTGGTCGACTGCAAGTTCAATCGCTGGATCGTCCAGATCTTCGTCTTCGACCACGGTCCAGCGACGGAAAGTCTCGTAGTTACCGGTGTGGCGGTTGATTTCCACACGCAGGTCGACTTCATCTTCAAAACGTTTCTTGGTTGCAGTGGCCAGGGCCACTTCCAGCGCTTCAAAAATTACGCCAGCCGGTACACCCTTTTCGTTGGATACCGACTCAACAACCAGCAGTACTTCTTTGCTCATCGTACGCCTCGCCTTTCGCACGCCATTGGATCCGCGGACTACGCGGTATCCGGCACGTCTCAGTCAAAACTGGGAATAATGTTGGCCTTGTCGATCGAGTCGATCGGCAACAGGAACTCATGGCTATCCACCTGGACCACCACATCCTGCTCCTCCACTCCACGGAGAAGGCCCTGAAAGTTACGACGACCTTCAAAGGGCGTACGCAGCTTGATCTTCACTTGTTCGCCGGCATGCGAAGCGAACTGTTCCAAGGTGAACAGCGGGCGATCCATGCCAGGAGAGGACACTTCAAGGGTGTATTCAGAACTGATCGGATCTTCGACATCCAGAACACCACTCACCTGGCGACTGACCACTTCACAGTCGTCGACCAAAATGCCGTCTGTCTTATCGATATAGATACGCAGTACCGAATGCTTGCCTTGAGAGATGAATTCGATCCCCCAGCATTGATAGCCAAGAGCCTCGACCACCGGGGCCAACAAGGCCTGCAACTGTTCTAGCTTGCTCGACACCTGAACCCCCTCGTGCATGCTATGCAAATAAAAAATGGGCAAAGCGCCCATCCCGGATACGCCGCTGAATATCGGCGCGTAAGAACTGTCCAGCTAGCAAAAAGCCCCTGAAAAGGGGCTCCGCTTAGGACTGGTTGCGGGGGCTGGATTTGAACCAACGACCTTCGGGTTATGAGCCCGACGAGCTACCAGACTGCTCCACCCCGCGACAAAGCTGGGGCGAAAGTATACGACCGAACCCACCAAGGGGTCAATCTAACCTCCACCGACAAGAAAGCCCGCATGTAGCGGGCTGTCTTGTTTTAATTGGTACCGAGAAGGGGACTCGAACCCCTACACCCTATGGGCACAACCACCTCAAGGTTGCGTGTCTACCAATTCCACCACCTCGGCAATACTACATTTGACGCTTTTTACTTCTGTTCTTGAGCTGGAGGAATGTCAGTGTTAGTGGCATTACCTTTTTGCTCTTGAAGCACCGGAACATCATCTGCTGCCGGCTTTTTCTGAATTTCCAGAACCGCTGGATCTGGCAATCCTACCTGAGTCAGCTCATGAGCTTTCTCTTTAGCAAAGTATCCTAACCCAAGAGCAGTTAAGAAGAAAGAGGCAGCTAGTATAGCAGTAAACTTACTCAGAAAGGTAGCAGAACCTTGGCTTCCGAACACAGTATTTGAAGCACCTGCGCCGAAAGATGCACCAGCTTCTGCACCTTTACCCTGTTGCAACAACACCAGTACCACCAAACCCAGTGCGCCCAACAGATGCAAAACAACTACGACGGTTTCGAGCATTTCTCAGTTTCCTGCGGCGCGACAAATTGCACCGAATTCGTCTGCGTTCAGGGAAGCTCCACCAATGAGCCCCCCATCGATATCCGGCATGCCGAACAGTTCAGCCGCATTGGCCGCCTTCACGCTGCCGCCGTATAGAAGCCGCACATTCTTGGCGACTTCAGTATTCTCTGCCGCCAGCTGCTCACGAATGGCTTTATGCACATCCTGAGCCTGCTGTGGCGTGGCCGTAAGGCCCGTGCCAATGGCCCATACAGGCTCATAAGCAATCACCGCATTGGCGAAGGCACCAACACCGAGCTCCTCGATGATGCTACCCAATTGACGCCCTACAACCTCAAGCGTCTTGCCCGCCTCACGCTCTTCCAGGGTTTCCCCTATGCAGAGCACCGGCGTCAGGCCACAGGCCTGAGCGGCTGCAAACTTGCGGTTGAGCGTTGCGTCACTTTCGCCCATGAACTGGCGACGCTCCGAATGCCCAACCAACACAAACTCACATCCTGCGTCGACCAACTGGCTCGGCGCAGTCTCACCGGTCAGCGCGCCCTGCATAGGCTCCACTGCGGAGTTCTGTGCACCGACTGCGACCGACTTGCCCTGCAACCCTTCAATCACTTGATTGATGTAAAGGCAGGGCGGGAAAACCGCTACTTCAACACCGCTCGGCAGGGCTAAATTACCTAAGCCCTTGATCAGCTCAGCGACGCTGGCGCGGGTACCGTGCATCTTCCAGTTACCAGCTACCATAGGGCGACGCATGCTGTACCTCGTCGGTCAAAGTGGGCGCAGATCTTACCCAACCCTTTCAACGCTGGCAAGCGCTAATCAGACGCAAACTTCACTAACAAGCGCTGCCAGCTCTTCAGCGTAACCACGAACCTGCGCTTCATCGTCGCCTTCGACCATGACACGTACCAGCGGCTCGGTGCCGGATTTGCGCAGCAACACTCGCCCACGCCCCGCCATCGCCTCTGTAACGCGCGCGCACGCCTCCTTGACGGTCGGGTGCTCGACAGGATCGACCTTGCTGGCACCGAAGCGCACATTGATCAGAACCTGAGGGCACTTGCGCAGCGCCTGACGCGCCTGAGCCAGGTTCTCGCCACGTCGCTTGAGCGACAACAGCACTTGCAAGGCCGCAATAATCGCATCGCCCGTCGTGGTGTGATTGCAGCACACGACATGCCCGGAGTTTTCGCCACCGACAACCCAGTCACGCTCCAGCAACTCGGCCATGACATAGCGGTCGCCGACCTTGGCCCGCACAAATGGAATCGAGAGCTCCTGCAAGGCCAGCTCCAGGCCCAGGTTGCTCATCAGAGTACCCACCACACCACCTTGCAGCTTGCCACGCTCCTGCAGGTCACGGGCAATGATGAACAACAGTTCGTCACCGTCGACAATGGCACCGGTATGATCAACCATCAATACGCGGTCACCGTCACCATCAAAAGCGATGCCGAGATCGGCATGCCCTACAAGCACCGCGGCCTGCAGCGACTCGATATGGGTAGAACCACAATTTTCATTGATGTTCAGGCCGTCTGGCTGCGCATGCAACACTGTGACGTTGGCACCCAACTCGCGGAACACGCTCGGGGCGACCTTGTAGGTGGCACCATGCGCGCAATCGACCACAAGCTTGAGCCCGGCAAAATCAGTACTGGTCGGAACACTGCTCTTGCAGAACTCGATGTAGCGCCCAGCAGCGTCATTGATACGCGAGACCTTGCCCAGCTTGCCCGATTCCACCACGGTCATTGGCTGATCGAGCAGCTCTTCGATCATCCGTTCGACTTCGTCAGGCAGCTTGGTGCCCTGGCCAGAGAAGAACTTGATGCCGTTGTCATCATGCGGATTGTGCGAGGCACTGATAACAATGCCCGCCTCGGCATGAAAGGTGCGCGTCAGATAGGCAATCGCCGGCGTTGGCATCGGCCCCAACAGCATCACATCAGCGCCAGCAGCGGAAAGCCCGGCCTCCAGGGCCGACTCGAACATGTAGCCGGAAATTCGCGTGTCCTTGCCGACCAACACCTTGCAGGCGCCCATCTTGCGGAAAGCCATACCCGCCGCCCAGCCCAGCTTGAGCATGAAATCAGGGGTAATAGGGTATACACCGACCCGGCCACGAATGCCGTCGGTACCAAAATATTTTCTACTCATAAATGCTCCGTCACTCTTATTCGGCAGCCTGTACCGCTGCGATCATCCGTACTACGTCGACGGTTTCGGCGACATCATGAACGCGCAAAATGCTGGCACCCTTGGTCATCGCCAATGCAGCCAATGCGAGGCTGCCGTAGAGCCGCTCTCCGACCGGACGCTCAAGCGCCTGACCAATCATGCTCTTGCGTGAAACACCGACAAGCAGAGGCCTGCCAAGTCGGTACAACGCATCCATGTGTTTGAACAGGCTAAGGTTATGGGCCAGGTTTTTTGCGAAACCGAAACCCGGATCAAGGATGATGCGCTCTGCACCAATACCGACAGCCGCACATGCAGTCATCCGCTCTTCAAGGTAGCTAGCCACCTCGTCAGTGACATTCTGGTAATGCGGGCTGTCCTGCATGTCACCTGGCTCGCCGCGCATATGCATAAGGCATACAGGCAAACCTGTGGCAGCCGCCGCATCCAGGGCGCCATCACGACTGAGCGACCGCACGTCATTGATCAACCCAGCTCCGAGACGGGCCGATTCACGCATCACGGCCGGGGTCGACGTATCGACGGAAATAATGACATCCAGCGCCTGACTGATGGCCTCGACAATGGGCGCCACGCGCTCCAGCTCCTCAACGGGAGAAACGGCTCTCGCACCCGGCCGAGTGGACTCACCGCCCACGTCGATCAGTGTAGCGCCTGCGGCAACCATCGCCTCAGCGTGGCGCAGCGCCGCATCACGCTGAGTGAAGCGACCGCCATCGGAAAAGGAATCAGGCGTGATATTGAGAATACCCATGACATGGGTAAGGGACAAATCAAGAACCCGGTTGCCGCAAGGCAACCGGGTTGGGTACTGCTTTGGAGTCATATGAATCCTTAGTGTTGCGCCGCCGGGCCACCAATCGGGGACTCGGGGCGGTCACTCTGTGAAACAGGGGTGCCCGAAGTACCCGATCCACCTTCCCAATCGCGCGGCTCGCGCGGGGCGCGGCCAGCCATGATGTCGTCGATCTGATCGGCATCAATGGTTTCATACTTCATCAGCGCATCAGCCATTGCGTCCAGCTTGTCTCTATTCTCGGTGAGAATCTGCTTGGCGGTGGCGTAACACTGATCGATGATGCTGCGTACTTCAGAGTCGATCATCTTGGCCGTCTCGCCAGACACGCTGGCATGCTGGGAACCAGCACTACGACCCAGGAAAACCTCGCCCTCTTCCTCTGCATACATCAGTGGACCGAGTTTCTCGGAAAGGCCCCACTTGGTCACCATGTTACGAGCAATCTGGCTGGCCCGCATGATGTCGTTGGATGCACCGGTGGTGACACCATCAAAGCCCAGGGTCATTTCCTCGGCAATACGCCCGCCGTAGAGCGAACAGATCTGGCTGATCAGGGCACGCTTGGAGAGGCTGTAACGATCCTCTTCGGGCAGGAACATGGTTACACCCAAGGCGCGACCACGAGGGATGATCGACACTTTGTACACCGGGTCATGCTCAGGCACGATCCGTCCCACGATCGCGTGACCTGCTTCGTGATAAGCAGTGTTCTGCTTTTCCTTCTCCGACATGACCATGCTTTTGCGCTCGGCGCCCATCATGATCTTGTCTTTGGCCAGCTCGAATTCTTTCATTTCAACGATACGCTTGCTGCCACGCGCAGCGAACAGCGAAGCTTCGTTGACCAGGTTGGCCAGGTCCGCACCAGAGAAGCCTGGGGTACCGCGCGCAATAACTGCCGGATTGACGTTCTCACCAATCGGCACTTTACGCATGTGAACCTTGAGAATCTGCTCACGACCACGAATGTCCGGGAGACCCACCACAACCTGGCGGTCAAAACGACCTGGACGCAGCAGCGCCGGATCCAGTACGTCCGGACGGTTGGTGGCGGCAATCACAATGATGCCGTCGTTCATCTCGAAACCATCCATCTCGACCAGCAACTGGTTGAGGGTCTGCTCACGCTCGTCATGACCACCGCCCATACCGGCACCACGGTGACGACCCACAGCATCAATTTCGTCGATGAAGATAATGCAAGGCGCATGTTTCTTCGCCTGTTCGAACATGTCACGCACACGGCTTGCACCGACACCCACGAACATTTCGACGAAGTCAGAACCGGAAATGGTGAAGAACGGTACTTTTGCTTCCCCGGCAATTGCCTTGGCCAGCAAGGTCTTACCGGTACCAGGAGGCCCCACCATCAGCACGCCGCGTGGAATACGACCGCCCAGTCGCTGGAATTTGCCCGGATCTCTCAGGAACTCGACGAGCTCACCGACTTCTTCCTTGGCTTCATCACAACCGGCAACGTCGGCCAGTGTGGTCTTGACCTGGTCTTCCGACAGAAGGCGCGCCTTGCTCTTGCCGAAACTCATCGGCCCGCCTTTGCCACCTGCACCACCCTGCATCTGGCGCATGAAGAACATGAATACGGCGATAATCACCAGAATCGGGAAGCTGGCAACCAGCAACTGCGTCCAGATACTCTGCTGCTCAGGCTGCTTGCCTTCGACAACGACATGATTGTCGACCAAGTCGCCGATCAAGCCATTATCCTGAATGGCAGGACGGATGGTCTTGAAGCTGTCGCCGTCCGTACGTTTGCCGGTGATGACATAGCCGTCGACCGCAACGCGCTCGACCTTGCCATCCTTGACCTGTTGAATAAAGTCGGAATAGTTGAGGGTCTGCGGCTCGTTCGGACTGGAGAAGTTGTTCATCACCGTCACCAGGACAGCCGCGATGATCAACCACAGGATCAAATTCTTTGCCATATCGTTCAATTAGCTACCCTCTGAAGCAGGCTGAGGCGCAGCCGTGCCTCGCATGATAATCACCGGCCTAACTTACTACATTACCTACACATCTGCAGGCGCCGTCTGTAACCCTTTGTGAAACCTAGACTACACGATGTTCGCCCAAGTCAGGCAGGGCAGCCGATTAGAAAAAACTATCGGGAGCCCTGAAAGCTGCCGGCCTGGCGCTTTACTCGCCGCGAAAACCTCTCGCCAACAAGTACTGCTCACGGGAACGGTCCCGCGAAGAGAGCGGCTTACGCATCTGCACCTTGTCGAACTTCTGCCGAACGGTTTTCAGATAGGTATCGAACCCCTCGCCCTGGAAGATCTTGATCAGGAAGTCACCACCCGGACGCAATACGCGGGTAGCCAGATCGAGGGCCAGCTCACAAAGGAACATGGCCTTGGGCATATCCACGGCAGGCGTACCACTCATATTGGGGGCCATATCGGAAATCACAAGGTCTACTTCCGTATTACCTACCGCTTCGAGGATTTGCGCAAGCACCTCATCTTGGGTGAAATCCCCCTGAATGAAGGTCACATCCGGAATACTGTCCATTTCCAGAATGTCCGACGCGATCAAACGCCCTTGGCCACCGATCAGACGACTGGTCACTTGCGACCAGCCACCCGGTGCCGCACCAAGGTCGATAACACTCATGCCGGGGCGGATCAGCCGGTCTTTTTCCTGCAGTTCCAGCAGCTTGTAGCTGGCCCGCGAGCGATAACCGTCCTTTTGCGCCATCTTGACGTAAGGATCGTTGAAATGTTCTTTCAGCCAGTTATGGCTTGTCTTGGAACGCGCCACTGGGCACCTCGATGATAACGGTCGTGATTAACTGGGCGGATCCACGGGCCCTCGGGTAAAATGGCCGCCATTTTTACAGAATCAGACAAAGGGTCAGATTATGCCGCTCACTCAAGAGCAGAAGAAACAGTACAAATCCATTGGCCACGATCTCAAACCTGTTTTGATTGTGGCAGGCAATGGGCTGACTGAGGGTGTTCTCGCCGAACTCGAGCGCGCCCTGAGCGATCATGAGCTGATCAAGATCAAGCTCAACCTCAGCGAGCGCGAAGAGCGCGCCGAAGTAATCACCGAGCTGTGCAAGGCTGGCCGAGCAGAACTGGTACAGACCATCGGAAAAATGGCGTTGATTTACCGCAAGAACCCACAGCCTAACAAACAGCTGTCGAACATCCATCGCTACAAGTGATGCTCGCGCCGCGTCAGTGGCGCGCTCTGCGCGCCCTGCCCGGCTGAGGTTGCAGCACCAACAGCATGCCGGTAAGACCCAGCAGCAGATAACAGAGCAACTGCCAACGCATCAACTCAGGCAGCAGCATCCGCAACGCAAAATACACAACACACGCCAGCAACGCCATCAGCAGCAGTTGCCCTCGCCTGTCGCGCCACAGGCTGCGCAAGCCTTCAGCCTGCACCAGAACCAACACCTGCAGCCCTGCACAAAACGCCGCGAATGCCACCAACAATGACGCCACCAGCTTGCCGATATCCTCAACAAGCAGCGGCGCCAGCCCGACTTTTGCAAGCGTCGGCAGTAGCCCGAAGTACAGCATCCACAGGCCACCAACCCAGAGCACCTGGGTCAGTTGCCAGATTACTGCCGTCGCGGCAACGCCGCGACGCCGGTTAAAGGTGGACGACTTCGACAATCTCGTACTCGATCAAACCACTTGGGGTCTTCACCGCAACGACATCGCCCTCTTGCTTGCCAATCAAGGCACGAGCGATAGGCGAGCCAACCGAAAGCTTGCCAGCCTTGATGTCGGCTTCATCCTCACCAACGATCTGATACTTCAGGCTTTCGTCAGTTTCGACGTTGGCAATTTCAACGGTTGTACCGAAGATCACTTTGCCAGTATGCGCAATCGAGGTGACATCGATCACCACCGCATTCTGCAAGCGCCCTTCGATATCGCGGATCCGCGCCTCGACCATGCCCTGTTGCTCTCGTGCGGCATGGTACTCGGCGTTTTCCTTCAGGTCGCCCAGCTCCCGCGCCTCGCCAATATCCTGGCTGAGCTTGGGACGAACGACCTTGGTCAGATGAGTCAGTTCTTCTTCCAGGGCGCGAGCGCCCTGGACGGTCATAGGGTATTTATTCATCCGTTGAGTCCTGCATGGAGATCCTGCAAGCGGCGCACGGTCTTTTCAGGACCGAACTTCAGCGCTTCACAGATAGCTTCACCTGCCGCAATGGTGGTAGTGCAGTAGATTTTATGCTGCAACGCATTGCGACGAATCGAGTAGGAATCAGCAATCGACTGACGACCTTCAGTGGTGTTGATGATCAGCGACACTTCATCGTTCTTGATCATATCAACAACATGCGGACGACCTTCAGTCACCTTGTTCACACGACGCACTTTCAGCCCGGCCGCCTCGATGATCTTGGCGGTGCCTGCAGTCGCGACGACTTCAAAGCCCAGCGCGATCAGGTCACGGGCAACGCCAGCCACTTGCGGCTTATCGTCATCACGCACACTGATAAACGCGGTACCGCCGGTCGGCAGCACTTCACTGGCGCCCATCTGAGCCTTGGCAAACGCTTCGCCGAAGCTGTCGCCTACACCCATCACCTCGCCCGTCGACTTCATTTCAGGGCCGAGGATCGGGTCAACACCCGGGAACTTGGCGAACGGGAAGACGGCTTCCTTGACGCTGTAGAAGTTCGGAATGATTTCCTTGGTGAAACCAATTTCCTTCAGGGTCTTGCCAGCCATCACACGCGCCGCAATCATCGCCAGGGACGTGCCGATGCACTTGGAGACAAACGGTACGGTACGCGAAGCACGCGGGTTGACTTCAATGACGTAGATCTTGTCACCCTGCAGTGCCAGCTGAACGTTCATCAGGCCGACCACGCCCAGCTCCAATGCCATCTTCTTGACCTGCTCACGGACTTCGTCCTGAACATGGGCTGGCAGGGAGTACGGCGGCAGCGAACATGCCGAGTCACCGGAGTGAACACCAGCCTGCTCGATGTGCTGCATGATTGCGCCGATGACGACATCGGTACCGTCGCAGACCGCATCCACGTCCATCTCGATGGCGCAGTTGAGGAAGTGATCGAGCAGTACCGGGCTGTCGTTGGACACCTGGACCGCTTCACGCAGGTAGCGCTTGAGCTCGTCCAGCTCGTAAACGATCTCCATGGCACGACCACCCAGTACGTAGGAAGGACGAACCACCAGCGGGTAGCCGATCACGCCAGCAGCACGGATGGCTTCGTCTTCGCTGCGAACGGTAGCATTTGGCGGCTGCAGCAGGTTCAGGCGCTGAACCATTTGCTGGAAGCGCTCACGGTCTTCCGCACGGTCGATTGCGTCAGGGCTGGTACCGATGATCGGTACACCGGCCTCTTCCAGCGCACGAGCCAGTTTCAGCGGCGTCTGACCACCGTAGTGAACGATCACGCCTTTCGGCTTCTCGACACGCACCACTTCCAGCACGTCTTCCAGTGTCAGCGGCTCGAAGTACAGGCGATCGGAAGTGTCGTAGTCGGTGGAAACGGTTTCCGGGTTGCAGTTGACCATGATGGTCTCGTAACCATCTTCACGCAGCGCCAGTGCAGCGTGCACACAGCAGTAGTCGAACTCGATACCTTGACCGATACGGTTCGGACCACCACCCAGGATCATGATCTTGTCACGGGTCGACGGATTGGCCTCGCACTCTTCCTCATAGGTCGAATACAGGTAGGCGGTATCGGTCGAGAACTCGGCAGCGCAGGTATCGACGCGCTTGTAGACCGGGAACACTTCCAGCTTGTGACGATGACGACGCAGGTTCTTGTCGGTAATACCCAACAGCTTGGCCAGACGCTGGTCAGAGAAGCCCTTGCGCTTCAGGCTGAGCATCAGGCCCTTGTCGATGTTGGACAGACCCAGGGTCTTGACGCGCTCTTCTTCCTTGATCAGGTCTTCGATCTGCACCAGGAACCAGTGGTCGATGCTGGTCAGCGCGAAGATTTCGTCGCGGGTCATGCCGGCACGGAAGGCATCAGCAACGTACCAGATGCGCTCAGCGCCAGGTACGGTCAGCTCGCGCTTGAGGATGCTCGGGGTTTCCGGGCTGGCCAGGTCAAGCTTCGGATCAAGACCGCACACACCCACTTCCAGACCACGCAGGGCCTTCTGCAGGGACTCCTGGAAAGTACGGCCGATGGCCATGACTTCACCAACGGATTTCATCTGAGTGGTCAGACGGGCGTCGGCTTTCGGGAATTTTTCGAAGGCGAAACGCGGCAGCTTGGTCACGACGTAGTCGATGGACGGCTCGAACGAAGCCGGGGTACGACCACCGGTGATGTCGTTCTGCAGCTCATCCAGGGTGTAACCGACAGCCAGCTTGGCGGCGATCTTGGCGATCGGGAAGCCGGTCGCTTTCGACGCCAGGGCCGAGGAACGCGATACACGCGGGTTCATCTCGATCACGACCATACGGCCAGTGTCCGGGCAGATACCGAACTGGACGTTGGAACCGCCCGTTTCAACACCGATCTCACGCAGTACCGCCAGCGAGGCGTTACGCATGATCTGGTATTCCTTGTCGGTCAGGGTCTGTGCCGGAGCAACGGTGATCGAGTCACCGGTGTGCACGCCCATCGGGTCAAAGTTTTCGATGGAACAGACGATGATGCAGTTGTCCTTTTTATCGCGGACCACTTCCATCTCGTACTCTTTCCAACCGATCAACGACTCATCGATCAGCAGTTCCTTGGTCGGCGACAGGTCCAGACCACGGGCACAGATTTCTTCGAACTCTTCACGATTGTAGGCGATGCCACCACCGGTGCCGCCCATGGTGAAGGACGGACGAATGATGCACGGGAAGCCCAGCTTCTCGAGGACGGCATTGGCCTCGTCCATGCTGTGGGCGATGCCGGAGCGCGGGCACTCCAGACCAATGGCTTTCATGGCCTGGTCAAAGCGCGAACGGTCTTCTGCCTTGTCGATGGTGTCGGCATTGGCGCCGATCATTTCCACACCGAACTTCTCCAGAATGCCTTCGCGCTCCAGGTCCAGGGCGCAGTTCAGTGCAGTCTGGCCACCCATGGTCGGCAGCAGTGCATCCGGACGCTCTTTCTCAATGATCTTGGCAACCGTCTGCCATTTGATCGGCTCGATGTAAGTGGCATCAGCCATGGCCGGGTCGGTCATGATGGTGGCCGGGTTGGAGTTCACCAGGATGACGCGGAAACCTTCCTCGCGCAGTGCCTTGCAGGCCTGGGCGCCGGAATAGTCGAATTCGCAGGCCTGGCCGATCACGATCGGGCCAGCGCCAAGAATCAGGATACTTTTAATGTCTGTACGTTTTGGCATGGGTTGTCACTCAAATCCGCAGGTCAGTCGGCAAGCCGTCTTGAACAATCTTGGGCGGCCCCTGAACACGGCTCGCGCCGGTTCAGGGCCTTCTCACTAGGTGCTCAGCGGCGCTTGGCCATGGCATCGATGAAACGGTCGAACAGCGGCGCGACATCGGTCGGGCCTGGGCTGGCCTCAGGGTGCCCCTGGAAGCTGAACGCGCTCTTGTCGGTACGCTCAATGCCTTGAAGGCTGCCGTCGAACAACGACTTGTGCGTGGCGCGAACATTGGCTGGCAGGGTCGCTTCATCAACCGCAAAACCGTGGTTCTGACTGGTGATCATCACAACGCCGGAGTCCAGATCCTGAACCGGGTGGTTGGCACCGTGGTGGCCATGACCCATTTTCACGGTCTTGGCGCCGGAAGCCAGTGCCAGCAGCTGGTGACCCAGGCAGATACCGAACACCGGAATGTCGGTTTCGAGCACGTCCTGAATCGCCTTGATTGCGTAGTCGCACGGCTCTGGATCACCTGGGCCGTTGGACAGGAACACGCCATCCGGGTTGAGCGCGAGAACATCGCTGGCCGGGGTTTGAGCAGGTACCACGGTCACACGGCAGCCGCGCTCAACCAGCATCCGCAGGATGTTCAGCTTGACGCCGTAGTCGTAGGCAACCACGTGATACGGCAGCTCGGAAGCCTCGATAGTCGGGTGACTGTCGGTCTTCAGGCTCCAGACACTGGAGCGCCATTCATAGCTGTCCTTGGTGCTGACAACCTTGGCCAGGTCCATGCCTTTCAGGCCCGGGAAGCCACGCGCTGCGGCGATGGCGGCTTCTTCGCTGATGTTGTCACCCGCCAGGATGCAACCGTTCTGTGCACCTTTCTCACGCAGGATGCGTGTCAGGCGACGGGTATCGATGCCGGCGATCGCAACCACGTTGTTGGCTTTCAGGTAGTCCGGCAGCGACTGCTTGTTCCGCCAGTTGCTGGCAAGCAACGGCAGGTCGCGAATCACCAGACCGGCCGACCAGACGCGGTCGGATTCGGCATCTTCCGGCGTGGTGCCAGTGTTGCCAATGTGTGGGTAAGTCAGGGTAACGATTTGCTGCGCATAGGAAGGGTCAGTCAGGATTTCCTGATAGCCGGTCATTGCGGTGTTAAACACCACCTCACCAACGGTCTGACCGTCGGCTCCAATGGCTTCACCGCGAAAAATGCTGCCATCAGCAAGGGCGAGTATGGCTGGCTTAGTCAAGAAGACCTCCCGTAAATCAAGCCTGAAGGGGCGATCGCAGGTTGCAAAAAAGCGGAATGACGTATAGACACGTCACCCCGCTTTCTTCGTCGAATTATCTGCGCGCTTTTAGTGGACACACTAAAGCTGTAGCTTACAGAAAAACGTATTTTTGGTCTACCGCTGATGTGCCTGAAAGGCGCAGAAATGCGACAGGACGTCGCCAGGATTCAGAAGCAACCTGCAAGACCGGCTCCAGCGAAACCCAAAGAGCCAGCTTGCAGGCACGACTTCAACAACGATTAGTGCAGTTCCAGCACGTCCTGCATGTCATACAGGCCCGGCTCGCGCCCTTCCAGCCACAATGCGGCACGCACCGCACCCTTGGCGAAGGTCATGCGACTAGACGCCTTGTGGGTGATCTCGACGCGCTCACCTTCAGCAGCAAACAGCACAGTGTGATCTCCGACCACATCACCGGCACGCACGGTAGCGAAACCAATGGTCTGCCGATCACGGGCACCGGTCTGGCCTTCGCGACCATAGACCGCCACCTCCCGCAGATCACGACCCAACGCCTGGGCAACGACCTCACCCATACGCAGTGCCGTACCCGAAGGCGCATCGACCTTGTGGCGATGGTGCGCCTCGATGATCTCGATATCGACGTCATCACCCAGTACGCGAGCAGCGGTGTCCAGCAGCTTCAGGCACAGGTTCACGCCCACACTGAAGTTGGCGGCGAAGACAATTGGAATGTCCTTGCTCGCTTCAACCAGCAACTGCTTCTCTTCAGCGCTGAAGCCCGTGGTACCGATGACCATGGCCTTGCCCGCCTCACGGCAAAATGCCAGGTTTTTCAGCGTCACTGACGGATGAGTGAAGTCGATCAGGACATCGAAGTCGTCGACCACCTGTTCCAGACCGCCCGACAGCGCCACGCCAATGCGACCCAGCGCCGCCAATTCACCAGCATCCGCACCGATCAGCGTACTGTCCGGACGGTCCACCGCCGCGGTCAGGCCCGCACCCTGCGCATGCTGCACAGCTTCGATCAGGGTTTTACCCATTCGCCCTGCAGCACCCATTACCGCTATACGTCGCATGCCCTATTCCTTCTTACAGATCGCCGAAGAAGCGCTTCACGCCTTCGAACCAGCCACTGGCCTTGGGAGAATGAGAGCTGTCACAGTCCAGCGAATCACGCAGCTCTTCGAGCAGCTCACGCTGACGACGACTCAGATTGACCGGCGTCTCGACTGCAACGCGGCACATCAGGTCGCCCGCCGCACCGCCACGCACCGGAGCAACACCTTTACCACGCAGACGGAACTGCTTGCCAGTCTGAGTTCCCTCAGGAATCTTCAGCTTGACCCGACCATCAAGGGTCGGCACTTCCAGTTCGCCACCCAGCGCAGCATCGGTGTAACTGATAGGCACTTCGCAATACAGATGCTTGCCATCACGCTGGAAGATCGCGTGCTCGCGCACATTGATCACAACGTAAAGGTCTCCGGTAGGTCCACCATGGCTACCCGCCTCGCCCTCGCCAGACAGGCGAATGCGGTCTCCGGTATCCACACCGGCCGGCACCTTGACCGACAGCGTCTTGTATTCTTCGACACGCCCTTCGCCATGGCACGCATCGCAAGGATCGGTAATGATCTTGCCTTGGCCATGGCAACGCGGACAGGTTTGCTGGACCGAGAAGAAGCCCTGCTGCATGCGCACCTGACCAATACCACCACAGGTCGGGCAGGTCGACGGCGAAGAACCCTTCTTGGCCCCGGAACCATCACACGGCGAGCAATTCACCAGTGTCGGAACACGAATATTGACCGTAGTACCGCGCACCGCCTCTTCGAGGTTCAGCTCCAGGGTGTAGCGCAGGTCACTGCCGCGCTGGGCACCACCACGGGAACCACCACGACCACCACCAAAGAAATCACTGAACACATCGCCGAAGATGTCGGAGAAGTTCGCACCGCCAAAGCCAGCACCGCCGCCACCCATGCTAGGGTCGACACCGGCATGGCCATACTGGTCATATGCCGCACGTTTGCTGCTATCGGACAGCACTTCGTAGGCCTCGTTGGCCTCCTTAAATTTCTCTTCCGACTCTTTGTCATCGGGATTACGGTCCGGGTGATGCTTCATCGCCAGGCGACGATAAGCCTTCTTGAGCTCGGCCTCGCTGGAGCCACGCTCTACACCCAGAACCTCGTAATAATCACGCTTTGCCATAAGTCTTTGTACTCTTGAGGACGTTCGGCAAACCTCTGCGCTGTTCGCGCTATGCCGCCAGCATTCGAACCTGGTCGAATGCCGTAAAAATTCGGGTATTCCAGACACGCCAACGCGGGAGCAAGCCCCCGCGCGGCGACATCCTACCAGCCACCGCTAAAATGCAGTCAACCGGCCGACAACCTGTAGTAATTACTTGTTGTCTTTGACTTCTTCGAACTCGGCGTCGACCACATCGTCATGCTTGCCGGCTTCTTCAGCTGGCTTGGCAGCAGCTTCAGGCTTCTCACCTTGCTCAGCGTACATTTTCTGAGCAACTGGCGCGGAAACCTTCGACAGCTCTTCAACCTTGGCCTCGATGGCAGCCTTGTCGTCGCCTTTCACGGCGGCTTCCAGTGCTACGACCGCAGCTTCGATAGCAGCTTTCTCTTCGGCAGTGACCTTGTCACCTGCGTCAGCGACCATCTTGCGAGTCGAATGGACCAGTGCATCACCCTGGTTGCGGGCAGTGGCCAGCTCTTCAAACTTGCGGTCTTCCTCGGCGTTAGCCTCGGCATCACGCACCATGCGCTCGATTTCTTCGTCCGACAGACCAGAGTTGGCCTTGATCACGATCGACTGGGTCTTGCCAGTAGCCTTGTCCTTCGCACCAACGTGCAGGATACCGTTGGCATCGATGTCGAAGGTCACTTCGATCTGAGGCACGCCACGTGGTGCTGGTGGAATGTCGGCCAGGTCGAACTTGCCCAAGGACTTGTTCTGTGCAGCCTGCTTACGCTCACCTTGCAGCACGTGAATGGTCACTGCGCTCTGGTTGTCATCGGCAGTCGAGAACACCTGCGACTTCTTGGTCGGAATGGTGGTGTTTTTCTCGATCAGCGCAGTCATCACGCCACCCATGGTTTCGATACCCAGGGTCAGCGGGCTGACGTCCAGCAGCAGAACGTCTTTCACGTCACCGGCCAGAACGGCACCCTGGATAGCAGCACCCATGGCAACGGCTTCGTCAGGGTTGACGTCTTTACGCGCTTCTTTACCGAAGAAATCGGTAACGGCTTTCTGTACCAGCGGCATACGGGTCTGGCCGCCAACCAGGATCACGTCGTTGATCGAACCTACATCGATACCGGCATCTTTCAGCGCGATACGGCAAGGCTCGATGGTGCGCTGAACCAGGTCTTCAACCAGCGATTCCAGCTTGGCGCGGGAAATCTTCACGTTCAGGTGCTTAGGACCGGTGGCATCTGCAGTGATGTACGGCAGGTTGACATCAGTCTGCTGGCTCGAAGACAGCTCGATCTTGGCTTTCTCAGCAGCCTCTTTCAGGCGCTGCATGGCCAGCGGGTCACCCTTGAGGTTCATGCCGCTTTCTTTCTTGAACTCGTCAACAAGGTAGTCGATCAGACGGATATCGAAGTCTTCACCACCCAGGAAGGTGTCACCGTTGGTTGCCAGTACTTCGAACTGGTGCTCACCGTCAACCTCGGCGATTTCGATCACCGACACGTCAAAGGTACCGCCACCCAGGTCATAAACGATCACGGTGTGATCGCCTTTGGCCTTGTCCATACCGTATGCCAGCGCAGCAGCGGTAGGTTCGTTGATGATGCGCTTAACGTCCAGGCCAGCAATACGACCGGCGTCCTTGGTCGCCTGACGCTGGCTGTCGTTGAAGTAGGCAGGCACGGTAATAACCGCTTCAGTCACTGCCTCGCCGAGGTAGTCTTCGGCGGTCTTCTTCATCTTTTTCAGGATTTCAGCCGAGATCTGTGGCGGAGCCATTTTCTGGCCGTTCACTTCAACCCAGGCGTCACTGTTGTCTGCCTTGACGATCTTGTACGGCACCATCTGGATGTCTTTCTGAACGACTTCTTCATCGAAACGACGGCCGATCAGACGCTTTACTGCGTACAGGGTGTTGTGCGGGTTGGTCACAGCCTGACGCTTGGCCGACTGACCGACCAGGATCTCGCCGTCATTGGCGTAAGCGATGATCGATGGGGTGGTACGTGCGCCTTCGGCGTTCTCGATAACCTTGACGTTACCGTTTTCCAGAATGGAGACGCAGGAGTTGGTGGTCCCCAGGTCGATACCGATGATTTTACCCATGTTAACTCTCCCGAAACTTGAATAAGGTTGCCGCAGCAGTACTGGCTAACTGCGGTAATACTTGAATGCTTGACACCTAAATGGGGACGCCCCGGTCGATTTCAAGCCTGCTCGTTAATCGACGGCGAAATCGGTGCAGGGGCCTTGCTGACCACAACCATGGCTGGGCGCAACAGACGACCATTGAGCTGATAACCCTTCTGGAACACCTTCAGCACGCTGTTAGGCTCTACCTCGGCACTCTCTTGCATGGCCATCGCCTGGTGATGTTCGGCATTGAACGGCTCGCCATGCGGATCAATGGCTTCAAGGTTGAAGCGTTTGAGGGTGTCGTGGAACATTTTCAGCGTCAGCTCAATGCCTTCACGCATTGGCCGAATGTTTTCATCTTCGGCACTGGACAGCTCCAGGCCGCGTTCCAGGCTATCGATGACCGGCAGCAGGTCGCCAGCAAACTTCTCCAGCGCGAACTTGTGGGCCTTTTCGATATCTTGCTCGGCACGACGACGAATGTTCTGCAGATCAGCCGCAGCACGCAGAGATTGATCCTGAGCCGCCGCCAACTGCTCTTCGAGCACTTGAACACGAGCACTGAGGTCGTCACCGGTTGCACCTGCGGACTTGTCGGCGTTCAGATTCTGTTCGTCCAGCATCTGTTCGTCAGCCATAAAATCTCTCCTTTCAATTTTGTCAGCGAGCTCAACTCGCGCATCTGCCGCCTATATGGGGTCGCAAAATGCAGGTTCAAGGGCTGAATTCAGCAGAAGCTCAGCCCCGCTCATAACGACTCGCAATCAAACGCCGCGCCGCTCAAGCAAACAGCGCTAAAACCAGGCATTGTCAGCCGATTTGAAAACACTGTATAAATAACCAGACTTAACACTTGGGAGCCGCCCCAATGCTGGTGCATCTGTCTGTACATAATTACGCCATCGTCGAACACCTGGACCTCGAACTGTCCCGCGGCATGAGCGTCATCACTGGCGAAACCGGGGCTGGCAAGTCGATCATGCTTGATGCCCTGGGCTTGACACTGGGCGACCGTGCCGACAGCGGCGTGGTGCGTCCCGGCGCAGACAAGGCCGACATTCTGGCCACCTTCGACCTGATCGACATCCCCGAGGCGCGGGCCTGGCTGGCCGAGCGCGACCTGGACAGCGACGGCCCCTGCATCCTGCGGCGCGTGATCACGGCCGAGGGGCGCACCCGCGGCTACATCAATGGCAGCCCCTGCCCACTGAGCGACCTCAAGGCCCTCGGCGAGCTATTGATCGATATCCACAGCCAGCACGAACACCAGTCCCTGCTGAAAACCGATACCCATCGTCGTCTGCTTGATGAATATGCAGGCGCCACCGATCTGGCTCGCCAGGTACAGTTGGCGGCTCAACGCTGGCGGCAAACGCGCCAGGAACTGGAGCGCCTGTCCAA
Organism: Pseudomonas laurentiana; assembly: GCF_014648275.1. GTDB lineage: Bacteria > Pseudomonadota > Gammaproteobacteria > Pseudomonadales > Pseudomonadaceae > Aquipseudomonas > Aquipseudomonas laurentiana. The sequence continues at coordinate 62,687 of NZ_BMQU01000005.1, forward strand.
CTCCAGCGAAGAGCAACAAGCCCGTCACCAGCTATTGAGTTATCAGTTGGAGGAGCTGGACAATCTGGGCCTCGGAGAAGATGAGCTGGAGCAACTGGAGCAGGAGCACAAGAACCTGACCAACGCCGAAGCCCTGTTCGGCATTTGCCGCCAGGTCATCGACCACTGCAGCGAAAGCGATTCGGGCAATGTACTCAGCGCACTGACCGTCAGCCTCAACCGCCTGACTGCCGTACATAACGCCCCCAAGGCACTGGGCGAAGCGGCCAACCTGATTGCCAGCGCGCAGATTCAGGTCGAAGAGGCCGTAGGCGAACTCAATCGTTTCCTCGACAACTTCGATGCCGACCCCGCACGCCTGCAGCAACTGGAAGAACGCCTCGACACCATCTATACGCTGGCACGCAAGCACCGGGTTCACCCCACCGAACTGACTCAACTGCAGTGCAAGCTGACCAGCGAACTCGGAACACTCGATGCCAGCGATGAAGCCATCGAGCGGCTGAGCGAAGAACTGGCCGCCTACGCCCGCCATTACCAGGAAAAAGCCTGCGAACTCAGCACGCTGCGCAGAGCCGCCGCTGACAGCCTTGCCAGTGCCGTAGAGCAAGAAATTCAGCGCCTGGGCATGCCAGGCGGGCGCTTCAACATCGCGCTACAAACCAATAGCGGTGACGAGCTGCTGCCTCACGGCCTGGAACAGGTCGAGTTGCTGGTCAGCGCCAACCCCGGCCAACCCCTCAAGGCACTGGCCAAGGTCGCTTCCGGGGGCGAGCTGTCGCGCATCAGCCTGGCGATTCAGGTCATCACTGCACAAACATCACGCATCCCGACACTGGTATTCGATGAAGTTGACGTAGGTATTGGTGGCCCAACGGCCGAAATCGTCGGCCAACTGCTGCGCCGACTGGGCGAGCGCGGCCAGGTACTGACAGTTACTCACCTGCCGCAAGTTGCCGCCCAGGGCCACCATCACTTGTTCGTGCATAAAGTGCGCAACAGTGACGCAACCCACACAGCCGTCGCCAGCCTGAGTAAACGTGAACGCGTGGAAGAAGTCGCGCGAATGCTCGGCGGTATCGACCTGACCAAGGAGTCTCTGGCCCACGCGCGCAAAATGGTCGTCACCAGTAAAGCTTGAAGTATCCCTTCGCCAAAACCAGGAAGGCGACCCTAGGGTCGCCTTCCATGCTGTGCCTTAACGCAGGAAACAATTAGCGTTTCTTGCGCACATACAGCACCAGATTGTGATCCATGAGCTCGAAACCATGCTCGGCAACGATCTCTCGCTGACGCTTCTCGATCTCGCTATCGAAGAACTCGATCACTTCACCGGACTCCACGTTGACCATGTGGTCGTGGTGACCACCATCAGCGAGCTCGAATACCGCATGACCACCATCAAAGTTGTGACGGACCACCAGACCAGCAGCCTCAAACTGGGTCAACACCCGGTAAACCGTGGCCAAGCCGACATCCTCGCCTGCTTCCATCAACGCTTTGTAGACGTCCTCGGCGCTCATATGACGCTGCTCGGTGGAGTCAAGCATCTGTAGAATTTTGACTCGAGGCAGGGTCACCTTGAGACCGACTTTGCGTAGTTCGCTATTTTCAACCATGGTCAGCTTTCTCGCCGATGCTGCTTCGCAGCTTCTCTTAATACGGGTATGATCGGGGTTTACGTTGTCCAGCCAAGATAGTGGAAGTCGCCCACCGATGCAAAACACCAAGCTCTTGCTAACCAGCCTCACGTTTGTGGGACTGCTCGCACTCGCCGGTTGTTCATTCCCCGGGGTTTACAAAATCGACATCCAGCAGGGCAATGTCGTAACGCAAGACATGATAGACCAATTACGCCCGGGAATGACCCGCCGGCAAGTGCGGTTTATCATGGGCAACCCACTGATTCAGGACACGTTCCACCCTAACCGCTGGGACTACCTCTACAGCCTGCAACCTGGTGGCGGCCAACGCCAACAGGAACGCATGAGTGTTTTCTTCAACGAGAACGACCAGCTGGCCAACCTGTCCGGCGACTTCATGCCAGGCGTGAGCCGTGACCAGGAGATCCTGGGGAGCGACGGCAATACCACCGTCAGCCCGGCCCACGGCAACGAAGCCGTTAAAGAGAAGCCAGCCAAGGCTGGTTCGCTGGAAGAGAAGATCCAGCGCGACGTCGACACCATCGAGGTCATCCCGGTTCCTGTGCAGCAACCGCTGGACACCTCACCACAATAAGCCGACACAAAAAAACAGCCCGGATCATTCCGGGCTTTTTTGTGACCTGTATTTCTAGCGCTTCGCCTTCTTGAACACCCGAGCCACCTTGGCTGCACGCTGCTTGCGAACCTCTTTAGGATCAATCAGCAGCGGCCGATACAACTCGATACGCTCCCCTGCCTCCACCAGGCGCTCCGCCGGATTGGGCACAACACGCCCAAAAATACCCAGCGGACACTCACTCAGATCAACCCCTGCGAGTTGCTCGGCAATGCCGGACAGCCGAACCGCCTCAGTCACCGAGGTCCCCGCCGGAACACTGCAGCTCAGCAACAGCTGACGCTCAGCAGTCGCATAGACCACTTCAATCTCAAGCATCGCCTCAGCCATTGATTTGCTTTGCCCGCTGACAGAACGCATCGACCAAGGTGTTGGCCGCCTGGTTGAAGAGCGGACCCAAGGTTGCCCGCACCAGCGGACCAGCATAGTCGAACGACAGGTCAAGGCTGATCTTGCAGGCTTTCTCGTTCAATGCCTTGAACACCCAGACACCGTGCAATTGATTGAACGGCCCTTCTTCCAGGTTCATTTCAATCGACTGCCCGGGCACCAGCACATTGCGCGTCACAAAACGCTGGCTCATGCCGCCCTTGGCCACTTCCAGACTGGCACGCATTTGCGTGTCGCTGGCTTCGAGCACCGTGCTCGAAGAGCACCAAGGCAGAAACTCCGGATAACGCGCCACGTCATTGACCAGGTCGTAAAGCGCCTGGGCAGGGTAAGGCAGCAGGGCCGAACGTTGAATATGGGTAGTCATCCAGGTGTCACTTCCAAAGCTGAGCGGCAAACACAATCAGAATGCCGAGGGGCGCCACATAGCGCATCAAGAAGAAGGTCAGAGCAAACAGCAGCGGGCTGCGCATGGCCAGTTCGTCGCGCACCGCTTCACGCCCCATGATCCAACCCGCGAATATCACAAAGCACAAACCACCCAGCGGCAGCATGATGCGCGAGGTAAAGAAGTCGATCACCCCGAAGAAGTCCAGGCCGGCTTTGGCACCCCATTCGTAGAGCCGAAAGCCACGCTCATCGCTCACAAAAAACTTCGCTTGCTGCCAGATATTGAACGAGAACACGGTTCCCAGGCCCACCAACCAACAGCTGAACGCCAGCCATGTGGTGATCCAGCCACGCCGCACGCCCGTGCGCTCAACCAGGTAGGCGACCATTGGCTCCAGCAGTGAAATCGCTGAGCTCCAGGCCGCCACCGCCACTAGAACAAAGAATACGACGCCCATCAACTGGCCGAAGGCCACATTGCCGAAGGCGAATGGCAATGCAACGAACATCAGGCCCGGCCCTTCGCTGGGATTCAGGCCAGCGGCGAACACGATTGGAAACAACGCCAGACCCGCAAGCAACGATACAAAGGTATCCAGCAGGGCCACCGAGACAATCGTACCGGCAATCGATGATTGCTTCGGCATGTAAGCGCCATAAATAAGCAAAGAACCGACACCGACGCTCAGCGAGAAAAAGGCATGCCCCATCGCCGGGAGCAGGCCGTCCATCAGGCGCGACGGATCGAAGTCGAACATGAAGTGCACGCCCTGCATGAAGTGCCCGGTGGTCAAGCTGTAGCCCAGCAGGATGACCAGCAGCAGAAACAGCAGCGGCATCATGATACGCAAGCTGCGCTCCAGCCCGGCAACCACCCCCCTGGCGATCACGACCGCAGACAACGCCATGAACAGGCTGTGCCAGAGCACCAGGCGCCAGGGATCACTGATGACGCCATTGAAATACGCCCCCACCTGATCGGCCGTCACACCTTGAAAGTCACCACGCCCCATGTCGAGGATGTAGTCAAACGACCACCCTCCAACAACGCTGTAAAACGAGAGAATCAACAGCGCGGTGAGCATGCCGGCGAAGGCCCACCAGGACCAACGCGGCGAGCGACCGGTTTCAACGGCCAGGTCACGCAGGGCATTGGCCGGGCTTTGCCGGGTGCGCCGCCCGATCAGGGTTTCGGCCAGCATCACCGGGATACCGATCAGGGCGATGCAAGCAAGGAAGACCAGGACAAAGGCACCACCACCGTAAACCCCGACCATGTAGGGGAATTTCCAGATACTCCCCAGACCTACGGCTGCGCCTGTCGCCGCCAGCACGAAGACCCAGCGACTGGCCCAGCCACCATGGACAGAAACCTTGTCCGTCGACATCAACACACTCAACTAAGAAAAAAAGAGCGCGCATTGTCCGGGATTCACTCCGGCGGCTCAAGCACACCGCAACCCATAGCCGACAGCGCAGCGACTGCCTATAATGCCGCCCCTATGGCTAAACAAACGAAACATCCAACAGGGACCATCGCGCAGAATAAAAAGGCGCGACACGATTACTTCATCGAGCACAAGTTCGAGGCCGGTCTGGTCCTGGCCGGTTGGGAAGTAAAGAGTCTGCGTGCCGGCAAGGCGCACCTGACGGACAGCTACGTGGTACTCAAGGACGGCGAGGCATGGCTGATGGGTAGCCATATCACGCCGCTGACCACGGCCAGCACCCACGTCATTGCCGACCCGACACGTACCCGCAAACTGCTGCTCAATCGCCGCGAGCTGGAGCGCCTGCATGCTGCCGTACAGCAGAAGGGCTACACCTGCGTGGCCTTGTCGATTTACTGGAGCAAGCACTTGATCAAGTGCGAAATCGCTCTGGGCAAGGGCAAGAAGGAATACGACAAGCGCGATACCCAGCGCGAGCGTGATTCCGACCGCGAACTGCAGCGCGCAGTACGCAGCAAGGGTCGAGACGACTGAGGCCAATGGCGGGTAAGGTTTAGCGCCCGCCAGCGCCTGGTACCGACAAGGCCGGCGCCTGAAAAGGCGCTGGCTAGCGGCCTTTGCGGCGTTCTGCCCGGGCGACGCGTTGCGCTTCCTGACGTACCTCTTCGAGGACTTCCTGCACATACAGAATGTGCCGGCTGGAGACCTCGCGAGCATCTTGTGCACGCCCCTCGACAATCGCCAGATACAAGTCACGGTGCTGGGCAATCAGCATGTCACGTGTCTCGCTGCGCTGCTTGTACATGCCACCAATGTTGGTCACCACGTTGCGCTTAAGCAGGTCGAACAACCCGCGAATGGTATGCAGCAGCACGGCATTGTGGCTGGCTTCGGCAATCGCCAAGTGAAAGCTCGCATCTGCGGCGCCCTCCTCCGCCCGACTGATCTCATCGGCCCGTGCATAGCAGTCCTGCAGGGCATCAAAGGCAGCCTTGAGCCGTTCGCGATCGACTTCAGTCGCACGAATCGCGGCATAGTAGGCACACGAAGCCTCTAGCGTGTGCCGGAACTCAAGCAGATCGCGCTGCGCCTCAGGATTGTTCTCAAGCAACAGCAACAAGGGATCACTGAAGGTCGAACCCAGCGACTCAGCCACGTAGTTACCGCCACCTTGGCGGCTCACCAGCATGCCTCGGGCCACCAGCTTCTGGATCGCCTCACGCAACGACGGCCGTGAAACACCAAACTGCTCAGCCAGTAAGCGTTCAGCCGGCAATCGCTCACCCGCAGTCAAAGTGCCTTCAAGAATCATCCCCTCAAGCCGTTCGACGATATCGTCGGACAAACGGCGTTGGCGGACCTGATCGAAAACCATCACATACTCTCCACAATCCCGGGCACCTCCGGAGCCGCCTATTCTGGCGTATCCAGGCCTGATCGACACCCATCAGTTTGCATCTTTCCTCGCCATTCAGACGCCAAGTCCTACGTCCCGAGACGAAAGTTTCGCCGAGGCAAATTGACACACCCCCGCCACGGCTTTTAACCTAGCGCCACGACATTGTAAATTGGTATTACCAATTAACCAACCGTCAGCGCATGACCAACAACAATTAGGGGCCACCCCATATGCAAACCTGGCAACAGATCTACAGTCCGCTTGGCAGTCTTGGCTTGTCCGCAATGGCGGCAGTCATCCCCATCGTGTTCTTCTTCCTGGCTCTGGCCGTATTCCGCCTCAAAGGCCACGTCGCCGGCAGCATCACCCTGGCGCTGTCGATCCTGGTGGCGATTTTTGCTTTCCAGATGCCTGCCGACATGGCGTTTGCCGCCGCCGGCTATGGTTTTGCCTATGGTTTGTGGCCCATCGCCTGGATCATCGTCGCCGCGGTATTCCTGTACAAACTGACGGTCAAGAGTGGTCAGTTCGAGGTCATCCGCAGCTCGGTACTGTCGATTACCGACGACCAGCGCCTGCAGGTACTGCTGATTGGCTTCTGCTTCGGTGCATTCCTTGAGGGCGCGGCCGGCTTCGGCGCGCCTGTGGCCATCACCGCCGCGCTGCTGGTAGGCCTGGGCTTCAACCCGCTCTACGCTGCCGGCTTGTGCCTGATCGCCAACACCGCGCCAGTGGCGTTCGGTGCCTTGGGCATCCCGATCATCGTGGCCGGCCAGGTCACCGGCATCGACGCCTTCCACATTGGCGCCATGACCGGTCGTCAACTGCCACTGCTGTCGATGTTCGTACCGTTCTGGCTGGTGTTCATGATGGACGGCATGCGTGGCGTCAAAGAAACCTGGCCAGCAGCGCTGGTCGCCGGCTTCAGCTTCGCCGTCACGCAGTACTTCACTTCCAACTTCATCGGCCCGGAACTGCCGGACATCACCTCGGCCCTGGTCAGCCTGATCTCCCTGACTCTGTTCCTGAAGGTCTGGCAGCCCAAGCGTTCGTTCGCAACCGCCAACGCCAGCGTCGGCGCGGCCGCTGTACAGAGCAGCGGTGGCTTTGGCCAGCCGCGCACGACTCAGCCGTCGCCTTACAGCCTCGGTGAGATTTTCAAAGCCTGGTCGCCGTTCCTGATCCTCACCGTACTGGTCACCATCTGGACCCTGAAACCGTTCAAGGCGATGTTCGCTGCCGGCGGCTCGATGTACAGCTGGGTGTTCAACTTTGCCATCCCGCACCTGGATCAACTGGTCATCAAGAGCGCACCGATCGTTGCCAACCCGACAGCGATCCCGGCGGTGTTCAAACTTGATCCGATCTCGGCGACCGGTACGGCGATTTTCTTCTCCGCACTGGTCTCGATGCTGGTGCTGAAAATCAACGTCAAAACTGGTCTGACCACTTTGAAAGAGACCTTCTACGAACTTCGCTGGCCCATTCTGTCGATTGGTATGGTGCTGGCCTTTGCCTTCGTCACCAACTACTCGGGCATGTCCTCGACCATGGCCCTGGTGCTGGCCGGTACAGGCGCTGCGTTCCCGTTCTTCTCGCCGTTCCTGGGTTGGCTGGGCGTGTTCCTGACCGGTTCGGACACCTCGTCCAACGCACTGTTCAGCTCGCTGCAAGCCACCACTGCTCACCAGATCGGGGTCAACGACACCCTGCTGGTTGCGGCCAACACCAGCGGCGGCGTTACCGGCAAGATGATCTCGCCACAGTCCATCGCAGTCGCCTGCGCTGCCACTGGCCTGGTTGGCAAGGAATCGGACCTGTTCCGCTTCACGCTCAAGCACAGCCTGTTCTTTGCCACCATCGTCGGCCTGATCACCCTGATCCAGGCGTACTGGTTGACCGGCATGCTGGTGCACTGATCCGAGTTACGCTTGATGCAATAAACCTGGCGCGGTCACACCCGCGCCAGCTGTTCAACAACCCCGCCTGCAAGGTTGCCGAAAGCTTCGCTGGATAGAGTGCCGGCAGCACGCAGGATGGATAACCGGGCCCACCCGGAGACACGCCTGATGAGCGACCTGTTTTATAACGCCGTGCCTAACGCCACCCGCGTCGCACCGCCACTGCCCCAACCACGGGAATACCCACAACGCAAACCCGCGCAGGTCTACCTGTTCGGCACCTGCGTACTCGATCTGTTCTACCCGGAAGCGGGCATGGACGCGATCCACCTGCTGGAACGCGAAGGCATTCGTGTCGAGTACCCGCAAGGCCAGAGCTGCTGTGGTCAACCGGCTTATACCAGCGGTTACACCGAGCAGGCCAGGGAAGTGGCCAGGGCGCAACTGGCGTTGTTTGCAGGCGATTATCCGGTGGTCGTTCCGTCGGGTTCGTGCGCCGGGATGATTCGTGAACACTACGCCGACTTGTTCCACGACGAGCCGGAAACGTTGAAACAGGTCCAGGCGCTGGCCGCTCGCACCTACGAGCTGGCCGAGTTCCTGCTGCATGTGTGCAAGGTACAACTGCAGGACCACGGGAACCCGGTCAAAGTGGCGCTGCATACGTCATGCTCGGCACGCCGGGAAATGAACACCCATGTGCACGGGCGTGCTCTACTGTCACAACTGGGTAATGTGGAACGGGTCGAGCACGACCATGAAAGCGAATGTTGTGGCTTTGGCGGCACCTTCAGCGTCCGTATGCCAGACATTAGCGGTGCAATGGTCGCGGACAAGACCCGCGCCCTGAAAGACTCCGGCGCCCACCAGGTGGTGAGCGCCGACTGCGGTTGCCTGATGAACATCAACGGCGCCCTGGAAAAACAGCGTGAAGCGCTGCGCGGCCAACACTTGGCCAGCTTCCTCTGGCAACGTACCGGAGGTGGTCAATGAGCACGCAATCGCTGATTCCGACCGTCGAGGTGCAGGACGATTTTCGCGCTCGGGCTCACAAGGCCTTGGGCGATCAACAGTTGCGGAACAACTTCCGCAGCGCCATGGACTCGCTGATGACCAAGCGTGCCGTGGCGTTCAGTGATGCTCATGAACGTGAGCATCTGCGCGCACTGGGTAACGCCATTCGCGCTCGTGCATTATCCAAGCTGCCCGACTTGCTCGAGCAGCTTGAGCAGAACCTGACTCGCAATGGTGTGAAAGTACACTGGGCGGAAACGGTGGACGAAGCCAATGGCATCGTCCTCTCGATCATCCGGGCTCACGAGGCCCGGCAAGTGATCAAGGGCAAATCGATGGTCAGTGAAGAGATGGAGATGAACCATGTCCTCGCTGAACAGGGCATTGAATGCCTGGAATCGGACATGGGCGAGTTCATCGTCCAGCTCGACCACGAAAAGCCTTCTCATATAATTATGCCGGCAATCCACAAGAATGCCGGCCAGGTCGCGTCCTTGTTCCACGACAAACTTGGCGTGGAGTACACCAAGGACGTTGACCAACTCATTCAGATCGGCCGCCGGGTACTGCGTGAAAAGTTCTTCGAAGCCGATGTCGGCGTGTCCGGGGTCAACTTTGCCGTTGCCGAAACCGGCACCCTGCTGCTGGTAGAAAACGAAGGCAACGGGCGCATGTCCACCACGGTCCCGCCGGTGCACATTGCCGTAACCGGCATCGAAAAAGTGGTGGAGAACCTGCGCGACGTGGTGCCGCTGCTGTCGCTGCTGACCCGCTCCGCGCTTGGCCAGCCGATCACCACCTACGTCAACATGATCTCCGGCCCACGCAAGGCAGAAGAGCTCGATGGCCCGCAGGAAGTCCACCTGGTCCTGCTCGACAACGGCCGCAGCCAAGCCTTCGCCGACAGTGAACTGCGCCAGACCCTGAACTGCATCCGCTGCGGCGCCTGCATGAACCATTGCCCGGTCTACACCCGTATTGGTGGCCACACCTATGGCGAGGTCTACCCCGGCCCTATTGGCAAGATCATCACACCTCACATGGTTGGCCTCGCCAAGGTTCCGGACCACCCGAGCGCTTCATCGCTGTGCGGCGCCTGCGGTGAAGTCTGCCCGGTGAAAATCCCGATTCCGGCCCTGCTGCGCCGCTTACGCGAAGAAAACGTGAAAGCGCCAGACAGCCCACATCAGGTCATGCGCGGCCAGGGCAGCAAGTACTCGCGCAAGGAACGGATGATCTGGAACGTCTGGACTCGCCTGAATACATCGCCACGGCTCTACCGCCTGTTCGGTTTCTTCGCCACCCGCCTGCGCCAACTGGTACCGAGCAACGTCGGCCCCTGGACACAGAACCACAGCGCCCCGAAACCGGCCGCCCGCTCACTGCATGAGTTGGCGCGTGAACACCTGGCCAAGCAGGACAAGCACTGATGAGCGCAAAACAGAACATCCTCGCCAAGCTGCGCAAGAGCCTCACCGGCACGACACCGCTGGCCGATAACTTCGATGAAGCGCTGGTCACCGAGCCTTGGCGCTACGCCCCTGAGCAACGCATTGCCCAACTGCGCAAGCTGATGGAGGCCGTGCACACCGAAATCCACCTGACGACGGCTGCCGATTGGCCACAGCGTGTTGCGCAACTGATGCGCGAACGCCAACTGCCAAGCCTGCTGATCGCCCCTGCCACGGCTCACGGCCAGCAACTGACTGCTTACTGGCAGCAATGCGGCGACCTGCCACCACTCAAGGCCTACGACCGGCCCGTGGAAGACTGGAAAGCCGAGCTGTTCAATGACACACCGGCCAGCCTCACCGGCACCTTGGGCGCAATCGCCGCGACCGGTAGCCTGATCGTCTGGCCGACACCGCAGGAGCCACGCTTGATGAGCCTGGTACCGCCGGTGCATTTCGCCCTGCTCAACGCCAGCGAAATCCATGACAACTTCTACGAGGTCCAACAGAAATTTTCCTGGGCCGCCGGCATGCCGACCAACGCCCTGCTGATCTCCGGTCCGTCGAAGACGGCCGACATCGAGCAAGTGCTGGCCTACGGCGCCCACGGCCCGAAAGACCTGGTGGTGTTGATTCTGGAGGACCGATGAGCCTGCCTGCCGCATTTTTGCTCGACGTTCAGCGGCTGATCCCCAAGGAACGCCGCTTCGATGACCCGACCTCGACCTTGGCCTTCGGCACTGACGCCAGCTTTTATCGACTGATTCCCAAGCTGGTCATTCGTGTCGAGTCAGAGGACGAAGTGGTCGCCCTGCTCAAACTGGCTCAACGTGACCACGTGCCAGTGACCTTCCGCGCAGCCGGCACCAGCCTGTCCGGGCAAGCCATCAGCGACTCGGTACTGATCGTGCTGGGCGACAACTGGAACGGGCGCGAGATCCGCACTCAGGGCCAGCAGATCCGCCTGCAACCCGGGGTGATCGGCGCTCAGGCAAACGCCTGGCTGGCCCCCTTCGGGCGCAAGATCGGCCCCGACCCGGCCTCGATCAACGCCTGCAAGATCGGCGGCATCGTCGCCAACAACGCCAGCGGCATGTGCTGTGGCACCGCCCAGAACACCTACCACACGCTGGCAGGCATGCGCCTGGTGCTGGCCGATGGCACGCGCCTGGACAGTGAAGACCCGGCCAGTGTCCGCGCCTTCGAGCAGAGCCACGCCACACTGCTGGACGAACTCGCCCGGCTCGGCCGCGAGACACGCGCCAACACCGAACTGGCTGCGAAGATCCGTCACAAATACCGCCTGAAGAACACTACCGGTCTCTCACTCAATGCCCTGACCGACTACGACCAGCCACTGGATATCCTCTCGCACCTGATGGTCGGCTCCGAGGGCACCCTGGGCTTCATCAGTGCGGTGACCTACAACACCGTTATCGACCACCCGCACAAGGCCTCGGCACTGATCGTCTTCCCGGATGTGGAGACCTGCTGCACCGCCGTAAGCGTCCTGAAGAGCCAGCCCGTCTCGGCCGTCGAACTGCTTGATCGTCGCAGCCTGCGTTCGGTGCAGGACAAGCCGGGAATGCCCGCCTTCGTCCAGCAACTGTCGGAAGGTGCCTGTGCACTGCTGATCGAGTCACGCGCTGCCACCCAGGCTCTGCTGCATGAACAATTGGCGCAGATCATGGCCGCGCTGGCACCGTTTCCGGTGGAAAAGCAGGTGGACTTCACCGAAGACGCCAAGGAAAACGCCAAGCTCTGGGCCATCCGCAAGGACACCTTCCCTGCCGTCGGCGCCGTGCGCAAAACCGGCACCACGGTGATCATCGAAGACGTGACCTTCCCGGTGGAACAACTGGCCATCGGCGTGAACCGCCTGATCGCCCTGTTCGACAAACATCACTACGACGAAGCGATCCTGTTTGGCCATGCGTTGGAAGGCAACCTGCACTTCGTCTTCACCCAAGGCTTCAACAGTGCCGAAGAAGTCGCACGCTACCAGGCGTTCATGGACGACGTGGCCCACCTGGTGGCCGTCGAATTCGGCGGCTCGCTGAAGGCCGAACACGGCACCGGGCGCAACATGGCACCGTTCGTCGAACTGGAATGGGGCGAAGACGCCTACCAACTGATGTGGTCGCTCAAGCGCCTGCTTGACCCCAACGGCATCCTCAACCCGGATGTGGTGCTCAGCCAAGACCCACAGATCCACCTCAAGCACCTCAAGCCGCTGCCAGCAGCCGACGAGATCGTCGACAAGTGCATCGAATGCGGGTTCTGCGAACCGGTCTGCCCGTCAAAAGGACTGACACTCAGCCCACGCCAACGCATCGTCATGTGGCGTGACATCCAGGCGAAGAAGCGCGCTGGCGTTGATACCCGCGAACTGGAGCGTGACTACCAGTACCAGGGCATCGATACCTGTGCCGCTACCGGCCTGTGCGCACAGCGCTGCCCGGTAGGCATCAACACGGGCGAACTGGTGAAGAAACTTCGCGGCCAGGCGGCACAGCATGTCAAAACCGCGGACTGGCTAGCCGAGCACTTCCACACGGCGCTCAGCGGTGCCCGCCTGACCCTCATGGCTGCCGATACAGCACGCAAGCTGCTCGGCGCACCGCGTCTGGGCCGTATCAGCAACACACTGAGCGAGCTCAGCAAAGGCCGTATACCGCAGTGGACCGCGGCCATGCCGCAACCGCTCAAGGCCATGCGCTTCAGCCCCAGCAGCCACGACGCCCGCCCCCGCGTGGTGTACCTGGCCGCCTGCGTCTCGCGGGTCATGGGCCCCGCCGCGACCGACCGCGAACAGACTTCATTGCTGGATAAGACCCGCGCGCTGCTGGAAAAGGCCGGTTACCAGGTGGTATTCCCCGAGAATCAGGACGGCCTCTGCTGCGGCCAGCCCTTTGCCTCCAAGGGCTACGCCGAGCAGGCCGAGCACAAACGCCAGGAACTCATCAGCGCGCTGTTGCATGCCAGCCGTGGTGGGCTCGACCCCATCTACTGCGACACCAGCCCCTGCACCCTGCGCCTGGTTCAGGACCTGGCCGACACACGGCTGGACCTGTACGACCCGGTGCGCTTCATCCGTACCCACCTGGTCGACAAACTGGAGTTCACACCGCAAGACGAACCGATTGCCGTCCACGTGACCTGCAGCACCCAGCACCTGGGCGAAAGCCAGGCACTGATCGACCTAGCGCGGCGCTGCAGCAAGCAGGTGGTGATTCCTGAAGGCATTCACTGCTGTGGTTTCGCTGGCGACAAGGGCTTTACCACACCAGAACTCAATGCCCACTCACTGCGCAGCCTGAAGGATGCGGTGCAGCATTGCAGCGAAGGTATCTCCACCAGCCGCACCTGTGAAATCGGACTGTCCAACCATGGCGGTATCGACTACCACGGCCTGGTTTACCTGGTGGACCGCGTGACACGGGCTCGGGCAATCTGAACCCAACCATGGATCGCCAGCCAGGTCGGCGATCCATGGTTCCAGCAGACAGTCGACGTTACCCCAGCGAAAGCGTATACTCCCCTGTGAACGCCTAGAAAGCGTTCCAACTAGAGCAGCAAATGGGGCCGATTAGGATTCGACGCCGGTAGCGAAACTCTAGGTGCATGCCGAGTTGGTAACAGAACTCGTAAATCCACTGTTGCAACTTTCTATAGTTGCCAATGACGAAACCTACGAGGGCTACGCTCTCGCTGCGTAAGCAGCTGAGCCCGCTCTTCTGGTAGCTTCGGCTCCAGCAATCACCAGGGGATGCCTGTAAACCCGAAGTGATTGTCATACAGAACAGGATCGCCGCGTAGTACGTTGTGGACGAAGTGGCTAAAACTTACACAACTCGCCCAATGCACCCTGCCCGTCGGGCCGCTGAGGGTTAACTTAATAGACACGGCTAAGCATGTAGTACCGACAGCGGAGTACTGGCGGACGGGGGTTCAAATCCCCCCGGCTCCACCAATTCCATAAAAAAAGACGTCCATGGACGTCTTTTTTTGTGCCTGGAATCCAGTAACTACAAGGATTTAAGCACCATTAGCGTCCACGGAGGTCTTACAGAGTCCACGCTATTCGGTATTCCAAGTCATCCACTGGTAGTTTTTGGAGTACTGAAACCGTTCCTGAAATACCCCATGTGCGCTCAAGTTACCCGTCTCTCGGACCTCAAGGTCAAAGCTGCCAAGCCTCAGGAGAAGGACTATGTCCTGAGCGATGGCGACGGCCTACAAATACGAGTGAGAAGAATGGATCTAAGCTTTGGAACTTAAACTACCAGCATCCGGTGACAAAGAACCGAATCAACATGGGCCTCGGAACCTTCCGGGAAATTTCATTGATACAAGCCCGTAAGAAAAAAGTGGAGGCACGAGAGCTCAACGAACACGGCATTGACCCCAAAGAGAAACGGATTGGGTACAGCAAGCCACGAAAGCGGATACCGAACACACCTTCCAGGGTATGCAACCGTCCTATGGGTAACATTGACTCCGCACGACAACTTTATTCTCAAAAGATGAGAATTGGTAGGCGGCTAGGTTGAAGGCCTTGAGTCATTTTTGACCCAGTCGTCGGAATGAAGCCTTGCGGTCGATTTCAGAGTCAGCGTATCGCTCCGAAGCGCATCAGCGCCTGGCTTCTCTCGGTAACCACATGCGACCACATGACAGGCTTGCTAACGCAGGTGCTACGGGTAATTTCCGTAAATGAAGGACGGCTCCATGAGCATCCCAGCAACGGCAAAAACTTTGCCATGAGGTGAGATCGAATTCTGCCAATTGACGTGAGCCGTCACGTGATCGATCATTCCGCATAACGAATGTCAGGGATGACTGGAAATGTACTGGATTGAGATCTGCACTGACGGCAGCTACGTGATTGGTGACCAGGAGTACACCCTTCTCGCCGTGGGCATTGGACAGCATGAGAGCTACGATGAAGAACGCTCAGGTGACGACTGGACAAAGATCACCGTTCCTTTCGAGATCGAGACAGAGCATGGTGTTTTCGCCTGGGAAGTGGAGATCATTGAGTATCTAGAGCGAGAGGTCACCAGCCTCCTGGGCTACCGGATCACAAAGTATCCTAAGCACGTCCTCCTGAAGGATGAAGTCATGTTTCGTATCCAAGACGGATGGGCTTACCCGAAAGAACCGACACTCGACTTGAAGCCACGAGTGACTAAAATGCGCCTCGTTTGAAAGAAGACCCACCCAATGATTGATGCAGTTGACCTCTTTTGTGGTGCCGGCGGCCTGACCGCTGGCATGCGCAATGCCGGTATCGACGTCCACGCTGGCTACGATATCGAAGCCCAATGCAAGCACGCCTACGAAGTCAACAACGATGCGGTTTTCGTAGCTAAGGACGTCAAGAAACTCAACGAGAGGGAGCTGAGCGCCTGGTACCCAAGAGTCGAAGGCCGTTACCGCTTGCTAGCTGGCTGTGCTCCTTGCCAACCCTTCTCTACCTATAATCAAGGGCGGGATACCAGCACTGACAGCAAGTGGCCTCTGCTTTATCACTTCGCTCGCTTGATCCGTGAAGTCAAGCCAGAGCTTGTTACGATGGAAAATGTGCCGGACGTGACCAAGCACAAGGTCTATGGCGACTTCGTGAAGAACCTCGAGAGTCAGGGCTACAAGGTATGGGCCCAACGTGTAGCTTGTGTCGAATACGGCCTACCTCAGCACCGGCGTCGCCACGTATTATTGGCATCCAAGCTTGGTCCTATCGAACTCATTGAGCCCACTCACCGCGATAAGCCTGTCAGTGTTATGGAAACGATCGGCGATTTACCTCGAATCGCAGCAGGTGCTTGCGACCCAAATGATCCAATGCATCGTGCGGCTACGCTGACCCCGATCAATCTGCAGAGAATCTTGAACTCTCGTGAGGGCGGCACTTGGCGGGATTGGCCTCCGCACCTGGTTGCAGAATGCCACCGCAAGGCCAGCGGTAAAACCTATCCCAGCGTCTATGGCCGAATGAAGAGGAATGAGCCGAGCCCCACAATGACCACGCTCTGTTATGGCTTTGGTAATGGCCGTTTTGGCCACTACGAGCAGGCCCGCGCATTGTCACTTCGAGAAGCAGCGATCTTGCAATCCTTCCCCAGAGACTACGAGTTCATGCCGGCGAAAGACATTACGTTCAAAGCAGTGGGCCGGATGATTGGCAATGCCGTACCAGTTCGCCTGGGTGAAGTGATCGGTGAAAGCCTCATGCGCCATGTCGAGGCGTACGGGCGGAACCGACGCCAGGAAACTCCCGCCTGAGTCGCTCATCAAGCTCTGCAGGCTTGCGAGCTTCGCACTCCCAAATAACCAACACCCGCCAGCCCAGCTCTCGCAGCTGGGCTTCTTTTTTTGCATCCCGCTCGACATTGCCCTTGAACTTGGGAAGCCAATATTTCTGCCTGCTCTTTGGCGTACTCGCATAACGGCAGCCAGGATGTCGATGCCAGAAACACCCATGCACGAAGACCACCGTTCGGAATCGCGGCAGAACTATATCTGGCGAGCCAGGAAGATCCCGACGATGCAAACGAAACCTGAGCCCCAGGGCGTGCATTGCTTGGCGAACGATGATCTCTGGCCCAGTATGGGCACGCTTGACCGCACGCATGATGTCGCTACGCGACATTACCCCTCCCCGACACTCAATCGTCGACTGTAACAATCACCCCTGTCATCGCCAAGGCTTCCAGATGTCGATGAAGTTGCTCTGGTAATGGATCGCCCGAGATCAAGACCCCTGCCTCCATGTTCTGATCCATCGCATATCCAGTCAGGTTGGCACTGGTAATGAAGCAATATGCCCCATCCGCAACTGCGACCTTCGCATGCACACTACCATTGACGAACGCAGCACCTTTGTCTCTCCAGACGTAGAAAAGCGCATCAGGGACAATTCTCTTCAGATTACCAATAGGGTCCACGCTAACCTTGCCACCCTGAGCGCTCGAAAGCTCCATCAGAAACTCAATCTTCACGCCACGCTCTGTCGCTGACTTCAGAGCCCTGGCGATCATCTCAATGTCGTACGCGACGTAACTGGTGATGAACAACCGCTGCTGAGCGGCATTGATCACCTGTATCAAAGCCTGCTCGGTTCGCCGAGCAGGAACGAGCTCGGTTGTAGGCCCAGTCCACACCAGTTCGACCCTCTGCCGACTCTCTGCATGACGAAACGCATGTGCGGCGGCCATGAGCATTGCCGCCAATGTCTCGCCACTGATTGTCGAGACTTTCCAGGCCCCGACCAACCCCTTGAGCGTATTGTCGGCCTTCGCGGACAATGCGCCCACTCTAAGATCTCCAGCTTTTGCGACCTGCATTCCTCTGATCTTCGCCGCCAAAGCTGCTACGCGGTCATAGGAGACTATGGAAACCAACTCAGACACCGCTGCGAGTAGCTCTCGCATTTCAAGCATCCGGAAAGAATGCCGCTTTGGCATTCTCGAAAGTCGGCACGACCATCGCCCGATCAAGATAACGGTTGCCACGCTCGCACGATGTCTCCGCGACAAAGGAGCAAGCATGGCATGCCGCTGCATGCAAACTACGGTCTTTCCGGGGATCATGCTCAGCGCACAGGGGGTCGGAGGAGCAAATGCGCGCACGCCGCAAAGCCTGAACCAGTAGGCGCTCCAAGTTTTCGGGTTTGCCCAGTTCGACCAAGCCACCCAAGGTACCATCGGAGTCCGCAGCGGCCGTGTAGATGATGAAGCCGCACTGGTTGCCATCCTCATTCACCTCGGCATAGATCCGCTCTCTGATGCTGGCCGCGTTGTATCCGCACTCCAACGCCAACTCGCGGATCAGAAGATGCGCCAGAGTGTGCAGCATCACGTAACGAGCACCTGGATAACCGTCTTCCGGAGGACAGAGACGGCGGGAGTTTCGCCAACCTTTGTGCCCACCGCGCAATTTCATGTCGGCGGCCTGCACGTCAGCTATCTGCTCCCACTCAGCTATCGCCTGCTCGTCGAACTGAATGAAGATGCCCTCACCGTGCACCTGATTCGCGGGGACCCAGTCAGGCTTCGTACGTGACAGTGGTGCCTGAATCGGTCCAACTCCAACTCCACCGGAGTCGTCAGGCGCCTCGACTCGCGTGAAGCCGAGCAAGGCGTTCACCTCGCGCAGACGCTTCAACAACAATACCCTGGCGATCTTGCCTTGGTAGCCCGGAGGAACGGCAACTGCCTCGGACAAGAAATGCGGATAGTCATTCACCGGCACCGGGGCGATCAGCACCCGCCACTCGGGACCTTTGATATCCGCCTCGGTGACACTCTCGCCCTCTCCTGAGCGGTGAGCCTCGATGCCTGCCCAAATGGCTGCTGCGGAATATTGGTCAATTCCAGGCAATGAGCCAGTTTTTTTCAATAGCTTGATGGTCAGAGGAACCTCATCGAGCGACTCCAGATCGCCGAAGAAGCTCCAACCATCTTCCAATAGCTGCGCTAGACCATCTTTTGCCTGAGGTATCGCCAACGCCGACAAGGAGACCGGAAACCAGCTATTGGTAGCCCCCAACAGGACGGCCCGTGGCTCGGCATCGCAATCCGGATCGAACTGATCCAAATGAGGATGCCGTCCACGACAGCCCGGCAGGTTCTCCTTACCGAGCTGTCCGAAGGCATGAGCCATGTTCCGCGCCGCGCCGCAAGTATCGCATTTGACCCACAGGTTCTCGGTCTGAAGGGATGCACCACTCTCGAAGAAACGCAGCGTGCCTTTGCAATCGTTGGGGCCGCTGTGGACGAACCACTGCCAAGGAAAATCATCCAGATGCCCATTCTTGCAAGCCAAAAGGAAACGTGCAGGAACAGCATCGGCATCCTTCGCAGGCTGATCGCCCTTCGAGCCGCGACAGCCCTGATGCACGAAACGAGTCGCCTCAGGGCGGCGATACCCTTCCTTCAACTCGAACAACCCGCTGTCGTAAGGCGAGAGCAGCCCGCATTTCACACAGCGCAACCAACGAGGGAACGGCCGTACCGGCACACCGACATTAGCCTCCGCAGAGCTCGTGTCATTCGACTCGCTCTTGCTGATAGGCGGCATTCGTAGTGATTCGACCTGAGGACCAAGCGCTCTTTGCACCGCGGCGAGCAGGCGATTTTCAATCACCAGGTTGCATCGATCCCTCTCCCAGATGTCGATACCTGAAGTCACGACCGACAGATTCGGCAAATCGATGAGGGCACCTGGACCATAGGTCCATAGCAGCTGGCTGGGCCGTACCGAGCCAACGGGAGTCTTTTCGTGCGCCATCTTCATTCGTCCTTATCAGTCGCCGCCGGGCGAGGCTTCCATTGAATATCGTCTTTGATCTTCGCTGAGTTCATGACCAAGCGAACGCCAGGCTCGACCTCGCGCATCGACATGGGCACCGTCCAGTTATCCCAAGTATGCGTTCCAGGTGACTTGATCAAGGCATAGGTCAGGTCCTTCTCAGACCCACGCTTCTCGTACGCCAAGATACGATTGCCCTGCATCACCTCATTCACCCACTGATCCGCCCGCTGCTTGAGCATGCCGCTAGCGAGCTTCTTCGCAGGGGCCTCCGCGATGTTGTCGGCACGCGTTTCGAGCACCTTCATCGCATCCAGCATTTCCACCTGATTAGGTTGCTTGAGACTCTGCGCCCCCTCGTTCGGAGCGAAGCGATCGCTCTTGGCACGGATCAGCGACAGCATCGCCCCGGTCAGACCTCGATCCATCGCACGCGGCGAGAACGGAGTGACCGATTGAGCCTCGACGTGTTTGTAGAACGTCGCGTGGTAATGCTCGAAGGTCTCGTAATGCGAGAGATCGCGTGGGCGAGCCCATGTCAGTACGGTACAGACCAACCCAGGGAATTGTCGGCCGACACGACTGGTTGCCTGAATGTATTCCGCCGTTCCTTTCGGCTGACCGTTGACGGCCATGATGCCCAACCGATTGACGTCGACGCCGACCGACAGCATGTTGGTCGCCAAAACGATGTCGATGGCACGTGCATCGCCCTCCTCCCACTTGGTCACGTACCTACCTAGCTCGGGATCCCATTCAGACTTGAACATGACTTCGAGCTGATCGAGATACTTGGGGATGTCCTGGTTGGAAACCCGGGAAGTCAGTTCACGGATATTCATGACGCTGCGCTGCGCCAGACCAGGCCGCTGCACCATGCTCATTTGGACACGGTACGCACGGGTCTGCACATCGTCCTCGGCTAAACGCTTCATGCCTCCCAGCTCTCGCAACGAGTTGAAGTAGCCCACCATGGTCATGTAAGGATCGGCAGCTTTGCCGAATCGATCGAATAGTGCTTGAGCAGCAGTCAGCGCTGCCGTGTAGACACGGATCAACATCGCCGGCCGTGAGCTGCCCGGAGAGCAGATCCCTAGATAACGCCGTCCTGGCTTTTGCTCGATGGGCCGCTGCACCGAGAAGAAGTTGTCCTCGACATCTAAGCCATGGGGCGGGAACACCGAGACCTGACGCATGAAGACGTTGTTGACCTGCTGCTGCGCCTTGCGAACGGTAGCGGTGGAGGCGATCACCTTCGGCCGGATAGCATCGCCATCGAACTGCCAGGTGCACAGCTCATCGACCGCGCTCTCGTAGAGACCCACCATGGTTCCTAAGGGACCACTGATCAGGTGGAATTCGTCCTGGATGATCAGATCCGGAGGCCGCACCGGAGAAATAGCCTTGACCGAAGCAGCAGCCCTACCGGCAACAGCCCTATGACCGGTATTGCAATCCGAGCCAGGCCAAAGCAATCCATGGCGGGAACACTCCTTCGATACCCGGCCGAAGAGGTTCCGAACCTGCCCACGCCACGCCATCATGGCGAACTTGTCCACCGTGGCGATCATCATTGACGGCGGGCGATGGTAAATCTCCTCGTCCACGACCATCACCGGCAAACCAGGGTGTACCTGCTTGCTCGAACGACCACGAGAGAAGTCACAGGTGCTCAGCTTGTCGCCGCAATAGATCGTCGTACGCCCTGATATCTTATCGACCTCGATATCCCTCTTCGGGTCGATCTCGTTTCCGCACCATGGGCAACCTGTCAGCTGCGCCGGCGAAGCCATTCCGGTGGGGTTTCGCCCTGGGGTACGAATGGCCTCGATGAACTTATGGCTATCCTCGGTAGTGCCAGGCGTTACCTTGTTACCGACCCAAAGGCCGATGGTGAATGCGCTCTCACCAAGGGACTTATCACCTGCCGACAATGATTCCCGACGAATATGTTCCATCGCACAGATCAACGCGGTAGCCCGCTGGAACTGCTGCAAAGTCAGCAACCGAAGGGTGTAGCGCATGATCACCGCCAGCCCGCGAGACGAATCGTAGTCCCCTAAATTTCCTTGTAGGCGGCGGATCACCATTGTAAATGCAGCCACCCCCAGGTAGGCCTCAGTCTTACCACCACCAGTGGGGAACCAGAGCAAATCTGCATAGGCCTGCAGAGGCTGAGTGCGATCCGTATGCTTAGGATCGGTCAGCCCAGGAACGGACAGCAGCAGGAAAGCCAACTGGAAGGGACGCCAAGAGCGGTTCTTCGGTACATCGAACTCCGCTAGCTCGACAGTGCGCCCGCGACGACGCTGCAAGGCGAACGCGCTATGCACCCGCTGGATCGCCATCGCTCGGTTAGCGAAACGGAAAGCCGCCAAGGCCTTGTCATCCGCAGCCAATAACCCCACACCCTCACGCAGACGAATCAGGATCGACTGACAGTGGCTCAGCGCCTCATCGGCTTGCTGCGCATAGCCAGCCACATCCCTATCAGTGCGTGCACGCTGATCCTTGATCCATGCTGCATAGTCCTCGGTCAGTATCCCGAGTGCAGCGACGAGTTGGTCTTTCTCCAGTTCTGCCAGTCGCTTCATATCCAGCAGACCTTCGTCGACCAATCTGCGCATCGCTGGCCGATCCTGCGGATCCAAACCCGGTGTTTCGGTGACCGGCACTTCGTATTGCGGCATCACCGCAGTGCGCAGCTCTATCGCCCTTGCCACATCTGGACCAGACACTGCATGCACTGCAACGCCGTGCCCTACTGCGAACTCGACCCGATCGCGATAGATCATCTCCAGCGCCAAGCGCTCGCGTAAATCGTCATCGTCATCGTCCGCAGCGCCAGCATCGGCTTCCAATGCTGGGCGGCGGCGGAATATATCTTTCAGCGAATTTTTGTCATTGGCTCGTACGAGGATTTCCGGCTGGAACACCCAAGCGGTATCGCGATTCTCATCAGGCTCCGTTTGGCCATTCACCAGGAACAGAGTGATCAATCGTTCACCCTTCTCGTTGGGTGAACGCACCGTACCCTGGATGATCACTTCTGGGCAGGCAGAATCAGGGGTGACCGGAGAGATCACTCCATCCTTCAGCGCCAGCTGGAAGGTTCCACCGGAGGGCTTGCGCCGCCAGACTTTGGCTTTGAGAACTTGCTCGGTGGTCTTGATCACCCGGCCTTCGGCGTCCCGTACTGCCTTCTTGACCACCTTGGCATGAGCCGGGTCATCAGACTCGAAGCGCTCATAGCGCCCCCAACTCACCACCACCTCAAGGTTTTCCGCATCGCCGTCGACGCAAAAAGTGAACCCCAAGCTCGACGGTGCGAGCGACTGGTTCGAGGCCGTATCGACCTCTTCCTCGGCTTCGGAGTCACCGCCACCAGTCTTTTGGGGAGAGTCGACCTTGTTCGACTGGGCCTTCGGCTCCAGATCCGCAGGCTCGACCTCCTCACTCTTTTCCGGGGGAGCCATTTCCTCACCGCGCTCTGCGTTTTCCATCGGCGCGAGCTTGCCGACGAGGTAGCGATCGCGAACGCTCATATCGATGATGAGCTCCTCCGGTCCACCGGCAGGCCCTAAAAGGTCGTCCATGATGGCGTACTGCAGCAGTTCACGAACGTAAGCCTCGTCCTCAATAAGCGGAATGTCGGCGAGAGTGACGCCCAATGCACGAGGGATAGCCTCTGCGAACTCGGTCCAGGGAGTACGTACGACGCTTCCAGCGGTCGGAGGCAGCAAACCGGTGCTGCCGATCCCTACCACTGACTTGATCGTCTGGACCTTGTCGAAGTAAAGCGAAGTACCTTCCGCATCGACTCGAATACGCAAGACATGACCGACACACACGATGCTACCGGCTGGGTTCAAAACCAGTACCCAGGCCCCCTCGCGCAACGCGGGATGGTCTCCTTTCAGATAGACGACCTTGCCAGCCAAACGAGCGTCACGCCCCAAGCCACGATCGACGACTATCCAAGCCTCTAGGCTAGTGCTTTGCTGACTCTCTTCCATGCTCACCCTTTACCCCACCCTGAATTCGTTCTGAAGCAAACTCGATACCCGCTCTACGGTGTTGAAACCATTGGCGATCAATATATCTGAGATATCTCGACCTGCGATGAAGACGATCGGGTGCCGATCCTCTCTAACTTCTTCGTATGCTTGCCGAGCGACGACAGAGGTAGTGACCAACACACCGAATTGTCGATGTCGGATACGTGAGATCAGCCGAGAGACTTCTTTCACTCCCACCGTGTTAGGTGTCTCACCCTCTGCAGGGGGGCGATAGCACTTGGCCTCGAGAGAAAACTCGGCATAGACAGGATCATCTGGTAAGCCCAGAAGGTATCGCCCTACCGCATCGCGCCCACCATCAACCGCAGCTCGCGTGACCTCATCAATTACCACCCTGGCATCCAGCATCCCATAGAGGTGCGCAGCGAATCCTTCGAATGCGATAGGCGAGTCTTTGAAGTTCAGCCAAACGCACCGCAGGATATCTCTCTTCAAAGGCGTGTCAGGCGTTTGCTGCTCAATTGAGCGAATAACCGTCGTCGGCTCAGCAGTCAGAGCTCGGTATCTTCCAGTCTTCACCCAGTCACTCCAGGCACTCGGGGCATTCAAACCGAGAGAATTACCCGAAGCGAGATCGGCGATCCAGGCTCTGCATACGACAGGCACATCCAAGATCGTGAAAGTCGCTCGATAGTTCTGGAATCGCTGCCCCTTGGAAGATTTCCAAACGGCAACTAGGTCTTCTGTCGCTGACAAGCCCGGGTATCCAGGAACGGCCAGACCTTTGAACTGCACCGATCGAGCTCCATTTTCTGTGGGCATTTTCTTGAACACGAAGAACGGTGAAACATCGGCACGCAGGCCTGCATCGTCATGAAGTCTGGTGAATGCGGCACGAAGAACCTTGTTACCCCCTGCTCGGGTCTCGTGCAATTCATGCCCTGGCGTCTTGTTATCGCCGTAGTAAACGAACCTCCCTGTGTTCAGGTCAAGCGTATCTGGCCAATCACGGTCCTCTCCGGTGGAAAAAAGAACTACCCAGTTCTTTCGTTCGCCACGTCCAGAAACTCTGAATCCCCCCATATTCCCTGAACCAGGAAGGATTTTGGAGATTGGCTCGCCTACTATCTGGCCATTCCCACTGCTTTCATAAATTGCATCCACTACTAGATCACATTGGGAAAGCATCTGATGAGGGAAAGTCTTCATGCCTACGTCTGCCCTACAGCTCTATCCGCGAGAAATGCGGATAGATCCTGTAGTATTTTTTAAACGCGGTTAATGGATCCCCCCCCATACCAGAGCGGGGCAGATCGAACCCCATCTTTTTCTCTGGCTCCTTGGTAGACTCCATCGTCAAACGCTCAAGCGTCGAAATAGCGGGTAAATCCAGTCGGTGCGGATCATCAGTAGTGGAGTAGAACTCCCAGCCCTTGATGAGGTCCTTCGTTGTCTCGTCATCCGTCTGGCAAACGACAAGTGTTGCTGTGACCATTGGCTGCCCATCGGAGTAGTGAGTAGCCAACGCCCAAAAGATCTGTCGGTCCCTGAAGCTAAGAGCCTCTTTATCAACTGCCAACTTAAGCACCTGAAGCACACTCGCACCATAGTTCTTGGTGCTCATACCTTCGGCGCTCAGCCCGCTAGGAAACAACCCCCCCAAACGCGACTTGAAGCGTGCAAGCCGCCACTCTTGAATAGTGGGTTTGTGTGATCGATCTTCCGAAGCGTCGCCATCGACCTCGACAGAGAGTTCTCTAGGATCTGGGCTCCCCAACGATGAGGGATACGCATTGAGAGTCACCCGCAGAATGCTCCCGATCGGCACAGTTCCGATCGTTCGTGCAAAGCGTTCTATCTGAGAGGTAATTCCCTTAGGCTCCGTAAAGTCGAACCAGACGATGGCAGGGGAATCGAAATCTGTCTGGTCGAGATAGTCTTCAAGACTGCTATGAATGCACTCGATTGACGCTATGGGGCGGTTGAAAAGCTGACGTTTGTGAACCTCCTCTTCGACCTCAATGCACGTCATTTTTTCGATGCCCAATCGCGCATGGACCAGCCGAAAGTCCTCAAGAAAAGGACCACCCAGGCCAACATAGTGGTACTTTTCAAGAACGAAGCTAGGGGCAAGCCGCATTAACAGCGACAGAAATAGCTCACGATCTACAGCCTTATTCGGCCGCAATTTGTAGGGAAGCGAGGAACCGGCACTCATCGCTCAGTCTCCCTGCTTCCTGGCTTTCACCAGCTGCATCTCGAAGCAAACCTCCCCAACGATGCCAGGCTTTTCTTCTTGGTCATCGAACAACATCTTTGAGACAAGACGCACTTCCTCGATGGGTCGGGAGAACACTATCCTTCGGGAAGAGGGCTTCTTCTCGTCCGGCACTGGCAGCACCTTGGCCTTCAGGGGATTGAATTCAATATGGCCGTCGGGCTTCTTGGCGAGTTTGCGTGATTCGATAGCCGCTATGACCTTGCCAAGCGGCATCGGCCGAGCATCTGCCCAGTAGCGGGATTGGTCGGCACGTGGGTGGTTCTTCCACTGGTTGGTGTAGGAGATCCATATCCGCATGCCCTCCTTCATCTTGACGAGGGACTCCAACCAAACGTTCGATGACGTGTCAAGGGCGCGCTTCGTCGTGGTGACCGGAAGCTTGTCAGCGCGATGCGATCTAAACTCGATGATGCCTGTGACTATGGAGAACTGCGGGTGGTAGAGCGGAATACCGTCTCCCCATCCCGTCAAGCGGTTCTTATCCCCCACGATAACCGCACGATCGTTGCAGAGTACTGTCCAACCAGAGGTCGAAGATGATCGGTCACCTTCAAAACCAGCGTCATCCTCGTTGTCATCGCCAGAACTCTTGGAAGTGTTCAATCCGACAGTGATGGAAACGAGCACATCATCGATCGTTTTCTGGAATACGTACGGTGCGGGACTGTCCTCATCCTCCGAAACGAGCACTTCGACCCGAACTGGCAGAACAGGCTCACCGTTGAGCTCCACTTTGAGCCCCCACTGGAGAAACATCGTGAAATGCTCAGCGATCGCAGTACGCACCTCATTCTCGAAAGCAGCATTGCCAAAGTGTCTTGCGACGCCCTCATGCAGTTCACGAACGAGAATGGTAGTGCCTGGCTCATCTAGATTTTCGCTCGCCTCACTCGGCTCATTGATCGGCAGGGGATCCCAGTTCTTCGCATCAAGCCATTCAGAGGTGATCGGCACCTCGAATGTATCCTCGTCATGCCGAGTCCGAACCAAAGCGTTGCGCCCCATTTTGAAGATGGCGCGCTTCATGCCGACCCCGTACATCCCGATCGTTTCAGCGTCTGAGTCACGGTCATCGTCAGAATCACGGCCCATCTTGAACGCATAGTTCTTGGCGACATCACGAGGGATTCCGCCGCAGTTGTCGGCAATGGAAAAATGATCTCCGTCGATCTCGATCTTCACGAAATGCTTGGAATAGTCGACCTGGGCACCGTGAACAAGCCGCAATGCGCCATCCAAGCAGTTGTCGAGCAGATCCAGGATGGCGTCGGCAAGGCTAATGTCACGCGTCAGCATCGACACGAAAAACTGTTTGGTCGGGCTTGCTTGTGCGCGATCTTCGCTAGGTTTGGTCATATACAAATCCTATTTGTTCGGTTCTTCTTCACTGACACGTCAGACTTCTTACTCTCGCTACGAGAAGAATACTATTCACTGCCGCCTTCTCCCCTGACCCGATAACGAGCACTGCGCCTTTCACCTTGGCGCTCGACCTTATTACCTGCAATCAAGTCGGAGATAGCAGCATTCCATTGCCCATCCGAAATGCCAGTTTCTGCAAGAATATCGGACTTTGCTTGCCATTTTTTGGTAGTCCCAAGGAACTGAAGAATTTTGGCGATTGGTGATTCTCCATTAACAACCGACACTGGCTCAACATCGAAGTTGAGCCCGGACTGAACTGGAATTTTGTCAATGAGGGGAGCGACACGCGAGCTTCGGGTTGGTGCTCGCTTAATACTACTGCCATGTAATCCTCGAGCTATCTCTTCCTCATACCGCTGGCGGTTCAGCCCCGACAAACGACGCAACACTTCAACGCGAGCAGTCTCAGAGATTGTGAAACGGAGACGATCGTTATCTGGCAGATACGAAACTGCATGGTACCCATGTTCCAAATCAAGGTCATCCCAGCCGTAAGCGTATGCGATGGCGGTATCCATTTCTTGCTGTAGCGCGCGTAGCCCCTCAATACGAGGATCATACTCAGCATCAGAGTGGAAGCGGTTGTAGAGCTTAGTCAGACCGATGTGGTCTGCCCGCATTAACTCAAGGCGCTCCTGATGGAAGCGCTCGCCAAGGTTATCTAGTGGCATCATTTTTAAATCGGCGGGAAAAGGAAATGTCTCTATAGCATCAGACGGCCCATACCTCAGGTCGTTCTTCATGCGAGAACAGTGTTGCCAAGCAAATGCAGCATGTATGCTTGATTGAAGCAACGCAAAATCGGATCCCCGATCAGAGGGAAAAATAACTGTCTGCTCAGAAAAAATTTGCTCTGAGCTTACGAATGAGAAAGCCAACGTCTTACTTACGCGTGTCAGCGCCAGAACTCGCTTCCTAGAGTTCACACTAACATCCCAGCCTTTCGGATGTTTTTCAAAATAATGGCCACATCCTATCGTGTGGTAGAGCTCTTTTGCAGATGCTTCGTAGAGCCACCAATTATCCCGCACTTTCTTTTTGGCAGGATTTATTTGATCACGATGCGGCTTGACTCTGGCAAGTACAATCTGCATTGCTTCCGAATATTTTCGTGCACGTTCCTCAGGCCAATCCCAAAAATTGATCACCCAGCGACTAGGCTTTTGCTCAGGATGAGTATTGATATCTTGGCCAATCAAGTAGGGGAAAATTACTTCGGAATATCTTGAGTCTTCATGAATGAGTTTCTTGGCTTCCGCCTCTTCAAGTACAAAGCCAATTCCATTAAGAAACGAGCCAATAAAAGCTTTACCCTCGTTAGACTTTAGCCGCGCTGGACTCCAGTCATCCTGGCTAGATAAGTATGCCGATATGTAGCGAACAGGGTGCCCATTCAACGACCTAGTGGCACACCAATCACCCTTGTAGAGATGAACACGGCTGGTAACAACTGCAGCAGAGCCCGGCCATGGCTCATTTGGCCAAGCAGCGTATATCGTTGCACCGTGCTTGAGCAGCCACTCCAGACCACCTTGTCGGGTGTCTCCCTCGGCAACTGTGTTGGTCGCCAGGAGCCCGAAGCTTCCCTCCCTCCGTAGGATATCGAAAGCTCGGCGAAAGAAATGCGCTGCTAAATCCATGTTTTTGCTCGCGCCTGAATGTGTGCTCGCGAGATAGACGTTAAACCTAACCCCCATTACTGTGCTGATACGTTTTCCACCAAGGAAAGGTGGATTGCCCACGATGCAATCGAAACCACCTTGATCGCGAACGAACACCTCCGGAAACTCCAGTGGCCAGTGGAAAGGCCTGCGCGCAGGCTTTTCGCGGGATAAATCTGACGAGAGTGCAACGACCGACCTTCTCCGCATTGAGGCAATCATGTCGCGGTCGCCGTCAATGGCCTGTCCAGCCTGGATCGTCAGCGAAGCCAACATGCTCTCCTGCCCCGCACCATTACCGCCCGAGAAAAACACCTCACCGATAAACGCATCGGCAATGCTTTCCGGCACTTGGAGCTTGCGACGCGCATCTGCGTCCAGATGTGCCATGACTTCGACGTCAAGGATGTCGCGGATCGGCATCTCCCGCAGCCGTTGCCTCAAATCGATCGCCTCATGAACCGCCCGCTCGATATTCTGTCCGAACAAGCGTTTTTGGCCTCTACCGGTAGGCGCCATCGAGAGTTCGGTGAGTTGATCCAGCCGATGGATGCCAAGCAGGCTATCACCACAGCGCAAGTTGTGGTCCAGAAAGCCGAACGGCCTGCCCTTGGCCATCGTCACCAGCCAGATGGAGAGCTTGGCGAGCTCCACCGCCAGGGGATTCAGATCCACGCCGTAGAGGCAGCGTTCGGCGACAAGGCGGCGAGCGATCACGGTGCGGGTCTCGGCATCCCTGAGCAGAGGCTCCTCGGCACCCAGCGCATCCAGGATTTCGCCGTTCACGCTCACTTTCTTTCCGCTGTCTTCAACCTTCGACCATGCCTCGACTAGGCGATCGGCCAGCCAACGACAAGCCTGCACCAGGAAAGCTCCCGAGCCCATGGCCGGATCGCAGATCTTCAGATCCAGCAGTTCGGATGGCGGCTTCAGCACCAATTGTTCACGCGGAGTCCCCTCTGCCGCTCCCTTGTAGATGATCGGCGTCAGCGTCTCGTCAACAATGGCTTCGGTGAGCGATTTCGGTGTGTAGTGCGTTCCCGTCTCGCGCCGATCGCTAGCTGTAGTGACGATGAATGCCCCCTCAGGGTAAATCAGCGGGTAGTCCCAATGATCGGTACGCAGCAGGTTGAGGAATGGCAATGCACGATCACGCAGGCCTTCGTCTCCAGCGCAAGCGGTGAGCAAACGGTTGGCCTGGACAGCATCGACCGAGCGTTCGAGATCCTTGCGGATAGCTCCTACTCCACGCTTGATCGCATCGGCACTGGAGAGCATATCGGCCAACACGTCGCCTCCCCGTAGGTGCAGAGCTTCGAGCTCTTCCAGAGCATAGAGGGTCTTCTTTGCCCCCTTGCCCCCGGCAAGCTCCACTGACACCCGCTCGGTTCGTCCGACAGTCCTCTCCAGCAATCCTTCGTAGACGTAACCGATCTGCTCCACATCCAGAGCTCGGTAGGAAAGCGTACGCCCTTCGTACTGCTGGATCGCCTCCAGCAGGAGCATCACGGTACGGTTATCTATCGGTAGTGGTCGCGCGGAGTCGATCTTCCAATCGGAGCCCTTGGAACGCCCCTCAAGGAACGGGAAACGATCCGGGTCGAACAGCGAACCACCCAGTGCCGGAAGGAGCAGCATTTCATGTTCGATGCCGCCGTAAACCGCTCGGAATGTCGCTAGTAACCGTGACCAGGCATCGTTGCGCCGCTCCAACACCTCCTCGGTTTCCTGGCGCAGCTGCATACGCAGAGTGGAAATGGCGTAGTTGCTTTCGTACGCCTCCTCTCCCATCAGCAAGAGTCCCCGTTCCTCAGCCGACAGCAGGAACACCAGACGCATCATGATGGTCAGACCCGCTTCGTAGAGCTCGGTCGGCTCGACACCTTGCAGCAGCGTCCCTGACCGTTCACGGTCTTCCTTACCCAGTGACTGGATCAACACCTCAACCGCCCGGCGGACTTGTTCACCCAGGGCATCGGTGACCTCCTCCTGATGGTGGAGAGACTCATCCAGCATCGAGGGCAAGGACTCATCGTCTGGGCCGAAGAAGCGCCGTATACCCAGTAGAGTGAGAAAGGCCTGCAGCGTCAACCGCTCCTGCCCCCAGAGGCGTGCATACCAACTTGCGAAGGTCGATACAGCGCCAACGGGAGCATCGACCAGCATCCAGCGCTCACCATCGGTGACCAAACCAAGGCGACAGCCGCTGGCCCGGCAAAGCCGCTCCATGCGCTCGGCTGGACTGGCGGACCAGCCATCCAATTTCAGTGCGGCCTGGAGATCCGTGCCCGCCGCATAAATTTGCACGAGCAGCTGGCTTTTGCCGCCCGAGACCAACGCATAGTCAGGCTCCAAGGTGACACCGTGTTCCGGCAGAGTGACGCGCATCTCAGAAGGAATGCACTCACCTCGTAATAGAAGTTCACCGCTATCGTTCTCGTCGTATTCCAAGCCGCGGGCAAGCACCTCGTGAATCCAGGCGCGATGCAATTCGGTGAACCTGGGATCGTCGTTGTCACGAGCCTCGCACCACTCATCATAAGCCTGCCGCAGGTACTGTCGAATACGAGGCTCGACCGCAGGTAGACCAGTGGAGAAGACTCGTTTCAGTACCGGCGTGGCGAGGAAAGGACCGGAGACCTCAATCAGCGACAACCATTCATCGTGAATATCGAGGGGTTTCATGCGCGGCCTCCCTGGGCTAGCGATACAGGTACGATGAAAATGACGGCTACCGGGAAGGTGCGATCCTGCGGTTCGGCATAGCGTGCTTCGATGGCCCTGGCTTCCTCTTCCCGCTCCGTGGGAATACGCGCAAGACGTGCTTGCAGGGCGGAGTTGTCGCGTCGAACCTGGGTACGCTCATCTTCACTGAACAAAGAAAACTGCTCAGGCAACTCGTCCTTGCCCAGTTCCCTGCGAATGGCGCTATCCAGCTCATCAAGCACGGCGAGAATGTCTTCTTTTTCTTTGCTCTTGCGGGTTTCCAGGGTGTTGCCCAAATACTCGAGACGATTGCGTGAGCGTGCTCCGAGGGATTGCTGGATGGCCTCTGCTGCTGTGGCAAAGCGAGAGCGCAATATGGCGAAGACCGAGTCATCAAGCCGACACGGCTGCGCGTCCTCCAACCAGGCCTGTACGCGGGCGACGCCTTCTTCGCGCTTGAAGCCCTGTTCGCGCAGATAGCCCCCAGCCAACGTCAGTTCCTCATGTAGACGATGGTGATTACCGCCAGTGATCACCAAGCGCGACACGACCACGACCGCTGGGGCCTCGATACGATCGTCAGGCAACGTTCGCACCGTCACTCGATGCAAACGCTTATTGTCTTCCTGCACCCAAACTTCGGCACGCAGCAAACGCAGACACATCTGCACCAATCGATGATTGAGATGGATGAGCACCAGATCATCTCGCCCATTGGCGATTTCATGATCGAATGTCACCGGGCGGATCTTTCCGGTGAATGGATGCTCCAGCCCTTCGCGGCAACGCTCCCAAGCGCCCCCCAGGGGCGGCAGCTCGAAGACTTTACCCGGCGTGATTCCCACCAACGTCAGCGGTTTGAGCGCCGGCTTCTCGGCCAACGCCAAGCCGGTTTCGACTGCCTTCAGGATGTGCTCGGGAGAGAGATGAAAGTCCTCTCGAGTCTCGACCAACTTCTCATGTAGCTTGGCTATTCGGTTAGCGAGGTCTTTTTCAGCTCTAACGAATCGGCGAGCCTGGGCTATCTTCGCGTCCGCCAATCGGGTATCCAGATCACGCAGGGCCCCTTCGATGAGCCCTGACATCTGCGGTGCGATCACTGGGTTCACGCTGCCCATATCGGCACGCATGGAATCGAGCTTGCGCAAGGCGCGCAGGATATCATCTTGGTGGCCACCGACAGCATCCTGATCTTGGCGAGCATCGACCGGGTGCCAAATCACCACCTCTTTTTCACGTTGGCCATGGCGGTCGATACGACCGTTGCGCTGCTCCATGACGTTTGGATTGTACGGAATCTCCAGGTGAATTAAATAGTTACAGTGATTCTGCAGGTCGATGCCTTCGGAAGCGGCGTCGGTGGCCAGCAGGATGCGCACGGGGGAAATGTCTGGAGAGGCCTGGAATGCCGCCTTCACTTGCTCTCTATCATCGTGATCCATACCGCCATGCAAGATCATCAGGCGATCGCCACCCAAATCATGAGTCGCCAGAATCTGATGTAGCCAGTCGAGCGTGGTACGGTACTCGGTGAAGAGAATCACTCGTTTACCATTCCAGGATCCATCGGTCTTCAGATGCCGATGAATCCAATTAAGCAGCGCTTTGGCCTTGGAGTCGATTTGATTCATCGCCTGCTGAGCCCAATGCCTGAGCTCATCAAGCAGGATACGCTCCTCTGCGTTCAACGGGCGTGAGTGGCGCGTGGCATCCTCGACGGCCTCTTGCTGCGCGATCTCGACGTCTGAGTCGTTGGCGTAATCCTCTTCGGCACGCTGGATAGCCTTGAGCAAAATTCGCTCGGACAGATCAGTCCGCCCTTTGATAGTTCCGCCACTTTCCAAGGTCGCGACATGCTTTTCCAGGGTCGACGCGAAGGCAGCAGGTGACGAGAACAAGCGCTTGCGTAGCAGCTGGTTGACAAAGGACGCGCCGGTCACGCCGCCCAACTCGTCATCCGCGATTTCCCTGCTGGCACAGAATGCTTGCAGCTTGCGATGAATCTCTCTTTCTTTGGTGGTGTAGTCGACAGGCAACGCTTCGAGCTTGCGCTGCGCATAGATCAGGTTTCCATCCTTGTCGGTGATTTCGCTCTTGAGACGACGGATCATCACCTGAGACAGCTGCTTCTCTTCCGGCAGGATGTTGCGAGCAAAACGCTGATCATCGAGCAGCTCCAACAGCGAAGTGAAAGACTCGGTGTAGCCGTTGTGCGGTGTCGCAGTCAGAAACAGATGGTGCTGGAAATGCGGGGCGATTGTGCGAATGAAGCGAGTGCGTTGGCTTTCAATAGCGTATTGAGCGCTAGCTGACGGCGCGACGTTGTGCGCCTCGTCGACAACCAACATATCAAATTTGCGCGGATAGCTGACATGCGCCGGCAGGATATCGCGGAAGGCACGCAAACCATCGCCGGCCTTAGCCCAATCCATCGACGTGATCAGACGCGGGAACGAGGTCCAAGGATTGGCATGTATTCCACGCTCGCGTCGCATCTCCTTGATGTAAGTGCTGTCGACGATACGAAATTCCAGACCAAACTTTTCCATCATCTCGACACGCCACTTTTCTTGCAGTGACGCGGGGCAGACGATCAGCACAGTTCGAGCACGATGACGCAGTAGCATTTCCTGAATGACCAAGCCGGCTTCGATGGTCTTGCCCAGACCTACATCGTCGGCGATCAGCAGATTGACGCGCGCCATGTCGATTGCACGAACCAGGGGATCCAGCTGGAAGTCTTGCAGACTTACACCACTGCGAAACGGTGCCTGGAGGAAGCCGCGATCAGCATTGGTAGCAGCCCCCCAACGCACGGCATCGAGAAAAGCCTCCAGAGTACAGGAGTCGTCCTGTCCGGTGATGGCTGGCAAACCAGCACGTTCAATGACATGCGCACCTGGCTCAATTTCCCAAATCACCTGGAGCTCTTCGCCGAGGGCATCCTCATCAATGGAAGCCAGCGTGACAGCGTGCTGCTGCACGCTGCCTAACTTGGAAGCGTCCACCTCAGCCACCACCCACTGCCGGCGTCTAACTTCGACAAGCTGACCTGGTTCCGGGATATCACGGTAGCTGCTGCCTTCCGCCATTGCAGTCATTCTTAACCCCTTAACACCGTCATCATCTAGCCGATGATTACGAATGAACAAACACCTATGTGCTTCGCGCTTTCGAAAGCGCGAAGCACTAAATTCAATTGAGTACAGGTGCGAAGTCCAGGGCTGGAAACGGCATTCGTGATCGCAGAGAACACTGTAGATTGGCCATCCCTGGGATACTACGGCCTGCTATGATGCGGTATGCATCACCTTATCCATTGGGACGGCGTGGGTAAAGCCGCCCTCCACGCTTTCTGCCGTTTGGGCAACTAACCGAGGCTGTCATCGACTTCGTACAACCCTGACCAAACAGATACGGGCGTAGCGATCAAGCACGGTATCTACGTAGCGGGCGACTTCTATCTCTTGCTGAATTGCCTGATAGCGCTGATCGCTGATCGTGCTCCCTTCACCTGAATCTCTTTTGAGCGCGGAGAGTACAGATGCTCTTGGTCATCAGCACAATAGACATTGCAAAGGGCTGTCACAGCCGGCTCGCACCGAAGCCATGCTGGCCATCCCCATAAACCTTGGTGGCTACCTTGCAGAGGTAGCTGGTCCTGTAGAAAAAGTCAGCCTGACTCTGCGGGTCATTCCGACGCAGGCAGTAGGTTGGGTTGGTCGGTATCTCAACCAGTCCCCTGACCGCTTCAACTGGTAGCCCCAGGGCACTGGCCCATGCCCCCTCAAGACGGTTGAACATGTTGTCTTTTCCGGCCTCGAATTTGCCAAGGACATTGAAAGCGTCGAAGTTCAGAAGGAAGGCCATGTGACAGTGAGGTCTTCCATGCTGCCCCACTTCCCTGGTCCAAACGCACCGCACATTACTGTCATGCGTACTCTTGTTCTCCAGGCGTGCCATTCGACGATTATGCCGTATCTTGGCTTTAAACGACTCAACAAATCGGCCAATTACCGGATTCGTATAATGGCTTTCAGGCAGATCAACGCCTGCAGGGAACCTCAGATCAACCCTAAATGCGAAAACACGCGAATACTGCTGAACAGCTCTCTCTGTAGTACTGTGAAGTCTTTCCAGATACTGCTGAACAAAAGGCCCTTTATCGGCCTGAACAGGCATTCCCAAATAGCTGCTTGCATCATGAATAATCAGATTTCGGTTTTAAGGATGACGCTGCATTTTCAAACACTCCAGTGCTAGTTTCATATACTTCTAGCAGTGAGTACTTTTTTACGACGCATCTTGAGCACATCATTCAGGCATCCGTGGATGCCTGATATCCATCATAAATACACATCCACACACAATGACACCTGACAGATAAACTATAGAGCATACTACCAATACCGAAAGGCTCAACAAGAAAAACGCCTAGATCCATCAGGAAAACACCCAATAAAAACCATACAAAACTCCAAAAATAAACTCTGGGAAAAAATTGCTACGGCCAGCTAACCTGGCCGTAGCAACCCCCCTCTAAAAACCATAAAAACTTAAGATCAAACCGAAACAGCTTCTTGCGTATCGCGCTCTTCAATTCGATCCAAGATCCATTCCCTAACCTCACTCTCTAGCCACCCAACACTCCGTCCTCCCAAGGGGATCGGCTTCGGGAACCAGTTACCGGAAACATACTTGTAAATCGTCGAGCGCCCAAGGCCCGTCATTTCCATTACCTGCTGCAGTCGAATTATTTTCATGATGAGCTCCTAATTTTACTCATCAGATCTGGCTTCCTCGTAATTCTTTACTTGGTGATCAGCCCAACCAGGAAAACAGACTTGAACTTTCAATCCTGCACCCACAGCCCGACCATGCAATCACAGCAAAAATAACGACGTACAAACTCAATCAAACCAAGGGAGTCATGTAAGTAAATAAACGACCGAGCACTCGACTCTCACTCTCCTCATTTGTAGGCGCGCCTTTCTACCACTCCCCCTCAGCCAACACCGCCCGCAGTCCATTCCACTTGCAAGAGGCGGATCCGACAGCCTCACAATGCCTTGGGAGACTGAGGCCCCTCACACAGCAAGCTTTACCTCATGAAAACCCCATGTGTACTGACACCTGAGCTGATTTTGCATTCTAGAAAAGCCATAGGATTGCGCTAAAAAACAGCTACAAATTGACTATTTTTCCCCTATGGATCTACTAGAGATTTACTACAATCCTTCCACCACCTACCAGGCGAACCGCAGACATGGCAGTCCGTTTCAACGATAAACTTCAAAAAATATTTAATGGCCTTAATACCGACAGACGATTTGCCACCTGGCTATGGTTTCTCATCAGGGGAAACTTACAAAATATAAACTTAGGGAAATTAGGAAGCCCAGACATGCGTGATCGAATGGCGGAAGTCATCATCAACCAGCCAGGACTAAAACAATCAATCGAAAACCAAAAGAGCACCAACCTCTTGCCCGAGCAGAGCTTTCAGTGGATAACA
This sequence comes from Pseudomonas laurentiana, assembly GCF_014648275.1. GTDB lineage: Bacteria > Pseudomonadota > Gammaproteobacteria > Pseudomonadales > Pseudomonadaceae > Aquipseudomonas > Aquipseudomonas laurentiana. The sequence continues at coordinate 99,885 of NZ_BMQU01000005.1, forward strand.
AACAACAAAAGACAGAACGCTTTCATAATTAGAAAGCTGACCGAGAAAAATGGGACAAACTACACAAACGGCCCCGAAAACCTAGCCGACAGAGATCTAACCATTGCAGCAATTGACACATGGCAAACAGACAATATTCAAAAATCAGTAACCATCAACCAAATAAGATCCGAATGGGAAACCCATACAAAATCAGACGATTTATTTAAATGGTTCGATGGGCCAGACGAGAAAGAAAAATTGAATACGGCATGGGAAATAATCAAAGTCAAACACTCACCCTTGACCTATCTTCAATGCCAACCGCAAGAGAAAGACGATTTAATTATTTTACTTGACTCCCCGCTCATCAACACATCAGACAAAGCACTACTTATTAACTCCATCAAGAAACGATGGAGCCAAAATAAATACCGCGCCAAATTGACTGGCAAAAAGCAGCACAATTTCATCCTATCCGACAAAGCTATTAAGCGCCTTGACAAGCTAGCCGACAAACATGACCTGAAGCGAACTCAAGTGCTAGAGATATTGCTAAAACTGGAAGAAGAGAAAGGAATTTACATCCCAGAAAGACTGAAACAACTGATCGACAGCTAAACATTGCACAAGCAACTTGATCTATTCATTCCCCGCCAAAAACACCCTACCGAAGCATCCTTATTACGAGCAAGGCTGTCAGAAATCCAGTAAACAGCCTTGCGATATCAATAAAAGGAAATGAATTAAAAATAGATCAGGAGCATCCGCCAGCATAATTTAAGCATCAATTTCGTCAGCCCACGCCTTCATCATCTCGCATCGTTCTTCAATATATTCAGCCTGATTGTAGTTTGCACGAGCTTTGTTTCTCTTGGCATGTGCCAACTGACGCTTGATCACGGCTGCGCGATATCCCGTTTCGTTCAACATGGTCGAAGCTGTCGCACGAAAGCCATGGCTGAAAAGCTTATGCTGTCCTCACCATTGAGGCCCATGTGCCCAAGTGCCCAAGTGCCCAGTTCAGCGTTGTGGCGATCATGCATTCGTTTGGCTTGCGATAGTTCGGAAAAAACAGCCGACGACCACCTATATGGGTGCTCAGTTCACGGAGCAACTCGGCCACCTGCCCGGAGAACGGGACGATGTGCGGCTCTCACATCTTCATACGCCCAGCCGGAATTCGCTATTCGGCCCGTTCCAGATCGAATTCGCTCCACTCCGCCTTGCGGAGCTACGGTGCGAACAGAGGTGAACAACATCAGACGCAACGCGATCACCGTGGCCCTGTAGCCAACCATTCGGCCTGTCTGTTGTGCGACGGATGCCCCCTGAAGAATCAGTGGCCTGGTCTGTCGCCGCTCACTACGCGTATCAGCCAGTCCGATCTCCAGGTAAGTGGTAAAGGAACGACATAGCAATAGCACCCCATCATGACGCCCCAAGGTACCAAGCAAATCCTATCGGCATTCCAAATGGCACTCCAGCAGAAAAAACAAAAAAATATCACTTTAAAATCAATAACTTGCGATATCTGTTCAGATCACCCCAGCCCATCAAATCCCTCATAAAACCCCAATTACTCAAGGCTCTGTACTTTCTGGACCCTGCACTCCAAATACTCGCGCCCTAACGATTTACCAACCCAGGCATAGCCAGCTCTTTGCCCCCAGCAAACACCCCGCCCACTACCCCCACCCCCAAAAACAGCAAGCAAATCACTCACCTGACGCCCCTAACGGTGCTACTGGGCAGCTCACCAAATAAATTGCGATAGGCCTGGGAGAATCGGCCCAGGTGCCAGAATGACCAGCGCATGGCAACTTCTGCCACGCTGGTATCCCCCGGTTTCATGCGGAGCAAATCACGGCGGGCAAAGTTCAGCCGGCGCAAGCGTTGCCATTGACTCGGCGATACCCCGGTAAACGAAGTGAAGCTCTGCTGTAACTGACGCACAGACACGCCGACACCGTTGGCCAGTTGCAGTACGTTGAAATGTTCTTGGGGACTGGCCATGACCAGGTCGAAAACCCGCTGGACCAGGTGGCGGTCGTGGGCCAGGTGTTTTTGACTCGCGCGATCTGGCGTATGACTCGGGCAATCGAGGATGTACAGGCAATCATCGATCAATTGTTGCGCCAATCCCTCTTCAGGAATCGACGAGTGCGTCACTGCGAGCTGCTGTAGGGTACGGCTCAACCAGCGCCCAAAGACCTGACTCTGTTGGGAAACCAACGGCGTCAGAAACAAACCATCAAGCTGGCTCAGGTTCAGGGTGTTGAGTTGCTTTAAATACTGAGGACCAATCACTACGCCGACTTCGTTGTAGTTTTCCGGCGTGACCCAGGTATTTTGAGTGTCTTCATTCAACAGATACAGTGAACCGTCACGCGTATCGAAGCTGAAGACCAATGAATCCGCAGGCGCATGAAAGTGCTGTTCTATGCGCGTATTCATGCGTTCTTCGTACACATCAATACCGTTCAATTCCATGTGCACAACGGTGCCCCGGAAACACCCCGGCGACATTTGTTGGTAGTGCTCCTGCCAACCGGCAATAACCAGTTGCTGGTCCACATTCACCGTGTCGTGGAGTTGAATCTGCATACGGTGCTCCTTGCGTGCATTCCCACCAGAATCTGTAGGAGCACGGCCACCTTTCATTATTGTTGGAGCACCCTAGCAGCGCGAAAAAAAAGGCGCAAGGTTAGGACACGCGACTGCGCTGAGGGTTAAACGGGGCATTTTTGGGGTGCACCCGGTCGAGCGTTCCACATAAAAAAGGCACTTGGCGATGATCGCAAGTGCCTTTTGGTGTCGACAGGGGCTGCGTTTGTCTGGGGTCAGACTTTGAAGCGCCCCACCAGCACTTCCAGTTCATGGCCGAGCCGTGCCAGTTCGATGCTCGAAGAGGCGGTCTCTTCACAGGCGCTCGCCGTCTGGTCGGAGATGTCACGCACATTGATCACACTGCGGTTGATCTCTTCAGCCACCGCGCTTTGCTGCTCCGAAGCGGTGGCAATCTGCTGGTTCATCAGCTGGATGGTGGAGACTGTGCGGGTAATGTTCTCCAGCGCAGTGACTGCGCGCCGAGTAAATTCAACACTGCTTTCACTCATCTGCCGGCTGCTGTCCATGCTCACGGCAACCGCCTGGGTGCTGCTTTGAACGCCAGCAACCAGCGACTCGATTTCCTCAGTGGACTGCTGGGTGCGCAAGGCCAGGTGGCGGACTTCATCGGCCACGACAGCGAAACCACGTCCGGCTTCACCGGCGCGGGCTGCTTCAATCGCTGCGTTCAGCGCCAGCAGGTTGGTTTGCTGGGCCACGGCCTTGATCACGTCCAGCACGCCGCCGATCTTGTCGCTTTGCTCCTTCAGATGGCCCACCGCGTCTGCCGAGTGCCCCACTTCCTGGGCGAGGCGTTCGATTTGATCGATGGCCTCACCGACCACGCGCTCACCCTCGCTGGCTTGCTGATCGGCCATAGAGGCCGCTTCAGAGGCCTCTTCGGCGTTACGTGCAACATCCTGCACGGTAGCGGTCATTTCGTTCATGGCGGTGGCAACGTGGTCGGTCTCGGCCTTTTGGCTGTTTACCCCGGCACTGGTTTGCTCAGTCACCGCCGACAGCTCTTCAGCAGCGCTGGTCGCCCGACTCACACTGGTGCGAATGCCATCGATCAACTCACGCAAGTTGAGGGTCATCTGCTGAAGGCGGGATTGCAGCTGGCCCAATTCGTCCCGTCGATTGACCTGCACATCCTGACTCAGATCGCCATGAGCAATGCGTTCCACCACCTGAAGGGTATGCTGCAGCGGGTTGACGATCTGCCGAGTAATGATCCAGGCCGCCAGGACGCCAAACAGCAGTGCCAGTACGGTGACAACACTCAGCAGGGCCTTAGCAGAGGCTGCATCGCTATCACGCTTGGCATTTTGCGACTGGATCAACTGTTGCGTGGTGTCGATAAGCACATCCCCCAACTGCGCCATGTGCTTGAACAAGGATGCGGTATCCGCGTTGGGCTGACCGAGCACCTGCAGGATCTGGCTGTACTCAGTGACCGCCTGGCGTTGTTGGCGGATCAGATCGAGGTCGGCAGGCGCTTCGAAATGATGTTCGATGCTTCCCAGATGAGCCGCCAATTTATCCAGGATCTGCTGCAAGGGGCTCAAGCTCTCTGCTTGAAGGTTGGCGCCCATGCGTAAACGCTGAATACGCAGGTCTTTGGTGTAGTCACTGACCAGTGCGATCTTTTCGATCTTCACGCCACGCTCGGTAAGGGTGTTGAGCGCATACCACCCCGTGATAGCCAGTAACAACGTAAGCCCCAACACCAGGCCAAAACCCCAACCCAGTTTGGCGCTGACACGGATGTTGCTGATCCAGCCGAACATAAAGACTCCAGGCAGAAATGCAGGTGCACAATGAAAAGGTAGTGCCCTGACTATCGGCCATGAGCCTTGTTGCTTAACCCCAAACAAACCGCCTAGAACGGCCAGCACCCGCAGAATAGACCGCTCGTCTGATTTTTTATCAAGCGCCATGACGCGCGTCAATTCACGCCTGATGCCCTGCAGGCCAAGCTGTCCGGGGCTTTTTGCAGATCATCAGCGACGACTCAAACAGCGCTTGGCAAGGAACTGGAAGGCCAAACCGCAGGGGCGATGCTTTGGTCGAATGTCCGTCGAGACAAAAATCATGTCACGCTTGCTGCCACCTGATGAAACCTTTCATCAACAGTCACGCAGCCCTTGAGGCCAGAAACAACAAAGCCCGCACGAAGCGGGCTTTGTTGTTTCCATAAGTGCTTACCAGCCGGATGGCAACCAGCCCAACGCGCTGGAAATCGCATAGAGCATGCTGCACAGGTACAGCACCACCACCATGCACTGCAGCACAGGGTGAGCGATCCAGCCGCACTTCCAGGCGGGCTCGATGTCACCGTACTTGCGTGCCGAGCGCAGCATCAGGATCGGCATGATCGACAGGATCACGCCACTGAACACCCCGGCAAAGTACAACGCGCTGACAAAACCCACCATACCGCTATAGGCCAGCAGGAACGGCGGTACACAGACGATGGCCAACACGATCAGACGGTTCTTCGGATGACTCTCTGAGCCCAGTTTCGGGAACTTGTCGAAGATGTTGGTCAGGAAACTACCGCCAAGGCCCCAGTAGGACGTCATCATCGCGCACAGGGCAAACGTGTTGGCGGTATAGAAAGCCCACTGCCCCAATGCCTGCCCCCAGGCCAGGGTCGCCACTTCCGTCTGATTCTCCAGACCGTTCAGCGAGATGACCGACATCGGCACAATGGCCAGCAGCACAAAGGTAATCACCATGCCGGTAATGACAGCCACCGGCAGACGTTTGGGGGCGTGACTGAAACCACGGGCCATTTCCGGCACGACGTACTGGGCCGAGAAGCAGAAGACCGCGATGTTGAACACTGGAATCATATAGACCCAGTCGCCTTCAAGCAGGTTGGCGAAGTTCGTGTTCTCATGAACAAGCGTTGCGACGACCAGCACCAGGGTCATGGAGACCATGCCGATACTGATGAACTTTTCACCCTTGCCAATGGCTTTCAAGCCCAGGTACAGCACCAACGCCGCAGGGGCGAAGAACAGCAGGCTGCCCAGCGCCGGGCTGATACCGAAGAACTGGCTAAGAATCTTGCCGCTGCCGCTCATGTAGGCGATCAATGCGCCAATACTGTTGACCGCTACCGACAGAAAGATTGCCCAAGCCCCGAACGAACCGACATAGCGCTGAGCCAGACCGCTGAGCTGGTGATGGCTGCGGGTACGCAGGGCCGTTTCCGAGACATACAGCATGGAGATGGTGGTAAATATACCTGCCACGGCCAACCACAGCAGCAGCGGCATGTAGCCGGCCTTGCGACTGGCATAGGCCATGGACAACACACCGGCACCGATGTTGGTACCCACGATCATTGCCACAGCCTCGACGAAGGTCAGCCGTTTGACCTCCAGGCCTGAGGACTCAGTTGCCTCGGCGTGGTCCGCGCCTCGTGCGGCGGCGTTAGGGGGTGTACTCATGATCAATCACACTCACTACGTATTTGTTACGGGATGCACCTGAATTGATGCGTCACAGAACCCGCCTTTGTGAGACGACTTCCGTGTCTTGATTTCCAGAGCGGCGCGCAAAATATCACACACGGTGTTTGAAATAACCCCCAGACAGGGCGAAACGCGATGCACAGACACGGCCTGTAACACTTGATATAGAGCGGTTTCATTGAAGGGCGACCCGTTTCGCCCGATCCATGCCGGGCGAGACGAGCGCTGCAGACGCGAGGGGGAAAACGCAGGAGATCAGATGGTTTTTTGCCGATACAACGGACGCGTTGTACCTAAAGACCAGCACGCAGCAGGGCATGCAAAGCCCGGCAATCCGCCGCGTGCCAATCCGTCAGCGTTGGCCAGGGATTGTCCGGCAGGTTGACCAGAATGGTACGGGTGCCCGCCGCACGACCACAGTCGAGGTCAAAGCGGTAGTCGCCGACCATCACCATCTCGTTCGGCGAGACATCCCAGGCTTCGGCCAGCTTGAGCAATCCTCCCGGATGCGGCTTGGGTGGTGCTTCGTCACGGCCCAGGATGCTCTGTACCGGGAAACAATCCGCAAGGCCAATGGCCTCCAGCGTGACATGCGCCAGCTCACGGGCATTACGGGTGAGGATGCCAAGCTGGCAGTCACGCGCGACCAGTTCACGCACCAGTTCCACCGCGCCCTCGGCAGGACGCGATGCAATCGCCAGGTCACGCTCGTGTTCCAGCAACCAGGCATGCTTGGCAGCGGCCTCTTCTGCCGGAAGGGCCGCCAAATGGGTCAGGATGTCGTCTTCGGCGGGAATCTCCAGTGCTTCGCGGATGGCCGCAAAGTCGTGCACGGCGACCGTCAGGGTGCCGTCCATGTCAAACACCCAATGACGAATGTGGTGCAGGTTCATGCCCAGTCCTTGCGATGGCGAATCAGCCCTTCCTGACAGGACGATGCCACCAGTTGCCCGGCCCGGTTGAAAATATTGCCGCGAGAGAAACCACGGGCATTGCCAGCCCAAGGGCTGTCCATTGCGTACAGCAACCAGTCATCGGCGCGCAGGTTGCCGTGGAACCACAAGGCGTGATCGAGACTGGCCAGTTGCATGTCCTTGTGCCAGACCGATTTGCCATGCGGCATCAACGAGGTGGTCAGCAGGCCGAAGTCCGAGGCATAGGCAAGGATGTATTTGTGCAATGCCGGCGAGTCCGCCAAATTGCCGTCAGCACGGAACCAGGCGTACTTGATCGGGTCACCCGGCTGCGGGTTGAACGGGTCTTTCTCGGTCACCGGGCGCACTTCGATCGGCTTGGCGCAGAGCAGCTTTTCGCGCAGTTGCTCTGGTATATGCTCGGCCATACTTTCGGCAATTTCCACTTCCGACGGGAGGTTTTCCGGGCCGACCACGTCCGGCATCTGCGCCTGATGCTCAAAGCCTTCTTCGTCGTACTGGAATGACGCGCTGCAGGTGAAGATCGGCTGCCCTTTCTGGATCGCCGTTACCCGCCGGGTGCTGAAACTGCCGCCATCCCGCACACGGTCTACCGAGTACACCACCGGCATCGACGCATCGCCTGGGCGCAGAAAGTAACCGTGCAGCGAGTGCACATGGCGTGCTTCTTCAACGGTCTGGGTGGCAGCAGAAAGCGACTGGCCGAGTACCTGGCCACCATACAACTGACGAAAGCCGAGGTCTTGGCTACGCCCACGAAACAGGTTTTCCTCGATCGCTTCCAGACTCAACAGGTCGACCAGATCGTCCAACACGTGGCTCATTCGAGATTCTCCAAAGCAATGCCCAGTGATCAAATGATACAGGGTTTGTCATTGCTGGCCGTTATGTTCGGTAATTCACCCGCGCAAGGTCGCTTGCCATTGCGTCCGATTGATCCGGTACAAAACATGTGGGCGAAGAGGATGCCCCGGTGGAATTCTCGGGTGCTCGAAGCTGCTGCCAGGGTCCTGTTGCATGCCGATGGCCTGCATGACTTTCTGGGACGGCAGGTTGCTTTCGCTGGTAAACGACACGACCTGCTCCAGGCTCAACTGTGCAAACGCGCAGCGCAGGCAGGTCCATGCTGCCTCGCTGGCAAAACCTAACCCCCAATGACGCCGTGCCAACCTCCAGCCGATTTCCACGGCGGGGGCGAATGCGGCATTGAAGTTGACCGTGAGCAAGCCGGTCATGCCGATGAACGCACCACTGTCCTTGCGTTCCAGTGCCCATAAACCAAAACCGTACTCAGCAAAATGCCCACGCAAGCGCCCGATCAACGCAGCGCTTTCCAGACGTGTCAGTGGCGCCGGGAAGTAACGCATCACCTGAGGGTCGGCACACATCGCAGCAAACTCGCGCAGGTCGTCATCCTGCCACTGGCGCAACACCAGCCGTGCGCTTTCCAACTCCAGTATCGGGGTCATGGCCTAATCCTCTCTCTACCGCTTTGCCTGTACAACGCTGGCACCGCAGCCCCCGCAACTGGCAAGATCAAGGCCTGATCTCGCCGCGAAGCTGCCATGCCCCTACCCCTGATTTACCATGACGACTACAGCCCGGACTTTCCCGCCGAGCACCGTTTTCCGATGGACAAGTTCCGTCTGTTGCGCGACCACCTGATCGACAGCGGGCTCACCACCGATCACGCGCTGCTGCGCCCCGAACTGTGCCCGAACGAGATTCTCGCACTGGCCCATGATCGCGACTACATCGCGCGCTACATGGACGGCGCACTCTCTCGAGAGGACCAGCGCCGCCTTGGCCTGCCGTGGAGCGAAGCACTTGCACGTCGTACCGTGCGAGCCGTTGGCGGCTCATTGCTGGCTGCCGAGCAGGCACTCAAGCACGGTATTGCCTGCCACCTGGCGGGGGGTACCCATCATGCTCATTATGACCATCCTGCCGGATTCTGCATTTTCAACGACCTGGCCGTGATCAGCCGTTACCTGCTGGAAGCCGGCCGCGTACATCGGGTCCTGATCTTCGATTGCGATGTTCACCAGGGCGACGGCACTGCGCGCATTCTTCACGACACACCGGACGCCATCACCGTCTCACTGCACTGCGAGCAGAATTTCCCGGCGCGCAAGGCGCAGAGCGATTGGGACATTCCGCTGCCACGGGGCATGGGTGATACGGACTACCTGAGGGTGGTCGAAGATGCACTGAACTACCTGCTGCCGCTCTACCAGCCCGACCTGGTGCTGTATGACGCGGGGGTCGATGTTCACAAGGACGATGCACTGGGTTACCTGCAACTGACCGACGCCGGGGTTGCCGCACGTGATGAATGCGTACTGCGCCATTGCCTGGGACGGGACATCCCGGTCGTTGGCCTGATTGGTGGCGGCTACAGCAAGGATCGTCAGGCCCTGGCCCGGCGCCACGGTATCCTGCACCACAGCGCACACCGGGTACTTTACCCACAATGACTGTGGAGCCGCCTGTGGATAACCTGAGTGAAAGCCGGTCCAGCCCTTGATCGGCGTGGCCTGCAGAATACCGATCATTTTTTGTACAGTGTTTCCCGGCCCCCGCCTCAGGTAGAATGCCGACTCTTTTCAATCGCTTGCAGCCCACCATGACCGAGACTCCGCACCCGCATCGCCCACACGTCGCCATCATTGGGGGCGGCCCGGCAGGGCTGATGGCCGCCGATGTGCTTGGCCAGGCCGGGATTGCAGTCGACCTTTACGACGCCATGCCCTCGGTGGGTCGCAAATTCCTGCTGGCCGGCGTCGGCGGCATGAACATTACCCATTCAGAAGCCTACCCGGCTTTTGTCTCGCGCTACGCCGAACGTGCCGACGAGATCAAGGCGCTGCTCGACGACTTTGATGCAGACGCCCTGCGTCAGTGGATTCACGGCCTGGGCATCGAGACCTTCATCGGCAGCTCCGGCCGGGTGTTCCCCCGCGACATGAAAGCCGCCCCCCTGCTACGCGCCTGGCTCAAGCGCTTACGCGACAGCGGTGTGGTTATCCACACCCGTCACCGCTGGCTCGGCTGGACGAGCGAAGGCACCTTGCGCATTGCTTATCCACAGGGCGAGCTCTCGCTCAAACCGGATGCTGTGCTGCTGGCACTCGGGGGCGGCAGTTGGGCACGGCTCGGGTCAGACGGTGCATGGCTGCCCTGGCTGAAGGCACACGGCATCGAAACGGTGCCGCTACAGGCGGCCAATAGCGGCTTTGAGGTCGAGGCCTGGAGCGCACTGTTGAAAGAGAAGTTTGCCGGTGCGCCCCTGAAAAACATTGCCATGAGCCTGCCTGGGCAAACACCGCGCCTGGGCGAGTGCGTGGTCACCGAGCTCGGCCTTGAGGGCAGCCTGGTCTATGCCTTGTCGGCGCAGATCCGCGAGACCATCAACCGTGACGGTCAGGCCACACTGCTGCTGGACCTGTTGCCCAACAAGCCTGTGGATAACGTTGCTGCCGCATTGGCAAAGCCTCGTGGATCACGCTCAGTGGCCAAGCACCTTCACAGCCAACTGGGCCTGGACGGGGTCAAGGCTGCGCTGTTGCGCGAGCTGACCGACCAGGCGTCCTTTGCCGACCCGCTGCGACTGGCGCGTGCGATCAAAGCGCTGCCAGTCACGCTGGTGCGCCCTCGCCCACTGGACGAAGCCATCAGCAGTGCCGGTGGAGTGACCTTTGAAGCGCTGAACGAACACTTGATGCTGCGCCAGTTGCCTGGGGTGTTCTGCGCGGGGGAAATGCTGGACTGGGAAGCGCCCACCGGTGGCTATCTGCTCACCGCGTGCTTCGCCAGTGGGCGTCGGGCGGGGCTGGGTATGCTGGAGTGGTTGAAACACTCATAAACCAAACGCGTAGGCGCCGACAGGGTCGACGCCCACGCATACCGCGCGATTACGGCTTGCGCTTGCGCGGACCGGTGTTGAAGGTCGGCACCTTGCGCACAGGCTTGGCCTGTGGGGTTGCTGCAGGCGTTTCACCGCTGTCCAGCCAACGACCGAGGCTGCGTTTGGAACCACCCTCCTTCGGCTTTTTCGGTTTCTTCGGCTTTTTCAGGATCTGCCCGCTGGCGTCGGTCACCGGCACCCGGTGCTCTGGCACAAAATCCGGCTCTTCATGACGCGGCAGGGTCTTGCGGGTCAGGGTTTCAATAGCCGAGAGCAGTTGCACCTCATCAGCGCACACCAGCGAGATCGCTTCACCGGTGTTGCCCGCACGACCGGTGCGGCCAATACGGTGAATGTAATCTTCAGCCACGATCGGCAGGTCGAAGTTCACTACCAGCGGCAGGTCGTCGATATCCAGGCCACGGGCCGCCACATCTGTCGCCACCAGGATCTGGATCTCGTTGGCCTTGAAGCTGTCCAGTGCCCGCTGGCGTGTCGCTTGTGGACGATCACCATGAATACCGTCGGCATTCACACCCTGACCGCGCAAACGCTCGACCAGTTGATCGACACCATTGCGGGTCTTGGCAAACACCAGCACCTGCTTCCAGCGCTGCTTGCGCATCAGGTGGCTGAACAGTTCCGGCTTGCGCTTCTTGTCCACCGGGACAATCCACTGTTTGACCGTGCTTGCCGCAACGTTACGCGGACTGACTTCGATGCTCAGCGGTTCATTGAGCATCTGCCCGCCCAGCAGGCGAATCTCGTCAGAGAACGTGGCCGAGAACAGCAGGGTCTGGCGACGGTTAGGCAGCACGGCATAAATGGCCCGCAGCTCCTCGGAAAAGCCCAGATCAAGCATGCGATCGGCCTCATCCAGCACCAGCGCCTGAAGCTGATTGAACTTCAGAGCATTCTGCCGGAACAGGTCCAACAGGCGTCCGGGCGTTGCGACCAGCAGGTCGACGCCTTTGCGCAGCTTCATCATCTGCGGGTTGATGCTCACCCCGCCATACACCGCATAGGTGCTGAGCGGCAGGTGTTCGGCATAGTCCTGGATATTGCGGTGAACCTGCTCGGCCAGTTCACGGGTCGGCACCAGCACCAGCGCACGCACCGAGTTGCTGGCAACCTTGGCACCTTCCATGGTCAGACGCTGCAGCAGCGGCAAGGCGAACCCGGCCGTTTTGCCGGTACCGGTCTGGGCGGCGGCCATCAGGTCACGCCCGGCCAGCACTGCCGGGATGGCTTGCGCCTGAATCGGCGTCGGCGAGTGGTAGTCGAGGCGCTCGAGCGCGCGCAGCAAAGGTTCAATCAGGCCAAGTTTGGCGAATGTCATGGCAATACCGTCAGGGGAATTCAGCAATGGCGGCAGTTTACCTTGTTCGACGCCCCGGCATGCAGCACGCCGTTATCAAAACTGCCACAACGCCGCCCTTTACTTGGAAAATGCTTCCTTGCCCGCCTCGACCGCCGGAACGCTGCTGACACTCGGCTTACGCCATTGTGGAACACCAATCAGCACGACGGCACCAATGATCACCGCCATGGCCAGGCACTCCTCGAAGCCAATCTGCTCGCCCGCAAACACGATGCCCAGCAGCACCGCCACTCCCGGGTTGACGTAGGCGTAGCTGGTGGCCGCTGCAGGGCGCACATGCTTGAGCAAATACATATACGCGCTAAAGGCCAGGATCGAGCCGAAAAACACCAGATAGGCCAATGCCCCCCAACCCGCTGCAGTTGGCATCTGCGTCATACGCTCACCACTGAGTGCGCTACCCAACAACAGCACCAAACCGCCCACCAGCATTTCCGCCGCGCTGGCCATCGGCCCCTGAGGCAGTGGCAGGCTTTTGCTCCATACGGAACCAAATGCCCAAGAGGCTGCCGCAAACAGAATCAGGGCGGCACCCAGCGGGCTCGCCTGAAGGTTCGAGCCCAGGTTGAGCAAACCGATACCGAGCAACCCGAGGAGAATGCCTGCCCACTCCAGACGTGTGTTGCGCTGCCCCCACAACAGGCCGAACAACAGTGTGAACAACGGCACGGTCGCGACCGCCAAGGCCGCAACACCGGAGGCGACCCCGGCATGCTCGGCGACCGTGACCCCACCGTTGCCGCAACTGAGCAGCAAAACCCCAATCACCCCCGCCGCGCGCCATTGTGGCCACGTCGGTGCGGGCACCCCGCGCCAGCGCAGAAAGGCATAAAGCAACGTACCGGCGATCATGAAGCGCACGCCAGCCATCATCAGCGGCGGCCAGGACTCCACACCAATGCGGATCACCAGATAGGTAGAACCCCAGACCAGATACAACGCGAGGAAGGCACCGATCAACAACAGCGGAAAGCGACGAGAGGCAGGCATGGCAGGCTCGAAATCGAGTAATTGAGGGGTTAGTTTAGAAAGCAGCCCAACTAAACTTAAGCCACAAAACCTGTTTATAGTGCCGTAACAGTTTCAAAACAAAGGTTGTTGCCGCCCATTACCTTCTTTTCAAAAGACCTCTCGCACAATGGATAAATACGATCGGATGCTCCTCGCCGCGCTGCTCGAAAATGGCCGCGCGTCCTTCGCTCAACTGGCCCGCACGGTCAATCTGTCGGCACCGGCAGTCGCCGAGCGGGTGGCCAAACTGGAAGCCAGCGGGGTAATAACCGGCTATCAAGCCAAGGTCGACATGAGCAAGATCGGCCTGCCCATCCAGTGTGTGATCGAACTGCGCCTGGCCAGCCACGGCAATCAACAGGCGTACGAGGCGCTGACACAGATCCCCCAGCTCACCGAGTGCCACCGGGTCACGGGCGACCCCTGCGTGATCATGCAGGCCGCTGTCGGCTCAATGCCGGAACTGGAAGACCTGATCAATCAGGTTGCTCAGTTCGGCTTCAGCAAGACCTCGATCATTCTCTCAAGCGCAGTCGAACGGCGCGTGCCCTTGGGGCAACTGGATAACCCGGCGAAAAAAACCTAGCGATAACGCTTGAGCGTTTCGGCAATCTTCGCCGCAGGCACTTTCTGCAGGCTGCAGAACAAAGGGTGGGAAACCGCACTGACACCGTGGCGCAAGCGCAGTTCATCGGCCAGGTGCTGGGCCAGGTTAGCGGCCATTTCGGCGTCGGCCATGGCCCGGTGAGCGGTGCCCGTGTCTGGCAAGCCTGCCCAACGGGTCAGGGTGCCAAGCTTGTGGTTCGGCGCGGCGGGCAGCAGGCGCCGGGACAGCAGCATCGAGCACGCAAAAGGCTGGGTACGCTGACGGTTGATCTGTGCCAGTTCGTAATCCCAGAACTTCTGGTCGAAGGCAGCGTTGTGTGCCAGCAACGGTGTGTCGCCCACAAACTCAGCGACCTCGTTCATGACCTTGGCGACCGGCGGTGCACTGCGCAGCATGGCAGTGGTGATACCGGTCAGCCCCGCGACAAAGGCAGGCACCGCAAGCCCGGCATTCATCAGGCTCTGGTAACGCTCGACAATGCGTCCGTCCTCAAGCATCACCACGGCCACCTCGGTGGCACGGCAGCCAGGGCCTGGGGAAATACCGGTGGTTTCAAAGTCGATGACGGCAATACGTTCCACAAGAACCTCTGGTTTGAACTCAATGCTTGAGCAGCAACTCGCCTTCGATGGGCACGTAGCGACTGGCGGCGCGGATCAGTGAATTGGCGGTGAGCCCCGGCACACCATAGGCGACCGCCTCGACCCCATGACGGCTGATGATGCGTTCAAGCAGCAGATCGAAGTCACCATCGCCCGAAGCGAGTACCACTTCATCAACCCGTGCGGCGGCATCCATCACGTCCAGGGTGATGCCCACATCCCAGTCACCCTTGGCCGAGCCATCGCTGCGCTGGATGTAAGGCTTGAGTTTGACGGTGAAACCAAGGTTGCGCAGGATCTGCTGAAATTGCTGTTGCTTGCTGTCACCACGGTCGATGGCATAGGCAACAGCCTCGACGATCTGCCCATGCTGGCTGACATCAGCCCAGAACGCGGCGTAGTTGAAGTGACAACCATAGGCCTGACGCACGGTGTAGTAGAGGTTCTGCACATCGGCGAACACTGCGATTTTCTTCACCGTACTTCCTCATCACGCCCAGGGACTGGCTGACCGTGTCAGCCGTTACGGCGCACAGTATGCCAGCCCTGGGGTAACTGCGGGTATTTGCGGCTCAGACGAAGGAGTCGTCGTCGCTGAAGAAACCACCATCGTCGCTGTAGTCGGTGTCCATGAAGCCACCCTGATCATTGCCATAACCGCCATTGTCGGCGGTCAAGCGCTGCTCATCATTGCTCCCCCAGCCGCTATCGCTGGCCGGGGCCGGCTCTTCCTTGATCACCTCGGTCACCGTTTCAGGTTGCGAGTGGTGATTGAACAGGCTGCTGATGCCCTGCGCGAGCATCACCCCACCCGCAACACCGGCGGCAGTCTGCAAGGCCCCCCCCAGGAAACTGCTGGCACCGCCACGGGCTGGCGCAGCAGCAGGTTGTGCATACGCTTGCGGCTGCGGCGCGACACCTGGCGAGTTGAACGAACTGGCCGGCGCCGGCTCGCGCCAACCGCCAGTGCTGGCGGGCGGTGGCGAGGCTGGCTGACTGGCGGCCGCTTGAGGTTGAGGCTGTCGGGTGCCGCTGCCGAAGATGCCGGACAGAAACCCACCGCTGCTTTGAGTCGTCGCCGCGACCTGGGCCTTCGCCTGGGTGAGTTCAGCCTGCAGTTGCTTGTTCTGTTCGTCGAGGCGCTTGATGGCAGCCTCCTGGACCAGAATTGCCTGAGTCATGTAGTACGGGGCCGCGCTCTGCTGTTGCAGATGCTCGGCGATCCGCGCTTGAGCCTGGGCGTCTCGTGGTGCAGACGCGGCCTCGGCCTGCTTGAGCTTGGCAAACAGGCCATCGATCAGGGCTTGCTCTTCGCTGTTCATGAACAACCTCATTGGATAACTGGAGAAACAGACTCACTGATAATGGGGCGCACGGCCAGTGATTCAATACACCCAAAGGATGAAACTTTTTTCAGGTCAACGGCCATCACCGAAGCAATATGGACTGAAGAATCTACCCCGCGTTCGTTTCACTGCACGCTATTTCTTTCTGACCAACGGTAGAGACCCCGTAGCTAGGGTATGCTCGGGCATCACCTGGAACCCGCCAAGCCGCGCCGATGATCCGATTACTGCGCAATACCCTGCTGACGCTGTTACTGACCGTTGCCCTGCTCTGGGCCCTGGCCTCACACCTGAGCTGGCAACCCGAGCCCCGCGAAGACCTGCCAGTCAGTTGCACGACCAGCAGCGCGCCACTGGTGCCTGGCCAGGCACTCAAGGTCATGACCTGGAACGTGCAGTACCTGGCCGGCAAGCGCTACGTCTTCTGGTACGACGAAGGACGCGGCAGCGATACACGGCCCACCGCCGAAGACCTCGCGCACAACCTCGACGAGGTGGCCCGCGTGATTCGTGCCGAACAGCCCGATATCGTCCTGCTCCAGGAACTGGACAACAATGCCAAGGCCACAGGCTATGACGATCAACTGGCGTTGCTGCGTGAACGCCTGGTCGACCTCTATCCGTGTGCGGTACAGGCCTACGACTGGAAAGCGGAGTTTGTCCCGGACTGGCATATTTTCGGCAGTGTTGGCCGCAGCCTGGCAACCTTGAGCCGCTACCCGATCAGCAAGGCTCAACGCCAGCAACTGCCAACAACCGCGAGCAACGCACTGAGTCGCCTGCTCCAGCCCCAGCACGCGGTGCTGACCAGTTACCTGCCGCTGCGTGACGGCGGCCAGTTGGCGGTACTCAACACCCGCCTGGCGCACTATGAGACACAGAGTGATATTCAGCGCCAACAGGTTCAGGCGCTGGTTCAACACCTTGGCCGCCTGGAACGCCAAGGCACAGCATGGTTGATCGGAGGGGATCTCAACATGCTGCCACTCGGGCAGTACCGCCGCCTCACACCCCAGCAGCGCGGGTTGTACGCTGCTGACAGCGACCTGCACCTGCTCTGGGACACATACCCGATGATCCCCAGCAATGCCGAGGCCAGCGGTGCCGATCGCGCCCGCTGGCTCACCCATTATCCCAACGACCCCAGCGTGAGCGCTCCGGACCGAACCCTCGACTACCTGCTCCACAGCCCCAAACTCAAGCGCGTCAGCGCGCAGGTGCTGCAACAGGACACGCTGGAAATCTCCGACCACCTCCCCGTGAGCGCTCGCCTGCTGCTGCCGATAGCGCCTTAGCTATTTGCGCGGTTTCGCTCGCGCCGTGGCTTCGGCCACCAGTGGGTCATCTGGCCAATAGTGCTTGGGGTAACGGCCCTTCAGGTCTTTTTTGACCTCGCTGTAGGTGCTGCGCCAAAAGTTGGCCAGATCCTGGGTCACCTGCACCGGTCGGCGCGCAGGCGACAGCAGGTGCAGTTTGACCTGCAGACGTCCCTGAGCAATACGCGGGGTTTCCGCCAGGCCGAACAATTCCTGCAGGCGAACGGCAAGGATCGGCGGATGCTCGCTGTAATCCAGGCGAATGCTGGAACCCGACGGCACACTCAGGTGCATCGGTGCCCACTCGTCAAGGCGCTGCGGTAACGGCCATGGCAACAGGTTTCGGATCATTGAAGAGAGGTCAAGCTGGGCGAAATGGCTCAGGCGCGTGACCTTGCCCAGATAGGGCTGCAACCAGTCGCCCAGGCCTGCCAGCAATGCCGCATCACTCAGGTCCGGCCATTCACTGTCGCCGCCTGTGGCCAGGTCCAACTGACGCAGCAACGCCACCCGCGCCTGCCATTGACGCAGCTCAGGCGTCCACGGCAGCAACTCCAGCCCCTTGCGTCGAACCAGCTCCAGCAATGCACGGGCGCGGGCGTCCTCATCCAGACCGGTCAGCGGCTCACGCGCCAAAATCAGCTCACCAACCTTACGCTGGCGCTCGGCACGCAGCACGCCTTCACGCTCATCCCAATCGAGTACATCAAGGCGCTCGACCTGTTCGGCAAGGACGCCGTCGAACAACGCCGGATCGAATTCAGCCGCCAGATAGATTCGCTCTTCACGTTGGCCCTGACGGCTGCCGAGGTCGGCAATCACCAACCACGGCGCCTTCATCAGTGCATCGACTTCACCGAACAAGGCCGCCCGCCCATTGGCCAGCCGGTATTCAGCGCCCCCGGCACGGCGCTGCTGTGCAACGCGGTCTGGATAGGCCAAGGCCAGCAAGGCACCCAGCCAGCGAGGATGCTCGGGATCTGACACCGCGCTCGATGCCTTTCCTCGCAAATAACCACGGTACTGCCGGGCCAGTTGCCGCGCCCGCTGAACGCCCCCCTGTCCAGCACGGGAAGCACGGGTTTCGCCGCTGAGCAGGGTCAAACGGCTGTGCAGATCGGCGCCCGCACCGCGCAGAATGTCACGCTCCCCCAGCAGGGCCGCAACATCACAGGCCATTTCAGTCAATCCAAGATCCTGGCCGCGCAGCAGCAAATGCGCGATGCGTGGGTGCGCGGGCAACTCAGCCATCGCCTGGCCATGGGCCGTCAGACTGAGCAGTTGCCCGGGCTTGAGCGCGCCCAGCCGCAGTAGCAGGTCCTGGGCTTGCGCATAAGCCGCCGCTGGCGGTTGATCAAGCCAGCTCAATTGCCCGGGCGCCACACCCCAGCGGGTCAACTGCAAGGCCAGACCGGCCAGATCGGCCTGGAGTATTTCCGCACTGGCATAGGCCGCCAGTTGATCATGTTGCGCTTCGGACCAAAGCCGATAGCACACGCCAGGCTCAAGACGACCGGCCCGCCCGGCGCGCTGAGTCGCACTGGCACGGGAAATTCGTTGGGTGTCCAGACGCGTCATGCCACTGCCCGGGTCGAACCGCGGCACACGGGCCAGCCCTGCATCAATGACGACCCGAACGCCGTCAATGGTCAGGCTGGTCTCGGCGATATTGGTGGCCAGCACCACCTTGCGCACGCCCGGTGCAGGCGCATCGATGGCTGCACGCTGGGCGCTCAGGTCCAGCTCACCGTGCAGCGGGCAGAGCAGGATGTCCTGTCGTTCACCTAGCGACGCCTGCAACGACTCATGCACACGGCGAATTTCTGCCTGACCTGGCAGGAACACCAGCAGGCTGCCCGACTCGTCGGCCAAGGCCTGGTGAACCGTATCGACAACACGCGGCTCGATAAACTCGCCCGGCTGAAACGGCCGGCCCCAGCGCACGTCAACCGGGTACATGCGCCCTTCGCTACTGACCACTGGCGCGTCACCGAGCAACGCCGACAGACGCTCACCTTCCAGCGTCGCGGACATCAGCATGATCTTCAGCGGCGGCTCGTCGCGCAGCAGGTCACGCCCATTGAGACTGAGGGCCAAGGCCAGATCCGCATCAAGGCTGCGCTCGTGGAATTCATCGAAGATCAACAAGCCCACGCCATCGAGTGCAGGGTCTTCTTGAAGGCGCCGGGTAAGGATGCCCTCTGTCACGACTTCGATACGCGTACACGGGCCGACCTTGCTGTCCAGGCGAATGCGATACCCCACGGTTTCGCCGACGGGCTCACCCAACTCGCTGGCCAAGCGTTCTGCGGCGGCACGCGCAGCCAGGCGGCGCGGCTCAAGCATCAGGATCCGCTGCCCGTCCAGCCAGGGCTCGTCCAGCAAGGCCAGTGGCACCCGCGTTGTCTTGCCTGCACCGGGTGGCGCCTCCAGCACCACTTCATGGCGCTGGCCCAGCGCCTGGCGCAAAGCGGGAAGTACGTTGTCGATCGGTAATGAAATCATAGTGGCCCTCAAGCAATCGGCCGAGTATAACGGCGAACCGAGGATGCCTTATCATGGTCTGATCAGCCGTTGCAGGTGCACTGCCTGCTACTTTGTAACCTCAATTGCGGAGATTTCTATGCGTATGCCTTCCCGCCTCATTGGCGGTGCCCTGATCACCTGCCTGCTGACCCAACTGACGGCCTGCGGCACCCTGTTCTACCCGGATCGGCGCGGCCAGATCTCCGGCAAGATCGACCCGGTGATCGCCGCCATGGATGCCATCGGTATCCTGTTCTTCGTCATCCCCGGCCTGATCGCCTTCGGCATCGACTTTGCCACCGGCGCGATCTACATGCCCGGTGGCCGACACGCCCAGATCTCTCCGGAAAAGCTGCAACCGGCCCTGGGACCTGACGGCAAAGTAAACCCGGTAAAACTGCAAGCCATCCTGCAACAGGAACTGAACCAGAACCTGCCACTCAACGACCCGCGCCTGATCCAGTACCAAGGCAGTGTCGAGCAACTGGCAATGTACGGCCTCAAGCCTGCGGCCTGAAACAACCCTCCACGGACATAGATACCCCATGAGTGAAGCTGCTGAACATGAACGGCTGTTGCGTCTGGCCACCCGCGCGTCGCTTGCCGTTGCTTGCACCCTGGTGCTGGCCAAGGCCATCGGCTGGTGGCTGAGTGGATCAGTAAGCCTGCTGGCAGGCTTGACCGACTCGCTGCTCGACAGCGTGTCGTCCTTTCTCAACCTGCTGGCAGTGCATTACGCCCTGCGCCCCGCCGATGACAATCACCGTTACGGTCACGGCAAGGCCGAAACGTTGGCGGGCATGGCTCAAGCACTGTTCATCGGGGTCAGTGCCGTATTGATCGGAATCCAGGCCTACCACCGGCTGGAAGCCCCCGAGCCACTCGGCAACACCAGCGTCGGTATCGGCGTCATGGTGTTGTCGTTGGTACTGACCGCCGCGTTGCTGATGCTCCAGGCACGTGTCATCCGTATCACCGGCTCTACGGCCATTCGTGTCGACTCGCTGCATTACCGCTCCGACATGCTGCTCAATGGCAGTATTTTGCTGGCGCTGGTCCTGGCCATGTTCGGCTGGCCGCAACTGGATGCCTACTTTGGCCTGGGGATCGCGCTGTACATTCTTTGGAGCGCACTGCAGATCGCTCGCGAAAGCACGGCGATCCTGATGGACTCGTCGTTACCAGAGGACGTCAGCGAGGAGATGCTGGCGCTGGCCTGCTCAGTCAAAGGCGTCGTAGGCGCACACGACCTGCGTACGCGCATCTCCGGACAGCACTGGTTCGTTCAGTTGCACCTTGAGTTGCCGGGCGACTTGCCGTTGCGCGACGCCCATTCACTCTGCGAAGAAGCGGCCGCGGCGATCAACGAACGCTTCCCTCGGGCCGAAGTGCTGGTACACGCCGACCCGGCGCCCCACTGAGTACAGGAATCAGTTCACGCTGTAGCCACGCCCACTCAGACACGCGCCCAGCGCACGCCGGTAGTTGTCAGCCACATAGGCAGCCGGCGCGTAGCTGGCTGCCGCCGGGTCAAAACCACTCTGTTCCACAGCCCAGCGGTGACACTCGTAGCGGTCCTGCTGGACCTGCTGCGGGGTCTGCCCCTCAGCCGGGTAGGCCATCACGTCATAACCGTTACCCGGCTCAGCCTGCGGCGCCGTATTGGCCTGCGGCGGGTTAACCACCACATACTCCCGGCTGTCGTTGAGGTACTGGTAGTACGCCCCCGCAGCCAGGAAGAACAGCGCATTGCCAACCCAGATCTCGCGCGCATAAGCCGGCAAGTAGCTCACCCTCACGCCGTAGGGTGGCGCCACGACGACATAGCGCGGCCCATGTGGTCGATACCAGTAACCACCCGAGTAAAAATAGTCGTGGCCTCGATAGGGGATTTTCCAGGACTGCTCGGGAAAGCGATCAATCACATGCCCCGGCCGATACTGCGGCCCCTCACCCCAGCCATTGCCATGCCCATCAGGACGCCCTGGCCAATCCTCATGCGGTCGCTGCCCGGCACCACCGGCCTGCCAGTGGTGGTTGTAATCGTTGCGCCGTGGAATGTCTTGGTAGTAGCCGGGTCGCGGCTGCTGCGTCTGGCGCACTTCATCCGGACGAGACTGAATCGGTAGCGATGCGGCGGGCTGCTCCTCGCCATTCGAGTGTTGCTGGCCATACCGCTCGCCCTGCGCCAGGGCGTTCATGCTCAAACAAAGCAAACCAACACCGGCCAGACGCCAGATGCTCGACTTCATGCTGTACCTCACGGGCTCAAGAAGGGCCTATAGCTAAGACAACAGGCGCCACAGGCGTGTTCTGCCATCACTGTATCAGGCCTGTCTGGCTGGGTAATCGACCCGCAAATGAAAAATTCCAGGCATAAAAAAGGGAGGCCCTGAGGCCTCCCCTTGATAATTTTGTCCGTGCTCGACGCTTTTGACGCCGGCTCACCTCACGCCGTCTTCTGGACAGTGTGTAGCCCGGGGGCCGAGCACAACCCTGTGGGATTGCTGGCCGCGGCTGTCCTGATTGGGTCAGCCGCCGTGGACTGATGTCCGGGCAGTGATTCTGGAATAAAGAATACGGCGGCCGGTGCAGCAGGGGATTGCGAAGATTGCTGAATAAAACACCAGTTGCGCAATTTTTAACTCAAGATAGATAATTCAGCGCAATTGAAACAGAAAAGGCCTGATCCATGAGCAAGCTTGACCGCTATGACCTGAGTATTCTTGCCGAATTGCAGCGCGATGCACGCATCTCCAACCAGGAGCTGGCCGAGCGTATCGGCTTGTCACCGTCGCCCTGCTCGCGGCGGGTCAAGCAACTCGAAGATGACGGTTACATCGCCCGCCAGGTTGCGCTGCTTGACCGAAAAATGCTCGGTTTAAGCCTGACGGCTTACGTCCTGATCGGCATGGACCGGCACACACCTGAGCGTTTTGAAACCTTCGAGGCCGCCATCCGCAACCTGCCGCAAGTGCTTGAATGCAGCCTGGTCACCGGGATGGACGCGGACTACCAGCTCAAAGTCGTGGTCCCGGACATGGACCACTACCAGAAGCTGCTGCTCGGCCACCTGACGCGCATCGAGGGGGTGACCAGCGTACGCTCGAGCTTCGTGCTCAACCAGGTGCTGGCCAGCACCGAACTACCGTTGACGCACCTGCGTTAGTCAGGCCATTCGTACAGGCGTATAATGCCGCGCCTCAGCCTGCCTGGAGAAGATCGATGGATCCTGCGGTATTTGAAGAGTGGATGATGACCGGCCTGGTCACCATTTTGATTGGCTTCATGGGTTTTATCGTCTGGGATCTGGCGAAAAAATCCAACGCTGGCAAATTCGGCACCTTCATCCTGTTCTTCGTCTTGGGCCTGGGCATCCTTGCCTTCGTCATCAAGAGCGTGGTGATCGGCTACATCGAAGGGGTCTAGAGCCTGGCCGGAACTTCCCGCCAGCAGCCCTGATCAAGCCCTTCGAGCGTCCAGTCGCCGATCCTGACCCTTACCAGGCGCAGGGTCGGCAAGCCTACTGCTGCCGTCATGCGCCGCACCTGACGGTTACGCCCCTCCTTGATCACCAGCTCCAGCCAATGAGTGGGCACGCTCTTGCGAAAACGCACCGGCGGATTGCGCGGCCATAGATCAGGCTCATCCAGTGCCCGCGCCTGCGCAGGCAACGTCATGCCATCGTTCAGCTCAACGCCATCACGCAAGCGCTGCAATTGCTCATCGCTCGGCTCACCTTCAACCTGCACCCAGTAGGTCTTTGCCAGCTTGTGCTTGGGGTCGGCAATGCGTGCCTGCAATTGACCGTCATTGGTCAACAACAACAGCCCTTCACTGTCACGGTCCAGGCGCCCCGCCGGATAGATCCCGGGGATGTCGATATAGTCCTTGAGCGTCGCCCGCCCTTCGCCGTCACTGAACTGGGTCAGGACGTCGAAAGGCTTGTTGAACAGGATCAGCCGCGGTTCGGCCGGCGGCGCCTTGGCTGGGCGACGCGGGGCGAACGGTTTGGCCGCAGGGCGGCGCGGCTTGGTACGAGGGGGTAACGGCATGGGGCCTCAGCGGAACGGCGGCTCATCGAAACTGCGCAGTTTACGCGAGTGCAGCGAGTTCAGTTGATTACGCAACAGGTCCAGTGCCGCGATACCGATCTTCAAATGCTGGCTGACCGCTCGATTGTAGAACGCGTTGGCCGAGCCTGGGAGTTTGATCTCACTGTGCAACGGTTTGTCCGAGACACACAGCAACGTGCCATAGGGCACCCGCAAACGATATCCCTGGGCTGCGATCGTGCCGCTTTCCATATCGACCGCCACGGCGCGCGAGAGGTTGATCAGCGGTCGCTCCTGAGCCCAACGCAGCTCCCAGTTGCGGTCGTCGTAAGTCAGTACCGTACCGGTCCGCAGGCGTTTTTTCAGCTCATCGCCACGCTCACCGGTCACCTGTGCGGCAGCTTCCTGCAGCGCCAGCTGAACTTCAGCCAACGCCGGAATCGGAATGTTAGGCGGTACCACACGATCAAGAATGCCATCGCGGCGCATGTAGGCGTGAGCCAGAACATAGTCACCGATGGTCTGCGACTGGCGCAGGCCACCACAGTGGCCAATCATCAACCAGCAATGCGGGCGCAGCACCGCGAGGTGGTCGGTGATGTTCTTGGCGTTGGACGGGCCTACACCGATGTTGACCAAGGTAATACCATGCCCGTCGGCAGCGATCAGGTGATAGGCCGGCATCTGGTAACGGTGCCAGACCACACCCGCCACCAGCGCCTGAGCCTCACCGTTATCCATGGCCTTCTCGATGATGACGTTGCCCGGCAGGATCATGCGTACAAAACGTGGATCGTCGCGCAGGCGTTCCAGGCCATGGCTGATGAACTGGTCCACGTAACGGTGGTAGTTGGTCAGCAGGATCCACGGCTGCACATGGCGCCAGTCACTCCCGGTGTAATGCACCAGGCGGCGCAACGAGAAATCCACCCGCGCGGCATCGAACAGTGCCAGCGGCAGCGGGTCGACGTTGGCCCAGTCATACAAGCCGTCGGCAATACCATCTGTGGCTGCCGACAGATCAGTACTGGGGAAGACCCGCGCCAGCACGGCGGCGGTAATACCACTGCCCGCCAACTCATCACCCTGTTCAACGACGTAAGGGTAAGGAATGTTCTGCTCGCTGACGCCCACTTCCACCGTCACGGTGAAATCTCGCATCAGCGGGCGCAGTTGCTCCAGCAGATAGCTGCGAAACGCGGACGGGTGGGTCACGGTAATGCTGTAGGTACCGGGTAACTGGACCTTGGCGTACGCCCGCGTAATGGCCGGTACTTCACCTTGATACTGATAGGTCAGACGCAATTCAGGATAACGGAACTGTGCGCGTTCGGCGGGGCTCGGCTCGGTACGATCCTTGAGATAGCGCTTGAGCGCCTGACTCAAGGCCCCGGTAGCCTGCTCGTGCAGGGCGGCCAGACGATCGACCGCCTCATCGGCGGTTTCTACGACAACAAAGGCTTCAGCAGTGCGGTTCACAATGTACTTCCTGTCTGACGTGCAGGATTCCATCTTGCCTATATCCGCGACTAAAGGCACGCCTGTTTAGAGCGGCCAATGCGGCGTCGAACGCTGGACCAATGCCGCGACGTCCAGACCACGCGGCAAGGTCCCGTACACGCGGCCATCGCCTCCCAGACGACTGGCGATGAACGCATCGCTGACAGCAGCGTTACCCGCCTCCAGCAGCAGCTTGGCCTGTAGCCCCAAGGCAATCGCCTCGGTGAGTTGGCGGGCACGGTACTGAATGTCATGGGTATCGCTGAAGGCGCGCTTGAGTGCGGCGATGTGCCCAGCCAGACGCGCATCGCCATGGCCATCACCGAGTTCGGCAAACAAGCTATCCAGTACCCCTGGCTCCTTTGACAGTGCGCGCAGCACGTCCAGGCACTGCACGTTACCGGAGCCTTCCCACGTCGAGTTGACTGGCGCCTCGCGGTACAGCCGCGGCAGGATACTGTCTTCGACATAACCGGCACCGCCCATGCATTCGGCCGCTTCGTTGATCATTGCCGGGGCACGCTTGCAGATCCAGTACTTGCCCACGGCTGTGACCAGGCGGGCAAATCGCACCTGCTGGGGATCATCCGGCTGGTCCAACGCATGCCCCATGCGCAAGCTCAGGGCCAAGGCGGCCTCGCTTTCCAAGGCCAGGTCGGCGATGACGTTCTGCATCAGCGGCTGCTCGGCAAGCAGGCGACCGCCCACCTGTCGATGGGCGCAGTGATGCGCAGCCTGGGTCAAGGCTTGGCGCATCAACGCACTGGAACCCACCATGCAGTCGAATCGGGTCATACCCACCATCTCGATGATGGTCGGCACACCGCGCCCCTCCTCGCCAACCATCCAGGCGAGGGCACCACGAAACTCCACCTCACTGGAAGCGTTCGAGCAGTTCCCCAGCTTGTTTTTCAGGCGCTGGATATAGAACTGATTGCGGCTGTCGTCGGGTCGGTGGCGTGGCAGGAGGAAACAACTCAGCCCTTTACGGGTCTGCGCCAGGGTCAGGAAGGCATCGCACATCGGTGCGGAGCAGAACCACTTGTGCCCGACCAGCTCATAGGCCTGGCCCGGCCCCGCCGCACCGACGGGGTAAGCCCGTGTGGTGTTGGCCCGCACATCGGTGCCGCCCTGCTTCTCGGTCATGGCCATGCCCAGCGTAACGCCCACCTTGTGCCGATCCCCGACGTTACGCGGGTCATACTCGGTGGCAAGGACCTTGGGCAACCAGTACTGGGCCAGGTCCGGCTGCAATTTAAGCGTTGGCACGGCGGCAAAGGTCATGGTCAACGGGCAACCACTACCCGCTTCGGCCTGGCTGTGCAGGTAAGTCATCGAAGCGCGTGCGACATGAGCCCCCGCGCCCGGAGAGGTCCAAGGCAGCGAAGGCAAACCCTGTTCGATGGCCGTACGCATCAGCTCGTGATACGCCGGATGGAACTCCACCAGATCAATCCGGTTACCGTAGCGATCATGGCTGCTGAATTGGGGTTTGTTCTGATTGGCCAGAAACCCGGCAGCCATCAGTGGCCCACCGGCAAGTGCGCCGTAGGCGTCGATCCGTGATTGTGCCCAACCGGCCCCATAGCGCTGCGACCACTGCTGCAACGGCAGATCGATGCGGTACAGATTGGCACCATCCAGTGAGGGCGGCTGGTTGGTGACCTCGTGGGTTTCAGCATACTGGTGCAGGTTCATCGGAGGCTCCTGACAGATCCAAACGTCACTGAGCTCAGTGAATCACGCGCCGCCCCCCTGTCAACGTGACAAAAGTGCCTAACTTAGTGGGCGTTGGCCCCTATCAAGGCTCATGTCGGCAATCTGCACGGGATTGGCCGCGACGCACAGGGACAACCTGAAGCAGCTGCCTTCTCCCGGTTGCGACTCATGCGTCAAACAGGCCCCGATCAGTTCGGCCAATTGCCGACAGATCGCCAAACCAATCCCTAAACCACCGTATGCACGGGTCATCGAACCATCAAGCTGGAAGAAGCGCTGGTACAGGGTCGCTTGGTCCAGGCAGGTGAACCCTATTCCACTGTCACGAACACTGATGCTCAGGTTCAACTGCCCAGTGTGGTGCGGTACGCCATTGATATGCACGGTCACACCACCACGGTGAGTGAACTTGATCGCGTTATCGAGCAAGTAACCCAGGCACGAAGCCAGCTTCTGCCGATCGCCGAGCACGCTATCCGGCAAGCCGGCAGCGCTTTCAAGGCGCAGGAACAAGCCCTTGTGCAACGCCGGCGCGGCGAACTGCCCCCGCAACTCATGCAACACACTGCGCAGACTGAAGGGTTCACTGTGCTGCTGCAGTCGACCGGCCTGCAACTCGGTCAGGATCAAGATGTCATCGACCATCCGCATCATGTCACGCGCCGAGCTGCTGGCCGTTTGCTGGTACTGCGCCATCTCCGGTTCCATTGGCAGGGTTTGCATCAGTTCCAGGCAGCCAATAACACCGTTCATCGGCGTCCGCAGCTCATGGGTCACCGTGGCGAGGAACTCATCCTTGAGCCGATTGCTCTTGGCCAATTGCTGATTGAGCCGTTCAAGGCTTTGCCCGGTTTCGCGCAAGGTTCGCGCCTGCATGTCGCGCATGCTGTTGATCCGGTCAGCCAGCGCCAACGACAGCAGACCGACCTCCAGCGCAGAACCGATCTGGCTGGCATACATCGTCAAAAAGACATTCGGCAGGTAACCCAACACCATCAAGGTGTTGACCAAGCCGCCGAGCAGAAACGCCGACCAGGCGATGATGAAGTAGCGCGCAACCCTCAATCCGCGCCACCAGGCAAACACACCGGCGGTGAAAATACTGAGGGTAAACATCAACGCCAACAGGGTAGCCAGGCGCAAGGCAACGCCGTAGCTCAAGGTCAACGACATCAGAACGACCACTGCTGCGCAGGCCATCAAGGCGAGCAACAGGTGATCAAGCAGCCGACTGTGTTGCGCCATCTGCAGAAAACTTCGGGCGAACTGACAACCGAACAAGCCCGCCGCGCCGATGAAGAACGGGGTTGCCGCATTGGCCCACCAGGGATTGTCAGGCCAGAAGTAAGCCACCCCGGCACCGTTTACCGAAACCTGGTACAAGCCGAACGAGGCAATGTAGAGAATGTAATAGAGGTAACTGGTGTCGCGCACACTGACGTAGATGAACAGGTTGTACACCAGCATCCCCAGAAGCACGCCGTAGATCAGGCCCAGCACATACAACCGTGTCGGCTGCGCTTCCAGGTAGGCGTCGGTAGCCCACAAGGTCAACGGTGCCTGCACCGAACCTTCGCTGTGCAGGCGCAGGTAGACCGTCATTGATTGATCGGGCTTGAACGGAATCTCGAACAGGTAGTTGTTCTGCTTGATCTGACGACTGTCATAAGGCAGCGCATCGCCTGTTCGCTGAGCCAGGCGATAGGTGCCGCTGTCGTCAGGGAGATAAAGTTCCAGATGATCGAGCGGCGGGTAGGCAAGCTCCAGCAACCAGCTGCGAGCGCCGGCTTGGGGCATGGCGGCATAATGCAGATCCAGCTTGAGCCAGAATACCGATCTCGAATAGCCCGCGTTGAGCACGTCAGCAGTATGGGCACTGAATCGATCGCTGAAGGCAGCGGCACTGACCTGAGCAATATCGGCATGGCCTTCACGGTCTTCATAGACCTGCATCAGGCGCCCGAGTGGCAGGCTGCGGGTGGTGTCATTGAAATCGACCGCGCCAGCCAGCGTTGACAGGCAGCCCAGCAAAAAAATCAGCAAATAGCGCATACAGCCCCAGCATGGTCTGCCCCGGTTGCGTCGTGTTCGCCTCCTTTCCTTTTGAGACGACGAAATCCGGCAGTGCCTGTTATCAGTATTGAGAGCACTCTAGCATAGCTGCCCGGGCTTATTAGACGCCACTTTAAATTTCAAAGAAAAGGCTCTATCTCAGGCATTACAGCCAAAACAACAGACAATACCTGACCCCCGTGCCAAAAATTCAACCGAGCAGGGGAAGACCCGTAAAATGCGTTTGGTGTTAAGCTCGCGCACCATGAATACCTACAGCTCCCGCCCCGTTGTCCTCTGTCTCTCCGGCCACGACCCCAGTGGCGGCGCCGGCCTGCAGGCAGATATCGAAGCCCTGATCGCTCAAGGCTGTCACGCTGCACCCACCGTGACCGCTCTGACCGTGCAGGATACCGTCAATGTAAGCGACTTCCGTGTCCTCGACCGCAAGTGGGTCATGGCACAGGCCAATGCCGTGTTCAACGACTCGCCGGTAGCTGCCGTCAAGCTTGGCATGCTCGGCTCGCTGGAAATGGTTGATACCGTGGTCGAGCTGCTGGCCGCCCACCCGCACTTGCCGATGGTCTGTGACCCCGTGCTGCGCGCCGGCGGCGGCGGACGGCTGGGCAAGGATGAAGTGGGCTACGCCATGCGCGAACGCCTGCTGCCCATCGCAACCATCGCGACACCGAACCTGCCGGAAGCGCGCATTCTGGCTGAACTTCCGGAAGGGACTGCCGATGAGTGTGCGGAAAAACTCCTGCCCTTCTGCAAGCACCTGCTGATTACCGGCGGTCACGGTGACGAGCACGAGATCCACAACCGCCTGTACAGCCGTGACGGCCAGCGCCACACCTGGACCTGCCAGCGCCTGCCCGGCAGCTATCATGGCTCCGGCTGCACCCTGGCCAGTGCCCTGGCGGGCCGCCTGGCCTTGGGCGAGCAACTGGAGAGCGCCGTGCGATCCGCGCTGGACTACACCTGGCGGACACTGCGCGATGCAGAACAATTGGGCAAAGGCCAGTATGTACCGCGCCGCCTGCCCCTGGATTTCTGTTCCTGACGACTGGTTTCCGGTCACGGCCACGAGGCTCAAGCAATGAAGTTACGCGGTTTGTACGCCATTACGGACAGCCAGTTACTGGCCGGCCGGCTCTTGTCTCATGTAGAAGCCGCGCTGGATGGCGGGGTGACCTTGTTGCAGTACCGCGACAAGAGTGACGACGCTGCGCAACGGCTGCGCGAGGCAGAAGCGCTGGCCAGACTCTGCGAGCGCTACACAACCCGACTGATCATCAATGATGATGCCGAGTTGGCCGCACGCCTGGGTGTCGGCGTGCATCTGGGCCAGACCGACGGCCCGCTGACCCCGGCCCGCACACTGCTGGGGCGCCAGGCAATCATTGGCTCCACCTGCCACGCCCAGCTTGAGTTGGCTGAGCAGGCGGCACGCGAAGGCGCCAGCTATGTGGCCTTTGGTCGTTTCTTCAACTCCGTAACCAAACCCGGTGCGCCAGCCGCCAGCGTCGAACTGCTGGAACAGGCTCGCAGCCGGATCAAACTGCCGATCGCCGTGATCGGTGGCATTACCCTGGACAATGCCGCACCGTTGGTCGCCCATGGCGCCGACCTGCTGGCCGTCATCCACGGGCTGTTTGGTGCCGACTGCGCGCAGGAAGTCACCCGCCGCGCCCGCGCCTTCAACGCCCTGTTCGAATCTGTTTGATTGAGAGAGACCGTCATGTCCCGTTCCGAAGCCCTGTTCGCCAATGCCCAGAAGCACATCCCTGGTGGCGTGAACTCGCCTGTCCGCGCGTTCCGCAGCGTTGGCGGCACACCGCTGTTCTTCAAGCACGCCGAAGGCGCCTACGTTACCGATGAAGACGACAAGCGCTATGTCGACTACGTCGGTTCCTGGGGGCCGATGATCCTCGGCCACAGCCACCCGGACGTGCTTGACTCGGTACGCAAGCAACTGGAGCACGGCCTGTCCTATGGCGCTCCGACCGCGATGGAAACCGAAATGGCCGATCTGGTCTGCTCGATCGTGCCATCGATGGAAATGGTCCGCATGGTCAGCTCCGGCACCGAGGCCACCATGAGCGCCATCCGTCTGGCCCGTGGCTACACCGGCCGCGACAGCATCATCAAGTTCGAGGGTTGCTACCACGGCCACTCCGACAGCCTGTTGGTAAAAGCCGGCTCCGGCCTGCTGAGCCAGGGCGTACCCAGCTCTGCCGGTGTACCCGCTGCTTTCGCCAAACATACGCTGACACTGCCGTTCAACGACCTTGCCGCCGTCGAGAAGATGCTCAATGAAGTGGGCAAAGAAGTCGCCTGCATCATTGTCGAGCCTGTCGCCGGCAACATGAACTGCGTGCCGCCGGCCCCCGGTTTCCTGGAAGGCCTGCGCACACAGTGCGACAAGCACGGCGTGGTGCTGATTTTCGACGAAGTGATGACCGGCTTCCGTGTTGCCCTGGGCGGTGCGCAAGCCTATTACGGCGTTACCCCGGACCTGTCGACCTTCGGCAAGATCGTCGGCGGCGGCATGCCTGTCGGCTGCTTCGGTGGCAAGCGCGAAATCATGTCGCAGATCGCCCCGCTGGGCCCTGTGTATCAAGCAGGCACATTGTCGGGCAACCCACTGGCCATGGCCGCTGGCTTGACCACACTGAAGCTGATCAGCCGGCCTGGATTCCACGACGAACTGAGCGACTTCACCAGCCGCCTGCTCCAAGGGCTGCAGGAACGTGCCGATGCGGCAGGCGTACCGTTCGTCACCACCCAAGCCGGCGGTATGTTCGGCCTGTACTTCAGCGCTGCCGATGACATCGTGACCTTCGACGACGTCATGTCCAGCGATGCCGAGCGCTTCAAGCGTTTCTTCCACCTGATGCTTGAAGGTGGCGTGTACCTGGCGCCAAGCGCGTTCGAGGCTGGCTTCACCTCTATCGCCCATGGCGAAGCCGAGCTGAAGATCACCCTGGATGCGGCCGAGCGAGCATTCGCCAAGCTGTAAGTAGCTGCCTGTAGCCGCCGGTCTTGCCGGCGCTGTGCCCGATGCGATGCCTGTGAGCACGCGTTTCAGCCAGTGCCCGCAAGGCCGACGATTGCAAATGGCAAGCGCCGGAAAGACCCTTCAAGCAGAAAATCGAGTAAAGACTTTGTAAGGTTGGCGCAGGTTATCCCATAATGTGCCACCAGACACATTGGCCGCAGCTTTGCAGAGGTAAGTCGATCCCCATGAACCGCACCGGCCGCGCCCTTGCCCTGGGCTGCCTGTTGCTTCTTCAACCCCTGCTGGCTACAGCAGGCGGTAACTCGTTGCTGATTCCAGCAACCGGCCGCTGCACCCTCGATTCCCAGCCCGAAGACCTGGCACAAGCGCTAGCAGACTGCCAACAAGCGGCAAAGGATGGGGATGCCCAGGCGCAATATGAGTTGGGTGAGTTCTACTACGTCGGCAAAAGCGCACCGCGCGACCTGAGCAAGGCACTGAGCTACTTCGAGCAGGCGTCACTGCAAGGGCATGCCGAAGCACAGTACCGCTTGGGCACCATGTTTTTCCGCGGGGAAGGCGTGGCCGCCAACAACGTGCAGGCCTACATTGTGCTGAAGATGGCTGCAGTGAATGGCGCCGAAGATGCGCTGGACATGGCTGACGAGGTGTCGGCACAAATGCCGCGCGACGAGCTGGAGGTTGCCACTCAAGTACTGGGGCAGATCTTCCGCAAGTACCTGCTGGAACTGCAGAGCGCCGAAGGGCGCACGCCCTTCTCGCCACTCCCCTGAAGCGGAAGTGACGCCCGCTTACTTCTCGGGCATCGGCATTGGGAACGGCATTACGTTACTGACACCACGCGCCTCGCTGATCTTGGGCGTACCCAGCCGCTCGACCTCATCGATACGCACGATCGAATGCATCGGCACGAAGCTGCGAACCACACCTTCAAACTGTGCCTTGAGCTTCTCTTCACTCGGATCGACCACCACCTGGGTGCGCTCACCGAAGACAAACTCCTCCACCTCGAGAAAGCCCCACAGATCACTTTGATAGATCTGCTTGGCATACATCTCGAATACCTGGCCCTGGTTTAGAAAAATCACTTTGTAGATCGGATCGGCGCGTTTGGTCATTTTCGGCGGGAACGAAGACAGGTGGTAAAGAGGACGCAAACTATAACATACCCACCTGATCGACAATGCTAGGAACCGTCGACCACGCCCCTTATAATGCGCGGTTCTTTGAATTACCTGATGATCTCCCATGGCCAAGAAGCTTTATATCGAAACCCACGGTTGCCAGATGAACGAGTATGACAGCTCGCGCATGGTCGATCTGCTGGGTGAACATCAAGCCCTGGAGGTCACGGCCCGGGCTGAAGACGCCGATGTGATCCTGCTCAACACCTGCTCAATCCGCGAGCGCGCGCAGGACAGGGTCTACTCCCAGCTTGGCCGCTGGCGTGAACTGAAAGAACAGAACCCTGA
This sequence comes from Pseudomonas laurentiana, assembly GCF_014648275.1. Classification (GTDB taxonomy): domain Bacteria; phylum Pseudomonadota; class Gammaproteobacteria; order Pseudomonadales; family Pseudomonadaceae; genus Aquipseudomonas; species Aquipseudomonas laurentiana. The sequence continues at coordinate 133,410 of NZ_BMQU01000005.1, forward strand.
GATGGTCATCGCCGTCGGCGGCTGTGTTGCCAGCCAGGAAGGTGAATCGATCCGCAAGCGGGCACCCTACGTCGACGTGGTGTTCGGCCCGCAGACCCTGCACCGACTGCCCGAGATGATCGACGCTGCACGCGCAACCAAGCTGCCGCAGGTCGATATCTCGTTCCCGGAAATCGAAAAGTTCGACCACCTGCCGGAACCCCGTATCGACGGCCCTACCGCCTACGTGTCCGTCATGGAGGGTTGCAGCAAGTACTGCACGTTCTGCGTCGTGCCTTACACCCGCGGCGAAGAAGTCAGCCGTCCATTCGATGACGTGTTGGCCGAGGTCATTCACCTGGCCGAAAACGGCGTGCGTGAAATCACCCTGCTGGGGCAGAACGTCAACGGTTACCGTGGCCTGACCCACGACGGGCGCCTGGCCGACCTGGCCGAATTGATCCGCGTGGTTGCAGCGGTGGACGGTATCGGTCGCATCCGCTACACCACCTCGCACCCCCTGGAATTCTCCGACAGCCTGATCCAGGCGCACGCTGAAGTGCCGCAACTGGTCAAGCACCTGCACCTGCCGGTTCAATCGGGCTCGGACCGCGTATTGGCTGCCATGAAGCGCAACCACACCGTTCTTGAGTACAAGTCCAAGCTGCGCAAACTCAAAGCGGCGGTTCCGGATATCTGCATCAGCTCCGACTTCATTGTCGGCTTCCCTGGCGAAACTGAAAAAGACTTCGAGCAGACCCTGAAACTGGTCACCGATGTCGGCTTCGACTTCTCCTACTCGTTCGTCTATAGCCAGCGCCCGGGCACCCCGGCCGCCGACCTGCCAGACGACACCCCGGAAGAACTCAAGAAGGAACGCCTGCAAACACTGCAGCATCGCCTCGACCATCAAGGCTTTGAAATCAGCCGACGCATGGTCGGGACCGTTCAGCGCATTCTGGTGACGGATTACTCGCGCCGAGACCCCGGACAACTGCAAGGGCGCACCGAAAATAACCGTATCGTCAACTTTCGCTGCGACAATCCGAAATTGATCGGCCAGTTCGTCGACGTGCAGATCGACGATGCGCGACCTCACTCGCTGTTCGGCTCGCTGCTACCGTAAAGGCATGACCGGGTCCTGTACATCGGGCCCGGTCACCCTTGAACGTTTCAGCGCTTTCGCGCGTGAGCCACTGGGGTTATCCTTGAATTCACTCTCATTGCCGTTGGGCGGCTAAAAAACAACCTTGAACGCACCCATAGAACCTCATCGTTTCATCCTCGAGCCCTTTGAGGCTCGCCGCTTCGCCAATCTGTGCGGGCAGTTCGACGAGCATCTGCGCCTCATCGAACAGCGCATGGCCATCGAAATCCGCAACCGCGGCAATCAATTCGAATTGATCGGCGAACCCCAACTCACGTCTTCCGCCGAGCAACTGCTTCGACGCCTGTACCGCGAAACCAAAGCCACCGAGCTTTCGCCGGACATGGTTCACCTGTTCCTTCAGGAGTCGTCGCTGGAAGCCATGGAAAACCCGGCGGCCGCCGAACCGAGCGTGACCCTGCGCACGCGCAAGGGCAATATTCGCCCGCGCGGGCTTAACCAGCAGCGCTACGTCAAGGAAATCCTGGCGAACGACATCAACTTCGGCATTGGCCCGGCAGGTACGGGCAAGACCTACCTGGCTGTGGCTTGTGCCGTCGATGCGCTGGAACGTGAACAGGTGCGCCGCATTCTGCTGGTTCGCCCGGCGGTCGAAGCGGGCGAAAAGCTCGGCTTCCTGCCCGGCGACCTGGCTCAGAAAATCGACCCGTACCTGCGACCGCTGTACGACGCCCTCTATGAAATGCTGGGGTTCGAACACGTCGCCAAGCTGATTGAGCGCCAGGTTATCGAGATCGCGCCACTGGCCTATATGCGCGGCCGCACCCTGAACAACAGCTTCATCATTCTCGACGAAAGCCAGAACACCACCGTCGAGCAGATGAAAATGTTCCTGACCCGCATCGGCTTCGGCTCGACGGCAGTGATTACCGGGGATATCACCCAGGTCGACCTGCCACGCGGCACCAAATCAGGGCTGGCGCACGTCATCGAGGTTCTGGACGGGGTACCCGGCATCAGCTTTACGCACTTCAAGCCCAAAGACGTTGTACGCCATCCGCTGGTGCAACGCATCGTCGAAGCCTACGAGCGATTCGACAGCAAGCAGCAGGACAAGCACGAAGGCAACCGTCACAATGGTTGAACTCGACCTGCAACTGGCTACCGATGCCTTGGCCCCCGATGAAGCCGCCTTCCGTCGCTGGTGTGAGCTCGCCCTGCGCCAGCGCAGCGCCGACTCCGAACTGACCATTCGCCTGGTCGACGAAGCCGAAGGCCGCGAGCTGAACAACACCTATCGGCACAAGGACTACGCCACCAACGTCTTGTCCTTCCCGGCCGATGTACCCGATGACATGCTCGACATTCCGCTGCTCGGCGACCTGGTGATCTGCGTCGCCGTGGTCGAGCGCGAGGCCGCCGAGCAAGGCAAGTCACTCGACGCCCACTGGGCGCATCTGGTCATCCACGGCTGCCTCCACCTGCTGGGCTACGACCACATCGAAGACGATGAGGCCGAAGAAATGGAAGCACTGGAACGAACGTTGCTTGCCGAATTGGGTCACCCTGACCCGTATGCCGACGACGAACACGATTTCCCCGACACCGATACCTGTAAGGATCACGAGTAACCGCCATGAGCGAAGATCGATCGAGCAATGGGCAAAAGTCCTGGCTGGGCAAGCTGACCCAGGCTTTTGCCCATGAGCCGAAAAACCGCCAGGAACTCCTGGAACTGCTGCGCGAAGCCCATCAGAACAAGCTGCTCGACAGCGAAGCACTGACCATCGTCGAAGGCGCAATCCAAGTCGCTGACCTGCAGGTGCGTGACATCATGGTCCCGCGCTCGCAGATGAGCAGCATCAAGGCGACCCAAACACCCCGCGAGTTCCTGCCAGCGGTGATCGACGCTGCGCACTCGCGCTACCCGGTCGTGGGCGAAAGCCACGATGATGTGCTTGGCGTGTTGCTCGCCAAGGACCTGTTGCCGCTGATCCTCAAGGAGAACGGCGACCGTTTCAACATCAAGGACCTGCTGCGCCCGGCCACATTTGTACCCGAATCCAAGCGTCTGAACGTGCTGTTGCGTGAATTCCGCGCCAACCACAACCACATGGCCATCGTCATCGACGAGTATGGCGGCGTCGCTGGCCTGGTGACCATCGAAGATGTGCTCGAACAGATCGTCGGCGACATCGAGGATGAGCATGACGTCGAGGAAGACAGCTACATCAAGCCGTTGCCGAGTGGCGACTTCCTGATCAAGGCCCTGACCCCCATCGAGAACTTCAACGAGTTCTTCGACAGCGAGTTTTCCAACGACGAGTTCGATACCGTCGGTGGCTTGGTGATGAGCGCATTCGGGCACCTGCCCAAGCGTAACGAGACAACCGAAATCGGCCCCTACCGCTTCCGGGTTCTCAACGCCGACAGCCGCCGGATACACTTGCTGCGACTGACCCCCATCACCCGCTAAGGACAACCATGCGTTGGATCACCCGCCCCGGCTGGCCCGGTAACCTGCTGGCCGTGGCGGCCGGCGCCATCACTACCCTGGCACTCGCGCCATTCAACATCTGGCCACTGGCACTGGTAACCCTGGCCTTGTTCTACCTTGGCCTGCGCGACCTTGGTCCGCGTCAGGCACTGGCCCGCGGCTGGTGCTACGGTTTTGGCGTGTTCGGCGCGGGCACCAGCTGGATCTATGTCAGCATCCATACCTACGGCGGCGCCTCAGCGCTGCTGGCAGGCCTGCTGATGCTTGCCTTCATCGCTGCCATTGCCTTGTTCTTCGCCCTGCCTGCCTGGCTCTGGGCGCGCTGGATTCGACGCAATGAAGCACCACTGGCCGATGCCCTGGCGTTCGCCGCCCTCTGGCTGGCCCAGGAAGCCTTCCGTGGTTGGTTCCTGACGGGCTTCCCCTGGCTCTACGCCGGCTACAGCCAGCTTGACGGCCCCTTGGCCGGCCTGGCACCGCTGGGTGGGATGTGGCTGATCTCCTTCAGCCTGGCCCTGAGCGCCGCCTTGCTGTGCAACCTGAATCGCCTGCGTGAGCGCAAGGGCTTCCTGGTCACCGCGCTGGCCGTGCTGCTGGCACCCTGGATCATCGGCATCGCACTCAAAGGCCATACCTGGACCCGCCCGGCGGGTGAGCCACTGAAAGTGGCAGCGATCCAGGGCAATATCGAGCAGTCCTTGAAATGGGATCCGGCCCAGCTCAACGCCCAGTTGGCGCTGTACCGTGACATGACCTTCAGTAGCAAACAGGCCGACTTGATTGTCTGGCCGGAAACCGCAGTACCCGTACTCAAAGAATCTGCCCAAGGCTACCTGGACATGATGGGCAGCTTCGCCAGCGACCGTCGTTCGGCGCTGATTACCGGCGTGCCCGTTCGAGAGGTGACGCACAATCAACGGCGCTACTACAACGGCATTACCGTTACCGGCGAGGGCGACGGCACCTACCTGAAACAGAAACTGGTGCCTTTCGGTGAATACGTGCCACTACAGGATATGCTGCGCGGGTTGATCACCTTCTTCGATCTGCCGATGTCAGACTTCGCTCGTGGCCCCGCAGACCAGACACTACTGCAGGCAAAGGGCTACCAGATTGCGCCTTACATTTGCTACGAAGTGGTGTACCCGGAGTTCGCTGCCAGCCTTGCGGCCCGAAGCGACCTGCTGCTGACCATCAGTAACGACACCTGGTTCGGCACCTCGATCGGCCCGCTGCAACACCTGCAAATGGCACAAATGCGCGCCCTTGAAGCAGGTCGCTGGATGATCCGTGCAACCAACAATGGCGTCACCGGCCTGATCGACCCCTTCGGCCGGATCACCGCGCAAATCCCGCAGTTCGAGCGTGGCATCCTGTACGGAGAAGTGGTTCCCATGCAGAAGCTCACGCCGTACCTGAAATGGCGCTCCTGGCCGCTGGCAATGCTCAGCACGCTATTACTGGGCTGGGCATTGCTGGCCGGTCGGATTGCCAGGACCGTCTAATTAAGCAAGCGATACGCGAGCAGACCAACGGCTTCATTGAGCAGTTGGCTGCTCTGCCAGAGCGATTTGTTTTCCGGCATCCAGCCACCGAACGGGCGCGCGTGATTGCGCCCCAAGTAGCCCACGGGTGCCGGCACTACGCTGAAACCAGCCTGCTCAAAACTCCAGCGTGCACGCTGCATGTGCCACGCCTGGGTTACCAGCACTACCCGCTTGTAGCCTTCCGGCAGCAGTAGCTCGGCGCTCATTTGAGCGTTCTCCCAGGTTGTACGGCTACGCTCTTCCTTCCAGCGCACCGACACACCGAAATCGCGCGCGAGCGAATCCGCCATCAACTGCGCCTCACTGGGCGGCGTGCCGTAATGCAAGCCTCCGCTAATGAGCAAAGGCAAACCGGAGGCCTTGGCTAATTGCGCCGCATAACGCATGCGCTCCAGGGCGAGGGCACTTGGCTGATCCTCAGCGCCCCATGCGGGATCATCACGCTCGCGGCCAGCCCCAAGCACGACGATGGCATCGGCACGCTCTGCGAGGCTCCCCCACTGGCCGTAAGCCAATGTGGGCTCACTCTCCAGCACGCGTGCGGCCTGTTGCACGACGATCGGCAGACTCATCAGCCACAGCCCACCCAAGCCCAACGCGAAGCATAGACAGGCCGTACGAGGCCAGGTGTTACGCAACCACCAGGCCGCGATCAACAGTAGAAACAACGCGCCCGGCGGCATGACTAATTGCTTGATGAAATAACGAAACGGCATCGGCACCTCCATGGATGCGCGAAGCCTAAGAAAATCGGCACCTGACAACAATAGCCAAGTGCCGATCATGAGAAGATTCAATGGCCAGGTCGGATTGCCTGAAAGGCCTGCTCGGTTACTTGAAATGCAACGCTCTGGACTTTGTCATGGTTGCAGAACGCGCCTTGTCTTTAAGCCAGACCACTCTGCCAACAGGTGCTTCAGGCTGCTGAAGCGTATCGATATGTGCGCTGTTGCGCTCTGGACGCGATGCCAGGTAGGCCTTGATCACTTCAAACTCGGCGTGGCTCAACCCACGCAATTCCAATTCGGCAGGCATCTCATCACGCAGCCGAACAGAGGCTCTGGCGACATCCAGTGCCAGCCCCAACCGATCGATCAAACGCTCGTAAAGCTCTGGCTCTAATGCTTGTAGCGGCGACTCACCCATCCGTTCACCTCATTTGAGATAGAAATACCGCCCCCAAAGATGAGCTTAGCGGTACTCACAAAAGCAGCGAGGCGCCACGACCAACGGCCCGCAGCCAGTCTGACGATGCAATCAGGGTTTCCCTCGATAGAGACGGGTCATGTATGCTACTGCGTTCATTATATTGACACCGGATTGCCGGGCGCAGCGGTTCTGCCTGGATAAGGTCTCCCATTTCTCAGCGCAAAGTAGCCATGCACGAACTCTATCAGCCCCGCGAAATCGAAGCCGCCGCCCAGTCGTTCTGGGATGAGCAAAAGTCTTTTGAAGTCAGTGAACAGCCAGGCAAGGACACCTTCTACTGCCTGTCGATGTTCCCGTACCCGAGCGGCAAGCTACACATGGGCCACGTGCGCAACTACACCATAGGCGACGTCATCGCCCGCTATCAGCGCATGCAAGGCAAGAATGTCCTGCAGCCGATGGGGTGGGATGCCTTTGGTATGCCGGCCGAAAACGCCGCGATGAAGAACAACGTCGCCCCGGCCAAGTGGACCTACGAAAACATCGAGTACATGAAGACCCAGCTCAAGAGCCTGGGCCTGGCCTTCGACTGGTCGCGTGAAGTCACCACCTGCAAGCCGGACTACTACCGTTGGGAGCAGTGGCTGTTCACCCGCCTGTTCGAGAAAGGCGTCATCTACCGCAAGAACGGCACCGTCAACTGGGACCCGGCTGACCAGACCGTACTGGCCAACGAGCAGGTCATCGACGGCCGTGGCTGGCGTTCGGGCGCGCTGATCGAGAAGCGCGAAATCCCGATGTACTACTTCAAGATCACCGATTACGCCGACGAGCTGCTGGAAAGCCTCGACGAACTGCCAGGCTGGCCTGAACAGGTCAAGACCATGCAGCGTAACTGGATTGGCAAGTCGCGCGGCATGGAAGTCCAGTTCCCGTTCGACCAGGCCTCGATCGGCCACGCCGGTGCACTGAAAGTCTTCACCACCCGTCCTGATACCCTGATGGGCGCGACCTACGTCGCGGTTGCCGCCGAGCACCCACTGGCGACTCAGGCCGCCCAGGGTAACCCGGCGCTGCAAGCCTTCATCGACGAATGCAAAAGCGGCAGTGTTGCCGAAGCCGACGTTGCCACCCAGGAAAAGAAAGGCATGCCGACGTCGCTGTTCGTCGAGCATCCACTGACCGGCGAAAAACTGCCAGTGTGGGTCGCCAACTACGTGCTGATGCACTACGGCGACGGCGCGGTCATGGCTGTTCCTGCCCATGACGAGCGCGATTTCGAGTTCGCCCGCAAGTACAACCTGCCAGTCAAGGCCGTGGTTCGCACCCGTGCCGGTGACCAGGTGGGTAGCGAGTGGGACGCCGCCTATGGCGAGCACGGCCAACTGATCAATTCGGCTGAATTCGACGGCCTGGACTTCGCCGGTGCGTTCGATGCCATCGAAGCTGCCCTGATCAAGAAAGACCTCGGCAAGTCGCGCACCCAGTTCCGCCTGCGCGACTGGGGCATCAGCCGTCAGCGCTACTGGGGCTGCCCGATTCCGATCATTCACTGCCCATCCTGCGGCGACGTACCGGTGCCAGAAGACCAATTGCCGGTCGTGCTGCCGGAGAACGTGGTGCCGGATGGCGCGGGCTCCCCGCTGGCGCGCATGCCTGAGTTCTACAACTGCAGCTGCCCGAAATGCGGCACTGCAGCCAAGCGTGAAACCGACACCATGGACACCTTCGTCGAGTCGTCCTGGTATTTCGCGCGCTACGCTTCGCCGAACTACGAAGGTGGCATGGTCGACAAACAGGCCGCCAACCACTGGCTGCCCGTTGACCAGTACATTGGTGGCATCGAACACGCGATTCTTCACCTGCTCTATGCGCGCTTCTTCCACAAGCTGATGCGTGACGAAGGCCTGGTCAGCTCCAACGAGCCGTTCAAGAACCTGCTGACCCAGGGCATGGTCGTTGCCGAGACGTACTACCGCACTGCCAGCAACGGCGGTAAAGACTGGTTCAACCCGGCCGACGTTGAAGTCGAACGCGATGCCAAGGCCAAGATCATTGGCGCCCGCTTGAAAACCGACGGCCTGCCCGTCGAGATCGGCGGCACCGAGAAGATGTCCAAGTCGAAGAACAACGGCGTCGACCCACAGGCCATGATCGAAGCCTACGGTGCTGACACCTGCCGCCTGTTCATGATGTTCGCCTCGCCGCCCGACATGAGCCTGGAATGGTCCGACTCCGGCGTAGAAGGCTCGAACCGCTTCCTGCGCCGTGTCTGGCGCCTGGCGCAAAGCCACGTCGCACAAGGGCTGCCAGGTACTCTGGATCTCGCTGCGCTGGACGATGCACAGAAAGCCGTGCGCCGTTCGATCCACTCGGCCATCAAGCAGGCCAGTCAGGATGTGGGCCAGCACCACAAGTTCAACACCGCCATTGCGCAAGTAATGACCTTGATGAACGTTCTGGAAAAGGCACCTCAGGCCACCGCACAAGACCGCGCGCTGATTCAGGAAGGCCTGGAGACCGTGACCCTGTTGCTGGCACCGATCACACCGCACATCAGCCACGAACTGTGGAAGCAGTTGGGCCATCAAGGCGCGGTCATCGACGCGGGCTGGCCAGCAGTGGATGAAAGCGCGCTGGTACAGGACAGCCTGCAACTGGTAATCCAGGTCAACGGTAAACTGCGCGGCCAAATCGAAATGCCGGTTGGCGCCAGCCGTGAAGACGTTGAAGCCGCGGCCCGCAGCAATGAAAACGTGCTGCGTTTCACCGAGGGCCTGACCATCCGCAAGGTCATCGTTGTACCGGGCAAGCTGGTCAATATTGTCGCCAGCTGATGGAATCTGGCGCCCTGCTCATCTCAGGGCGCCTGCACAGAATCGGCTTACAAGGTTTCAAGGGAGCAACAACATGATCAAACGCAACCTGCTGGTGATGGGCCTGGCGGTACTGCTCAGCGCCTGCGGCTTCCAACTGCGTGGCACCGGCACCAACGAGCTGGCACTCAAGGAGCTGGATGTCAGTGCTCGCGACGCCTATGGCGATACCGTGACTCAACTGCGTCAGGTTCTGAAAAGCAGCGGTGTCAACGTGCATGCCGGCGCGCCATACAAGCTGTTCCTGGCCCGTGAAAGCAATACTCAACGCGCCGCCAGCTATGCCGGTTCTGCTCGCTCGGTCGAGTACGAGCTCACGGACACCCTGAACTTCGAGATCCGTGGCCAGAACAATGCCAGCCTCCTTGCCGACAAGCTGGAAGTACAAAAGATCTATGTGCATGACAGCAACAACCTCGCGGGCTCCGACCAGGAAGCCAGCCAGGTTCGCGATGAAATGCGCCGCGAGATGATCCAGAAGATGGTCCTGCGCTTGCAGCTGATCACTCCGGCTCAACTTGAAACCCTGCAAATGGAAGCCGAGGCGCGCGCCAAGGCCGAGGCTGATGCCCTCGAAGCCGCCCGTCGCGCCCAGGACGAAACGCCGCAGCAATCCCCGCTGGAAATCCCAGCCAACTGAGCCTGAACGGGGCACTCAGGTGCCCCGCCCACCGCGATGAAACTCACACCTGCCCAACTCAACAAGCACCTGCAAGGTTCGCTAGCCCCGGTCTACGTGGTCAGCGGCGATGATCCGCTGCTGTGCCAGGAAGCCGCCGACGCCATTCGCGCGGCTGCTCGCCAGCAGGGCTTTGACGAACGCCAGGTGTTCAGCGCAGATGCCAACTTCGACTGGGGTACGCTGCTCCAGGCCGGCGCCAGCTTGTCGCTGTTCGCACAGCGACGCCTGCTGGAACTGCGTTTGCCCTCTGGCAAGCCCGGTGACAAAGGTGCAGCCGCACTGATTGAGTATTGCTCCAACCCGGCCGAAGACACCCTGCTGCTGATCAGCCTGCCGAAACTCGACGGCAGTGCGCAAAAAACCAAATGGGGCAAGGCACTGGTTGACGGTCAGCATGTCCAGTTCATTCAGATCTGGCCGGTGGACAACAATCAACTACCGCAATGGATCAGCCAGCGCCTGTCCCAGGCTGGCCTCGCGGCCCAACGCGATGCGGTGGAGCTGATTGCAGCGCGCGTGGAAGGCAACCTGCTGGCAGCCGCCCAGGAAATTGAAAAGCTCAAGTTGCTGGCCGATGGCAATCAGGTCACCGTCGAGACGGTACAGGCCGCAGTGGCCGACAGTGCCCGGTTCGATGTCTTTGGCCTGGTCGACGCCATTCTCAACGGCGAAGCCGCCCATGCCCTGCGTATGCTTGAAGGCTTGCGTGGCGAAGGTGTTGAACCACCGGTAATTCTCTGGGCTCTGGCCCGCGAGCTACGCCTGCTGGCTGGCCTGTCCCAGCAATTCAGCCAAGGCGTGCCTCTGGACAAGGCATTTAGCCAGGCCAAGCCGCCGGTCTGGGATAAACGCAGGCCACTGATGAGCAAAGCCTTGCAACGTCACTCCGCGCAACGCTGGAGCCAGTTGCTGCAGGATGCGCAACGTATCGATGCCCAGATCAAGGGGCAGGCGCAAGGATCACCCTGGACCAGCCTGGCACGCCTGTCGCTGCTGATGGCCGGTCAGCGCCTGGCATTACCCGCTGAGTAATAGGCGGCGAACCCCGTATCGAGCACCCTGCCAGCGATACTCAACACCGCGTGCCAACTGATACCGCAACCAGCAGATCACCGGTAATCCGCGCATATTGCCCACATGAATACAAGGGCCTATAGTGCGCGCCAACACCCCCCACATCACAGGATCGCCTGCCATGAGCAAGAAACCGGTCAAACCCGGCCCCAACAAAGCCAAGTCCATCATCGCCCAGCCCCTGTTCCGTAGTCGCCAGGAACGCTCAGGCAAGGGCAAAGGCAGCTACCGCCGCGAAGCCTTCCAATCGAGAGATTGGGAGGCTTCTTACTTTTGGGCCGCATGAAGGCAGGAATCCGGCAAGCATGGTATGGTCAACACCTGACTTGAATTACTGGACCTGTGCATGCCTTTTTGCCTTTCCCGCCGTTGGCAACCCCGCCAACTGATCGCTGCCTCCAGCCTCATCCTGCTTGTCGCCTGCGCGGAAAAACCGACCGCCGCCGATGCGCTGCCGCTAGCACCGACACAACCTGCTCCTGTTGCAACCCAGCCAACTGCCGTCACCGATCCGATCGACGATGTGCAACCGCTGCAGACCTTCGCCCAATGGCAAGCCAGCTTCCGCCAGCAAGCCCTGCAGGCCGGTATCAATCCGGCAACCTTTGACCGCGCCTTTTTTGATATCACCCCTGACATGAGTGTGATCAAGGCCGACCGCAGCCAACCCGAATTCACCCGCCCCGTCTGGGAGTACCTCGACGGCGCCGTTTCACCTGTACGTGTTCGCAAGGGCCAGGCACTGCTCAACCAGAATGCCGAGTTGCTGACACGCATCGAGCAACGCTATGGCGTCGACCGCACCGCACTGGTGTCCGTCTGGGGCATGGAAAGTAACTTCGGCCAGTTCCAAGGCAGCAAATCGGTGATCCGCTCGCTCGCCACCCTGGCCTACGAAGGCCGTCGCCCGGCCTTTGCACAGGCCCAACTGCTCGCGGCCCTGCAGATCCTGCAGAACGGCGATATCCAGCCTGAGGCCATGCTGGGGTCATGGGCCGGCGCCATGGGCCAGACCCAGTTCATCCCGACGACCTACAACACCCACGCCGTTGACTTCGACGGTGATGGTCGCCGTGACATCTGGAACAGTACTGCCGATGCCCTGGCCTCAACCGCCCATTACCTGCAGAGCTCAGGCTGGAAACGGGGTGAACCCTGGGGTTTTGAAGTCGCTCTGAAACCTGGCTTCGACTACTGGCTAGCAGACGGTTCTCAGCGCAAGACCGTCGCTGAATGGCTGAAACTGGGCCTGCAACTCCCGCCAGGGGTGCAGGTACCCGCAGGTAGCGAACAACTGTCTGCAGCCCTGCTGCTGCCCGCCGGCGCTCGCGGCCCGGCATTCCTGGTACTGGACAACTTCCGGGCCATCCTCAAGTACAACAACTCGTCATCATATGCCCTGGCCGTCAGCATGCTGGCCGAGCGATTCGACGGCTCTGGCTTTATCCGCGGCGACTGGCCAAAAGATGATCTGCCGCTGAGCCGCAGTGAGCGCATGGAACTGCAGAACCTGCTCAGTGCCCGTAACTACGACGCAGGCAGTGCCGATGGCATCATCGGGGCCAATACCCGCAAGGCCATCCGTAGCGCACAGCAAGCGCTGGGCTGGCCGGCAGATGGCTATCCGACCCATAAGCTGCTGGACAGCCTGCGCAACCAGCAAGCACGCTAGAGCGCCCGACAGGGAGGTTCAGACTGCCAGCGGCAGACCTTCCTGTAGCCTGTAGCGCAAACAAAAATGCCGACACCCTCGTGAAGACGGGTGTCGGCATTTTTATTCATGTCGGATCAGAGCTTGATCTTGGCCTCATGGGCCTGCTGATCGGCATGATAGGACGAACGCACCAACGGGCCGGACGCAACGTTCTTGAAGCCCATGCGATACCCTTCCTCAGCGAACCAGGCAAAGGTATCCGGGTGAACAAAGCGCTGTACCGGCAGGTGGCTGCGCGACGGCTGCAGGTACTGGCCGAGGGTCAGCATGTCGATGTCGTGCTCACGCATGCGCTGCATGACTTCGATGACTTCCTCGTCGGTCTCGCCCAGGCCCAGCATCAGGCCGGACTTGGTCGGAACATGCGGTACCAGTTGCTTGAACTTTTGCAGCAGGTCCAGCGACCACTCGAAATCAGACCCCGGACGCGCAGCCTTGTAGAGGCGCGGTACGGTTTCCAGGTTGTGGTTGAACACATCTGGCGGCTCTTGCGCGGTGATGGCCAAGGCCACGTCCATACGACCACGGTAGTCTGGAACCAGCGTCTCCAGCTGCACGCCCGGGGACAGTGCGCGGATCTCGCGAAGGCAGTCGGCGAAGTGCTGAGCGCCACCGTCACGCAGGTCGTCACGGTCCACCGAAGTGATGACCACGTACTTCAAGCGCAAGTCGGCGATGGCAACCGCCAGGTTCTTCGGCTCATCGACGTCCAACGGTTTGGGTCGGCCATGACCAACGTCGCAGAATGGGCAACGGCGGGTACAGATATCACCCATGATCATGAAGGTGGCGGTGCCGCCAGAGAAGCACTCACCCAGGTTCGGGCAGGAGGCCTCTTCACACACGCTGTGCAGCTTGTGCTTGCGCAGCAGTTGCTTGATACGGTCGACTTCCGGCGAAACCGGGATGCGCACGCGAATCCAGTCAGGTTTCTTCGGCAGCTCTTCGGTAGGAATGATCTTTACCGGAATGCGCGCAACCTTTTCGGCGCCACGCAGTTTTACACCGGCTTCAACTTTTGCCCGGGGGGCCGACGTGGCCGACGCATCCACCGCAGCGGTCACGTTCGGCGCGCTGCTCTCCAGCGGTTCTTGCACAACAGTAGTCATAATCAGTCGATTCCGCCCGTAAGGGTCGTCTGCTCAGCATAGTCGAGGTGCTTGACCAGCTGCGCACGCAGCCTTGCCCTTACCTCGGAGAGTTCGATCGGGCCTGTTTGGTCGCGCAGCTGGGTCATTGCCAGCCCCGCATACCCACAGGGATTAATACGACGGAATGGCGCAAGGTCCATATCCACGTTCAAGGCAAGCCCATGGAAGGAGCAGCCATTACGAATTCGCAAGCCAAGGGAGGCGATTTTCGCTCCATCGACATAGACACCCGGAGCGTCAGGCTTGGCAGCGGCTTCAATGCCATAACCGGCCAGCAGATCGATCAGGCAGCGCTCGATACGGCTGACCAGATCCCGCACGCCAAAACCAAGCCGGCGTACATCCAACAGCAGATACGCGACCAACTGACCTGGGCCATGGTAGGTGACCTGGCCTCCGCGATCGACCTGCACCACCGGAATATTGCCCGGCAGCAGCACGTGCTCAGCCTTGCCAGCCTGCCCCTGAGTGAACACCGGCGGGTGTTCAACCAACCAGACTTCATCGCCCGTCTGAGGCCCACGCGTATCGGTAAAACGACGCATGGCCTCCCAGACAGGTTCATAAGGCAACAGGCCTAGTTCGCGAAAGCCCAGGCTTCCCGGCATCAAAGCACCATATGCACGATGCCAGTAGCACGCAGGGCGCTATTGATATCTCGCAATTGATCTTCACCGGTCGCTTCGATGTGCAGTTGCACCGTGGTGTACTTGCCATTGCTGCTCTGGCGCTCGGCCAGTGTCTGCAGGTCGATCTTGGCATATTTGCTCAGGATCTCGATCACCGTGTCCTTGAAATTGACCACGGTATCGCCGATGACCTTGATCGGGTAATCAAGGCAGGGAAACTCAATAGTGTGCGACTTGACGTCAGGTACGCTCATGGCAGTAACGGCCTCGTAAGCCGTGGCAACAACAACGCCCTCACCAACCTGTGGCGAGGGCGTGCAGGTCACGATATCAGTTGAACAACCCGTAGAAGAATAGCCGAATGCTATCCCACACACGACGGAAGAAACCACCCTCCTCCACGCCGTCCAAGGCGATCAGGTCGGCGCTGTGCACCACATTATCATCCAGTTTGACTTCCACTTTACCAATCACGTCACCTTTGGCGATAGGCGCGGTCAGTTGTGGGTTCATGGTCATGCTGGCAGCCAGCTTCTTCAATTGGCCTTTAGGCAAAGTCATGCTCAGGTCTTCGGCCAAACCGGCCTTGACCTGACTGGTGGCACCCTTCCAAACCGGCGCCTGGGCCAACTCGGTTCCCTTCTGGTAGAAGGTCTGGGTTTCGAAGAAACGGAAGCCATAGGTCAGCAGCTTTTGCGTTTCGGCGGCACGCGCCTGCTCGCTGTTCGTACCGAAGACCACGGCGATCAGGCGCATGCCGTCACGCACAGCCGAAGACACCATGCAGTAGCCGGCTTCGTCGGTATGGCCGGTTTTCAGGCCATCGACGGTCTTGTCACGCCACAGCAGCAGGTTGCGGTTAGGCTGCTTGATGTTGTTCCAGAAGAACTCTTTCTGCGAGTAAATCGCATAGTGAGCAGGGTCTTCATGGATGATCGCACGAGCCAGCAGGGCCATGTCGTGCGCCGACGAGTAATGCTCAGGGTTCGGCAAGCCGGTCGGGTTCATGAAGTGGCTGTTGCTCATGCCCAGATCGCCAGCCGTCTTGTTCATCATGTCGGCGAACGCATCTTCGCTACCCGCGATGTGCTCGGCCAGCGCAACGCTGGCGTCGTTACCCGACTGGATGATGATGCCGTGCAGCAGGTCGCTGACGCTAACCTGCGTACCCACCTTGATGAACATCCGCGAACCGCCGGTACGCCAGGCGTTTTCGCTGACAGTCACAGGATCGTTCTCGCCGATCTGCCCGCGACGGATATCCAGGGTCGCGATGTAGGCGGTCATCAGCTTGGTCAGGCTGGCCGGTGGCAGACGCTCGTCGCCATTGTTCTCAACCAGGATGTTGCCGCTGGAGGCTTCCATGAGCACGTAGGACTTGGCTGCCAGTTGCGGCGGCGACGGCATCATCTGCTCTGCCGCGAACGCGGCAGGGGTGATCATCAGCGGGACAAGCAGGCAAAGGCGTTTGGCAAAGGTGGTGATGTTCATCCGTCTCTCGAAATGGCTAATGGGCTCATGCCCGCAAGGGCAAAACGTTTCCAGGCGCGTGGCCTGATGAGCAAAACAGGCATTGTACAGACTGTTTTGCCACGCCGGTCGTTCACACTGGAGCACACCGACCGGCGTATTTCACAACAGACTGATCAGGCCCCCTGAGTCAGTCTGCCGTGACAACTTTCGGCTGGCCCAGATTGGCCAGACGTACACTGTCCTGCATTTGTTGGGCTTCGCCCTGGCTGCTGATCGGGCCCATGCGAACCCGGTGCAGGGTCTGCTGGTTACGCACGATCGAACTGATGAACACCGGGGCATTGACCATGGTGCTGAGCTTGGAGCGCAGCAATTCCGCAGCATCCGGGTTGGCAAATGCGCCGACCTGCAAGTACATGCCGGAACTGGCCGAGCTTGCATTACTGGCCACCTGGACCGGCACCACCGCTGCGGCATGCTGCTGCGGCGGCGGCGTCCACTGCTCGACCGCCCCGGTATTGCTCGACAACGGCTTGGCCTGGGCGACCTGCGGCTGCTCCAGCACCAGCGGTGCAGGGCGACCGCGCTGGGCCCACCATTGCTGGGGATCGATACCTTCAACACGCACACGCGCCGTGCCGGTCTCAGCGTAGCCGAGCTTTTTCGCTGCCGCGTACGACAGGTCGATGATCCGGTCGGAGTAGAACGGACCACGGTCGTTGACCCGCAAAATCACACTGCGGTTGTTGTCCAGATTGGTAACCCGTACGTAGCTCGGCAGCGGCAAGGTCTTGTGCGCCGCGCTCATGCCATACAGGTCGTAGACTTCCCCGTTGGCCGTGTTCTGGCCGTGAAACTTGGTGCCGTACCAGGACGCAGTGCCCTGGGCCACGTAGTTGCGCGACTCACCCATCGGGTAGTACGTCTTGCCCAGCACCGTATAGGGGTTGGCCTTGTACGGGCCATTGTGCACCGTAGGGGTCGCATCGGGGATCTTCGAGACATCGACGTCCCACCAAGGCGCACCGTCCTTGTGGGCACGGTTGATGTCCAGGCCGGGCTGTGAACGAACACCACCCTGTTGCTGGGGTGAACGACCCGTGGAACAACTGACCAGCACCAGCCCCAGAGTGGCCACGCCAAGCAGTTGCAAGGAAGTTGTGAGCGATACGCGCATTATTTGGCGCCTCGTGCTTGAACCAGCAGGTCCGAAAGTTGATGTACCGCCATGGCGTACATCACGCTGCGGTTGTAGCGCGTGATCGCATAGAAGTTCTTGAGGCCCATCCAGTACTCAGGACCGTTGTCGCCTTCAAGCCGAAAAGCGGTGACTGGCAGATCATCGCGCAGTACATCATGGCTTGACCAGCCCAGTGCCCGCAACTCTCCAACCGTTCGCACAGGCTCGATTCCGGGCGTCAGCCCTTCGTCCACGCGCTCGCCGCGAACCATGGCGCGGCTGACCACGCCCTCGCCGGCCACCCAACCGTGGCGCTTGAAGTAACTGGCGACACTGCCGATGGCATCGTCCGGATCGTTCCAGATATTGATATGACCGTCGCCGTCGAAATCCACGGCATACGCCCTAAAGCTGCTCGGCATGAACTGCGGCAGCCCCATGGCGCCGGCGTAGGAACCCTTGAGGGTCAGCGGATCGACCTGCTCCTCACGGGCCAGCAACAGGAACTCGCGCAGCTCCTTACGGAAAAACTCGGCACGCGGCGGGTAATCGAAGGCTAGCGTCGACAAGGCATCAATGACCCGATAGTTGCCTGTATTGCGGCCAAAGAAGGTCTCGACACCAATAATCGCCACGATCACCTGGGCAGGTACACCGTACTCCTGCTCGGCACGGGCCAGAGCGACCTCGTGTTGACGCCAGAAATCCACGCCACGGGCGACACGCGCATCGGTCAGGAACATCGGGCGATATTCCTTCCAGGGTTTTACCCGCTCAGCAGGTCGGGAAATGGCATCGAGAATCGATTGTTTGCGCTCGACCTCACGAAACACGCCGATCAACTGCTCACCAGCAAAACCGTAGTCGCGGGTCATTTCGCCGACAAACTCGGCCACCTGAGGCGAGCCGTCATAGTCGCCAGCCACAACCTGTTGCGCCGAGCCGAGCAGGCCGAGCAGGCCAACCCAAGGCGCGCAACGAGCCGCCCAGCTACGCATTGCTTGCATTAAATTCTTCACCTTATTCAAGCTTGTGCAATCCATTTACGGTGCGTATGGACCGACATTAAAACCCCAAACGCTGAAAGCAGCGTCACCAACGAAGTGCCACCATAACTGATGAAGGGCAGCGGCACCCCCACCACCGGGAGCAGCCCACTGACCATGCCGATGTTGACGAAGACATACACAAAGAAGGTCATGGTCAGGCTGCCCGCCAACAATTTGCCGAACAGCGTTTGCGCCTGGGCAGTAATCACCAGGCCGCGCCCGATCAACAACATGTAAATCAACAGCAGTGCACAGATACCCACCAACCCGAACTCCTCGCCCATGACGGCGATAATGAAGTCCGTATGGCTTTCCGGAAGGAAGTCCAGGTGCGACTGCGTTCCCAGCAGCCAGCCCTTGCCGAACACACCGCCCGACCCAATGGCGGCCTTGGACTGGATAATGTTCCAGCCCGTGCCCAACGGATCGCTTTCCGGATCAAGGAACGTCAGCACCCGCTGTTTCTGGTAGTCGTGCATGACGAAAAACCACATCGCTACCGCCACAGGTACTGCAGCAGCGACCACACTGATGATCCAGCGCCACTTCAGCCCGCCCATGAACAGCACGAAGGCCCCCGAAGCCAGAATCAGCAGCGCGGTGCCCAGGTCCGGTTGACGGACGATCAAAATGAATGGCACACCGATCATCACCAGGCTGATCACCACATGCTTCAAATGCGGCGGTAGCGTGCGCTTGGCCAGGTACCAGGCAATGGTGGCGGGCATGATGATCTTCATGAATTCCGAAGGCTGGAAGCGAATCACCCCCGGAATGTTGATCCAGCGCGTGGCCCCCATGGCGTTGTGCCCCATGACATCCACCACGACCAGCAAGATCACGCCGAAGACGTAGGCCAGTGGCACCCAACGCGCCATGAACCGGGGCTCGAACTGCGCAATGATGAACATCGAGACCAGGCCAATACCAAATGAACTGGCTTGCTTCAGCAGCAGATCCCAGTCCTTCCCGCTGGCCGAATACAGCACGAACAGGCTGCCCGCCGCCAGCGTCAACAGGAGAACGAGCAACGGACCATCAACGTGGATACGCTGAAGGAACGTCGCCCGACGGCGCATGACGTCCTCACTGGAGAGCATGCGATCGAAATTGCTTTTCACTGGGCAGGTTCCTGAGCGACAGAAGGTGTGGCGTACTCCGGTTTGAGGCGCCCATGTTCGTCAAGCAACCAGGCATCCATCACCTGCCGCACGACTGGCGCGGCAACGCCCGAACCGGACTCGCCGTTCTCGACCATCACCGACACGACAATCTTCGGATCATCGGCCGGCGCAAAGCCGACAAACAGCGCATGGTCACGGTGGCGTTCCTGCAGCTTGTTACGGTCGTACTTCTCGCCCTGCTTGATCGCGACTACCTGGGCGGTACCACTCTTGCCGGCAATCCGGTACTGGGCACCAATCGAGGCCTTGCGCGCGGTCCCTCGAGCACCTTGCATCACCTGCTCCATGCCGTGGGTAACCTTGTTCCAATCGGATTTGTCCCGCAACACGATGTCTTCCATCGGGTTTTCATCCACCGGCGGCAGACCTTCGATGGTCTTGGCCAGGTGCGGACGGTTCCACTTGCCCTTGTTGGCAATCAACGCGGTGGCCTGCGCCAACTGCAACGGCGTCGCCTGCATATAGCCTTGGCCAATACCGAGGATCAGCGTCTCACCCGGGAACCAGGCCTGACGACGGGTCGCCCGTTTCCATTCACGGGACGGCATCAACCCCGGTGACTCTTCAAACATGTCCAGCGCCACTTTCTGGCCAATACCAAAGCGGTTCATGTAGTTGGCCAACCGATCGATGCCCATCTTGTGCGCCAGATCGTAAAAATAAGTGTCGTTGGAGCGCATGATGGCCGTGTCCAGATCGACCCAGCCGTCACCGGTACGGTTCCAGTTACGGTACTTGTGGTCATAGTTGGGCAACTGGTAATAGCCGGGGTCAAACACCCGCGTGCCGGCAGTCACCACACCCGTGTCAAGACCGGCAATCGCCACGGCGGGCTTGATCGTCGACCCCGGCGGATAAAGGCCACGCAGTACACGGTTGAACAGAGGCCGGTCAATCGAGTCGCGCAACTCGGCATAGGCCTTGAAACTGATGCCGGTCACGAACAGGTTCGGGTCGAAGCTCGGCTGGCTAACCATCGCCAACACCTCACCGGTACGCGGATCCAGGGCCACAATGGCTCCTCGGCGCCCGCCCAGCGCGGCTTCTGCGGCCTCCTGCAGTTTGATGTCGAGGCTCAGGACGATATCTTTGCCCGGCACCGGGTCGGTGCGTTTGAGTACACGCAGTACGCGGCCACGGGCATTGGTCTCGACTTCCTCGTAACCCACCTGACCGTGCAATTCCGGCTCGTAGAATCGCTCGATACCGGTTTTGCCAATGTGATGGGTACCGCTGTAGTTGACCGGGTCTAGGGTCTTGAGCTCTTTCTCGTTGATCCGCCCGACGTAACCCACCGAATGGGCGAAATGCGGCCCTTGCGGGTAGTGCCGGACCAGTTGCGCAACCACTTCGACACCCGGCAGACGGAACTGATTCACCGCAATGCGGGCAATCTGCTCCTCCGTCAGCTCGAACAGGATCGGCACCGGTTCGAAGGGACGGCGCCCTTGCTTCATGCGTTTCTCAAACAACGCTCGGTCGTCGGGAGTCAGTTGCAGCACTTCGACAATGGCATCAAGCACCTGATGCCAGTCCCCGGCCCGCTCACGCGTCATGCTCAGACTGAAACTGGGCCGGTTATCGGCGACGATGACGCCATTTCGGTCGAAAATCAGCCCGCGGGTCGGCGGAATCGGCTGTACATGCACCCGATTGTTTTCCGATAGCGTGGAGTGATAGTCGTACTGTATGACCTGCAGGTAATAGAGACGAACAATCAGCACGCACACCAGCAAGACGACCGCCACTGCACCGACCACAACGCGGCTACGCACTAGACGGGCGTCTTTCTCGTGATCCTTGAGGCGAATCGGCTGCGACATTACGGAGGCTTACGGCTTATTTGTGGTAAGGGTGCCCGGACAGAACCGTCCAGGCGCGATACAGCTGTTCGCCGATGAGTATCCGTACAAGCGGGTGCGGCAGGGTCAAGGGTGACAGCGACCAGCGCTGTTCACTGCGCGCACAGACTTCCGGTGCCAACCCCTCGGGGCCGCCGACCATGAAGTTGACCGTACGCGAATCCAGCCGCCAGCGGTCCAACTCGACCGCCAGCTGTTCAGTGCTCCAGGGCTTGCCATGGACCTCCAGCGTGACGATACGTTCCCCCGGCTGGACTTTGGCCAGCATGGCTTCGCCCTCCTGACGGATCAGGCGGGCGACATCGGCATTCTTGCCTCGGGTATTGAGTGGAATCTCCACCAGCTCCAGCGACAGCTCAGAAGGCAGACGCTTGGCATATTCATGCCAGCCGTCTTCGACCCACTTGGGCATGCGCGAGCCAACCGCGATCAGACGCAGACGCACGACGCTTCCTTATTCCTTGTCGCGGAGCTTGTCGAAGTGCTCGTGCGAATGCTCAGGCGAGTGGTGCTTGCCATCGGCAGCACGGCTCTGCTCAGCGCCCTGCCACAGACGCTCCAGGTCGTAGAACTGACGTGCGGCGGCCGTCATCATGTGAACGATGACATCACCCAGGTCCAGAAGCACCCAGTCACTGTCGCCCTTGCCTTCTTCGCCCAGCGGCTGAGCGCCCTGCTTCTTCACGTTCTCGCGAACCTTCTCCAGCATCGCGTTGATCTGGCGATTGGAGGTACCGGTAGCGATGATCATGTAGTCGGTGATGCTGTGCTTGTCGCGTACGTCGATAACCAGGATGTCCTGGGCCTTGACGTCAGCCAGTGCCGCTTGGGCCAGTTCGACCAGTGTTTCGGCGTTGATTGCTTGGTTCTTCATATAAAACTCATTCAGCTCGTAAGTAGGGGCCGCCTCGCGGCGTGCCCTTCAGTTCGGCGTACGGTACAAGCCGTGCGCCTCGATATAGGCCAGTACTGCGTCTGGAACCAGAAAACGCACCGACTTGCCATTGGCCAGCAGCTGTCGGATTTGCGTGGCGGAGACCGCCAGCGGCGTTTGCCAGACGAATGCAATTTGCCCGGCAGGCCCAACCAGGGCCTGAGGGTCGCTGACCGAGCGTGCGGCCAGCAGGTTGCGCAACGCATCCGGCGGTTCAACGTCGGCATCCGGGCGTTGCAGCACCAGGATATGACAGTGTTTCAGCAACTCATCCCAACGGTGCCAACTGGGCAAGCCACAAAAGGCATCCCAGCCCACCAACAGGAACAACTGGTCTTCAGCAGCCAGCTCGGCCCGCATCAGTTCCAGCGTTTCAATGGTGTACGACGGTTTATCACGGGACAACTCCCGGGCATCGACCGTCAGCAGCGGCACGCCCCGCACCGCCTGTTCGACCATTGCCAGACGGTCGAGCGCCGACACCTGCGGGGTATCGCGGTGTGGCGGTCGAGCATTGGGCATCAGCCGCAACTCATCCAGCGCCAACACTTCGGCAACCTCCAGCGCACTGCGCAGGTGACCGATATGCACGGGATCGAAGGTTCCGCCGAGCACGCCAATGCGCCGCCGAGGCGGCACGCTGACAGCAGCGGCGAGAGGGGCATGCTCAACCAAGTCAGAGCGACTCCTGGCCGCGTAACTGGCCGTCGCCGATCACAACATATTTCTCGCAGGTCAACCCTTCCAGGCCAACCGGACCACGGGCATGCAGCTTGTCGGTAGAAATACCGATCTCGGCACCCAGGCCGTACTCGAACCCGTCGGCAAAGCAGGTCGGGGTATTGAGCATGACCGACGCCGAGTCGACCTCGGCGATGAAACGCCGGGCCAGGCCCTGATGTTCGGTCACAATGGCGTCCGTATGGTGCGAGCCGTAGTGGTTGATGTGTTCGATCGCCTGATCCAGGCCATCGACCACACGGATCGACAGAATCGCGTCCAGGTACTCAGTGTGCCAGTCTTCTTCCGTCGCTGGCAGCGCCTCAATGTACTGGCGGGTGCGTTCGCAACCACGCAACTCAACGCCTTTTTCCTTGAACAGGGTCGCCATTGCCGGCAGGAACTCCGCCGCAACACACTGATCGACCAGCAAGGTTTCCATCGCGCCGCAGATGCCATAGCGATAGGTCTTGGCATTGAAGGCAATGCGCCGGGCCTTCTCCAGGTCGGCATGCTCGGCCACATACACATGGCAGATACCGTCGAGGTGCTTGATCACCGGCACGCGGGCTTCGCGACTGACCCGCTCGATCAGACCCTTGCCGCCACGCGGCACGATCACATCGACATACTCAGGCATGCTGATCAGCGCGCCGACCGCCGCACGGTCAGTGACCTCAACCACTTGCACCACCGCCGCAGGCAAGCCGGCTTCAGCCAGGCCACGCTGGATGCAGGCGGCAATCGCGCGATTGGAATGAATGGCCTCCGAGCCTCCACGCAAGATGGTGGCGTTGCCGGACTTCAGGCACAGACTGGCCGCATCGATGGTCACGTTAGGCCGCGACTCATAAATGATCCCGACCACACCCAGCGGTACACGCATCTTGCCAACCTGAATGCCCGAAGGGCGGTAGCTCATGTCGCGAATCGCTCCGACCGGGTCTGGCAGGCTGGCGACCTGGCGCAAGCCGACGATCATGCTGTCGATACGTGCCGGCGTCAGTGCCAGGCGCTCGAGCATGGCCGGCTCAAGGCCGTTGGCCCGGCCAGCAGCCAGATCCAGCTCATTGGCAGCGGACAGTTCGGCGCGGGCGGCGTCCAGCGCATTGGCAGCAGCCTGCAGCGCGCGGTTCTTCTGCGCAGTGCTGGCACGACCAATGACGCGGGCCGCTTCACGGGCGGCGCGACCCAGGCGGGTCATGTAGTCAAGAACGGACTCAGTCATGGGGCTCAGTGTCTTGGCGGAGGGGAAATCGGCTGATTATAACTGTCATGCAGGTGAACGCCCAGCGGTGGCTGGCGGATGGTCGAAATCAGCCACCTAAAACACCCCTGCCGAGACTCGCGCCCCTTGTACACGCCGGCTTTGCCGACGATAAATTGCTATTATCGCCGCCAGCCTTCAACGATGCCCGAAGATGCCTACGCCGAACACTTGCCGGCCACTGCCCGATACCTTTTTCGACCGTGATGCGCAAACCCTGGCCAAAGCCTTGCTCGGTAAAGTCATCCGCCACCGACAAGGCCCCTACTGGCTGTCGGCACGCATCATCGAAACCGAAGCCTATTACTGCGCCGAGAAAGGCAGCCACGCCTCACTGGGCTACACGGAAAAGCGCAAAGCCCTGTTTCTTGAGGGCGGGCATATCTATATGTACTACGCCCGTGGTGGCGACTCACTGAACTTCAGCGCCCAAGACCCCGGCAATGCGGTGCTGATCAAATCCGGGTACCCGTGGCTGGACGCCTGCTCGAATGCCGACAGCCTGGCGCACATGCAAGCGAACAATCCCGACACCCGTGGCCAGCCACGCCAACCTGAGCGCCTTTGCGCCGGGCAAACCTTGCTGTGCAAGGCGCTTGGGCTGAAAGTGCCCGACTGGGACGCCCAGCGCTTCGACCCCGAACGGCTGTTTGTCGACGATTGCAGCATCATCGTGAAACACATTATCCAGACCACCCGTCTAGGCATTCCCCGCGGCCGCGATGAACATCTGCTGTATCGTTTCGTTGATGCCGAATTCGCCCGTTACTGCACCCGCAACCCGTTGCGCCGAGGGCAGGTCGAGGGGCAAGACTACTTTCTACTGACACAAGGAATTTGAACCTATGGGCGCATGGCTCGACAGCCTTACCGGCTGGCTGACCACCCACCCGCAATGGCTTGGCCTGGCGATTTTTGTGGTGGCATGCATCGAGTGCCTGGCGATAGCCGGGATCATCGTCCCGGGTACCGTGCTGCTGTTCGCCATTGCCGTACTGGCCGGCAGCGGCGCTCTGTCGCTGGGCGAAACGCTGTTGCTGGGCTACGCGGGCGGCCTGCTCGGCGATGCGATCTCCTACACACTTGGCCGACACTTCCATCAGAACATCCGACGCTTGCCACTACTGCGCACGCACCCGCAATGGATCGGCAGCGCGGAAACCTACTTCCAGCGCTACGGTATCGCCAGCCTGCTGGTCGGACGCTTTATCGGCCCGCTACGCCCGATGCTGCCGATGGTTGCAGGCATGTTCGACATGCCGCTACCGCGTTTTATCATGGTCAGCCTGATTGCGGGCGCTGGCTGGTCAATCGCCTACCTGCTGCCAGGCTGGGCGACCGGCGCAGCCATGCGCCTGCCGCTGCCGGACGGCTTCTGGCCACAGGCGGGCATCGTAGCTGGCGGCCTGGCGGTACTGATCGCGCTGAGCATCAATTGCAGCCTGCGCAGCCAGCGTCGGGGCACTCGGCTGATGGCCGCACTGAGCCTGACAGTGCTGATTGCCCTGTTTTTCGGCTGGCCGTACCTGACCCAACTGGACCAAGGGTTGATGGCCGTGGTTCAGGAAAGCCGTAGCCAAGGGGTCGATGATATCGCCGTGATGATCACCCGACTGGGCGACTTCCGAACGCAGCTCGTGGCTGGCGGCCTGCTGACTGGCCTATTGCTGCTGGCCCGGCAATGGCGCCACGCCCTCTTCGCCGCAACCACCCTGATCGGTACCGCACTGCTCAATGGCACCCTGAAATGGTTCTTCGCCCGCGCCCGTCCGGATGTACTGACAGACCCCTTGGGCACCTACAGCATGCCCAGCGGACATAGCTCTGCGTCGTTCGCGCTCTTTCTGGTGCTGGCCGTGCTGGCGGGTCGCGAACAACCACCGCGGATGCGCCTGACCTGGGTCATGCTGGGCTGCCTACCGGCCCTGGCCATCGCCTGCTCACGTGTCTACCTCGGCGCACACTGGCCTACCGACATCCTCGCCGGAGCCATGTTGGCCTGCTTTGTGTGTGCGAGCAGCCTGACACTGATTCAGGATCGTGCGCCGCTGAACGCCTTGCCACGACGGGTCTGGTGGCTGGTGCTGCCAAGCTGCACCGCACTGCTTGCCTTTTTTGCCCTGCATGCATTGCCGCAGGCACTGGCGCGCTACCAGTACTGAGCAGTCAGGCGAACAACTCACCCTGTAAGCGATCAAGCAGCGCCTGGATAGCATCCAGACGCTGCTGTGGCGCATCGATCGCCAACAGGTCGAGCTTGTCCTCTTCGACAAATGGCAACAGATAGGCCAATTGGTTCGCCAGGCTCTGCTGCCCGATAATGGCCCTCGGCATGTTCAGCGCTTCGACCATCGGATGCTCAGCCAATGCAACGAGCAGTGCTCGCAGGTCTTCGTCCTGATCCCGCAACGGGCGATCCGGCTGTTCGGCCAGCCACTGCACCTGCGCCAGCAACAACTGGTCTTTCTGCACCTCGGTCTGGGTCACGCGAAAACGTCGCATGCCCTCGACACGAATCCCGAGCAAGCCGTTGTCCTGTTGCTGAAAATCGCGAATCAGGGCCTCACAGCCGATCGAGGCATACCCTTGGGCAGCGCTACCGACTTCAGCCCCGTCAAGAATGCAGACCACACCAAAGCCACCGCCCTGTTTCATGCAACGGCCAATCATGTCCAGGTAACGTGCCTCAAAGATCTGCAGGTCCAGGTAGCAGCCGGGAAACAACACCGTATTAAGCGGAAACAGCGGTAACGTCATTGCGACTCCTCATGCAACCAGGCTGACTGCCAACGGCAGGAACACCGCCGTGGCAACGCCCATCAGGCTCATGGCCAGGGCCGCAAAGGCCCCGCACTCCTCACTTTCCTGCAATGCCACTGAAGTGCCGACCGCGTGTGCCGTCAAACCCAGCGCCATGCCACGAGCCTCCGGGCTATGGACACCGCAACGGGACAACAGTGCCGGACCAAAGATGGCCCCGATTACCCCGGTGATCAATACAAATACGGCCGCCAACGCCGCAACACCGCCAATTTGCTCAGCCACCAGCATGGCAATCGGCGAAGTTACCGACTTCGGCGCCAGGGTCATCAGAATCATATGCTCGGCGCCAAACCACCACCCCAACAGCAGGCAGACCCCCGTTGCCACCACGCCTCCGAATACCAGCGTAGTAAAGGTCGGCCAAAACAGCTGGCGAATACGCCGCAGATTCAGGTACAGCGGCACTGCCAGCGCGACGGTTGCCGGCCCCAGAAGGATATTGAGAATTTCGGTACTTTTTCGGTATTCGCTGTAGGTCAAGCCGCACAACAACAGTACGCTGATGACCACCAGCATCGACATCAGCACTGGCTGCAGGAAGATCCAGCGAGTCTTCTCGTAGGCCGCAAGCACCAGTTGATAGGCCCCCAACGTGATGCCGATACCGAACAAAGGGTGATGAATGACCGCATCGACGGCGCCGTGCCAATCCAGGTTCATGGCCGCTCCTCATGCCGCGCCTGACGGGCGATGAGTTTCTGCATCAAGACACCGGCGAAGACCATGGAAATAAGTAACGACAGCACCAGAGCACCGGCAATCGCCCAGAAGTCCGCCGCAATATCGGCGGCATAAACCATCACCCCTACTGCCGGCGGAACCAGCAACAATGGTAGGTAGCGCAACAGGGTGCTGGCAGCTTCGCTCAGCGGCGCACCGACCTCACCCCGGACTATCAGGTACGTCAGCAGGAGCAAGAGCCCGATAATCGGCCCTGGCAATATGGACAGGAACAAATGATTGATCGCCGTCCCCAATAACTGAAACAACACCAGCCACGTCAAACCACGCAACAGCATAGGAATCTCCCTCAGGCCCGCCGGCCATTATAAGCACCCTATCGGTATGCCTATACCGAGATATTCGTTCAAGTCATGCTGACTTGACCGGTGCCGCCTGGCGTGCTGATCTTAAACGCTTGAATCTGCCGTAGTCATAAGAAAACCAAAGACAATCAGGAGAGTCTCGATGCCCTATGTACCCGTTACAGCGCTCAAGGACTATGTCGGCAAGGAACTGGGACGTTCCGCATGGCTAAAGATCGATCAAGAACGCATCAACCTGTTCGCCGAAGCCACTGGCGACTTCCAGTTCATTCATGTTGATCCAGACAAGGCGGCAAAAACGCCGTTCGGTACGACCATTGCTCATGGTTTTCTGACCCTGTCACTGATCCCCAAGTTGATGCTGGACATTCTGGTGCTGCCGGAAGGCGTGAAAATGGTGGTCAATTACGGCCTGGACAGCGTCCGCTTCATCCAGCCGGTAAAGGTCAACAGCCAGGTAAGGCTCAAGGTTGACCTCACCGACGCCACCGAAAAGAAACCGGGTCAATGGTTGCTGAAGGCTACCGTCACCCTGGAAATCGAAGGTGAAGAAAAACCTGCGTACGTCGCCGAACCGCTTTCGCTCTGCTTCGTCTGACGAACATTGCCGGTGAAACAGTCAGCGCGGCTGTTTCCACCGGCGCATTCTGCGGCATACTCGGCGGCTCACCCGCCCGGACCCCGTTATGCGCCCACTTGCCCCACTCGCCCTGACCCTGCTGCTCACCGCCTGCGGTGACGGCGAACCGCTTTCACCGCCCGATGCCCGCCTGCCCGATGGCGGTCGCTATCGCGGAGAGGTGGTGAATGGCCTGCTACAGGGTGCTGGACGCATCGACTACCCCAATGGCAGTTGGTATGCCGGAGGTTTTCTGAACGGCCAATGGCACGGCCAGGGCGAATGGCACGGCAGCAACGGCGAAGTCTATGTCGGCCAATTTGAGCAAGGCCTGTTCGAAGGCCAAGGTCGCCTCAAAACAGCAGACAGTACCTACCAGGGTGGTTTCAAACTCGGACGTCGCGAAGGTGAAGGCACGCTCAAAGAAGCCGGGCAGTCCTACCGCGGCCAGTTCAAAGCCGACCAGTACAGCGGCGCCGGCCACCTGGAACTGGAAGACGGCAGCCAATATCAGGGCCTGTTCGCCCACGGCAAGCCAAACGGCGAAGGCGTGCGCAGCGATGCCAGTGGCAACCAGTTCAGCGGGCGTTTCGTAAACGGCCAACTGGAGGGCAGCGGCACATTCAACAGTGCCGAAGGCGATCAGTACATCGGTGAGTTCCATGACAATCGCCTGGAAGGACGGGGACGCTACGAAAACGCCGATGGCGATGTCTGGATCGGTCACTTTGAAGACGGCTCGCTCAGCGGCAAAGGCGAACTGTTTGCCAGCGATGGCAGCCATTACAAGGGCGATTTCCGCGACTGGCGCTTTTCAGGATACGGTCGCCTGCAACTGGCAGACGGCAGCGTTTATGTTGGCGGCTTCGAGAACGACACCTACCAGGGCAAAGGTCGCTTGACCCTGCCCGACGGCCAGGTCGAAAGTGGGCACTGGATCAATGGCCAACGGGTTCGAGACGATCAGGGACGGCCGCTTTCCGACCCGCTCGAGCTGGCCCTGCTCAACCAGGGGAGCCTGCTCGAACAGGCCCTGAAGCAGGTCCCTCACTCCACCGCAGCAGTCGAGCTCTACAGCCTGGTCCTGGCTGGCGACGGTAAACAGAGTGTATTCCTGCGTGAGGCCGACTACGTCAGCAGCATGCTTAAAAGCCGGTTTGGCGCCGTTGGCCAAATCACCCTGGCCAATCACCGGGATCACATCGCCGACCGTACGATGGCCACCCGGGAAAACCTGACTCGGGCCGCCAGCACCCTGGCCGAACGCACCGGCCCGGAAGACCTGATATTCATCTACCTGACCAGCCATGGCAGCGAGACCCATGAACTGGTGCTCGATCAACCGCGCCTGCAACTGGCCGACCTGCCGGCCAACGAACTGGCCACAGCGCTTGCCCCGCTGAAAGGACGAGACAAAATCATTGTCATCTCCGCCTGCTACTCCGGAGGCTATATCGATTCGCTCAAGGACGATAAGACCCTGATCATGACCGCCGCACGGGCGGACAGAGTCTCGTTTGGCTGCTCCGAGGAAGCCGACTTCACCTATTTCGGTGACGCCCTGTTTGCCCAGGCACTGAACCAGACCGATGACCTGCAAAACGCCTTCGCGCTGGCCCGCACCCAAGTCGCCTTGCGCGAGAACAACGAAGGCTTCGAGCCCTCGGAGCCACAGATCTGGGCGCCCAAAGGCGTGCTTGCGCACTGGCAGCGCCTGCGTCAACAGCAGGCCCGTAAAGCCCTGCAGAGTGACGAAAAAACGACGGAACAAGCAAAGAGTGCCAGCAGCCACTAAGCTGACTGTAACAAGGGAGAGACATCATGTACTTGACGCCTCAGCACATCCTGCTTGCCGGAGCCACCGGACTGACCGGTGAACACTTACTGGATCGGCTGCTCAACGAACCGACCGTCAGCCGTGTCCTTGCCCCAACCCGTCGACCACTGGCCAAACACCCGCACCTGGAAAACCCGGTGGGTGATCCTGCGGTTTTTCTGCCCCAACTCAATGGGCGCGTCGATATCGCCTTCTGCTGCCTGGGCACGACCATCAAGCAAGCCGGCTCGGAGCCCGCCTTCCGCGCGGTAGACCTGGACATGGTCGTTGCCTTCGGCAAGCGCGCCCGCGAGATGGGCGCACGGCACCTGCTGGTCGTCAGCGCACTCGGCGCAGACCCGAAATCCTCGGTGTTCTACAACCGGGTGAAGGGGGAAATGGAGGAAGCACTCAAGGCGCAGAACTGGCCACAACTGACCATCGCCCGCCCCTCCCTGCTACTTGGCGAACGCGTCGAACCCCGTCCCGCAGAACGCTTGGCGGCACCACTGGCACGGCTACTGCCAGGCAAGTACCACGGGATTGAAGCCTGCGAACTGGCCCGGGCGCTATGGCGCCTGGCGCTGGAGGAGCAAGATGGAATACGCGTGGTGGAGTCCGACGAACTGCGCAGACTCGGCAAGAAGTAAGCCCAGAGTCACTGCCTTCGATCCGGCTGGCAGTCGGCGCTTACAAGCCGCCTGTGGCCTGGAAGCTGACACCCAGCACGGTCAGCAGTGACAACGGCAACAGCAGCGTGTCGAGCAGCGCACTCGCGGGTAGATCGAGCCCAGGGTAAGCCGGCGCCTCAGCACCAAAACGGTCCATGGGACAGCACCCGCCCTGCATGGCATACAGGTCCAGGCGCGTCCCCGAGTAGACAATCGGCGCGCCCGGCTTGGCCGCGTCCAGGGTGCGCACACTGGCGCAACCACTGAGCAGCGCCAGCACCATCACCAGTACAACCGGCCGTTTCAATCCTCACCGCCGACATGGTGCTCGCCCCAACGCGGCAACATGTCCTGAGGAATGTTCAGCACATTGAGAATGCGCGCAACGACAAAATCGATCAGGTCGTCGATCGTCTGGGGCTGATGATAGAAACCTGGCGCCGCCGGCAGAATCACCGCACCCATGCTCGACAGCTTGAGCATGTTCTCCAGGTGAATGGTGGAGAACGGCGCCTCACGTGGCACCAGGATCAACTGCCGACGCTCCTTCAGGGTGACATCTGCCGCCCGCTCGATCAGGTTGTTACAGGCACCGGTCGCAATGGCCGAAAGCGTGCCCGTGGAACACGGCACGACCACCATCGCTGCCGGTGCACCGGAGCCTGAAGCGACTGGCGACATCCAGTCTTCCTTGCCGTACACACGAATCTGCCCTGCGGCTGCGCCGGTGTACTCGGTCAGAAAGGCCTGCATTGCCTGTGGCTTGGCCGGTAGCAGCACATCGGTTTCCGTCGCCATCACCAACTGCGCAGCCTTGGAGATCAGGAAATGCACCTCCCGGTCTTCGCGCACCAGGCAATCAAGCAGGCGCAGACCGTACTGCGCCCCCGAGGCGCCGGTCATGGCCAGCGTGATGCGCTCCGGCCCGCTCATCGCAGGGCCTCGGCCAACTTCCCGTGCAAGCCACCAAAACCACCGTTACTCATGATCACAACCTGGGTACCGGGTTTGGCCTGGCTTTTCACCCGGGCAATGATCGCCTCCAGGCTATCAGCCACCACCGCTGGCACCGGGCACTGGGCCGCCGTGGCTGCCAGATCCCAGCCCAGGTTAGGCGGCGCATACCAGATCACCTGATCGGCCTGGCGCACGCTTTCCGGCAGACCATCGCGGTGCGCGCCCAGCTTCATTGAGTTCGAGCGCGGCTCGATCACGGCGATCAGGGGTGCATCACCGATCCGTTTGCGCAGACCATCCAGCGTGGTGGCAATGGCGGTCGGATGGTGGGCAAAGTCGTCATAAATCGTCACGCCCTGTACTTCAGCGACTTTCTCCATGCGCCGCTTCACGCTTTTGAAGGCGCTCAGCGCGGCGATACCCATCGACGGCACCACACCAACATGACGCGCAGCCGCCAACGTAGCCAAGGCGTTGGCGACGTTGTGCTGACCCGTCAGCTCCCACTCGACAACCCCGTGCGACTCGCCTTCAAAGCTGACTTCAAAACGCGAACCATCGGCACTGAGCAGCTTGACCTGCCACTGACCACCAACCCCAGTCGTCTGGACCGGGGTCCAGCAGCCCATCTCGATCACGCGCTGCAAGGCGGGCTCGGTAGTGGGGTGGATGATCAGGCCTTCACTCGGAATCGTGCGCACCAGATGGTGGAACTGCCGCTCGATGGCCGCCAGATCAGGGAAAATATCCGCATGATCGAATTCAAGATTGTTCAGGATGGCCGTACGTGGACGGTAGTGGACGAATTTCGAACGCTTGTCGAAA
This sequence comes from Pseudomonas laurentiana, assembly GCF_014648275.1. Classification (GTDB taxonomy): domain Bacteria; phylum Pseudomonadota; class Gammaproteobacteria; order Pseudomonadales; family Pseudomonadaceae; genus Aquipseudomonas; species Aquipseudomonas laurentiana. Next base: position 166,242 of record NZ_BMQU01000005.1, read on the forward strand.
AAGGCGCTGTCATATTCATCGGCCTCAACCACGAAGAACGGCGTCCCGCCCAAGCGTGCCGACACCGAGAAGTTCTGTGGCACACCGCCGATCAGGAAGCCAGGGCTCATCCCGGCATGCTCCAACACCCAGGCCAGCATGCTGCTGGTGGTGGTTTTGCCATGGGTTCCGGCCACGGCCAGAACCCAACGTCCTTGCAGCACATGATCGGCCAGCCACTGCGGGCCGGACACATAAGGCAGGCCCTTGTTCAGCACATACTCTACCGCGGGATTACCGCGCGACAGGGCATTGCCGATAACCACCAGATCCGGTGCCGGGTCCAGCTGGCTGGCATCATAGCCTTGGGTCAGTTCAATCCCCTGGGCCTGAAGCTGAGTGCTCATCGGTGGATAGACGTTGGCGTCGGAGCCCGTGACGCGGTGGCCAAGTTCCTTGGCCAACACCGCCAGCGAACCCATGAAAGTGCCGCAAATACCGAGAATGTGAATGTGCATGGTCAACCTCGCAAAACATCGAGGCAGGGTAGCCCAGGGCGGGGAAAATCGCATCCTTTCGTTCAGGCGTCCCGGGCAATACCATGCTTGCGAAGCTTTCGGTACAAGGTATTGCGGCTAACGCCCAGATGCGCAGCCACATGGCTCATATGCCAGCGCTGCTGCTCAAGCACCGCCAGCAAGGCGCTACGCTCCGCATCGTCAAGTGGATGTTCAGGCGCCTCGCAGGAAACCGTGGCCTTCGCGGAAGCGGCTGGGCGACGGATCAACGGCGGCAGGTCATTGAACGTAATGTCCTCGCCTTCGGCCAGTGCAACCAATGTGCGCAGGACATTGCGCAACTGGCGGACGTTGCCGGGCCAGGCAAAATCGAGCAAGGCACCTCGTGCCTTGGCCTCCAGACGGATAACCTGCCCCGCCGCTTCCTCGGCCAGTAGAAAATCAAGCAACTGGGCTTTGTCACTGCGCTCGCGCAGGGCCGGCAAGGCCACTTCCAAACCATTCAACCGATAATAGAGGTCTTCGCGAAAGCTGCCGTCCTCGACCCGCTCCAACAGATTGCGGTGGGTGGCACTGATGATACGGACATCGACCGCCTGAGGTTCGCCACCAATAGGTACCACCATGCGCTCTTCAAGCACACGCAGCAGCCGGGTTTGCAGCGCCAGCGGCATGTCGCCGATTTCGTCCAGCAACAGGGTGCCGCCATCGGCCTGTTGCAGCTTCCCACGCATCCCTTCCTTGCGAGCGCCGGTGAACGTGCCGCCGCGATAACCAAACAACTCACTCTCGATCAAGCTCTCGGGAATCGAGGCACAGTTCAGGGCGACAAACGGCTTCGCCGCCCGCTGACTGGCCTGGTGCACCGCCTTGGCAAAGGCCTCCTTGCCACACCCTGTCTCGCCATTGAGCAGCAAGGGCACATCGCGTTCGAACACCCGCACGGCACGGCGAAAATCGTTCTGCAATGCAGGGTCGACCAGACAGATCGAACCTGTAATCGGTGCCGGTGGCGGCAACGCCACCGCGGCCAATGATGACGGTTGTGGCGCCCGAACCTGACCGCGCACACTGGCAAACAACTGGCGACCATCACGTGTACGCAATGGCCAACTGGCATTGGCCTGAGCAGTAGCACGCCCCAGCAGCTCATCCAGTGAGCACTCGAAGAACATCTCCACAGGCTTTTCCAGCAGGCCGCCACGCACATGCCCAAGCAGGTTCAAAGCGCTCTGGTTGGCCGCGCAGATACGCCCATCCCCCTCAAACGCCAGCAGCCCTTCGCTGAACAGGCCCACCGACTCAGCCTGCAGATGAAAGCGCAACAGCCACTGCTTTTCGAAATGGCGCAGGAAGTAGCAGCTCTCGATCATCTTCGCCGAGAGGTTTACCAAGGCCATGGTGTGAAACTGACTCTGCCGCGAGACCTCGGGGCGTGCCGACGATACGTCTAGCACTGCAAGCAGCTCGCCATGGGGATCGAACACCGGGCTGGCCGAGCAGGTCAGGCCGGTATGACGGCCACGGAAATGCTCATCCTGATGAATCGTGACGGCTTGGCGTTCGACCAGACAGGTACCAATCCCGTTGGTGCCTTCGCTGGCTTCACTCCAGTCAGCGCCGAGCCAGAGCCCGGCACGCTCGAAGATCTTGCGCTCGGTTGGCGCCGTTACACAGTTAAGGATCACCCCACGCGCATCGGTCAGCAGCACCGCGTGGCCCGCGCCGGAAAGCTGCTGATGCAGACTGTTCATCTCGTTGCCGGCAATGTGCAGCACCTGCTGCAGACGCTCACGGCTTTCCAGCAGACGCTCATGCTCCAGCACGGTCGGCGCCATCGCCATGGCCGGATCGAGGTGATAGTCCTCCAGGCAACGCAGCCAGGAACGAGCAATTGATGGATCGCTACCCGGCCCCTGCAAGTGGGCCTTGCCCTGAGTCACTGTAAGCACTTGCCGAGCGTGCCGGCTCAAATGATTGCTCTGCACTTTTTATTGTTCTCCCCGGAAGCGGTTCAACCCAGCATCCTCCAGCCGCTGACGCTTTGCAATGTCACGGCGATCACTGCGTCACAGGCTGTCTCGTATCTGGCACAAAGTGTCACCCCCGCTGTCCCGAAAATGCCACAAACACGCTAGCGCGCCGCCACAGAACACTATCAACCCCTTGATTTACATAGACCTGCCAGCAGTGGCCCGAGCTTTGCTCTACGCTCTATATCCTCCCCAACAAGCACAAAAGCCAGGAGACACACCATGCGTTACGCACACCCCGGTACCGAAGGCGCAATCGTTTCCTTCAAGAGCCGTTACGGGAACTACATCAATGGCGAGTTCGTCACTCCGGTCAAAAGCCAGTACTTCACCAACACCTCGCCAGTGAATGGCCAGCCGATCGCAGAATTCCCGCGCTCCACTGCCGAAGACATCGAGAAGGCCCTGGATGCCGCCCATGCCGCCGCTGATGCGTGGGGCAGCACTTCGGTACAAGCCCGCTCGCTGATCCTGTTGAAGATCGCCGACCGTATCGAACAGAACCTTGAACTGCTGGCCATCACTGAAACCTGGGACAACGGTAAAGCTGTCCGTGAAACACTGAACGCTGATATTCCGCTGGCCGCCGACCATTTCCGCTACTTCGCTGGCTGCCTGCGCGCCCAGGAAGGCAGCGCCGCCGAGATCGACGGCAACACGGTGGCGTACCACATCCACGAGCCGCTGGGCGTGGTCGGACAAATCATCCCGTGGAACTTCCCGATCCTGATGGCCGCCTGGAAACTGGCCCCGGCACTGGCTGCCGGTAACTGCATCGTGCTCAAACCAGCCGAGCAAACCCCACTGGGCATTACGGTGCTGATGGAAGTCATCGGTGACCTGCTGCCACCTGGCGTCCTCAACGTGGTGCAAGGTTTCGGCCGTGAAGCCGGCGAAGCACTCGCCACCAGCAAGCGCATTGCCAAGATTGCCTTCACCGGCTCGACCCCGGTCGGCTCGCACATCATGAAATGTGCAGCCGAAAACATCATTCCCTCTACCGTTGAGCTGGGCGGCAAATCGCCGAACATCTTCTTCGAAGACATCATGCAAGCTGAGCCTGCCTTCATCGAGAAGGCCGCCGAGGGCCTGGTGCTGGCGTTCTTCAACCAGGGCGAAGTCTGCACCTGCCCATCGCGTGCGCTGGTACAGGAATCGATCTACCCGGCGTTCATGCAAGAGGTGATGAAGAAGATCAAGCAGATCAAACGTGGCGACCCACTGGACACCGACACCATGGTCGGTGCCCAGGCCTCTGAACAGCAATTCGAGAAAATCCTGTCCTACCTGGACATCGCCGAGAAGGAAGGTGCCGAACTGCTGACCGGCGGCAAGGTGGAAAAACTCGAAGGCAGCCTGGCCACCGGTTACTACATCCAACCGACCCTGCTCAAAGGCACCAATCAGATGCGGGTCTTCCAGGAAGAGATCTTCGGCCCAGTGGTAAGCGTCACCACCTTCAAGGACGAGGCGGAAGCCCTGGCCATCGCCAACGACACCGAGTTCGGGCTGGGCGCAGGTGTATGGACCCGCGACATCAACCGTGCATACCGCATGGGCCGTGGAATCAAGGCGGGCCGTGTGTGGACCAACTGCTACCACCTCTACCCGGCGCACGCAGCCTTCGGTGGCTACAAGAAGTCGGGCGTGGGCCGTGAAACCCACAAAATGATGCTTGATCACTACCAACAGACCAAAAACCTGCTGGTGAGCTACGACATCAACCCATTGGGCTTCTTCTAACCCAACGAACGGTGCGGCCTTCAACTGATTGAAGGCCGCACTGGCTTGCAGCCCCCTTATATCGCCGCCCCTCAACAGCAGCCGCCTTGTCGCCCGCCTTGCCGCCCCACGTCGGTGCACAGGCAGGATTCAGACATAATCCCAGCCAGAAACTGAAATTTCCTAATCGACAAGACCCGGATTCGGGTCCATTTTTGCCAATTGCGCTTTTTTTCCGCTTTAGGCAGCATCAGGGCTACGGCTGCCCTGCGATTCGCCGCCACCCCCAAAGGAACCTGAGGACTGCTTATGCGAATCATCAAAGCAACCCTTGAGCATCTGGATCTGATCGCTCCGCTTTTCGTCAAATACCGCGAGTTCTACGGCCAACCACCCTACCCGGACTCCTCGCGCAAGTTCCTCGAAAAACGCCTGAAACGTGGTGAATCGGTGATTTACCTGGCACTGGCCAACGATGACGACAGCAAACTGCTCGGTTTCTGCCAGCTGTATCCGAGTTTTTCCTCGCTGTCGCTCAAGCGCGTCTGGATCCTCAACGATATCTATGTCGCCGAAGACTCACGCCGCCAACTGGTGGCCGACCACCTGATGCGCGCCGCGAAAAAAATGGCCAAGGAGACCAATGCCGTGCGCATGCGGGTTTCCACCAGCACCAACAACGACGTGGCCATGAAAGTCTACGAATCCATCGGTTTTCGTGAAGACACCGAGTTCAAAAGCTACATTCTCCCCATTCAGCAAGACTAGGCGTGTCACTGGGCAGGCCGCGGGCCTGCCCGGTATGCACCTGCAAAAACCTCCGCTATAAACCGCGCAGGTATAATCCGTTTGCGGCCGTATAATACGGCACCAGAATTTGTGTGAACGCTCTCGCAGCTCGCTGGAGTGAACGCGAACGTAGACCACTGACAGTCATCGCAGGCCCGACAGCACGGGCTTTTACCACAGGTGCCGTATATGGATTTCAACCCGCTGGACATCATCCTGCATCTCGATACCTACCTCGATTTGCTGGTCAACAACTACGGCCCCTGGATCTACGCCATTCTGTTCATGGTGATTTTCTGCGAGACAGGCCTTGTAGTAACGCCGTTCCTGCCGGGCGACTCCTTGCTGTTCATTGCTGGCGCGGTAGCCGCGGGCGGTGGCATGGACCCATTACTGCTTGGGGGCCTGCTGATGGCTGCGGCAATCCTGGGCGACAGCACCAACTATGTCATCGGCAGAACGGCTGGCGAACGACTCTTCCGTAACCCCGACTCGAAGATCTTCCGCCGCGACTACCTGCAACAGACCCACGACTTCTACGACCGCCACGGCGGCAAGACCGTCACCCTGGCGCGCTTCCTGCCGATCCTGCGAACTTTTGCACCGTTCGTCGCCGGTATTGCCAAAATGACCTATAGCCGTTTTCTGGCCTTCAGTGTCACCGGCTCCATCTTGTGGGTGGGCGGCCTGGTCACCCTCGGCTACTTCTTTGGCAATGTGCCATTCATCAAGAAAAACCTGTCGCTGATGATCGTCGCGATCATTCTGGTGTCGATGCTGCCGATGATCATTAGCCTGGTGCGCAGCCGCATCAACCGTAACGCCGCGAAGGTCAACTAAGCCCTGCTCATGTGGTCCCTGAGCGCCTGGCGCCGCCGCCGTACATTGGCCCGACACCCTCTCGATGCGCAGCTGTGGCAGCGCATCCGTGAACGCCTGCCGCTGCTCGACGGCCTGAGCGAGGCAGAAGATCAATGGCTACGCGACGCCTGCGTGCTGTTTTTGCGCGAAAAACACCTCACCGCCTTGTCCGGCGTCGAACTGGATGCCGAGCAGCGCCTGTACCTGGCCGCCCAGGCGCAGTTGCCCTTGCTGCACCTGGGGGACCTGAACTGGTACCAGGGCTTCCATGAAATCATTCTGTACCCCGACGACTTCCTCAGCCCACAGCGCCACCGCGACGCCAGCGGCGTGGAGCACGAGTGGAATGGCGAGCACAGTGGCGAAGCCTGGCTGCAGGGCCCGGTAATCCTGGCCTGGCCCGGGGTTCTGGCCAGTGGTGGCTGGGAAGGCTACAACCTGGTCATCCATGAGCTGGCGCACAAACTCGACATGCTCAACGGTGATGCCAACGGCCTGCCGCCACTGCACAGCGACATGCGTGTCAGCGATTGGGCGTCAGCCATGCAACATGCGTATGACGACCTCAACCGTCAACTTGACCGCCACCCGGATGCAGAAACCGCCATTGATCCCTATGCTGCGGAAAATCCGGCGGAATTCTTCGCGGTCACCAGCGAGTATTTCTTCAGCGCCCCCGATGTGCTGGCCCGGGCCTACCCCAAGGTCTACCAGCAACTGCGTGCGTTCTACCGCCAGGACCCGCTACTGCGCCTGCAACACCTACACGCCAGCCATCCCCACTATCGCCACGCCAAAGACTGAGCATGCCAAGCATCCGGGTGGGCGTGGCAAGCGCGTGGGAATGTGCCTATAATCGCGACCAATTTTTGGCCAAACATGGGGGCAATGCCCAATGAGCTACAGCAAGATTCCGGCTGGCAAAGACCTGCCGAACGACATCTACGTCGCCATCGAGATTCCAGCCAATCACGCGCCGATCAAATATGAAATCGACAAGGACAGCGACTGCCTGTTCGTCGACCGTTTCATGGCCACCCCAATGTTCTACCCGGCCAACTACGGTTTCATCCCGAACACCCTGGCTGACGACGGTGATCCGCTGGACGTGCTGGTTGTAACCCCGTACCCAGTCGCACCAGGTTCGGTCATCCGTGCCCGTCCGGTTGGCATCCTGAACATGACCGACGACGGCGGCGGCGACGCCAAAGTCATCGCCGTACCGCACGACAAACTGTCGCAACTGTACGTCGACGTCAAAGAGTACACCGACCTGCCAGCCCTGCTGCTGGAGCAGATCAAGCACTTCTTCGAGAACTACAAGGATCTCGAGAAAGGCAAATGGGTGAAGATCGAAGGCTGGGGCAACGCTGACGCTGCCCGCGCCGAAATCACCAAGGCCGTTGCTGCCTACAAAGGCTAAGCACCGCGCTCAACAAAAGGCCCCGCTCGCGGGGCTTTTTGCTGCCTGCGAAAATATCCTGAAAGTCGCAGCCTTGAGCGCCCCCTGTAGGAGCAGGCTTGCCTACGATGGCATCAGCGGGGTGTCAGCCAATACGCGGCGCATGTATCGCAGGTAAAACCAACACCTAGAGCCGCGAGAAACGTCCTGCAAATTCCTCGGAAAAACCCTTAACTCCGAGAAATTCTTCAACCCAATGTTTATATCCTGATCACGCCGAGCCCCGTAAAATCGGGCCTCATGAATACTTCTGGCAGCCGTTTGAAAGCCCTCCTGCGCGAGTGCAACCTGACCCCCTCCGACTTTGCCGCCCACCGCAAAGTGACACCGCAGCACGTCAACAACTGGTTCAACCGCGGCGTGCCGCTGGCACGTATCGACGAAATCGCAGAGCTTTTGTGCGTCTGCAGCAAATGGCTGCGCAGCGGTGAAGGGCCCAAGCATCCGCCACCCGCACCACGCGTGACCCCGACCGAGACCGAAGTCGAGCCACCCGACACCAGCCTGATGGCCGCACATAGAGAAGATGATGCGCGCCTGCCCTTCTACTGCGTGAAGGACAAACAGCTGAGCGTGATCACCGACCGCCACCTGCGCCTGCCCGCCTGCAGCCTGGAACGGCTTGGCGTCGACGCCGCACGGGCATTCTGCTTGAGCATGCCAGACACCAACATGGCGCCGCTGCTGTCACAGGGTGCGACCCTGGCAATCGACCGCAGCCTGACCCGTATCGTCGAAGGCGAACTCTACGCCCTGCTGCACAATGGCCGTCTGCGCATCCACACCCTCAGCCGACTGCGGGGTGGTGCCATCGCCCTGCACAACTACGACAACCGGCAATTCCCCAGCGAAAGCTACAGCCCGGCCCAGGCCAAAATGCAGCACCTGGAAATCCTCGGCTGGGTCTTCTGGTGGGGACAACGACGCACCGAACGGCCAGCCTAAAGCGCTCAAGGTGAATTTCCACTAGGCATCACGCGCCATTGCCAGTATGCTACGCCGCACATTTAGCCCCTGGCAGCCGAGCGCCTGCCAACGGGTTTGGCGACGCAATACATTCGCGTCCAGCCACCTTCGGCCCTCGCGCCGACGCAACGATTTGAAGGCGGTTGCGGCTTACCAAAAATAAGCCAAGACCGTCCCCGAGAAGCCGGCCACAAGCCGGCTTTTTAATGCCCGAAATCCCCCATCAAGACACACCGATCAATGCGGCGCCTTCTCCAGCGCTTCACGCAGTGCCGCCGCCGTGGCGTATTCCTGTTGCGCGACCAATCGGCCGTTGTCCAGTTGCAGCCACAGTACCTTGTCTTCGGCACCGGCATAACGGGTTGCCACGCGCGCGTCGCGGTCGAGGAGTACCCGGTAGTTGTAATCACGCATGGCGGGGATGGCGAACATTTTTGCGATCAGTGCAGGCATGCGCTGGATGTCGGCAACGAACACGGTATGTCGTGCTTCCAGATAGCCCTTGGGACGGTCTTGCAGGGCCTCTTTCACCAGTTTGGCGCCATCCATGCCACGGGCCACCAACAGGGTTCGGGTTTGATCATCGAGGCTGTAGGCCTGATCAAATTGATCGAGCAGGGTCCAGGGCGCCAGGCGCTCACCGACTTCGACCGCCTGGGCCAACAATGGCAACAGGCTCAACAGCAGAACCGACAGATATCTCACAGCACACCTCGTTGTAGTGGTTGCACAGCCAGGCCCGCAGTCTACACCGCCGCGCATGCACCTAGCCTTTCACGCATACCACTTGTCGCAGGGTATGCACCACTTCCACCAGATCACGCTGGGCCTGCATGACTGCGTCGATATCCTTGTAGGCCATGGGGATCTCATCGATCACGTCTTTGTCTTTGCGGCACTCGACGTGCGCGGTGGCACGCACCTGATCCTGGACGGTGAAGCGCTTCTTCGCCTGGGTGCGACTCATCACGCGCCCCGCACCGTGGCTGCAGGAGCAGAACGCTTCTTCGTTACCCAGCCCGCGGACGATGAAGCTGCGTGCGCCCATCGACCCTGGAATGATCCCCAATTGGCCTTTTTGTGCAGAAACCGCGCCTTTGCGGGTGACCAACACCTCATGACCAAAGTGCTGCTCCTTCTGCACGTAGTTGTGGTGACAGTTCACCGCTTCAAGGTTGGCGTCGAAGGGTTTGCTGATCACCTTACGCGCGGCTTCGATCACCGCGTGCATCATCAGCGCTCGGTTCTGTCGGGCAAAATCCTGGGCCCATTCCACGGCTTCGACGTAGTCGTGGAAATGCCGGCTGCCGTCCTCGAAGTAGGCCAGGTCTTTGTCCGGCAGATTGGCGATATGCTGGCGCATATCGGCTTGGGCCAGTTCGATGAACAGGTTGCCGATGGCGTTACCCACCCCACGCGAACCGCTGTGCAGCATGAACCAGACGCGATTGCTCTCGTCCAGGCATACCTCGATGAAATGGTTGCCTGTGCCCAAGGTTCCCAGGTGCTGACGGTTGTTGGTGCGCTCCAGCTTCGGGTACTTGTCGGTGATGGCCTTGAACCGGCCAGCCAGTGCCCGCCAGGCATGATCGGCCACGCCGGGGACGGTGTCCCAGGCGCCTTGATCGCGTCGGCCGAAGGTCTTGCCGTGCGGTACCGCCTTTTCGATGGCCGTACGCAAGCCGTGAAGGTTGTCCGGCAGGTCTGCTGCCTGCAATGAAGTGCGTGCGGCGATCATCCCGCAGCCAATGTCCACGCCTACCGCTGCCGGAATGATCGCTCCAAGGGTAGGAATCACACTGCCGATGGTCGAGCCTTTGCCCAGATGGACATCCGGCATCACCGCCAGGTGCTTGAAGATGAACGGCAGTTTGGCGGTGTTGATCAACTGCTGCCGCGCCTCCTCCTCCACCGGCACGCCCTGGGTCCAGAGCTTGATCGGTTTGCCGTTGGCGACTTCGAGGATGTTCATGGTTTTCATCTGGCGGCCTTGCTGCATGGCGGGTTACTCAAGCTTCACCACACCATTCAACACCGGATACCGCCCACCGCACACTGAAATCTGATCGTCAGCGAGGGCTTCACTGCAACCCGAGCTGCCCACGCAGGAAGTCGTACAGACCAGACGCACTTTTGCGGTAACCCTCGGCGGATAAATGCACCAGATCGTTACGGGCCAGGCCTTCAGCCTGCCAGTTGACGATCGAGCAGGGGCCACCCATGTACGCCTGCCAATCCCAGAACAGGCCGTTGAACTGCTTGGCGGCCTGACGCTGGATACGGATGATCTGGGCCAACGGTTGCGGCTGACGGGCGGCACAGGTACGCGCCTTGCGCTGCTTGATCGAGTCCGGTGGGCCGACCAACAGAATGGCGGCACGCGGCATGTTGCGGCGCAACTCGGCCAAGGTCTGGTTCAGATGGTCACGGTACTGGTTCAAGTCGAGCGTGTCGTCGAAGGCTTCGTTGGTACCGTAAGCCAGAATGATCAAATCCGGACGCAGCGCCTTGAAACTCTCCTGCCAGCCGGGCTGCCACTTATCCACAACATCCAGCCGCGCGCCGTTGATCCCCAGGGCGGAATAGGTCACACCGGCATTCTTCTGGCCCTGAATGTACCAGCCGCCCAGCGCCACATCCTTGCGGTTGCTCAAGGTGAGGTCCAACGGCAAGCTGACACTGTTAAACACCGGGCTGAAACGCCACTGCCCATTGGTTGCCGCCAGCAGACGCCGGTTCTGGGTAGTGCCATCGCGGGCGAGCAATGTCGTGTTGGCCGTTGAGGTGTAAAGGGCCGACACGCGGTAACGCTGGGTCGTGGGCTCACGCGCTTCGATGCGTACGGCTGCGTTGGCCGTCAGCGGTAATGACAGGTAACCGCCCAAGGGAAACTGGGTGTTTTGCTGGTTCCGCGCCGAAACCAGCTCCCACTGCCGCTTGGCCGCTTTGAGGATCACCGTCTCATAGCGCGTCCCTGGTACCGGCGAGCCTGCGACGAGGCCGATACCGCCATCACCATACTGGGCCTGTAACAGGCGACGCATTTCCCCGCTGAACAGGTCGGCCGCAGTGTGTGAGTCACCCAGTTGAACGATGTTGATGGGGGTGCGGTTTGCGCTGCGGAACTTGCCCGCCAACAGTGCCAGATTGCCGTTTGCAGGGGCCTGAGCCGCTTTTTGAGGCACCTGAAGTGGACGCGCTGCCGGCCCATTGACCGCCGCGACCGGGCTACAGCCCGGCAACGCGCAGATCAGTGCCACCAGGGCCAGGATGTTGTGCAATCGACGCATTTCAGTGTCCCGTCACGGTCAAGCCTGGGAAGGTGATCATTGACAACACTTGCTGTGCAATGAGCTTCTGCCCGGTGGGGGTAAAGTGAATGCCGTCATCAACTCGGGTCTTGACCCGTTTGCCCTGGTCATCCTGCAAGGTATAGGAAAACTCATCAGCCTTGTAACCCAACACGCCGTTGGCAGAGACGTAATGCTGCTGGTAGCGCTTGGTCTGGGTTTCATAGAGCGTGCTCAAGTAGGCCATGGCACTGGACAGCTTGGTTTTCTGCATGTTCGGCGGGCCAACCCAAATCACTTGCACATCATGCGCGCGCGCCTGCTCAAGAATCGAGTCGATACGCTGCCGGTACTGCTCCTCCCACTCGGCGGTTTTAAAGCGCAGGAACGGCTTACCTTTGGCGACCGGCATGTCCCAAGGATCATTCGGCCCAAGGAACACGACCATCAGGCGAATGTTCGGCTGGCTCTGCAAGGTATTGGCCACCGTCTGTGGCCAGTTGAAAAAGCCCGGATAGGCAAGCCCGGTGCTCTGCTTGCTGAGGTTGACGCTCTTGATCTGGTAGCGCTTGTGCAAGGTATTGGCCAGGTGTGGCGCCACCCCTTGCATCAGCGAATCGCCGACCAGAAAGACTTCATCGCCCGCCGACAGGGTCACCGGCATGGGTTGTATTGGCTGCGGAATGGGCGCAGGCAATGGCGTCGCCGCCACCTTGGCCGACTTGGCGACCTCATGCACGGGGGCAACATGCACCGGGGCCGCATGCTTGCCGTCCAGCTTCACCGGCACGACAGGCGCAGAGGCAGGCATCGTCATTGTTTCACTAGCGGGAGCCTGCGCCACCATTGCTGGTGGATCAGATTGGGTCAGGCTTTCGATAACGCTGTCGCGGGCATTGCCCATGGCCTGAGTCAGGTTGCTTCCCATCCGCCAGGCCGAACTCTGACCCAGTAATGGCAGCTCACAGCCCTGGTGGTACTTCTGCTCGCAATAAAGGCGGATCGAGTCCTGGTTGAACCAGAACAACAGCAAGGTCGTCACCACAATGGCATACAGTACCCTGGCCGCGCCCACCTGCGTCTCGAACAGCTTGCTGGCACTAGAAACTTGCATAGATGAACCCCGGAACGCCCGATTGCGATGCAAAGATGACCAAGGAAATAAATACCCCCAATGGCACGGGGTACAACTGCCAAGGCAAGCGCGTGGTCGCGGCGAACAACTGGCGCAGACGCTCAACCAGTTGCCGGTAGACAGCGATGTACAGCACGCAGGCCAGCAGCAAGGCACCTGTCGGCGAGAACAACGCTTCCAGACGCAAGCCAGCGATACCGGCAAGCATGTCCTTGGCATCATCGAGGCTGGCACAACGGAAGAAAATCCAGGCAAAAGCAACATAGTGGAAGGTCAGCAATCGCGCGGCGATCCCCGCGCCAGGCCAACGCATGGGCTGTGGCAACCAATAGGTCGACGCCTTGTACAGCGCCAACCCCAGACCGTGCAGCGCGCCCCAGATAATGAAATTGATGCTCGCGCCATGCCAAAGCCCGGAGATCAGCATGGCTAGCAGCATGTTCAGGTTGCCGCGCCAGACACCCTGACGGTTACCGCCCAACGGGATGTACACGTAGTCGCGGATAAAGGTCGACAGGCTGATGTGCCAGCGGCCCCAGAATTCCTTCAGGTTGTTCGCGGCATAGGGCGCATTGAAGTTGTCCGGCAAACGGAAGCCCAACAACAAGGCAATACCTGTTACCAGGTTGGTGTAGCCACTGAAGTTGAAGTAGATCAGAAAGCTGTAGCCATAGACGCTGAGCAGAATCTGCTCAGCCGAGTAGCTGCTCGGTGTCTCGAAGACCGGGTCAACCCACTCACTGGCCAGCCAGGCGCTGAAGAAGAACAGCTTCACCACCGCTAATGCAATCAGCCCCAACGCGCGTTGCGGTTCCAGCACCTGACGCATCTGCCCGGCCTGGATCTGCGGCAACATGTGCGCGGCACGGTTCACCGGCCCAGCAATCAGGCTCGGGAAGAACGCCAGGTACAGGGCCAGGTCAAGCACAGGAGCGGGAGCCATCTCGCGACGGTTGATCGATACCAGGTAGCTGACCGAATGGAAGGTATAGAAGGACAGGCCAATAGGCAGCAGGACTTCCAGAATGGGCAGCGACACGTCGAGCCCGGCACTGGCCAGCGCCGACTGAACGCCACCGACGAAGAACTCCTGGTACTTGAACAGGTAGAAACACCCCAGCACCAGCAGCGCAACCAGCCCGTAACTGAAGCGTCGTCCCGGATACCGCGCCCCCAGTAACCCCAGCAGATAGACCAGTGCGGTGTATCCCAACAGGATATAAAGAGAGTTCAGACTGAAGCTGGCGACAAGGCCATAACTGGCGGCCAGCAGCATGGCGTTCTGCAAGCGAACGCTCCAGCAGAGGCTCCAGTAGATAGCGAAAAACAGGATGAAGCAGAGGCCGAACTCGATCGAAAGGAAGCTCACAACGTAGTCCATTACGCGACATCAGGAAGGGAGGGCCTTGCCGGGCAACGCCACAGCGCAAAGCGGCGGCAATTATGGCAGAGAGCCACAAGCCCTCACAATGACAGGCTCGCAGAAAAAGCAAGATAGTGGACAAAGGCTTTATGCAACAGAATGCGACGAAAGATCATCGGCACTGATTTGCTCCCCCTGCCCTGCTCTGCTAGTGTCGCGCCGTTTAAACCGCCACAGAGACAGCCGCCATGGCCCGAAAAAAAGCCGCCGTTGATTTCGAGCAATCCCTCGCCGACCTGCAAGCCCTGGTCGAACGGCTGGAGAACGGCGAACTGTCGCTGGAAGACTCGCTGACCGCCTTCGAACAAGGTATCCGTCTGACCCGTGACTGCCAGGGCGCCCTGGCACAGGCCGAGCAGAAAGTGCAGATCCTCCTCGAACGCGATGGTGAGCTGGCCGCCGAACCCTTCAGCGCAGAGCAGCCGGAATGATCGCCCGCTACCAAGCCACCTGCCAGGCCCGTGTCGATGCGGCGCTGGAACAGTTGTTTGTCGCCCCTTCAGCCGAACTCACCCGTCTCTACGCCGCCATGCGCTATAGCGTAATGAACGGTGGTAAACGGGTCCGCCCGCTGCTCGCCTATGCCGCCTGCGAAGCCCTGGGGGCTGCAGCCGAGCAGGCTAACGGTGCGGCCTGTGCGGTTGAACTGATCCATGCCTATTCACTGGTTCACGATGACCTGCCGGCCATGGACGACGACGACCTGCGCCGGGGCCAGCCGACGACCCACAAAGCGTTCGATGAAGCCTGCGCGATCCTGGCCGGCGATGGCCTGCAAAGCCTGGCTTTCAGCGCCTTGCTCGACCCGCGCCTGAGCCCGCAGAGCGACAGCAACCGCCTGGCTATGGTCCAGACCCTGGCCCTGGCTGCCGGCCCGGCCGGGATGGTCGGTGGCCAAGCCATCGACCTGGGTTCCGTGGGCCTGAAACTTGACCAGCAAGCGCTTGAATTCATGCACCGGCACAAGACCGGTGCCCTGATCGAAGCCAGCGTGCGCCTTGGCGCCCTGGCCAGCGCCCGCGCAAGCAGCGCCGATCTGGACGCCTTGCAGCGCTATGCCCAAGCGATCGGCCTGGCGTTCCAGGTGCAGGACGACATTCTCGACGTCGAAAGCGATACTGCCACCCTCGGTAAACGCCAAGGCGCGGATATCGCCCGCGACAAACCGACCTATCCGGCGCTGCTGGGCCTGGATGCTGCCAAGGCCTACGCATTGGAACTGCGTGATCATGCCCTGGAGGCGCTGGATGCTTTCGATGGCGCAGCCGAGCCTCTGCGCGATCTGGCCCGCTACATCGTAGAACGTAAGAACTGAGTGCAGCCCCTGTAGGCGTCGGCCTTGCCAGCAGTAAGACACATTGCCGGCAGGACCGACGCCGGTGGCAGACGATGCACAGGTGTCGCAGAAGCACCACGCAATGGGCAGTCATCACCGCAATAAGGTAAACTGCCGCCTCTCCACACCTATAACGATTCGCCTGATGCCCACGACGTTTCAAGAGATTCCCCGCGAACGCCCGGTCACGCCGCTGCTCGACCGTGCTGATACGCCCGCTGGCCTGCGCCGGCTGGCTGAAGCCGATCTGGAGAGCCTGGCCGACGAACTGCGCCAGGAGCTGCTCTATACCGTTGGTCAGACCGGCGGGCATTTCGGTGCCGGCCTGGGCGTCATCGAGCTGACGATTGCCCTGCACTACGTCTTCGACACCCCGGATGACCGGCTGGTGTGGGACGTTGGTCATCAGGCCTATCCGCACAAGATCCTCACCGGTCGACGCAAGCGCATGAGTACTCTGCGCCAAAAGGATGGTATCGCTGCCTTCCCGCGTCGTGCCGAGAGTGAGTACGACACCTTTGGCGTCGGCCACTCCAGCACCTCGATCAGCGCCGCACTGGGCATGGCGATCGCCGCCCGCCTGCAGAATGAACCGCGCAAATCCATCGCCGTGATCGGTGACGGTGCACTGACTGCCGGCATGGCTTTCGAAGCGCTGAACCATGCGCAGGAAGTCAATGCTGACATGCTGGTGATCCTCAACGACAACGACATGTCGATTTCGCGCAATGTCGGCGGCCTGTCCAACTACCTGGCGAAGATCCTTTCCAGCCGCACCTACGCCAGCATGCGCGAAGGCAGCAAAAAAGTGCTGTCGCGCCTTCCCGGCGCCTGGGAAATTGCCCGCCGCACCGAAGAGTATGCCAAGGGTATGCTGGTGCCAGGCACCCTGTTCGAGGAGCTCGGCTGGAACTATATCGGCCCGATCGACGGCCACGACCTGCCGACCCTGATCGCCACCCTGCGCAACATGCGCGACCTCAAGGGACCACAGTTTCTGCACGTGGTCACCAAGAAAGGCAAAGGTTTCCGGCCGGCCGAAGTCGATCCAATCGGTTACCACGCGATCACCAAGCTTGAGCCCGTCGACGCACCGACTGCCGCACCGAAGAAAGCCAGTGGGCCGAAGTATTCGGCGGTGTTCGGCCAGTGGCTATGCGACATGGCCGAAGCCGATCAACGCCTGGTTGGCATCACGCCGGCCATGAAAGAAGGCTCGGATCTGGTGGCCTTCAGCGAACGCTACCCGGCGCGCTACTTCGATGTCGCCATCGCTGAGCAACACGCCGTTACCCTGGCCGCCGGCATGGCCTGCGAGGGCACCAAGCCAGTCGTCGCGATCTACTCGACCTTCCTGCAGCGCGCCTATGACCAACTGATCCATGACGTTGCGGTACAGAACCTCGACGTATTGTTCGCCATCGACCGCGCCGGCCTGGTCGGCGAAGACGGCCCGACCCACGCAGGCAGCTTTGACCTGTCGTTCCTGCGCTGCATCCCCGGCATACTGGTGATGACCCCAAGCGACGAGAACGAACTGCGCAAGATGCTCAGCACGGGCTACCTGTACAACGGCCCGGCGGCGGTGCGTTACCCGCGCGGCACCGGCCCGAACACGCCCATTGAGAGCGACCTTGAGCCGCTGGAAATCGGCAAGGGTGTCGTACGCCGTCAAGGCAGCAACGTCGCATTGCTGGTCTTCGGTGTACAGTTGGCCGAAGCACTCAAGGTGGCTGAACAGCTCGATGCCACCGTCGTCGACATGCGTTTCGTCAAGCCGCTGGATGAAGCCTTGGTGCGCGAAATGGCGAACCAGCATGCACTGCTGGTGACCATCGAAGAGAACGCCATCATGGGTGGCGCTGGCGCGGCGGTCAGCGAGTTCCTGGCCCGCGAAAACCTGCTCAAACCGATCCTTCACCTGGGCCTGCCTGACATTTATGTCGAGCATGCCAAGCCGGCACAAATGCTTGCCGAATGCGGTCTGGATGCGGCGGGAATCGAAGCGGCGGTCCGTCAACGCCTGCAACTGTTGGGCCTTTGACTGCTCGCCGGTATGGCAGGCCCCCACAGGAGCCCGCCATGCCGGCAACACGACCTACAGCCTGTCAGCCCAGTTGACGCGGAATACGGTAGAGGTAGAGCACGACCACGCTTGAGACCGCCAACAGAATCTGCGGCACAGCCTCCAGGCCAACAAACACCGACACGGCAGCAAGCCAGGCAGGCAAGCAGGCATAGAGCATGGCTACTCGACGTACGCGAGCCAGCTCAATCCAGGCCGCGGACTCAGCCTCGCTATTCAATGCCTTCTCCGTCGCAATCAGCCCATGCTTGTAAGCACCGAAGCGCGGCAGGCTGAGGAACATCGAAGAAACACTGACGATGAACATCGGCATGGCGAGGATTGGCAGCAATGCCTCGCGATCACCAAACGCCCAATTGAAGACAAACACTGGCACCAGTGCAATCAGCAGGTGCTGCCACCAGGCGATGCTGAGACGGCGACGAACCTGAGCGCGAGTCACGCGCGACCGACCTCGCCCTGATGCTCATTGCCCATCATGTGGCCAAGTTTGCCGGCCTTGGTGGCCAGGTAGTGTTTATTGTGAGGGTTGTGGCCGGTGTGCAACGGCACACGTTCAGCGACGACAATACCCATTGCTGTGAGCGCTTTCACCTTGCGTGGGTTATTGGTCATCAGGCGCAGCGACTTCACCCCCAGATGCTCAAGCATCGGCAGGCAGATGCCGTAATCACGCTGATCGGCAGCAAAACCCAGACGCTCATTGGCCTCGACGGTGTCGGCACCACCATCCTGAAGTTCGTAAGCGCGAATTTTGTTCAACAAACCAATGCCGCGACCTTCCTGGCGCAAGTACAGCAAAACGCCGCGCCCCTCATGAGCGATGGCCTGCAGCGCGGCTTCCAGCTGCGAACCGCAATCGCAGCGCTGGCTGAACAGCGCATCGCCCGTCAGGCACTCGGAGTGCAGGCGTCCCAATACCGGCGCGCCATCGGCCACATCACCCAGACTGAGCACCACGTGCTCGCGACCGGTGGCCTCATCGAGAAAACCATGCATGGTGAAAGTGGCAAAGGGTGTAGGCAGCTTGGAGGCAGCAACGAAAACGACGGGCACCTTGTGCTCCTGAAATCACGTGAATATTTGGCGTGGGCTGGATTGTAACAGCAGCGTGGCGTAGGTGCTTATGCTGAATTTTCGTACAGACATATCGAAAAGTTCGATGCGCCTGCCGATCTTCATAAGCGCCCTAGAACGGATACGGTTGCTGCCAGCGCGTGAATATTTCGCGCAACTGCCCACTCGGCACCAGTTCGTCCATGCGCTGATCGAATATCGCCTTGAGAGCCCGCCCTTCAGGGGTTTTTGCAAATGCCAGGTACAACGGCAATTCAGCCAGATGAGTACGACGAAATAGCGACGGATCCGGTGCCTGCGCCAACACGTAATCGACCTCGGTCAGGGCATCGATGTAAAAATCGACTCGACCATACTCAAGCATCGGCAGAATCCCCTCACGACGCTGCACCTCGCGGTAACGGTCAACATAGGGCAGATAACTATTGAAATCATAGCCACGCACCCAAGCCAATCGGAACTGTCCCAGGGTTTCCTGGGTAGGTACTGGTCGACTAGCCAAGCCCAGGGCATAGATATGGTCCAGGTCGAAATGCCAGCGCGGGTAAGTATTATCAGCGTTTTCTTCGTGATAGGAGCCGACCCAGGCATCTGCTTCACCACGCTTGACCAGCCCGATGGCCCGGCTGTAAGGCACACTGACCGCCTTGACCTTCACACCCGCAGGCTCGAACACCTTGCGCAGTACCTCCCACGCCAATCCTGTGCCGTCAGCATTGGTGTAGTCGAGCCAGACCTCACTGGCCAAGCGCGCCTGCAAGGGTTTTGTCGGCACGGGTTCTGCTGCCCACACCACACCGACAGCCAAGAGCAGCACCAGCAGCAACCATCGGCATCCCTGCATCGCCCTATCCTCTTAAGTAAAGCTCCATACCAGCCCTTGCATCGTCAGCCAGGCAAACACACCGGCAAGCACATCATCGAGCATGATGCCGACACCTCCATGCACATGCCGATCAAGCCAACTGATTGGCCACGGCTTGAGGATGTCAAAGAAGCGGAACACCAAGAACCCGATCAGCAGCCAGTACCAACCTTGCGGCACCAGCCACAGGGTTATCCACATGCCCACCATCTCGTCCCAGACGATACCTTCATGGTCATGCACACGTAAATCACTGGCAACCTTACCGCACAGCCAGAAGCCAAACAGCATGGTCAGGCCCAACATCAGCCAATAACCCCAGTCTGGCAGCATTTGCCACAACGGCATGAACGGCAAGGCGACCAACGAGCCCCAGGTCCCTGGCGCCTTGGGCAAGGTACCCGAGCCGAAGCCGAATGCCATGAAATGCCAAGGGTTGCGCCAGACCGAAGGCGGAACAGGCTTCACCTGATTACGGTGATCGGTCACGGTCTCTCCCTAATCCCTAAAATGTTGATAACCCCGTACAGCCGGGGTGATGTCGCGCCCTTCCCGATCATGCAAGCTGACACCTGAGCCAACCTCGACCCTGCCAACCACATGGATCGGCCATCCAGCGGCCAGTAACCCCGGGAGCTCGGCGCCTGGAAGTGTGAACGCCAGCACATAGTCGTCGCCACCGGTCAATGCGGCGAGGCGCGCATCTTCCAGGCCCAAAAAGCTTTGCAAAGCCTGGCTGACCGGCAGTGAGTCCTTCTGCAAGCGCAGCGCCACCTTCGATGCCGTGGCAATGTGCCCGCAATCAGCGAGCAAACCGTCGGAGATATCCAGCGCTGAAGACGCCTTGCCACGCAACGCCTGGCCAAGTGCCAATTGCGGCGCTGGCGACCAGTAGTGCGCCAGCAGCGGCGCGGCCACCGACGGCTCAGCCTGGCGCTCTGCCAGCACCAGCGGCAAAGCACCGGCGGCATTGCCCAGCTCGCCGCCGACACACACCAGGTCACCGGGGCGTGCGCCAGAACGGGTCAGCGCCTGCCCTGCCGGCACCCGACCGAACACCGTCATGGTCAGGCTCAACGGGCCACGGGTGGTGTCGCCACCGACCAGGCTCATGTTGCACTGCCTGGCCATGCTATTAAGGCCTTCCGCATAGGCACGCAACCAGTCAGCCGAGGTATCCGGCAGGGTCAGGGCAAGGGTAAAGGCAAGGGGCGTGGCCCCCATCGCCGCCAAGTCGCTGGCGGCAACGGCCAGCGAACGCTGGCCAAGCAGGAACGGGTCGCTGTTGTGTGGAAAATGCACACCGACGACCAGCGTGTCGGTAGACACCGCCAACTGCTCGCCCGCAGGCAAGGCCAGCAGGGCGCAGTCGTCGCCGATGCCCAAGGCAACCCCTTCGCCACCTTGCGCACACGGCGCGGCAGCGAAGTAGTGGCGGATCAGCTCAAACTCACCCATCGGCCAGCAGCGCCGCGATCAGCGCTTGTATGCCCGTACTTCGGCTTCGCGAAGCCGTGGAGCCAGCTTGTCGAGCACACCGTTGACGAACTTGTGGCCATCGGTGGCGCCAAAGACCTTGGCCAACTCGACACCTTCGTTGATCACAACGCGAAACGGCACGTCGACACGCTTGATGAACTCCCAGGTGGACAGGCGCAACACTGCCAGTTCCACTGGATCGAGCTCTTCGAGCGGCAGGTCCAGGCAGGGTGCCAGAGCCTTGTCGATTTCTTCCTTCATGACCGGAACCCCGTGCAGGATTTCACGGAAGTAGGCGCCATCGACATCGCTGAAATCGTTATCGACCCGGAATTGCGCTTCAATCTCGTTCAGCGATTGCTTGGCCATATGCCATTGGTACAGGGCCTGAGTCGCGAGCTGACGGGCTTCACGACGCTTGGCACTTTTCGATGGCTTGCCAGCATCCGCAGGTTTTGGATCGCGCGGGTTGAAACGATCGCTTTCGTCGCTAATCACTTGGCCTCCAACTGCGCCAGCAGGCTGACCATTTCCAGGGCGGACAGGGCTGCTTCAGCGCCCTTGTTGCCGGCCTTGGTACCGGAACGCTCGATGGCTTGTTCGATCGAGTCGACAGTCAAGACACCGAAAGACACCGGTACGCCGAACTCCATGGACACCTGGGCCAGGCCCTTGGTGCACTCGCCAGCCACGTATTCGAAATGCGGAGTACCGCCACGAATCACCGCGCCCAGGGCGATGATGGCCGCGTATTCACTTTGCTGAGCGACTTTCTGTGCTACCAGCGGGATCTCGAATGCACCCGGGGCACGGATGATGGTGATGTCGCTTTCGCTGACGCCGTGGCGAACCAGGGCATCAACGGCGCCGCTCACCAGGCTTTCGACGACGAAGCTGTTGAAGCGGCCAACCACCAAAGCATAGCGACCTTTGGGGGCGATGAAGGTACCTTCAATGGTCTTCAGAGTCATTCCGGGATTCTCATCTTAAAGAGCCAGGCCGCAACGACGCGGCCTGTGGGAGGTTTGGTCACGAACACACAGGGCAGCAAACGCCTGCTTTATTCGGAGGGCACGTATTCTACAACTTCCAGATCGAATCCGGATATCGCATTAAATTTCATCGGCGAACTCATCAGGCGCATTTTGCGTACGCCGAGGTCCCGGAGAATCTGCGAACCCGCACCCACGGTGCTGTAAGTCGTTGGGGTTTTCACCTGAGCACTGTCGGCTGTCTCACGGATATGTGCCAGCAGCACATCACCGTCCAGCGGGTGACCAAGCAACAACACCACACCACTGCCAGCCTCCGCCACCGCGCTCATTGCAGCACGCAGGCTCCAGCGGCCGGGCTGCTTGACCATCAGCAGGTCACGCAGCGGGTCCATGTTGTGCACCCGGACCAGGGTCGGTTCTTCCGCACAGATCTTGCCCAAGGTCAGCGCCAGGTGCACATCACCCTCGACCGAGTCACGGTAGGTGACCAGGTTGAATTGGCCCAATTCGCTGTCCAGCGGCTGCTCGGAAATCCGCTGAATGGTACGTTCGTGGATCATCCGGTAGTGAATCAGATCAGCGATGGTGCCGATCTTGATGCCGTGCTCGGCGGCAAACGCTTCCAGCTCCGGACGACGGGACATGGTGCCGTCGTCGTTCATGACTTCGCAGATCACGCCGCTTGGTTCAAAACCGGCCATACGCGCCAGATCACATGCCGCCTCGGTATGGCCTGCACGGGCCAGCGTGCCGCCGGATTGCGCCATCAGCGGGAAAATGTGGCCTGGGCTGACGATGTCTTCGGCCTTGGCATCGCGTGCGGCAGCAGCTTGCACGGTGCGTGCACGGTCGGCAGCGGAGATACCGGTGGTGACGCCTTCGGCCGCCTCGATCGAGACAGTGAACTTGGTACCGAAGCCCGAGCCATTACGCGGCGCCATCAACGGCAACTTGAGCAGCTCACAGCGCTCACGCGACATCGGCATGCAGATCAGGCCACGGGCGTGCTTGGCCATGAAGTTGATGTGTTCCGCCTTGCAGGCCTCGGCGGCCATGATCAGGTCGCCTTCGTTCTCGCGGTCTTCGTCATCCATGAGGATGACCATTTTGCCCTGGCGGATATCTTCAACCAGTTCTTCGATGCTGTTGAGCGCCACGCGGCACCCCCTTCTCATTCAGGATTTCAGGTAGCCGTTGGCGGCCAGGAAACTTTCAGTGATACCGCTGCCCTTGGTCGACTCGGCGGCTTTGTCGCCGAGCAACAGACGCTCCAGGTAACGGGCCAACAGGTCGACCTCAAGGTTGACCCGACGACCAGCGCGGTAGTCGGCCATGATGGTTTCGGCCAGGGTGTGAGGCACGATTGTCAGCTCGAACTCGGCGCCATCGACGGCATTCACCGTCAGGCTGGTACCGTCGACGGTAATCGACCCCTTGTGCGCAACGTACTTGGCCAGCTCCTTTGGCGCACGAACACGGAACTGGATGGCGCGAGCGTTATCGCTACGCGATATGATTTCGCCGACACCGTCGACGTGGCCGCTGACCAGATGACCACCCAATCGGGTCGTCGGCGTCAGGGCTTTTTCCAGGTTGACCCGGCTGCCGCTCTTGAGGTCGGAAAAGGCGGTGCAGTCCAGGGTTTCACGACTGACGTCGGCCCAGAAGCCATCACCTGGCAGCTCGACTGCCGTCAGGCAAACGCCATTCACCGCAATGCTGTCGCCAAGTTTCACATCACTCAGGTCAAGCTTGCCGGTCTCGACATAAACCCGTACATCGCCACCCTTTGGGGTCAACGAGCGGATGCTGCCGATAGATTCGATGATGCCTGTGAACATGAGTCCTCCTCGAGAACGGGCCGCGCGTGGCGCAAGCCGAAAATTATACGCCGGACGCCGGCACAGGGATCGCGGTGACTCGCCAGTCATCGCCAACCGCTCGCATTTCAGTGATTTTCAATGCTGGCGCCTCGCTCATGCGGGCCAGCGGCCAATCAAGCAGCGGCCTGGCGCTTGAACCAAGAAACTTGCCGGCAATGAACAGCTGATACTCATCCACCAGCCCGGACTGCGCAAAGGCCCCGGCAAGCCCGGGCCCCGCCTCGACCAATACCTCATTGACCCCACGTGCCGCCAGCTCAAGCAGCAGTGCACGCAGATCGACACGACCGTCCTGTCCCGGCAGTTGCAGCAGCTCAACACCGGCCTGTGCATAGCGTTCATCACCTGCGGCAGCGGTCGCCACCAGCGCCGGCCCTGCCTGATAGAACGAGGCCTCCAGCGGCAGGCGCAGACGCCCATCGATCAACACACGCAGCGGCTGGCGAGCCAGCGCCAACGCCGTATTTTCTGCGTCCAGCCCCAGCTCCTCAGCGCGAACAGTCATCCGGGCATTGTCCGCGATCACGCTTTCAGCGCTGGTCAGCACAACGCTTGAACGCGCCCGCAGGCGCTGCACAGCCGAGCGCGCAGCAGGGCCGGTGATCCACTGACTCTCGCCACTGGCCATGGCGGTGCGGCCATCGAGACTCATCGCCAGTTTGACCCGCACATAAGGCAGGCCGTGCTCCATACGCTTGAGAAAGCCCGGGTTCAACGCACGCGCCTCGGCCTCAAGCACCCCGCTGGACACTTCAATACCGGCATCGGCCAAGCGCTTCAGGCCTTGACCTGCAACCTGAGGATTGGGGTCCTGCATGGCCGCCACCACCCGCGCCACTCCCGCATTGACCAGCGCCTCGGCACAAGGCGGCGTACGCCCGTGATGGCTGCAGGGTTCAAGGGTGACATAGGCGCAGGCACCACGGGCCAATTCGCCCGCCTGGCGCAAGGCATGAACCTCAGCATGCGGCTCACCGGCGCGGACATGCCAGCCTTCCCCCACCACCTGGCCATCGCGCACGATCACGCAGCCAACGCGAGGATTGGGGTGGGTTGAGTACAGGCCCTTGCGCGCCAGCTCGAGGGCGCGGGCCATATAGTGAGCATCCAGCACAGCGCGTTCAGTGGGCATGATCACTCTTTAGCCGGCTCACGGGCCAGACGGTCAATCTCTTCACGGAATTCATCGAGGTCCTGGAAGCGTCGGTAGACCGAGGCAAAGCGGATGTAGGCGACCTCATCGAGCTTCTGCAGCTCAGCCATTACCAGTTCGCCCACAACCAGCGATTTGACTTCGCGCTCGCCGGTTGCCCGCAACTTGTGCTTGATGTGCGCCAGCGCGGCTTCCAGTCGCTCGACACTGACCGGGCGTTTTTCCAGCGCGCGCTGCATGCCGGCCCGCAGTTTGTCCTCATCAAACGGCTGGCGACTGCCATCCTGTTTGATCAAACGTGGCAGGACCAGTTCGGCGGTTTCAAAGGTAGTAAAGCGCTCACCGCAGGCAACGCATTCGCGCCGACGGCGCACTTGCTCACCCTCGGCGACCAGTCGCGAGTCGATGACTTTGGTGTCGTTGGCACCGCAGAAGGGACAGTGCATGGTGGCAGGCAACAAAAAAAGGGAGGGCCATGGTAGCGCATCTCACTGGCAAGACAAGCCAAAGGGTTTACCATCCAGTGAGGAAACCTCCTCAAGGAACCTCTCCATGCGCTTTCGAGCACTCATTCTGCTCAGTTTTGCCGGCCTGCTTGCCGCCTGCAGCAGCGATGCGCCCAAACAGATGCAAACAAACACCGCACCGACCACCAGCAAGCTGCCTGCGCCCCTTGGCCCTCTGCCGGCCTATCAGCGCGAACTCAGTGGCACCCTGCTGGATATCCCGGCCAACGCCGATGTCGAACTGGCGTTACTGGTCATTGATGAACGTGGACGTCCGCAGCGCTTGCTGGCCAGCAGCTCGCTTACAGGTAACGGCCAGGCACTGCCCTTCCATTTACGCTTCAATCCCGAAGCCTTCCCGAGTGGTGCGCGTGTTGAACTACGCGGTCGCGCCAGCCAGTCGGGGCAACTGATCCTGCACTTGCCGGCGCTGCGGGTTACCCAGGCAACAACCCAGGCCACGGGGCCCCTGCGCTTCGAGAAGGCGCCATGACAGCAGCACCGTCATCGCTTCAAGGGGCGTTAAGTGAACTGCTCGGCGATGCGCGCCTGGTAGCCAGTCCTCTGCCGGGCAGCGACCTGAAACTCTGGCTCATCGATGCGGACAATATGGACCGCGCCTTCAGTCCCGAAGAAACCCGACGCATCCTCCATGAGCCTCCTTACTGGAGCTTCTGTTGGGCCAGCGGCCTGGCCATGGCGCGCTACTTGTGTGAACGACCTGAATGGGTTGAAGGCAAGCGCGTACTCGACTTCGGCGCAGGTTCTGGCATTGCAGGTATTGCCGCAGCCAAGGCCGGCGCCCTTGAAGTGGTGGCGTGCGACCTTGACCCACTGGCCCTGGATGCCTGCCGGGCCAACGCTGAACTGAACGGGGTGAGCCTGAATTACTCGGCTGATTTCTTTGCCGAAGCAGACCGCTTCGACCTGATTCTGGTCGCCGACGTGCTCTATGATCGGGCCAACCTGCCGCTACTCGATGAATTCCTCAGCCGCGGCCGCGAAGCCTTGGTAGCCGACTCCAGAGTGCGTGACTTCAGCCACCCGCTGTATCAATCACTGGGCGTCCTCGAAGCCCTGACCTTGCCTGACCTGGCGGAGCCTCACGAATTCCGCCGGGTCAGCCTGTACCATGCCAGCCGCGAGCCTTTATAGTGATGTCATTCAAGGATTTGCGAGAGTCGCGATGAGTCAAGAAACGCCGTACATTTTCGACGCCAGCGCTGCCAACTTCGATCAGCTGGTGATCGCCAACTCCCATCATAAGCCGGTACTGGTGGATTTCTGGGCCGAATGGTGTGCGCCGTGCAAAGCGCTGATGCCGCTGCTTGCACAAATCACCGAGAGCTATCAGGGCGAATTGCTGCTGGCCAAGGTCAACTGTGACATCGAGCAGGACATCGTTGCACGCTTCGGCATCCGTAGCCTGCCGACCGTAGTGCTGTTCAAGGATGGCCAGCCGGTTGATGGCTTCGCTGGTGCCCAGCCTGAGTCGGCAATCCGTGCCCTACTTGAACCCCATGTACAAATGCCGCCTCCACCAGCAGCCGACCCGCTGGAGCTGGCCCAGGCACTGTTTGCTGAAGGACGCTTTGGTGATGCCGAGGCTACGCTCAAGGCGCTGCTCACTGAAGACAACAGCAACGCAGGCGCATTGATTCTCTACGCCCGCTGCCTGGCCGAGCGCGGGGAACTGGGCGAAGCCCAGACGGTCCTCGATGCGGTGAAAAGCGATGAGCACAAGGCCGCACTGGCCGGTGCCAAAGCTCAGTTGACCTTCCTCCGGCAGGTTACAGACCTGCCCGACGCAGCCACGCTGAAGACACGTCTGGCGCAGAATGCCGGGGACGATGAAGCGCTTTACCAACTGGCCATACATCAACTGTCGCGCCAGCAGTACGAAGCGGCGCTAGAGGCATTGCTGAAACTGTTCGTGCGCAACCGTGGCTATGACGGTGGCGTGCCGCACAAGACATTGCTGCAGGTGTTCGACCTGCTGGGCAATGATCACCCGCTGGTAGGCACCTACCGACGCAAGCTGTTTGCAGCACTGTACTGAGCATCGTTTCAGGTATCAGCGTATTGCCGGTCCCTGCACACGCTGCAGGGACCGGACGCTTATCCAAGCCAACGATACACCGGCGCATCCGCCCCGCTTTCAACCTTCACCTGCGCACTATGGCGCAAGCGCACCAACAGACGCTTGCCCGCCGCAGCACTGCCGGCAAGCGCGGCCAGCGCCTCCAACAACTCTGGCCCATTGAGCTGCCCTGCCTGACGCAACAAGGTCAGCGCCGCTTGCCACTGCACATCATCCGGACGCGCGCCCGGCGTGCTGGTTTCAGTTGGCGAAGCGACCGGCAAAGCGCGCTCCACGTGCCCACCCAACTGCGCCCACTCGGCCGGATCAAGCTCCAGCGTCAGGTCCACCGGCCATTCACCAATATGCCCTCGAATACGCACACACCTCTCCTCCAAGCCTTCTGATAGCCCATGCTCCCATGGCGACAGGCTGTCGCCAAGCACGCTGGCAACCACCCAATAATTTGTTATAACATTGCGCTTTAAGCCTCGCCTCTACGGAGACCGTTCCATGCGCCGTCTGCTGCTTGCCTTGCCGTTTGCCCTGCTGCCTCTCGCGACAGCTCACGCCGAGAAAGACCATGATCATGCCCATGGCAGCCTTGATGCCCACGAGCACGGTGTGGCCCATCTCAATGTCGTGCTTGACGACAAGACGCTTGAGTTGGAACTGGAAAGCCCGGCCATGAATCTGGTGGGCTTTGAGCATGCCGCCAGCAGCCCAGCCGACAAGGCCAAGGTCGCCGACGTCCGCAAGCAACTGGAACAACCATTGACGCTGTTTGGCTTGGCCAGTGCGGCGCAGTGCACGGAAACCGACGAAGCCCTGGAAAGCCCCTTGTTCGATGATGCGACGTCCGACGATCACCACGCGGCTCACGAACACAGCGAGATCCACGCCCATTACCAACTGACCTGCGAGCAACCAGGCAAGCTGGCCGAGCTGGATCTCGGCCCACTGTTCAAGGCCTTCCCCGCTACTCAGAAAATCACCGTGCAATTGATTGGCCCCAATGGCCAGAAAGGCCTGGAAGCGACCCCGAACAAGGCGACGGTTGCCTTCTGAATGCGCCAGCCACTGATCGAGTTAACAGACCTGACCTTCGCCTGGCCAGGCCATCCACCGTTGCTGGATATCCCGGCCTTCCATTTGGAAGCGGGTGAGTCGTTGTTCCTCAAAGGCCCCAGTGGTAGCGGCAAGACCACCCTGCTCGGCCTGCTCGGTGGCGTACAGCAACCTGACCGCGGCAGCATTCGCCTGCTCGGCCAGACGCTGGGCACACTCAAGCAAGGCGCCCGCGATCGCTTTCGTGTTGACCACACGGGCTACATCTTCCAGCAGTTCAACCTGTTGCCGTTTCTCTCGGTCCGCGAAAACGTCGAGCTGCCCTGCCGCTTCTCCAAGGCTCGAGCAGCCAAGGCCTGTGAGCGTTACGGCAGTGTCGATCAGGCCGCCGCCAGCCTGCTGGCTCACTTGGGTTTGAAAGACCCTGCCTTGTTGATGCGTCGGGCCGACAGCCTGTCGATCGGCCAGCAGCAACGAGTCGCGGCAGCCCGTGCGCTGATTGGCCAGCCCGAACTGGTCATCGCCGACGAGCCAACCTCTGCCCTTGACGCGGACAGTCGTGAGGCCTTTATCCGCCTGCTGTTCAGCGAGTGCCACACAGCGGGATCAAGCTTGCTGTTCGTCAGCCACGACCAGAGCCTGGCGCCCTTGTTCGACCGCCACCTGTCATTATCCGAACTCAACCGTGCGGCCCGTCCGGCCAATGATCTGGAGGCCTGATGTACCTGTTACGCCTTGCACTGGCCAGCTTGGCCAATCGGCGCTTCACTGCCTTCCTGACGGCCTTCGCCATTGCTCTGTCCGTGTGCCTGCTGCTGGCAGTGGAACGCGTACGTACTGAAGCCCGGGCCAGCTTTGCCAGCACTATCAGTGGCACCGACCTGATCGTCGGCGCACGCTCCGGCTCGGTGAACCTGTTGCTGTATTCAGTGTTTCGCATCGGCAATGCCACCAACAACATTCGCTGGGACAGTTTCGAGCATTACGCCAGCGACCCGCGGGTGAAATGGGCGATTCCGATCTCCCTGGGTGACTCGCACCGTGGCTACCGCGTGATGGGCACGTCCCAGGCTTACTTTGAACACTACCAGTACGGCCACAAACAATCCTTGCAACTGGCTCAAGGGCGCGCCTTTGCCAACGACCCATTTGAAGTGGTGCTGGGTGCCGAAGTCGCGCAGGCTCTGCATTACACACTGGGCGACAAGCTGGTACTGGCTCACGGCGTGGCGGCAATAAGCCTGGTCAAACATGACGACAAGCCGTTCACAGTGGTCGGTATCCTGCAAAGGACCGGCACACCGGTAGACCGCACACTGCACATCAGCCTCGGCGGCATGGAAGCGATCCACGTTGACTGGCACAACGGTGTTCCCGCGCGCGGGGCCGGCCGTGTAAGCGCTGACCAGGCGCGCAACATGGACCTGACGCCCAGCGCCATCACCGCGGTCATGCTCGGCCTTAACAACAAGATCGCCACCTTTACCCTGCAGCGTGAGATCAATGACTACCGTAATGAGCCCTTGCAGGCCATTTTGCCAGGCGTTGCCCTGCAGGAGCTGTGGAGCCTGATGAGCACTGCCGAGCAGGCACTGTTCGTGGTGTCCCTGTTCGTCGTACTGACCGGCCTGATCGGCATGCTGACCGCCATTCTCACCAGTTTGAACGAACGTCGCCGGGAAATGGCCATACTGCGCTCAGTGGGTGCCCGCCCCTGGCACATCGCCGGTCTGCTGGTGCTGGAAGCCTTTGCACTGGCGGTTGCGGGCATACTCGCAGGCCTGTCCCTGCTTTACCTCGGAATCGCACTGGCCCAAGGGTATGTGCAGGCCAATTACGGCCTCTACCTGCCACTGGCTTGGCCCAGCAGCCACGAATGGACATTGCTGGCAATCATTCTGGGCGCCGCGCTGTTGATGGGCAGTGTGCCCGCCTGGCGTGCCTACCGACAGTCGCTGGCTGATGGCTTGTCGATCCACTTATGAGACCGATACCCATGGCACGCGCCCTGTTCCTGTTGTTGCTGATTGCCACACCGCTGTGGGCGGGCGAACCCCGCACCCTGGAATGGCCACAACTGATCCCGCCCGGCGCACCGGTGATCGAGCCGCAGATGGCGCCCTTGCATGACCTGTCACAGCTGGGCAATGCGCTCGCAGCGGAGAGTGCCCCGGCAGCGCGCCAGCAAGGAGCAGACGCCCCGGTCGTCACGGCGCTGGATGGTCAGCAGGTCAAACTGCCGGGCTACATCGTACCCTTGGAAGTCAACGAAGAAGGCCGTACCACCGAGTTCCTTCTGGTGCCTTACTACGGCGCATGCATTCATGTGCCTCCGCCCCCGTCCAACCAGATCGTGCATGTGGTCAGTGAGCTCGGCATCAAGGTCGAGGAGCTTTACCAGCCGTACTGGATCGAAGGCCCGATGCGTGTCCAGTCGTCGAGCAGTGAGCTGGCTGAGGCGGGTTATCAGATGGATGCCGAGAAAATCTACGCCTATGAACTACAATAGAAGCCGCTCAAGAACGCTATCGCGGTTTCATTGAGCTGAGTCAAATTCCCCCCTTCGCTGGCTCTTTACCATTGGCACATTACATTCTAAATGTCCTTTGGGAGCTTCCATGAACAAGTCTTTGCTTGGCGCCTCGCTGATTGCCCTGGCGCTTACAGCCCCTGTTGCCCATGCCCACAAGGCGGGTGAATTTATTATGCGTGCTGGCGCTATCACCACCGCCCCTAACGAAGACAGCGGCAACCTCAAGCTGGACGGCAACAAGATTCCCGGCACCAAAGCGACGTTGGACAGCGATACCCAACTGGGCTTGACCTTCGCCTACATGCTGACCGACCACGTGGGCCTGGAATTGCTGGCCGCGACGCCATTCCAGCACACCGTTAGTGTAAAAGGCCTTGGCCCAGGCCTGGATGGCAAGCTGGGCGACATCAAGCAACTGCCACCGACCCTGTCGCTGCAGTACTACCCGCTTGACGCAAGCTCCAAGTTCCAGCCATATGCCGGTATCGGCCTGAACTACACCATGTTCTTCGATGAAAGCCTGAGCAGCAACCGCAAAGCTCAGGGCTTCAGCAACCTGAAGCTGAAAGACTCGGTAGGCCTGGCTGGCCAACTGGGCATGGACTACATGCTGACCGACAACTTCCTGGTCAACGCTGCAGTCTGGTACGTCGACATCGACACCGAAGCCAGCATTGATGGCCCAAGTGCCCTGGGCGTAGGCAAAACCAAGGTCGACGTGGATGTAGACCCATGGGTCTACATGGTGGGTGTCGGCTACAAGTTCTAAGGCCTGGCCTTGAAAAAAACGGCGACTTGATCGCCGTTTTTTTGTTTCAGCGCCCCAGAAGTCGGGCGAGGCCTTCGGCCATTGGCGTCGGTTCGGGAAAGCGGAAGCGCTGCAACAGGCGGGTATTGTCCGCCCGCGAATGGCGGATATCGCCGGAGCGCGCAGGCCCATGACTGATGGCAGGCAAACTGCCGACCACAGTTTTCAAGGTTGCCAACAGCTGATTCAACGAGGTGGCCTGATTCAACCCGACGTTCACCGCGCCCTCTTCAACCTGATCCAGCTCCAGCGCCTGCAGCATCACGCTCACCAGATCACCGACATAGACGAAGTCGCGGGTCTGCTCGCCATCACCAAATACCGTAATCGGCTGCCCGTTGAGCGCCCGTTCACTGAAGATGCTGATCACGCCCGAATACGGTGATGAAGGGTCCTGGCGCGGACCAAAAATATTGAAGAAGCGGAAGATCACCGGTTCCAGGCCATGCTGACGGCGATAGAAGTCCAGGTACTGTTCACTGGCCAGCTTATCCACAGCATAGGGCGTGAGTGGCGCTTTGGGCGTGTCCTCACTGATCGATTCGCCTTCACCGTTGTTGCCATACACCGCCGCGCTGGAGGCGAAAAGCACCCGTCGAATGCCGGCCAGACGCATGGCCTCACACACATTCAGCGTGCCAATGAAATTGCTCTGGTGAGTTTTCACCGGGTCTTCGACCGACGCCTGGACCGACGCCACTGCCGCAAGATGAACCACCGCCTGGCACCCTGCTGCCGCCTGTGCGACCAGCGTCGCGTCAGCCACATCACCCTCGATCAGTTGCAGCTTGGGGTGCTGTAACTGCAGGTTGCTGCGTTTGCCGGTGGACAGGTCGTCCAATACCCGTACCGCATAGCCTTTTGCCAACAGTGCGTCGCTCAAGTGAGAGCCGATGAAGCCTGCGCCGCCGGTAATCAGAATAGGTGCATCAGCCATGGCGGTAGAATCGATCCAGTAGTGTCGGCAAGCCAGCACGCCAGGCGCGCGGTTTGATACCGAAGGTGTGCAGAATTTTCTTGCAGGCCAGTACCGCGTGCTGCGGTTCTTCAGCTGCATCCGGACGGGCTGCGTGAGCCTGTGCAGTCGGTGTTTGAACAGCCAGTGTATGGAGCTGCGAGGCCTCACTGAGGATCGCCTGACCTAACGCGAGCGGCGTAGTCGCCTCGTTACCCGCGTAATGGTAGGTGCCCCACAGTGGTGCCGCGCAATCCAGTTGCTTGAGCACGGAAAGAATGACCCGAGCGGCATCATCTACTGGCGTCGGGTTTCCACGCCGGTCATCCGCCAGCAACAGTTCCTGAGCCTGTTCGGCGCGGGTCAGGAAGCGTCCAAGGACACCGTCCAGGCTTTCGTCGAGCAGCCAGCCAAAGCGCAGCAGCACGTGCTGCGGGCAGGTAGCGCGAACGCTCTGCTCGATCCGCCAGAGCGCTTGCCCGCGCAGGCCCAACGGCACCGGCTCATCCTTCTCGCTGTAGGCCGTGGCCCGTGAGCCATCGAACACGCGGTAGCTGGAAGGCTGGACCAGAATAATCCCATGGTGCTGGCACAGTTCAGCCAGGCGCTCTACCGAGCGCTCCTGCTGGGCCAACCGCTGCTCACTGACCGACTCGGCTTGAAACCAGTCGAAGTAATAGGCCAGATTCACCAGTGCATCGGGGCGGGTGTCATCCAGCAATTGGGTCAGGCTGGCAGCATCCCAACCCTTATCCGGCGGACGAGGCGCCAAAAAGCCGATGTCTTCCTCGGCCCCAAGGCGAATCAGCGCTTGCCCAAGGGCATTTCCACCACCCAACAGCATCAGGCGCATTCGCATAGAGTCAGCAGGTCCGGTCAAAAGATAGGGGAAGCGGATATTTTGCGGCTTCCTGCGGGGGAAGTCCAACCTGCGGCTTGGCGGAAGGCAGCGGGAGTCGAACCTGCCCGGGAACGGCTGCCGTCCCCAACCGGGTTTGAAGCCCGGCCGCGCCACCGGGCGCGATTGCCTTCCTCGTCATCAGCCGTGACTCAGTTGGGCCAACGCATTGTCCGGTCGTACGCGACGCTGGTCGCCGAGGCGGCGCGTCAGGCCGACACGGTCGAAATACTCGAGAATCTGGATACTGCGTTTACGGCCGATCCCTAACACATCACGAAAACGTGCCACCTGGACACTCAGGTCCTCGGCAGCCACTTGCATGAGCATAGCCGCCATTTGTCGCACCGTGGCATCAGGATAGAACAGGTCGCGTACCACTTGATGTACTTGCCCCAAGCGCGCCATCTTGCGTAACAGCAGCCGCACAGCAGCCTCCTCGCCGTGGGTTGCACGGGCCAGGTCACGCACCCAGGGCGGGTCAAAGCCGGACGCTTGCAACAGCGGTTGCAACTGCGCCCACAAGGCCATGTCCTCGTCGTTCAGACGTGCCTGATGCTCCGGCAAGTGCAACCATGGCCCACTACAGGCCAGCCCCCCTTCCGCCAGCAGCTCTTCGATCAAGCTGATGAACACCGGGCGCTCCAGGGGTAGCGCCACGAAACGTCGCAAGCGGTCGCGGTCAGGGCCCAACTGGTCAGGCTCCAGCGCGTGAAACCGGGCCAGCTGTGCCAACACCTCCCGTTTGAGCGCCTGCCACTGCGACGTCGCGAACAACCGCGAGCCCTGGCGCGTGGCAATAACACTGACATCCTCGGGCAAACGCCAACTGCTGCGCAGACGATTGAACTGACGCTCCAGTTGATGAGGGTCTAGCCCCGATGCCCCCTGTGCAAGCAGCGCTGGAAGAGCCTGCTCCAGACTCTCGGCCTCGGCCAACGCCTGCAACTGTGCCAATCGCGCCGGGCTACGACGCTGCCGGGCGGGCGCAAAAGGATCAAGCACCCGCCCACCTCCAAGCGTGCGCTGCGCACGCTGATCGCGCACCACCAGGCGATCACCATGCACAGCGTGCAGCGGGGCATTGAGCAGCAACTGCGCAAACATATGCCCACCGGGCGCCAGGCTCTCGCCTTGCAGCAGCGCGACCTTCGCGGTGACATCCTGAGTGCCAAGATGCACATGCACGGAACTGAAATGTTCAAACAGACGGGTTTCACTGCCCAGCAACCGCAGCTCGAAATCCAGGCGCTGAGTAGTACCGTACAACCACTCGGCCAACAGCCAATCACCACGGTGGATCTGCTCCACACTCAGGCGTTCGGCAGCGATATTCAAGGCCACCCGCTGCCCGGCCCGCGCTTCGACTGCGGCCTGGTTCTGTGCATGCAGGCCACGCACGCGCACCGGTTTACCGGTCTTGCCCAACAGCAACGTGTCGCCGACCTGCACCTGGCCAGCCAATGACGTACCCGTGACCACAATGCCTGCACCGGCAACGCTGAATGCACGGTCTATGGCCAGACGAAAGCCTCCTGCACTGCTGCGCTGGCGAATGTCATGCTGGGCGCTCAAAAGTGCCTGGCGCAATACATCGATGCCACTGCCGGACACGCTCGACACCACGAACTGAGCCGCCCCGGCATAAGGCCCCGTTGCCAGCAAGGCCTGCACCTCACTCTGCACCTCACGCACCCTTGCAGGCTCGACACGGTCACATTTGCTGATAACCACCAGCGCCTTGGGGATACCCAGTAACTCGACAATTGCCAAGTGTTCACGGGTCTGCGGCATCACGCCGTCGTCGGCCGCTACCACCAGCAATACCAGGTCAATGCCATGTGCTCCGGCCAGCATGTTGTGAATAAAGCGCTCATGGCCGGGGACATCGACAAAACCCGTGAGCTCAGCCCCCGCCTGCAGCGGCGCGTAGCGGTAGCCAAGGTCGATAGTGATGCCCCGTTCGTGCTCTTCCCGACGACGATCTCCAGCCTGCCCGGTCAGTGCTTCCAGCAGTGCTGTCTTGCCATGATCGATATGCCCGGCCGTTCCGACAATCACCTTGTCATGACCCCCAGTCGTAACTGCGGTAGCTGCTCCAGCCAACCGACTTCGTCATCCAACTGACGCAGGTCCAGCCACAGCGCATCGTCATCGATGCGCCCAAGTACCGGAATCGGCAAAGCACGCAAGGCTGCCTCCAGCGCATGCAAGTGACGCCCGCGCAAACGCTTGGACGCCCGCGCGCGCGCGCACAAGGCGGCGCTAGGCAAGCGGGCCACCGGCTGACTGCCGCTGCCAATCATGCCTAACGCGGGTTCCACGCTCACCGCCCACAACTCACCCAGCACGTGCGCAAGCGCCGGCGCCAGGCGCTGGGCTTGCGCCAGAATATCCGCCTGGGGGCGGGTCAGCAGACGCAGGCTGGGCAGACGTTCAGCCAGCCGCTCGGGATTGCGGTACAGGCCCAGCACCGCCTCCAGCGCAGCGAGGGTCAACTTATCCACACGCAGGGCGCGCTTGAGCGGGTTTTTCTTGATCCGCGCGATCAGTGCCTTACGACCTACGATCAATCCCGCCTGAGGTCCACCCAGCAGTTTGTCACCGCTGAACGTGACAATATCAGCCCCGTCTGCCAAGGCTTGGCGAACCGTGGGTTCGGCGGGCAGCCCCCAGCGCGTCAAATCCAGAAGGCTTCCGCTGCCCAGGTCTTCCAGCAGTGGCAGCCCGTGCTGATGGGCCAGTTCCGCCAACGCTTGGGTCGGTACCTGATGGGTGAAGCCCTGAATGCTGTAATTACTGCAATGTACGCGCATCAGCAGGCCGCTGCGCGGGCCGATGGCGGCTTCATAGTCATGCGCATGCGTGCGGTTGGTCGTGCCCACCTCATGCAGTTTCACGCCCGCACGCGCCATGATGTCGGGGATACGAAAGGCGCCACCGATCTCGATCAGCTCACCACGCGAGATGATCCCCTCCTTGCGCGCGCCCAAACTATTGAGTGCCAGCAATACCGCTGCGGCATTGTTGTTCACCACGGTAACGGCTTCGGCACCGGTCAGCTCAAGGATCAGGTCCTCGATCAAGTCATCCCGGTCGCCGCGCTTGCCGCTCTCAAGGTCAAATTCCAGGTTCAGCGGATAGCGCGCAGCCTGCTGCACGGCATTGATGGCTTCTTCAGGCAGCAAGGCCCGACCAAGGTTGGTGTGCAAAACCGTACCGGTCAGGTTGAACACCCGACGCACTCGGCTTTGATGCTGCACTGCCAAGCGCTCACCAACCCTGCCAGCCAGCACCTCGGGTATCAGTTCAACAGCCTCCAGCTGACCCCGTCGGACAGGTTCTCGCAGATCATCGAGCACCTGCCGCAAAGCACTGAGTAGCGCCTCGCGCCCATAGCGTTCCGACAACGGCTGACAGGCAGGACTACGTAACAGGCTATCGACGGAGGGAAGGCGCGTGGGCAGCGGGGCTAAACTGGAAGGCATTTAAGACGCTCCGGTCATCGCTCTCACGACGCGCGGCAGCAGTCGACTCTGCCGACGAAGGGAGCCGGGAATCTTGAGTGTAGCCGCTGGGCTCAATCGCCTCCTGGCGCCAGCAGCAGGTTCGGCGCCAAGCGCTGATAGCCCTCCTGATCCAGGCGCAGATCCAGGGCCAGGCTGGCGAGGTCGACACTCAAGGCCTCCGCTTCGGCATCATGCTCCAGATAGACCAGTTTCAAGTAGCGTTTACACCCTACGCAGCACTCGGCGCGCAACGGCGCCAGGCCAGCAGGGTAACGGTCATCCTCGAAGCTGTAGTAACGCAGCCCCTTACTTTGTTCGCAGTAGATACATTTCACCCGTACTACATGCCACTCACAGGCACACAAGGAGCAAACCAGATAACGCAGCCCATTGAATTTGCCTCGATGGCGAATCACCCCGGCCATCGCCGGCGAACCGCAGGCCGGGCATTGTTGGAGCTCATCACCGGGCCTGAGCAGGTCCTCCGGCAAACCCAACAACCAGTGACTCCAGGCCACTTGCAGTGCAGCACCGAGAAAGGGCACCAAAGCCGCCGGCAGCCCAGCGTACTGCCCGCCGAGCAATGCCAATGCCCACACCTTGCGCTGCTCGCCACTGGCTGCGCGCAACTGTGCCAGCGCCGCATGCACAGGGTCCGAAGCGGCCTGATACTGCTGTAACAACGCCTCCAGATACGGCGGCCAATCGGCTTCACGCACCAGGCTGTCCGCCGCTAGCGGGGGCAGACCGTGCTCAAGGCAAAGGCGAATGCGCTCAGGGTCTAGCGGGGAGGTGCTCGGGGGATGATCCATCAAACCTTGCTGGAACTGACAAAGGCTGGCAGCAAAACGCAGATACTCGGCCAGAGGATGCCCTACAGCCAGGTGCTCCAGACGAGCCCTGCGCAAATCAAACAGGTTCGGTGGTGGCAAATGGATGAACGGCGGAGCGCTCGCTGCCGCTTCGATATGGCCCGGTTCAAGTATCCTGCTCAAGCCGTCACCCCTTCTTGCCGATGTGGCTATCCGACCGATCTTCACCGGTCACTTCCCGATACCATAGCCCATGGTGCTTTTTCGCCCAGGCGCGACTCACCCAACCATGCACCATGGCGCCGACCGAGCCCTTGATCCAGATGCCGGCGTAGATATGCACGATGATGCTCAGCACCAGCACAAATGCGGCCAATGCGTGCAGCAGCGTCGCCAGACGAATACCGCCAATCCCAAAATACTGGCTGAAGTAGGCGCGCCAAATCACCACGCCGCTGAGCAGCAACACCAGCATGCAAAGCAGCAGCGTCCAGAAGAGCAGCTTCTGCCCGGCGTTGTACTTACCCACAGGCGGCACACCCTGCTCTTCATTGCGCATCACCCGGTCGACTCGACGAAGCCAAAGCCGATCATTCGCCGTGAGAATGTTCGCTCGCCAGAAACGTATTACCAGCCCCAGGAACAACACAAACATCAACACACCCATAAAAGGGTGCAGTATCCGCGTCCAGGGCCCGCCACCAAACAGGTGGCTGAGCCAGAACAACGCCGGGTGAAACAGCGCCAGCCCGGACAACGCCGCCATGAAGAACAGAATGGCCACCGCCCAGTGGTTACTGCGCTCATTCGCGGTGTAACGCAGGATCGGTTTGTCTTTCATGGCCGATCTTCCCCCTGTGCACCAGGATTGCTCGGGTCAAAGACATGCACGGCCGGGTCAACCTCACGCACGCTGGGGTCCTTGCCAGCCGGATGCTCATCGTCCTCGATCCGCTGCGGACCAATACGCACATAGTGGAAGAACCCCGCCAACACCGCCGCGCCCATGGCCAGCAACGCCAACGGCTTGCTCATGCCTTTCCACAAGCCGACCAAGGGGCTGATCACCGGTTGATTCGGCAGGCCCGCATACAACTGAGGCTGATCGGCATGGTGCAGTACGTACATCACATGAGTACCACCGACTCCGTCGGGGTCATACAAGCCAGCCTGCTCGAAGCCGCGCGACTTGAGATCGACGATTCGTTCGGCGGCATGCTCCTTCATGTCCGCCTTGCTACCAAAGACAATCGCACCGGTTGGGCAGGTTTTGACGCAAGCCGGCTCCAGCCCGACCGCGACCCGGTCCGAACACAGCGTGCACTTGTAGGCCTTGTGGTCCTTCTGTGAGATCCGGGGGATGTTGAACGGGCAGCCCGTGATGCAATAACCACAGCCGATACAATGATCCTGGTTGAAATCGACGATGCCATTGGCGTGCTGGATGATCGCCCCTGGGCTTGGGCAGGCTTTCAGGCAACCCGGATCGGCGCAGTGCATGCAGCCGTCCTTGCGAATCAACCACTCCAGATTGCCTACGGTGTTTTCATGCTCCGTGAAGCGCATCAGGGTCCAGGTTTCGGCGCTCAAGTCCTGAGGGTTGTCGTAAGTACCGAGGCTATGCCCAACCTCGTCACGCAACTCGTTCCACTCCGAACATGCCACTTGGCAGGCCTTGCAGCCAATGCACTTGGAGGTGTCGATCAGCTTCGCCACCTCCTCTTGCTGGCGCACCGAAGGCGGCAAGGTGGTCGTGGCTGAACGGGCAATAATGTCTTGGCTGGCCATCAGATTTTCTCCAGGTTGACCAGGAACGACTTGGATTCCGGGGTCTGGGTATTACCGTCACCGAGGTACGGCACCAAGGTATTGGTCAGGTAGCCGTGACGGGTGGCGCCGGTGAAGCCCCAGTGCAGGGGGATGCCGATTTGATGCACGGTCTGGTTGTTGACCTGCAACGGACGGATCCGCTTGGTCACCACCGCGACCGCCTCGATATGCCCTCGCTTGCACGTCACCCGAACCCGATCTCCTGCAACAATGCCCTTCTCCTTGGCCAGCGCCTCGCCAATTTCAACGAACTGCTCTGGCTGGGTCACAGCGTTGATCGGGCAATGCTTGGTCCAGAAGTGGAAGTGCTCGGTCAATCGGTAGCTGGTGGCGGCATACGGGAAGTCCTTGGCCTGCCCCAACGAGTCCCAGACCGAATCGAACACTCGCCCGGCCGGGTTGCTGGTCGCCTGCTTGTTCCCCGGGTGCAAGGGGTTAATGCCAATGGGCGTCTCGAACGGCTCGTAGTGCTCG
The DNA here is from genome assembly GCF_014648275.1 of Pseudomonas laurentiana. Lineage (GTDB taxonomy): Bacteria > Pseudomonadota > Gammaproteobacteria > Pseudomonadales > Pseudomonadaceae > Aquipseudomonas > Aquipseudomonas laurentiana. The sequence continues at coordinate 206,767 of NZ_BMQU01000005.1, forward strand.
GGGAATGGGCCTTCGGCCATCTTGTCCAGCGCAAAGAAGCGCGCCACCCCTTCGGGGTTCATGATGAACGGGTTCATCGCCGCCTCTGGTGCGACGTCGACTTTGTAGTCGGGAACGTCAGTACCGCCCCAGGTTTTGCCATTCCACCAGACCAGACGCTTGTTCGGCGCCCACGGTTTGCCTTGAAGATCAGCCGACGCCCGGTTGTAGAGAATCCTCCGGTTCATCGGCCAGGCCCAGGCCCACCCCAGGTGCTGCTTCATGCCATAAGGATCGCTGTTGTCACGCCGCGCCATTTGGTTGCCTTGCTCGGTCCAACTACCACAGAAGATCCAGCAACCCGAGGCGGTACTGCCGTCATCCCTTAGCTGGGCGAACCCGGACAGTTGCTGCCCTGTCTTGAATGCCGCGCCACTGACATCGGTAAAGTCGGCAGTGGCATAGCCGTTGAACTCCTTGGCGATTTCTTCCGGCGATGGCTCATGCGCCACCTTGTAGGGCCAGTTGAGCTTGAGTATCGGCTCGGCCCACGCGCCACCCTCACGCTGATAGCGCTCGCGTAAACGCAGGAACAGCTCGCTCATGATCTGCACGTCGGTGCGTGCCTGGCCTGGGCCTTCGGCCCCCTTCCAGTGCCATTGCAGCCAGCGGCTGCTATTCACCAGCGAACCGTCCTCCTCGGCGAAACAGGTGGTTGGCAGACGGATGACTTCCGTCTGGATAGTGGCGGTTTCAACGTCGTTGTACGGCCCGACATTGCGCCAGAACTCAGACGTCTCGGTGGCCAGTGGATCCATCACCACCAGCCATTTGAGCTTGGCCAGCGACGCCATGACACGGTTCTTGTCAGGCAGCGCAGCAATCGGGTTGAAGCCCTGGCAGAAGTAACCATTGACCTGCCCTTTGGCCATCATGTCGAACATCTTCAGCACGTCGTAGCCAGGAATATCCAGCTTGGGCAACCAGTCATAGCCCCAATGGTTTTCCGCCGTTGCGTTGGCCCCATACCAAGCCTTCATCAGACTGACGTGGAACTTGCCGTAGTTCTGCCAATAGGACATCTGCCCTGGGCGTAACGGCTTGAGCGCGCGCTTGGCGATATAGGCGTCGTAGTCCTGCTCGGCATCGGACGCCAGGGTCAGGTAACCGGGCAACAGATTGGACAGCAGACCCAGGTCCGTCAGCCCCTGGATGTTGGAATGCCCGCGCAAGGCGTTGACACCACCGCCAGGCATGCCGACGTTACCCAACAGCAACTGCACCATGGCCGCACTGCGAATGATCTGCGAGCCAATCGAGTGCTGTGTCCAGCCCAAGGCATAGAGGATCGTCATGGTCTTGCCTGGCTGCGAGCAGGTGGCGATCTCTTCCCAGATCTTGCGCATGCTGTCTTCCGGCATGCCGCAAATCTGGCTAGCCAAGGCTGGGGTGTAACGGCTGTAGTGCTGCTTCATCAATTGGTAGACGCAACGTGGGTCCTGCAGCGTTGGGTCGACCTTGGCAAAGCCATCCTCACCGATCTCATAGCCCCAACCGGACTTGTCGGTATAACTGCGCTTGGCGGCGTCATAACCTGAAAACAGGCCGTCCTCAAAACTGAAGCCGGCTTTTACAATGAACGAGACATCGGTGTAGCTGCGCACATATTCGTGCTGGATCTTGTCCTCGCTCAGCAGGTAGTTGATCAAGCCACCCATGAAGGCGATATCACTACCGGTACGAATCGGAGCGTAGTAATCCGCTACCGAGGCGGTACGGGTGAACCGTGGATCGACCACGATCAAACGGGCCTGATTGTGCGCCTTGGCTTCGGTCACCCACTTGAAGCCACAGGGGTGGGCTTCGGCGGCATTACCACCCATCACCAGGACCAGATTCGCGTTGGCGATATCCGTCCAGTGGTTGGTCATGGCTCCACGGCCATACGTCGGGGCAAGACTTGCCACCGTCGGGCCATGTCAGACACGTGCCTGGTTATCGAACCCCAGCATGCCAAAACTGCGAACGACCTTGTGGGTCATGTAGCCGGCTTCATTGGACGAGGCGGACGCGGCAAGGAAACCCACCGTCAGCCAGCGGTTGACCGTCTGCCCCTGCGCATTCTTCTGCACAAAGTTGGCATCGCGGTCCGCCTTCATCAGGTCGGTAATGCGATCCAGTGCATCATCCCAGGACACTCGCGTCCACTCACTGCTACCTGGCTTGCGTACCTGCGGGTACTGCAGCCGGCTGGGGCTGTGGATAAAATCGAGCAAGCCCGCACCTTTCGGGCACAACGTGCCGCGATTGACCGGGTGATCGGCGTCGCCTTCGATATGGATGATGTTCTGCGCGACATTCTTGGCCGCATCACCTTGGCTGTACATGATCAGGCCACAGCCGACAGAACAGTAAGGGCAGGTGTTGCGGGTCTCGTGGGCGTGGGCCAGCTTGAAGTGGCGCACCTGCTCGGCGAAGGCCGGGGCCGGAGCCATTCCCAGCGCAGCCAGGCTCGAGCCTCCAAGGCCGATAGCGGCGACCTTGAAGAACTGACGACGGTTGAGGTCCATCGTGCACTCCTGATCAGGTTTGGGATGCCTGGAGCAGGTCCAGGCATCTTTTTAACGATCACGGTGGCGGCGTTATGGCTGTCGCCAGTTGATACTTTAGTCAAGATCGTACCGAACGGAGCGAAACCGGATCGTCGGTGCTAGGCGCTATGCGGGTGAACGCCTGAATGCACATGTCTCCACTTTCTAGTGAAAAACTGCCCCCCCGTTTCCTTCGTATGAAGCGCGTGGCTTGCCTCCACACACAAAAAAACCCTGACCGCCTCATGGAGATCAGGGTTTTCTATTCTAGAACTGACTGCTTGGCCTATAAGGCGTCAGACCATGACGCACCCTGTAAACCAATACATTCAACGTCTATTCGTTAGAACGGAATGTCGTCATCAAAGCTGTCGAAGTCCGGAGCCGGCTGTGGTGCTGGCTGCTGCGGAGCTGGACGCTGTGGCGCCTGCTGTGGGCGCGGGGCCTGCTGACGCGGGGCCTGGTTGTAGTTGTTGCCACCACCCTGTGGAGCACCGTCCTGGTTCTGTGGACGACCGCCCAGCAGCTGCATGGTGCCCTGCATGTCGACGATGATCTCGGTGGTGTAGCGCTTGATGCCGTCTTTTTCCCACTCGCGGGTTTGCAGCTTGCCCTCGATGTAGACCTGGGAACCTTTACGCAGGTATTCGCCAGCGATCTCGGCAACCTTGCCGAACATCGACACGCGGTGCCACTCGGTGCGCTCGACCTTCTGGCCGGTTTGCTTGTCGGTCCACTGCTCGCTGGTCGCCAGGCTCAGGTTGGTCACGGCGTTACCGTTGGGCAGGTAGCGGACTTCGGGATCCTGGCCGCAAGTACCGACCAATATGACTTTGTTAACCCCACGGGCCATAACGTTCTCCTAGGCTTCGCACGCCGCGGATGCCGGATTGACCAGGCGCTCCAGGGTCGAACGATCCAAAATTTTCGTATCCAGTTTGATATAGATGGCGGCTTCATCTGCCACCACCACTGCGTCGGTCACACCCGGGACGGCCATAAGCCGCTCGGTCAGCCCCGCTTCACGGACGGCCTCGGCCGACAGCGGCATGCGCAGGCTGGTCACGTACGGCGGCTCACGCATGCCTACCGCAACCACCCACCACAGGGCGCAGAGCAGCGCACATCCGAGGAAGACCATGCTCAAGCCACCGTGCTGGAACAACCAGCCGCCGATAATTCCACCCAGCGCGGCACCCAGGAACTGACTGGTGGAGTAAACCCCCATTGCAGTCCCCTTGCCACCGGCAGGCGACACCTTGCTTACCAGCGAAGGCAACGACGCCTCCAACAGGTTGAAGGCGGTGAAGAATATCACGGTGCCGATCACCAGTTCTTGCAAGTTGTCTGCCGATACCCAGAAGAATAGTTCAGTGAGCATCAATACACTCACCGCCCCGAGCAACACACGCTTCATCTTGCGCTTTTTTTCGCCGTAGATGATGAACGGAATCATTGCGAAGAATGAAATGAGCAGGGCCGTCAGGTACACCCACCAATGCTCCTCCTTCGGCAAGCCGCCACGCTCGACGAAGGCCAGTGGCAAGGCGACGAAACTGGCCATCAGGATGGCATGCAGGACAAAGATACCCACATCCAGACGCAACAGATCAGGGTGCCGCAAGGTCGGGCCAAGGGCCTGTTTTGCCACGCCGGACTCGCGGTGTTGCAAGGCACCGTGCGAAGCCGGAACGACGAACGCAATCAGGGCAATGCCGACAAGCGCCATCGCTGCCGTGGCCAGAAACAACCCCGACAAGCCAAAGGCCCGCGTCAGCAAAGGCCCTACCACCATGGCCACCGCAAAGGACAAACCGATACTCATGCCAATCATGGCCATGGCCTTGGTGCGATGTTGCTCGCGGGTCAAATCAGACAACAGCGCCATGACTGCAGCCGAAATAGCACCAGCGCCTTGCAGGACGCGCCCGGCAATCACGCCCCAAATGCTGTCGGCATTGGCCGCCAGCACACTCCCCAGGGCAAAGATGACCAGGCCCAGGTAAATAACCGGACGCCGACCAATCCGGTCGGAAATGATCCCGAACGGGATCTGCAGGAATGCCTGAGTCAGGCCATAGGCACCAATGGCCAGACCAATCAGTGCGGGTGTAGCACCGGCCAGGTCCATGCCATAGGTCGCCAGAACCGGCAATACCATGAACATGCCTAGCATACGGAATGCGAACACCAGTGCCAGGCCGCTTGCGGCGCGAGTCTCGCTACCACTCATGCGTTCGCTGTGGGGATCGTGCATGGATAAACCTCGTGTGAACCGGCGGCGATTCTACCAGCCTGATCGATTGTCGGCATATACGTGACGCTTTGCCGCGTGCTGGCAAGCAGCCTTATACTCACCGGTTTATGCCCGCCAAGCGAGGCCGCAGTGGACAAGATTCTGATTCGTGGGGCACGAACCCACAACCTTAAGAACATCGACCTGACCCTGCCCCGGGACAAGCTGATCGTTATCACCGGTCTGTCCGGTTCTGGAAAGTCATCGCTGGCGTTCGACACCCTGTATGCCGAAGGCCAGCGTCGCTATGTCGAATCGCTGTCGGCCTACGCCCGGCAATTTCTTTCGATGATGGAAAAGCCCGACGTCGATACGATTGAAGGGCTGTCACCCGCGATCTCCATCGAGCAGAAATCGACTTCACACAACCCACGTTCGACCGTCGGTACCATCACCGAAATCTACGATTACCTGCGCCTGCTCTATGCGCGCGTCGGCACACCACGCTGCCCGGACCATGACATCCCGCTGGAGGCACAGACCGTCAGCCAGATGGTCGATCTGGTACTGGCGCAACCTGAAGGCAGCAAACTGATGCTACTGGCCCCCGTGATTCGCGAACGCAAGGGCGAACACCTGGCAATCTTCGAGGAGTTGCGCGCTCAGGGCTTCGTGCGTGCCCGGGTCAACGGCAAGCTGTTCGAGCTCGACGAACTGCCCAAACTGGATAAACAGAAGAAACACACCATCGAAGTCGTGGTCGACCGCTTCAAGGTTCGCGAAGACCTGCAGCAACGTCTGGCGGAGTCCTTCGAGACGGCACTGAAACTGGCCGATGGTATCGCTCTGGTTGCATCAATGGATGAAGAGCCCGGCGAAGAGTTGATCTTCTCTGCGCGCTTCGCCTGCCCGATCTGTGGCCACGCCATCAGCGAGCTGGAACCGAAGCTGTTTTCCTTCAACAACCCCGCCGGCGCTTGCCCGACCTGTGACGGCCTCGGGGTGAAACAGTTCTTCGACGTCAAACGCCTGGTCAACAATGAACTGACCTTGGCAGAAGGCGCGATACGCGGCTGGGACCGACGTAACGTCTATTACTTCCAGATGCTTGGCTCCTTGGCCGCGCATTACGGATTTAGTCTCGAAGTGCCCTTCGGTGAGCTGCCAGCCGACCAACAGAAAGTCATTCTGCACGGCAGCGGCAACCAGAATGTCGACTTCAAGTACCTCAACGACCGCGGCGATATCGTCAAGCGATCACACCCTTTCGAAGGCATCGTACCGAACCTGGAGCGCCGCTACCGGGAAACCGAATCGGCTACCGTCCGCGAAGAGCTGGCCAAGTTCCTCAGCACTCAGCCCTGCCCTGACTGCCGTGGCACACGGTTGCGACGCGAAGCGCGGCACGTATGGGTGGGCGAGAAAACCCTGCCGGCTGTAACCAACTTGCCTATCGGCGATGCCAGCGAATACTTCGGTGGCCTGAAGTTGACCGGGCGACGCGGTGAAATCGCCGACAAGATCCTCAAGGAAATTTGTGAACGCCTGCAGTTCCTGGTGAACGTCGGCCTGGATTACCTGACGCTAGACCGCAGCGCCGACACCTTGTCGGGTGGCGAAGCACAGCGTATTCGGCTAGCCAGCCAGATTGGCGCGGGGCTGGTCGGGGTGATGTACATCCTCGACGAACCATCCATCGGCCTGCACCAACGGGACAACGACCGCCTCCTGGCGACGCTCAACCACCTGCGCGATATCGGCAACACGGTGATCGTGGTGGAGCATGACGAGGACGCTATTCGTCTGGCGGACTATGTGGTGGATATTGGTCCTGGCGCGGGCGTACATGGTGGACAAATCGTCGCCGAAGGCACCCCCGCCGAGGTAATGGCGCACCCTGACTCACTGACCGGCAAGTACCTCTCGGGTCGGGTCAAGATCGCCGTACCAACCACCCGTACACCGCGCGACAAGAAGCACTTACTGAAGCTCAAGGGCGCACGCGGCAACAACCTGCAAAACGTCGACCTGGAGATTCCGATTGGCCTGCTGACCTGCGTAACCGGTGTATCGGGCTCAGGCAAGTCAACGCTGATCAACAACACGCTGTTCCCGCTGGCCGCGACCGCGCTGAATGGTGCGACCAGCCTTGAGGCGGCACCTCATGCCAGTTGTGATGGCCTGCAGCACCTGGACAAGGTCGTCGACATCGACCAGAGCCCGATCGGCCGTACGCCGCGTTCCAACCCGGCCACCTATACCGGCCTGTTCACACCCATTCGTGAACTGTTCTCCGGCGTACCGGAGTCGCGCTCACGCGGCTATGGCCCGGGACGCTTCTCCTTCAACGTCAAGGGCGGGCGCTGCGAAGCGTGTCAGGGCGATGGCCTGATCAAGGTCGAAATGCACTTCCTGCCTGACATCTATGTCCCCTGCGATGTCTGCAAGAGCAAACGCTACAACCGCGAAACCCTGGAGATCAAATACAAGGGCAAGAACATCCACGAAGTCCTCGAGATGACCATCGAGGAAGCCCGGGAGTTCTTCGATGCGGTACCGGCGCTGGCGCGCAAGCTGCAGACCCTGATGGACGTGGGGCTCTCCTACATCAAGCTGGGACAATCTGCGACCACCTTGTCCGGTGGCGAAGCACAACGGGTGAAGCTGTCGCGCGAACTGTCCAAGCGCGATACGGGCAAGACCCTGTACATCCTCGATGAGCCGACCACCGGCCTGCACTTCGCCGACATTCAGCAGTTGCTCGATGTGCTGCACAGGCTTCGTGACCACGGCAACACGGTGGTGGTAATCGAGCACAACCTGGACGTGATCAAGACCGCAGACTGGCTGGTCGATCTCGGCCCTGAGGGTGGCTCCCGAGGAGGCCAGATCATCGCTTGCGGGACGCCTGAGGAGGTCTCGGAGATGAAACAGTCACACACGGGCCATTACCTTAAACCGTTGTTACTGCGCGACCGGGCCTGACGCCCATGAAAAAGCCCCTGCCGCGCAAACGGCAGGGGCTTTTTTGTATCGCGGCAAACTACATCTGCGATTGCAGGTAGTTCTCCAGACCAATGGACTTGATCAGGCCCAACTGCTTCTCCAGCCAGTAGGTGTGATCTTCCTCGGTGTCAGCCAGTTGCATGCGCAAGATATCGCGACTGACGTAATCCTTGTGCAGCTCGCACAACTCAATGCCTTTGCACAGCGCTGCACGGACTTTGTACTCAAGACGCAAATCAGCGGCGAACATGTCCGGCACAGTAGTACCGATGTCCAGGTCGTCAGGACGCATACGCGGCGTACCTTCGAGCATGAGAATACGACGGATCAGGGCATCGGCGTGCTGTGCCTCTTCTTCCATCTCATGATTGATACGCTCGTAGAGCTTGCTCAAGCCCCAGTCTTCGTACATGCGCGAATGGATGAAATACTGATCACGTGCCGCCAGTTCCCCCGTCAGCAACGTGTTGAGGTAGTCGATTACGTCCGGGTGACCTTGCATCGCCCTGCTTCTCCCTAAGTGAAAGTAACAGTGTGAACCAGGATGGCGGATAGGTCACTGCGATTAACGTAAAAGCAAGTAAAAAAGCACGCGAACAGTAGTCAATTGCATTGAAAAACCGCCCTAATGCGGGCGGTTCTGCTTATCACTTCGACTTAAGCCAGTTTGACACCCAGGGCCTTGGCAACACCTTCACCGTACGCCTCATCAGCCTTGAGGAAGTGTTGCAACTGACGCTGAACAACCTCCAGCGAGACGCCCTTCATAGCACCCGTGATATTACTGATCAGCAACGCTTTTTGTTCACTGCCCATCAAACGGAACAGGTCACCGGCATAGCTGTAGTAGTCACTGTCTTCACGATGATCGTAACGGTCCGCAGCACCATTGAGTGCAAGCACTGGTTCGGCATACTGAGGCGCCTGCTTGGGTGCATTGCTGTAGCTGTTTGGCTCGTAGTTCGGCGCCGCTCCGCCATTGCTGCCGAACGCCATGGCGCCGTCACGCTGGTAACTGTTCACCGGACTCTTCGGCGCGTTGACTGGCAGCTGTTGATGATTGGTCCCCACACGGTAGCGGTGCGCGTCAGCATAGGCAAATACACGCCCCTGGAGCATGCGGTCCGGCGACAGGCCCACACCTGGCACCTGATTGCTCGGTGCAAAAGCCGCCTGCTCAACCTCGGCAAAATAGTTAAGCGGGTTGCGATTGAGTTCGAGCTCGCCCACTTCAATCAAGGGAAACGTCTTCTGCGACCAGGTTTTGGTGACATCGAACGGATTATCACGGTGCGCAGCAGCCTGATCCTCCGTCATGACCTGAATACAGACGCTCCATTTAGGGAAGTCTCCACGCTCGATGGCTTCGAACAAGTCCCGCTGTGCATAGTCCGGGTCGGTGCCCGCCAGGCGAGCAGCCTCAGCCGGTGACAGGTTTTTGATGCCTTGCTTGGTCTTGAAGTGCCACTTGACCCAATGACGCACACCTGCGGCGTTGATCAGGCTGAAGGTATGGCTACCAAAGCCGTGCATATGACGGTAGCCATCCGGGATGCCACGATCGGAGAACAGGATGGTGACCTGATGCAGCGCCTCAGGCGAATGCGACCAGAAATCCCACATCGCCTGAGGACTCTTCAAGTTGCTCTGGGGCAAGCGCTTCTGGGTATGGATAAAGTCTGGGAATTTGAGTGGGTCCCGAATAAAGAAGACCGGTGTGTTGTTACCCACAATGTCCCAGTTGCCTTGCTCGGTGTAGAACTTCAGGGCGAAGCCTCGCGGATCGCGTTCAGTATCGGCCGAACCACGCTCGCCACCCACAGTGGAGAATCGCAGGAACGTCGGTGTCTGCTTGCCTACTGTGTCGAACAGTTTGGCGCTGGTGTATTGGCTGATATCCCGCGTGACGGTAAAGGTGCCATAAGCGCCCGAACCTTTGGCGTGCACACGACGCTCCGGAATGTTCTCGCGGTTGAAGTGCGCGAGCTTTTCAATCAGGTGGAAATCTTCCAGCAGCAGCGGACCACGTGGGCCTGCAGAACGCGAGTTCTGGTTGTCGGCAACTGGAGCACCGCTCGCGGTGGTCAGTGTCTTGTTCTCGCTCATGCTCACTCCCTTCTCAGAATATTGCTGCCGGTTAATCGGCTGAGAGGGAGTATTGATCATGAACACGACACGATCAAATTCATTAAACAACAGTTATCAATAGTTTATTTCAATGACTGTAGAAACAAAAAACCGGGCACTAGGCCCGGTTCCTTGTTTCAGACTGTTCGTCTTACTCAGCAGCTTCTACTACGCCACCGACAGGACGATCAACCAGCTCGACGTACGCCATAGGTGCGTTATCGCCAGCGCGGAAACCGCACTTGAGGATACGCAGGTAGCCGCCCTGACGGGTGGCATAGCGCTTGCCCAGATCGTTGAACAGCTTACCAACGATGGCTTTCGAACGAGTACGGTCGAAGGCCAGACGACGGTTAGCTACGCTGTCTTCCTTGGCCAGGGTGATCAGCGGCTCGGCAACGCGGCGCAGTTCCTTGGCTTTAGGCAGGGTAGTTTTGATCAGCTCGTGCTCGAACAGCGACACCGCCATGTTTTGGAACATGGCTTTGCGGTGCGCGCTGGTGCGGCTCAGGTGACGACCACTTTTACGATGACGCATGGTTCATTCCTTACCAAACTTACGTTCGGTGATTACGACGATCAGGCAGTCGCCTTGTCGTCTTTCTTAAGACTTGCAGGCGGCCAGTTGTCGAGGCGCATGCCGAGGGACAGACCACGGGAAGCCAGAACGTCCTTGATTTCAGTCAGGGACTTCTTACCCAGGTTCGGAGTTTTCAACAGCTCTACTTCGGTGCGCTGAATCAGATCGCCGATGTAGTAGATGTTCTCCGCCTTCAGGCAGTTGGCCGAACGTACGGTCAATTCCAGATCGTCAACCGGGCGGAGCAGGATCGGATCGATCTCGTCTTCCTGCTCCACTACCACTGGCTCACTGTCACCTTTGAGGTCGACGAACGCAGCCAACTGCTGTTGCAGAATGGTTGCTGCACGACGGATTGCCTCTTCAGGATCCAGAGTACCGTTGGTTTCCAGATCGATAACCAGCTTATCCAGGTTGGTACGCTGCTCGACACGGGCGTTTTCCACCACGTAGGCGATACGGCGAACCGGGCTGAACGAAGCGTCAAGCTGCAAGCGACCAATGCTGCGGCTTTCGTCTTCATCGCTCTGACGCGAATCGGCCGGCTCATAACCACGACCACGAGCTACAGTGAGCTTCATGTTCAAAGCGCCGTTAGACGCCAGGTTAGCGATTACGTGATCGGGGTTAACGATCTCGACATCATGATCCAGCTGAATATCGGCAGCGGTAACCACCCCCGAACCCTTTTTCGACAAGGTCAGCGTAACTTCGTCACGACCATGCAGTTTGATAGCCAGGCCTTTCAGGTTCAACAGGATTTCAATGACATCTTCCTGAACACCTTCAATTGCCGAGTACTCATGGAGTACGCCGTCAATTTCGGCCTCGACTACTGCACAGCCAGGCATAGAGGACAACAGGATGCGACGCAGCGCGTTGCCCAGGGTATGGCCGAAGCCACGCTCGAGAGGCTCGAGCGTGATCTTGGCGCGGGTTGGACTGACGACCTGCACATCAATGTGGCGGGGCGTCAGAAACTCATTTACCGAAATCTGCATGGATGCACCTATTTTCTAGCCCTTACTTGGAGTAGAGCTCGACAATCAGGTTTTCGTTGATGTCGGCAGACAGGTCGCTGCGAGCCGGGACGTTCTTGAAAACACCGGATTTCTTAGCAGCATCTACTTCTACCCACTCAACGCGGCCACGCTGGGCACACAGTTCAAGGGCTTGAACAATGCGCAGCTGGTTCAACGATTTCTCGCGAACTGCGACCACGTCACCCGGACGAACTTGGTAGGACGGAACGTTTACAGTCTTGCCGTTGATGCTGATCGCTTTGTGCGAAACCAGCTGACGGGATTCGGCACGAGTAGCGCCAAAGCCCATACGATAAACGACGTTGTCCAGACGGCACTCGAGCAGTTGCAGCAGGTTCTCGCCGGTAGCACCCTTCTTGGAGGCTGCTTCCTTGTAGTAACCGCTGAACTGACGCTCAAGAACACCGTAGATACGACGGACTTTTTGCTTCTCACGCAGCTGGGTGCCGTAGTCGGACTGACGACCACGACGCTGACCGTGAATACCTGGGGCTGCTTCGATGTTGCACTTCGATTCCAGAGCGCGAACGCCGCTCTTCAGGAACAGATCAGTGCCTTCACGACGAGACAGTTTGCATTTTGGACCAATGTAACGTGCCATTTATCTGTCTCCTGATTACACGCGGCGCTTCTTCGGCGGACGGCACCCGTTGTGCGGGATTGGCGTCACGTCGGTGATGCTGGCGATCTTATAGCCACAGCTGTTCAAAGCACGAACAGCGGACTCACGACCTGGACCTGGACCCTTGACGTTAACGTCGAGGTTTTTCAGACCGTACTCCAGCGCAGCTTGACCAGCACGCTCTGCAGCAACTTGGGCCGCGAACGGGGTGGATTTGCGCGAACCACGGAAACCCGAACCGCCGGAGGTAGCCCACGACAGTGCGTTACCTTGACGATCGGTGATGGTCACGATGGTGTTGTTGAAAGACGCGTGGATGTGGGCGATCCCATCAACCACTGTCTTTTTGACTTTTTTACGAGGACGAGCAGCAGGTTTTGCCATGTCTATTTTCCTGTCGATTCGCTGGTGCGATTACTTGCGGATCGGCTTACGCGGACCTTTACGGGTACGCGCGTTGGTCTTGGTACGCTGACCGCGTACTGGCAGACCCCGACGATGACGCAGACCGCGGTAGCAGCCCAGGTCCATCAACCGCTTGATTTTCATGTTGATGTCGCGACGCAGATCACCTTCAGTGGTGAACTTCGCAACTTCGCTACGCAGCTGTTCAATCTGCTCGTCGCTCAGATCTTTGATCTTTGCGGCTGGGTTGACCCCAGTCTCTGCACAGATTTTCTGTGCAGTAGTGCGACCAACACCATAGATGTAGGTCAGCGAGATAACAGTGTGCTTGTTATCTGGAATGTTGACGCCTGCAATACGGGCCATTCAGTGGGACTCCAATTGACAGCTACCTACGCCCCGGAAGCCAAGAAATAGGGCGCGAGATAATATCGCTGTAGAAACAAATAATCAACCCAGCAGCGCACTAGCTGCTGGGCTTGAAGCACAGATCACACTCAGCCTTGGCGCTGTTTGTGACGTGGTTCCGCGCTGCAAATTACTCGAACGACACCTTCGCGGCGAATAATTTTGCAGTTACGGCACAGCTTTTTCACCGATGCACGAACTTTCATCACCAACTCCTCGAACCTTAAGGGACTATCAACGCAGCAGACCGCTGCCACCGTAGCCTTTCAGGTTGGCTTTCTTCATCAGGGATTCGTACTGGTGCGAAACGAGGTGCGATTGTACTTGGGACATGAAGTCCATCACAACCACTACCACAATCAGCAACGAGGTCCCGCCAAGGTAGAACGGAACGTTTGCCGCCACCACCAGGAACTGGGGCAGAAGACAGACGGCCGTCATATAAAGAGCACCGAACATGGTCAAACGGGTCAGAACGCCATCAATGTAGCGCGCCGACTGCTCGCCTGGACGGATACCCGGAATAAAGGCACCGGACTTCTTCAGGTTTTCCGCTACGTCTTTCGGATTGAACATCAACGCCGTATAGAAGAAGCAGAAGAAAATGATCCCTGCACTAAACAGCAGAATATTCAATGGATGACCAGGAGCGATCGACTCCGAGATGTCCTGCAGCCAGCCCATACCTTCGGACTGACCGAACCAGGCACCCAGCGAAGCCGGGAACAGCAAGATGCTGCTCGCGAAAATGGCAGGGATAACCCCGGCCATGTTCACCTTCAGCGGCAGGTGGCTGGTCTGCGCAGCGAAGACCTTGCGGCCCTGCTGACGCTTGGCGTAATGAACGGCAATGCGCCGCTGACCACGCTCAATGAACACCACGAAACCGATGATCGCTACTGCCAGAAGACCGATAACGATCAGGGCGATAATGTTGATATCACCCGTCCGCGCAGACTCGAAAGACTGCCCGATTGCTCTCGGAAGACCGGCAACGATACCCGCGAAGATCAACATCGAGATACCGTTACCGACACCGCGCTCCGTGATCTGCTCGCCCAGCCACATCATGAACATTGCGCCTGCCACAAACGTGGAAACCGCAACGAAATGGAAGCCGAAGCCAGCAGAAAACGCTACGCCCTGACCGGCCAAGCCAATGGACATGCCAATTGCTTGAACCAGCGCCAGGACGACGGTGCCGTAGCGGGTGTACTGGCTAATCTTACGACGGCCAGATTCACCTTCCTTCTTCAACTGCTCCAGCTGCGGGCTGACGGTGGTCATCAGTTGCATGATGATCGATGCCGAGATGTACGGCATGATCCCCAATGCAAAGATGCTCATCCGTTCCAGCGCGCCGCCGGAAAACATGTTGAACAAGCTAAGAATGGTCCCCTCATTCTGTCGAAACAGTTCCGCCAGCCGGTCCGGATTGATACCTGGAACAGGGATGTGTGCGCCGATCCGGTAGACGATAATCGCCAGGAACAGAAAACGCAGACGAGCCCAGAGTTCAGACATCCCGCCCTTGCCGAGCGAAGAGAGAGCACCTTGCTTAGCCATTTATTCCTCGAACTTGCCGCCAGCTGCTTCGATAGCCGCACGCGCACCTTTGGTGGCAGCGACGCCCTTGATGGTGACTGCGCGAGTAACTTCACCGGACAGCATGATTTTCACGCGCTGTACGTTTTGGTTAATCACGTTGGCATCCTTCAGGGATTGCACGGTGACGACGTCGCCTTCCACTTTAGCCAGCTCGGACAGACGCACTTCTGCGCGGTCCATGGCTTTCAGCGAAACGAAGCCGAACTTCGGCAGACGACGATGCAGCGGCTGTTGACCGCCTTCAAAGCCTGGAGCGATGGTGCCACCGGAACGGGAGGTCTGACCTTTGTGGCCGCGGCCACCAGTCTTACCCAAACCGCTACCGATACCACGACCCGGACGATGCTTCTCGCGACGGGAACCCGGCGCTGGACTCAGATCATTGAGTTTCATCGATTAACCCTCGACGCGCAGCATGTAGTAAGCCTTGTTGATCATCCCGCGATTCTCGGGAGTATCCAGGACTTCTACAGTGTGACCGATGCGACGCAGACCCAGGCCTTTAACACACAGTTTGTGGTTAGGCAGACGGCCAGCGGTACTTTTGATCAGCGTTACTTTAACGGTAGCCATGATCAGATGATCTCCTCAACACTCTTGCCACGCTTGGCGGCAATGGACTCAGGAGATTGCATGGCTTTCAGACCCTTGAAAGTGGCATGAACCACGTTCACTGGGTTGGTCGAACCGTAGCACTTGGCCAGAACGTTCTGAACACCAGCAACTTCCAGGACAGCACGCATTGCGCCGCCAGCGATGATACCGGTACCGTTAGAGGCAGGCTGCATGTAAACCTTCGAGGCGCCGTGGGCAGCCTTGGTAGCGTACTGCAGAGTGGTGCCATTCAGGTCCACTTGAATCATGTTGCGACGAGCAGCTTCCATTGCCTTCTGGATCGCAGCAGGCACTTCACGCGACTTGCCACGGCCGAAGCCAACACGACCTTTACCATCACCAACCACGGTCAACGCGGTGAAAGTGAAGATACGGCCGCCTTTTACGGTTTTAGCTACGCGGTTAACTTGAACCAGCTTCTCGATGTAGCCTTCGTCGCGCTTTTGGTCGTTATTTGACATAACTTAGAACTCCAGCCCGCCTTCACGAGCAGCATCAGCCAGTGCCTTGACACGGCCGTGGTACTTGAAGCCAGAACGGTCGAAAGCAACTTGAGAAACGCCAGCGGCTTTCGCGCGCTCGGCAACCAGCTTGCCAACCTTAGTGGCCGCGTCGATGTTGCCAGTGGCGCCATCACGCAGTTCTTTGTCCAAAGTCGAGGCGCTGGCCAGGACTTTGCTGCCGTCGGCCGAAATGACCTGGGCGTAGATGTGCTGCGAAGAGCGGAACACGCAGAGACGCACGGCTTCGAGCTCGTGCATTTTCAGACGTGCTTTGCGAGCGCGACGCAGTCGAGTAACTTTTTTGTCGGTCATTTGCTAGGCCCTACTTCTTCTTGGCTTCTTTACGACGGACGACTTCATCCGCGTAACGCACACCCTTACCTTTGTAAGGCTCTGGCGGACGGAAATCGCGAATTTCAGCGGCCACTTGACCTACCAGCTGCTTATCGATGCCCTTGATCAGGATATCGGTCTGGCTTGGGGTCTCAGCAGTGATGCCTTGCGGCAGCTGATAATCAACCGGGTGGGAGAAACCGAGAGCCAGGGACAGCACTTCGCCTTTGGCCTGAGCCTTGTAACCAACACCGACCAGCTGGAGCTTGCGCTCGAAGCCTTGGCTTACGCCCTGGACCATGTTGTTAACCAGAGCACGGGTAGTACCGGCCATGGCGCGAGTCTGTTGATCGCCATTGCGAGCAGCGAAACGCAGCTCACCGGCTTCTTCGACGACTTCTACGGACGAGTGAACATTCAGTTCAAGAGTGCCCTTGGCACCCTTCACCGAAAGCTGTTGGCCGGCGAACTTAACTTCGACGCCTGCTGGCAGCTTTACGGGGTTCTTAGCGACGCGAGACATGCTTATCCCCCCTTAGAACACAGTGCAGAGAACTTCGCCGCCGACACCGGCAGCGCGCGCAGCACGATCAGTCATCACACCTTTGTTGGTGGAGACGATAGACACGCCCAGACCGCCACGTACTTTCGGCAGTTCTTCGACGGACTTGTACTGACGCAGGCCTGGACGACTTACGCGCTTGACTTCTTCGATGACTGGACGGCCTTCGAAGTATTTCAGCTCGATGGACAGCGACGGTTTTACTTCGCTGCTGACCTGGTAACCCGCGATGTAACCTTCGTCTTTCAGAACTTTGGCTACAGCCACCTTCAGGGTAGAAGAAGGCATGCTTACGACGGACTTTTCAGCCATCTGGGCATTACGGATTCGAGTTAGCATGTCCGCTAACGGGTCCTGCATACTCATGGGCTAGACGCTCCTGATACAAGAATAATTAGCCTTTCGGCTACTACAGACACCTGAATCACCCAGGGAAAAACCCGGGCTCAGGTGAGCCGGTCATTCTAGACACATCCCAGAAACGAAACAAGCCCCATAAGGGGCTTGTTTCGTTGCCAGGTCACCGGCGGTCGGAAGATTACTCCTCCGCCGCCGAGACACTGTCGGCACGTCTTACCAGCTGGCTTTAACCAGACCTGGAACGTCACCGCGCATTGCTGCTTCACGCAGCTTGTTACGGCCCAGGCCGAACTTGCGGTAGACGCCGTGTGGACGGCCGGTGATGCGGCAGCGGTTACGCATGCGCGAGGCGCTTGCATCACGTGGCTGCTTTTGCAGAGCAACAGCTGCTGCCCAACGCTCTTCTGGAGTTGCATTCAGATTAACGATGGTAGCTTTGAGCTCAGCACGCTTCTTGGCGTATTTAGCAACCGTGAGCTGACGCTTCAGCTCGCGGTTTTTCATGCTCTTCTTGGCCATTTTCCTACTCCAATCAGTTGCGGAACGGGAATTTGAAAGCGCGCAGCAGAGCGCGGCCTTCGTCATCCGTACGAGCAGTGGTGGTCAGGGTAATGTCCAGACCGCGGAGAGCATCGATCTTGTCGTAATCGATTTCCGGGAAGATGATCTGCTCTTTCACGCCCATGCTGTAGTTGCCACGACCATCGAAGGACTTGGCATTCAGGCCGCGGAAGTCGCGAACCCGAGGCAGGGAGATCGCCAGCAGGCGGTCCAGGAACTCGTACATACGATCGCGGCGCAGAGTAACTTTAACGCCGATCGGCCAACCTTCACGGACTTTGAAGCCCGCGATGGATTTCCGAGCGAAAGTCACAACGGCTTTTTGACCGGTGATCTTTTCCAGGTCAGCAACAGCGTGCTCGATGACTTTCTTGTCGCCGATCGCTTCGCCCA
This sequence comes from Pseudomonas laurentiana, assembly GCF_014648275.1. Classification (GTDB taxonomy): domain Bacteria; phylum Pseudomonadota; class Gammaproteobacteria; order Pseudomonadales; family Pseudomonadaceae; genus Aquipseudomonas; species Aquipseudomonas laurentiana. The sequence goes on from NZ_BMQU01000005.1 coordinate 224,699, forward strand.
GACCCATGTTCAGGGTGATTTTGGTAACGCGCGGAACTTCCATCACGTTCGCCAGCTTAAGTTCTTCCTTAAGCTTGGGAGCGATTTCCTTCCGATAAATCTCTTTCAGTCGTGCCATGGTCTTCTACCTAGCAGTGTTCAAGCATCAACCGCTTTTTGGGTCGACTTGAAGACACGAATTTTTTTGCCGTCTTCTACTTTGAAACCAACGCGGTCAGCCTTGTTGGTTTCGCCGTTGAAAATGGCGACGTTGGAAGCGTGCAGTGGCGCTTCTTTCTCGACGATACCGCCCTGTACGCCCGACATAGGGTTAGGCTTGGTATGACGCTTCACCAGGTTGATCCCACCAACGACCAGACGGTCGTCAGCGAGTACCTTCAGCACCTTACCGCGCTTACCTTTGTCTTTGCCGGCGATCACGATGATCTCGTCGTCACGACGAATCTTTTGCATGTCGGATCTCCTTACAGCACTTCTGGGGCGAGCGAGACGATCTTCATGAACTTCTCAGTACGAAGTTCACGGGTCACTGGCCCAAAGATACGGGTGCCGATTGGCTCTTGCTTGTTGTTCAACAGAACAGCAGCGTTGCCATCAAAGCGGATAATCGAACCATCGGCACGGCGAACGCCGTGACGGGTGCGGACTACAACAGCAGTCATCACCTGGCCTTTTTTCACTTTACCGCGAGGAATTGCTTCCTTGACGGTTACTTTGATGATGTCACCGATACCGGCGTAACGACGGTGGGAACCGCCGAGCACCTTGATGCACATGACGCGACGAGCGCCGCTGTTATCGGCCACATCGAGCATGGATTGAGTCTGAATCATAAAATTTCTCCGACCCTTAGCCCTTAGACTTCAACAGCGCGTTCGAGAACTTCAACCAGCGCCCAGGACTTGGTCTTGGCCAGCGGACGGGTCTCGCGGATGGAGACCTTGTCGCCGATGTGGCACTGGTTGGTTTCGTCGTGCGCGTGCAGCTTAGTCGAACGCTTAACGTATTTACCGTAGATCGGGTGCTTTACGCGACGCTCGATCAGTACGGTGATGGTCTTGTCCATTTTGTCGCTGACGACACGGCCAGTCAGCGTACGGACGGTTTTTTCAGCTTCAGCCATGATCACTTACCTGCCTGCTGGTTGAGCACAGTTTTCACGCGAGCGATGTCACGCTTAACTTGCGAGAGCAGGTGCGACTGCCCCAACTGGCCAGTTGCTTTCTGCATGCGCAGATTGAACTGGTCGCGCAGCAAGCCGAGCAGTTGCTCGTTCAGTTGCTGTGCTGATTTGTCACGAAGTTCATTCGCTTTCATCACATCACCGTCCGCTTAACAAAGGAGGTGGCGAGAGGCAGCTTTGCAGCCGCCAAGGCGAAAGCCTCACGCGCCAGCTCTTCAGAAACACCCTCGATCTCGTACAGGACTTTGCCTGGCTGGATCTGGGCAACCCAGTACTCCACGGAACCTTTACCTTTACCCATCCGCACTTCGAGAGGCTTCTTGGAGATCGGCTTGTCCGGGAACACACGGATCCAGATCTTGCCGCCACGTTTTACGTGACGGGTCAGGGCACGACGTGCCGACTCGATCTGGCGAGCGGTGAGACGACCGCGAGCAACAGCTTTCAGAGCAAACTCGCCGAAGCTGACTTTGCTACCGCGCAGCGCCAGACCACGGTTGTGGCCAGTCATCTGCTTGCGGAATTTTGTACGCTTTGGTTGCAACATTTGGCGTACCCCTTACTTAGCAGCTTTTTTACGAGGCGCTGGTGCTTGTGGTTTCAGTTCTTCTTGGCGACCACCGATAACTTCGCCTTTGAAGATCCAAACCTTGACACCGATCACACCGTAAGTGGTGTGAGCTTCGTAGGTGGCATAGTCGATATCGGCACGCAGGGTGTGCAGTGGCACACGACCTTCGCGATACCATTCAGTACGTGCGATTTCAGCACCGCCGAGACGACCGCTCACTTGGATTTTGATGCCTTTGGCACCAATACGCATGGCGTTCTGTACAGCGCGCTTCATGGCGCGACGGAACATCACACGACGCTCCAGCTGCTGAGCTACGCTCTGAGCAACCAGCATACCGTCGAGTTCCGGCTTGCGGATCTCTTCGATATTGATGTGCACAGGCACACCCATTTGCTTGGTCAGGTCCTGACGCAGTTTCTCAACATCCTCACCTTTCTTCCCGATAACGATACCTGGACGAGCGGTGTGGATGGTGATGCGTGCAGTTTGTGCCGGACGATGGATATCGATACGGCTAACGGACGCGCTTTTTAGTTTGTCTTGGAGATACTCACGCACGTTCAGATCTGCGAGCAAATAGTCCGCATAAGTCCGACCGTCTGCATACCAGACGGAGGTGTGCTCCTTGACGATTCCCAGGCGAATGCCAGTGGGATGTACTTTCTGACCCATCTGATCGACTCCGTTACTTGTCCGCAACCTTGACAGTGATATGGCAAGACCGCTTGACGATGCGATCAGCGCGGCCTTTGGCACGCGGCATGATACGCTTCAGCGAACGCCCTTCGTTGACGAAAACGGTGGAGACCTTCAGGTCATCAACGTCTGCGCCTTCGTTATGCTCGGCGTTGGCTACGGCCGACTCGAGGACTTTCTTCATGATTTCAGCAGCTTTTTTGCTGCTGAAGGCCAACAGGTTGAGCGCTTCGCCCACCTTCTTCCCGCGGATCTGGTCGGCGACCAAGCGGGCTTTCTGGGCGGAGATGCGAGCGCCCGACAACTTAGCGGCTACTTCCATTTCCTTACCCCTTAACGCTTGGCTTTCTTGTCAGCCACGTGCCCGCGGTAGGTGCGGGTACCGGCGAACTCGCCCAGTTTATGGCCGACCATGTCTTCGTTCACGAGAACTGGGACGTGTTGGCGACCGTTGTGTACCGCGATGGTCAAACCGACCATTTGTGGCAGGATCATGGAACGGCGCGACCAGGTCTTAACTGGTTTGCGATCGTTCTTTTCCGCCGCCACTTCGATCTTCTTCAGTAGGTGAAGATCAATAAAAGGACCTTTTTTCAGAGAACGTGGCACTGTCGTATCCCTCTATTTACTTGCGACGACGGACGATCATATTGTCGGTACGCTTATTACCACGAGTCTTAGCACCCTTAGTCGGGAAGCCCCATGGCGATACCGGATGACGACCACCGGAGGTACGACCTTCACCACCACCGTGCGGGTGGTCAACCGGGTTCATGGCAACACCACGAACGGTTGGGCGAACGCCACGCCAGCGTTTAGCACCAGCTTTACCCAGCGAACGCAGGCTGTGCTCGGAGTTCGAGACTTCACCCAGGGTCGCACGGCATTCAGCCAGGACTTTACGCATTTCACCAGAGCGCAGACGCAGGGTCACGTAGACACCTTCGCGAGCGATCAGCTGAGCCGAAGCACCAGCGGAACGAGCGATTTGTGCACCCTTGCCCGGCTTCAGTTCGATGCCGTGAATGGTGCTACCCACTGGAATGTTGCGCAGTTGCAGGGAGTTGCCTGGCTTGATTGGAGCCAGAGCACCTGCGATCAGCTGGTCGCCAGCACTCACGCCTTTAGGGGCGATGATGTAGCGGCGCTCGCCGTCTGCGTAGCACAGCAGTGCGATGTGAGCAGTACGGTTCGGATCGTATTCAATACGCTCGACAGTGGCGGCGATGCCGTCCTTGTCGTTGCGACGGAAGTCGACCATACGGTAATGCTGCTTATGACCACCACCTACGTGACGAGTAGTGATGCGGCCATTGTTGTTACGACCACCAGACTTCGATTTCTTCTCGAGCAGCGGTGCGTGAGGAGCGCCTTTATGCAGCTCCTGGTTGACCACCTTGACCACGAAACGGCGGCCAGGGGAAGTCGGTTTGCATTTAACGATTGCCATGATGCACCCCTTCCTTACTCAGCACTGCTGCTGAAATCGAGATCTTGGCCTGGCTGAAGGGATACGATCGCCTTCTTCCAGTCATTGCGCTTGCCCAGACCACGAGCGGTGCGCTTGGTCTTACCCAGAACGTTCACGGTAGTGACGTTCTCGACCTTGACACCGAACAGACCTTCGACAGCCTTCTTGATTTCCAGCTTGGTTGCATCAGTAGCAACCTTGAATACGAACTGGCCTTTCTTCTCAGCCAGAACCGTGGCCTTCTCGGAAACGTGCGGGCCAAGTAGAACTTTAAATACGCGTTCCTGGTTCATCCCAGCAGCTCCTCGAATTTCTTCACGGCCGACACAGTGATCAACACCTTGTCGTATGCGATCAGACTGACCGGATCGGAACCTTGTACGTCGCGTACATCGACGTGCGGCAGGTTGCGAGCAGCCAGGTACAGATTCTGATCAACAGCCTCAGAAACGATCAGTACGTCGGTCAGACCCATACCGTTCAGCTTGTTCAGCAGGTCTTTGGTTTTCGGTGCTTCAACAGCGAAGTCCTGAACCACGACCAGACGGTCGGTACGCACCAGCTCAGCGAGGATGGAGCGCAGTGCTGCGCGGTACATCTTCTTGTTGAGCTTCTGCGAGTGATCCTGAGGACGAGCTGCAAAAGTGGTACCGCCGCCACGCCAGATTGGGCTACGGATAGTACCGGCACGAGCACGGCCAGTACCTTTCTGACGCCATGGGCGCTTACCGCCACCAGAAACGTCGGAACGGGTTTTCTGCTGCTTGGTACCCTGACGGCCGCCAGCCATGTAGGCCACGACTGCTTGGTGAACCAGCGTCTCGTTGAATTCGCCGCCGAAAGTCAGTTCGGAAACTTCGATCGCTTGAGCGTCATTTACATTTAGTTGCATGTCAGCTTCCCCTTAACCGCGAGCCTTGGCAGCCGGACGCACAACCAGATCGCCGCCAGTAGCGCCAGGAACGGCACCCTTGACCAGCAACAGATTGCGTTCAGCGTCGACGCGCACTACTTCCAGGGACTGAACGGTCACGCGCTCGGCGCCCATATGACCGGACATTTTTTTGCCCTTGAATACACGACCAGGAGTCTGGCACTGGCCGATAGAGCCCGGGACGCGGTGGGAAACGGAGTTACCGTGGGTGTTATCTTGACCGCGGAAATTCCAACGCTTGATGGTACCGGCAAAGCCTTTACCTTTGGACTGACCGGTAACATCTACCAGTTGGCCTGCAGCGAAGAGTTCAGCATTGATCAAGTCGCCAGCCTGGTACTCGCCTTCTTCAAGACGGAATTCCCAGACACCGCGACCAGCGGCAACGTTCGCTTTAGCGAAGTGACCTGCTTGAGCAGCAGTCACGCGCGAAGCACGACGCTCACCTACAGTGACTTGCACTGCACGATAGCCATCGGTTTCTTCAGTTTTGAACTGGGTGACGCGATTCGGCTCGATCTCAATGACCGTGACCGGAATGGAGACACCTTCTTCGGTGAAAATACGGGTCATACCGCATTTACGACCGACTACACCAATAGTCATGTTGTAAACCTCATGAGTGTACGGGGCTTTCACCCGCTATGGCCGCCCATTTCAGAGCGTTACACGACTAAGACCCAAGTCTTAGCCGAGGCTGATCTGCACTTCCACACCTGCCGCAAGATCAAGCTTCATAAGTGCATCAACGGTTTTATCCGTTGGCTGGACGATGTCCAGTACGCGCTTATGAGTACGGATCTCGTACTGGTCACGCGCGTCTTTGTTGACGTGCGGGGAGACCAGAACGGTGAACCGCTCTTTACGGGTAGGCAGTGGAATTGGACCACGCACTTGAGCACCAGTACGTTTCGCGGTTTCCACGATTTCCTGGGTGGATTGGTCGATCAGGCGATGGTCAAAAGCCTTCAACCTGATACGGATTTGCTGATTTTGCATTGGATTTCAGACTCCAGGCTGCTATTCCCACCGGGCGCACTACGCCCGTTAAAAGGAGGCGTGATTCTATAGACGCCCCAGTTGGGTGTCAACCCAATAAAAAAAGCCCCCGCTAAGCGGGGGCTTTTCAAAGCATCGAAAATTACTCGATGATTTTGGCTACGACGCCAGCGCCGACGGTACGACCGCCTTCACGGATAGCGAAACGCAGACCATCTTCCATTGCAATGGTTTTGATCAGAGTGACAGTCATCTGGATGTTGTCACCTGGCATTACCATTTCAACGCCTTCTGGCAGCTCGCAGTTACCAGTCACGTCAGTAGTACGGAAGTAGAACTGTGGACGGTAGCCTTTGAAGAACGGAGTATGACGGCCGCCTTCTTCCTTGCTCAGAACGTAAACTTCTGCGGTGAACTTGGTGTGCGGCTTAACCGAACCTGGCTTAACCAGAACCTGACCACGCTCAACGTCGTCACGCTTGGTACCACGCAGCAGAACGCCGCAGTTCTCGCCAGCACGACCTTCGTCCAGCAGCTTGCGGAACATCTCAACACCGGTGCAGGTGGTGGTGGTGGTGTCACGCAGACCAACGATTTCCAGAGCGTCCTGAACGCGGACGATACCACGCTCGATACGACCGGTAACAACAGTACCACGACCCGAGATCGAGAATACGTCTTCGATTGGCATCAGGAACGGCTTGTCGATAGCGCGCTCTGGCTCTGGGATGTAGGTATCCAGAGTTTCGACCAGCTTCTTGACAGCAGTGGTACCCATGCCGTTGTCGTCTTTGCCTTCCAGCGCCATACGAGCCGAACCGATGATGATCGGAGTGTCGTCGCCTGGGAAGTCATAGGTGGACAGCAGGTCGCGAACTTCCATCTCGACCAGTTCCAGCAGCTCTGCGTCATCTACCAGGTCAGCCTTGTTCAGGAAGACCACGATGTACGGAACGCCTACCTGACGGGACAGCAGGATGTGCTCACGGGTTTGTGGCATCGGACCATCGGCGGCCGAGCAAACCAGGATAGCGCCGTCCATCTGCGCAGCACCGGTGATCATGTTCTTCACGTAGTCAGCGTGACCTGGGCAGTCAACGTGAGCGTAGTGACGAATGTTCGAGTTGTACTCGACGTGCGCGGTGTTGATGGTGATACCGCGAGCTTTCTCTTCTGGAGCGCTGTCGATCTTGTCGAATTCGACGACGGCCGAACCGAAAACTTCGGAGCAGACGCGAGTCAGAGCTGCGGTCAGAGTGGTTTTACCGTGGTCAACGTGACCGATGGTGCCAACGTTGACGTGCGGAAGGGAACGATCAAATTTTTCTTTAGCCACGACAATTAACTCCTAGCCTAAAGGACTGAATCAGCCTTGTTTTTTAACGAGCGCTTCGACGATGTTCGACGGAGCCTCAGCGTATTTGGAGAATTCCATGGAGTAGCTCGCGCGACCCTGAGACATGGAACGAACGTCGGTCGCATAACCGAACATCTCTCCGAGCGGAACTTCAGCACGGACAACCTTGCCGGACACCGAATCTTCCATACCCTGGATCAGACCGCGACGACGGTTCAGGTCACCCATCACGTCACCCATGTAGTCCTCAGGGGTCACAACTTCCACCTTCATGATCGGCTCAAGCACTTTACCGCCGCCTTTCGCAGCCAGTTGCTTGGTCGCCATGGAGGCCGCCACCTTGAACGCCATCTCGTTGGAGTCGACGTCGTGGTAGGAACCATCAAACACGGTTGCCTTCAGGCCGATCAGCGGATAGCCGGCAACAATGCCGTTCTTCATCTGCTCTTCGATACCCTTCTGGATCGCCGGGATGTATTCCTTCGGAACCACACCACCCACAACCTCGTTAGTGAAAACCAGGCCTTCAGTGATGTTGCCCTTATCGTCCACGTCTGGCTGCGAGAAGCGAATCCAGCAGTGACCGAACTGACCGCGACCACCGGACTGACGAACGAACTTACCTTCGATCTCGACGTTGTCCTTGGTGATCTGCTCGCGGTAGGAAACCTGCGGCTTACCGATGTTGGCTTCGACGTTGAACTCGCGCTTCATGCGGTCAACGAGGATGTCCAGGTGAAGCTCGCCCATACCCGAGATAATGGTCTGACCGGTTTCTTCATCAGTCTTGACGCGGAACGACGGGTCTTCCTGAGCCAGCTTGCCCAGAGCAATACCCATCTTCTCCTGATCCTGCTTGGTTTTCGGCTCAACAGCTACCGAAATTACAGGCTCAGGGAAATCCATACGCTCAAGAATTACTGGCTTGTCGGCGTCACAGAGGGTATCACCAGTGGTGACGTCCTTCATGCCGATCAGCGCAGCGATGTCACCTGCACGTACTTCCTTGATCTCTTCACGCTGGTTGGCGTGCATCTGCACCATACGACCAACGCGCTCTTTCTTGCCCTTGACCGAGTTGATCACGGAGTCACCAGAGCTCAGGAAGCCCGAGTAGACGCGCACGAAAGTCAGAGTACCAACGAACGGGTCGGTAGCAATCTTGAACGCCAAAGCCGAGAACGGCTCTTCGTCGCTAGCGTGACGCTCGATCTTCGGAGCGTTCTCGTCATCGATGTTGTCCGGGTGGATACCCTGAATCGCAGGGATCTCGGTCGGAGCAGGCAGGAAGTCGATAACAGCATCGAGAACCAGAGGAACACCCTTGTTCTTGAAGGACGAGCCACAGACAGCCGGAACGATCTCGCTGGCCAGGGTGCGCGCACGCAGACCGGCTTTGATCTCTTCGACGGACAGCTCACCTTCTTCAAGGTACTTGTTCATCAGCTCTTCGTTAGCTTCAGCAGCAGCTTCGACCATATTGGCGCGCCACTCTTCAGCCAGCTCCAGCATATCAGCAGGAATTTCTTCCTCGCGATAGGTGGTGCCCTTGTCGTCTTCGTTCCAGTAGATAGCCTTCATCTTGATCAGATCAACCTGACCTTCGAAGTTCTCTTCCGAACCGATAGCCAGCTGAACAGGAACCGGGGTGTGACCCAGACGGTTCTTGATCTGACCGACTACGCGCAGGAAGTTAGCACCTGCACGGTCCATCTTGTTCACGTAAACAACACGTGGAACACCGTACTTGTTGGCCTGACGCCATACGGTCTCGGACTGAGGCTCGACACCGGAGGTGCCGCAGAACACAACGACAGCGCCGTCGAGTACACGCAGCGAACGCTCTACTTCAATGGTGAAGTCAACGTGGCCAGGTGTATCGATGACGTTTACGCGGTAGTTGTCGTACTGACCACGGGAACCCTTCCAGAAGGTAGTAACAGCAGCGGAGGTAATGGTAATACCCCGCTCCTGCTCCTGAACCATCCAGTCGGTGGTCGCGGCGCCATCATGCACCTCGCCCATTTTGTGGCTCAGGCCTGTGTAGAACAGGATCCGCTCGGTAGTGGTAGTCTTGCCCGCATCAACGTGCGCGCAGATACCGATGTTACGGTAGCGGTTAATTGCTGTAGTACGAGCCATAAAGCCCTCGCAAAAAAATTGATGCCGTGATTAGAAGCGGTAGTGCGAGAAAGCCTTGTTGGCTTCAGCCATACGGTGTACGTCTTCACGCTTCTTGACTGCAGCACCTTTACCTTCAGCGGCATCCAGCAGTTCGCCAGCCAGGCGCAGCGCCATGGACTTCTCGCCGCGCTTGCGGGCGTAGTCTACCAGCCAGCGCATTGCCAGCGCGTTACGACGGGATGGACGAACTTCAACAGGAACCTGGTAAGTGGCACCGCCAACACGGCGCGACTTTACTTCGACCAGCGGAGCGATGGCGTCGAGAGCTTTCTCGAAGATTTCCAGGGGATCGCTGTTCTTGCGTGCTTTGACGGTATCCAGAGCACCGTAAACGATGCGCTCGGCTACGGCCTTCTTGCCGCTTTCCATCACGTGGTTCATGAACTTGGCGAGGATCTGGCTTCCGTATTTCGGATCGTCCAGGATCTCACGCTTGGCTGCTACACGACGTCTTGGCATTGATAAGCCCTCAAACGGTCTTCAGGTTAGCCCGGGACAGCTGACCCATTGGGTGCGTGCCCGACCTTACTCTTATCGACTCAATAAAATGAATAACTGCATACTGCTGCAAACGGCCGATTACTTCGGACGCTTGGTACCGTACTTCGAACGGCCTTGGTTACGACCTTTAACGCCGGAGGTATCCAGGGAACCGCGAACGCTGCGGGCAGTTCTGCAGCGCAGGAACGTCGGATTTCTCGACGATACGCTTACGCGGCTGACGTACCAGCTGGTTGATAGTTGCCATCTACTAGCTCCACTGTTGTCTTGCGACGCTATTGTCTTGCAAGAAAAGCAAAATGGCAGGACGAAGTCCCACCAAATTTAGGGGTACAAGAGTCTAAAGAGGATCTTGTCCCCAGTCAAGGCAAGGCCCCAGCCTCCCCTCCCCGATCGTCGGTGACATCAGTAGTCACCAACGACCCGAGTGGGGCCACCAGGGCCTTACACTTAGTTGCCGCTGGAGTTCAGCGCTTCAGTCAGTGCGGCTTCCACCTCACTGGCACTTACACGCAGCGGCTTGTCGGCATCACGGCGACGCTTGCGCTCGCTGTGGTAGGCCAGACCGGTACCGGCCGGGATCAGACGACCCACGACCACGTTTTCTTTCAGGCCACGCAGGTAATCGCGCTTGCCCGTTACCGCTGCCTCGGTCAGTACTCGGGTGGTCTCCTGGAAGGAGGCCGCCGAGATGAACGACTCGGTGGAAAGCGATGCCTTGGTGATACCCAGCAGTACGCGCGAGAACTTGGAAACGAACTTGTCTTCAGAAGCCAAGCGCTCGTTCTCTACCAGTACTTGAGTCAACTCCATCTGGTCGCCCTTGATGAAGCTGGAGTCACCAGACTCGGCGATCTCAACTTTACGCAGCATCTGACGCAGGATGGTCTCGATGTGCTTGTCGTTGATCTTCACGCCTTGCAGACGGTATACGTCCTGAATCTCGTTGACGATGTACTTGGCCAGCGCGCTCACACCCAGCAGACGCAGGATGTCGTGCGGATCGCTTGGACCGTCGGAGATAACTTCGCCACGGTTCACTTGTTCGCCTTCGAAGACGTTCAGGTGACGCCACTTCGGAATCAGCTCTTCGTACGGATCGCTGCCATCGTTCGGAGTGATGACCAGACGGCGCTTGCCCTTGGTCTCTTTACCGAATGCGATGGTACCGCTGACTTCCGCGAGAATCGACGCTTCCTTCGGACGACGCGCTTCGAACAAGTCGGCAACGCGAGGCAGACCACCGGTGATGTCGCGGGTCTTGGACGTTTCTTGCGGAATACGCGCAATAACGTCGCCCACGCCGATTTGTGCACCGTCAGCCACACCAACCAGGGCGTTCGCCGGCAGGAAGTACTGAGCCGGTACATCGGTACCTGGCAGCAGCAGATCCTTGCCATTGGCGTCGACCATCTTGATTGCAGGACGGATTTCCTTACCTGCAGCCGGACGGTCTTTAACGTCCAATACTTCGATGTTGGTCAAACCTGTCAATTCGTCGGTCTGACGCTTGATGGTAATGCCTTCTTCCATGCCCACGAAGGTCACGGTACCTTTCATTTCGGTAACGATCGGGTGGGTGTGCGGGTCCCACTTGGCAACGATTGCGCCAGCGTCGACCTTGTCACCTTCCTTGACCGAAATCACAGCACCGTAAGGCAGCTTGTAGCGCTCACGCTCACGACCGAATTCGTCGGCAATGGCCAACTCGCCGGAACGCGATACCGCGACCAGATTGCCATCGGCACGCTCAACCTGCTTGAGGTTGTGCAGGCGAACCATACCGCCGTTCTTCACCTGGACACTGTCGGCAGCCGAAGTACGGCTTGCAGCACCACCGATGTGGAACGTACGCATGGTCAGCTGGGTACCCGGCTCACCGATCGACTGGGCAGCGATAACGCCGACAGCCTCACCGATGTTGACCTGATGACCGCGAGCCAAGTCACGACCGTAGCACTTGGCACAGATACCGTAACGGGTTTCACAGCTGATCGGCGAGCGCACGATAACTTCATCGATGCTGTTCAGCTCGATGAACTCAACCCACTTCTCGTCTACCAGAGTGCCAGCAGGGACGATGACTTCGTCGGTGCCAGGCTTGAACACGTCACGAGCAATTACACGACCGAGTACGCGCTCACCCAGCGGCTCAACGACATCGCCACCTTCAATGTGCGGCGTCATCAGCAGGCCCTGCTCCGTGCCGCAATCGATCTCGGTCACTACCAGATCCTGCGCAACGTCTACCAGACGACGCGTCAGATAACCGGAGTTCGCAGTCTTCAATGCGGTATCCGCAAGACCCTTACGAGCACCGTGAGTCGAGATGAAGTACTGCAGTACGCTCAGACCCTCACGGAAGTTCGCGGTGATCGGCGTCTCGATGATCGAGCCGTCCGGCTTGGCCATCAGACCACGCATACCGGCCAGCTGACGAATCTGCGCTGCCGAACCCCGAGCACCGGAGTCAGCCATCATGTACATGGAGTTGAAGGACTCCTGCTCGACTTCGTTACCATCACGGTCAATGACCTTCTCTTTCGAGAGGTTGGCCATCATCGCCTTGGAAACTTCGTCGTTCGCCTTCGACCAAAGGTCGATTACTTTGTTGTACTTCTCGCCCTGGGTTACCAGGCCGGAGGCGTACTGGCTCTCGATCTCTTTCACTTCGTCGGTAGCAGTACCGATGATGCGGGCTTTCTCATCCGGGATAACGAAGTCGTTAACACCGATGGAAACGCCGGAAATGGTCGAGTAGGCAAAACCGGTGTACATCAACTGGTCAGCGAAGATCACGGTCTCTTTCAGACCAACAACGCGATAGCATTGGTTGATCAGCTTGGAGATCGCCTTCTTCTTCATCGGCTGGTTGACCACGTCGTAAGACAGGCCCGCCGGGACCACTTGGAACAGCAACGCACGGCCGACAGTAGTGTCGACGATGCGAGTATTCTTGACACTGCCACCATCACGGTCGTTCACAGTTTCGTTGATACGAACCTTGATCTTGGCGTGCAGAGCAGCCTCACCGGCGCGGAACACGCGGTCGACTTCCTGCAGGTCGGCAAAAACACGACCTTCGCCCTTGGCGTTGATGGCCTCACGGGTCATGTAGTACAGACCCAATACCACGTCCTGCGAAGGAACGATGATTGGCTCACCGTTGGCTGGCGACAGGATGTTGTTGGTCGACATCATCAGCGCACGCGCTTCCAGCTGGGCTTCCAGCGTCAGCGGCACGTGAACGGCCATCTGGTCACCGTCGAAGTCGGCGTTGTACGCAGCACAGACCAGCGGGTGCAGCTGGATAGCCTTACCTTCGATCAGTACCGGTTCAAAAGCCTGGATACCCAGACGGTGAAGGGTCGGTGCACGGTTAAGCAGCACGGGGTGTTCGCGAATCACTTCAGCGAGAACGTCCCATACCTCTGGCAGTTCGCGCTCGACCATCTTCTTGGCCGCTTTGATGGTGGTCGCCAGACCACGCATTTCCAGCTTGCCGAAAATGAACGGTTTGAACAGCTCCAACGCCATCTTCTTCGGAAGACCGCACTGATGCAGACGCAGGGTCGGGCCTACGGTAATTACCGAACGACCAGAGTAGTCAACGCGCTTACCGAGCAAGTTCTGACGGAAACGACCTTGCTTACCCTTGATCATGTCTGCCAGGGATTTCAGAGGACGCTTGTTCGAACCAGTAATGGCACGGCCACGGCGGCCGTTATCGAGCAGTGCGTCGACTGCTTCCTGCAGCATGCGCTTTTCGTTGCGCACGATGATATCTGGCGCCGACAGATCCAGCAGACGCTTCAGACGGTTGTTACGGTTGATCACCCGACGATACAGATCGTTCAGGTCAGAGGTCGCAAAACGACCGCCGTCCAGCGGAACCAATGGACGCAGATCTGGCGGAAGAACCGGCAGAACGGTCAGAACCATCCACTCAGGCAGGTTGCCCGAGCCTTGGAAGGCCTCCATCAGCTTCAGACGCTTGGACAGCTTCTTGATCTTGGTTTCCGAGTTGGTCTGCGGAATCTCTTCGCGCAGGCGGCCGATCTCGTGCTCCAGGTCAATAGCGTGCAGCAGTTCACGAACAGCCTCGGCACCCATGCGAGCGTCGAAGTCGTCACCGAACTCTTCCAGGGCTTCGAAGTACTGCTCATCGTTCAGCAGCTGACCTTTTTCCAGCGTGGTCATGCCTGGATCGATAACAACATAGCTCTCAAAGTAGAGAACACGTTCGATATCGCGCAGGGTCATGTCCATCAGCAAGCCGATACGCGACGGCAGCGACTTCAAGAACCAGATGTGAGCAACTGGAGAGGCCAGCTCGATGTGCGCCATGCGCTCACGACGAACCTTGGCCAGGGCGACTTCAACGCCGCACTTCTCACAGATAACGCCACGGTGCTTCAGGCGCTTGTACTTACCGCACAGGCACTCGTAGTCCTTGACTGGACCAAAAATCTTGGCGCAGAACAGGCCGTCACGCTCAGGCTTGAACGTACGGTAGTTGATGGTTTCCGGCTTTTTAACTTCACCGAACGACCACGAACGGATCATCTCAGGCGAGGCCAATCCGATACGGATGGCGTCGAACTCTTCGACTTGACCCTGGTTTTTCAGCAAATTCAGTAGGTCTTTCAAGGCCTTTCCTCCTGGCGGAGCAGGGAGCGGGCTTGTTCAGCCTCGCTCCCGATTCGCGTCACGTGTTATTCGGTTTCCAGATCGATATCGATACCGAGCGAACGAATCTCTTTGATCAACACGTTGAAGGACTCGGGCATGCCCGGCTCCATACGGTGATCGCCGTCCACGATGTTTTTGTACATCTTGGTCCGACCGTTCACATCGTCCGACTTCACTGTGAGCATTTCTTGCAGGGTGTATGCCGCGCCGTATGCTTCCAGCGCCCACACTTCCATCTCCCCGAAACGCTGACCACCGAACTGCGCCTTACCACCCAGCGGCTGCTGGGTAACCAGGCTGTAAGAACCAGTGGAACGCGCGTGCATCTTGTCGTCCACCAAGTGGTTCAGCTTGAGCATGTACATGTAACCAACGGTCACAGGACGCTCGAACTTGTTGCCGGTGCGACCGTCGAACAGCTGCATCTGGCCGCTTTCTGGCATGTCTGCCAGTTTCAGCATGGCCTTGATTTCTTGCTCCTTGGCACCATCAAAGACCGGCGTTGCCATTGGCACGCCACCTTTCAGGTTTTTCGCCAGGTCCAGGATTTCCTGGTCGGTGAACGACTCCAGGTTCTCCTGACGGCCACCGATCTCGTTGTAGATCTCGGTGAGGAACTTGCGCAGCTCAGCGACTTTACGCTGCTCTTCGAGCATGCGGTTGATCTTCTCGCCCAAGCCCTTGGCCGCGAGGCCCAGGTGGGTTTCAAGGATCTGACCGACGTTCATACGCGACGGTACACCCAACGGGTTGAGTACCACGTCTACCGGCGTACCGTTGGCGTCGTGCGGCATGTCTTCGACAGGCATGATCACAGAGACCACACCTTTGTTACCGTGACGACCGGCCATCTTGTCGCCCGGCTGGATGCGACGACGGATTGCCAGGTAGACCTTGACGATTTTCAGCACGCCTGGAGCCAGGTCATCGCCCTGCTGCAGTTTACGCTTCTTGTCTTCGAACTTGTCGTCCAGCAGACGGCGACGATCAACGATGTAGGCCTGAGCCTTTTCCAGTTGTTCGTTCAGCGCGTCTTCGGCCATGCGCAGCTTGAACCACTGGCCGTGCTCCAGACCGTCCAGAACCTCGTTGGTGATCTCGGTGCCTTTCTTCAGGCCCGCACCACCTTCGACGATCTGACCATTCAGGGCTGCACGCAGACGCTCGAAGGTTGCACCTTCGACGATGCGGAACTCTTCGTTGAGGTCTTTACGGATCTCGTCCAGCTGCATCTTCTCGATGGAAAGCGCACGGCTGTCGCGCTCGACGCCATCACGGGTGAAGACCTGAACGTCGATGACAGTACCTTTGGTGCCAGTCGGCACGCGCAGGGAAGTATCTTTAACGTCGCTAGCCTTCTCACCGAAGATCGCGCGCAGCAGTTTCTCTTCTGGCGTCAGTTGGGTTTCGCCTTTTGGCGTGACCTTGCCGACCAGAATATCGCCAGCGCCAACCTCAGCACCGACATAGACAATACCGGCTTCGTCCAGTTTATTCAGTGCAGCTTCACCCACGTTCGGGATGTCTGCAGTGATTTCCTCTGGGCCAAGCTTGGTGTCACGCGCCACACAGGTCAGTTCCTGAATGTGGATCGTGGTGAAGCGGTCTTCCTGAACTACACGTTCGGACAGGCAGATGGAGTCTTCGAAGTTGAAGCCGTTCCATGCCATGAACGCGATACGCATGTTCTGACCCAGCGCCAGCTCACCCATATCGGTGGACGGGCCGTCAGCCATGATGTCGCCACGCTCAACGCGATCACCTTTGCTTACCAGCGGACGCTGGTTGATGCAGGTGTTCTGGTTGGAGCGGGTGTACTTGGTCAGGTTGTAGATGTCGACACCCGCTTCGCCGGTTTCGACTTCATCATCGGCAACACGGACCACGACACGGCTGGCATCGACGGAGTCGATCACGCCGCCACGACGAGCTACAACGCAAACGCCGGAGTCGCGTGCTACGTTGCGCTCCATACCGGTACCGACCAGCGGCTTGTCAGCACGCAGGGTTGGTACTGCCTGACGCTGCATGTTCGAACCCATCAACGCACGGTTGGCGTCGTCGTGCTCGAGGAACGGAATCAGCGATGCCGCAACCGAAACTACCTGCTTAGGCGAAACGTCCATCAGGGTGACGTCTTCCGGCGCCTTGACGGTGAATTCGTTCAGGTGACGAACTGCTACCAGCTCATCGATCAGTTGCTTCTTCTCGTTCATCGCAGCCGAAGCCTGAGCGATGACGTGATCTGCTTCTTCGATCGCCGACAGGAACACGATATCGTCGGTAACAACACCCTCTTTCACCACGCGGTACGGGCTTTCCAGGAAACCGTACTGGTTGGTGCGCGCATACGCAGCCAAGGAGTTGATCAGACCGATGTTCGGACCTTCAGGGGTCTCGATCGGGCAAACACGACCGTAGTGAGTCGGGTGTACGTCACGAACTTCAAAGCCCGCGCGCTCACGAGTCAGACCACCAGGGCCGAGTGCAGAGACACGACGCTTGTGGGTAATTTCGGAGAGCGGGTTGTTCTGGTCCATGAACTGGGACAGCTGGCTCGAACCGAAGAACTCCTTCACCGCCGCCGCAACCGGCTTGGCGTTGATCAGGTCTTGCGGCATCAGGCCTTCGCTTTCTGCCATCGACAGACGTTCCTTGACCGCACGCTCGACGCGCACAAGGCCAACACGGAACTGGTTCTCGGCCATCTCGCCAACACAACGTACACGGCGGTTACCCAGGTGGTCGATGTCATCGACGATACCTTTGCCGTTACGGATGTCGACCAGGGTCTTCAGAACCTCGACGATGTCTTCCTTGCTCAGGACGCCCGAACCTTCGATCTCGGTACGACCGATACGACGGTTGAACTTCATGCGACCCACAGCGGACAGATCGTAACGCTCGGCGCTGAAGAACAGGTTATTGAACAGGGTCTCGGCAGCGTCCTTGGTTGGCGGCTCGCCTGGACGCATCATGCGGTAGATCTCGACCAATGCTTCCAGCTGGTTGCCGGTAGAGTCGATTTTCAGGGTGTCCGAAATGAACGGACCGCAGTCGATATCGTTGGTGTAGAGAGTCTCGATACGGACAACCTGAGCCTTGGCGATCTTGATCAGCAGCTCGGTGGTCAGCTCGGTGTTGCACTCACACAGGATTTCGCCGGTAGCCGGGTGCACGATAGCCTTGGCGGTAGTGCGACCCAAGACGTATTCCATAGGAACGTCCAGGTGCTTAACGCCAGCCTTTTCGAGCTGGTTGATGTGGCGGGCAGTAATACGACGGCCCTGCTCCACGATCACCTTGCCGTTTTCGTCATGGATGTCCATGACTGCGATTTCACCACGCAGACGCTGAGGAACCAGTTCCAGGCTGAGTTTTTCACCCGAAACATGGAAAACGTTAGTGGTGTAGAAAGCGTTCAACACTTCTTCAGTGCTGTAGCCCAGCGCGCGCAGCAGCACCGAAGCCGGCAGTTTGCGGCGACGGTCGATACGAACGAATACGCAGTCTTTCGGATCGAACTCGAAGTCCAACCACGAGCCACGGTAAGGAATGATCCGAGCCGAATACAACAGTTTGCCAGAGCTGTGAGTCTTGCCACGGTCGTGGTCGAAGAACACACCAGGCGAACGGTGCAGCTGGGAAACGATAACACGCTCGGTACCGTTGATAACGAAGGTACCGTTTTCAGTCATCAGGGGGATTTCACCCATGTAGACTTCTTGCTCTTTGATGTCCTTGATCGCTTTGTTCGACGACTCTTTGTCGAAAATGATCAGGCGCACTTTCACCCGCAGCGGTACGGCGAAGGTAACGCCGCGCAGTACGCATTCTTTGACATCAAAAGCCGGTTCGCCCAGACGATAGCCAACGTACTCCAGGGCAGCATTGCCGGAGTAGCTGATGATCGGGAAAACCGATTTGAAGGCCGCATGCAGGCCCACGTCGCGGAACTGATCTTTGGTCGCTCCCGCTTGCAAGAATTCACGATACGAATCCAGCTGGATGGCCAGGAGGTAAGGCACATCCATGACGTCCGGCAACTTGCTAAAGTCCTTGCGGATACGTTTTTTCTCAGTGTATGAGTAAGCCATCAGCGTTCCCCAGCTTGGTCACCTGCTTGTTTGGCTCCTCCCGACGGAAGCAGCCAGAAAATCGTGCAAACCCCTTGGTTTGCGCCACCGTCTTCGGTGGTTGCAGCTCGTTATCGGGGCCGACCTGGTCGGCCGCCAATAACGGAAAAAGGCCGGTGGCAAGAGCCACCAGCCATCAGCCGTTCGCTTAACGCTTGGGCTGGATACGCAAAGTCGGAGTTACTTAACTTCGACTTTAGCGCCTGCTTCTTCCAGAGCTTTCTTCAGAGCTTCAGCTTCTTCTTTCGAAGCGTTCTCTTTCACGACGCCCAGGTCATCAACAACAGCCTTGGCTTCTTTCAGGCCCAGACCGGTGGCTTCACGTACAGCCTTGATGACGTTTACTTTCTTGTCGCCGGCTTCAACCAGTTTCACGGTGAATTCGGTTTGCTCTTCAACAACGGCAGCGGCAGCAGCTGGGCCAGCAGCGGCAACAGCAGCGGTAACACCGAAGGTTTCTTCCATTGCTTTGATCAGCTCAACAACTTCCAGAACGGTTTTCTGGCCGATTGCTTCGATGATTTGTTCGTTAGTCAGAGACATGACTATAAATTCCTGTATTGGGGTGACAGCCTACGCAGCCATCAAATTAAACATATGATTTCGAAAGCGCTTGCGATGCCTTAGGCAGCAGCAGCTTCTTTCTGGTCGCGAACGGCCGCCAAAGTACGAGCCAGCTTGCTGGTAGCGCCTTGAATCACGCTCATCAGCCTTGCAATAGCTTCGTCGCGAGTTGGCAGCGAAGCCAACACGTCGATCTCGTTTGCTGCGAGGAACTTGCCCTCGAACGCAGCTGCCTTGATCTCGAACTTGTCCTGACCTTTAGCGAATTCCTTGAACAAACGGGCAGCAGCGCCTGGATGTTCGTTGGAGAACGCGATCAAGGTCGGGCCGGTGAAGGCGTCGTTGAGGACACTGTACTCAGTGTCAGCAACTGCACGCTTGAGCAGGGTGTTACGTACGACACGTACGTATACGCCAGCTTCACGAGCCTCTTTACGGAGTCCGGTCATAGCGCCTACAGTCACGCCACGGGCATCAGCCACGACAGCGGACAGAGCAGCTTTGGCAGCCTCGTTGACTTCAGCGACGATGGCCTTCTTGTCTTCGAGTTTAATTGCCACGGGTTTAACTCCTGCTTGTTACCGTTTCATTCGACCGAGGCCGAATGTCGTTTTGGTGTCTGATTCGGTAAGGAATCGGGAGCACCATCTGCGTAGGCTTGAGGTTTAAGACTTGCGTCGCCTACGGTCTTGGATAGCCCCCGCCAGGCAGGGACCCCAATTTTGCACAGCGGGCGCGATCACTCGCACCCGCCTAATGTCTTACGCGCTCAGCGAGCTCTGGTCGATGACCAGACCTGGGCCCATAGTGGTGCTCAGGGTAACGCGCTTAACGTAGATACCTTTCGAAGAAGCTGGCTTGATACGCTTCAGATCAGCGATCAGGGCTTCAACGTTTTCCTTCAGCTTGACAGCATCAAAGCCGACTTTGCCAACGGAGGTGTGGATAATGCCGTTTTTGTCGGTGCGATAACGAACCTGACCAGCCTTGGCGTTTTTAACCGCGGTGGCTACGTCTGGGGTTACAGTACCGACTTTCGGGTTTGGCATCAGGCCGCGAGGACCCAGAACCTGACCCAACTGACCTACAACACGCATTGCGTCCGGGGAAGCAATAACGACGTCATAGTTCAGGTCGCCGCCTTTCATTTCGGCAGCCAGATCGTCCATACCTACACGGTCAGCGCCGGCAGCCAGAGCGGCCTCAGCAGCTGGACCCTGGGTGAAGACAGCTACACGTACAGTCTTGCCAGTGCCGTGCGGCAGCACAGTAGCGCTGCGAACAACCTGGTCAGATTTACGCGGGTCAACACCAAGGTTGACTGCAACGTCGAAGGACTCGCTGAACTTCACGGTGGACAGTTCGGCCAGCAGAGCTGCTGCGTCTTCAAAGTTGTAAACTTTGCCAGCTTCAACTTTCGAAGCGATGGCCTTTTGGCGCTTGGTCAGCTTAGCCATTACACACCCTCCACGTTGAGGCCCATGCTGCGAGCAGAACCGGCGATGGTACGCACGGCTGCTTCCAGGTCAGCGGCAGTCAGATCAGCCTTCTTAGCTTTTGCGATCTCTTCCAGCTGAGCACGGTTCACAGTACCAACCTTGACAGTGTTCGGACGAGCCGAACCGCTGGTCAGGCCAGCTGCTTTCTTCAGCAGAACCGAAGCAGGGGTGCTCTTGGTTTCGAAGGTGAAGCTGCGGTCACTGTAAACAGTGATGATCACTGGAGTCGGCAGACCTGGCTCTTGACCCTGAGTACGGGCGTTGAAGGCCTTGCAGAATTCCATGATGTTCACACCGTGTTGACCCAGTGCTGGACCAACGGGTGGGCTTGGGTTGGCCTGGCCGGCCTTTACTTGCAGCTTGATGTAAGCCTGAATCTTCTTAGCCATGAGCTACTCCAATATCGGGTACGAACGCCTGATGGCTCCCCGGATTACTTACGTTTTATCCCAGTGACGACAAAACCCCGCAGCACAAGGCTGCGGGGTATGGGATGCTGGGTTCAGTTAGACCTTCTCGACCTGACTGAACTCGAGCTCCACCGGAGTAGAGCGTCCGAAAATGAGCACTGCAACCTGCAGCCTGCTCTTCTCGTAGTTAACCTCTTCGACAGTGCCGTTGAAATCAGCAAACGGACCATCGATAACACGAACAACCTCGCCCGGCTCGAACAAAGTCTTCGGCTTAGGCTTGTCGCTACCATCAGCAACGCGACGGAGAATCGCTTCTGCCTCTTTATCTGTGATAGGAGCAGGCTTATCTGCAGTACCACCGATGAAGCCCATGACGCGAGGGGTGTCCTTGACCAAGTGCCAAGTCCCTTCGTTCATGTCCATCTGAACCAACACATAGCCTGGGAAGAACTTACGCTCGCTCTTGCGCTTCTGGCCATTACGCATCTCGACCACTTCTTCGGTCGGGACCAGAATTTCGCCGAAACCGTCTTCCATGCCAGCCAGTTTTACGCGCTCGATCAACGAACGCATGACATGCTTCTCGTAACCCGAGTAAGCATGCACGACGTACCAACGCTTAGCCACGGGACACCTTTAGCCGACAATCAACGAAATCAACCAACCGAGCAGGGAATCAAGCCCCCACAACAGCAGCGCCATAACCAACACAACCGCCACTACGATAAGCGTGGTCTGAGTGGTTTCTTGACGGGTTGGCCATACAACTTTACGAATCTCGGTACGAGCTTCCTTAGCCAGCGCAAAAAACGACTTACCCTTCGCCGTCTGCAGCGCAACGAAAGCAGCAGCAGCAGCAAGAGCAAGAAGCGCAATTACGCGGTACAGAATCGGGGACGCACTGTAGTATTGATTACCAACAACGCCTACGACCACCAAAGCGACAACAGCAAGCCACTTGAGCAGATCAAAACGAGAGTCTTGGGCTTCAGACTTGGAAGTCATCTAGGAGGATCCTGTGAAAAGAAAGCCAGACACACGAGGTGAATCTGGCAGGTCAGGAGGGAATCGAACCCCCAACCTACGGTTTTGGAGACCGTCGCTCTGCCAATTGAGCTACTGACCTAAAAGCTTAATCAGGCCGACCATTATGCCGGCCCGATAGAAATAAATCAACTACTTATTCAAGAACCTTTGCAACTACGCCCGCACCCACGGTGCGACCGCCTTCACGGATAGCGAAACGCAAGCCATCCTCCATCGCAATGGTCTTGATCAGAGTGACAGTCATCTGGATGTTGTCACCCGGCATTACCATTTCAACGCCCTCTGGCAGCTCGCAGTTACCAGTCACGTCAGTAGTACGGAAGTAGAACTGTGGACGGTAGCCTTTGAAGAACGGAGTATGACGGCCGCCTTCTTCCTTGCTCAGAACGTAAACTTCTGCGGTGAACTTGGTGTGCGGCTTAACCGAACCTGGCTTAACCAGAACCTGACCACGCTCAACGTCGTCACGCTTGGTACCACGCAGCAGAACGCCGCAGTTCTCGCCAGCACGACCTTCGTCCAGCAGCTTGCGGAACATCTCAACACCGGTACAGGTGGTGGTAGCTGTATCGCGCAAACCAACGATCTCCAGAGCATCCTGAACGCGAACAATGCCACGCTCAATACGACCGGTAACAACAGTACCGCGACCCGAGATCGAGAATACGTCTTCGATCGGCATCAGGAACGGCTTATCAATAGCGCGCTCCGGCTCTGGAATGTAACTGTCCAGGGTTTCAACCAGCTTCTTGACAGCAGTTGTACCCATCTCGTTGTCGTCTTTACCTTCCAACGCCATACGAGCAGAACCGATGATGATCGGAGTGTCATCACCAGGGAAATCATAAGTGCTGAGCAGGTCGCGAACTTCCATCTCAACCAGCTCCAGCAGCTCAGCGTCATCCACCAGGTCAGCCTTGTTCAGGAAGACCACAATGTAAGGAACGCCTACCTGACGGGACAGGAGAATGTGCTCACGGGTTTGAGGCATCGGACCATCAGCGGCCGAGCAAACCAGGATAGCGCCGTCCATCTGAGCAGCACCAGTGATCATGTTCTTCACATAATCAGCGTGACCCGGGCAGTCGACATGAGCATAGTGACGAATGTTCGAGTCATACTCGACGTGCGCGGTATTGATAGTAATACCGCGAGCTTTTTCTTCTGGGGCGCTGTCGATTTTATCAAAATCAACTTTGGCCGAACCGAAAACCTCGGAGCAAACGCGAGTAAGCGCTGCAGTCAACGTAGTCTTACCATGGTCAACATGACCAATAGTGCCGACGTTTACGTGCGGCTTGTTACGTTCGAACTTTTCCTTAGCCATCGAGACTGTCCCCCGCAGAAGAATTTAACTAGTCACGCCAACCATTAAAACAAAGGCAGATATTTTCATATCTGCCTTGTTAATATGGAGCTCTTGAGCGGATTTGAACCGCTGACCTCACCCTTACCAAGGGTGTGCTCTACCAACTGAGCTACAAGAGCCTTACACTTTGCAAAAACAGCAAACCTGGAGCGGGTAGCGGGAATCGAACCCGCATCATCAGCTTGGAAGGCTGAGGTTCTACCACTAAACTATACCCGCGGAGCTTGCAGCTCTCGCTAAACTCCTGAACGTGGGCAGCATTTTCAACTCTTGCTGCCTTCCTGTCAAGCTTTTTCTCATTAAAATCTTGAGGTTAGCTAATTTGACAGTTGCTTCCCAGGCTTTCCAACGAGTGGTGTTCCCTGTGAAGCGGGCGCCATTCTATCAAGCTATTCAGCAGTTGCAATACCCTCGCACAACATTATTTTATGTTTTAAGTCTTTGAAATCATGGGAAAGTGTCGCCAGCACCGTTTCGTCCAACAAACGCCGGCTTTGAGGGGCTACCTGCAGCCAAAAACCCGGGTTATCGCCCAGCGCCCCAACCACCCGTGCCGTCACAACGTCTAGCGACATCAAGCGTTGGCGTAGTGCATTGAGCTGCTCCAACTTGGCAATGCCACCGACGTAGAGACACTCCTCACCCCGCTGCGGACTGGCCCGATCCGTACCCGATTCGCTCAACAGTCGAATATCCTGCTGACTACCTTTATACAATGACAGCGGGGCCACTTCCTTGGCTTTCAATGGTGCTTCTTGCTGATGCCAAACGTAATAGACAGCATTGAGTACCACCAAGAGAAGAAACAACCAGCGCATAGACACCTCAATCCAGGGGGCAAGCTATCGCCAGACCTACAAACACCAGATCCGGCACCATACGTGCGCTCGGAGCCACCTGGTGAACCAGGGGCGCATCACCGCCAGTAAGGAATAATGTAAAAGCATCCCCAAACAGCGAGCGAGCCTGCTCTAGCTGTGTCAGCACAAACCCTTGGAGCATTAGCAGACAACCACGCTCAACTGCTTCAACGGTCGAGCGCCCAGGCTCGAGACTAGATAGCGCTCGCTCCGCAGCAGCATCATCATAGCGAATACGACGAGTATGGGTGCGCAGCTGATTTCGCATCAAGGGCAACCCAGGGCAAATGAAACCACCGAGATGAGCCCCATCAGCCGCGACGAAATCGGCCGTTACCGCAGTACCGAAGTCGACAACCACACAGGCTCCACCAGCCAGATGGTAACCACCCAGCAGCGCCAACCAACGATCCAGTCCCAACCGCTGGAAGTCATCATAGCCATTGCGCACCCCCGCCAGCTCTCTCGCAGGCTCTGCACTAACGACTAGCAAGCCGAACCGCTCAACCAGGGCGGCACAAAGCACCGCAGTCTCGTCCTCCCCTCTCACACTGACCAAGCGGCAGCGTCGTGGCGCCTCACTTGATGCAGCGTGAACTGAGGCAACCAGCGCCTCATTAGAGTCAGCAACGCCACCTGCGACGATCGATGCATCTTCAGAGCGAATGATTCGCCATTTAATAAAGCTGTTACCGCAATCGAGCTCAAGAATCATCGCGCAACCTCAAACTGAGCTCTCCACCACTAAAGCTCTTTTCAACACCATTAACCTCAAGGCGCAACGCCCCCTGGCGATCAATCCCCCGCACCACTCCATCGACTTGATTACTACCGGCAATAAGTGACACAGCGCGCCCCTGCCAAAGATGCGCCCTCTCCCATTCATCCTGGAACACGGAAAATCCTGACTGCCGATGCCGCACCAAGTCAGCCTGTAGATTCTGGTTAAGCAGGGCCACCAGTTGATTGCGGTCAACGGCAACCCCTGCCTCTCGCCGTATCGACGTCCACTGCTGGTCCACTTCGGTACTTGACTGCATATTGACGTTGATCCCTACGCCCATAACGACATGACAAACATCTGCAGGATCGCCAACAAGTTCAAGCAAGATACCGGCAATTTTTTGATTATTTACCAATACATCGTTTGGCCACTTCAAACCAGCACCACTGACACCATAGGCATGCAGTGTGCGCATCACAGCCAAGCCGACAACCAGACTTAGCCCTTCTAGCTGACGCATGCCACCCTCAATGCGTAGCACCAAGCTGTAATAAAGGTTCTCTGCGAACGGGCTTATCCAGGTGCGGCCACGACGGCCACGACCAGCCGTTTGCCGCTCAGCCAGAACAATAAAGGGGGCAGCTTGCCCCTCACTGACTGCGCGGAGCGCCTGAGCATTCGTCGAGTCGATCGAGTCAAAAATCAGTGCAGGCCAGGACTCGCCAGCAGAACACTCGGCGATTGCCGCCGCCTCCAACAAGGACAACGGCGCAGCCAATTGATAACCGCGGCCTCGAACCTTATGAATGGGTAGGCTCAGCTCAGCTTCTATATGCTGCAACTGCTTCCAGACAGCACTGCGACTGACACCCAAGGCGGCCCCCAACGCCTGCCCGGAATGAAACCGGCCATCTTTAAGGAGGTTTAACAACTTCAGCATGCCGATCTCGACTCACAATGAGGCAGGCATGATAGCCATGCGTCAAAGGCTTGCATAGAAATCTGTAGCCGCTGGACACGACCTGAGGACTACTGCAGCCAGAAATGGAACGTATTACGTAAAGCTATCGCTACATTGCCAGCCGCTTCAATACGCCTGCAAGCTAGTCACTCAAGAAAAATGACAACAGCGGGCCTCGCTGGCGATGATTTTCCAGGCCACAAAGACAAAACCCCTACCTGCATGTGCAGATAGGGGTTTCGGAATTTAATCTTGACGATGACCTACTCTCACATGGGGAAACCCC
>NZ_BMQU01000006.1 GCF_014648275.1 Pseudomonas laurentiana
ACCTTCTAGAAACTTCTAACTCGTTGATTACCAAGGAGTTTTCCGTTTCGACTGCGCCGGAAGTGGGGCGAATTATAGAGATATAAAATGGCGCGTCAAGGACTATCTGCAACGTTTCGGTGCATCACGGTCAGGCAAACCAAAACAAGAGGGGGAGGCCTTACGGCCTCCCCCTCTTTCTACTCACATTTACAAGCTTGGGAATGCAAACTGCGAAGCCTCATGACTGGCGCGTTGCGGCCAGCGCTGAGTGATTGCCTTACGGCGGGTATAGAAGCGCACTCCATCCGGGCCATACGCATGCAGGTCACCGAACAGCGAGCGTTTCCAGCCACCAAAGCTGTGGTAAGCCACCGGCACAGGCAGCGGCACGTTGACACCTACCATACCCACTTCGATTTCGTCGCAGAACAAGCGCGCGGCCTCACCGTCACGGGTAAAGATACACGTACCGTTGCCGTACTCATGTTCGTTGATGAGCTGCATTGCCTCCTCGAGGCTGTTGACCCGAACGACGCACAGCACCGGCCCGAAGATCTCTTCTTTATAGATGCGCATCTCTGGCGTCACGCGGTCGAACAGGCAGCCACCCAGGAAGAAGCCTTCCTCATGACCGGCGACACTCAGGCCGCGACCATCAACGACCAGTTCGGCACCGGCCTTCAGGCCGTCTTCAACGTAGCCCGCCACCTTGTCACGGTGCTGCCCGGTAACCAATGGCCCCATGTCCAGGCCGCAGGAAGTGCCTGCACCGATTTTCAGCGCCTTGATCTGAGGTACCAGCTTGGCGACCAACGCATCCGCCACCTGATCACCGACACAAACGGCAACCGAGATTGCCATGCAACGCTCGCCACAGGAACCGTAAGCAGCCCCCATCAGCGCACTGACAGCATTGTCCAGATCGGCATCCGGCATCAGCACTGCATGGTTTTTCGCGCCACCCAGTGCTTGCACGCGCTTGCCACGGGCAGCGCCTTCTTTATAGATGTACTCGGCAATTGGCGTCGAGCCTACAAAACTCAGCGCCTTGACCTCAGGTGCTTCAATCAGGGCATCCACGGCAACCTTGTCGCCGTGGACCACGTTGAGCACACCGTCAGGCAGGCCGGCCTCTTGCAACAACTGAGCGATCAACAGTGTCGAGCTTGGGTCACGTTCAGACGGCTTGAGGATGAAGCAGTTGCCACAGACGATGGCCAGTGGGTACATCCACAGTGGAACCATGGCCGGGAAGTTGAACGGGGTGATACCGGCAACCACACCCAGCGGCTGGAAGTCGGACCAGGCGTCAATGTTCGGACCGACATTGCGGCTGTACTCGCCCTTCAGTACTTCGGGGGCGGCACAGGCAAACTCAACGTTCTCGATGCCCCGCTTCAATTCACCAGCGGCGTCTTCCAGCGTCTTGCCATGCTCTTCGCTGATCAACTGAGAGATACGTGCTTCGTTCTTTTCCAGCAGTTGCTTGAAGCGGAACATTATCTGAGCGCGCTTGGCCGCCGGTGTATTGCGCCAGGCCGGGAATGCAGCCTTGGCGGCGTCGATAGCCTGTTGAACCGTTTCCTTGCTGGCCAACGCTACCTTGTGGATAACCTGGCCAGTGGACGGGTTGAAGACATCAGCAGTACGTTCGCCGCTGGACACCAAGTCGCCATTGATCAAATGTGGAACGATGCTCATGCAGAACTCCAGAAAGGGGATAGTCCGGGCGCGGGGGCTGCCCGCGCCAGTTACCTATATATAGAAGGGCTCAGTCGACCTGGTTCAGCGCTTCGCCAACGGCATCGAACAGGCGGTCCAGCTCTTGCGGCTTAGCGTTGAAGGTTGGGCCGAACTGCAGGGTG
This sequence comes from Pseudomonas laurentiana, assembly GCF_014648275.1. GTDB lineage: Bacteria > Pseudomonadota > Gammaproteobacteria > Pseudomonadales > Pseudomonadaceae > Aquipseudomonas > Aquipseudomonas laurentiana. The sequence continues at coordinate 1,848 of NZ_BMQU01000006.1, forward strand.
TCGCCACCAAAGCGAACGTAGAAGCCGGCTTTCCACAGTTTCATCGCGGCCTCGTAAGGACGAACGATGGCATCGCCGTCACGCGGAGCAATCTGAATCGCGCCCGCCAAGCCGTAGTTACGAATATCAATGATGTTCTTCACACCCTTCACGCCGTGCAGCACGTTCTCGAAGTGCGGCGCCAGCTCGGCGGCAGCCTGAACCAGACCTTCCTTCTGCAACAGGTCCAAGGCTGCAATACCTGCGGCACAGGCAACAGGGTGCGCCGAGTAGGTATAACCATGGGGGAACTCCACCGCATACTCGGGAGTCGGCTGGTTCATGAAGGTCTGGTAGATCTCAGTGCTGGCAATCACTGCACCCATCGGAATGGCGCCGTTGGTGACCTGCTTGGCGATACACATCAGGTCTGGCGTAACACCAAAGGCCTCGGCGCCAAAATTCGCCCCCATGCGACCGAAACCGGTAATCACTTCATCGAAGATCAGCAGAATGTTGTGCTGGTCACAGATCTCACGCAAACGCTTCAGGTAGCCCTTCGGTGGTGGTAGTACACCTGCCGAACCGGCCAGCGGCTCAACGATCAGCGCGGCAATGTTCGAGGCGTCATGCAGTTCGATCAGCTTGAGCATCTCATCGGCCAGGGCGATCCCCCCCTCCTCAGGCATGCCCTTGGTAAAGGCGTTGCTGGCCAGCACGGTGTGAGGCAGGTGATCGACGTCCAGCAACTGGCCGAACATCTTGCGGTTGCCATTCACCCCGCCGAGGCTAGTGCCGGCAATGTTCACGCCGTGATAGCCACGGGCACGACCGATCAGCTTGGTCTTGGTTGCCTGGCCTTTCAGGCGCCAATAGGCACGTACCATCTTCACCGCAGTGTCGGCACACTCAGAGCCCGAGTTGGTATAAAAAACGTGGTTCAGATTACCAGGGGTCAGGTCGGTGATCTTCTCGGCCAGTTGGAACGACAGCGGGTGACCGAACTGGAAGGCTGGCGAATAGTCGAGTACACCCAACTGACGCGACACGGCTTCCTGGATTTCCTTGCGGGTATGCCCCGCACCGCAGGTCCACAGGCCCGACAAGGCATCATAAATCTTGCGGCCCTTGTCGTCGGTCAGGTAACTGCCTTCAGCGGCGACGATCAGGCGCGGATCACGCTGGAAGTTACGGTTGGCGGTATACGGCATCCAGTGCGCATCCAGCTTGAGCTGGCTGGCCAGACCGTTAGGTGCGTGTTCAGGCATGTTCATCGGACAAACCTCGCAAGGCGATTGGGTGATTGGCGTTGTTGCAGCTAAGTTGTCATGGCTATAAAGTCTGAAAAAGCCAACTTTTCTAATCTTTAGATAGCCGAGTACTAAACTATGAGCCGTCGCCCGGAAGCACTCGCCCAAGTCAGTGATTTCGACATCCGCTTGCTGAAAATCTACCGCAGCGTCGTGGAGTGCGGCGGTTTCTCGGCAGCCGAGAACGTACTGGGTATCGGCCGCTCGGCAATCAGTCAGCAAATGAGCGACCTCGAACAGCGCCTGGGCCTACGCCTGTGCCAACGTGGTCGTGCCGGCTTCTCGCTCACCGAGGAAGGCCGCGAGGTCTATCACTCCGCCCTGCAGTTGCTCAGTGCGCTGGAAAGTTTCCGCACTGAGGTCAATGGGCTGCACCAGCATTTGCGTGGCGAACTGAACATTGGCCTGACCGACAACCTGGTTACCCTTCCGCACATGCGCATTACCCACGCCTTGGCGCAACTCAAAGACCGAGGCCCCGACGTACGCATCCAGATCCGCATGATCGCCCCCAGTCAGGTGGAACAAGGCGTGCTCGACGGCAGCCTGCACGTTGGCGTGGTACCGCAAACCAGCCCGCTGTCCGGGCTGGAGTACGAGCCGCTGTACAGCGAACGCTCGCAACTCTACTGCGCCGTCGGTCATCCATTGTTCTATGCCGACGATCATCAGCTCGACGATGAACGCCTGAACACCCAGGATGCCATCGCCCCAACCTTTCGCTTGCCAGCCGATATTCAGGCCCACTACCAGGCACTCAACTGCACTGCCAGTGCTTCAGACCGCGAGGGCATGGCCTTTCTGATCCTGACCGGGCGCTACATCGGCTACCTGCCCGATCATTACGCCAGCTTCTGGGTGCAACAGGGACGCTTGCGAGCCCTCAAAGCCAGCGAGCGCTTTTACGATCTGGGATTATCCTGGGTAACCCGCAAAGGCCGCCGACCGCACCTGGTGCTGGAAAGTTTTCTGGAAAGCCTTGCCGCAACCCGTTAAACGGCTGGCACATCAGTACCAAACACCTTAAAAAATACGAAGATTGCGTTTTTAGCGGGCAGATGCTTGTCTGATAGCTGTGACTGAGTTATCTGTTGCACAGCCTTTACTTCGTCTTTTCCGGAAACACCTCATGACCCTGGAAGTTCCTGCGCATCGCCTGACAGCCTCCGGCAAGCCTGCCGGTCGCATCCGCCAAAAGAACGAGCAAGCCATTCTCAAGGCGGCCGAAGACGAGTTCGCCCGTCACGGTTTCAAAGGCACCAGCATGAATACCATTGCGCAGAACGCCGGGCTTCCGAAGGCCAACCTGCACTACTACTTCACCAACAAGCTCGGGTTGTACGTTGCAGTACTTAGCAACATCCTCGAACTCTGGGACAGTACCTTCAACGCCCTGAACAGCGATGACGATCCGGCCATTGCGCTGAGTAACTACATCCGCACGAAGATCGAATTTTCTCGACGCAACCCGCAAGCCTCACGAATCTTCGCCATGGAGATCATCAGTGGCGGCCAATGCCTGAGCGAGTACTTCAACCAGGACTACCGCACCTGGTTCAACGGTCGGGCGGCGGTCTTCCAGAGCTGGATCGATGCTGGCAAGATGGACCCGGTCGATCCGGTCCATCTGATCTTCCTGCTATGGGGTAGCACCCAGCACTATGCCGACTTCGCTACCCAGATCTGCCAGGTTACCGGTCGTAGCCGCTTGACCAAACAAGACATGGAAGCGGCCAGCAACAATCTTATCCACATCATCCTCAAAGGCTGTGGCCTGACACCTCCCAATTGAACTCCGTTTATGCCTTCAACCCTGTTGGACACCTGCGAGTTTCGCGAAGAAATCCGTAAAAGCCGCTTTATCACCCTCGCAGGCCCGATCAGCAGCCCCGCAGAGGCCCAACAATTCATTGAGCGGCACAGCGACCTGGCCGCAACCCACAATTGCTGGGCCTGGAAAATCGGTCAGCAGTACCGTAGCAGCGACGATGGCGAGCCTGGTGGCACCGCAGGTCGCCCGATTCTCGCCGCCATCGAGGCACAGGACTGCGACCAGGTCGTAGTGCTGGTGATTCGCTGGTATGGCGGTATTCAACTGGGCACCGGCGGCTTGGCGCGGGCTTACGGTGGTGGCGCCAACAAGTGTCTGCAACAGGCCGAGAAAAGACGCCTGGTCAGTCGTGTCGACCTGCGCTGCAGTTGCACGTTCAGCGAGTTGGCACTGCTTAAGCTGCGCGTCGCAGAAGTCGACGGCCTGGTGCTGGATGAGCAATTCACCGCCAATGGCGTCGACGTACAGATTGCCATTGGCGAAGCGCACATCGAGCCTCTCCAGCGCCAATTGGCTGACCTCAGCCGCGGCAGGATCCTGCTGGAGCGTACCTGACAGTTGCCCACATCCACTGTGGGCCTGACTGTGGATAAGCTCTGAGCATTCCTCTACAGCCCTTTTAAAACGTGGCCTGCAAGCAAACGATCATATTTTGATCAATATTTAATGACAGCGCTTCAATTGTCCGAAAATCAGACGCTTAGGCTGATTTATAGCCATTCGAAGACTGCCCACTGACGCTTATACCCCTGTTTTCGCCTTGCACACAGATACTGTGGAGCAACCTGTGGATAAACCGTGTACGCCTTAGCCAAGCGCTTGTACGGTCACGCCTGTGGCAGACTGGTTGTTTTTTGATCAGATCATTTGAGCTCAGCGCATTGCCATGACATAGGCACCCGCCATGTCGTAGCGACCGAACTGCACCTCGGCTAAAGGCTGGGGTATGCTTCAAGACCATTCCCAAATGAGCATTGATATGCGCATTGGTGAACGCCCTCAAACCTGCAGTGTGAGCGGCAATGCCCTACGCTTCCATGAAAGGAACCTCCCGCATGACCTCTCAAAAAAACGCATTGATCATTGGCGCTTCCCGTGGCTTGGGCCTTGGCCTGGTGCAGCGTCTGAACGAAGAAGGCTGGAACGTCGTGGCCACCGTACGTGACCCGCATAAAGCCGATGCGCTGAACGCAGTGTCGAACGTGCAGGTCGAGACGCTCGAGATGAACAGCAGCGTCCAACTGGATGCGCTTCAGCAGCGCCTGAAGGGGCAAACCTTCGACCTGTTGTTCATCAATGCCGGCGTCAAGGGCCCGGACAACCAGAACGCTGAGCACGCCAACCTCGATGAGGTCGGCCAATTGTTCATGACCAACGCGGTGGCGCCTATTCGTGTCGCCCAACGCTTCGCCAACCAGGTAAAAGCCGACGGTGGCGTGATTGCCTTCATGAGTTCGATCCTCGGCAGCATCAGTATTCCCGATGCACCAGAACTGGCGTTGTACAAAGCCAGCAAAGCTGCCCTGAACTCCATGATCAACAGCTTCTATGGCCCATTGGACGCCCCCGGCCTGACACTGCTGGCCATGCACCCAGGCTGGGTCAAGACCGACATGGGTGGCGAGGGCGCCGAGATTGATGTCGCCACCAGTACCCGTGGCATGGTTGATCAGGTCAAGGCATACAGTGGTCGAGGCGGCCTGCACTTCATCAACTACAAAGGCGAGCCCTTGGTCTGGTGAATTGAATCACCGTCGCTGAAACAGTAGACTCCAGGTCTCGCCCACATGGCGGACCTGGATCAGCAGACAGGGCAACACTGAGCTGGCTAACCTGAACCCACTTTCAGAGGAGCCGGCACCATGCCTGCGACCCGTATCTGGTTGAAAAATCCCCTCGCTATCTTCACCGCCAACACGCTTGACGCCCGTGGTGGCCTGGTCGTCGAACATGGCCGCATTCATGAAGTGCTTGGCTTGGGGCAATCTCCCGCCACCCCCTGCGATCACGTCTTCGATGCCCGCGAGCATGTGCTGCTGCCTGGGCTGATCAACACCCATCATCACTTTTACCAGACGCTCACCCGCGCCTGGGCCCCCGTGGTCAATCAGCCGCTGTTCCCATGGCTCAAGACGCTGTACCCGGTCTGGGCTCGCCTGACGCCCGAGCGGCTGAAAGTGGCCACCCAGGTTGCGCTGGCTGAACTGTTGCTGTCGGGCTGCACCACGGCAGCCGATCACCACTACCTGTTCCCCGAGGGCCTGGAAGAGGCCATCGATGTGCAAGTCGAAAGTGTGCGTGAACTGGGTATGCGTGCAATGCTCACGCGCGGCTCAATGAGCCTGGGCGAAGCTGATGGAGGCCTGCCGCCACAGCAAACCGTGCAACAGGGCGAAGTGATCCTGGCGGACAGCCAGCGACTTATCCACAGCTACCACGAACGCGGTGACGGCGCGCAGATCCAGATTGCCCTGGCACCGTGCTCACCTTTTTCAGTCACCCGAGAAATCATGCAGGCCAGCGCCAGCCTGGCAACAGAACTGGATGTACGCCTGCATACGCACTTGGCAGAAACCCTGGACGAAGAGGACTTCTGCCTGCAACGCTTTGGCCTGCGCACCGTCGACTACCTCGACAGCGTCGGCTGGCTTGGGCCACGCACCTGGCTGGCCCATGGCATTCATTTCAACCCCGATGAAATCGTCCGCCTCGGCGAAGCCGGAACAGGCATCTGCCATTGCCCGAGTTCCAACATGCGTCTGGCATCAGGTATCTGCCCGACCGTGGACCTGAGCAATGCCGGCGCTCCGATCGGGCTCGGTGTGGACGGCTCCGCGTCCAACGATGCCTCCAACATGATTCTGGAGGCTCGCCAGGCCCTCTACCTGCAACGCTTGCGCTACGGTGCGCAAGCGATTACCCCCGAGCGGGTACTGGGCTGGGCGACCCGAGGCTCGGCACAACTGCTCGGACGCAACGACATCGGCGAACTGGCGCCGGGTAAACAGGCTGACCTGGCCCTGTTCAAACTCGACGAACTGCGATTTTCCGGAAGCCACGATCCGCTGTCAGCCCTGCTGCTGTGCGGCGCTGACCGCGCTGATCGAGTCATGGTCGGTGGCCGCTGGCGCGTCATTGATGGGCACATCGACGGCCTGGACCTCAACGCTCTGATCGCCAATCATCGCCAGGCTGCAACGGCGTTGATGGCAGGCTAAACAGCCAAAGCCAATGCTCGCTCTCGTCAGTGGCGCAACCAGCGCCATTGATGAGATTACTGTCGTCATCACTAAACCCTGCATAGCGCAGGCACGCTAGAATGACGGCATCTGTACCTGAAGAGAAACGATTATGTACGACTGGCTTAATGCGCTGCCCAAAGCAGAATTACACCTGCACCTGGAGGGATCGCTGGAGCCCGAGTTGTTGTTCGCACTGGCCGAACGCAACAAGATTGCCCTGCCCTGGAACGATGTCGAAGCCCTCCGTGCGGCCTATGCGTTCAACAACCTGCAGGAATTTCTCGACCTCTATTATCAAGGCGCTGGTGTACTGCGCACCGAGCAGGACTTCTACGACCTGACCTGGGCCTACCTGCAGCGCTGCAAGGCCCAGAACGTGATTCACACCGAACCGTTCTTCGATCCGCAGACCCACACAGACCGCGGCATTCCCTTTGAGGTGGTACTCAACGGCATCCACCGCGCACTGGAAGATGGTCGTCAGCAGTTGGGCATCAGCAGCGGCCTTATCCTGAGTTTCCTGCGCCACTTGAGCGAAGAGGAAGCCCAAAAGACGCTGGATCAAGCACTGCCATTTCGCGATGCGTTCATTGCGGTGGGCCTGGACAGTTCAGAGCTCGGCCACCCCCCCAGCAAATTCCAGCGAGTATTCGACCGCGCTCGCAGCGAAGGCTTCCTGACCGTTGCCCACGCGGGCGAGGAAGGCCCGCCAGAGTACATCTGGGAGGCACTGGACTTGCTTAAAATCCAGCGGATCGACCATGGTGTTCGCGCCATCGAGGACGAGCGGTTGATGCAACGCATCATTGACGAACAGATTCCATTGACCGTCTGCCCATTGTCCAATACCAAGCTCTGCGTGTTCGACCACATGAGCCAGCACAACATTCTCGACATGCTTGAACGTGGCGTGAAGGTCACGGTCAACTCCGACGACCCGGCCTACTTCGGCGGCTACGTCACGGAAAACTTCCATGCCCTGTACACCCACTTGGGCATGACCCAGGACCAGGCCCGTCGCCTGGCGCAGAACAGCCTGGATGCGCGCCTGATCAAGGCCTGAGCCCGGATGGGGTAGGCGCTGACAGGTCAGCCCTACCCCATACTGCCGCTCAGCACTACCGGACAATAGCCTTCAGCCAGCCACCTTGGCCACGATGGGTTGAGCCATCTGACGAATCTTGTGCATACCGGCTGCGGTGATATGCAAGGCGCGCGAATCATCATTCACGCGAACCCAACCAGACTGGATAAACAGTTTTAACAAACTGCTTCCCAACGCCCCGCCAAGATGCGGACGACGCTCACTCCACTCACTGCAACAATTGCACGAGACGCCAATCTTGCGCTGTCGTTGAGCCAGCGCCTCGATGTAGATGCCCAGACGGGCAAGCTCCGTGCGCCCCTCCTGAGTCACTTCAAGCTGTTGCTCGACCCATTCCAGCCAACCACAGTCAAGCAACCGTTGATAGAGATCAGCCGCCAACTCTCCCCCCAGGTGATCACCACACAAACGTGCCCGACGCATCGACAAGGGGATGCTGGAGTTGCCTTTCTCGGCCGTACCGCCCTTCACTTCAAGCCCGAGAACCTGAACGCTGGCAAGCGCTTCAACTGCCGCCCCCACCTCCGGCGTTGCAAGTTTGAAATAGCGCTTACGTCCACGCGCTTCCAGTTTTAACAAACCACTGGCCGACAACCTGGCCAAGTGCGCACACGCCGAAGAGGGCGTCAGCCCGGCCATGACAGCCAGCTCTTCCGAAGGCCGAGCCATTCCGTCAATCAACGCCCAGAGCATGGCGCTACGTTTGGGGTCGGCCAGCAAGGTGGCAACTTTGCTTATACTCGAAATAGATTTCATATCTTCACTCCCTGAGAAAAAGTCACTCTTTGCCAATTGACCAAGACACTATCAACAGCGATGCCCGCCCCCTTGAGCGCAGAGAGCCGACTGTTTCACAGACAACTACTAGATCGATGAAATTACATGATGGGAGACTCGTAGTTCGTTCCCTGCCCTGGAAGCGTCTCATGCTGTTAATCGATGACGACGCCAGTATAAGCCTGCTTATAAAAACAAAAATCACTTAAACCCGATGCTGCGCCAGCAAGGCCCTATGCCTTGCGCAACCTTGAACACAATCAACGCAGGTCGTTATAAGCGATATTTTCAAGTCACTCTCCCTTGCCCCCCGCAAACTATGTCTCACGGCGCTAAAATTAATAAGTATGCTTTTCGGGTCGCGTAACAAAGCCTACGCAGCAAGTACATTAACCCCGCAAATAAATAATCTGGAATTGTAAGATGAGCCGTGTGATGCCCTATACGACATTAACGTCCGCAGCGGGCCGGTAGCATTGCCAGAAAAAGACGGTGCGAGCAGGTTTCCAAACCACAGGCATGACCGCCAGTCAGTCTGATGACATAGGTCATGCCGCCGCTACACACCAACGCTAAACTGACTCGACCTGTTGTTTGCCAAGCGGAGTCGGTGCGATGAACATCCTAGTCAAAGCGGTCGCCACAAAACCCGGAAGCCCATGGCAGGTTCAACTCGACCAGCACGTGGTCAGTTTTCGCAGCGAGGCCGAAGCACGCGCCTTCGTAGCCACCCTGCAAACCCGCCTGCAGGCACCGCACCCACTCAAGCGGTTCGGTTGAGCATCAGCCTCCGCGTCAACTGCGAGAGCACCACGGCCATCACGCCGCACAGGCTTATCACCAGCGCCATCGGCACTGCGCTGCCATCATCCAGTGCACTGACCAACGCCGCAGCACCTGCCGCCACACTGAACTGCAGGCAACCCAGTAATGCCGAAGCACTCCCAGCCCGCGCGCCCTGACCATTCATGGCACAGGCCGAGGCGTTCGGCACGATCGCGCCCAGGCTGGCAATGCCTATGAACAACGGTATCAGTAACGGCCACAGGGCTGCCGGATGCAGGGCGCTGAGCGCCAGTAGAACCAGCCCGGCCGTCACATACACCCATACCGCCCGCGACAGCAAAGCGGCAGGACCGCGCCTGGCCAACAACCGCGCATTTACTTGCGCCATCACGATGAACCCTGCGGCATTGGTGCCGAACAACCAGCCATAGTGCTCGGCCGGCACACCGTAGAGTTTGATGAACACGAACGGCGAACCTGCGATGTAGGCAAACATGCCGGCAATGGCGACGCCGCCGGTCAGGGCATGCCCAAGAAAGACGCGGTCGTTGAGCAAACGCCCATACTGGCGCAACGCACCGGACAACGGCTGACGCGGCTGATGCGCAGGCAAGCTCTCCGGCAATCCGAGCAACACCGACAGCGTGCACGCGGCACTGAACACTGTCAGCACCAGAAAAATCGACTGCCAGCCATGCAGATTGACCAGCACCCCACCGAACATCGGCGCCAGAATCGGTGCCAACCCCATGACCAGCATCAACTGGGAGAAGACCTTGGCCGAGCCAACGGCATCGCACGTATCGCTGACAATCGCCCGCGATAACACCATCCCCGCACAGCCGCCCAGCGCCTGAACGAAGCGCGCCGCAATCAAGGCCTCCAGTGTCGGGGCGAATGCACAGGCCAAGGATGCAAAGGTAAACAACACAAGACCGATCAGCAGAGGAATGCGCCGCCCGAAACGGTCCGCCACCGGTCCATAGGCCAACTGCCCCAAGGACAGGCCAAGAAAGTAGGCCGCAAGGGTTGCCTGGATATGCTTCTCATCGGTGGCAAACGCCTGCGCCATGGCTGGAAAACCCGGCAAATAGAAATCAATCGCCAAGGGGCCAAAGGCACTCAGGGCGCCGAGAATCAAAACGGTTCGCAGGTTCATCGGAAATCCATAGCAGGCTAAGCAAGTTCGCTAGTCTAACCGTACTGGATCCATTACAGATGCGCTGTTGCCTGTTGCTGCAAAAAAAAGAGCGAACCAGCGTCCGCCCTTTTTGCTCATCAGGCCACCTCGGCCTGGTAACCTTCTTCATGGATCAACTCGAGAATTTTCGAGGTGGCCAGGGTACTTTGAACACGTACCTGTTTCTGGCCCAGATCGACCTCGACCACTGCGGTCGGATCCTGATTCTGCACCGCATGGGTAACGGCCTTGACGCAGTGGCCGCAGGTCATGCCTTGAACATTGAATACTTGCATCGGGAGTGCCTCCGTTCAGGTTTTGATCCAGTCTCAGGCTTGCCACCATGGCAAGGTCAAGCATCTCAATCTGCTGCCGGGCTGGAAATCGGCGCCCGGCTCAGCCAAGCTGCGCTCCTGACGATTCACGATTCAGGAGATTCAACTCATGCGCAGGGCAGCATTGGGCCTTTTCGGCCTGCTGGGGATGTTCAGCCTCCCCCCACAGGTCAGTGCCGAAGGACCATCGGACTATAGCGTGCTGATCATTTCCCGGGAACGCCTGGAGGTCGCGACCACCTGCGAGATCGGTCTTTACCTTAATGATCAGTTGGCAGGCCGGTTGTTCCAGGAACAATCGACTTCGTTCAACCTGCCAGCAGGCCCGGTAGCCGTTCGCATGCGTCTGTTGCCTGGGCAAGCTCCCGGTTGCCTGCCAGGCATCGAAAATCAGCGTAGTACCCAATTGAACCTGCAGGCCGGGCAGATCAATAAATACCGAATCGCCGTGGATCAGAATGGCCTCTACCTGAAAAAGGCAAGCCTGGGCTATTGACCTTACCCATGTAGGAAGGTTGAAGCTGGAGGCACGCCCAAGGAGGAACGCCCCCATGCCCGAATCTACCACCTTCGACCTGCCGATTGTCGGCATGACCTGTGCCAGTTGCGCAGGTCGGGTCGAGCGAGCGTTGCGCAAGGTTGCGGGTGCCGAACAGGTCAGTGTCAACCTGGCCACCGAGCACGCACGTATCACTGCACCACCGCAAAGCCTGCCAGCATTGCTTGAAGCCGTCACCGATGCGGGCTACAGCGTACCCACTCAAACCCTTGAACTGCAGATCGGCGGAATGACCTGCGCGTCCTGCGTCGGTCGGGTCGAACGCGCACTGGCAAAAGTACCCGGGGTTCATCGCGTCAGCGTCAACCTGGCCAACGAACGCGCTCATGTCGAGGTGATTGGCAAGATTGATACGGCGCTATTGACTGCTGCAGTCGAACGCGCCGGTTACACTGCGAGCCTGCCACTGACCGGCAAGGCCGATGAGGACATCGCCGAACGCCGCTTGCGCAAGGAGCGTTGGGCCGTAGGCCTGGCGGTCGGCTTGGCCCTGCCGCTGGTATTGCCGATGCTGCTGCAGCCCTTCGGTATCCACTGGATGTTGCCAGCCTGGCTACAGTTCGCCTTGGCCACGCCGGTCCAGTTCATCCTGGGTGCGCGCTTCTATGTCGCCGCCTGGAAGGCCGTGCGTGCCGGGGCAGGCAACATGGACCTGCTGGTCGCGCTGGGCACAAGTGCCGGTTACGGCCTGAGTCTCTATGAGTGGGCGCGCACCACCCCCGGCAGCATGCCCCACCTGTACTTTGAAGCCTCAGCGGTAGTGATCGCCTTGGTACTGCTTGGCAAGTACTTGGAAAGCCGCGCCAAACGCCAGACCGCCAGCGCCATCCGCGCCTTGGAAGCACTGCGCCCTGAACGTGCATTGCAGGTAGTCGATGGGCAGGAGCGCGATGTACCGATCAGCGCCTTGCGCTTGAATGACCTGGTAATGGTCAAGCCGGGGGAGCGCTTCCCCGTAGATGGCGAAGTGATCGAAGGGCAAAGCCATGCCGATGAAGCCTTGATCAGTGGCGAGAGCCTGCCGGTGCCCAAGCAACCCGGCGACCGAGTAACCGGCGGCGCGATCAACGGCGAAGGCCGTTTGCTGGTACGCACCCTGGCGCTGGGAACGGAAACCGTACTGGCACGCATCATCCGCCTGGTCGAGGACGCTCAGGCAGCCAAGGCGCCGATCCAGAAACTGGTCGACCGCGTCAGTCAGGTGTTCGTACCCGTGGTGCTGCTACTGGCCTTGGCGACACTGACCGGTTGGTGGATCGTTGGCGCCCCCATGGAAACCGCACTGATCAACGCAGTCGCCGTGCTGGTCATCGCTTGCCCCTGTGCGCTGGGCCTGGCGACACCGACAGCAATCATGGCCGGTACCGGCGTGGCGGCTCGCCACGGTATCCTGATCAAGGACGCCGACGCGCTAGAACGCGCCCATGCAGTCAATCGCGTGGTCTTCGACAAGACCGGCACCTTGACCTCCGGCAGCCCGCGCATTGTCCACAGCCAAGCAGTGGTCGGCGATCAGGCGCAGTTGCTGCAGTTGGCCGGCGCGCTGCAACGCGGCAGCGAACACCCCCTGGCCAAGGCCGTCCTCGATGCCTGTGAAGAGCAACACCTGGATGTCCCTCCCGTCAGCGCCAGCCAATCACTGACCGGACGTGGTATTGCCGGTAACCTGGATGGCCGTGAGCTGGCGCTGGGCAATCGCCGTCTGCTCGATGAAAGTGGCTTGCAACCGGGCGATCTGGCCAAGGCTGCCCACGATTGGGAAGCAGAAGGCAGGACCCTTTCCTGGCTGATCGAACGCGCCCCGCAGCCCCGCGTGTTGGGCCTGCTGGCCTTTGGTGACAGCCTCAAGCCAGGGGCGCTGCAAGCCGTTCAACAGCTTAGCGAGCGAGGCATCAGCAGCCATCTGTTGACCGGCGACAACCGTGGCAGCGCACGTGTGGTAGCACTGGCGCTGGGCATCGAAGACGTGCATGCCGAAGTGTTACCGGCAGACAAGTCCGCGACCGTTCTCGCACTCAAACGCACAGGCACCGTGGCCATGGTCGGCGACGGCATCAACGACGCACCGGCGTTGGCGGCGGCAGATATCGGCATTGCCATGGGCGGCGGTACTGACGTGGCCATGCAGGCCGCCGGTATAACCCTGATGCGCGGAGACCCGCGTCTGGTACCAGCGGCTCTGGAGATCAGCCGCAAGACCTACGCCAAGATCCGCCAGAACCTGTTCTGGGCCTTTATCTACAACCTGATCGGGATTCCGCTGGCGGCTTTCGGCCTGCTCAACCCGGTGCTGGCCGGTGCTGCGATGGCCCTGTCCAGTGTCAGTGTGGTCAGCAACGCACTGTGGCTTAAAACCTGGAAACCCGAGATCCGACAACAGGACGACGCCCCATGAACATCGGTCAAGCCGCCCGCCACACAGGCCTGAGCGCCAAGATGATCCGTTACTACGAGTCGATTGGCCTGCTCAAGCCCGCCTTGCGCAGCGGCAGTGGCTATCGCCTCTACCAACCGGAAGACTTGCACAGCCTGGCCTTCATCAAACGCTCGCGCGACCTGGGTTTCTCACTTGAGGAAGTCGCCCGGCTGCTCACGCTCTGGCAGGACCGTCAGCGCGCCAGTGCCGATGTGAAGGCACTGGCCAATGAGCATATTGCTGACCTCAATCGCCGTATTGAAGAACTGGTCAGCCTGCGTGACACCCTGAGTGAACTGGTCGCCCACTGCCAGGGTGACGACCGACCGGACTGCCCGATCCTCAAGGACCTGGCTGCCGGCGGTTGCTGCCACTGACCTGCCTTACTGCATCCAGGGCGGGGTAGGCTCGGCCTCCATACCCTCCTGTGCAAGCGCTGCGCGACGTCGGGCTTCGTCGGCGCGCGCGGCGTCGATTTCACGCATCACATCGGCCACATTGGCATTGTGCTCGGTTTCGGCAAAATGCCCGCTCAGCTCGGTGCCAGGCAGCAATTCACCCGCCTGATACAGCGCCCACATTTCCTTGGCGTATCGGGTTTTCTTCAGCTCGGGCGCAAAACGCCCAAAGTAGCTGGCCATGTTGCCGACATCGCGCTCAAGCATGCTGAACGCATGGTTGTTGCCGGCGGCATCCACCGCCTGCGGCAGGTCGATAATCACCGGCCCTTCAGGCCCAAGCAGCACGTTGAACTCCGACAAGTCCCCATGCACCAACCCGGCGCAGAGCATCAGCACGATCTGGCGAATGACAAATGCGTGGTACTCAAGGGCCTGCTCAGGCTCAAGTTCTACATCATTGAGGCGCGGCGCGGCATCGCCATGTTCATCGGTAACCAGCTCCATCAGCAGGACACCGTCCAGAAAATCGTAGGGCGTGGGAACCCGAACACCTGCGCTAGCCAAGCGGAACAACGCGGCTACCTCAGCATTCTGCCAAGCCTCTTCAGCCTCCTTGCGCCCATACTTCGAGCCTTTGGCCATGGCACGTGCCTGGCGGCTATTGCGTACTTTACGACCTTCCTGGTACTCGGCGGCCTGGCGGAAACTGCGCTTGTTCGCTTCTTTGTAGACCTTGGCGCAGCGTAGGTGCTGACCGCAGCGAACCACGTAGACCGCTGCCTCCTTGCCGCTCATCAGGGGGCGCAACACTTCGTCGACCAACCCGTCTTCCACGAGCGGTTCAATCCGTTTTGGCGTCTTCATCAGCTTTGATTCTGGCTCCTTGTGAGGCGTATAGAGGTTTGTAACGGCAAACCGCGCGACCCGCCATTCTTTTTATGAGTAAAACGCCCGCGAAAAGTCAGATTCGGCTGTTTTGCCAATAAACACGGGGGCTTTCTTCTTCGACACTTTATTTCTTCTGCGCCCTGCCGATCCAGTCTTTAGCAGGTTCATGTGTTTATAAGAATTATTCGGAGCGCGGATGAACATCAAACAGAAATTGACCTTGGCCTTTGCCGTCATTGCCGGCTTGCCCATTGTAGTGGTCGCCACCCTGGTGGTGTTGAACCTGCGCACTGACGCTCGCGAATCATTCGTCGACGGCAGCAACCGTGAGATTCGCCAGGTCGCCAATGCCATGCAGCTGTTTTTCGATGGCATCAGCCAGAACATCGACTACATGGCAGCTCAACCCCTGTTCACTGATACCGGCGCAGGCTTGAAACAGTACATCAGTGCCGATGCCGCCAGTATCGCCCAAGGCGAGCAAGACAAGCGCCTGGTCGACTTCTTCACCCGCATGGCCGCCAGCCACCCCGCCTACGCGTATGTCTCCTACGGCGTCAAAGACGGTGGATACGCCTCCTGGCCGGATGATCCGAAACTGGCCAACTATGATCCGCGCCAACGCCCCTGGTACCAGACTGCGATGGCCAACCCAGGCAAAACGTTGCGCACCGCTGCCTATTACTGGGCACCTGACGATGCAGTCCTGCTCAGCACCGTACGCACCGTATCGAACCAACTGGGTTCGCCTGGCGGCGTGGTCAGTGTGGATGTTTCGATCAAGCAACTGACCGAGTTGGTCAAGCAGATCAAGCTCGGTGAAAGTGGCTACCTGATGCTGCTTGAGCGCAACGGCAACGTGCTGGTCGATCCGCATCAACCCGAGCACAATTTCAAGACACTGGGCTCTTTCGGTGAAGGTTATGCACAACTGGCCAAAGTCGAGAAGGGGCTGGTTGAGGTGGAGCTTGATGGGGTGCGCTACATGGCCAACGTCTGGCCTGCCGAACAACTTGGCTGGAGCTTCATCGGCCTGGTCCGTCAAGACGAAGTCATGAGCGCCACGACAAAGCTGACCTGGTTGATCGCCACCATTGCCCTGGTCCTGGCCGCCGTATTCGCCGTAGTCGGTGCGACCTTCGCGAGCTTGATCGTGCGCCCGATCAACAGTGTCAGCCTGGGCCTGGAGGGCATTGCCCAAGGCGAAGGCGACTTGACCCGCAACCTGGAAGTACGGGGTAGCGATGAAACCGCTCAACTGGCCAACTGGTTCAACCAGTTCCTCGCTGCAATCCGCAGCCTGATCCAGCATATCGGCCAGGCCGCCGGAAAAATCCTGACGACCTCCAGCAACTCGACCCGCGTCTCCGGTGACATGGTCGAAGCTGCTGGGCGTCAGCGCGAAGCCGTGGACATGGTGTCCACCGCGTTCCATGAAATGGTCGCCACCGCCAACGAGGTTGCACGCTCCTGCAGCCAGGCCGCCGAATCAGCCGACAGCGGTCAGCAGCAGGCCCGCGAAGGCCAGCAGCAGATCGATGCTGCCGTTCAGAGCGTGGATCGCCTGAGCCAGGAAATCGAGCAGTCGGCACAGTCGATGCAACAATTGGAGCGTGACAGCAACGACATCCAGTCGATTCTCGGCACGATCCGCTCCATTGCCGAACAGACCAACTTGCTGGCACTCAACGCCGCCATTGAGGCCGCACGCGCCGGTGAGCAGGGTCGAGGATTCGCCGTGGTGGCCGACGAAGTCCGCGCCCTGGCCAAACGCACCGCAGACTCCACGGCCGAAATTGATGGCTTGCTCGGAAACCTGGCGCAACGCACCAGCCAGGTTGCCCAGCAAATGCACGCCAGCCTGGAAGTGTCGCAACAATCGGTCAGCCGTATTGGCATGGCGCGAACCAGCTTCGGGCAGATCCGTGAGTCGGTAGACGTCATCCGCGACATGAACACGCAAATTGCCACGGCCGCCGAAGAGCAGCACCAAGTCGCCGAGGACATCAACCGGCACATCAGTCAGATTCACGGCGACGCGCAACTGGTGGCCGAACTGGCTAACGCAGCACGGCATGACTCTGAAAGCCTGGCGGGGTTGTCCAACGAACTGGACTCGCTGGTGCGCCGTTTCCGTACGTGATGCTCCGCCTTGGGGAGCCGGCTACAAGCCCAGGCTCCCCGGGGTAAAGCCGAACAAGCGCTTAAATGCCGCGATGTAGGCGGAGGTTGAGTCATAACCACAGCCCAGCGCGGCTTCCGTCACCCCTGCGCCCTGCTCCAGCACGCTGAGCGACGACAGCAGGCGCATCCGCTGGCGCCAGCCACGAAAACTCAGGCCGGTCTCGCGCTGGAACAGACGCGTCAGGGTTTTCTCCGACATGTTCAACTGCTCCGCCCACTGGCCAAGGGTGTCGGACTGTGTCGGCTGCTCAAGCAAACGGTCGCACAGCGCGCGTAAACGCGGATGCTGTGGCAACGGCAAGGAAAAGCCCACCTCTGCCAGCCCCTGCAACTGATCAAGCAACACCTGAACAAGGCGCGCCTCAGGGCTGTCGCCTTCGGCGTACTCCACCGGCAACTGACAAAACTGCTTGATCAACTCACGGACCAGTGGCGTGACCGCCAGCACCCGACAGCCCTCCGGCGCCCACTGCGCCTCCTCACGTCGTACGTACACGCTGCGCATCTCGGCGCGCATCGACGTCACCACTTCATGCTCGACCCCCGCTGGAATCCAGACGCCCCACTGTGGCGGCGCAAAGTAGCTGCCTTCTGCGGTATAGACCCCGAGCACACCACTGATTGCATAGGAGAACTGCACCCAATCATGTTGATGGCGCGAGGTCCAGGACCCCGCGCTGAGGCTCTCGGCGCGGGCATACAGCGGCCGCGGCAAGCGCTCCAGCATTGGAATCGGACGAGGGTTGAGAGTTTGTCCGTTACGCGGCATCGATTGACCTGGTATCGCAAGACGGTAGAGACCTCGCAGGTTAGCCTCTGTCGTCACATATTACAAAATACCCACAGGCCTCCCCATGCAAGCGTTCAAACACCTCAAGCGCGTGGTAACCGACTGGTTCCTCTGCGGCATGTTCATCGCCACCCTGCTCGCCTGGCTGTTCCCGCGTTTTGGGAGCAGCGGTGGTGCCCTGCATGCCGAGTATGTGACCAACATCGGCGTGTTCCTGGTGTTTTTCCTGCACGGAGTCAACCTGTCCAGCGAGCAGATTCGTCACGGTCTGAAAAACTGGCGCCTGCACCTGATGGTCCAGGGCTTCACCTTCGTGGCCTTTCCCGTGCTCTGGCTGGTCGGCAAAACGTTGCTGGGCACACAGGTCCCTGCGCTGTTGATGCTGGGCTTCCTCTACCTGTGCGCCCTGCCGTCGACGATCTCGTCTTCGGTGGCGCTCACGGGTAGCGCCAAGGGCAACGTACCCGCTGCGATTCTCAACGCCAGCCTGTCCAGTGTGCTGGGGATCTTCATCACCCCCTGGCTGATCAGCCTGGTGGTGGGCAGCGGCAGTGGCGGGATTGACCTTGGTTCGACCTTGCTTGACCTGTGCGCGATGCTCCTGCTGCCACTGCTGCTTGGGCAACTGCTGCGGCCCTGGCTCGGGCGCCTCTTTGCCCGCTACAAGCGCTACACCGCGGTGTTGGACAAGGTGGTGATCCTGCTACTGGTCTATGCCGCGTTCTGCAATTCGATGGTCTCGGGAATGTGGCAACAGCAGGGTACCGCGGTGATCGGCATGGCCGTACTCGGCAGTGCACTGTTGCTGGCGCTGGTGCTATGGCTGACCACTCGAAGCGCCCGCGCCTTGAACTTCAGCCCGGCTGACGAAATCGCTGCAGTATTCTGCGCCAGCAAGAAGTCCCTGGCCGCCGGCGCGCCGATGGCTGCACTGATCTTCGGCGCGCACCCAGGGCTTGGGCTGATCCTGCTGCCGATCATGATCTACCACCCGCTGCAATTGATCGTCTGCTCAGTCATGGCCGAGCAGTACGCCAACCGTACCGCAAGGGTCGACAGCAGCGCCGCCCTCAGCGCTCAATAATCGCCGTCACGCCCTGGCCGCCGGCGGCACAGATAGAAATCAGCCCGCGGCCTTTGCCGGCATGGGCCAACAGTTTGGCCATATTGGCCAGGATCCGCCCACCTGTCGCGGCAAACGGATGCCCGGCCGCCAACGAGCTGCCCTTGACGTTGAGCTTGCTGCGGTCGATACGCCCCAGAGGTGCCTCAAGGCCAAGACGGTCGCGGCAGAAAACAGGGTCTTCCCAGGCCTTGAGCGTGCACAACACCTGCGCGGCAAACGCCTCATGGATTTCGTAGTAGTCGAAGTCCTGCAGGTTCAGACCATTGCGCAGCAGAAGCCGAGGCACGGCATAGGCTGGGGCCATCAACAGCCCTTCCTGGCCGCGGACAAAATCCACAGCCGCGCTCTCGCCGTCGATCAGCCAGGCCATCACCGGCAGACCACGTTCCCGCGCCCATGCCTCACTCCCCAGCAACACCACCGAGGCACCATCGGTCAGCGGCGTCGAGTTACCCGCCGTGAGCGTGCCTTGCGCACTGCGGTCAAACACCGGCTTGAGTGCAGCGAGCGTCTCCAGGGTCAGGTCGGGGCGCAGGTTCTGGTCGCGGTTCAGTCCCAGGAAAGGTGTCAGCAGATCATCGTGCCAACCGTCGGCAAAGGACGCCGCCAGATTCTGATGGCTGCGCAAGGCCAGTTCGTCCTGGGCCAGACGGTCAATCTGCCAGGTGTGCGCCATCAGCTCGCAATGCTGGCCCATCGACAGGCCCGTGCGGGGTTCGCCATTGCGCGGCAGTTCAGGCTTCAAGTGCCTGAAGCGCAGTTGCAACAGTGCCTTGAGCTTTTCACCCGGACCTTTCGCCCGGTTGGCCTGCAGCAGGATACGGCGCAAGCCTTCGCTCACCGCAATCGGCGCATCCGACGTGGTATCAACACCCCCGGCAACGCCACATTCAATCTGCCCCAGAGCGATCTTGTTGGCGACCATCAGCGCGGCCTCCAACCCAGTGCCACAGGCTTGCTGAAGATCATAGGCCGGCGTGTGCGCCGACAGCCGCGAGCCAAGGACACATTCGCGGGTCAAATTGAAATCCCGCGAATGCTTGAGCACCGCGCCAGCGGCCACCTCACCCATGCGCAGGCCATGCAGGCTGAAGCGCTCGATCAGGCCTTCCAGGGCCGCCGTGAGCATGTCCTGATTGCTGACCTTGGCATAAGGGCCATTGGCGCGAGCAAAGGGGATTCGATTACCACCGATGATTGCGACCCGGCGCAAAGAACGCATGCATCACCTCCTTATGTTGAGGGCAGACTGGATACAGCGTAGGTGTTTTTTCCACCTTCAAGCGACCAACGGCAAAACATGGTCCACACTTTGAGGCTGATCTCATGGAGGCCTCGTTCATGTCCGACCGCTATCTCGACTTCGCCAACTCCGACTTCGGTCGCCGCCTGGTCGGTGTCATCGGCCTGCCGACGCCGGCACGCCTGGAACGCTGGGAGGCCGGTCGGATGCGCCCGATCGAAGGGGCATTGCTGCTGGGCGGCGGCGCGCTATCGCAGCACGTCGCCGGTTTCGCCAAGCGCCTGACCGATGAGGTCTACAGTTATGCCGATGAGGCCATGCAACTGCCGGCGTGGGTGGCGGGCCTGGGGCCAACGCTCAAGGCAGTGCTATTCGATGCCAGCGAACTGGAGGACATCGACCAACTCAAGCAACTGCGCGAGTTCTTCCAGCCGCTGCTACGTAGCCTTGAAGCCAATGCGTCCGTGGTGATCCTGGGCCGTGCGCCAGAACAACTCGAAGCACCGCTGGCGAGTGTCGCCCAACGTGCCCTGGAGGGCTTCAGCCGCTCGCTGGCCAAAGAATTGCGCAACGGCGGCAGGCTGCAACTGCTCTATGTCGGCGACGGTGCCGAGGACCAGCTCGAAGGCGCGCTGCGTTTCTTCCTGTCGCCAAAAAGTGCCTTCATCTCTGGCCAGGTGCTGCGCTTGAGCGCTTGCACTGCCCACGTTCAGGATTGGACACGACCATTGGCCGGACGCAAGGCACTGGTGACCGGTGCCGCACGCGGTATTGGTGCAGCGATCGCCGAAACCCTCACCCGTGATGGTGCCGATGTGGTGTTGCTCGACGTGCCACAGGCCAAGGCCGAGCTCGAAGCCCTCGCCGCTCGCCTGGGCGGGCGCAGCCTGACCCTGAATATCTGCGCAGACGATGCACCGCAACAGTTACTTGAGGGCCTGCCCGATGGCCTTGATATCGTCGTCCACAACGCCGGAATTACCCGCGACAAGACCTTGGCCAACATGACCCCTGAGTACTGGGACTCGGTCATGGCCGTTAACCTGAAAGCCCCCCAGATCCTGACCCAGGCCTTGCTCGACAAGGGCGCCCTGCACGCCAACGCCCGCATCGTGCTGCTGGCGTCGATCAGTGGTATCGCCGGCAATCGCGGCCAATCAAACTATGCCGCCAGCAAGGCCGGCCTGATCGGCCTGGCCCAGACATGGGCGCCACATCTGGCCATCACGGGGAGCAGCATCAACGCCGTAGCCCCGGGCTTCATTGAAACGCGGATGACCGCTGCCATTCCTTTCGCCCTGCGCGAGGCCGGTCGGCGCATGAGCTCGCTGGGCCAAGGTGGCCTCCCGCAAGATGTCGCAGAAGCCGTGGCCTGGCTGGTACAGCCGGGCAGCGGCGCGGTCAACGGACAGGTGCTGCGGGTCTGCGGGCAAGCGGTTATGGGGGCATGAACATGGGGCATCAATGGCATGAACTGAGCAAGACCGCCCCGCTACCCGGGCTGTACCTGCAAGCAGTGCGCAAGCGCAAGATCAGCGGCACCACCCTGCCGATTACCGGGCTGCACTGCAGCCTTGAGGTCAACGCCGAACGCCTGGCGGCCTACCGCACGCTGTGCCACTTTGGCGACGATCCGTTACTGCCGGCAACCTGGCCGCATGTGATGGCGTTTGCCCTCCACCTGCAGTTACTCACCGCCCCAGCGTTTCCGTTCCCGCTGCTAGGCCTGGTTCATCTCAGCAACAGCATCCAGGTCATACGCCCGTTGGGCGGTGTCAGCCGGCTGCGCTTCGCCGTGCGGGTGGAGAACCTGCAGGCCCATGAGAAAGGCGCCACCTTCGACCTCATCACCGAAGCCTGCGATAGCCTTGGGCTACTCTGGAGTGAAACCAGCCGCTTGCTCTGCCGAGGGGTAAAACTGCCAGGCGAGCCGTCCATCGAACCTGAAGCCGACGCCCTGCCCCTGAGTGAACTGACCCGCTGGTACGCCGACAGCACGATCGGGCGACGCTACGCACGCCTCTGTGGCGACTACAACCCGATCCACCTGAGTGCCCTCAGTGCCCGCCTGTTTGGCTTCCCCAAAGCTATCGCCCATGGCATGTGGAGCAAAGCCATGGCCCTTGCCGCCTTGCGCGGCCACCTGCCAACCAGCGGATACGCGATCGAGGTCAGTTTTCACAAACCCGTACGCTTGCCCAGCGAGGTAATACTCGACGCCAGCCCTGTCGCACCCGCCGGGCAACTGCGTCTGAGTGGCCATGGCGGGCTGGTGCATATGCAGGGAACATGGCGAACACTGGAAGCGCCTTGACCTCCACACGCCCTGCACAAATCTTCTAGACCTTTATGGCACTACGCGGGATCACTACCTGGTCGGCGGTGCCACCCACCGCTGTTCTTTGTGGTCGCGCTGCATGGCCTGCTGGGCATTGCTAGGCAGTGGCGTGCGGTGCCTCGGCCAACGACCGCAGGCCTGGCAGTGGTTCAACCGCAGCCTGGCACTGGTGCTACTGATTTCGGCCTGGAGCAACCTCTGGCCTTGAGGTCCTTGCGTTGCTGCGCGCTCAGGCTGAAGCTATGCAGCCTGAGGAGACTACCCCATGAACTTGCAAGCATTGACCGAACGACTGCACCGCATTCGTGACAACAACGACTGGCGCGGCTTTCATAGCCCGAAAAACCTGGCCATGGCAGCCAGCGTGGAAATGGCCGAACTGGTCGAAATTTTCCAGTGGCTGAGCGAAGACCAGTCGCGTCAACTCTCCAGGGAGCAACTGGAACACGCCGGCCAGGAAGTCGGCGATGTAGTCCTTTACCTGCTATTGCTGTGCAGTGAACTGGGCTTGGACATGGAGCAGGTCGTCGCACTCAAGTTGGCCGACAGCGAGAGGCGCTTCGCCCGATGAATGACCGTCACTTCGATGAGCTGGCGACCCGTTTTGCCGAAAAGATCTACGGTGGAGCCAAAGGTGCCATTCGACTGGCGGTGCTCCAGGCCGACCTTATCGAGAGCCTGCCAGACCGACCGCTACGCGTTCTCGATATTGGCGCCGGCCTGGGCCATATGGCCTTGTGGCTAGCCGAACGGGGCCATCAGGTGACCCTGGCAGAACCCGCCGCCCCCATGCTTGACGGTGCCCGTGTACGCTTTGCCGAGGCCGGCCAGCAAGCGACCTTCATTCAGGCGCCTTGGCAAGACCTGCTCGGTCAACTCACAGAACCCTATGACCTGGTGCTATGCCACGCCGTGCTTGAATGGCTGTCCGAGCCTGAGGCCATTCTGCCTGTCCTGCATCAGCTGACACGCCCCGACGGCTGGTTATCACTGGCGTTCTACAACCGCGACGCCTTGGTGTACCGCAACCTGCTGAAGGGCCATTTCCGCAAAATGCGGCGCAACAGCATGGCGGGCGAAAAACAGAGCCTGACCCCGCAAAAACCACTTGATCCACGCGAGCTCAAGGTGCAACTTGAAAGCCTGTGGCAGGTTGAAAGCGAGAGCGGTGTGCGGGTTTTTCACGACTACATGCCGAGCGAGTTTCAGGCCAAGGCCGCGTTGAGCGACCTGCTGGAAATGGAACTGGCACACCGCCGCCATCCGGCGTTCGCCGGGCTTGGCCGTTACCTGCACTGGATCTGCCGGCCCGTGTAACGGGCCGACTGGAGCACGACATGCCGTACCGTCCTGTGGCTGCGAGCCTGATCTGCCTGGCCTTGGCGGGGTGTCAGGGTGGCAACCCCTATGTCGCCACTTCCCTGCCGATACCGCCAGCACCTGCGCATGCTGGCGGCACGTTCGATGCCAGCGCCTACCCGCCAGCAAGCCGTGATTACGCGCACTACCGGAGTTGGAGCTGGCGCAACGGCCAACTGCCAGCCGGCAGCACCCTCGCTGATCCTGCACAACTGGCCGAGGTGGTCAGTAATGCGCTTGACCAACGTGGCCTGCGTCCTTCCCGCGAGCAGCCCGCTGACCTGCAGGTCAGTGCCAGCCTTGGCCTGGAAAAACGCCTGCGTCAGGTTCGTGAGGACGACTACCCTTATGGTGGCTACGGATACAGCGGATACGGCTATGGTCACCACCACAACGGTTACGGCATGTATACCAGCGTACCTATCGTGCGTACTTATGAAATCGAAGTGCTAGTGGTGCGTCTGGATCTGTTCGACGCCAGCAACGGTCAACCGGTCTGGAGTGCCAGCGCCGAGGCCGCGAACGCAAGCTCGGAGCAAGACCGTACCGATGCACTGCGCAATGCCGTCAACAAAGCACTGGAGGGTTACCCTCCCAGTTAGGCTGTAGGGCTCACCGGAGAACCATCATGTTCCGCCGTATTGCGTTACTTGCCTTGTTTATCCTGCTGGGCGCGTGCCAGAGCGACAGCATCACCCAGGATTTCGACGCCAGCCGAGACTTCGCCAGCTACCGCAGTTGGGCCTGGCAAGAGCCCGCATTGCAGTACCGGCCCGACGACCCACGCATCAAGAGCGACCTGACCGAGCAACGTATCCGCCAGGCCATCAGTGGCCAGCTCGATCAGCGCGGCCTGCGCCCGGTGCAAGGTAGCGGCCATGCCGATCTGGGCGTACAGGCTTACCTGATTGTCGAAAACCGCCAGCAACAGGTCACAACCAACTACGGCGGTGCCTGGAACGGGTATTGGGGCGGCTACTGGGGCGGGCCGGTCTACAACGAGACCCGCAGTGTCGACTACACGGTTGCCACCATTCAGATCGACCTGTTCGACGGTCGTGACGGCAAGCTGGTCTGGCGTGGCAGCGCCGAGCAAGTCATGCGCAGCTATCCTCCTGGCCCCGCAGAGCGCAACAGTGCCATCCAACAAACCGTGGCCAAGATCCTCGCCAACTACCCGCCACACTGAGCTTTTTTTTCCATAGTGGCTGAAGGCGTCTACCCTGAAAGAGAGACCAGACTGTCCCAACGAATGACTCATTGAAAAGGATGGCAACTCTCCCATGCAAAGCATCGTCCTGCTGCTGTGGCTCGCCTTGTGTGCCGAACAGGATGTACGTGAACGCCAGGTCGCCAATACCCTGACCATCGGTGCCGCCACCTGTGCACTGGCTTACCTGTTCACCACCGGGCATACCTGGATCGGTGCCGACGCCAGCGAAGGCGGCTGGGCGCTGGCCCTGGTCATGCTGCTGACCCTGCCCGGCTACATGCTCGGCCATGTGGGTGCGGGGGATGTCAAACTGCTCGCTGCCCTCGCCCTGGCCACCGACAAAATGCATGTGCTCGGCACCTTTATCGGTGCGGGCGTCGCTTTGGTGATCTGGCTGATGAGCCGGCGCTGGCTGTGGTCGCTCTTGAGTCTGCGTGTAAAAAAACGCCTCACACAACTGCGTGAAGCGTCATCGAGCAAACAGCCCTTTGCGCCGTTCCTGCTGGCAGGCTTTCTCTTGGCGGCCGTCTGGATTCAGTAGTCGAGGCGATCATACGCCGCGTGCTCACATCAACGTGGCACGCTTCCCGCCAAGGACCGGCGGCCAGCGCACGCCAGATTCTGCGCCCCAAGACTTGTTCAAGCCGTTGGAAATTACCTGATGGCGAAATGATCGAGCGCTCAGCCCTCAACACGGGCTCTGCCCCCGATGCGTCAGGTTGCCAACTAAGCACCTGCCCGCAGAAACAGATCACAAGCGCACTCAGCAACAACGCCCACGCCAGGCTAATGGTAATGCGATGACTCATGTCGGCCCCCTCTGCTCAAACGACCCCTTACAGTGTCTTCTCAGGCGGTATTCCACCCCCGCGGCGGCATTCAATAGCTTCGTCATTTGACGGTAGCGCAGGGCAAACGAAATGCCATCGCCCCGGATGGTTTTACAATCTCAGGCTGACACTCACGGTAAAACGCGGCTGCCGATCAGCGCTGTCAAACGCCACATCGGCCAACGGCTTGGCGATCTCCAGTGACAGGTTGTAATCACGCAAATCCCCCATGCGCACCCCAAGCGCCAGCGATGACAGGTGAGCACTGCGTACATCCAGCGTGTTGAACCAGGCCTGGGCAGTATCCAGCACCCCATAAGGCTGCAGTACCTTCAGCAGGCGGGACTCACGTATCACGCTGTAGTTAACCTCATAAGCTGCGCCCCATCCTTTGTCGCCCGAGGCCTGGTCGACCGGGTAACCTCGTCCAAAATGCTGCCCACCAAACACGGCCCGCTCACTGTCCGGCAGGCTGTCATCACTCCAGTAGAGAATGCCCGAGGCCACACCTTGCCAATTGTCGAAGAACCGGTCGCGCTGGACGCCGGAAACCCGCAAGCGCAAAAAATCCAAGTCGTAATCGCTGCTCGTCTTGGCCCCCAGGTAATCAAGCCCCTGGTACACCCCTCCACTGATTATCCGCAGTTGCTGCTCATCGGCCTTGCGCCACTCCCCCTCAAAGCTGAGCACACGGGTATCCGTCTCCACCGAAGGGTTGAGCGCAGTACCATCAGCCCGGTAGTCAATGCGGTCACGCACCGCATACAGCCGTGCGGCAACATTCAACCATTCGTCAGGCCCCGCAATCAGTGGCTGGCTCAGCCCCGCCGAAACAGAATCGCTACGCCAATCCCGCAGTAGCTCCCGGCCATCGCGAAAGCGCAGCGGCGTGTCCGATTCCGTACGGAAGGTCGAGGCAGCGAGGTTCAACTGGCTGCCCTCGCTGTCCAGGTACTGGGCATAGTCGAGGCGGTAGTAACGCTGATGATCATCGCCCGGCGCAAACAGTCCACGAACACTCAGTTGCTCTCCCAGCGCCGTCTGCGACTGGCTGTCCAGGCTCAACAACGCTTGAGGGTCTGCACGGCTCCCATCATTCAGTACCAACGTGGCCGCCAAGGGTTTACGCGATGCCCTGACGATCAACCGGGCAGCGCCGTCCGACGAGCTGGCGGGGCTCAACAAACCTTTCAGGGTCACGCCCGGCACGTGGCTCATCAAGCTGGTGTAACGCTCAAACGTCTGTCGCGTCAGCGGTCTTTCCGCCTTGATCCGGTCTGCCAGGCTTGCCAGGTAGGCTGACACTGGACCGACATCACCGCGCAGCTCAACGTCGCGCAAGTAGCCCTCAACCAGCACCACCCGCAAATAACCTTCACTGAAGTCCTGATCCGGCACCACCGCATAAGACAGAAAATAGCCGTCCCGATGGTAGCGCTCGGTCAGTCGCGCGGTGGCCTCAAGCACCTCGTTCAAGGTGACGGCGCGCTCCATCAGGTCCTGATAGTTGTCTTTCAGATCACTCAGCGGGTAGACCGTACCGCCTTCAAAGTGCACCTTTCGAAACCACACCCGGGTACCCGTCGGCAAACGCAACAAGGGCGGCCTCGGAGACGCGACAAACACATCGGCAGCAACCGGGCGATAGGCATCAATCGGCAGATTGGACGTCGGCAGGTAACGTTCGATCGCACTACGGTTGAGGTCATTCTGCAGGGCGTCGGCGCACACACCACACCCCCAGGAAAGGCCCAGCAGTGCGAGGGTCATCGATCGCATAGGACACTCCTTGACCCTGAATGTACGGGGCGGCTCGACGATGCTTTTCGTCTAACCCAAGCGTAGGTGTTGCCCGAAGAACCGTCTAATTGGCCATCGGGTCTACAGTTGCCCAGAGACAAGGCGGGCACCCCACGCCGCCTGCCGTTATAATCCGCGCCCCTTTTTTCTGGAGATTGCCATGCCCGCCCCTGCCTGGTGGCTGCTCTGCCTGCCGTTCGTCGCTGGCGCCTTCCTGCCGCTGCAAGCCGGTATCAACGGCCAACTGGCCAAACAGGTGTCCAGCGTGTTGGCTGCCGCCCTGATTTCCTTTGGCGTCGGCACTGTGGCGCTACTCGCGCTGGTGTTGCTGCAACGCGAAATGCCCGGCTTCAATGCCCTCAAGAGCCTGACCTGGTGGCACTGGTGTGGCGGCCTGCTCGGTGCCTTTTTCATCACCACGGCAGCCTTTGCTGGCCCGCGCATCGGTGCATTGCTGTTCATGGCGCTGGTCCTGGCCGGGCAGTTGGCGATGGCCTTGACCCTCGACCACTTCGGCTGGGCCGGCTTTCGCGAAGCGCCGGCCAGCCTGGGCAAGGTCGCCGGCTTGCTGCTGGTGCTGGCCGGCGTATGGATGATTCGTCGCGGCTGAGTACAGCGTGGCTCAGTCGTTGACCTGAAACTCGATGCGCGCGGTCTGCCCGCTGGCGTCGAGTGTGCTCAATTCATAGCGACCGGCCTGCTCGAAACTGACCGTGAGGCTATCCTGCGCAGCCGTCTCACCCACCGGCGCGCCATTGAGGAACCACCAGCGCTGGCCACTGCCGCCCAACGCCGACACCTTCAGTTGCAACGCGTCGCGACTGGCCGCCGGTCGGCGCAAGTGGTCGCCGTTGCGTACACCGACAATCGACAACGGCGCCGTAACATCCGGCACCTTCGGCGGGCAGCGCGGGTCAATGGCCGGCAGGCGTGCCTCACGCCGTTCCACCCGGGGCAACCACGGCTCCAGTGGCGCAGGCCACAAGGCGATGTCACGCGCGTGAGCCCCGGGGCACGCCGCATCGACGCGCAAACCCTGATCATTGACCCAGACCTTTTCCAGCAAGCCCACACTCAGGGGCTGATCAAGCGCCTGCAACGTCGGCGGCGTGGTGCCATCCAGCGTCCAGGCGAAACGCTGCCGCCGACAGTTGTCATCCTGCCGAGCCATCGGCTGGCCCAGTGGCCAGCAGATCGCTGCCACCCCAACATTGGCCGGCACGGCCGCTACCGGTGCGGTGATGCCGCGCTGGCTGTCGCGGTTACTCAACACGTCATGCACCTGCAGCATCAACGGTGCGGCAGAGGCCAAGCCGAACTGGCCCGGTACTGGTGTGCCATCGGGGCGCCCGATCCAGATGCCAATCAAGTAACGAGGGCCCACACCAATCGACCAGGCATCGCGAAAGCCATAACTGGTGCCCGTCTTCCAGGCCAATTGCGGACGCTGCACCAGCTCGGCATGAGGGTCGAGGTCCGGGCGGGCCTGGCCACTCAAGATACGCCGCGTGATCCATGCCGCACCGGGCGACAGCAGGCGCCGCTCCAACAGTGGATCGTCAGGCTGCAAACGCAGCGCTGCACTCATGCCATTGCGGGCAAAGGCACTGTAACCGCTGACCAGATCTTCCAGGCGACTCCCCGCGCCGCCCAGAATCAACGACAGGTTGGGCTCGGCCAGAGGCGGCAGGGTAAGCGGCATACCGCCCTGGCGCATCTGTGCAGCAAAACGCTTCGGCCCATAGGCTTCGAGCAACTGCACCGCCGGCAGGTTCAGTGACAAGGCCAAGGCCGAACTGGCCGACACCGGCCCGCTGAAGCCCTGAGAAAAATTGCCGGGGCGGTAGTCGCCATAACGCCGTGGTACGTCCTGCAGAAGCGACTCAGAGTGAATCAACCCCTCATCAAGTGCCATCCCGAACAAGAACGGTTTAAGCGTCGAGCCGGGCGAGCGCAGGGCGCTGATCATGTCGACATGACCGAAGCGCCGGGTATCACTGAGGTCGACCGACCCCAGGTAAGCGCGCACGGCCATGGTCTGTGACTCGACCACCAGAATCGCCGCCGACGTACGCTCGGGCAGGCGCGCGCGCCACCCCAGCAACAGGTCCTCCAGACGGCGCTGCAGGGCGGCATCGAGCGTGGTGCGGATCAACGGCGGACTGCCCGGTCGGTTCAAGCGCCTGGCCAACAGCGGGGCCAGTGTCGGCTCCTGACGGGGTGCCAGCAACAGTGGCTCCTGTGCCGCCTCGGCAACCTGTTGTTCAGGCCAGACCCGGTACTCGGCCAGCCGTTGCAGTACCTTGTCGCGCGCGGCCTGAGCACGCTGCGGGTGACGGTCAGGGCGCAGCCGGCTTGGCGCTTGCGGCAGCACTGCCAGCAGCGCAGCGTCGGCCGGGGTCAGTTGTTGAGGTGACTTGCCCAGATAGGCCCAACTCGCTGCTGCGACCCCCTGCAACGTACCGCCAAACGGCGCGCGGTTGAGGTAGATCTGCAGGATCTCATCCTTGGACAGGTGCCACTCCAGCTGCGCGGTACGCCAGAGTTGGCGCAATTTACCGGGCAGCGTTCGAGCATGGGGGTCGAGCAGTCGCGCCACCTGCATCGACAAGGTGCTGCCACCAGACACCACGCGCCCCCCCTGCAGGTTTTGCCAGACAGCGCGCCCCAAGGCCAAAGGGTTCACCCCGGGATGACGGTAAAACCAACGGTCCTCATAGGTCAGCAAGGCCTGCAAGTACAGGGGCGACACCTGCTCAGGAGTGATCGGGTAGCGCCATACGCCATCAGCGTCGGCGAAGCGCCACAACGGTGTACCATCTTCCGCCAGCACTACCCGGGCCAGGTCATCCGCAGGCAACGGCAGTGGCCAGATACGGTCGGCGAGCCACAACAGCGCGCACAACAGCAGGCCGCTCGCAGCAATGCCTGCCAGCCATTTCCCCTTGCGACCATGGGAGCGGACTACGCTGAACATCACGTACCGGCACCGTGCGCTGAGCACAGGGAACCGAGTCGGCCCGTGAGTGACCAAAGGCCGGGAAAGGGCGAAACTGCCGCGATGATCATCAGGACGCAATTATGCATGTAGAAGGTTTTTTCGAATGGCTCGGACAAGCGCTGGGCGCCTTGATCCGCTTTGTGGTGGATGGCCTCAGTGGCCTGTTCAACCTGCTGGCCAATGCCGGCAGCAGCTTTATCGAGGGTCTTTCGCGCACGCTGGGCATGGACACCTCGCTGATCAGCATCCTCACGCTGATCGTCGGGCTGCTGGTGCTGTACTCGGCGGTTCGAGCGTTCATGCGCGCCTCGATCATCATCGGGATCATCTGGTTACTGCTGGGGCTGTGGATTCTGAGCTGGGTGGTTCACTGACGGCCATCGACGGCAAGGCCGGCGCCTACAGGGCATACGCCACCCTGTAGAAACCGGCCAACACCCCATCAGCGCTCCTTGACCACCAACGCGCCGCGAGCCTCGCCGACTGCCTGCCAGTTAGGCCGATACATCGACTCGACCTGTGGCGGTGGCACCCGGTAGACACCCGGGGTCACTGCACGGGCCAGGTACAGCAGGTGGGTCGTGCCGTAACCGTCCAGGTCCACTGCCGCGACATAACGATCGTCACGGAACTCCTGATGCAGCAAGGTCGCATTCTGCATCGCGCTGTGCCATTCCTTCACCGCACTGCTGGCGTTCTCCAGGCTGGCCGCACTTTGCGCCAGATTCTGGTTCTCCAGCTCCAGGCCGGCAGGCAGCAGGTCGACCACCAAGGCGTCAGGCACACGCTGACTGGCACTCACCGCCAGGTGTACCAGCACCAGTTGGCCACTCTTCAGGCCATTAAGGTCCAACGGCTGGCCGTTCATGCCCAGGTAATCGCGGCGGATACTCAGGTTCTCGCCACCAGCAGGAGGTGCCACCTGTGGATACCCTGACAAGGTCAGTTGCTGGTACAGGGTTTGGTCACCGTTGTTCTGCACGGTCAACGACTGAGCCAACGCTGTACTTTCAAGCTTCACGGCAGGCTGCGCCTGGCTCAGCTCACGCACCTCGCCGCCAGCCTCCAGGCGAGCGGTCCAGGGCTGCTCTGGCTTGCCAAGCAAACCGCGCCCGGCCAGGAACAGGGCGTTGCGCTCCTGTGTCGACAACCAACGATTGGCCGCCAGCAGGTCCGACAACTCGAACAGGCGCGCCTCGCGCTTGCCCGATGCCAGGTTGTTTTCTTCCAGCAGGGCCAGAATCAAGGCCTGGTCCCGTAGCGGGCTACCGTAATCGCCCAGCCAGTAACGGCTGTCACGGGTCACTGCCAGCCCGGCCTGCATGGCCTGCTCGGCACGCGGCTTGTCACCCATCTTGTCCAGGGCAATGGACAACTGCACCAGCGGCAAGCCCGAGCGCGCGTCGCTGCGACGCTCGAACAAACTGCGCAAAGCACCCAGCGGTGCTTGCTGACTACGCGCCAACACCAACGCCGCGTAGGCTTGCACGGCAAAGCGGCTGTGCTCGGCATTCTGGCTGTAGCGTACCTCGATCAGGTTACGCTCCTGCACGTAACGCAACAGGCGCTCACTGGCCTTTTTCAAGGCTTCGGCCGGTACCGCATAGCCTTGATCGCGGGCACGCAGGAGGAAGTCGGTGACATAGGCCGTCAACCAGTACTCTTCCTCGCCGTCGGCACTCCACAGGCCGAAGCTGCCGTTGTAACGCTGCATGCCCAGCAGGCGCTCAATACCGACTTCGATCTTGCGCTGACGTTTATCCGCAGCCTCGCCTTTCAGGCCCAGACGCTTAAGCGTCGCGTCATCGGCATAGAGCGAGGGGTACAGACCACTGGTGGTCTGCTCGGCACAGCCGTACGGGTAGGCTTCCAATGCACGGATCTGCTCACCCAGGTTCAGCGGTGGGCGGCTGGACAGGGCCAGGCTCGCCTCAAGGCCGGCCGGCTCGAACACTGCCAGCTCCGACTGCGGCAGGCTCCATGGCTGATCGTTGAGCGTCGCGCGGTAATGCTTGAGCAGCGCCGGGTACGCCGGGCGTATGCCCAAGGTCCACTCACGGCTGAAGACAGTGCTCGGCTCACCTGGCAGCACCAGGCCTTGCACCTGCACCTTGACCTGCCCTTGCCCCAAGCCACCAGTGGCCTGTACCGGGATCAGCAGCGTCTTGCGCTGACCTTCCGCCAATGGCACCTGCTGCTCGGCAGCCCGCATCAGGCTGAGCTGACCTTCGGCGCTGAACTGCACGGTGATGTTCTGCGCCTTGCCGGAGAGGTTCGACAGGTCAAGCGCCAGGGTAGTGCGATCACCACCGGCGAGGAAGCGCGGTGCCGACAGTTCGGCAATCAGGGGTGCGGCCACGACCGTCTTGGCCTCGGCCATGCCGAAGCGGTCTTCGGTCCAGGCCTGGGCCATCACCCGCAGCTCACCATTGAAGTCCGGGATATCGACACTGGCCTGGCCTTCACCCTTCTCGTTCAAGGTCACCGGCGCGCTTTGCAAGGCAACGATGGTCACGCTGGTATCCGGGCGCTTGCCACCCTTGGTCAGGCCGGCGTCACCACCGAATGCCAGGCTGGCCAGGCGGCCCTGACCGGCTTCGATCAACTGACCATAAATATCCAGTTGGTCGGCGCCATAGGCCTTGCGCCCGAACATCGCGGTAAATGGATCTGGTGTTGCGTATTCCGTGATGTTGAGAATGCCAACGTCCACCGCAGCCAGCAGTACGTGCACCTGTTTCGGCACACTGCCATCGGCGTTACGCGCCTGCACCTTGACCGTCAGTGGTTGCTTGGGACGCATCTTCTCTGGCGCGGTGAGACTGACCGCCAGTTTGCGCTCGGCACGCTCCAGTGGCAGGTGCAGAATACCCACGGCACGCTTTGGTGTGACGTTCGCCTTGCGCTCCCCCGGGCGAATCACCAGGGCACTGACATACAGATCGTGCCGCGCCCACTTGCGGTCCAGCTTGACGTCAAAGGCCTTGCCTTCGGCAGGCACGTCGATTTCCTCCCACCACAGCGGGCCGTCGGCGGACTCGACCATCAAGTACCCCTTGCCCGCAGCGGGAGGGGTCACCGTGACCGTGGCGGTGTCGCCATCAGCATAGGCTTTCTTGTCCAGCGCCAGCTTGACCTGGTCCGGGCGTACAGCGCCGCCGTCAGTATTGTCCTGGGCACG
Organism: Pseudomonas laurentiana; assembly: GCF_014648275.1. Classification (GTDB taxonomy): domain Bacteria; phylum Pseudomonadota; class Gammaproteobacteria; order Pseudomonadales; family Pseudomonadaceae; genus Aquipseudomonas; species Aquipseudomonas laurentiana. The sequence goes on from NZ_BMQU01000006.1 coordinate 35,722, forward strand.
GTAGCCAGCCCAGAAACGCAAGCTGCTGACCAACCCGGTACGCGGGTCCTCCACCTCGACACGGTAAGGGCCCCACTCTACCGGGAAGCTGATCTTGGCGGTGCCACCGGCCTTGATGCTGACGGTTTCCTCGCTCTGGGTCAGGTACTTCTCGTTAAAGTTGTAGCTCCAGCCATCGCTCTCGGAATAGTTCCAGTAATAATCGCGGCGCTCCTGCACCAGGCGCACCCGCAGGTTATCCACCGCCAGCTTGTTGCCGTCGCGGTCAGCGACAAGCAGTTCAAACTCGACCGGACCATCACCATCGGTTTCTTCACCATTAAACAGGCCGCGCAACCCCGGCAACCGATTGGCCGGCCAGATCGGCTGTTCAAGTCGGCGGGTGATCGGACGACCACCGGACTCCTGCAGGCTCGCCTGCACCGTCAACTGCAAGGGCGAACGGGCTTCAGACCATTTACTCTCAATGCTCAGCGTGGCATCACCAGAGGCATCCAGGGTGGTTTCGTCCAGTTCCAGATCCTGGCTCAGCTCCTGCTCGGTAACCGAGCCGAACTGGTAGCCGGGCAAGGCCGGCACGGCTTCACGCAATGGGCGGACATAGGCTTGGCCGCTCAGACGGTTACCCGACGCCGGAGCACCATAGAGGTAACGGCCATTGACCGATATTTCGGCAGTTTCCTCAGGCGTCAGGGGTGTCGGGCTACCCTTGAGTTCGAGCGCCAGTCGCTCAGGCAGGAAGTCCTCGACCATGAAACCGTAGACCTGGCGCTGACCGCCGCCGAAGTCGAAGAGCAACTCCCAACGCCCCGTGGGCGCTTCGCCAGCCAGTTGCAGCGCGTACTGATAGAGGCCTTCGTTACCCGGCTCCCAGACGAACTTGCGGCTGATCTGGTTATCCGGGCGACGCACTTCTACCGTGACCGGTTGCGGCTTGACCGGCTTACCGTCCTGATCGCGCAGCAACGCATTGAGCAGCACGGTCTCACCCGGGCGATACAGGTCACGCGGGCCAAACACGAAAAACTGCAAAGGGTTGGCCAGAGGCCCAGTGATGTCGAACTCGGCCAGGTCCAGTGCGGCATTGTTCAAACGCAGCATCGTGGTGTGTTCGGCCTGCTTGGCCAACAGCACTTCAGCCTTGGCCGCCGCCGGCAACTGCGCGTGGCCACTGCCATCGGTCTTGCCCTGGCCCAGCACGCGGCCTTCGTTGTCGAGCAACTCGACCTCGACGCCGCCAAGGGCCTTGCCGCCTTCCAGCGCCTGGGTGAACACATCGAGGCGGTTCTGATAACGGTGCGCCGACAGGCCAATGTCGCTGAGGGTAAACAGGGTGGCCGGCTGCGAATAGTTGTAGGTACCCGACGCACGCATGACCGCCAGATAAACCCCTGGTTGCTGCAGCGGCTTGAGGCCGGCGATTGGCAACAACAGGGTTTCACGGGTATTGCGGGCCGGGTTCAGGTCAAAGCGACCGCCATAGACCAGCTCGGCCATCGGCAGCAACTCGCGGGACTCATACGTCTGCAGGCTGCTGTTGCGGCCCCACTGTCCCAGGAAGGTCGGCAGCGCCTCAGGCTTGATCCGGAAAAATTCGACATCGACCTTGTCGACGTTGAGCGCGATTACCGGCAGGCCTTCGGCCACGCGGGTCGGCAACAGCGAGCCGCGGCTGGCGAAACCGACGGTCGGCTCCAGGTCGCGGGTTTCCAGACGGCTGACCGATTCGGCAGCCAGGTGCTTGCCATTCACGGCCAACAGCCCGGCGTCGATGGTCAGCACCAGCTTGCGCTTGGGCTCCAGGTGCCGCAATCGCAGCTCCATCTGGTTATCGGAGAGCTCCCAGGCACCATCGACCTTGCCCTTGACCGTATCCACCAGGTGAAGGCGTTCGGCGAACGGCTGCTGAGCGTCCAGTGGTGCACTGAACGACACCGACAAGGTGCTCGAACCATCCAGTTGCACTTCGGACACATCCACCACGCTCAACTCGCGTCCGGCGTAGCGTTGGGCCAGGGTTGCAGCGTCTTCACGCGCAGGCTTGGGCGCGCTGGGCGCCGCCTTCTCTGCCGGCGCGGGTGCGGGTTTGTCCACGGATGACGAGTCGCAGGCACTCAATAGCGCCAGCGCACAGGCCAGCAACAATCCTTTGTTGAACATGGGAGATGAACTCTCTTGGGCAGCAGTGTCTTTAAGGGGTGAACTATATCTCATCGGCACATCGGCAAGCGTGCGCAAATGCACGCTTTAGCCACAGGCAAGGCGCTCAGACCGCCTGTCGGCCCATTAGTGCCGTCTGTCCACTACAATGCGGGTTCACTAGGAGCCTGCATGACCTCACTGATCGCCGATTGGCGCGACCGCCCGACCCATCGCAACGTATGGGCGCTGGCCGCGCCGATGATTCTTTCGAACATCTCCGTACCGCTGGTGGCCTTGGTCGACAGCGCGGTGATCGGCCACCTGCCCCATGCCCACCAACTCGGCGCCGTAGCCGTCGGAGCCAGCCTCTATACCGTCCTGGCCTGGGTGATGGGGTTCCTGCGCATGGGCACCACCGGTTTTGCCGCCCAAGCCGCCGGCCGCGAGGACGGCGCGGCCTTGCGCCAGATACTGCTGCAGGGGTTGGCACTGGCGCTGTTCTTCGCCCTGTTGCTGGGCCTGCTGGCGATCCCCTTCAGCCACCTGGCGTTGAGCGTGATGCAACCCTCGGAGGCGCTGGCACAGACCACCCACGACTTCTTCCAGACCCGCTTGCTCGGCCTGCCAGCCGCCCTGGCCAGCTTCGCCCTGGTGGGCTGGTTCCTCGGGACCCAGAATGCTCGTGCGCCGCTGGCGATCCTGTTGACCACCAACCTGCTGAACATCGTGCTCAACCTCTGGTTCGTGATGGGCCTGGACTGGGGCGTCATCGGCTCGGCGCGAGCCTCGGTAGTCGCCGAGTGGAGCGCGGCCCTGCTCGGACTGGCCATGACCCGCCCGGCCCTGCGCGCCTATCCGGGCAACCTGGCCTGGGCAGCGTTACGCCGCTGGCAAAGCTGGCGACCACTGCTGAGCGTCAACCGGGACATCTTCATCCGCAGCCTGGCCTTGCAGGCGGTGTTCTTCCTGATCACCGTGCAGGGCGCCCGCTTGGGTGATGCCACCGTCGCGGCGAATGCCCTGCTGCTCAACGGCTTACTGCTCACCGCCTACGCACTGGACGGCCTGGCCCACGCCGTGGAAGCGCTCTGCGGCCACGCCATCGGCGCCGGCGACCGTCCTGCCCTGCGTCGCTCATTGACCGTGGCGGCGGGCTGGTCCTTGCTGGCGAGCATGGGGTTTGCCGTGCTGTTCATGCTCGGCGGCCACCTGTTCATTGAAATGCAGACCGACATCCAAAGCGTGCGGGACACCGCTTTCGAGTACCTGCCCTACCTGGCACTGCTGCCGTTGATCGCAGTGTGGAGCTACCTGCTCGATGGCCTGTTCATCGGCGCTACCCGCGCACGGGAAATGCGCAACGGCATGCTGCTCAGCGTCGCCCTTGCGGTACCCTTTGCCTACGCCGTCAGCGGGTTGGGCAACCATGGGCTGTGGCTGGGTTTTCTGCTGTTCATGGCCTTGCGCGGCGTAACACTGGGCCTGATGAGCTGGCGGATGCAGCAACGCAATGAATGGTTCAAAGAGCCCACGCACTCGCTGAAATCTCGTTGATGCCTTCGCAGGCACAAGGCCGTGGGGGCGCTAGCTTGCCAACGATCGCCGAGACCAGTCCCGCCATTACAAAGTGTCACACATTAAAGTTGACCGTGAAGGCGCTATCGCCCACAAATTGAATTCCCATGGAGGGGTTTAATTCAAAGCGCTCTGACGCACCCAAGCAGGAAGCCTTTATGCACCCTCCTCAAGCCCCTAATGGCGCTTCGGTTGACTCGAACATGGAGACCGCCAACCTTCAGAAACTCTACTTCAAGAACGGCGGCAGTGCCTTTCTCCTATCCTGGTTCTATTCCAAAGTCAGGAATCACGGGGAATGGGACTACAAACAGCATGGACGAAAGTATGAAGCCTTTGGAAACTTCAACTATGGTGCTTGCGGCATAGCCGCCGGAATATCCGAAAGTGTGCTTCTGAGAGGGGCTGGTTGGGCACAAAGCCGAGCGGGAACCAGCAATGCTCTATTTGGCAACTGGTGGGAAGACTCACCTTACGGAGATGACCCTCGCGACCAAGAATGGATCAAGGCCGGTATTGAATATGCCCAGTACTCCGGTTACTAAATGGCTTCTCGCATGCCTCGCACTGCTCGTTATCGGGCAGTTCGCATGGATACTCACGGCCACACCTCGAAAGCCGTCGCTCAGCGAAATCATCAACACGACGCCCATTGGTGAACACAGTTTGATCTATGAAGCCGCGAGCGATTCGGGTGGTGCTACCGTGGGGCGCACTTACTTTTACTACGTGTTCGAACGCCAGGACAGCCTGGAAAAAGCACTAGCAACGCTGCAAGGCCAACCTGCCTTTCTGGTCACCCGTCAGTCCGGCGCAATCGTGTCCGTCAAAGGCCAACAGATTACCGCTCATGCAAAGGACACGGTCTATCAGTACTCCAGCTTGGCAGTGCTGCGGGAAAAGGGTCAAACCCTTCCAGTGAACATCGAACTCACGGCAACTCAACCCGAACAATGAGCGGTTCGTACCCCCCATAGCCAACCGGAACGGCAATGGGGGGCCAACCTCAGCGCCCCTTGGCTGCGTCCAGGCTTTGCTGCTCCAGGCTATCGAGCAACGCATCGACCAGCGCCTTGGCCATTTCCACCGAGTGTAATGTTGCCTGGGCGAAACCTCGCCCGGACTCGCTGGCCTGTTCGACCATCAGCGGCCCCGTCAGGCTGGCGCACTTGAGATACAACCCGGCATGCACCAGCGCATCCTCAAGGTTGATGCCCGCACGCACGGCAAACAACGGCGGATGGCCAACGTCGCAAAGGCCGAAAGGCGTTTCGGTGGTTTGAAGGAGATGAAAATCGGGGGGATCAGGAACGATTTTTTTCATGTTGCAACCCTCTGGTGTGATGGGGCTGCCACATGTTCGTCGCCAAACGAAGGGTGGCAGCTGTACGCAGGTTGGCGAACCGAGACACCAGAACAAACCCGGCAGGGCCGAAGCCCTCCCGCGCACAGCTGCCATGACAACGGATGCATGGAGAAACGGTGTGTCGGGTCGCCAAACCCAATCGCTGATTTTCAGCGACTCACCAAGCCTAGTGACGTGCTTCCCCTAGGGCAATCATCCGCACAACGACAGATTTCGTAGGATAGGTCCTAGGACAACTGCAGCACCAGCGGCGCTGTGTTGCAGTATTTGTGAAGGCCGACTCTCCGCCTGTAGGAGCCGGCCTTGGCCGCGATGACTGCCGACGCCGTGTTACGAGGACAGGTACGAAGAACGCGTCAGACCCAGGCGCAAGGCATCCAGGAACTGGGTGCGCTCGCGGGCGCTGATTTTGGCGCTGGCGACCTTGTCGCGGTAGTGCGTCATCAGCTCTTCCGGCGACAGGTGCACGTAACGCAGCATGTCTTCGATGGTGTCGTGGGTTTCAATACCGGCGTGATACACGCTGCCGTTAGGGTTCTGGTAGATGTTCACCGAATCGGTATCACCGAACAGGTTGTGCATGTCACCCAGAATTTCCTGATAGGCACCGACCAGGAAGATACCCAGCAGGTAGTCTTCACCTTCGTTGATGCTATGTACCGGCAAGCTGGTCTCGATGCTCTGCTCATCGACGTACTGGTTGATCTTGCCATCGGAGTCGCAGGTCAGGTCCTGCAGCACCGCGCGGCGCATCGGCTCTTCGTCGAGGCGGTGCAATGGCAGGATCGGCAATACCTGGCCAATGGCCCAGGTGTCCGGCAGGCTCTGGAATACCGAGAAGTTGCAGATGTACTTGTCGGCCAGCTTGTCGTTGAGCTCGTCCAGCACCTGACGGTGCGAACGCTGACGCGCCTTCAACGAATTGTGCAGGCGGCGGCAGACGGCGAAGTAGCACTGTTCAGCCAGGGCTTTCTGGGCCAGGGTGATCTTGCCATCGGCATACTGGGTAGCGACGTCACTCATGTAGTGCGTGGCACGCCAGTAGGTCTCGGTGACCATCTCGATGTCAGTCGGGCCAAGCAGGTCGATCAGCCATTGCACGGTTTCCGGCAGGCTTTCCTTGTCGTCGATGGTCGGCACTTCGTCGTTGTGTTTCTCGACGTCAGTCACCTGCACCACCAATACGGCGTGGTGGGCAGTCAGCGAGCGACCGCTCTCGGAGAAGATGTGCGGGTGCGGCAGGCCCTGCGCATCACAGAACTCCTTGAGCATGCCGACCACGACACCGGCGTAATCGTCCATGTCGTAGTTGATCGAACTGGCATTGCGCGAGTGGGTACCGTCGTAGTCCACGCCCAGGCCACCGCCGACGTCGATGTGATCGACTGGCAGGTTAAGGGCACGCAATTCGCCGTAGTAACGAATGGCCTCCTTGAAACCGTGCTGGTAGTCGGCCAGGTTGGCGATCTGCGAGCCCATGTGGAAGTGCAGCAGGCGAATACCCTGATCAAGGCCGGCATCGCGGAAGCGCTGCACCACCGAGATCAGTTGTGCCGCCGACAGACCGAACTTGGATTTTTCGCCCCCCGTGTCAGCCCATTTGCTCGAGGCCAGGGACGATAGGCGCACACGCAGGCCAACCTGCGGCTTGACCTTGAGTTCGGCGGCTTCTTCGATCACCAGCGCCACTTCCGACTCTTTCTCGATAACGATAAAGACGTTGTGGCCCAGCTTTTGGCCCATCAGCGCCAGGCGGATGAACTCACGGTCCTTGTAACCGTTGCAAACGATGGTGCCGCCCTTCGGTGCCAGCGCCAGCACGGCCAGCAGCTCAGGCTTGGAGCCAGCTTCAAGGCCGATGGACACGTCCTGGGTGGCGATGATGTTTTCCACCACCGCTTCCTGCTGGTTGACCTTGATCGGGTACAACGCGGTGTACTTGCTCTGGTACTCCAGGCGCGCGATGTTGGCGTCGAAGGCACCGGTCAGTTGGCGTACGCGATCCTGCAGAATGTCCGGGAAACGAACCAGCAATGGCAGCGACAAGCCGCTCTTGCGCAGTTCATCGACCTGCTCGAACAGATCAATCGGCGCACTGCCCGGCCCGTTGGGGCGTACTTCGACGCGCCCGGCCTCGTTGATCGCGAAATACCCGGCCCCCCAATGGCGAATCCCATACACACTGCGGCTGTCCGCAACGGTCCATTGGCTGCCATCGTCTTTGCGTGTGCGTCGTACGGACATCGAAGTCCCCTATATAAAAAATCGAAGAACACCGGCCAACCCGGAGCGGGCGCAGTGTAAATCCTGAAAATGACGGTCTTCCGTGTTCAGGGGTAGACCCTTCCTACGGGAACGAGTTTAGAAACGGGAATGCAAAAAATCGCGACGTGGCCGATCAGCCACCGGATTTTTTCGCTTTGAAGCCCTGTTTGATCAGTTCCGCCAGTAACAGCTCGACATGATCACCCTGGATCTCGATGACACCGTCCTTCAACGCACCACCGGTTCCACAGCGACGCTTGAGCGTGCTGGCCAGATCCTTGAGTGCTTCGAGGGGCAGCGGCACGCCGCTGATGGTGGTAACGGTCTTGCCGCCACGGCCCTTGCTTTCGCGGCGCACGCGAGCAATGCCATCGCCTTCGGGAATGGCCGTCTGCTTGCAAATGCAGGCATCGATGGGTTGGCTGCAGTCCGGGCAATGCCGGCCTGCATCGGTGGAGAACACCAGGCCGCCAAGGGCAGCGAATGATGCGGCTTTTTTGGCCACTTTTGATCCTCTATCGTGAGGACAAAAACTGGTCGATGCCCCGAACAGGATACCGACCGCGAAGCCCCACTCTGGCAGGGGCAGCGCAACCGGGTCTGCGAGCAGTCCCGGCTTTAAAAGGCCGCGCAGTGTAACGACAAATGCAGCAAATGCTAAGTACAAATCTGCGCCATTTTAGGCAGATTTAGCGACCTCAGGATCGCCGGTCGATGTAACGTTTCAGGGCAGCCAGTGAATCAGGGCAATAGGGCCGTACCAGGCTGTCGGCCAGGACGGTCTCCAGAGGCAGAAAACGCGCCTCGCTGACCTCTTCCGGCTGCAGGCGCAGGGGGCCGTCCCAGACGGCCGAGAACACCGCGCACCACAGGCGGTTGTCCGGTTGATCGAAGAAAAACCGCTCATGGGCCGTCAGTTCAACGCCCGTCACGCCCAATTCTTCCTCCAGCTCGCGCGCAGCCGAGGCCGCGTAGCTTTCGCCAACCGCCACCATGCCGCCCGCGGCCACATCCCAATAGCCGGGATAAAGCGCCTTGCTCAGCGTGCGCCGATGCACGCACAACTGGCCGGCCGAGTTGAACAGGAGAATAAAGGTGCCGCGACCGATCAGGCCGCGCTCGCGCAACTCGGCCCGCTGCATCGCCCCCAGCTCGGCATCGTCGCGGTCGACCCAGACGATGCGCTCAGCATCTGAAGCGGCGCGGTGTGCCGCTTCTCGGGAAGAGATGGCCATCGGCTCAGCCTTGGGACAGCAATTGGCGCAAGTCGATCACTGCGGCGTTGGCCCGGGAAATGTAGTTGGCCATCACCAGCGAGTGGTTGGCCCACATGCCGAAACCGCTGCCGTTGAGTACCATCGGGCTCCACAGCGGCTCTTGGGACGCCTCAAGCTCGCGGATGATCTGACGCACGCTGACGGTGGCGTTCTTCTTCGCCAGCACGTCGGCAAAGTCGACCTCGATGGCGCGCAGCAGGTGCGACAGTGCCCACGCTTGGCCACGGGCCTCGTAGAACACGTTGTCGATCTGCAGCCACGGGGTCTCGACCACTTCCTCGTCAAGCTGCGGCACCTGGCCTGCAACTACCGACTCGGTCTTCAGGGTGGTGTTGAGCTTGACCCGACCCACACTGGCCGACAGGCGTTGGGACAACGAACCCAGACGCGTGGCGACATCGCCCAGCCAGTTGTTCAGGTTGTCGGCACGGGTATAGAACTGCGCGCCCTGCTGATCAGGTGAGGCCAGGCGGTTCTGGTAACGGGTCAGGCTGTTGATACCCTCCTGGAACTCAGACTCGCTCGACGGCAAGATCCAGCTCTTGTTGTCGAAGTTGAAGCGTGGCTCGGCCTTGGCCAGGTCAGCGTCCTCGGTGGACTGCGACTGGGAACGAGCAAAGTCCTTGCGCAGGGCACGGCTCAGGTCACGCACCTGAACCAGTACGCCGTATTCCCAGCTTGGCATGTTGTCCATCCACAGGCCTGGCGGGAAACGGTCGTTGGAAATGTAGCCACCAGGTTTGTGCAGCAATGTACCGGCAACGCTCTTGAGGGTTTCGATGGTGGTGTAGCCGATCACCATCTGCTTGCCAGTGCGCTCAGCCGCAGCCTGGGCGTTCTGCTGAACCGGAAACAGGTCGGGCTCCTCGCTCCAGTACCAGCCCAAGGCAATCGTCACCAGCAGGTAGATAGCAATCAGGGTGCCCAGCGCCCGGCTGAACAACAGCCCGCTGAAGTAGCTGCCCGCTGCCGTTTCACGGGTGCCAGCCCGCTCGCGCGCCTCGGCTTTGCCTGTACGGTTTTTCCAATCCAGCATGGCATTGTCCTTTCAGTCACGTCGGTTCAAGGGTTAGACCGCAAGCCCCCGCATCGTGCCAGCGCACCGTCTGTTTTTCACAGCCGCGTGTCTGCCGGGGTCGGCATCATGCGTTGCACTATAAATCAACCCGGCTACTTCGCATAAGCGACTATCCGGTCACAAACTGAATTTGCAGGCAACGCGGTAAATTGACGCAAGGCAGGTGATCGCCTGAAAAGTAGTGCTAGCATAGAGCCATCACTGGAACTCAGCCTCACCCCTATATAAGTAGTCAGGATATGACCGAGCCAGAAGACCCAAATCGTGAGCGCCTCAAACAGCACTTTGCCCAGCGGGTCATCCACCAGGCTCGACAAATACTTGAGATCTGGCAACGCCTGCAACGTAGCGAGTGGTCAAGCAACGACTTCGATGAGTTGTGCGAAGCCAACCTGCGCCTGCAGCGTTATGCCGAGCGCTTCGATCAGCCCGAACACAGTCAATTGGCCGAGGCAATAGGGCAAACCCTGAAGGCCATCGAAGCCAACAGCGCGCGCCTGAGCAGTGGCTTGATCAATGAACTCAACCGCCTGATGCAGCGCCTGTCACGTACAGGCTTGCGTCAGGGTGACCAGCTTGAGCAGACACCGCTCCCGCCCTTGCGCAAACCGGTTTACATCATGCTGCAAGACTATGACCGGGCCGAGCGACTGGCGACGCAGTTGGAGTTTTTTGGCCTAGGGGTACAAGCGCTTAGCAGTGCCGAGGCTTTTAGGGCCTCAATGGCCGAACGCTTGCCGGCCGCCATCGTCATGGACGTCGACTTCACCGGCAGCGGACAAGGCCTGCTCTTGGCGGCCCAGGCTCAACAAGGGCTGGAGCAGCCACTGCCGCTGTTGTTTTTCAGCCTGCACGAGACTGATACGCCGACGCGTCTCGCTGCCGTTCGCGCCGGCGGCCAGGAGTTCCTGACAGGCACCCTGGAGGCGTCCAGCCTACTGGAAAAAGTCGAGCTGCTGACCAGCGTGACCCAGTATGAGCCGTTCAGGGTGCTGGTCATCGACGATTCGCGGGCGCAGGCAATCTACACTGAGCGTTTGCTGAACAACGCAGGCATCGTCACCCGCACCCTCACCGACCCGATTCAGACCATGGCTGAACTGGCTGACTTCCAGCCAGACCTGATCATCCTTGACCTGTACATGCCAGGCTGCACGGGACCTGAGCTGGCCAAGGTCATCCGACAAAACGACCGTTATGTCAGCGTGCCGATCATTTATCTGTCGGCCGAGGACGACCTGGACAAGCAGCTCGAAGCCATGAGTGAGGGTGGCGATGACTTCCTGACCAAACCCATTCGCTCGCACCACCTGATCACCACGGTGCGCAACCGCGCAGCACGGGCACGCAACCTCAATGCACGTATGGTTCGCGACAGCCTCACCGGCCTGTACAACCACACGCATATCCTGCAACTGCTGGAAGACTGCAGTTTCCGGGCTCGTCGCGAAGAGCGGCCGCTGAGTTTTGCGATGCTCGACATCGACCACTTCAAGAAGGTCAACGACAGCCATGGCCACCCCATGGGCGACCGTGTGATCAAAAGCCTGGCGCTGTTTCTGAAACAACGCCTGCGCAAGACCGACTTCATCGGTCGCTATGGCGGTGAAGAGTTTGCGATTGTCATGCCCAATACGGACCTGAATGCTGCACACAAAGTGCTCGATGAGATCCGACGACGCTTTGCCGAGATCCACTACCCGGCCCAGCCCCGTGATTTGTTCTGCACCTTCAGTGCCGGGGTTGTACAACTGAGCGACGGGCTCGATGCACTGAACATGGCAACCGCCGCCGATGAAGCGCTGTACCGAGCCAAGGCGGCAGGACGCAATACGGTGCTGCGCAGCGAACGATAAAGGCAAAGTGCCATTTTTTTAGTTGTTCCGCGCTTTCGTCATAACCTCGTCATAAAAACGCAATAACTTCAGAGGCTTACCACTCCGCCGTTGGTAGACCCTGGATATGCGCCTGAAGCTGCTTACCAATCTCAACACCTTGTTGCTGGTCACCGTCTGTCTGGCCCTTGGCGCCACACTATGGTGGTCGCAGCATGCACTGGAACGCCCCTATCTGTTGATGGAGCGTTACCTGAGCCTGTCCCAGCAGTTTCAGAACCGGGCTGCACGTAACATTCAGGACTACCTGAATAGTGGCGATGCCCTGCGCCATGCCGAGGCCCAGCAGGCCATCGTTGATGTACAGGCACAACTGAGCGCTCTCCCGGACGACCTCGCCGCTCGCCTGCGCCCGAGCCTGGACAGCCTGCAGGCCTTTACCGACTCCGAGCTACTGGCCGCCGGCAAGCTTGCGGGCGACCCTCAAGCACTGCTGCTGCAAGCCGAGCGCGAGCTTGGTGCCGCGCTAGAGCAACTGGCGCACTATGCCCAGAGCAGCAACAGCGCCGACGCCGGGCGCTATCCACAAACACTGTTCAATGCCGGCTTGCACCTGGGCCGACTCTCGCTGGCCCGTGACAAGCTGGTCAGCAGTGGCCGCAGCGAATTGGCCGACGAAGTCGAACGCGAGCTGCAAAACATGGCCAGCCAAGCCCGAACACTCGACCAACTGCCATTGCTGGGTGTGACCACCAGCGCAGCCTCGAGCACCGACGACTTCGCGGCAATGATGGGCTTGCAGAGCGAAGCCACCGCCGTGGCCGAAGACAGCGGCATCGCCCTGAAACGCGAGCTTAACAGCCTGCTGACACGCTATCCGGGCGAGCTTCAACGCACCCGCGAACAGATTCAGCGCCGCGCCGAGCTGGCCAACAGCACCCATGAGCGCATTGCAGCGGTACAACAGGCCATTGCCGAACTGGAGCCGAGCGTACGCAGCCAGCACGCACAAATACAGGGTGAAGTCCGCCTGATCCAGGGCGTGATGATTGCCATGATCCTGCTGATCGCCCTGTTGATCGATACCCTGCAGAGGCGCCTGGCCCGAGTACTGACCAACCTCTCCCCAGCACTTTCGCGCTGGGCGGAAGGCGACTTCAGCCAAACCATTGCCCTGGGCGCCACCAACCGCGAACTGCGAGACATTCAGGACTCACTCAATCGCCTGCGTATCTATCTGGTGGAACTGGTTGGCACGTTGCGCAGCAATGCCGAACAAGTAGCCGGCAGCAGCAATGCCCTGGCCGACATGAGCAGCGCCCTGCACGATGGCGCCGAGCGCCAGGCGGGTGATACGGCGCAGATACGCGATGCTTTGGGCGAGTTGGAAGCCACTATTGTCCAGGTCGCAGGCGATGCCAGCCAGGCCGCCGATGCTAGCCGCAGTGCCGGGCGCGCTGTCGAGCAGGGGCAACGGGTGATTGGCCATAGCCTGACCGGGCTGCATTCGCTGGTCGGAGAGGTACAGGGCAACGCCCAGATGATCGAACAACTGGCGCAGGAGTCGGCCACCATCGGGGGTGTCCTGACAGTGATCCGCTCAATTGCCGAGCAGACCAACCTGCTGGCCCTCAACGCGGCCATCGAAGCGGCACGGGCCGGTGAAATGGGTCGGGGGTTTGCCGTGGTCGCAGAAGAGGTCCGTTCTCTGGCTCAGCGCACGACCGGAGCGACCGGGGAAATTCAAACCCTGATCGAGCGTCTGCAACAGGCCGCACGCCATTCGGTGGAAGGCATGCGCGCGCAGGTTGAACATGCTGAGGCTACTGCCAGCCAGGCCCAGGCCGCCGACGGCGCGCTGGATGAAATTGTCGGGGCAATCCGGACCATCGCCGCCACTGCCGAGCGCATCGCGGATGTCACCGCCCAGCAGAGCGGTGCGGTCAGCGAGATTCGCGATCACAGTGAACGCATCTATACCCTGGGCAAAGACAACCTGCAGCGTATCGGTGAGGGCCGCGACCAAGGTGAACAGTTGCTCAGGCTGGGCGGCGAGCTGAACACCGCCGTTCGCGCATTTCGGGTTTGAGCCAAGAACAGGTGCCTGCAACGGCCCCGGCGGCATGCAAGGGGGTGTGCGGCGCCTGCACGTCTCGGCGCACTCCGCTATGATGCGCCCATACCCGTTCCGCGAGATTGTCATGCGCCGCCTGCTTTGCCTTCTGTTTGTGCTTTTGGCCCTGCCCGTTTCCGCTGCCGGCCTGCTCGACAGCCGTCCCAGTACGACGCTGGGTGCCGCCACGCTGAACAACAGCGCCGACTTCCTTCCTGTGCGTGAAGCCTTCAAGCTCAGCCTGGTCAAGGACGATGCGGAGTCGATCACCCTGCGCTTCGTCGCCGCCGAGGGGTATTACCTCTATCGACACCGCTTTCAGTTCCGCAGCGAACCCGCCGACATTGCGCTGGGCACTGCACAGTTACCCCAAGGCGAAGCCAAGCACGACGAGTTCTTCGGTGATGTCGAGGTGTATCACGGCATCCTCGATGTCACCCTGCCACGGGGCGCCGAGAAGCGCGCCTTCACCCTGCTGGTGACCTACCAGGGCTGCGCCGACAAAGGTCTGTGCTACCCACCTGAAACCGAGCGCCTGAGCATTTCGGGCAGCAGCGCTACGCCAACCGAAACGGCCAAGGCCAACAGCCACACCGACTGGAAAGCCTTACTGCTGTTCTTCCTCGCTGGCGTCGGCCTGACCTTCACCCCATGCGTACTGCCCATGCTGCCGATTCTCTCCGGCGTGGTATTGCGCGGCCATATCGGTGGGCTGCGAGGCTTGAGCCTGTCGCTGGCGTACGTGCTGCCGATGGCCGCCTGTTTTGCCCTGCTGGGTGCGCTGATGGGACTGTTCGGCGCCGAACTGAACCTGCAGGCACGCCTGCAGTCGGCCTGGATACTGGTGCCGTTCTCGTTGTTTTTCGTGGTCTTCGCCTTGGCGATGTTCGGTTTGTTTGAACTGCGCTTGCCGTTGGCCGTGAGCACCCGCCTCGACCACATTGCCGGACGCACACGCGGTGGCTCACTGCTGGGTGCGGCGGTGCTCGGTATCCTCTCCAGCTTGTTGGTATCACCCTGCGTGTCTGCACCATTGGCCGGAGCCCTGCTGTACATCAGCGCCAGCGGCGATGCACTGGGCGGCGCACTGAAACTCTTCGCCCTGGGCCTGGGCATGGGCGCGCCCCTGCTGGTGGTCGCCACTGGCGGTGCCGCCTGGCTGCCAAGAAGCGGCCCTTGGCTGGTTACAGTGAAAAATGCCATTGGTGTCTTGCTGCTGGGCCTGGCCATCGGCTTGCTCAGCCGGATATTGCCGGGCGAAGTGACTCTGGTGCTGATCGGCTTGCTGGCTGCGGGTGTCGCACTGTTCCTCGGCGCCCTTGAGTTCATCGAGAAAAGCCCGGCCCGACGCCTGACGCAATTGCTCGGTCTGTTGCTGCTCGCCTATGCAGTGGCCTGCTGGTATGGCGCCTTCAGTGGCCAGACCGACCCGTTCAGACCACTAGGCAAAACGCACCTGGCCAGTAGTGGCAGCACCATTGCCAGCGCCCAGGCCGATACCTGGCAGAAGGTACGCACCCCAGCGGCACTCGACGCCGCCCTGGCCGAGGCCAAAGCAGCAGGGCAACCCGTGTTACTGGACTGGTACGCCGACTGGTGCATCAGTTGCAAGGTCATAGAGCGTGAGGTACTGAGTGCGCCTGCTGTCCAGGCGCAACTGAAAGACTATCGCCTGATCCAGTTCGACATCACCGAAAGTACCGCCGAACAGCGCGCCCTGCTCGACCGTTATCACCTGTTCGGTCCACCCGCGCTGATGTTTTTTGCGGCGAACGGCAGCGAAAAAACCGACGCCCGAGTGGTTGGCGAGACAAACGCCGGCGAATTTGCTGAACATCTGTTGCGCATTCGTCGCGAACTGCGTCTATAACTTCCGGTGGTCACAAAAAAGCAGTGCGAATGACCAAAATTAACAAAGTAGTCATATATTTTGCGTGAATCTCGGTCATCGTGCTGGCTATTGCAGGTAACTGGACACTGCCCCGTGCTTGCGGCATAGTCGCCGCGCTGATGTATTCGCACGCATAAAAAAGGATCCGCAGATGGCAACGCTACTGGTGCTCCATGGCCCCAATCTGAACCTGCTTGGCACCCGCGAGCCAGGCGTTTACGGTGCCGTGACCCTGGACCAGATCAACCAGGACCTGGAACAGCGCGCCCGTGCCGCTGGCCACCACCTGCAGTACCTGCAGAGTAATGCCGAGTACGAGTTGATCGACCGTATCCACGCCGCACGCAACGAAGGCGTGGACTTCATCCTGATCAACCCGGCGGCTTTTACGCATACAAGTGTCGCATTACGTGACGCGCTGCTGGCGGTGAGCATCCCATTCATCGAAGTGCATTTGTCCAACGTGCACAAGCGTGAACCTTTTCGCCATCACTCCTACTTTTCAGATGTCGCCGTAGGAGTGATCTGCGGCCTGGGCGCCAGCGGTTACCGGCTGGCCCTGGAGTCTGCCCTGGAACAACTGGCGGCGAACGCAAAGCCCTGATAACGAGTACCTGGCCCATTGGCCGGGCTCATAGAAACGTTTGATTACACGTTTATACGCCCCTGACCGAACCTTGGGAGTTGATGATTCATGGATATCCGTAAAGTCAAAAAACTGATCGAACTGCTGGAAGAGTCCGGCATCGACGAGCTGGAAATCAAGGAAGGCGAAGAGTCCGTACGGATCAGCCGCCACAGCAAGACACCAGCACAGCAGTACTACGCACCAGCCCCAATGGCTGCTGCCGTCGCGCCTGCCGCTGCACCCGTTGCCGCTGCCCCGGTCGCCGAAGCTGCTGCCGCGCCAAAACTGAACGGCACCGTGGTTCGCTCGCCAATGGTCGGTACCTTCTACCGCAAGCCTTCGCCAACCTCGCCAAACTTCGCTGAAGTTGGCCAGACCGTGAAGAAAGGCGACACCCTGTGCATCGTCGAAGCCATGAAAATGATGAACCACATCGAAGCTGAAACCAGCGGTGTGATTGAATCCATTCTGGTAGAAGACGGCCAGCCGGTTGAGTTCGACCAGCCGCTGTTCACCATCGTTTGAACCGCGGAGAGCCAACGATGTTGAAACCTGCGAAGTTGGAAAAAGTTCTGATCGCCAACCGCGGTGAAATTGCCCTGCGGATCCTGCGTGCCTGCAAAGAGATGGGCATCAAGACCGTCGCCGTACATTCCACGGCTGACCGCGAGCTGATGCACCTGGGCCTGGCCGACGAATCGGTTTGCATCGGCCCGGCTTCGGCCAGCCAGTCCTACCTGCACATCCCGGCAATCATCGCCGCGGCTGAGGTGACCGGCGCTACTGCCATTCACCCGGGCTACGGCTTCCTCGCGGAAAACGCCGACTTCGCCGAACAGGTAGAAAACTCCGGGTTTGCCTTCATTGGCCCGAAAGCCGACACCATTCGCCTGATGGGTGACAAGGTTTCGGCCAAGGACGCCATGAAGCGTGCCGGCGTACCGACCGTACCAGGCTCGGACGGCCCGCTGCCGGAAGACGAAGAGACTGCACTGGCCATCGGCCGTGAAGTCGGCTACCCGGTGATCATCAAGGCCGCCGGTGGCGGTGGTGGTCGCGGCATGCGTGTGGTGCACAAGGAAGAGGACCTGATTTCCTCGGCCAAACTGACCCGTACCGAAGCCGGTGCTGCGTTCGGCAACTCCATGGTCTACCTGGAGAAGTTCCTGACCAACCCACGTCACGTGGAAGTTCAGGTTCTGTCCGACGGCCAGGGTCATGCCATCCACCTGGGCGACCGTGACTGCTCGCTGCAGCGCCGTCACCAGAAAGTACTGGAAGAAGCGCCAGCACCAGGCATCGACGAGAAAGCCCGTCAGGAAGTTTTCGCCCGCTGCGTCCAGGCGTGCATCGAGATCGGCTACCGCGGTGCCGGCACCTTCGAGTTCCTCTACGAGAACGGCAACTTCTACTTCATCGAAATGAACACCCGTGTTCAGGTAGAACACCCGGTTTCGGAGATGGTCACCGGTATCGACATCGTCAAGGAGATGCTGAGCATCGCCGCTGGCAACAAGCTGTCGTTCACCCAGGAAGACGTCGTCATCCGCGGCCACTCGCTGGAATGCCGGATCAACGCCGAGGACCCGAAGAAGTTCATCCCGAGCCCAGGCACGGTCAAGCACTTCCACGCGCCAGGCGGCAACGGCATCCGTGTCGATTCGCACCTGTACAGCGGCTACAGCGTACCGCCGAACTACGACTCGCTGATCGGCAAGCTGATCACCTACGGCAAAGACCGCGACGAGGCCATGGCCCGCATGCGCAATGCCCTGGACGAGATCGTCGTTGATGGCATCAAAACCAACATCCCGTTGCACCGCGACCTGGTGCGTGATGAAGGTTTCTGCAAAGGCGGCGTAAACATTCACTATCTGGAACACAAACTGGCTAACCAGGAGTGATCCGAAAGTGATGTAAAAAAGCCCCTGGCCGCAAGGCCAGGGGCTTTTTGTTTTACAGGTACCTCAAGGGCGCGGTGCCTGCATCCTCGGCATTTCAATACCATGCTCATGCACCCGTCGGTACAGCGTTGCCCGCGAGATCCCCAGTGCGCGCGCAGCATCACCGGGTTTCCAGCGATGTCGCACCAGTGCATCAAGCAGCACTTGCCGCTGCGGGCTGACACACTGCTGCTCAGGTGCCGAGCACTGCCCACCGCGCACGTCCACCGGCAGGTCTTCCACCTGCAAGGTGCCGCTGCCACACACGGCACAGGCATAGCGCAACACCTGCCGCAGTTGACGCAGGTTACCCGGCCAGCGGTAGTTCAACAGGCACTCCAGTGCCGCAGCCCCGAGCCCCACCTGCACACCACAGGCTTTCGCCTCCTCTTCCAGCACCTGATTGATCAACACCAGCAAGTCGCTACGCTCGCGCAGCGGCGGCAGTTCAAAACGTGCGTTGGCCAACCGAAAGTACAGGTCCTCTCGGAAACTGCCTGCAGCCACCCTCGCAACCAGGTCACGGTGCGTGGCGCAGATCACCTGAATATCCACCCGCTCGCGCCGGGAAGCCCCCAACGGCGCCACTTCACCCTCCGCCAGCACCCGCAACAAACGCGTCTGCAGACCCAGCGGCATGTCACCGATTTCATCGAGAAACAACGTACCGCCATCGGCCTGCTGCAATAGCCCACGCATCCCCTTGGTCGAAGCACCGGTAAAGGCTCCTGCGGCATAACCGAACAGTTCACTCTCGATCAGGCTCTCCGGGATTGCCGCACAGTTGAGCGCCACAAAAGGCCCTTCGGCCCGCGCACTGCGTTGATGCAACTGACGAGCAAAGACCTCCTTGCCCGCCCCGGTCTCCCCCTGGATCAGCACCGCCAGGTTGCAGTCCTTGACCCGCGTCGCCAGACGCAAGGCCTCAGTCACGCGTGCATCAATCGCAATCGGTTCAGTGCGAGTCGCCCGTCGAACCGGCTGACGCCGTGGTGAACTGACCCGGGCATGCACTTCGCCACCAGCGGCAGTCCAGTTCAGGCGCTGGGCAGCCTCGTCTGTCGCGGCACGCAGTATCTCCAGGTCAAACAACTGACCAATGTGCTCCGGCACTTGCCCGCATTGCTCAAGCACAACCCGCCGCGCCACGCTGTTGAGTGCCTGCAGCCGTCCGTCGGCATCCCAGGCCAGGAGAAAGTCAGGTTGGCTGTCGACGTAACCGGGCGCACTGTGGGCGCGCAACACCCAATGCTGTTCGGCGTTGTGCATGAAAAAGGCATTCTCGATTTCACGCGCACTCTGGACCACCATCTGCCGAATCAAGTGCTGGCTACGACGGTCATCCGGCGATTGCAGCGCCGAGACATCAAGCACCCCGAGCAACGCGCCCTGGGGGTCGAACACTGGGGCTGCCGAGCAGGTCAGACCAATGAAGGCGGCCCGAAAGTGATCGCGCTTGTGCACTGTGACCGGTGCATGACTGGTCAACACCCCGGCCACCCCGCAAGTACCCTCCTCGCCTTCCGACCAACAGGTGCCCAGGTACAGGCCAGCCTTGCGACAGTCGTTGCGTATCGTCGACTCGACGCGATAGTCGATGGTGCGCCCCTGGGCATCGGTCAACAGCACGCAATAATCGGCATCACGTACCCGCCCATGCAGGCGTGCAACGGCATCGCTGGCAATGCGCAGGAACAGCTCGGCGCGCTCGCGGCACTCATTCAGTGAGCTTTGTGAAAGGATGCGCGGCCCTTGCAGGGAGGCAGGATCTAGACGGTGCTGCTCCATGGAGCGGCGCCAGGAGTCGAGTATCGGCGCCGGAACCGGCGCTTGAGGCAGGCGATCGGCGTTCTTCAGCACACGGCTGACGCAATCGACGTGGGCCTTGGAGTTCGCGGCAAGCATGGGGCCTCCGGTTCTCGTGTTCTTGTCGTTATGCGGCCCATTAAGCGCCCATTGCCGGCCCTCGACAAGCACTGCCTGCGCCACGGCCTTTGTGAGACGCAGCGTCTCGGCGTCTCAGCCAACACCCCTCGCGACTGACACCCAGCGTCTTGCCGCAGCCTGCCAGCCGCGCACTGAGCCTCGCCACAGAACCGCTCTGGAACAGCCCTTTGCGCATCACTCACACCACCTTGGCACCACGCTTGCTCTAGCCCTGACAAACAAAACCAAAGGTGTGCCCATGAGCCATCCCGTTCTTACCGTAGGCATCATCGCCAACCCGGCTTCGGGTCGCGATCTGCGCCGACTGACTGCCAACGCTGGGCTCTACTCCAGCACTGACAAGGCCTCGGCCGTGCAACGCCTGCTGGCGGCTTTCGCCGCAACCGGGGTCGACCAGGTGCTGCTGCCTCCAGACATGACCGGAATTGCTGCCGCCGTGCTCAAGGCCGGGCTTGGGCCACAGGCTGCCAGCCAACGCTGGCCACAACTGCGCATCCTCGACATGCCGCTACGCCAGACTGTCGCCGACACCCGCCTCGCCGCCCGCCTGATGGTCGAGCAAGGTGCCAGTCTCATTGCAGTGCTGGGTGGCGATGGCACCCACAAGGCCGTGGCTGCCGAGGTCGGTGACACGCCACTGCTTACCCTTTCCACTGGCACCAACAATGCGTTCCCGGAACTGCGCGAAGCCACCAGTGCCGGCCTGGCTGGAGGCCTCTATGCCAGCGGCCGGGTGCCTGCACCGATCAGCCTGCGGCGCAACAAGCGCCTGTTGGTACGCGAGCCCAACCGAGGCATCTGTGAATGGGCGCTGGTGGACGTCGCCGTGTCGCCACAACGTTTTGTCGGCGCCCGCGCCATCAGCCGTACGGAAGACCTTGCGGAGGTCTTCGTCACCTTCGCCGAACCCCATGCCATCGGCCTCTCGGCGCTGTGCGGGCTGTGGTGCCCAGTGCCGCGAAATGCCCCCGAGGGCGCCTGGATACGCCTGCACCCCCATGCCGATCAGGCCCTGCTGGCACCCTTGGCTCCCGGCCTGCTACTGGGTTGTGGTGTCACCGCCGCCGGCATCCTGACACCCGGCGTAGCCCACTCACTGAGCCTGGCCAGCGGCACCCTGGCCCTGGACGGTGAACGCGAAATCGAGTTCAGCGAACAGGACCACCCCACCATCACCCTCGACGGCCATGGCCCGTTGAGCATCGATGTCGAAGCGGTACTTGCCTACGCCGCCCGCCATCGCTTGCTGGCGGTTGGCCGTGAACACCCGCAACACCCTGCGAATCAACCGTGCTGAGACAACCCTGGAGAACAACAAGATGTCCACTCACCTGTCCACTGAACAACTGCTACATGCCTATCAGGTCATGCGCACCATCCGCGCCTTTGAAGAACGCCTGCATGTGGAGTTCGCCACCGGCGAGATTCCCGGTTTTGTCCACCTGTATGCCGGCGAGGAAGCATCCGCAGCCGGGGTCATGGCACACCTGCGCGACAGCGATTGCATCGCCTCCAACCACCGTGGTCACGGCCACTGCATTGCCAAGGGCGTCGATGTATACGGGATGATGGCCGAGATCTACGGCAAGAAAACCGGCGTCTGCGGTGGTAAGGGCGGCTCGATGCACATCGCCGACCTGGAGAAAGGCATGCTCGGCGCCAATGGCATCGTCGGTGCCGGTGCGCCGCTGGTAGCGGGTGCTGCACTGGCAGCCAAACTCAAGGGCACCGATGACGTTGCCGTGGTGTTCTTCGGCGATGGCGGCTCCAACGAAGGCGCGGTGTTCGAGGCCATGAACCTGGCGTCGATCATGAACCTGCCCTGCATCTTCGTCGCCGAGAACAACGGCTACGCCGAAGCCACCGCGTCGAACTGGTCGGTGGCCTGCGATCACATCGCCGACCGTGCCGCAGGTTTCGGCATGCCGGGAGTAACCATCGATGGTTACGACTTCTTTGCGGTATACGAAGCCGCCGGCGCGGCAATCGCCCGCGCCCGCTCGGGCCAAGGCCCGTCACTGGTAGAGGTCAAGCTGACCCGCTACTACGGCCACTTCGAAGGTGATGCCCAGACCTACCGGGCCCCGGACGAGGTGAAGAACCTGCGAGAAACCCGCGACTGCCTGATGCAATTCCGTGAACGCACCCTGCGTGCCGGCCTGCTCAGCGCCGAACAACTGGATCAGATCGACGGCCAGGTCGAGGACCTGATCGAAGACTCAGTACGCCGCGCCAAGTCCGACCCCAAACCTGAAGCCGCCGACCTGCTCAGCGACGTGTACGTGTCCTACCCCTGAGCCACCCATACAACAAGAATACGTGGAGAATCATCATGGCGAGAAAGATCACTTACCAGCAGGCTATCAACGAAGCCCTGGCCCAGGAAATGCGTCGCGACACCAGCGTCTTCATCATTGGCGAAGACGTCGCTGGCGGTGCCGGGGCTCCGGGCGCCGAGGATGCCTGGGGTGGTGTACTGGGCGTAACCAAAGGCCTGTACCCGCAATTTCCAGGGCGCGTACTGGATGCACCACTGTCGGAGATCGGCTATGTCGGCGCCGCAGTCGGGGCTGCCACTCAGGGCCTGCGCCCGGTGTGTGAGTTGATGTTCGTCGACTTTGCCGGCTGCTGCCTCGACCAGATCCTCAACCAGGCGGCCAAGTTCCGCTACATGTTCGGCGGCAAGGCGGTCACCCCCCTGGTCATGCGGACCATGGTCGGTGCCGGCCTGCGTGCCGCCGCTCAGCACTCGCAGATGCTCACCTCGCTATGGACGCATATCCCCGGCCTGAAAGTCGTCTGCCCGTCGTCGCCCTATGACGCCAAGGGTCTGCTGATCCAGGCGATCCGCGACAATGACCCGGTGATTTTCTGCGAGCACAAGCTGCTCTACAGCATGCAGGGCGAGGTACCGGAAGAGCTCTACACCGTTCCGTTCGGTGAAGCCAACTACCTGCGCGACGGTGACGACATTACCCTGGTGACCTACGGACGCATGGTTCACCTGGCCATGGATGCTGCCGCCAGCCTGGCCCGCCAGGGCATCGACTGCGAAGTGCTGGACCTGCGCACCACCAGCCCACTGGACGAAGACAGCATTCTGGAAAGCGTGGAAAAAACCGGCCGACTGGTGGTGATCGACGAAGCCAACCCTCGCTGCTCCATGGCCACCGACATCAGCGCACTGGTTGCACAGAAAGCCTTCGCCGCGCTGAAAGGGCCGATAGAAATGGTCACCGCTCCGCATACCCCGGTGCCGTTCTCCGACGCCCTTGAAGACCTCTATATCCCGACCGCCGCGAAGATCGAAGCCGCAGTGCACAAGGTCATGGCCGGGAGGAATGCGGCATGAGCCAGATCCATACGCTGACCATGCCCAAGTGGGGCCTGTCGATGACCGAGGGCCGGGTCGATGCCTGGCTGGTGGAAGAAGGCGCACAGATCAACAAGGGCGACGAAGTGCTGGATGTCGAAACCGACAAGATCTCCAGCAGCGTCGAGGCACCGTTCAGCGGTGTATTACGCCGACAGATCGCCAAGCCCGATGAAACCCTGCCGGTCGGCGCCCTGCTGGCGGTAGTGGTCGAAGGCGAGGCCAGCGACGCGGACATCGATCAGGTCGTCCAACGCTTCCAGGCCGAGTTCATCCCCGGTGGCGATGGTGAACAGGACAGCGGCCCGACACCACAGAAAATCGATCTGGATGGGCGCACCCTGCGTTACTTCGAGCTCGGTCAGGGCGGCACGCCGCTGGTGCTGGTCCATGGCTTTGGCGGCGACCTGAACAACTGGCTGTTCAACCACCCGAGCCTGGCCGCCAAGCGCCGCGTCATCGCGCTCGACCTGCCCGGTCATGGCGAGTCCGGCAAGACCCTGCAACGGGGCGACCTGGATGAACTGAGCCAAACCGTACTGGCCCTGCTCGACCATCTGGACATCGAACGGGTGCATCTGGCCGGGCACTCCATGGGGGGCGCGGTAGCGCTGAACCTGGCACGCCTGGCACCCTCGCGAGTGCACTCGTTGAGCCTGTTGGCCAGTGCCGGCCTGGGTCGGGACATCAATGCCGACTACCTGCTGGGGTTTGTCGAAGCCGGCAACCGCAATGCGCTCAAGCCGCAACTGGTGCAATTGTTCTCCGACCCCGGGCTGGTCACCCGGCAAATGCTCGAAGACATGCTCAAGTTCAAGCGCCTGGAAGGCGTAGACAGCGCGTTGCGACAACTGGCCCAGATGATCTGCGAGAACGGCCAACAACGGCATGACCTGCGCGCAGTGGTCGAACAGCATCCGAGCCTGCTGCTCTGGGGCGCCGAAGACGCAATCATCCCGGCCACCCATGTGGACGGTCTACCGGCACAGGTCAAGGTCCTCCCCGGCCAAGGGCATATGCTGCAAATGGAAGCCGCCGAAGAGGTCAACCAGTGCCTGCTGGCATTCCTTCAGTCCGTCGAGCAATCAGGGAGATAACGACATGAACGACCTTTCCAACACCGCCAGCATGCGCGCCGCCGTCTGGCATGGCCGCCACGATATCCGCGTCGAAGACGTACCCCTGCCAGCCGATCCACCGCCGGGCTGGGTTCAGATCAAAGTGGACTGGTGTGGCATCTGCGGTTCCGACCTGCATGAGTACGTGGCCGGGCCGGTGTTCATTCCTGTGGAGGCCCCGCACCCGCTGACCGGCATCCAGGGCCAATGCATCCTTGGCCACGAGTTCTGTGGCGAAATCCTCAAGCTCGGCGACGGTGTCGAAGGCTATACCATCGGCGATCCGGTCGCCGCCGATGCCTGCCAGCACTGTGGCACCTGCTATTACTGCACCCACGGTCTGTACAACATCTGCGAACGCCTGGCCTTTACCGGGCTGATGAACAACGGTGCATTCGCCGAACGCGTCAACGTGCCCGCCAACCTGCTGTACAAGCTGCCCGACGGTTTTCCACGGGAGGCCGGGGCACTGATCGAGCCGCTGGCGGTGGGCATGCATGCCGTCAAGAAAGCCGGCAACCTGCTCGGCCAGACCGTCGTCGTGGTCGGCGCTGGCACCATTGGCCTGTGCACCATCATGTGCGCCAAGGCGGCGGGTGCGGCCAAGGTGATTGCCCTGGAAATGTCGTCGGCGCGCAAGGCCAAGGCCCTGGAGGTAGGCGCCAGCGTGGTCCTCGACCCCAAGGAGTGCGATGCCCTGGCCGAGATCGGCGCCCTGACCAACGGTTTGGGTGCTGATGTCAGTTTCGAGTGCATCGGCAACAAGCACACCGCCAAGCTGGCCATCGACGCCATCCGCAAGGCGGGCAAGTGCGTGCTGGTGGGGATCTTCGAGGAACCTAGCGAATTCAACTTCTTTGAACTGGTCTCGACCGAGAAGCAGGTCCTCGGCGCCTTGGCCTACAACGGTGAGTTTGCCGACGTCATCGCTTTCATCGCCGACGGGCGACTGGACATCTCCCCGCTGGTGACCGGGCGCATCGACCTGGAACAGATCGTCGGGCACGGCTTTGAAGAGCTGGTGAACAATAAAGAGAAAAACGTGAAGATCATCGTTTCACCGTCAAAACGCTGAACCGCGTCGACAATGTCGGCGCCTGCACGTCTGCAGGTGCCGGCCTTGCCGGTGATGCATCCCCCTCTACGCCAAACCCTTCGCACTCATGTAAACTGGCGCGCTTGACGCAGCCGTTGGCTGCCCCTGTAGATTTCCCAAAGGTAAACGCCATGCCCTGGCTGCAAGTACGTCTGGCTATCAGCCCGGAACAAGCCGAAACCTATGAAGACGCCCTGCTCGAAGTCGGCGCTGTCTCCGTCACCTTCATGGATGCCGAAGACCAGCCAATTTTCGAACCGGACCTCAACACCACCCCACTGTGGTCGCACACTCACCTGCTGGCCCTGTTTGAAGCCGATGCCGAGCCCGACGCAGTCTTTGCTCACCTGCGCCTGCTGACCGGCAACGCGTTGCCGGAGCACCACGCCGAGGTGATCGAGGACCAGGACTGGGAACGCAGCTGGATGGACAACTTCCAGCCCATGCGCTTCGGCAAGCGCCTGTGGATCGTGCCAAGCTGGCATGCGGCACCGGAACCTGAAGCGGTCAACCTGCTGCTCGATCCGGGCCTGGCCTTCGGCACGGGTACCCATCCGACCACCGCACTGTGTCTGGAATGGCTCGACGGCCAGGACCTGCAAGGCCGTGAAGTCCTCGACTTCGGCTGTGGCTCGGGCATCCTCGCCATTGCCGCGCTGTTGCTGGGTGCGCGTCAGGCGGTCGGTACCGATATCGACGTGCAGGCCCTCGAGGCCTCCCGCGACAACGCCGGGCGCAACGGTATCGCCGATGAGCGGTTCCCGCTGTACCTGCCTGAGCAGATGCCCGCCATGCAGGCCGAGGTACTGGTCGCCAATATCCTCGCCGGCCCACTGGTTTCACTGGCGCCGCAGCTCTCCAGCCTGGTTCGCCCGGGCGGCCTGCTGGCACTGTCCGGCATTCTCGCCGAGCAAGGCGCAGAGGTCGCTGCCGCCTATGCCAACGACTTCGAGCTGGACCCTATCGTCGAACGCGACGGCTGGGTGCGTATCAGTGGTCGCCGTCGCTAAGAGCACCTAAAATGGACGCTTGCACAATTCGGATCGCCGCATGACCGACAGTTTCGTCACCCAGTGCCCGCATTGCCAGACCAGTTTCCGCGTCAGCCACACTCAGTTGAGTGTGGCCCGTGGAGTGGTTCGCTGCGGCAACTGTCTGCAAGTGTTCAATGCTGCTCGCCAACTGCTTGAACAGCAGGCCGCGAACAAGGCTGCCGCCGAGCAGCCACCCGTGCCGCTCAGCGAACCTGCCGCCACCCCGCCAGCTCCGGCGATCAGCCAGCGGGAATGGCGCGCGGCCGAGCTGGACCTCGACCACCTTGACCTCGATGAAGAACTCGCACGTCTGGAACAGCGCGAGATCCAGCCGATCACCGAACTCAAAGGCCCGGCACGACGCGATACCGGCCTCAGTGCCAGCCGTGACGGTGATGAACCGCCACTGGCCGACGACCTGTTCGGCAACCCGGTGGACGAACCTCCCGTCGACGCGGTAGAAGCGCCTGCCCCACCCCTGGTGGATGAGGCCGCGACCGACGACGAACCTGCTCAGGGGGAACGTACAGAGCCCTCCCTGTCACTCGATTTCAACGACTTCGATGATGAGCCACGCCGCGAGCGTGATGCCCACCACGATGAACACGACCTGACAACCGACCGCCTGTCGGCGCACGAACCACTGGACACCGATGAGGCGCTACCGGCCGAGCAGGAGCGCCAGGAGCCAGGGCTGGGGGCCATGTCGGGGCGAGCGGCCCGCAAGGAGCCATTGCTCGACCTGGTAGACGACCCGTTGCAACTCGATTGGCAAAAACCACGCAGCTCGTGGGGCCGCACGCTGCTCTGGAGCCTGTTGATCCTGTTGGCTGCGTCCGGCCTGGCCGCCCAGTACATTGCCTACCACTTCGATGAACTGGCTCGCCAGGACCAGTACCGCCCCTGGTTCCAGCAGCTGTGCCCGCAATTGGGCTGCAGCGTGCCGTCAAAAGTCGATATCGCTCGAATAAAGAGCAGCAATCTGGTGGTCCGCAGCCACCCGGACTTCACCGGCGCACTGATTGTCGATGCAATCATCTACAACCGGGCACCGTTCTCCCAGCCGTTTCCCTTGCTGGAACTGCGCTTCGCCGACCTCAATGGTCAACTGATTGCCAGCCGCCGCTTCAAGCCGGCCGAGTACCTGAGTGGCGAATTGGCCGGCAAGGCGGAAATGCCCAGCCAGACGCCTATACACATCGCGCTGGACATCCTTGACCCGGGGCCAAAGGCGGTCAATTACAGCCTGAGTTTCCGCTCGCCCGAGTAATTGCGGGCCTCGGCGCCACATTCGTGGCGCCAGCAGAGCCCTCGTAACCGGTCGGAATAAGCCTATAGCTGTTCAGATTTTATCCAAATCGACCTTTATCCAGTCATCGAGAGCGGGTATCATGCGATCCCTTTTTCGAACTCCAATGATCCGGCCCCACAACAGGGAACTCCTATGTCGGCGGTACGCATCGGCCCCTACACACTGCAGAACGCCTTGATCCTCGCGCCGATGGCCGGGGTGACGGACCAGCCATTTCGTCAGCTCTGCCGACGCATGGGCGCCGGGCTTGTGGTCTCGGAAATGGTCAGCAGCGACATGAGCCTGTGGAACAGCCGCAAGTCGCGTCTGCGCATGATCCATGAAGGTGATCCCGAGCCACGCTCGGTACAGATCGCCGGTGGCGACGCACAGATGCTGGCGGCAGCGGCCCGGGCCAATGTCGAGTTTGGCGCCCAGATCATCGATATCAACATGGGTTGCCCGGCGAAAAAAGTCTGCAACAAAGCGGCAGGCTCTGCTTTATTGAGAGATGAAGCCTTGGTCAGCGAAATCCTCCATGCGGTGGTTGCCGCAGTGGACGTACCTGTCACCCTGAAAATCCGCACGGGCTGGGACCGCGCGAACAAGAACGGCCTGACCGTGGCGAAAATCGCCGAACAGGCCGGCATCCAGGCGCTGGCGGTCCATGGACGCACCCGCGCCGACCTGTATACCGGCGAAGCCGAATACGACACCATCGCGGCAATCAAGCAGGCGGTGTCGATACCGGTTTTTGCCAACGGCGATATCACCTCGCCAGAAAAGGCCCGTGTCGTGTTGAACGCCACCGGAGCCGACGGCCTGTTGATTGGCCGGGCTGCTCAAGGGCGGCCATGGATCTTTCGCGAGATCGAGCATTACCTGCGCACCGGCGAAACCTTGCCGGCACCGCAGTTGGAGGAAGTGGAACGAATTCTGCTGGAACACCTGGCCGCGCTGCACGCCTTCTATGGGGATGTGATGGGCGTACGCATTGCCCGCAAGCATGTCGGCTGGTATCTGGCAACGCTGCCGGGCGCCAAGGAGTTTCGCGCCCAGTTCAATCGTTTGGACGATACGCAAGCGCAGTGCGCCCACGTTCACGCGTTTTTCCGTGAACGTGAACAAAGCCTTGAGACAGAGGACGGACAAGGGGTGGCCGCATGACGATGATGACCGAGACTTTAGTGAGTGGAACAACGCCCGTGAGCGACAACGTCAACCTGAAACAGCACCTCAACACCCCGAGCGAAGAGGGCCAGACCCTTCGCGGGAGCGTGGAGAAGGCGCTGCACAACTATTTTGCGCACCTTGAGGGTGCTGCCGTCACGGACGTGTACAACCTGGTGCTCTCGGAAGTCGAAGCGCCGTTGCTCGAAAGCGTGATGAACTACGTCAAGGGCAACCAGACCAAAGCCAGCGAACTGCTCGGGCTCAACCGTGGCACGCTGCGCAAGAAACTCAAGCAGTACGATTTGCTCTAAACATGAATCCAAACCAGAAAAGGCGGCTCCCATTCGATGAGGTCGCCTTTTTTGCTGAAACCACCGCGTTATGGAATCTGAAATGACCGACCAGACCACCCGCCTGCCGATCCGCCGCGCCTTGATCAGCGTTTCCGACAAGACCGGGATCCTTGAATTCGCCCGTGAACTGGAACAGCTCGGTGTCGAGATCCTGTCCACCGGCGGCACCTTCAAGCTGCTCCGGGACAACGGCGTTGCCGCAGTCGAAGTCGCCGACTACACCGGCTTCGCTGAAATGATGGACGGCCGGGTCAAGACCCTGCACCCGAAAATCCACGGCGGTATCCTCGGTCGTCGCGGTACCGACGATGCGATCATGGAACAGCACGGGATCAAGCCGATCGATCTGGTCGCGGTCAACCTCTACCCCTTCGAAGCCACCATCTCCAAGCCAGGCTGCGACCTGCCGACCGCTATCGAGAACATCGACATCGGCGGCCCGACCATGGTGCGTTCGGCGGCCAAGAACCACAAAGACGTTGCCATCGTGGTTAACGCCAGCGACTACGCCAGCGTCCTGGAAAACCTCAAGGCCGGTGGCCTGACCTACGCTCAGCGCTTCGACCTGATGCTCAAGGCCTTCGAGCACACTGCTGCCTACGACGGCATGATCGCCAACTACATGGGCACCATCGACCAGTCGGCGCAGACCCTGACCACTGAAGACCGCAGCGAATTCCCGCGCACCTTCAACAGCCAGTTCGTCAAAGCCCAGGAAATGCGCTACGGCGAGAACCCGCACCAGAGCGCGGCGTTCTATGTTGAAGCCAAGCCTGCCGAAGCCAGCATCGCGACGGCCGTACAACTGCAAGGCAAAGAGCTGTCGTACAACAACGTGGCCGACACCGACGCCGCACTGGAGTGCGTGAAGAGCTTCGTCAAGCCGGCCTGCGTCATCGTCAAGCACGCCAACCCGTGCGGCGTGGCTGTCAGCCCTGAGGGTGGCATTCGCCAAGCCTACGAACTGGCCTATGCCACCGACACCGAATCGGCCTTCGGCGGTATCATCGCCTTCAACCGCGAGCTGGACGGCGAAACCGCCAAAGCGATCGTCGAGCGCCAGTTCGTCGAAGTGATCATCGCCCCGAGCGTCAGCGATGAAGCCCGTGCCGTGGTTGCAGCCAAAGCCAACGTACGCCTGCTGACCTGCGGCGAGTGGCCTGCCGAGCGCGCCGCTGCCTGGGACTACAAGCGCGTCAATGGCGGCCTGCTGGTGCAGAGCCGCGACAATGGCATGATCTCGGCCAACGACCTGAAAGTCGTGACCAAGCGCGCACCGACCGAACAGGAAATCAACGACCTGATCTTCGCCTGGAAAGTGGCCAAGTTCGTCAAATCCAACGCGATCGTCTACGCCAAGAACCGTCAGACCATCGGTGTCGGCGCGGGCCAGATGAGCCGGGTCAACTCCGCGCGCATTGCCGCGATCAAGGCTGAACACGCTGGCCTGCAGGTGCAGGGCGCAGTCATGGCGTCGGATGCATTCTTCCCGTTCCGTGACGGCATCGATAATGCAGCTAAAGTGGGTATCACTGCAGTGATCCAGCCAGGCGGTTCGATGCGCGATGCAGAAGTCATTGCTGCCGCTGACGAAGCGGGCATTGCGATGGTCTTCACCGGCATGCGTCACTTCCGCCACTAAGCGCGAAGGAGCCGGCCTTGCCAGCGATGCAGGCAGCGCGCAGTTTTCAGGACTGCTCCGCGCCCATCGCCGACAACGCCGGCTCCCGCAGTTTTCCAGAATTAGCGTCATCGAGGTTTTGACATGAAGGTTTTGATTATTGGCAGCGGCGGTCGTGAACACGCCCTGGCCTGGAAAGTTGCCCAGGACCCACGCGTCGAGAAAGTCTTCGTCGCCCCAGGCAACGCCGGCACCGCTACCGAAGCCAAGTGCGAGAACGTCGCCATTGACGTCACTGCACTGGAACAGTTGGCCGATTTCGCCGAGAAAAACGTTGCCCTGACCATCGTCGGCCCGGAAGGCCCGCTGGTTGCTGGCGTCGTCGACCTGTTCCGCAGCCGCGGACTGGACTGCTTTGGCCCAACCAAAGGTGCCGCCCAGCTGGAGGGCTCCAAAGCCTTCACCAAGGACTTCCTGGCACGCCACAAGATCCCGACCGCCGATTATCAGAACTTCACTGAAATCGAGCCGGCACTGGCTTACCTGCGCGAAAAAGGCGCACCGATCGTGATCAAGGCCGACGGCCTGGCTGCTGGCAAGGGCGTGATCGTAGCCATGACCCTGGCAGAAGCCGAAGATGCCGTACGCGACATGCTTGCCGGTAACGCCTTCGGTGAGGCCGGCTCGCGCGTGGTTATCGAGGAGTTCCTCGATGGCGAAGAAGCCAGCTTCATCGTCATGGTCGACGGCCAGAACGTACTGCCGATGGCCACCAGCCAGGACCACAAGCGCGTTGGCGACGGCGACACCGGCCCGAACACCGGTGGCATGGGCGCCTACTCGCCAGCACCGGTCGTAACCGCCGACGTGCATCAGCGGGTCATGGACCAAGTGATCTGGCCGACCGTGCGCGGCATGGCCGAGGAAGGCAATGTCTACACCGGCTTCCTCTATGCGGGCCTGATGATCGACAAAGCGGGCAACCCGAAAGTCATCGAGTTCAACTGCCGTTTCGGTGACCCGGAAACCCAGCCCGTCATGCTGCGCCTGGAATCGAGCCTGGTACTGCTGATCGAAGCCGCATTCGCCAAGGCGCTGGACAAGGTCGAAGCACAGTGGAACC
The DNA here is from genome assembly GCF_014648275.1 of Pseudomonas laurentiana. GTDB lineage: Bacteria > Pseudomonadota > Gammaproteobacteria > Pseudomonadales > Pseudomonadaceae > Aquipseudomonas > Aquipseudomonas laurentiana. The sequence goes on from NZ_BMQU01000006.1 coordinate 67,964, forward strand.
CACAACCAAGCCTGGGCGTGGTCCTGGCCGCTGGCGGCTACCCTGGCGACTACACCAAGGGTGCGCCGATCCACGGCCTGGAAGCGGCTGCCCAACTGACCGGCAAGGTGTTCCACGCGGGTACCGCACTCAAGGATGGCGCAATCGTCGCCACCGGCGGTCGTGTACTCTGTGCAACCGCTCTGGGTGAAACCGTTGAAGCCGCGCAGCAGCAAGCGTACCGCCTGGCCCGTGAAATCAACTGGGAAGGCAGCTTCTACCGCAACGACATTGGCTACCGTGCCATTGCCCGTGAGCGCGGTGAACATCAGCAGTAAAGCAACACCACGGGTACGCCTGGCGTGCCCGACCAGACGACAAGGCCCCGCGTGGGCCTTGCCTTCGTCTCGGCGCGCCGCGCATAGTGGTACCCCGGCATTCAGCTAAGGAAGGGATTTCGTCGTGCGTCGGCTCAGGATTGCCATTGGCCTCACCGTCAGCCTGCTGACCCTGTTCTGCCTGTTTCCGGCGTCTGCCGACCATGGCGGTGGCTGGGCTGTTTTGCTTGACGAGCAAGCCAACCTGCAACTGAGCGATGTACGCTCCGAACGTTACCGAAACCAGTTCAGCCCTATCCAGCTCAGCCAACTCAACGCTGCCGCCCCCAATCACGCATTGTGGTTGCACTATCGACTCCCCCCGGGCGAGAACGAACAACTGTTGCGTGTCTTCGCCCCGGACCTTTCCAGCCTTGATCTGTATGTGCTGGATAGCAACGTGCTGCTCAGGCAGTCACTCAATGGCCGTGTCGGCGACACCAGCGAGCCCGTGCTGCGTAGCAGTGACCACTTGTTACGGCTGCCCAACAGCACGAAGCCACTGGATGTCTATCTACGATTGGTGTCCGATCACCAGTTGCGCCCCGACATTAGCCTGCAACCGGCCGCCGAGGCCGCCGCCGACCAGCGTGAAGCCGTAATGTTCGGCCTGCTGTTCGGCTGCATCGGCATGCTGATACTGCACAACCTTGCCCGTTTTGCCTATTCGCGCTCGACCACCAGCCTGGCGCTGGCTGCGTACCAGGGCCTGATGCTGTTCAGCGCACTGATCCTGCTGAACCTCGGTAGCCCCTGGATCAACCTCTGGCACTCCGCCCAAACCCCTGCGGCGTACCTGACAGCGTTGCTGGCAACGCTGTGCGGCCTGGTCTTTACCGCACGCTTTTTCAATGGCTTCGATCAGCCCCGCCTGACGCGCCTGCTGCAGGCAGACATGCTCTTGATCAGCCTCTGCGGCCTGGTGCTGCTGTTTGTCGATACCCTGCCGCTGAACCTGATGACCTACGCCCTGATGGCGTTGGGCAGCCTGAGCATGCTGTTGGTGGCCAGCCATCACTGCTACAAGGGCTATGCGCCAGCCAGGCTGCTCACCCTGGCCATGCTGGTGTTCAACATCGGCTGCCTGGTCGTGCTCCCGGCCTTGCTGGTGCTCACACGCACACCGACCCAATGGTTACTGTTCATCCTGCTCGGTCTGACCGCACTCAGCGGCTTGCTGCTGAACCTGGCCGTCAGTGAACGCTTGCGCACCATCAGAGAAGCGCGCTTCAGTGCCAGCCGGGCATTGGCTGCAAGCAATGCCGAGGTCAATGCCAAGGCCGAGTTTCTCGCCAGGATCAGCCATGAAATCCGCACGCCCATGAACGGTGTGCTGGGCATGACAGAACTGCTGCTGGGTACTCCGCTGTCCGTCAAACAGCGTGACTATGTACAAACTATTCATAGCGCCGGTAACGAGCTGCTTACCCTGATCAACGAGATCCTCGACATCTCCAAGCTGGAGTCCGGGCAGATCGAACTCGACGACGTGCAGTTCGACCTCAATGCCCTGATCGAAGACTGCCTGGGTATCTTCCGGGCCAAGGCCGAGCAACAGAATGTCGAGTTGATCAGTTTCACCCAACCACAAGTCCCACGGGTTATCAGTGGTGACCCGACACGCCTGCGCCAGGCTCTGCTGGGTCTGTTGGAAAACGCGCTGAAGACCGTCGATCAAGGCGAAATCCTGTTGGTGGTAGCCCTGGATCAACGCACTGATGCCCCACGCTTGCGCATCGCCGTTCAGGACAGCGGCCAGCCGATGTCCGACAGCGATCGCGATACCTTGCTGCAAGCCGAACTGAACAGCCGGCACTACCTCTCTGAAAGCAAGCTGGGCGGGCATCTGGGCCTGGTGATCGCCAAGCAGTTGATCACCCTGATGCACGGCGAGTTCGGGATCAAGACCAGCCCCAATCAGGGCAACACCCTCTGGATAACCCTGCCGCTGGACCCGCAACGCCTGGAGCAACCTGCCGCCGACCTGGATGGCCCTTTGCGTGACGCTCGCGTACTGGTAGTGGACGACAACGACACCTGCCGAAAGGTGCTGGTACAGCAGTGCAGTGCCTGGGGCATGAACGTCAGCGCCGTACCCTCGGGCAAGGAGGCGCTGGCCCTGCTGCGTACCAAGGCCCATCTGCGGGACTACTTCGATGCGGTACTGCTCGACCAGAACATGCCGGGGATGACCGGCATGCAGTTGGCCGCGAAGATCAAGGAAGACCCGAGCCTGAACCACGACATCCTGCTGATCATGCTCACCGGCATCAGCAACGCGCCGAGCAAGATCATTGCGCGCAACGCCGGGGTAAAGCGGATCCTGGCCAAGCCCGTGGCCGGCTATACCCTCAAGACGACCCTGGCCGAAGAGCTCAGCCAGCGAACCAAGGGACCGCACCTGCCCCCCATCGCAGCGCTTTCCCAGCAGCCACTGAAGTTACCCAACGACTTCCGCATTCTGGTCGCCGAAGACAACAGCATTTCGACCAAGGTCATTCGCGGCATGCTGGGCAAGCTCAACCTGGAGCCTGACACGGCCAGCAACGGTGAAGAGGCCCTGTCGGCAATGAAAGCACAGCGCTATGACCTGGTCCTGATGGATTGCGAAATGCCCGTGCTGGACGGCTTTTCCGCCACGCAACAACTGCGCGCCTGGGAAGCCAACACCCAACGCAAGCGCACGCCCGTGGTAGCCCTGACCGCGCATATACTTGCCGAACACAAAGAGCGCGCACGCCTGGCCGGCATGGACGGACATATGGCCAAGCCCGTTGAGCTGTCACAACTGCGCGAACTGATCGAACACTGGGTGGTTCGTCGAGAACAAGAGGCCAGCCAGACGACAGGCACTGATACACTCCTTTGAGTCCATCTGCCGCGAGCCCATGCCATGCTTCATGAGTTGTTCAGTGTCTACCTGAAAATGCTCGTGCTCTACAGCCCGTTCTTTGTTCTGTCCTGCTTCATCAGCCTGACACGTGGTTACTCCAGCAAGGAGCGCAAGCACCTGGCCTGGAAAGTCGCCATTGGCGTGCTCGTCTCCAGCGTTCTGCTGTACCTGTTTGGACGGGCGATCTTTGGCATTTTCGGCATCACCGCCGACGCCTTCCGCATCGGTGCGGGCAGTGTGCTATTCATCTCCGCACTAGGCATGGCACAGGGCAAGTCTGCGGTGCAAACCGACAACGTGAATCAAGACGTCACCATCGTGCCACTGACCATCCCGCTGACGGTCGGCCCCGGTACCATCGGTGCGTTGCTGGTGATGGGGGTTGGCCAACCGCACTGGGACGACAAGCTGCTGGCCATCATCAGTATCGCTGCGGCCAGCCTCACGGTCGGCCTGGTACTGTACCTGTCCAACCGCATCGAACGCCTGCTCGGCGACCAGGGCTTGCAGATCGTCAGCCGGTTGATGGGGCTGTTCGTCTGTGCCCTGGCGGCGCAAATCATCTTTACCGGGATAAAAGGCTACCTTCTCCCTTAGAGCTCCAGACTGAGGATTTCTTTCTGCAGGACACTGTTCAACCTCACCAGGACCCGGTCTCGGTGTGTGTGCTCGAACCCGCGCGTATTGAAGCGCACCAGTTCCGCCCGCGAGGATGAAACAGTCGTGTTCGACTGAAACAGAAAACCGCGGCTCTGCTCCGAGATATTGAGCGTTTCATGGTACAGCACCATGTCGACAACACCTGAAGCGCCTTGGCTACAGGGGATCAACTGGAAATAGGCATAGTCCAGGTTCCTCGAGCGGCTCTCGAACAGCGACAAGGCATTGCCGTCCTTCTCCAGCGCGTCAATCGAACGCCGACTCGCCTCGGCATAAGGCCTGCCGGCCACTTGGGAAATCTTTTCCAGCGCCTGTTCGACCACGCGTTGTCGACTCGGATCAGGGCGATACGTCGCATCGGCTGGGGTCGCATCCCAGCCAAAGTACTTCAGCTGGTTCTTGTAGTAGCTGTACCAGTCCTCCACCTGACCATCCTTATAGGCACTCAAGGCTGCACGCTGGGCAAACAGGGTTGCCAATTGCACAGACTCCCGCTGCTGGGCAGACACACCCGGCAGAAACGAGACCACACTGGCCCCCACCACCGACGCTTGAACGTTATCCATGGGTGACCGCTCCGTGAATGGATTCAACCTTGCTGGTGTACGGGAACGCTTGACGCTTTTCTGCCATCAAGCTCGCCAGTTTCTGGCGATAAGGCTCATACAGACTCGACTCCAGTTGGGCAGAAAAGCCCTGAAGGCGGGTCTCGCCAATCAATGACCGGGCCGCCAACGGCTCAACCAGCCAATGCTCACCCGGCACTTGCTCAGTGCCCAGGACAACGCTGTTGAACAACACAACAGGCCCTGGCTGAACCACGCCGACCTCCAGCGCAATATGGGTAACCGTGCTGGCTTCAAGCGGTTGCACCACTTGCTGGCGAAGCACGTCCAGCACCTGCAGGTCCGGCGCTTGGCGCAAGGCCTCGACAGCGTTCGCCAGCACCTCACGGAACGCTGGGCACTGGCTGACAAGTTGCGTCTGAAGCGGCTGAACAGGCGCAACAGGCGCTAGCGCCGAAACCGTTTCTACCGCTTGATACTGCTGTGTCAGCAACCAGCCACGGTCCGTCAGGGCGGTCCGATACGTGCGGTACCACGTCTCATGCTGAGTAAAACGCGAACCTGCACGCTTGTTTGCCAGCAATTGCGCGTACAGGTGCGAGTCCAATACCGCCTGCCGCTCAGCGTCCTTAACCTGTGGCGCGACAAATAACAGGCTGCCACCATTGATCCAAATGCTATAACCGTCGACATCCATGCTCACCTCCTCGTCTGAATAGGCTTCCGTACCGAGATGAGCCGCATGGCGGCTCATCTCGCCGACGACATATCGTCAGATTTCGTAGTCGAGGATTTTGGACAGCGCACGATCGCCCAACTGCTGCTCAATGCGCGAGCGCAGACGATCGTAGATCACCTTGTTGAATGACAGCGCTGCAGTGCCTTTGTAGGTTTCGGAAGAAGCCGAATCCCAGTCAAAGAACAGCACATCCACATCATGGGCGCAGGCACGACGCTGAATAGCACCCAGGGCCATGACCACCTCACCATCGGCAGTCTCGATGCACGAAGCAACACCTACCACCGCGGCCGTCTTTTGGTTCACGTTACGCTTGAACAGCGAAAAAGCCTGATCGCTCTCGGGCAGGCCACCGATCGCCTTGCGTGCCAGATCCCCGAGTACCGCCACCGCTGGGGCACCTGGTACTGCAGCAGCTGCGGCTGCCTGGACAGCCTTGACCACCACGTTCGAGAGTTTGATCGACTGACCGGAAGTCGTTTCCTTTTCGTAGGTGCGATGCGCTGTCACCCAGCCACAATCTTGCATGACCTTCAGGAACTGATTGAACCAGGCCTCTCCCTGAGTCGTCGGATCAAACAGTTTGTTGGTCGCCAGCGTGGCAAACAGGTAAGCGTTTTTGGCGTCGTTACGGCTTTGCAGGGACATGCCGGCGCCGAATGCAACCAGCGAGCTTTCCACTACCGCTGCAGAATCGATGCTAAGTACTTCGTTGTTTTCGCTCATGATTGAGTAGTCCTTGTAGTGATCGGAAAATCCCTTCACTGGGATTTCCCGATCAAACTACTCAAACAGGCCATGGCAGGTCAGGAGCGAAAACCTTCCTCGGCAGATCAGCCTTGCTCAGGGTACCAACGTGGCGTGTAGACCCACTGGCCACCCTCAGGACGAGGGAACACGCAGGTAGTGGAGGATCCCACCAGCACCATGGTGCGCATATCCACCAGCTCAGGAGTCAGCTCGCCCAGGGTGATTGCCCGTAATGTCTGCCCCGGCCTACCAATATCACGGCCAAGGACTACCGGGGTTTGCGCTGTGCGGTGCTGACGCACGATATCCATGGCGCGCCCAAGCTGCCAGGGCCGCGCGCGTGAGATCGGGTTGTAGAAGGCCAGCGCCAGGTCAGCCTGAGCGGCCAGGTCGAGGCGCTTTTCGATGATCGACCAAGGCTTGAGGTTGTCCGACAGCGACAGCACACAGAAGTCATGGCCCAATGGCGCACCCGCTTGAGCCGCAGTAGCCAGCGAAGCCGAAACCCCCGGCAGGATCTCCAGGTCAACCGCATGCCAGGCCGGATCGTCCGACTCATGAAGGGCTTCAAGTACCGCCGCCGCCATGGCGAACACGCCAGGGTCACCCGACGACACGACCACTACCGAACGACCCTGAACCGCCAGCTCGAACGCGTGACGTGCTCGCTGCATCTCTTCGCGGTTATCGGTGCAATGCAGTACCTGATCGTCGCGGAATGGGCCGGCCATACGCACGTAGGTCTCGTAACCCAGTACATCGTTGGCACGGGCCAGCTCGGCCTTGACCGCCGGAACCATGAACTCCGCAGCCCCCGGCCCCAGGCCGATCACCGCCAGTCGACCACGGGCACGACCGATCGACTGAACGTCGATAGGCTGACTGGCCACAGCAATGGCAATCCCTTCACCCATCGCCTGAGGCGGTAGCAGTTGAGGCAGCGCCTGTGCCGCCAGCGCCACGACACTTTCAGCAGCCGGAGCGAAACGCAGGGCAACGCCCAGCTCAGCCGCAGCATCACGTAGCGCCGGGCTGCTCATCTCGCTGTCTGCCGCCAGCAGGCAAGCCAGTGCAGGTTCGGCAATCTTCGCCGCCTGCAAGGCAGCCCGCACGGCCTGAGCGGGCTCGGGCAGTGTTGCACTGATTGCCACCAATACGCAGCGAGGGTGAATCAGCAGTTCGTTGGCGGAGGGCTCACGGGCTTCACAACCCACACGAATCGAACGCTGTGCATGCTCATCATGTGGCAGTTGCGCCTGAGCCAGCCAGGGCGCCGCCCCCTCAATACGCACCGGCTCACCGGCCAACAGGTCAGAGACAAAGCGCTTGCCCAGCTCAAGGTCAGCCAGTGCATAGCCACTGGGCGGGTTGAGCAGGCAGGTACCAAAACGCAGTTCGCCACTGGTGGTAATCGCTGCCGCCACACCCAGGCCAGCCCCAATCTCGCGGGCCATTACGTTGACGCCACCCAGGCCGCCCAGCAAGGGCACCACGGCGCTGCCATCTTCGGCCACGGCCAGCACCGGCGGCTCGGCGCCCTTCTCCAACAACAGGTCGGCCAAGGTACGGATGACGATACCGGCGGCACACAGGGCGATGATCGGCGTGTCCTGCTGATACAACTGACGCAGGGTCTGGCCGAACGCCTGATAACTCAGGTCGACACCCTCGACCCGGCCTGCCAGACCATGGATAAGGGCGTCGGGATACACCTGCTGGATTTTCCGGGCAGTGGCCAGGCTGCCCTTGCCAAGAATCACGATGGCCGGAGCCTTGCGCACCATCACCCTTGCCACCTCTCACCCGGCACAATAATCAGCGAGAAATAAGGTGATGACTGCGGGTCGACCTCATCCAGCGCGACGATCTTCTGATTGGCCATGGTCGCCCGCTCGACATACAACGCTCGCTCGGCCAGACCCAGTTCACTCAGCACCTGACGGACCTTGGGGAAGTTGCGCCCCAGCTTCATGATCACCGCCGCGTCGGCATCGGCCAGGCGGCGCTTGAGCTCTTCGTGCGGCAGCACGCCCGAGAGGACCGACAGACTCTGGTTGCGATAGACCAGCGGCGCCCCCAGCACAGAGGCGCCACCGAGCATCGAACAGACGCCTGGCACCACTTCGGCGGCGTAACGCTCGGCGAGGCGGTCGTGCAGGTACATGTAGGAGCCGTAGAAGAACGGATCACCTTCACAGATCACCGCCACATCGCGACCGGCATCCAGGTGCGCGGCCACTTCAAGGCTGGCCTGATCGTAGAAATCGCTGATGACCTGCTCATAGGACAACGGCGCTGGCAGTGCTTCGGTGGTCACCGGATAAACCAGGGGCAGCAGGGTCTGGGCATCCTGCAAATGCGCTTCGATGATGCCGAACGCATTGCCACGCTTGCCCTTGGCGACAAAGTAAGCCACCACCGGCGCTTCGCGCAGCAGGCGCAAGGCCTTGACGGTGATCAGTTCCGGATCACCTGGGCCGACGCCCAGGCCAAGCAAACGTCCACGAGCCTGCATCACTCCACCTCCGTGGCCAGGGCGTTGACCGCCGCTGCGGCCATGGCGCTGCCGCCACGGCGGCCTTCGACGATCACAAACGGCACGCCACGGCTATCGGCGGCGAGCATGGCCTTGGACTCGGCAGCCCCGACAAAGCCCACCGGGAACCCCAGGATCAGGGCAGGCTTGGGCGCCCCGGCATCAATCATTTCCAACAGGTAGAACAAGGCAGTAGGCGCATTACCAATCACCACCACACTGCCTTCCAGGTAAGGTCGCCACAGCTCCAGCGCCACGGCCGAGCGGGTATTGCCCAGTTCACGAGCCAGGTCCGGCACGCTGTCGTCCTTGAGGGTGCAGATCACCTCGTTGTTCGCCGGCAGGCGTGCACGGGTAATGCCTTCGGCAACCATCCGCGCGTCACAGAGAATCGGCGCACCCGCCGCCAGCGCATCGCGCCCGGCCTTGCCCGCACCCGGCGAGAAACGCAGGGCATCAACCACTTCGACCATGCCACAGGCATGGATCACCCGCACCGCGAGCTTTTCCAGATCAGCCGGAATCCGCTCAAGACGGGCTTCCTGGCGAATGATGGCGAAGGAGTTGCGATAAATCTCCTGGCCGTCGCGGATGTAATCAATCATCGATGTTGCTCCATAAACGGGTGTCCAGATAAACGCCCGCTTCTTCTATTGTCAGATCGCGCCCGCTGAGGACGCCCAGGCCCGGCTGCGCCGGGTCGTGTAAATACAGGTCATAGTGACCGGGGCCCACCGCCAACAACGTAGCTGGCGCGGCATGGGCCATGGCGCAGGAGCGCTTGCAACCGCTGAGGTGGACAGCACCGACCCGGTCCGGTCGGGACAGCAGCGGTGCCAGCCGCAGGGCATCATCCTTGGTGTCAGCCAGCGCCTTGGCACAGCCCGTCGAACCGGTGCATGCCACCAGTCGGGCCAGGGGGTCACTCACATCACACAGCAACCCCAACGTACTCAAACCGGCCAAAGCCGCAGAGGCCTGCTCAACCGCGACATTCGGTATAAGCACGCCCTGCCACGGGGTCATGCGCAAGCTGCTGTCGCCGAACTCACGGGCCAGTTGTGCAGCACCGCGCAATTGCCTGGCACTCAACCGTCCCAACGGGGCCACTGCACAGACAGCCGCACGATCAGGCTGAAGCTGTGGATAGACTCCCAGTGGCTGGACAAGGTCACCCGCAACCCTGCGCCATTGGCGGACGGCAGCATCGCGCCGCAGCGTCAGGGGCAAGCGGGCGACGAACGCCTCCACGCCCATCGTCGCCAACAACTGGCGCATACGCGCCTGCTCGGGCGTGGCCAGATCGAGAAACGCGTTCAGCACTGCCAGTACCAAGGCATGCCCTTGTGCCAGTGGTACTGCACCCAGCGCAGCATCCTGGCCTGGGCATCCTGCCAACCCGAACGCCAGCCAGGCCTGACCGTCCAGGCTAAGGGCCGAGAGCCATAGGTCATGGGGATGCTGCAGCATCGTCAGCGCTTCACCGCCATCCAGTTGCACGGCGAATTTCGGCGACAATTGCTGGAAACGCGGACTGCTTTGCAACGACTCGAGAATCTGCCGCGCCAAGGGCCGGGTATCGAACAGCATGGCGCGATCCAGGCCGGCCGCAGGGCTGAGCATCACGTTGCGCACATCATCGCCAGCCATCTGGGTAGGCCCCAGACCAGCCGCCAGCAAACAGGCGATCAGCCCCTCGCGCTCGGAGCCGATACCGCGTATCTGCAGGTTGCTGCGGTTGGTCAGCTCAATCACCCCGACGGCAAAGCGCTCAGCCGCATCGGCCACTGCATCAGCTTGAGCCGCACTGATTTCACCACCATTGAGCTTGACCCGGGAAATGCCGCCATCCAACGCCTGGACAATGCGCCACAACCCCGGACAGGCCGAGGGGCGGAACGCAGGGGTCGGCTCAAGCTCGCTCAAAAGATCACCCGATAATCGTCAAAAGGCGCTGGTTGTGGGAAGGCGCGGTATTATGCCTGCTTTGTCCGGCCGCAGGATAAGCCTGCTGGTCGGATTGGCAGTGTAGAGGATGTGGCATGGCCCCCTGGCTCACCCTGATAGGAATCGGCGAAGACGGCTTCAACGGCCTCGGCAAGCAAGCCCGCAGGGCGTTGCTCGGCGCTGCGCGGGTGTTTGGCAGCCCACGGCAGTTGGCCTTGCTGCCGCGTTGCATTGGCGCCGAACGCGTGCTCTGGCCCAGCCCGTTTTCGCTGGCGCCGTTGCTGGCGCTGCGCGGTGAACCGGTATGCGTATTGGCCAGTGGCGACCCCATGTTCTACGGCGTTGGCGCCAGCCTGGCACGCCAGGTCGAGGGCCGTGAAATGGCGGTGCTGCCGGCACCGTCTTCCTGTTCGCTGGCCGCTGCCCGGCTTGGCTGGCCGCTGCAAGACGTGGTCACCCTCTCGGTCGTTGCCCGCCCGGTCGCTGCCGTTGCCGCTCACCTCTATACCGGTCAGCGCCTGTTGGTGCTGAGTAACGACGCCAGCAGCCCGGCAGCGCTCGCTGAACTGCTACGGGCACGCGGCTTTGGCGCCAGCCGCCTGGTGGTGCTGGAGCACTTGGGTGGCCCGCTGGAACGTCAACACGAAGGACATGCCACGACCTGGTCGAACCCGGACGTCGCAGCACTGAATGTCGTCGCCATCGATTGTCAGGCCGACCCCGACGCACCGCGCCTGTCGACCTTGGCCGGCCTGCCGGATTCCGCCTTTCGCCATGACGGCCAGATCACCAAGCGCGATGTCCGCGCCATCACCCTCGCCCGGCTCGCTCCGCAACCCGGCGAACTGCTCTGGGACGTTGGTGCCGGCAGCGGTTCCATCGGTATTGAGTGGATGCGTGCGCACCCCAGTTGCAGGGCACTGGCCATCGAAGCTGACGAAGGTCGCCAACAACTGATCGAACACAACCGCGATGCACTCGGCGTACCCGGCCTGCAATTGATCCGTGGGCGCGCACCGCAAGCGCTGGCAGGCCTGGAGCGGCCCGATGCGATCTTCATCGGTGGCGGCGTCACCCGCGAGGGTGTCCTGCAACACTGCTGGGAACAGCTACGCCCTGGGGGCCGCCTGGTCGCCAACGCCGTGACCCTGCAAAGCGAGGCCACCCTGGCCGACTGGCGTGAGCGCCACGGCGGTGAACTGACCCGCATTCACATCGCCCAGGCGCAGCCGCTGGGTGAGTTCGACACGTGGCGCCAGGCGCTACCCATTACCCTGCTCGATCTGGTCAAACCCCTTGATGCGTGACGAAACGGCCGAACAACCCGCCCCTTTGCGCAGCGGCCTGACCACCGGTAGCTGCGCCACGGCCACCAGCCTCGCGGCGGCCCGCCTGTTGCTGACCGGGCAAGCCAGTGATGCGGTGCAGATCACCCTGCCCAAGGGCAAGGTCGTGCAGATGCGCCTGGAGTTCTGCCGCTTGCTCGACGACGGCGCCGAAGCGGGAACGCTCAAAGATGCCGGTGACGACCCGGATGTCACCCACGGTGCGCTGCTCTATAGCCGCGTTCGCCTGCAAGCACAGCCCGGCGTACGGTTTGTCGCCGGCAGCGGCGTCGGTACCGTAACCCGCCCCGGGCTGGTGCTGGCGGTAGGTGAGCCAGCCATCAATCCTGTACCTCGGAAGATGATGACTGAACACCTGCAACGGCTGGCAGAAGAAGCCGCCTATGCTGGCGGCTTTGAGGTGACGGTGAATGTCCGCGATGGCGAAAACCTCGCCTTGAAAACCATGAACCCACGCCTGGGGATTCTCGGTGGACTGTCGATTCTCGGCACCAGCGGCATCGTCCGGCCGTTTTCCTGTGCGGCCTACATCGCCTCGATTCATCAAGGCATCGATGTCGCCAAAACCAACGGCTACCTGCACATCGCAGCCTGCACCGGCAATGCCAGTGAAGACACCATGCGCCAGTACTATCACTTGCCGGAAATTGCCCTGATCGAAATGGGCGACTTCGTCGGTGCGGTGCTCAAGCACCTGCGCAAGGTGCCCGTCGACAAGCTCAGTATCTGTGGTGGTTTCGGCAAGATCAGCAAGTTGGCCGCCGGGCACATGGACCTGCACAGCCGCCACTCCAGTATCGACCTGCCACAGTTGGCCGGTTGGGCGGCCGCTATAGGTGCCGACACAGAACTACAGGCGGCCATCATCCAGGCCAACACCAGCCAACAGGCGCTGGCGCTGGCTCACGCGGCAGGCGTGGCCTTGGGCGATGCCGTCTGCGCGCATGCTCGAGCCTTCGCGCAAACCATCGTCCCGGCCCAGGTGCAGGTGGAAGTCTTCGCCATCGACCGTCAAGGTGGCATTGTCGGCCAGGCAGGTGTGCAATGAGCCCACGTATCCTGCTGCTCGGCGGCGTCACCGAAGCCCTGGCCATTGCACGTCAACTGGGCCCCGAACATGTCTACAGCCTGGCAGGCGTTGGGCGGGTGCCACAGGACCTGCCCTGTCAGGTACGGGTTGGCGGGTACGGCGGCGCGCCAGGGCTCGCCGCTTACCTGCGGGCAGAGGGCATCAGCCTGCTGATAGACGCCACCCATCCGTATGCCGCACACATCAGCCGTAACGCCGTCCTGGCTGCCAAACAGGTCGGCATCCCGTGCTGGGCACTGCGTCGCAAGGCCTGGGAAGCACAGCCCGGGGATGACTGGCGTGAAGTTGCAGACTGGGACGAACTGATGCAGGCGCTGGCCCCCTTCAAGCGCCCGCTGTTCACCCTGGGCCGCGAACCATTGCAACACCTGGACGAGATCCCGCTCCAGCAGTTCTGGACCTTGCGCGCGCTGGAGACCTGCCCCGGCAACGAGCGCTGCGAAATCATCGGTGCGCGTGGGCCGTTCCGCCTTGACGACGAGCGCGCCCTGTTCGCACGTCGGCAAATCGATGTGTTGATCAGCAAGAACAGTGGCAGCAGCGCCACCGAGCCCAAACTGGACGTGGCGCGCGAGCGCGGGGTGCCGGTGTTGATTCTCAAGCGCCCGACACTGCCCGAGGCAGACCGGACCTTCTGGTCAACACAAGCGTTGCTGGAGGCGCTGCGCTAAGCGCCAGGATCGATTTGCCGAGCCAAGCCTGCGGCACTTCATCGCACCCGGGCTTTTGTACTTATACTGACACTTCTGGCTAAATGGCCACCACTCACGATTCCTGACCGGATCTCTCCATGCCACGACAACGGCTTGCCTACGCCTGGATCGCCTGCATCGCCGTATTGGTGAACATGCTGGCGATGCCGTTGTCCGCGGCCGCACCCAAAGGGCAAGCCGAACAACTGCTGTGGGGGGCGTTCTGCTCTGCCAGTGGTACGCAGTCGGTGGCGATTTCGCTGGGCCAGAGCGAGCCCGGGCCGTCAAATGACGATCATTCGGTGATGCAGCATTGCTGGTGCTGCTCCGGATCGGCGCCGGTGCTCGCGCTACCGGCACAACCACCACGGTTGCTGTTGCCCGAACAGGCGTTCGGCGTACCGCAACCACTGTTTATCACCCTCCAGCCAACACCGCGGCAATTGTGGCCCGCCCTCAATCCTCGCGCCCCACCTCTGGTTTGATTCTCTACGCTATCCGTTGCGAAACCGAATCGACTGGAGAACTACCATGCTATTGAAAGCCTTTGCCCTGGCCGCCCTGCTGCCGGTGACGTTTGCCAACGCCCATGAATACACCAAGGGCGATCTGCATATCGCGCACCCATGGTCGCAAGAACTGCCGCCCAACGCGCCCACTGTGGCGGCCTATTTCGTTGTTCACAACAAGGGCAGCAGTGCCGACCGCTTGCTCAGTGTCGCATCGCCCATCACCGACAACGCCGAGTTGCACGAACACGTGATGAAAGATGGCCTGATGAAGATGCAGCAGGTGCAAAGCGTGGTCGTTCCCGCCGGCAGCGACCTGACCTTCGCCCCTGGCGCCTATCACGTCATGCTGATGCAACCCAAGGACCGCAGCCTGCTAAGCGACGGCAAGCGCTTCCCACTCACCCTGCATTTCGAGAAGGCCGGCGATATTACGGTTGAGGTAGCGGTGCAGAAGCAGCCACCCGAAGGAACTGCCCACAGCCATTGATTGCTGACGCGTAACCGCGATGAGCACCTTGCGCCAGCGCCAGATCCGGCCCGCGACCTTGCGCGGCAGCTGGCTGAGCCTGTTCGCCATGTTGATGATCTTCATCGGCCCGCTGATTTCTCAGTCGATGCCGATGGATCATCGCGCCTCCATGCCTACTGGCATGGAGATGGGCATGGAGATGGCCTGCCACGATGGTGCTCAAGCGACCGGGGCACACAACGACTCGCCATCACTGCACGTCCTCTGGGAGAAATGCGGCTACTGCAGCCTGTTCTTCCACTGCCCGGCCCTGCCCCAGACGCACAACCTGCTGGAGAGCGCCGTCGCACCGGCCAACACCGGCCTGATTGCCCTGCCACGCCAGGGCCACGCCCGCCAAGCCATCTTCCCAGGCGCCCGAACCCGCGCTCCACCCATCCCGTTTTCAGTCTGAACCCACTCTGTATCGAACTCGGCCCGGGCTCCTGCCCGAAGGTCGACGTCTGCCTTTGACTGAAAAACGTTGGAATGATTATGTCTGGCTGCACCGCTATGTTTCGTCTGTCCCTGCGCGGCACTATCGCCGTGGCTTGTGGCTCCCTGCTCAGCCCGTTCATCCTGGCTGCCGACCAAGGCCATGAGAACCACACTCAAGACCCCGCCGAACTGAGCCCCACGGTCATCACCGCCGTGGCGCCCAGCTCACCGCTGACCGTGGTCACCAACCCCAAGGACCCTCGCCAGCCAGTACCCGCCAGCGACGGTGCCGACTACCTGAAGACCATCCCCGGCTTCTCCGCCATTCGCGCCGGCGGCACCAACGGCGACCCGGTGCTGCGCGGCATGTTCGGTTCGCGCCTGAACATCCTCACCAACGGCGGCGTGATGCTGGGCGCCTGCCCGAACCGCATGGACGCGCCGACGTCCTACATCGCACCAGAAACCTACGACCGCCTGACCGTGATCAAAGGCCCGCAGACCGTGCTCTGGGGGCCAGGCGCATCAGCAGGAACCATCCTCTTCGACCGCGAGCCCGAGCAATTCGGTGAGCTTGGCAGCCGGGTCAACGCCAGCCTGCTGGCCGGCTCCAACGGCCGCTTCGACAAGGTGCTGGACGCGGCGGCAGGCGGCCAACTGGGTTATGTACGGGTCATCGGCAACCAATCGCATTCCGATGACTACGAGGATGGCAATGGCGACACCGTGCCGTCCCGCTGGGACAAGTGGAACGGCGACGTCGCCCTCGGCTGGACGCCAGACGCCGATACCCTGCTGGAGCTGACTGCCGGCAAGGGCGACGGCGAAGCGCGGTATGCCGGGCGCGGCATGGACGGCTCGCAGTTCAAGCGCGAAAGCCTGGGCCTGCGCTTCGAGAAATCCAACCTTGGTGATGTGCTCGACAAGGTAGAGGCCCAGGTCTACTACAACTACGCCGACCACGTGATGGACAACTACAGCCTGCGCACAACGCCCACCAGCGGCATGATGGCCGGGCCGATGGTCAGCAACGTCGACCGCCGCACCATGGGTGCGCGGATCAAGGCGACCTGGCGTTGGGCCGATGTGACGCTGATCAGCGGTATCGATGCGCAGACCAACGAACACCGCAAACGTGGCGGCATGGGCATCGATGCCCACAAGGACAAACCGTGGACCAAAGATGCCGACTTCCACAACTACGGCGTGTTTGGTGAACTGACCTGGGAAACCACCCAGCAGGATCGACTGATCAGCGGCGCACGCCTGGACCGCGCCTCGGCCAAGGACTTTCGCAAGACCACCTCTGGCATGATGCCGCGGCCGAACCCCACCTACGGCGACACCCGTGCCGACACCCTGCCCAGCGGTTTTGTACGCTATGAGCACGACCTGGCAGCCATCCCGGCCACCACCTACATCGGCCTCGGGCATGCCCAGCGCTTCCCGGACTACTGGGAATTGTTCTCGCCCAAATCCGGCCCTGATGGCTCGGTGAATGCCTTCGACGCGATCAAGCCGGAGAAAACCACCCAGCTCGATTTTGGTGTGCAGTACCAGACCGACGTGCTCGAAGCCTGGGCCTCCGGTTACGTTGGCCAGGTGCGCGATTACATCCTGTTCGACTACACCCGGAACAGCTCCCAGGCACAGAACATCGACGCACGGATCATGGGCGGTGAGCTCGGTGCGGCCTACAAGCTGACCTCCAACTGGAAGGCCGATGCCACCCTGGCCTACGCTTGGGGCAAGAACAGCAGCGATGGCGCGGCCCTGCCACAAATGCCACCGCTGGAAAGCCGTATGGGCCTGACCTACAGTCGCGATGACTGGAGCGCCGGCGCGCTGTGGCGCGTGGTAGCCGCGCAGAACCGCATTGATGAGAACAAGGGCAACGTGGTCGGCAAGGACTATGAAAAAAGTGCGGGCTTCGGCGTGTTCTCGCTCAACGGTGCCTACCGCGTGAACAAGAACCTCAAGCTCAGCACGGGCGTCGACAACCTGTTCGACAAAGCCTACGCCGAACACCTGAACCTGGCGGGTAACGCCGGCTTCGGTTACCCGGCCAACGACCCACAAGCGATCAACGAGCCAGGGCGTACGTTCTGGACCAAAGTTGACCTGAGTTTCTGATGCATCGGGGCGCGGCTGAAAAGCCGCGCCCACACCGCTGGAGCGTGCAATGAAAAAAACACAACCTTCTTTCTACAACCTGGCCTGGCGTTGGCACTTCTACGCCGGGTTGTTCGTGGCCCCGATCATGATCCTGCTGGCCATCACCGGGATCATCTACCTGTTCAAGCCGCAGCTTGATCCGCTGATGTACCGCAACCTGATGGTGGTCGAAGCTGGCCATCACCGGCAAACCGCAGATGCCCTGCAACAGCAGGTGCAACAGGCTTACCCACAGGGGCATATCGGCCAGTACCTGCCAGCCCCAGCGACCGATCGCAGTGCGCAGTTCGTGGTCCATGAGGGCGGGCGAGAACTGAATGTATTCATCGACCCCTACACCGGCACGGTACTCGGCGCACAGGATGCCAAGCGCAACCTGCAAGCGGTGGCCCGAGCGCTGCACGGCGAGTTGATGATCGGTACGGTCGGTGACCGCGTGGTGGAATTGGCCGCAGGCTGGGGCGTCGTCCTGGTGGTTTCCGGGCTGTACCTGTGGTGGCCCCGTGGCAAGTCCTCGGGGGGCGTGCTTTGGCCACGCCTGGGTGCACGCGGACGCCTGTTCTGGCGCGACCTGCACGCCGTCAGTGGCTTCTGGGGCTCAGCCTTGCTGTTGCTGATGTTACTCAGCGGCATGACCTGGACGGGTTTCTGGGGCAAGCAATACGCCGACCTGTGGAACCGCTTCCCAGCAGCCATGTGGAACAACGTACCGCAGTCAGACCAGCAGGCCCGCACCCTCAACAACGCTAACCGGCAGACCGTGCCTTGGGCCATGGAAAACACCCCAATGCCAGCATCTGGCGCTCATGCTGAACATGCCGGTCACACGGCAGCCAACTCGGCACCTGCCCAGCCACAGGTGAGTCTGCAACACGTTGAAGAGATCGCCAGGGCGCGTCAGGTTGAACCGGGCTACAGCATCACCCTGCCAAGCACGGCCGAAGGTGTTTTCACCATCGCGGTGTTCGCCGACGACCCACGTAACGACGCCACCCTGCATATCGACCAGTACACCGGCAAGGTGCTGGTGGACGTGCGCTGGCAGGATTACAACGGCGTTGCCCGGGCCACTGAGCTGGGGGTGATGTTGCACGAGGGCAAATTCTTTGGCCTGCTCAACCAGCTCATCGTGCTGCTGATCTGCCTGATGATCCTGCTGGGCTCGGTCAGCGGGCTGGTGATCTGGTGGAAACGCCGGCCTCAGGGTGGGTTGGGCGTCCCCCCCCTGCGGCATGACCTGCCACGCTGGAAATCAGCCACCGTGATCATGCTTGTCCTGGGCATTGTCTTCCCGCTGGTGGGTGCCTCGATGCTGGTGGTGTGGTTGCTGGACCGGGGGCTGGGCCGTCGTGTGCTGATACCGGCCACCTGACCTCTCAGGCCTGCCTCGCACGCTGGGCGCTGCAGGCCCAACAAAACACGCCGCGATAATGGGCAAATTATCGCGGTTGAGTGGCAAAAGACTTTGGCAAAAACATGCAAGCCGAGGGTGTACGCGGGCTGGTAACCCTTTAACCTGAATACCTGCCTTACGCCTTGAGAACCTGCCATGACCTACCTGATCCGCGATGCCGTTCATGCCGACCTGCCGGGCATCCGTGACATCTACAACGACGCCGTGCTGAACACCACCGCGATCTGGAACGAACAACCGGTCGACCTGGATAATCGCCGGGCCTGGTATGAGGCACGCCAAACACAACAGTACCCGATCCTGGTGGCCGTCGACGCAGCCGGTGAGGTGCTAGGCTACTCATCATTCGGTGACTGGCGTCCTTTCGAGGGCTTTCGCCACACGGTCGAGCATTCGGTCTACATCCGCGCCGATCAACGTGGCAAAGGCCTTGGCCCGGCATTGATGCAGGCCTTGATCGAACGCGCACGGACTCGCGGCAAACACGTGATGGTGGCGGCTATCGAAAGCGGCAACCAGGCGTCGATTCACCTGCATGAACGCCTGGGTTTCACCCTGAACGGGCACATGCCTCAAGTGGGGGTGAAATTTGGCCGCTGGCTGGACCTGACCTTCATGCAACTGATCCTCAACCCGGGTGCACAGCCCATGGAGTGACCGCTGATGAATGCTGCCCAGTTACACCGCGTGACCCACGAAAGTTTTGCGCATTACCGCGACGGCCTGGTCGCGCTGTTGCTTGACGCCGTGCGCCAGGGCGCATCGGTTGGTTTTCTCGCGGACCTCGACGCACAGCAGGCCAACAACTATTTCGACGAGGTCAAGGCACGCCTGACCTCGGGCGAGTTGCTGCTGTGGGTCGTCAGCAAAGACAAGGATGTGCTGGGCAGTGTTCAACTCAGTTTGTGCCAGAAGCCCAATGGCCTTAATCGTGCCGAAGTGCAGAAGCTGCTGGTGCATGGCAATGCCCGCCGACGCGGGCTGGGCCAGCAGTTGATGCAGGCGCTGGAGCACGCGGCCCGCAAAGAACGGCGCGGCCTGCTGTACCTGGATACCGAGGCGGGGTCAGAGGCCGAAGCGTTCTATCGGTCGCAAGGTTACACCCGTGCAGGAGAAATTCCCGACTATGCCTGTGGACCGGATGGCGCCTACCGGCCGACCGCGTTGTACTACAAGCTGCTGTAGCCGGTAGCGTGGCTCGGGGAAGGCCGGCGCCGGCAGCAAGACAACCTGGGTCAGACCTTTAAAAAACGTCCCAGGCGCTGCCTTAGCATGCTGTTCTCGCTACGCAGTTGCTGCACTTCCTCCAGCAGCTCGAGCGCCAGCGCGACGCCTTCCCACTCCAGTTGCAGGTCGCGCTGCAGTTTCGCTGCGCGCCTGGCCAGGACCGAGGCCTGCTCATCGAACAACCACTCTTCCGGCGTTCGCCCTGAAGGTTCAACAATGCCGTGTTCGACAATTTCGATCACATAGGCCGCCGGTAGATCGGCTTCCTGACAAAAGGTCTGCATATCCAGTTGAACGATCAGGGTGCTCATACTCAGCTACTCCATTGTGCTCTCGGATTGAACCCGGCCTTCTCCGACAGTTTGGTCCACAGCTCGCGGGTAGCGGCATCGGACTGGCTCGGCATCACGACCTTCAACTGCGCATAGAGGTCGCCACGCTCGCCCTGCTTGTTGGCCAGGCCCATGCCCTTGACCCGCAGGCGCTGGCCGCTCTGGCTATCCGGACGAATGGTCAGGTTGATCTTGCCGGTCAGGGTCGGTACCGCCACCTTGGTGCCCAGTGCCGCCTCCCACGGTGCCAGCGGCACCGTGATGATCAGGTCATGACCTTCGACATCGAACAGCGGGTGGGGTGCCATGCGAATGGTCAGGTACAGGTCGCCATTGGCACCACCGCCAATCCCCGGCGCACCCTGGCCCTTGAGGCGAATACGCTCACCGTCAGTGACACCGGCAGGAATCTTCACGTTCAGCGTCTTGGTGGTATCCCCGGTGCGCTGGCCATGGCCGTTGTATTGCGGCACCTTGAAGCTGATCTGCTTCGACTCGCTGGACAGCGACTCTTCAAGGAAAATCGCCAGTTCCATTTCCACGTCTTGCCCTCGCCGCCCGGCACTGCGTTGCTGCTGGCCACGGCCAAATGGGCTGCCGTTGCCACGCCCGCCGGCACCAAAAATAGAACTGAAGAACTCGGAAAAATCGCCACCCGCAAAACCACCACCGGCACCGGCACCACCACGGCTTTCCCAACCCGGAGGCCCCTGGAACGGCCGGCCATGCTGACCGTACTTGCGCAACTCATCGTACTCGGCGCGCTTTTCCGGGCTGCTCAGCGCCTCGTAGGCCTCGTTGGCCTCCTTGAATTTTTCCTCGGCGTCACGCTCCTTGCTGACGTCAGGGTGATATTTGCGCGCGAGCTTGCGGTAGGCAGTCTTGATCGCCTTGTCATCCGCCGTCGGCTCTACGCCCAAAATCTTGTAGTAGTCTTTGAAGTCCATCTAAGGAATCACCATCAGTTATCGAATGCATCACTGCTTATAGAGATTGGGGTCAAGCATAGCCTTTCAAGACGCCCTGCGGTTTGCTCCCGGACAGATATTCGGTCTTGATTCTGCCGGTGGCTGGCATAAACTGCGCGGCCGTTTTTCCCCCGGAACCGCATTCCATGAATCACGCATCCCCGGCCCGTGCCTGCGGCATCGACTTCGGCACCTCCAACTCCACCGTCGGCTGGCATCGCCCAGATGTGGAATCGCTGATCGCCCTGGAGGACGGCAAGATTACCCTGCCGTCGGTCGTTTTCTTCAACATTGAAGAACGCCGCCCGGCCTATGGTCGGCTGGCCCTGCACGAGTACCTGGAAGGCTATGAAGGCCGCCTGATGCGCTCGCTGAAGAGCCTGCTGGGCTCCAAGCTGATCAAGCACGATACCAGCGTGCTCGGCACCGCCCTGCCGTTCAAGGACCTGCTGGGGATGTTCATTGGCGAGCTGAAAAAGCGTGCAGAAGCCAACGCCGGCCGTGCCTTCGACGAAGTGGTACTGGGTCGCCCGGTGCATTTCGTCGACGACGATCCGGTGGCCGACCAGGAAGCCGAAGACACGTTGGCCGAAGTGGCCCGCAAGATCGGCTTCAAGGAGGTCTCATTCCAGTACGAACCCATCGCGGCAGCGTTCGACTATGAGTCGAGCATCACCGGTGAAGAGTTGGTACTGATCGTCGACATCGGCGGCGGTACCTCGGACTTCTCCCTGGTGCGCCTGGCGCCAGAGCGGCACATGCTCGATGACCGGCACAGCGACATCCTCGCCACTGGCGGCGTCCATATCGGCGGTACCGATTTTGACAAGCAACTGAGCCTGCAAGGCGTCATGCCTCTGTTCGGTTACGGTAGCCGCATGAAAAGCCAGGCGCTGATGCCAACCAGCTATCACCTGAACCTGGCCACTTGGCACACCATCAACTCGGTGTACTCGCAAAAATCCCAACTGGCCCTGGGCAGCATGCGCTACGACATCGAAGACACCGGTGGCATCGACCGCCTGTTCAAACTGATTGAACAGCGTGCCGGGCACTGGCTGGCCATGGAAGTGGAAGAAACCAAGATTGAGCTGACCCACGCCGACAACCGCCGCGTTGACCTTGGCCGAATTGAACCCGGCCTGGACGTGAACCTCACTCGTGCCCTGTTCGAGGCCTCTATCGAAAACCTGCTGGAGCGCGTGCGTGGCAGTGTCGATGAGCTGCTGGGCAAGGCAGGCGTCAGTGTCGAACAGGTCGATACGGTGTTCTTCACCGGCGGTTCCAGCGGCATCCCGGCGCTGCGCCAAAGCGTGGCGGCCATGCTGCCCAACGCTCGCCATGTCGAAGGCAACATCTTCGGCAGTATCGGCAGCGGCCTGGCGATCGAGGCGCGCAAGCGCTACGGCTAAGAGGCGCTACACGTACATCAATACCCAAGGACGGGATCTTCACAAGGAACGGAAATGATGAACATGCGCGCACTGATCCTTGCCTTCACGCTAGCTCTGACCGGCTGCAAGGAAACATTCCTGACCCTGCATTTTCAAACGCCGGTACACAGCCACGACCTCTACAAAGCGGTCAATGATACGTATCTCAACGCGCTCTATACCGCGATGAGTACCCGTGGCATTGATCCTGAACAGGTCGACCTGGAGCTGGACGAGAACGATAACCGGGTCATTCACGTGAAGGTGAGCGACACGCTGGGCGCAGAACAGCGTGCGACCCTGCAAACGTTGTTCGAGGAGGTTCCAAAGGCGCGTGCAGCCACCTCCTGGGAGATCGACATGGTGCTGGAGCCGGATGCCAAGGAAGCGGCTGGCTTAAGTACGCAGGAGCGGCAACGGCTGAGCCACTTCACGCAACCGATCGGCCTGACGCTGAAACTCGATCCGGAACTGAAAATGTACGCCAGCGCCTCAGCGGCCGAGCGTCGACAAGCCCGCCTGAACGGCACTGAAGTGGAAACCGAAATGGACTGCCATTTCTCCGCGGATATCTCGGGCGCCGTGCCGTTCAAACTGCTGGCTATCACCCAGTTGCCCGGCAGCCCACCGGAACGTGCACTGCTGCGCTACTCGCGGAACACAGGCTACCCACCTGCAGAAATTCCCGCGCATTTCCTGTTCAAGGACGCCGCCTTGCAGCAAAAGATCGAGCGTGGCGAAGTCCGGCCCTGGCAGGAAACCGTCATACTGGACGCGAATCCAGCGGGCGGCTTCACCTTGTCACTGGAGTACGCCAGGCTTGGCAGGCATCGGCTCTGGCTGGACCAGCGTCGGGATTGGCGGATGTACAACCTGAGCGAAGACTGCGAAAACATCATCGCTTATGTCGGTCGCCCCTTCTCCCTGTTTGCTGGCAAGGGGCTCGACCGGCTTGAGCGGGTCACAGCCCCATAGGCGCGGGCAGCCCGCCTGCCATGACGACGATCAGACCAGCTCTGCCCGGCGCAGCTCACTCTTCAGGTATGCGTAGTAAATCGGCCCTGCCACCACGCCAGGCAGGCCGAAGGCGGCCTCGAACACCAGCATGGCCAGCAGCAGCTCCCAGGACTTGGCACTGATCTGCCCGCCGACGATCCGGGCGTTGAGGAAGTACTCAACCTTGTGGATGACAATCAGATAAGCCAACGCGGCCATGGCTACCCAGATCGACAGCGACAGGCCCACGATAGTGATCAGGGTGTTGGACATCAGGTTGCCAATGACCGGCAACAGACCCAACAGGAAGGTCAGCACGATCAGCGTCTTGGTCAGCGGCAGGTGCACACCGAACATCGGCAACACCAGGGCCAGGAAGATACCGGTGAAGAAGGTGTTCAGCAGGGAGATCTTGATCTGGGCAAAAACGATGTTGCGAAACGCCTGCACCAGCAGCGCCAACCGGTTGAACAACGCCGCGGCCAACGGTTTTCGCTTGGAGATATCGGGAATCTTCTGCAGGGCCACGATGGCACCCAGGATCATCCCGATCAGCAGGGTGACGAACATGTGCGCCGCCCCCTTGCCTACCAGTTGCAACTCACCCAGGTGGGTTTTTAGCCACTCGCCGATGGCCACCTTGAATTCAGCGGCGCTGGCTGGCAGGTAGGCATCGATAAACGGTGGCAACTGCCCACGCGCCTGATCCACCAGCAGCATGAACTTGTCCAGTGAGGCGCCAGGATTCTCCGCCTCATGCAGAAGGAAACTGATTGCCCCGGCAAACAACAGGGTCAGGGTACTGACCACCAGGGTTCCCAGCAAAGCGACAGCGAGCCAGCGTGCACGCTGGCCGGCGATCAAGTGCTGCAATTTTGGGGTCAGCATATTGACCAGCTCAAACACCAGCAAACCGGCCAGGAGACTGGGAAGCAGCTTGAGCGGCAACACCAGCAACAGGCCGGAAAACACGATGATCCAACTGGCCAGGGTGACTTGGCGCTGGGTGAACGTCATACAACCTCGTCCGGGTACGGTCACAAAGACGGCAGTCTGCCAGCCTTCGACGGGCAGGCATAGTGACCTGTCACTGGACCTCACCTGAAACCCCTGTCCTCAAGGGGCTGCTCGCACCCGATCAATCGATAAAGCCAGTGCTATTTCTTCTTCAGGCAATCGCTCATGAATGCCTTGCGTTCGTCGCCTTTCAACGCTTTTTCACCGGCAACTTTGTTGCACATCGTCATTTTGTCCTGCTGACTCATGGGCGCAGCAGGTGCAGCCTTGAGGCAGGTGCTCATGAACGCCTTGCGCTCATCGCCCTTCAGGCTTTTGGCAGTGGCCTCGGCATTGCAGGTCTTCATTTTTTCCTGTTGCGCGGTGGCCGCAAAACCTTGCGAACACAGCAACAGACCTACCATCAGCAATGGCACGTGCAACATTTTCATGGAGTCGTCTCCTTGTCGCCGCGCCCTGCGCGCAGCCTCGCCGTGAGTGTAGACAAGAATTTTTACACCTTGCCTCTCGCCAAGAGCCGAGGTTACATCCCGGCTGCCTTCAGGCGCGCCGCGTGCTCACTGAACAATCGCACAGGTTCAGCCCCCTTGCCGACAGCACCCAGCGACTGATTGACGATATCCAGATGGTCGAACGGGTAATCGTCACGAATGACTTCGCCCAGGTGCGAGCTGTAGCGTCCGACCATACCGTCGCACTGCCCCGCCTCGCGCACAAAGGTACGGGCGAACAATCGGCAGAAACGGTTACTGCCATCGAAGCGGTTCAAGCCTTTATCGGTGACCCCTGGCTGGAGCGTGCCGGACCAGGAGTAGTAACGCACGCCATTGACCGAGGACGGCCCGTGACCGCCCCAGGTATCCGGCAACCCTTGGGGATACTGCTGATTGAACAGCGCAACGCCAGCCGTGGTCAGTGAATGGTGCGCGGCGTGGACATCAATCGGTAGCCGAGGGCCGCGCCAACCGGTTTCCAACCATACGATCAACACCCCAAAAATATGCAGGGTCCCCTTGAGCAACCGCCCCCTGACAGAGCCGACGGGATAGCGCCTGTGCAGGTGGTCGGCCAATTCCGAGCCGTGATTGGGGCCGGCAATCGATGTCACCGAAGCCACCCATTCCGGGCGCTTGGCCGCCACATAACGCGCACTCAGTGCGCCTTGGCTATGGCCCAGCAAGTTGACCTTCTCGGCCCCCGTCTGGCGTCGAATCGCGTCGATGTGCTGCAACAGTTGCTCCCCCTGTACCTCACTGGCGTGCAGGGGTGAGACAGGCACGGCAAACACGGTAGCGCCCCCCCGGCGTAACGCCGGAACAATGCCAAACCAGTAGGGGTAGAGCAGCAGGCGCACAAAGCCAAACATGCCCGGTACCAGTACCAGTGGATAACGTGTGGCAAGCGGCTGCGACATCGCATCAGGCTCCTGATCAGTGCACAGGACTCCACATTACAACCCCGGCAACGACAACCGCAATCGAGTCCCTAGGGGGCCGAGAAGGTGATCTCGTCAGTCTTGCCCGCTTGCATCTGCGCCAGTACCGGCGTGCATTGGTTCGGCTCATCACCACTGGGGGCGACCAATGCCAGCAAGCCTGCCGCCGGGGCAACCGCCACCCCCAAGGCGACCAGGCCTGCACCACGCAACATCAAGGGCACCGCCTGCACCCCGGCACTCGGTTTGGCGAAGGGCCCACGCACATACAGCGGTGAGCGTAACGACAACAACCGTAAGCCTTTGGACTGCGGGTCGATGTTCAGGTCCAGTTGTTCCTGGGCCAGGTTGGCCGTACCGTCGATGTTGATAATCGCGGTCTCGGTATCGAGTACAAACAACCGGCTGGTGGCCAACCCCTCCTTGATTCCGATATCGGCAGCGGCACAGTTGATCTTCACTTCCTTGTCGCCAAACAGTTTGCCGATCACATAGTTGCCGACGTTGAGACCGGCGATTTCCATCAGGTCACGGCTGATCGCACCATCGTTGATAAGCATCTTCAGTTCACCGCTGGCAGTGCCCAGCAGAGCCGCTACCGAGTTGCCGCGCCCGTTCAGGTCAGCATCCCCGTTCAGTTCACCAAAACTGGTCTGCATGGGTTCAAAGCCAGGGAACAAGGCTTTCAGCTTGAGGTTGCGGGCACTGAGCTGAGCGCGCCCCTGCATCGGCACCGTGCGGCCATCGAGATGAACCTTAAGCCGCAGGTTGCCACCGGCCACGCCAAAGTGCAGCGGTTCAAGGCTCAAGATGCCATCGTCGAGCAGAACGTGAGTCGACAGGTCGCTGAAGGGCAGCCTCGCACCGTGTTCAATACGCTTGCCACTGAAACTCACGTCAGCATCCATTGCCCGCCAACGTTCAGTACGGAATGCCTCCACCGGCAGCACCTTGTCGGTTGGCTGCTCGCTCACGCCACCCCGGGCTTTCTGCGCGGTACTGGTATCGGCACCGATCAACGGTGCCAGGTCCTTGAACAGCACCTGGTTGGACACCAGCGCACCGCTGAGCTTGGGTCGTGGCTGACGGGCAACAAACGTCAGATCGCCATGAATGTCACTTTCACCAATCGTGCCGTTGAAGCCCTCATAGCGGAACACCGCACCACCAGGCTCTCGCAATTTGGCAGTCAAATGGCCGTCCGTTGAATAGCTCGGGGAATCGGGCAAGGTCACCCCGGTCAACGGGTACAGATTGCCCAGGCTCGCCCCGGCAAGACGCAGGCGCAAGTCAAGCGCGCCAAGGTTGCGCGGGTCAGTCAACGTACCCGCGAGGATGACGTGGGTGTCACCGCTACGCAGATCCGCCTGCAACGGGAACGGCTGACGCGCGTCTTGAATGGCCAGCAAGCCACCGACCTTGCCATGCCCGATCAACGGTTGGCCCTGATAAAGGCCTTCGACCTTGACCCCGAATGCGTAGTCCTGCGCGTTTCTCTTCTGCGCCGAGGCCTGACCGACGATGTCACTGAACGGGATCGGTTTACCCAGCGGGTCGATCACCAGATTCAGTTGAGTCTTGAGGATCTGGTCGTCCAGGCGCATCTGCCCCTCGTCAAAGCCGATGGCCCCGATCTCCACTGACCATGGAGAAGGCTCGGCCTGACTGGCCACGTCAAAGGTCCAGTTTGCGCGCCCGTTCGCCAGGCGTTTCAGGCTGGCGGTCGGCTGTTTCAGGTCAATGCGCGGGATGACGACCTGACGCACCAGCAGTGGCAACAACGACAGGCGAAACTCGACACGCTTCAAGCCGACCATTTGAGTGCCCGCCAGCCAATCCGGATTGCCCAGGCTCAGGTTCTCGGCGCGAACATGAGCGGTGGGCACCCAGGCGCGCCAACCCTCCAGTTCGGCATCACGTTGCCAGCGAACAGCCAGATCGCCATTGACGGCAAAGGGCCGATGCAAAGCTTCGGAAACCCGGGCATTGAGTAGTGGCTTGATACGGTTCCAGTCGAACGTGGCGATGAACACGGCCAACGCGGTCAACACCAGAAGCAGGCTGGCGAAGGCCCAGGTAAGAATTTTGGCAGGGCGCGTCATTGCACGGTTCTCCAGTCACTGCATGGCAAAAAGCGGGCGCTTTGATAGCACTCTTGGTGTCGGACCAACGAAATCCCCAAGGGTTTAATCCGGCGTGCATGATACCGGCGTTTTCCCGGACCCGGCGGCCAACGCCCCCCCGTACGTCCGGTAGCAGCGTGGCGCCTCGAACGGCTCCCCTGCTGCGGCACATGGCTGGAAGACGCGGGTTAGAGAGGCCGCAGCAAACTATCAATCCTGTTGATTGTTACCATTACCTTTATGCACTTTTCCATCTGATTTCTGGGAGTAGCATTGGCGCCGTACCCACTTTCCAGCCCTTTCAAGGAGCCCTATCCCATGAAACGCCAACTGCTGCTTAGCCTGTCCTTATCCCTTCTGGCTGCCCATGCGTTTGCGCTGCCGGCGGCCGAACAAGCCCTGTCCGCCGAAGTGCGTTCCAGCAGCGCGGTGATCAACCGTTCACTGGATACCCTCGCCGAAGGTGGCGCGGACCGCCTGCTCGAACGCAACCGTATTGCCGAGGGAGGCGCCGACCGCCTGCTCGAGCGCAACCGTATTGCCGAAGGGGGTGCCGACCGTCTGCTGCAGCGCGAACGCGTCGCCGAAGGCGGCGGTGATCGCCTCATCGAAAGAAACCAGCGCGTGAGCTGATGCCTATGCCGAACAACAAGATCATCAAACGCGCTGACACCCCTCCTCCTGGCCCGGTCATTTGAACCGGGCTTTGTTTTTCCGGGCCAAGGCAATACAGTGCAGGGCCGTTTAATTTGCGGATCGACACGTCCCATGCTGCCGCGCGCCGAACAAAAGCAACTGACTCGCCATGCCCTTCTGGATGCGGCTCGCCAACTGATGGAGAGCGGACGTGGCTTTGGCAGCCTCAGCCTGCGTGAAGTCGCCAAGAGCGCCGGCATCGTCCCGACCGGTTTCTACCGGCACTTCAGCGATATGGATGAACTGGGCCTGGCATTGGTCTACGAGGTGGATGAAACCTTCCGCCAGAGCATTCGTCTGGTCCGACAAAATGAGTTTGAACTGGGCGGCATCACCGATGCATCGGTGCGCATTTTCCTGGATATCGTGGCCGCCAATCGCGCGCAATTTCTCTTCCTCGCCCGTGAGCAATACGGGGGCTCGCAAGCGGTTCGCCAGGCCATTGCCACCTTGCGCGAAGGCATCAGTTCAGACCTCGCTGCCGACCTTGCACTGATGCCGCGCTGGCACCATCTGGACGCCGCCGCACTGGCAGTCCTTGCCGACCTGGTGGTCAAGACCGTGTTCGCCACCCTGCCGGAATTGATCGACCCGCCCGCCGAACCACTGGAACACCACCTTACCCCCGAGGCCAAGATCATCCAGCAACTGCGCTTCATCTTCATTGGCGCCAAGCATTGGCAAGGGCTTGGCACGCCCGGGTGAGCACAGCAGAAGCCGGCCACGGTTTCCTGCTACCATGCGCGCAAACGCACCTGCCGCGACGATTTAGACCCATGCCCGACCTGCGCAATGCTCAGCCCGAACTGCCCGCCCTGCTGACTGACGTCCAGCAGCACTTCGCCCAGCGCATCGTGCCACTCTGGCAAGGCGCGGGCTGGAACGCACAGATGGCCTTGCCCTTTGAGGCATTGAGCCCAGAGCACCAACCACTGCCCGTTCAACGCTACCGCGCCATGGCCTGTGCCCGGCAGTTGTACCTGTTCGCCAGCCGTATCGAGCAGCCAGGCGCCCGTGAACATGCAGCAGCCCTGTTCCGCTCGTTGCAACGGCATTTCCACGATGCCGAGCACGGGGGTTGGTTCTACAGCATCGACGCCCAGGGCGCACCGCTGGACCGTCGCAAAGACCTCTATACCCACGCCTTCATCATCTTCGCCTGCGCTCACTATTGGAGCAGAGTCCGCGAACCACTGGTGGAGTCGACCCTCAACGCGGCCCTGAGCGTGGTCAGTGAACACTTCAGCCGCGATGACGGTCTGTACGAAGCCAGCCTGGCGGAGGACTGGTCAAGCCTGGACAGCGGTCCACTGCAAAACCCACTGATGCATCTGGCTGAGGCATTTCTGGCGACCCTGAGCGTGCGCAAGGACACCGCAGTACAACAGGCGCTGGAAGCCTTGGCCGAGGCGATGCAGGCCCACTTCATCGACCCCGAACACGGGGTCATGCTGGAGAAGCCCCGCACCGCTGTGGATAACTGGTTTGAACCGGGCCACCAGTTCGAGTGGTACTACCTGCTGGCGTCGTCGCCGTTGCTGCGTGGCAGTGCGCTGCACCAGTCTATAGAGCGAGCGTTCGGCTATGCCGAGCAGCATGGCGTGATGGCCGGGGCGGTGCTGGCGATGCTCAACACCAAAGGCGAGGTGCGGGACGCCACCCAACGCATCTGGGCGCAGGCGGAGTACCTGCGGGCACTGGCCTTGCGGCCGGGCGCCGAGGCCAAGGTGCTGGCACAGTTGAAGGCACTGCAAGCGCGCTTCCTGCATGCAGGCGGCTGGTACGAGTGCCGGGATGCCAGTGGCAAGGTCAGCCGCAACGATATGCCTTCGACCACGCCTTATCATCTGGCGACCTGCCTGGAAGGACTCCAGCTTCAGGTCTGACACCATCGCGGCCCCCACAGGCATGCGCTAACACCTGTGGGCTTGCTGCGATGAGGCCCTCAGGCCTTGCTGGAACGATCGATCGAGAACCCCGCCCATGCCTGGCTCACCGGCATCAGCTCCAGGCTGTTGATGTTGATGTGGGCCGGCTGATTCATGATCCAGAAAATGGTCTCGGCGATGTCCTGTGGCTGGATCGGCTCCGCCCCTGCATAAGTGGCGTCATAGCGCGCCTGATCACCACCGAAACGCACCAACGAGAACTCACTCTCACACAGCCCCGGCTCAATGTTGGTGACGCGTACACCTGTGCCTTGCAGGTCACAGCGCAGGCTTAGGGAAAACTGCCCAACAAACGCCTTGGTGCCGCCGTACACGTGGCTGCCAGGATAAGGGTAGTTACCCGCCACGGAACCGACGTTGAGAATGGTCGCGCCACGACCATGGGCGATCAGTCGCGGCAACAGCAAACGGGTGCTGTACATCAGCCCCTTGATGTTGGTGTCGACCATGGTGTCCCAGTCATCCAGGTCACACGTCGGTGCCGGGTCTGCGCCCAGCGCCAGGCCGGCATTGTTGATCAGCCCACGCAGCGTGGCGAACGACGGCGGCAAGTTGGCAATGGCCTGTTCCATGGCCTTGCGATCACGAACGTCCAGTACCAGGCCCAGCACTTCGGTCTGTTTCGACAGCTCAGCGCACAGGGCATCGAGACGTTCCTGGCGGCGACCGGTCAGCACCAGCGACCAACCCGCCTCGGCAAATCGGCGCGCACAGGCTTCGCCGAACCCCGACGTCGCGCCAGTGATGAAAACGGTGGAAGTCATGCAATTCTCCTTGAGTTGACTTGCCCACAGGCAAGCGGGCGGCTGGATTTGCAGCATGCCCGCCAAGCCTCAGGGCAGCAAGTCGATTCTACGCCTGTACAAAAAACGAGCAATCACGCAAGAGTACCGTCGCAGAGGGCCTGGCGCAGGTTGTACGCACCTTATCCACAACCCCTTCCACACAGTCTGGGGGCAACTTTCAGTGCTGACGAACCGCGGTGAACAACGCAGAAAGGCTCAACGAAAAGTATTTTCCTTGACGTCCCGCCTGCGAGTTGACCCGCGGGACAATCCGCCGAAAGCGCGGTGATAGCGCCAAGCCTGTAATTCTGCCGGTCGCGTCAGTCTTTCCAGTGCTTACTCACAGAGTTATCCACAGGGTTTCTGATTGTTTTTGCCCGGATTTTCCACAGGACAAAACCCTTGACAAATGCTACTGAGTAACACTTTAAAAAGACTGATCAAAAAACAATCAAAACTCTGAAAGCCTTGTATTACATGGGCTGTAGACACCTGCTACCAAGTTACCCACAGCCGCTTCCACACGAAAGGTGGACAACTCATCCACCTTGAACTACCACCAACTGAAGCGACCCGATGTCACGTGTTGCGCACAATCGCCAACGACTTGTCCACATTTTCAGCAGACAGCAAAACGCCCCGGGGATGCCGGGGCGTTTTGCCAAACGTCAATCAATGCCCGCCGAGATACGCGTTACGCACATCCTCGTTGACCAGCAGTTCCTGACCCGTACCGGTCATGCGAATCTGCCCGTTGACCATCACATAAGCCCGGTCCGAGAGCTTCAAGGCATGGTTGGCGTTCTGCTCCACCAGAAAGATGGTCATGCCGGTCTTGGCCAGTTCACGCAGGGTGGCGAAGATCTGCTTGACCACAATCGGCGCCAGCCCCAGTGACGGCTCATCGAGCAACAGCAGCTTCGGTCGGCTCATCAAGGCACGGGCAATGGCGAGCATCTGCTGCTCACCACCTGACATGGTCATGGCGCGCTGGTTACGTCGCTCCTTCAGCCGGGGAAACAGCTCAAACATGCGCTCCATGTCTTCACTGGCGTACTTGTCGCCAATGGGGATGGTGCCCATCATCAGGTTCTCTTCCACCGACATGTCAGGGAACACCCGACGGCCTTCCGGCGACTGTGCAATGCCGTTGGATGCGATGTAGTGGGACGACTTGTGAGTAATGTCAGTCCCACGGTAGATAATCTGCCCACTGGCCGCCCGTGGCTGGCCAAAGATCGACATCAGCAGGGTCGATTTACCGGCCCCGTTCGAGCCGATCAGACTGACGGTCTCACCTTCATTGATGTGCATCGAGACCTTTTTCAGCGCCTGGATCGGCCCGTAGAACACATCGAGTTCTTT
This sequence comes from Pseudomonas laurentiana, assembly GCF_014648275.1. Lineage (GTDB taxonomy): Bacteria > Pseudomonadota > Gammaproteobacteria > Pseudomonadales > Pseudomonadaceae > Aquipseudomonas > Aquipseudomonas laurentiana. The sequence goes on from NZ_BMQU01000006.1 coordinate 100,912, forward strand.
CAGTTCGAGAATGGGTGCGCTCATACCAGCTCCTCTTCATCAGCACCCAGGTAGGCGGCAATCACCGTCGGGTTATGGCGAATATCCTGAGGCGCGCCCTCAGCGATGACGTTGCCGTGGTCGAGCACCACGATATGGTCGGAGATGCTCATGACCATGCCCATGTCATGCTCAATCAGCACTACGGTCAGATCATGCTCATCGCGCAGTACCCGAATCATCTTGCTCAACGCTTCGGTTTCCTGCGGGTTGAGGCCTGCGGCCGGCTCATCCAGGCAAATGATCTGAGGCCGGGTACACATGGCCCGGGCAATCTCGAGGCGCCGTTGCTGACCATAGGACAATTCGCCGGCCAGACGGTTGGCGCAATCCACCAGATCAACCACTTCCAGCCAGTAGAAGGCATGGTCCAGTGCATCACTCTCGGCTTTGCGGTAGGCCTTGGTGTTGAGCACTCCGGACAGCAGGTTACGGTTTACCCACATGTGCTGGGCGACCAGCAGGTTCTCCACCACCGACATTTCCTTGAACAGGCGAATGTTCTGGAAGGTACGCGCCAGGCCGGCACGGTTCACCAGGTGGGTACCGCCAAACATTTTGTAGAACAGCCGGTTGGCAAAGCGCTTGGGCGAGAAGAAGTCCGCCACCTGAAAGCGCTCACCCAACAACTGAATCACGTTGGTACGGCTACCGCGCATGTTCAGCTCGATCTTGCCGCCGCTGGCCTTGTAGAAGCCGGTGAGGCAGTTGAACACCGTGGTCTTGCCGGCGCCGTTAGGGCCGATCAGGGCGAAGATGGCATTGCGTTTGACCTTCAGGCTGACATCGCTGAGCGCCTTGATACCGCCAAACTGCATCATCAGGTTATCGACCGAGAGAATAACGTCGTCGCTCATGGCGCCACTCCTTTACGTGGGGTCACACCGGTACGGCTGATGCGAATCAGCCCGCGCGGTCGCCAGATCATCATCAACACCATCAACACGCCAAACAGCAGCACCCGGTACTCGGAAAAGCTGCGCAGCAGTTCAGGCGCCACGGTCAGGACAAAGGCCGCAATGACCACACCCACGGTCGAGCCCATGCCGCCCAATACAACGATGGCGAGGATCAACGCCGACTCGAAGAAGGTGAACGAAGACGGGTTGACGAAGCCCTGATAGCTGGCAAAGAACACACCGGCAAGGCCAGCAGTCGAAGCACCCAGGGTAAACGCCGAGAGCTTGACCAACACATGGTTGAGGCCCATCGAACGGCAGGCGATCTCGTCTTCACGCAGCGCCTCCCAGGCGCGACCAACCGGCATGCGGGTCAAGCGGTGCTTGATGTACAGCACGGCCATCACGACGATGAACAGCACGATGTAGATAAACAGGAACTTCAGGTTGGGGTTGTACTCGATACCGAAGAACTCATGGAACGGCACCCCGCCGTCCTTGGCCCGACGGCCGAACTCCAGGCCCATGAAGGTGGGTGAAGGCACTGGCATGCCGTTCGGGCCACCCGTGAACGACAACCAGTTGTTCAGCACCAGACGGATGATTTCGCCGAAACCCAAGGTCACGATGGCCAGGTAGTCACCGTGCATTCGCAACACGGGAAAACCCAATATGCAGCCCGCCATTGCGGCAGCAATCGCCGCCAGCGGCAACACCGTCCAGAAACCCAGGCCCAGGTACTGATAACCCAGCGCAAGGCCATAGGCACCGATGGCGTAGAACGCCACGTAACCCAGGTCGAGCAGACCGGCCAGGCCGACCACGATGTTCAGGCCCAGCCCGAGCAACACGTAGATCAGGCCGAGGATGACCACGGTCAGCAGGTACTTGTTGGCAAAGAACGGGAAGACGATGGCAATCACGATCAGCATTGGAATGATCCAGCGCAGGCGCGATTTGTAGTCCGGAGCCAGCACGTGCACACCGGAGCCACCGCCCTCGAAGCCTTGCAGAATGCTCAAGCCCTTCTCGGTCTGCAGGAACAGGCTGAGCAGGAAACGCCCCGCCATGACCCCGGCCACCAGCCAGGCGACACGGGTCGGTTGAAGGTTGAAGCTGTAACCGTCCAGCACCACACCGACGATGGGACCGAAGACGATCAGGGAAATCAGCCCGGCGAGAATCGCGTCGATCAGGCTGCGCTTGATATCGATAGCAGAGTTATTGGCAGCAGACATACTTACACCTTCGCCACGAGTGGGCGACCCAGCAGGCCTTGGGGACGGAAGATCAGGATCATCACCAGCAGCGAGAAACTGAACACATCCTTGTAGTCGGAGTTGATCAAGCCAGAGAACAGCGACTCGGAGATACCCAGAATGATCCCGCCGAGCATGGCTCCCGGCAGCGAGCCGATGCCGCCAAGTACCGCTGCGGTAAATGCCTTAATGCCAATGATGAAGCCGGCATAGAAGTCAAAGGTGCCGTAGTTCATGGTAATCAGCACGCCGGCCAGTGCCGCCATGACCGCGCCGATGATGAACACATAGGAGATCACCCGGTCGGTGTTGATCCCCAGGATCGAAGCCATCTTGCGATCCTGCTGAGTCGCACGGCACATGCGCCCCAACTTGGTGAACTTGATGATGTAGGTGAGCAACGCCATACCCACGAAGGCGGCCACCAGAATGAAGATCTTGGTGTAGGTCAGTTGCACGAAACCGCTGCCCACTTCCAGGCGCCAGGCACCTTCGAGCAGTGTTGGCACACCTTGCTGACGCGCACCCTGACTGATCTGTGCATAGTTCTGCAGGATCAGCGAAATGCCGATGGCGCTGATCAAGGGCGCCAGGCGGGTGGAGTTACGCAGAGGCTTGTAGGCAATGCGTTCGATGGTCCAGCCGTAAACACCGGTGACCACGACCGTGAAGATCAGCGTCCCGAGCATCAGCAGCGGGAAGGATTCGATACCGAAGTACGCCAGCAATGCCAGACTGATCGCCGCCAGGTAAGCGGAGATCATATACACCTCGCCGTGCGCGAAGTTGATCATGCCGATGATGCCATAGACCATTGTGTAGCCGATGGCGATCAGACCATAGACAGACCCGAGGGTCAGTCCATTGATCAGTTGCTGCAGAAAAATACCATCCATAACGCAATCTCACGTATTTGAGATTGCACAAGCGCCGACTACGGCGGACCCCGGATAAAGCGGTCCTCGCAGCGCAGGGTTGTGCAGATCTACGAGAAAAGACAGGTACGGCAAAAGCAGGTAACGGCCTGGGCAAACGCAGCGACCCAGGCCGAAGGCCGGTGTTATTTTTGTTTTTCCAGCTGGTGGTACTTGCCGTCCTTGTCCCACTGGTAGACCACATAGTCGGAGACTTTCAAGTCGCCTTTGGCATCCCAGGTTTTCTCACCCATGACGGTTTTTACCGGGTTGGCTTTCAGCCACTTGGCGGCGTCTTCACCCTTGTTCGACTTGGCGCCAGTGAAACCGGCAGCCAGGGCCTGGACCGACGCGTAGGCGTACAGGGTGTAGCCTTCAGGTTCGGTGCCGGCCTTGCGGAAGGCATCGACCACTGTCTTGCTGTCTGGCAGCAGGCGCGGGTCGGCGCCGAAGGTCATGTACACGCCATCGACGTACTGCGGGCCACCGGCAGTAGTCACCAGTTCGTCGGTCACGATGCCGTCATCGGACATGAACTTCACGTCCTTCAGACCTTGTTCACGCATCTGCCGAACCAGTGGACCCGCCTCTGGATGCAGGCCACCGAAGTAGACCACGTCGGCCCCCGCCGCACGGATCTTGGTGACAATGGCGCTGAAGTCTTTCTCGCCACGGGTCAGGCCTTCGTACAGCACTGGGGTAACGCCGCGCTTGGTCAACTGGGCCTTGGTTGCGTCAGCCAGACCCTGACCGTAGGTGTCCTTGTCGTGCAGCACGACAACCTTCTTGCCCTTGAGCACGTCGACGATGTAGTCACCGGCGACAATACCCTGCTGGTCATCACGGCCGCACATGCGGAACATTGCACTAAGGCCGCGCTCCGTCACCTGCGGGTTGGTGGAGCCTGGGGTGATCGCAATCACGCCCGCATCGGCATACACCTCAGAAGCCGGAATGGTCGAGGACGAGCAGAAATGCCCGACGACGCCTGCCACCTTGTCCTGATCAACCAGGCGGTTGGCAACGGCCACGGCCTGTTTGGGTTCGCACGCGTCATCGCCCTTCACCAGCACGATCTTTTCGCCGTTGACCCCGCCTTTGGCGTTGATCTCATCCGCTGCCGCCTGGGCACCTTTCATGTATTGCTCGCCGAACGCCGCGTTGGCACCGGTCATCGGGCCCGCTACACCGATCTTGATGTCGGCCTGAACATACGAAGAAACACCCAGCGCCGTAGCAACGGCAAGGGCCAAGAAGCCTTTCTTGTAAAACGTCTGCGACATGAGGTGGTGCTCCTAGAGTTTTTTTGGTTGGCACTACAACTTTCAGCACTAGCAATGAGCAAGGGCCGTGCCATCGGTTTTACATTCCGAAAAAACTCACGCACAAACTAAGGACGGCGTATTTGCGTCCTTTTTTTACAGGCCGTGCAACCGTCTAGAGCCGCTTTGGCGCCACCCACATCAAAAAAAAGGGCAACCATCAGGTGCCATCATTGCAACCGACGTTTTTGGTTACGTGCAACCAACCTGTAACAGCATGCGTAACCGAACTGCACATCGTTGGTGCGCGACTGCTACAACGGGCACCATCGCGGGGAGGCCCAATGCTCCGCAACAGACCGTTACCCATAGCCTGCTACGGGTTTTCCCAGCCCCTGGAGAAAAAAGGCTGGCACAATGAGCCGATCCTGCGCCCCATCTGGAGCCTTTTATGAGCGAAAGCGCCTTCGCTGATCGCATTGTGCAAAACCTGCTCGACACCGACTTCTACAAACTGACCATGATGCAGGCCGTCCTGCATAACTACCCGAACGTCGAAGTCGAATGGGAGTTCCGCTGCCGCAACGGCGAAGACTTGCGTCCTTACCTGGCGGATATCCGCGAACAGATCGAGCGCTTGTCGGAACTGAGCCTGGGTAACGGGCAATTGGGCTTCCTTGAGCAGATCAGCTTTCTCAAACCAGACTTCCTGCGCTTTCTCGGGCTGTTTCGCTTCAACCTGCGCTACCTGCAAATCGGTGTGGAGAACGACCAGCTCTACCTGCGCCTGCGGGGCCCCTGGCTGCATGTCATTCTCTTTGAGGTCCCGCTACTGGCGATCATCAGCGAAGTGCGCAATCGCCACCGGTATCCGCAGGTCAAGCTGGAGCAGGCACGCGAACAGCTGTACCGCAAGTTCGACTGGCTGAAAGCCAATGCCAGCGCGGACGAGTTGGCCGAGTTGCAGGTGGCGGATTTCGGCACTCGCAGGCGTTTCTCCTACAAAGTCCAGGAAGAGGTCGTGCGCGTACTGAAGGCGGACTTCCCTGCCCGCTTCGTCGGCACCAGCAATGTGCATCTGGCACGGAAACTGGATATCAAGCCCTTGGGTACCATGGCCCATGAATGGATCATGGCGCACCAGCAATTGGGGCCTCGCCTGATCGACAGCCAGATCGCCGCACTCGACTGCTGGGTCCGCGAGTACCGTGGCCTGCTGGGGATTGCCCTGACGGACTGCATCACCATGGATGCCTTCCTCAACGATTTCGATCTGTACTTCGCCAAGCTGTTCGATGGCCTGCGCCACGATTCGGGTGATCCCATCATCTGGGCCGAGAAAGCCATCGCCCATTACCGCACACTGGGCATTGATCCGATGAGCAAGACGCTGGTGTTTTCCGATGGCCTGAACCTGACAAAGTCATTGCAGATCTTTCGCGCGCTGCGCGGACGGATCAATGTCAGCTTTGGCATCGGTACTAACCTGACGTGTGACATTCCCGGGGTGGCGCCGATGAACATCGTGCTTAAAATGACCGATTGCAACGGCCAGCCTGTCGCCAAGATTTCCGATGAGGCGGCAAAGATCCAATGCCGCGACGAAAATTTCGTCGCCTACCTGCGCCACGTATTCAAAGTTCCCAGCAAGGAGTAACCCATGCAAGCCGTCCAGCTAGAGATTGCGCAGCAGCTCAAGGTGCAGCCGCCGTTCGCCGACGATGCCGCGCTCAAGGCCGAAGTGGCCCGACGCATCGCCTTTATCCAGCAATGCCTGCAAGCTGCCGGGCTCAAAACCCTGGTACTGGGCATCAGTGGCGGGGTCGACTCGCTGACGGCTGCCCTGCTGGCACAACGGGCAATCAACGAACTGCGCAGCAAGACCGGTGACGACCAGTACCGGTTCATCGCTGTGCGCCTGCCCTATCAGGTGCAGCACGATGAGCATGATGCCCAGGCCTGCATCGACTTCATTCAGCCCGACGAGTGCCATACAGTGAACATCGGCCCTGCCGTCAAAGCGCTGGCTGCCGAGGTCAAGGCACTGGAAGGTGGCAAACCGAGCATGGTTGACTTCGTCCTTGGCAACACCAAGGCACGCATGCGCATGGTCGCCCAGTACACCATTGCCGGCGCACGCCAGGGGCTGGTGATCGGCACCGACCATGCCGCTGAAGCAGTGATGGGTTTCTTCACCAAATTCGGCGACGGCGCCTGCGACCTGGCACCGCTCAGCGGCCTGGTGAAAAATCAGGTACGGGCGATAGCGCGCAGCTTCGGCGCACCGGAATCATTGGTCGAGAAAGTACCGACGGCCGATCTGGAAGACCTGGCACCGGGCAAGCCGGACGAAGCCTCCCACGGCGTGACCTACAAGGAAATCGATGCCTTCCTGCATGGCGAGCCGGTAAGCAAGGAAGCCTTCGAGATCATCAGGACCACATTCGAGAAAACGCACCACAAGCGCGTGGTGCCGTTCGCGCCATAAGACCTCAGCGCAGGCAAGCCTACTCCAACAAACGGGGCGAACCCCAGGCTGTGGGAGCGGGCTTGCCCGCGATGCAGGCAACGCGACCTCACTGCCCCTGCGATACAGGGGCATTGGCGTTACTTCAGAACGACAGCGCCTTTCATCATCGAGATGTGGCCTGGGAACGAGCAGAAGAAACCATACTTCTCACCCGCCGCCAGCTTGGAAACATCAATCGTCAGCGAGTCTTTCTCGCCAGCGCCGATGACTTTGGTGTGCGCGATGATCCGGGTATCACCTGCTTTCAGGTAGTTATTCTCGATACCGGCGCCGATGCCGTCGGTAGCGATGGGCTGCATGTCGGCCTCCTTGCTCACCACCAGGTTGTGGCCCATGACGTTCTTCGGCATTGAACCGGAGTGGGTCAACTCAACCGTGAACTGCTTGCAGCTCTTGTCGATGGTGATTTCCTTGGTATTGAAGGACATCTGATCGGTGGAGTCGACCGTGACCTTGCACTCGGCGGCCATGACTTGGGCACTGGCGATGGTCAGCAGGGATACGGCAACAAATTTGGCAAACATCGTGAATCTCCATGGCAGGGTTTTTTATCGTCTTCAGACTGCCCGATACGCATGGCAAAGCCCGTGATATGGGTCAAGCGCTGCATCGTTAGCCGGGCAGTGAATTTGTTCTATGGTGCTCATCAAGACAATCAACGTGCCCATAATGCCCCTTTGTTGGACGATGAAACAACCGCTCACTTAGGAGTAACCGTAATGTCCCTCAATAGTCTGATGCGCAGCCTGCTAGCCGCCTACGCCTGTGGCGCCACCGGCGCCGCCTGTGAGTTTTCCCGCCCGGAATGACACAGCGCTTGGAAGGCACACGATGGCGCCTTACTCTGTCGCGCTCAACGATCAGGAGAGCGCCATGTCGTTACGTTCCGTTTGTGTGTTTTGTGGTGCCAGTACCGGCACCAGCCCCGCTTACCGAGCGGCTGCCGAAGCGCTGGGCCAAGCCATCGCCCGACGCGGCCTGACACTGGTCTATGGTGGCGGTGCCGTGGGCCTCATGGGGATCGTCGCCGATGCAGCCCTGGCGGCCGGAGGCGAGGTCGTAGGGATCATTCCCGAGCGCCTGAAAAGCGCTGAAATCGGCCACCCCAATTTGAGCCGCCTCGAGGTCGTCGACGGTATGCACGCACGCAAAGCGCGCATGGCCGAACTCAGTGATGCCTTCATTGCGCTACCCGGAGGCTTGGGCACCCTCGAAGAGCTGTTCGAGGTCTGGACCTGGGGGCAACTGGGCTACCACGGCAAACCGCTAGGCTTGCTGGATGTAAACGGCTTCTACGACAAGCTGACGGGCTTTCTCGACCATATGGTCAATGAAGGCTTCGTCCGCGAACAGCACCGCACGCTGCTGCAGAAAAACACCTCGCCTGACGCCCTGCTCGATGCCCTTGAGCACTGGAAGCCGCTGGTGCCACCCAAGTGGGCCGACCAGCAGCCTGCCTGAGCTCAAGTCAATGGCGTGACCGTGACCCGGACATCAGGGTCATGGCTGCCACCGCCAAGAATTACCCCGCGCAGCGGCGAGACATCGGAAAAGTCCCGCCCCCAGCCCAGAGTGATGTGTTCCAGCGCTGGCCGCAGGTTGTTGGTCGGGTCAAAATCCACCCAGCCCTGCTCCGGGCAGAATACCGAAACCCAGGCATGCGACGCATCGGCACCGACCAAGCGCGGCTGTCCAGGAGGCGGCCGCGTCAACAGATAACCGCTGACATACCTCGCCGCCAAGCCTCGCGAGCGCAGACAGGCAAGCATCAGGTGGGCAAAGTCCTGGCATACCCCGCGCCGCCGTTCCAGTACCTCCAGCAGGGGTGTGGCAACCTGTGTCGCCGTTGCATCGAACGTAAACTCGTCGAAGATCTTTTCCATCAACGCCTGCACTGCCACTAACAGTGGACGACCCGGCACGAAGCAACGCTCTGCATAGGCCACAAAGCGCTGTTTGAGGCGCACCTGCGGCGACTCGAAACGATAGCGACACGCCTCCAGGCGCTCGGCAGAAAAAGGTCGACCGCTGTAACTCAGCGCCTCTCGCACCGCCTCCCAAGGTTGCGAACGAGCCACATCCGGCAACGCTCTGGCGTACACATCAAGGGTCAGTCGGGTCTCGACGCGCAACTCATCGTGCTGGCAATCGAACGCCAAGCGGGTCAGCGGGTTACCAAAAACATCCCGCTCATCACTGCGCCGGGTCGGTGCCGGGCTGATCTGCATGTGCCGCTCAGTGCAGTGCTGCCAGGCACAGTCGCGCGGCCACAAATGGACAAGCTGCTGGGCCAATGAAACCGGACTGGTATAGCGATAGAGGGTTTCATGAACCACCTGATAACGGACACTCATCAAATCGACACCGTCTGCTGGCTAAGATCGTCGACATGCACAAAGTGACGCAGCGCCAGACGCTCCGCCACTTGAGCACATGCCGAAGAGACGCCTTCAAGCAAGCCGACCAGTACGGCAAGGGCAACATTGACCGTTGAGGCGCCTTGCACAGTCGCCAGATCAAACTGGCGTAACCGCTCAGCCAGGCTAACCAGTTCAGGCTCTAGCGGTGTGCCGAGTTCACGGTGCAGCCGATTGAGCGAAGCCGTCGTGAGCTTGAGTTGAAACAACACGGCATGCGGGTTTTGCTCATCGAGCACGAGCAGGTCGAGCACCGGCAACAACTGAGCCACCTCCAGGTAGCGCGAGCGGTAGGTAATACTGCTGTTGCCCAACTCCAGCAAAGCCTCCAGCCCGGCCTGATCACATACCGCCGGGCCACTCAAGAACACCGCCAGGTTGTCGCTCAAGGCTTGCAGCCGCTCCAGACGACGCCCGATCATCAGAAAGCGCCACCCCTCATCACGGGTCATGTCGTCCAGGGCAAAGCCCGACAGCGCCGCCAACGACATGACCAGACGGTCGAGGGTTTCCAGCAACTCGCCAAAGCCCGCCTCCGTGTTTTCCAGTACACGCGCTTGCCGCTGCAACTCCTGTAATGCCTGCCAGTTTTCCCGTGAGAGCTTGCCGCGTACCTGTGAGGCTGCCCCCTGCAAGCGCTGCAGGTTGGCGCGTAAACTGAAACCCCATTCGGCATCCAGCAGTGCGGCACGCAAACGCTCGGGAAGACTGGCGCCCTCAGGCAGTAATGACAAACCGTCCGCCAACGCCACAGCCCCTTCTAGCGCCAGTGGACTGTCATCGTCCAGGTAACGGGTCAGCAGGATACGCAACAAGCGCGCCCCCACATCGCAGCGCTCGCAGTAACGGCCGAACCAGAACAGGTTTTCCACCACCCGCGAGGGCAAATACGGGTCGCGACGAATCAGGTCCGCCACGCCAATACTGTGCCGCGCCCGCCACTGCTCGCCGGCGCAGGCGTGTTCACCCAACACCCAGGCATCCTTGCTGGCGCCGCCACGCTGCATCGAGATCACGTCGGCATCGGCCTCTGCCGACACCCGTACCAGCCCGCCAGGCAATACCCGATAGCCATCGGCACATGCCACGGCATACACCCGCATACCCACCGAGCGGGATTGCAGCATGCATTGATCGACCTGCCAGACCGGTGCCTGGGATAACTGCACCCGCTCTTGGGCAACATAGACAGCAGGCCGGGCAGCAATACGCGCCGCCAGTGCCTGCTGTTGTTCAGCATCAAGCGCTCCTCCCAGCACAGGCGCGAAACGCTGCGAAGGAAAGACCGGCTTGAACACCAGATCCGACAGCTTCTCCAGCGCCTGGGCCAATGCCGGGGGCTCGCCGCACCACCAACTGGCAACAGAAGGCAGGCTCAAGGCCTCGCCGAACAGGTGCTCATTGATAGCGGGCAAAAACCCAAGCAGGCCAGGTGACTCCAGTACGCCGCAGCCCAAGGCATTGGCCACCAGCACGCGCCCCTGACGTACCGCATCGAGCAAACCTGGGACCCCGAGTGCCGAATCCGTGCGCAGCTCCAGCGGGTCGCAGAAATCATCGTCAAGGCGCCGCCAAATGCCGTGAACCCGGCGTAAACCATCCAGTGTCTTGAGGTACACGGTAGCGTCACGCACCGTCAGGTCACTGCCCTCGACCAAGGGGTAACCCAGTTGCCGCGCCAAATACAGGTGCTCGAAGTAACTCTCGTTGAAACGTCCGGGGGTCAGCAGGACCACCAGCGGCGCCTCCCCCTCACTCGGCGCGGTCTCCGCCAGGGTCTGCTGCAAGGCTCGGAAGAACCCCGCGAGGTGCTGTACATGGAGGCTACGGTAGAGCTCCGGCCAGGCACGCGAAAGAACCGTCCGGTTCTCAAGGGCATAGCCTGCGCCAGAAGGCGCCTGGGTACGGTCTGCGGTGACCCACCAGCGCCCATCCGGCGCCCGTGCGAGGTCCGCGGCGTAGACATGCAGGTAGGTTCCGCCAGGCACCTCGATACCTTGGCAGGGCCAAAGAAAATTGTTGTGCGCGTAGATCAGTTCGGGGGGTAAAAGCCCTTCGGCCAACAGCTGTTGCGGTCCGTAGGTATCTGCCAGCACCGCATTGAGCAAGCGTGCGCGCTGAGCGATACCGGCGGCCAGCGGCTGCCACTCCTCGGCAGGCAATACGTGCGGCAGCAGGTCCAGTTCCCACGGGCGGTCAGCACCTTTAGGGTCGGCGTAGATGTTGTAGGTGACACCATTTTCCTGAAGCTGGCGGGTCAACAGCGCCTGACGCTGCGCCAACTGTTCGGGACGGCTGCGCTGCAACTGCGCGAACAGCGCCTGCCAGTGCGGGCGTACCGCTCCGTCGCCCTGCAACAGTTCATGGTAGGAGTCAGGCTGGTCTGGCATGGCAGCGCTCAAGGGCCGAAGTCAGCCCTGAAGCGCGCAAAAGTTGTGCCATGAGCGGCTACGCCGCGCCTGCGCTCTGCCTAGCCGATTGGCGCACCAGAATCGTGCCTTGCCGCGCGGGCAACGCACCACCCCGGCGCGCAGGGCCAAGGCCAGGTTAGCGCGGCAGTACCGGCTGACGCGGCTTCTTCTTGCCTTTGCCCTTGGCGGCGTCTTTGCGCGCTTTGGCCGCATCCTGGTTACGGGCGAACGCTGCCGCCTTGGCCTCTTCGCGTTTGTCCCACGGCTTGCCACCATCGCTGCCACGCGGCGGCAGGCCGGTGTGCTGAGTCAGGATCTTTTGATCCTTGGCCACCTTGTGGCTGCCAGCCGGCGTCGAGTTCTTGCGTCGCGCACTCTGGTAGCTGTCGGTTGCAGGCTGGTGCAACGGGATCAGTTGGTGCTTGCCCGGGCCGATCAGGTCGCTACGGCCCATACGCTCCAGTGCCTCGCGCAGCATCGGCCAGCCCTTCGGATCGTGATAACGCAGGAACGCCTTGTGCAGACGGCGCTGCGCTTCGCTCTTGACGATCGTAACCGGGTCACTCTTGTAAGTGACCTTGCGCAGCGGGTTCTTGCCCGAGTGGTACATGGCGGTAGCCGACGCCATGGGCGACGGGTAGAACGCCTGAACCTGGTCAGCACGGAAGCCGTTGCCCTTGAGCCAAAGGGCCAGGTTCATCATGTCTTCATCGGTGGTGCCAGGGTGTGCGGCAATGAAGTACGGGATCAGGTACTGTTCCTTGCCCGCTTCTTTCGAGAACTTCTCGAACATGCGCTTGAAGCGGTCGTAGGTGCCGATACCCGGCTTCATCATCTGATTCAGCGGGCCTTCTTCGGTGTGCTCCGGCGCAATCTTCAGGTAACCACCAACGTGGTGGGTCACCAGTTCCTTGACGTACTCCGGCGACTCTACTGCCAGGTCATAACGCAGCCCAGAAGCGATCAGGATCTTCTTCACGCCCGGCAAGGCACGCGCACTGCGGTACAACTGGATCAATGACGAGTGGTCGGTATTCAGGTTCGGGCAAATGCCGGGGAACACGCACGACGGCTTGCGGCAAGCGGACTCGATTTCCGGGCTCTTGCAGGCAATCCGGTACATGTTCGCAGTAGGGCCGCCAAGGTCCGAGATGACCCCGGTAAAGCCTGGCACCTTGTCGCGGATTTCCTCGATCTCGCGAATGATCGACTCTTCTGAACGGTTCTGGATGATCCGGCCTTCGTGCTCGGTAATCGAACAGAAGGTACAGCCACCAAAGCAGCCACGCATGATGTTGACCGAAAAACGGATCATGTCGTAGGCCGGAATCTTCTCCTTGCCATACGCCGGGTGCGGCACGCGCGCATAAGGCATGCCGAACACGTAGTCCATTTCCTCGGTGGTCATTGGAATGGGCGGAGGATTGAACCAGACGTCCACTTCACCATGTTTCTGCACCAAAGCGCGGGCGTTGCCTGGGTTGGTCTCCAGGTGCAGCACACGGTTGGCGTGAGCGTAGAGCACCGCGTCGCCGCGGACCTTCTCGAAGGACGGCAGGCGAATCACGGTCTTGTCGCGGGTCATTCGCGGGCTCGCCAGCAACTGGACGACCTTGGGTTCGTTCGGGTCTTCAACCGGACCTTTTTCCTGCTCGATGGCGCAGGCCTGAGTATCCTGGGTGTTCACGTACGGGTTGATGATCTTGTCGATCTTGCCCGGGCGGTCGATACGTGTGGAGTCGACCTCGTACCAGCCTTCCGGGGTGTCGCGACGGATAAATGCCGTACCACGAATATCCGTAATGGTTTCGATCTTCTCGCCGTACGACAGGCGCTGAGCCACTTCGACGATAGCCCGCTCGGCATTGCCGTAAAGCAGGATGTCGGCAGAAGCATCGATCAGGATCGAATGGCGAACCTTGTCCTGCCAGTAGTCGTAGTGCGCGATCCGGCGCAGGGAAGCCTCGATGCCGCCCAGCACAATCGGCACATGCTTGTAGGCTTCCTTGCAGCGCTGGCTATACACCAGGCTGGCGCGATCCGGACGCTTGCCGGCCAGGCCGCCCGGCGTATAGGCGTCGTCGGAGCGGATCTTCTTGTCCGCGGTGTAGCGGTTGATCATGGAGTCCATGTTGCCGGCGGCGACACCGAAAAACAGGTTCGGCTCACCCAGCTTCATGAAGTCGTCCTTGGACTGCCAGTTCGGCTGGGCAATGATGCCCACCCGGAAACCCTGGGCTTCCAGCAGACGGCCGATGATGGCCATGCCGAAGGACGGATGATCGACGTAGGCGTCACCGGTCACAATGATGATGTCGCAGGAATCCCAGCCGAGCTGATCCATCTCCTCCCTGCTCATGGGCAGGAACGGTGCTGGTCCGAAGCATTCGGCCCAGTACTTGGGATAGTCGAAAAGTGGTTTGGCTGCTTGCATGTCAGTGACCGGTTCTGAAGTACAGGAAAATCGCGGGCGCGGACTATAGCACAAATTTTGACCAATTCCGACGCTGCAGCTCGGAATTGGCGCGGCGGAAATTACTCGTCGTCGTCGAAGTTGTAGCTACCTGGCGCCAGGTTCTCGAAGCGCGTGTATTTACCGATGAATGCAAGCCGGACAAAGCCGATAGGACCGTTCCGCTGCTTGCCGATAATGATTTCGGCGATGCCTTTGTGCTCGGTTTCCGGATGATAGACCTCATCGCGGTACACGAACATGATGACGTCGGCATCCTGCTCGATCGCTCCGGATTCCCGCAAGTCGGAGTTCACCGGGCGCTTGTTCGGCCGTTGCTCAAGGGAGCGGTTGAGCTGCGACAGGGCGATGACCGGGCAGTTGAACTCTTTGGCCAGTGCCTTGAGCGAGCGTGAGATCTCGGAAATTTCGTTGGTGCGGTTGTCACCACTGGAGCCCGGGATCTGCATCAACTGCAGGTAGTCGATCATGATCATGCCGATCTCGCCATGCTCACGCACCAGGCGACGGGTACGGGCACGCATTTCCGACGGGCTGATACCGGCCGTATCGTCGATGAACAGCTTGCGATCATTGAGCAGGTTGACTGCCGAGGTCAGGCGCGGCCAGTCATCGTCATCGAGCTGGCCGGAACGGATCTTGGTCTGGTCGATACGCCCGAGCGACGAGAGCATACGCATGATCAGCGATTCGCCTGGCATCTCGAGGGAATACACCAGTACCGCCTTGTCACTGCGCAGTACCGCGTTCTCCACCAGGTTCATGGCGAAGGTGGTCTTACCCATCGACGGACGGCCGGCGACGATGATCAGGTCAGCCGGCTGCAGACCGCTGGTCTTCTCGTCCAGGTCGGTATAGCCGGTTGAAATACCGGTGATATCGCTGTCGGAGTTGAACAGGGTGTCAATACGGTCAATGGCCTTGGTCAGCAGCTCGTTGACCCCAACCGGGCCACCGGTCTTCGGACGCGCTTCGGCGATCTGGAAGATCTGCCGTTCGGCTTCGTCAAGAATCTCTGCCGCGTTACGACCCTGCGGGTTGAAGGCGCTGTCGGCAATCTCGCTGCTGATACTGATCAGCTGACGCAGGGTCGCCCGCTCACGGATGATCTGGGCATAGGCCTTGATGTTGGCGACCGATGGCGTGTTCTTGGCCAGCTCGCCGAGGTAACCCAACCCACCCACTTGGGAGCTGAGACCTTCACGGTCCAGTTGCTCGTGCAGCGTCACCACATCGAACGGGGTGTTCTGATCGGCCAGCTTGTAGATTGCACGGAAGATCAGGCGGTGGTCATGCCGGTAGAAATCGCCATCCGAAACCTGATCCAGCACGCGCTCCCAGGCGTTGTTGTCCAGCATCAAGCCACCGAGCACGGCCTGTTCGGCCTCGATGGAATGTGGCGGCACCTTCAGGGCAGCGGTTTGCAGATCATATTGTTCGGGAGCGGATATCTCGTTCATGGCCACACGGAAATCAGGGGGACGAAAAAGACAAAGGGCACGACCTGCCTAGCAGGATCGTGCCCGATGTTAACCGGCTGACACGCGAGGTGCCAGCCGATTGGTACAGCTTAGGCTGCGACAACAACCACGCGAACGGTGGCTTCAACGTCGCTGTGCAGGTGCACGGCAACGTCGTATTCGCCAACATTACGGATGGTGCCGTTCGGCAGACGAACTTCAGCTTTAGCCACTTCAACGCCGGAGGCGGTCAGGGCGTCAGCGATGTCGTGGGTGCCGATCGAACCGAACAGCTTGCCTTCGTCGCCAGCGGTGGCAGTGATGGTCACTTCCAGCTCGGCCAGTTGGGCAGCGCGGGTTTCAGCAGAAGACTTCTTGTCTGCAGCCAGTTTTTCCAGCTCGGCGCGACGCTCCTCGAACGCAGCCAGGTTGGCAGCGTTGGCAACGGTGGCCTTGCCTTGCGGCAGCAGGTAGTTACGGCCGTAACCAGCCTTAACATTTACCTTATCGCCCAGGTTGCCCAGGTTGGCGATTTTTTCCAGCAGGATCAGTTCCATTTGGTAATAACCTCTTAACTTTTAACCTTCACCGTTCGCGGAACCGTTGTCGGCACCATTTTTGGGTGCCCCGCGGCCGCGAAAATCAATCAGGCTGTCGACAATGGCCAACACCACGAGCAACGGATAAATCAGCTGCATGAACAGCAGCAGTGTCACGTACAACCCAACCAGCCAGAACCTCGCCAGCCGGCCCTGCGCCACCAACCCATGCAACAGGGCAACCCCTGCAAACATCAGCGGTACACTGCAAATCGGCGTCAACATCGCCAACCCGGCCCCGAAATTGGGCCCGATCAGCATGCACGCCAGCAGCACCAGCGCCGGCACCAGCGGTAGTCTGACGGCGCGAAACTCGCGACCGAAACCACCCGGGTTATACAACACTGCCTGCCAGTAGCGGCCCAACATCAGGGCCAACAGACTGACGGCTTGCAACAACGCGGCGATCAGGCCGTAGAGGACTGGTGCGATAAGGCTACCCAGGTGCGCTCGCTCTTCTACCGTCAACTGCTGGTAGAGCCCGTCGAGCATCTGCGGCAAGGCTTTTTCAAGCGCTTGTGCCAATGCTTCAACCGGTTCGCGGAAAACCGACCCAAGAACCACACCGTACACCACCCCCAAGGCAGTGCTGATCAACAGCACCCTGTTCCAGGACTGCCCGGCGCGTAAAAACGCTGCCAGACCCAGGGTTCCCGCCAGCACCATCAAGATGCGGGGGTCGCCAAAGAACCACCAGGCCAACGCAGGCACCAAAGCCCAGGCGAGGACACCGGAGGCGTCACTGAAACCGCGCCGCAGGAACACCAGGCTCCCAGCGGCGGCACTCAACCAGAACAGCAGCGGCATTGCCGCACAACCAACCACCACTAGAGTGGCCTGCACGCGACCGCGCATGATGAAATCAGCCAAGGCGCGCATGCGTTCTATCCCTTGCTACTTGTCGACGACCCGGTCTCAGCGGCCGTGGCTGTCGGTGTAGGGCAGCAGGGCCAGGAAGCGGGCGCGCTTGATAGCGGTAGCCAGCTGACGCTGATAACGAGCTTTGGTACCGGTGATACGGCTTGGAACGATCTTGCCGGTTTCGGATACATAAGCTTTCAGGGTGTTGAGATCTTTGTAATCGATCTCTTTCACTTCTTCAGCAGTGAAGCGGCAGAATTTACGACGACGGAAGAAACGTGCCATGTAATTGGCTCCTCAAAAGGTCCGTGGATTACTCGTCAGCGTTATCGCTGTTGTCGCTGTTGTCGCTGTCATCGCCTTCGGCGCTGTCAGCATGCTCAGGACGGTCGCGACGCTCACGGCGCTCACTGCGGTTCTCTTCAGCCTTGAGCATCTCGGACTGGCCGGTAACGGCTTCGTCGCGACGGATGACCAGGTTACGGATCACGGCATCGTTGTAACGGAAGTTGTCTTCCAGCTCGGCCAGGGCCTTGCCAGTGCACTCAACGTTCAGCATCACGTAGTGAGCCTTGTGAACATTGTTGATTGCGTAGGCCAGTTGACGACGGCCCCAGTCTTCCAGACGGTGGATTTTGCCGCCGTCTTCTTCGATCAGCTTGGTGTAACGCTCAACCATGCCGCCGACTTGCTCGCTCTGGTCAGGGTGGACCAGAAAGATGATTTCGTAATGACGCATGAATGCTCCTTACGGGTTGTAGTCTGCCACCAGAGTGGTCAGACAAGGAGTGAATGACACTTGTATGTCCTGCCTTGGAAAGAGGCACATGCGCGCCTGCCAACACGACAAGGGCCGCAATTGTAGAGAAGCGCCCGCAGACAAGCAAGGTGATTGGTGATTATTTGAACAGCCTGATGCGCGAGAAGCACAACAGCCTCAAGCCCCTCGCGACGAGACCGGCGCCTACAGCAGCGCTGTAAGTGCCGGCCTTGAAGGACCGTCATGCGCGACGCTGGCGCACCGCTTCAAACAGGCAGACGCCTGTAGCCACCGAGACGTTCAGGCTGCTGACACTGCCAGCCATCGGCAATTTCACCAGAAAGTCGCAGTGCTCGCGGGTCAGGCGACGCATGCCTTTGCCTTCAGCCCCCATGATCAGCACGATCGGGCCAGTCATGTCCTGCTGGTACAGCTCCTGCTCGGCCTCGCCGGCCGTACCGACAACCCACAAGCCACGCTGCTGGAGTTTTTCCAGGGTTCGCGCCAGGTTGGTCACCGCGATCAACGGGATAACCTCGGCGGCACCGCAGGCCACCTTGCGCACGACAGGCGTCAGGGTCGCCGACTTGTCCTTGGGTACGATGACTGCTGTCGCACCGGCCGCATCGGCGGTACGCAGGCAGGCCCCCAGGTTGTGCGGGTCGGTAACGCCATCAAGCACCAGGATCAACGGCGAACCCTCGGTACGCTCAAGCAGCTCCTCGAGCATGTTCTCGCCCCAGACCTGGCTCGGGCTGACCTCGGCCACCACACCCTGGTGAACACCTTCGACCCAGGCATCCAGCTCACGCCGTTCAGCCTGACCAACCGCTACGCGGTTCTGCCCGGCCAACTCCAGCAGTGCCTGAATACGCGGCTCGCTGCGCCCCTCGGACAACCAGATCTGCTTGACCCGCTTGGGATGGTGACGCAACAGGGCTTCTACGGCATGTACACCGTAGATTTTTTCCAACTGACTCATGACTTGCCCTTCTTACGGGGAGCAGCACCAGACTTCGGCGGTCCCTTGCGGTGTTTGCTCGGCTTGGCCGCAGGCTTGCCCGAGGACGACTTGCCAGCGGCATGACTGCCCTTGGCATCAGCCATCAAGGCCTTTTTCATTTCGCGGCTCTTGCGCACTTCGGCATTCTTCGCCGCCGCATGGGACGGGAAGTAAGCCTCGGCGGTCTCGCTTTTCTTGCTGCGACGCGATGGCTCGGCGCTCGGCGCTGGCGCCGATGCCTTGTCGGCAGCAGGCTCGGAGGCCGACCGCTGCTTGCGACCGATCGGCGCACTAAGGGTTTTTTCGGCCATCTCGAAGTCGATCTTGCGCTCGTCGAGATCGACACGCATGACCCGCACTTCGACGGTATCGCCCAAGCGGAAAGTGCGCCCGGTGCGTTCACCAGACAACCGATGGTGAACCGGATCGAAGTGGTAGTAATCCCCCGGCAAGGCACTGACATGCACCAGACCTTCCACGTAGATGTCCGTCAGCTCGATGAACAGGCCGAAACCGGTCACGGCAGTGATCACACCCGGGAAGCTTTCGCCCACGCGGTCCTTCATGTACTCGCACTTGAGCCAGTTGACCACGTCGCGGGTCGCTTCATCGGCGCGCCGCTCGCTCATCGAGCACTGCTCGCCCAACTGCTCCAGGGTGTTTTCGTCGTACGGGTAGATCCGCGCCTTCGGAATGCTCATGGCCCCGGCGCGCTTGACGTGCGGAGTGTCCTGACGCGAACGGATCACGCTGCGGATGGCCCGATGGGTCAGCAGGTCGGGATAACGACGAATCGGCGAGGTGAAGTGGGTATACGCCTCATAATTCAGGCCGAAGTGACCATGATTGTCGGCGCTGTACACCGCCTGGCTCAGCGAGCGCAGCATTACCGTCTGGATCAGATGGAAATCCGGACGATCGGCGATTTGCGCCAGCAACGCCTGGTAATCCTTGGGCGACGGACCATCCTTGCCCTTGTGCAGCGACAGCCCCAGCTCGCCGAGGAACGCACGCAGCTTTTCCAGACGCTCCGGCGGCGGACCATCATGCACCCGGTACAGGGCCGGAATTTCGTGCTTCTTGAGGAACTCGGCAGTGGCAACGTTGGCCGCCAGCATGCACTCCTCGATCAGCTTGTGGGCATCGTTGCGCACAGTCGGCCGAATTTCCGCGATCTTGCGCTCGGAACCGAAGATGATCCGGGTTTCCTGGGTCTCGAAATCAATCGCACCACGGCTGTGACGAGCGGTCAGCAGCACCTTGTACAGCGCATAGAGCTGCTTGAGGTGCGGCAGCACTTCGTTGTACTCATCACGCAGGGCTTTGCCTTCGCGCGTCCGGGAATGCTCAAGCATGCTGCTGACCTTGTTGTAGGTCAGCCGCGCATGGGAGTGGATCACCGCTTCGTAGAACTGGTAATCGACCATCTGGCCGGACTTGTTGATGGTCATTTCACAGACCATGGCCAAGCGGTCGACATGCGGGTTCAGCGAGCACAGCCCGTTGGACAGCTCCTCCGGCAGCATGGGGACCACGCGCTCGGGGAAGTACACCGAGTTACCGCGGACCTGCGCTTCGGCATCCAGTGCCGAACCGAGACGAACATAGCTGGACACGTCGGCGATAGCCACATACAGGCGCCAGCCGCCGGAAAACACGCGCAGCTTGCCGAGGCTTTCGCAGTAGACCGCATCGTCGAAGTCGCGGGCGTCTTCGCCGTCAATGGTGACGAAAGGCAGGTGGCGCAGGTCAATGCGCTTTTCCTTGTCCTTCTCTTCGACGTCCGGCTTGAGCTTGCGCGCTTCCTTGATGACAGCTTCAGGCCAGACATGCGGGATGTCATAGCTACGCAGCGCGACATCGATCTCCATGCCCGGCGCCATGTAGTTGCCGATGACTTCGACAATATCGCCTTGAGGCTGGAAGCGTGGTGTCGGCCAATGGGTGATTTTCACCTCGACGAACTGACCGATCTTGGCATTGCCGCTGCGACCCGGGGTCACCAGCACTTCCTGCTGGATTTTCGGGTTGTCCGGTGTCACGAAGCCAATGCCGCCTTCTTCGAAATAACGACCGACAATACTTTCATGCGCACGGGAGATGACTTCGACCAGCACACCTTCGCGACGACCACGGCGGTCAAGACCGGAAACGCGAGCCAGGGCTCGGTCACCGTCGAACACCAGGCGCATCTGCGCCGGACTGAGGAACAGGTCTTCAGTACCGTCATCCGGGATCAGGAAGCCAAAGCCATCGCGATGACCGGAGATGCGACCGAGGATAAGGTCCAGTTTGTCTACCGGGGCATATGTGCCGCGCCGGGTATAGATCAACTGGGCATCACGCTCCATGGCACGCAAGCGGCGGCGCAGGGCTTCGATCTGGTCCTCGGTGGTCAGGCCAAACTCCTCCACCAACTGCTCTCGCGCAGCTGGCGAGCCTCGTTCGGCGAGGTGCTGCAGGATCAGCTCACGGCTAGGAATAGGGTTTTCGTATTTTTCCGCTTCACGAGCGGCCTCGGGATCGAGGGTCTGCCAATCGGCCATTAGGAGGGGTTCACCTTGTCTATATAAGGGTTAGTTTGGCATAGGCGTATTGAAACCGGAAATTTCGGCCTTGGACAGCCCCGCCAGAGCCCCTTGAAGCGCTATAAATGCTGTCATGGGACAACAACTTGAATTTTTTAAGATTTTTTCCAAACAGGGCTTTACAGCTGTTTTGAGCATCCGTATAGTGCGCACCACAGCGACGGACACCGTCGTTATAGTTGAGAAGCAACGTGATGTGAAGCATCATGTGACCTTAACGAAATGCCCAGATGGTGAAATTGGTAGACACGCCAGCTTCAGGTGCTGGTGACCTTACGGTCGTGGAAGTTCGAGTCTTCTTCTGGGCACCAATTTCAAATTTCAGATTAGCGTAATGCGTCTGGAATTTATGCAACACGCTACACCGTTTCTTGCTTCATCGCTTCACTTTTGCCCAGATGGTGAAATTGGTAGACACGCCAGCTTCAGGTGCTGGTGACCTTACGGTCGTGGAAGTTCGAGTCTTCTTCTGGGCACCATATTCTAAAGAAACCCGCGAAAGCGGGTTTTTTTATGCCTCGCGAAAACCATCCATCCCCCTACCCTTCGGCCAGGCTGCCCGTCAGCAGCGGACGAATGCCAACGGTAGCCTGCTCATGAATTTTTCCTCACAGGCGTACTTGAGAAACGATATCGTTTATTATTGTTTCCAGATTTGTACCCGTAAGCGAGGAAGTACCCGCATGACGATTCGTATCAAACCGATTTTTCGCGGCCTGGCCGCCACCTTGTTCACACTGGCATTGGGCGCACCTCAAGTCATGGCCGCCGACTCCGTGTCATTGACCCTGTACAACGGCCAGCACAAGGAAATCGGTGAAGCCATCGCCAAAGCCTACGAGGCCAAGACCGGCATTCACATCAACATCCGCAAGGGCAGCAGCAATCAGCTGGCCAGCCAGATCATCGAGGAAGGTGATCGCTCCCCCGCCGATGTCATCTACACCGAAGAGTCGCCTCCCCTGAACAACCTGGGCGAACTCGGCTTGCTGGCCAAGATCGACGATTCTACATTGCAGGTTCTACCCAAAGAGTACGTTGCCAACAATGGCACCTGGATGGGCGTGACCGCCCGTACTCGCGTCGTCGCCTTCAACCCCAAGGTGATCGACGAGAAGGCGCTGCCGCCTTCGGTCATGGATTTCGCCAACCCTGAATGGGACGGCAAGATCGGCTTCGTCCCCACCAGCGGCGCCTTCCAGGAACAGGCCGTTGCAATCCTCAAACTGCATGGCCGCGAAGCCGCAGAGGAATGGTTGACCGGCCTGAAGGCCTTCGGCAAGACCTACACCAACAACATGGTCGCCCTCAAGGCCGTGGAAAATGGTGAAGTCGCTGCCGTACTGGTGAACAACTACTACTGGTACGCCCTGAAAAAAGAGCGCGGCCAACTCGACTCGAAACTCTACTACCTCGCTGATGGCGATGCCGGTGGCCTGGTAACCATTTCCAGTGCTGCAGCCGTCAAGGCCAGCAAACACCCGCAGGAAGCCCAGGCGTTGCTGGCCTGGATGGCCAGCGAAGAAGGCCAGCGGGTGATCACCCAGACTACCGCCGAGTATCCACTGCACAAAGGCATGGTTTCCGACCAGGGCCTGAAGCCATTCGAAGACCTGCGCCCGCCGAAAATTACCCCGGCAGACCTGGGTAACGCCGAGGAAGCCCTGGAACTCGAACGCGAAGTCGGCCTGCTCTGATGAGTGCTGCCCTGCCCCTGGCGGCCTCGACCACCTATGTGCCACGACGAAAGCGCCCTTCGATCTGGGTGGTGCTGCCGGTCCTGCTACTGGTCGGGCTAAGCCTGCTGCCGTTGCTGTATGTCGGGCTCAAGGCCTGGCAGGCCGGGCTACACGAAGCCTTGCGCCTGCTCTGGCGCCCCTTTGTATGGGGCCTGATGCGCAACACCCTGCTGCTGATGGTCGGCGTTACGCTGGCTTGCGCGATACTCGGCCTGGCGCTGGCCTGGCTGCTGGAACGCAGCGACCTGCCGGGAAGGCGCCTATGGGGCGTCATACTGTGCCTGCCATTTGCCGTGCCAGCATTTGTCAGCGGCTTTACCTGGGTATCCTTGAGCCCGCGCTTCGAGGGGCTGGGTGGCGCAATTCTGGTCATGACCCTGTCGAAATACCCGTTGGTGTTCCTGCCGGTGGCCGCGACACTGCGCAACCTCGACACGTCCCTGGAGGAGTCGGCACGCACCTTGGGCCAGAATCGCTGGGGGGTATTCTTCAGGATCACCCTGCCACTGCTCTGGCCGTCGATTCTCGGCGGCTCCCTGCTGATTGCCCTGCATATGCTCGTGGAGTTCGGCGCCCTGTCGATCCTCGGCCTGCAAACCTTCACCACCGCGATCTACCAGCAATTTGAACTGGAGTTCAGCAACGCCAACGCCGCCATGCTTTCGGCCGTACTGTTGTTCATGTGCCTGCTGATGCTGTGGCTGGAGTTGAGGGTACGCGGCAAGGCGCGCCATGTACGTATCGGCCAGGGCGTGGCACGCCGAGCCGCCCCCGTGCGCCTGCGCGCCTGGACACCCATGGCGCAGGTGTTCTGTCTGTCATTGATGCTACTGGGTAGCGGCATTCCGCTGGGTATGCTCGTGTACTGGCTGAGCGTCGGCTCTTCGGCGGCCTTCCCGGTCGCCGACATCAGCCGGGCGCTGTTGTCATCCTTGTCGCTATCACTGGGTGGTGCCGGGGTGAGCCTATTACTGGCACTGCCGGTGAGCTTCCTGGTGGTGCGCTACAAAGGCCGCCTGGCACTCTGGGCTGAACGCCTGCCATACCTGCTGCATGCCCTGCCGGGGCTGGTGATTGCCCTGACGCTGGTGTACTTCGCCCTGCACTACGTGCCCGTGCTGTACCAGACCACCGGGCTGCTGCTGTTGGCCTACGCCCTGCTGTTCCTGCCACTGGCCCAGGCACCGGTAAGAACGGCACTGAACAAAGCCTCGCCACAACTGGAAGAAGCGGCACGCACCCTTGGCGCAACGTCGTTCGGCGCATTCTGCAGGGTCACCCTGCCAATCATCTTCCCGGCACTGGCAGCGGCTTTTGCGCTGGTCTTTCTGGATGCCATGAAAGAGCTCACCGCGACCCTCCTGCTCAGCCCGACCGGCATGACCACCCTGGCCACCGAGGTCTGGGCGCACACGGCCAACGTCGAGTTCGCAGCAGCAGCACCTTATGCAGCCCTGTTGATCCTTGTCTCGGGCCTGCCGGTGTACCTGCTGACCACCCGCATGTATCTGAACCGGGCCTGATGCAGACGACAGCCGCTGATCGACGATCAGCGGCTGTCGATCAGGTGCTCAAGCACGGAACTGCCCCAGGCTGGCCTTGAGTTGAGCCGCCAGATCGTCCAGCACCTTGCTGCTGGCCGTCGTTTGCTGAACCACCCTGGCAGCGCGCTCAGCCTGCTCATGAATGGTTTCTACCCGCCCACGTACCGCCTGCGCACCCTTGGCCTGCTCCTCAGCCGCACGGGTCGCCATACCGATGGCGGCATGCACCTGCTCGACCGATGCTTGTACGGCCTGCTGCACCCGCGCATTGTCACGCAGCACCAGCAACCCCTCGCTGGCTTGACGCCCTGCTTGGCTGATCGCTGCAACCGCCTCCCGCGCGCCCTGCTGCAAGGCGCCGATATGCGCCTGAATATCACCCGTCGAGCTCTGGGTCTTGCTGGCCAGCGCACGCACCTCATCTGCGACCACGGCAAAGCCCCGACCGGTTTCACCGGCACGCGCCGCCTCAATGGCCGCATTAAGTGCAAGCAGGTTGGTCTGCTCGGCAATGCCATGAATCACCGTCAATACCACCTCGATCTGCTCGCTCTGCTCGGCCAGCCGTTCGATCACTTTCGAGCCAGTCTGCACCTGCCCGGCCAGGGCCTCGATCAGGCCCGCCACTTGCGCCGAAGTCCGACTGCCTTCATCCGTGGCCTGGCGAATATCCACAACCTGCTGCAGGGCAGACTGCATTACCTGGCTTTCGTTCTGCGCCTCATCAGCCATTGTCGACAAGGCTCGGAGGCTTTCAGCCACTTCATCGCGCTGCAATTCGGCTGCTGCATCGGCACCGGCATTGTGTTGGGCCATGACACCGATTTCGATGCCAGTACGCTGCGCCACTTCACCCGCTTCGCGAACAATCGGCTGCAACTTGTCGACAAAGCGATTGACCGCCGTCGCCATGTCACCAATTTCATCGCGACTATCAATCGGCACACGCTTGGTCAGGTCGCCTTCGCCAGCAGCCAGGTCGTTGAGCGCAGCAATGAGCAGGCGCAACTTGTTGACGACCCGATGCCCCAGTACCACCGCCACAACCAAGAGCACACCAAAACCGACCAACGCCAGCCCCAGACCGATATTCCAACGCAGCGTCGCAGCCGCTTCCTGAACGCTCTGCGCGGTATTCGCCTGCATGCCGGCGGCACTGGCCTGAGCTGCCTCCAATCGCGCACGCAGCGCTTTGGTGCTGTCGGCTGCCGCGCCCATCAGGCTCTCGCCCACCAACTGGTCACCACTGGCGATCAACGCCGCGAAGCGCTGGTCCAAGGCCTGAAGCTGCTGTTCAACCGCTGCCGTGGAAACCCCCATGAGCACCTTGCCGATCTCGACACCGTTAGGGTTGATCGGCGCCTCGACGAAGTACACCGACGAATCATGGCGCGCAGCATTGACCACTTTGTCCAATGCCCGCTCACCCTCACCCTTTTCCAGCAAGGCCTGATTGATCGGGTTCTGCCGGTTCAAGTAACGGGTAAGGTGCTGGCCCTGAGCATCGTCGTACACCACAAAGAGCACATTGGGATTACGCTGGGCACGTCGCGAGAACTCGGACAAGGTCGGCACATCGTTATCCCACATCGCCCTTGGCGCCACGGAGGCCAGCAACTCGGCCATGTCATTGGCCGAGTCCTTGAGGTTTTTCTCCAGACTGGCACGTAGCTGCGCCTGCTCGCTTTGCAGGCGAGCCGACAGCCCGGCAGTCAGACGCTGACGGGTGCTGGCCGAGAGACTATCCAGACCGGCGCTGACCTCCTGTTCTGCACGCTCCAATTCCGCCGACAATTTCTGACTGTCGACACCCAAACGATTACCCAAATCCGCTTCAAGCGTGGTCACCGTGCTCCGGGTAAGCGCTACCGCTACCAGCACTTGCACCAAAAGAGCGATACCAAGGGCAACAAAGACAGGCCGCAATAGGCGGCTTCGTAACAGTGAGAGAACGGCTGACACGAAAGAACCCTCTACTTTCTGGCGCCATTAAAATGATGGCTCACCTTGAGCAGTTCTTACAGCAAGGCTCGTGCCGTAAAGACACAGAAACAACAAAGGCCCCTGAATAGGGGCCTTTGTGTTTACCGCAAACGTGTATCAGGCAAACGGATGACGCAGCACGATGGTCTCGTTGCGGTCCGGGCCGGTGGAGATGATGTCGATCGGCGCGCCGACCAGCTCTTCCACACGCTTGATGTAGGCACGGGCATTGGCCGGCAGTTCTTCCAGGGTCTTGGCACCCAGGGTCGACTCGCTCCAGCCCGGCATTTCTTCGTAGACCGGCTCCAGGCCGATGTAGCTGTCGGCATCGGTCGGGGCATCGATAACGGCACCGTTCTCGTTCTTGTAGCCAACGCAGATACGGATGGTTTCCAGACCGTCGAGGACGTCCAGCTTGGTCAGGCACAGGCCGGAGATGCTGTTGATCTCGATAGCGCGACGCAGGATCACGGCATCGAACCAGCCACAACGGCGGGCACGGCCTGTGGTCGCACCGAACTCATGGCCACGCTTGGCCAGGAAAGCACCTACGTCGTCGAACAGTTCGGTCGGGAACGGACCGGAGCCAACGCGAGTGGTGTAGGCCTTGGTGATACCCAGGATGTAGTCCAGGTACATAGGGCCAAAACCGGAACCGGTGGCGATACCGCCAGCAGTGGTGTTCGAGCTGGTGACATACGGGTAGGTACCGTGGTCGATATCCAGCAGCGAACCCTGGGCACCTTCGAACATGATGTCCTTGCCGTCACGACGCAGTGCGTGCAGTTCGGCAGTGACGTCGAGCATCATCGGCTTCAGCTCTTCTGCAAAGGCCATGCACTCGTCCAGGGTCTTCTGGAAGTCGATCGCAGGCTCTTTGTAGTAATTGGCCAGCACAAAGTTGTGGTAGTCCAGCAGTTCGCCGAGCTTGGCAGCGAAACGCTCACGGTGGAACAGGTCACCGATACGCAGGCCGCGACGCGCAACCTTGTCTTCGTAGGCCGGGCCGATACCACGACCGGTGGTGCCGATCTTCAGCTCGCCACGGGCCTTTTCACGGGCCTGGTCCAGCGCTACGTGGTAGGACAGGATCAGCGGGCAGGATGGGCTGATGCGCAGGCGCTCACGCACCGGTACGCCTTTCTCTTCCAGCTTGGTGATTTCACGCAGCAGGGCGTCTGGTGCAACTACCACACCGTTGCCGATCAGGCACTGCACGCCTTCGCGCAGCACGCCCGATGGAATCAGGTGCAGCACGGTCTTCTCGCCGTCGATCACCAAGGTGTGACCGGCGTTGTGACCGCCTTGGTAGCGCACTACGGCGGCAGCATGTTCGGTCAGCAGATCGACGATCTTGCCTTTGCCCTCATCACCCCACTGGGTGCCCAGGACTACGACATTCTTACCCATAACACTTGTCCTCATTCGCGCAAACTTGGCGCCGGGCATCGCCGGCGGGAAAACTCAAATGGCCAGTGGCAGAACCTGCCAAAGCCCGTTTTGCTGAATCAATTGCCGATCACAATCTGCCTCGCGGGCGGCGGACAACGGTTGCCCAGGCAATGCCTGAACCACACGCTGGCCCTCGCTGCGCAGCTGGCAGACCTGTTGCCAAAGCGCGGTATCGCTGCTGTCGGGCATCCAGATCCCGCCAGACGGCAACACGACTTCAGCTCGCCCCAGTGTGACCAGGGTCTTCAAATCCGTAGAGAAACCGGTGGCCGGGCGCGCACGACCGAAATCCGCACCGATGTCGTCGTAGCGACCGCCCTGAGCGATCGACTGACCGACACCTGGGACGAACACCGCGAACACCACGCCGGTGTGGTAGTGATAACCACGCAGCTCACCCAGGTCGAAATACAGCGGCAGGTCTGGATAACGTGCAGAGAGACGCTCGGCAATTGCCAACAGATCGTCCAGCGCAGCCAGGACTGCTGCCGGCGCACGACCCAGGCGCACCCGCGCCGCCTCCAGCACCTCTCGCCCACCGCACAGCTCGGTCAGGGCACGCAGCATACCGCCCAGCTCTGCCGGGAGATTGGCCGTGAGTGCTTCAACTTCGTCGACGGCCTTGCGCTGCAGGGCGTCGAACAACTGCTGTTCAACCGCTCCGGACAACCCGGCGGCACGCGCCAGGCCGCGGTAGATACCGACATGCCCAAGGTCCATGTGGACATCCGCCACGTCGGCCAACTGCAGCGTCGCGAGCATCAGGCTGATTACTTCGACGTCGCTGACCGGACTCGCATCGCCATACAACTCGGCACCGAGCTGAATCGGGCTGCGCGAAGTCGAAAGGGCCCGAGGCTGCGCGTGCAACACGCTGCCGGCATAGCACAGGCGGCTAGGGCCTTCACGACGCAGGGTATGCGCATCGATGCGCGCTACCTGTGGCGTGATGTCGGCACGGAAGCCCATCTGCCGACCGGATTGCGGGTCGACGACCTTGAAGGTACGCAGGTCCAGGTCCTGGCCGGCACCGGTAAGCAGCGATTCCAGGTACTCGATATGAGGGGTTACGACAAACTCGTAGCCCCAGCTCTGGAACAGATCCAACACCTGACGACGCGCGATTTCGATGCGCGCCGCTTCCGGTGGCAGTACTTCTTCGATGCCATCTGGCAGCAGCCAGCGGTCTACCGTTGCCATTACGCCATTCCCCTTGGGTCCCGACGGCCTGTCCGCAGGCCCGCCTTGAGTGAAGCAGGTATCGCCTGACGCCGCCTGTACAGGCGCTTCAAGCCGGGGCGATACCCTCGAAAACCTTGCTGCCCTGCCGATCAAACATGCAGACGCAAAAAAGCCGGGAATTTCCCGGCTGCCGCATCATACACCCGTTTTCGCGCAGGATCACCCCGCCAGAGGTATTAGCCGCCCGGCGGGGTACATCATCAAGGCTTGGTCTTGCCCATGAAGCGGAAGAAATCGCTGCTTGGGTCGAGTACCAGCACATCGCTCTTGTTCGCGAAGCTCTCACGGTAGGCCCTGAGACTACGGTAGAACGCGTAGAACTCCTGGTCCTGGCCATAGGCCTTGGCATAGATGGACGCTGCCTGAGCATCGCCATCACCACGCACCTCTTCCGACTCGCGATAGGCTTCAGCCAGCAGAACGCGGCGCTGACGGTCAGCATCGGCACGAATACCTTCAGCCAACTCGTTACCCTTGGCGCGGTGCTCACGGGCTTCACGCTCACGCTCAGTGCTCATACGCTCGAACACGCTGCGGTTCACTTCCTTCGGCAAGTCGATGGCCTTGACCCGGACATCGACCACTTCGATACCCAGCTCTTTGTTGGCCATGCGGTTCAGCGAAGCGGTGATGTCTGCCATCAAGGCGTCACGCTCACCCGATACCACTTCATGCAGGGTACGCTTGCCGAACTGGTCGCGCAGGCCGCTTTCCAGACGACGCGACAGACGCTCGTCAGCGATCTGCTTCAGGCCAGAGGTCGCGGTGTAGAAGCGCTCTGCATCCTTGACCCGCCATTTGGCGTAGGCATCGACCATCACGGCTTTCTTCTCCAGCGTCAGGAAACGCTGGGTCGGAGCATCGAGGGTCATCAGGCGAGCATCGAACCTGCGCACCTGGTTAACGTACGGTACCTTCACATGCAGGCCAGGTTGTACGTCGGTTTTCACCACACGACCGAATTGCAGCAATACGGCGCGCTCGGTCTGGGCAACGATGTAGAAGCTGTTCCAGGCCACGATCGCCAGCACTACGCCAACGATCAGGGCGATCAGCGATTTATTGCTCATCAGCGGCTCTCCCTAGAACGCGACTCACGTTGCTGCTGTTGCAGATCAGCGGCAGCACGGTTGGCTGCTTCGTTGACCGAAACCGGCGCGCTGCTGACAGGCGCGCTAGTGCGCGTGTTGTCGATCATCTTGTCCAGCGGCAGGTAGAGCAGGTTGCTCTGGCCGTCTTTGCCGGAGACCAGCACCTTGCTGGTGTTGCTATAGACTTCCTGCATGGTTTCCAGGTACAGACGCTGACGGGTCACTTCAGGCGCCTTGCGGTACTCGGCCACCAGCTTGGTAAAGCGGTCCGCCTCACCCTTGGCACGGGAAACCACTTCGTCGCGATAACCGTTGGCATCCTCGATGATCCGCTGCGCCTGACCGCGAGCTTCCGGCACCACGCCGTTGGCGTAGGTTTCAGCCTGGTTACGGGCACGCTGCTCGTCTTCACGAGCACGAATCACGTCATCAAAGGCTTCCTGCACTTCACGCGGGGCTGCCGCGCTCTGCACGTTCACCTGGGTAACGGTGATACCGGTACGGTAGGTGTCGAGGAAACGCTGCAGGCGATCCTTGATCTCGACCGCCATCTGCTCACGACCTTCGGTCAGCACCTGGTCCATCGCGGTAGAACCCACCACGTGGCGCAAGGCGCTGTCGGTCGCGTGCTGCAGGCTGACTTCAGGCTGATCGACGTTCAGCACGAAGTCCTGCAGGTTGGTGATCTTGTACTGCACGGTCAACGGTACTTCGACGATGTTCTCGTCTTCCGTCAGCATTTGCCCCTGCTTGGTATAGGCACGCTCGCGAGTGACGTTTTCCATGTACTTGCGATCGATCGGCGGGAAGTAGATGTTCAGGCCCGCGCCAACCGTTTCGTAGTATTTGCCAAAGCGCAGGACGACTGCCTGTTCCTGCTCGTCAACCACATAGACGGCACTGTAAAGCCAGATAGCCGCCAAGACGGCAAGGCCGACACCCAGCAGGCCAAAACCACCGCCCTTGCTGGTGCCGCTGTCGCCGCCACGTTTCTTGCCACTGCCGAACATACCGTTCAGGCTGTCCTGCAGCTTGCGGAAGGCTTCGTCGAGATCCGGTGGCCCTTTCTTGTCGCCACCACGGCGTCCACCCCAAGGGTCCTGATTGTTCGAGTTGCCACCCGGCTCATTCCAAGCCATAGCGCTCTCCATCTGATAAAGCAAAGACGCGCTCACGGCGCGCCGTCCAATGCTACAGAATGCCTGTCACGGCTGCCTGACCGCTAGGCCTGGCATTTATTGCAAAGTGTGTTGCTCGATGAACTCCAGCGGCTTCATCCCTTCACGACTGACCAGTCGATTGAACTCGATTCGAGACAACCTGACCGCCAGCACGCTGTTGCCTTCCTCATCGTGTTCTTCGCTCTGCACCGCACCCAGCGCAAAAAACTGCGCACGCAATCGCGCATAGCGCTGCTCAAGGCGCAAAGTACCGATGAACAGGTCATCCCCCAGCAACTCGGCAATCGCTTGCCCGACCAGCTCCAGACCGCGCCCGTCACGTGCCGACACCCATACACGTTGCGGCTTGCCTTCCTCGTTGCGCTGAATCTGAGGCTCTACCCCTTCAAGCAGGTCGAGTTTGTTATACACCTCAAGTATCGGCAAGCCTTCGGCACCGATCTCACTGAGCACCGCCATGACCTGCTCGATCTGCGCCATGCGCTCCGGCTCATGGGCGTCGATCACATGCAACAGCAAGTCAGAGTTGCTCGACTCTTCGAGCGTAGCTCGAAAAGCCTCAACCAGCTTGTGCGGCAGGTGACGAATGAAACCCACGGTATCGGCAAGCACAATCGGCCCGACATCGTCGAGCTCAAGGCGGCGCAGGGTTGGGTCGAGGGTGGCGAACAGCTGGTCGGCTGCATACACCTCGGAGGCGGTCAGGGCATTGAAGAGGGTCGACTTGCCGGCGTTGGTATACCCCACCAGCGAGACAGACGGAATATCTGCACGCTTACGGCCGCGACGCGCCTGCTCACGCTGGCTGCGTACCTTTTCGAGGCGTGCCTTGATTTGCCGCAGACGTACTCGCAACAGGCGACGGTCGGTTTCCAGCTGGGTTTCACCCGGCCCTCGCAGGCCAATCCCGCCCTTTTGCCGCTCAAGGTGGGTCCAGCCGCGTACCAGACGCGTGCTCATGTGCTCAAGCTGAGCAAGCTCGACCTGAAGCTTGCCTTCGTGGGTACGTGCGCGCTGAGCGAAAATATCGAGAATCAACCCGGTACGGTCAAGCACGCGACACTCGAAAACACGTTCGAGGTTGCGCTCCTGACTGGGCGTAAGGGTGTGATTGAAAATCACCAGGTCCGCTTCTTCGGCTTTGACCAGGTCGCGCAATTCCTCGACCTTGCCAGTACCGATCAGGAATTTGGCAGAAGGCTGATGTCGCGTCACAGTGACGAACGCGACAATATCGGCACCCGCCGACACTGCCAGCTCCTGAAACTCCTGCGGGTCTTCGCGCGCCTCAGGGTCCTGACCTTCCAAGTGAACGAGGATCGCCCGCTCACCACCACCGTGGCGCTCAAAGAACAAAGCAGACTCCTATCAGGCGTTACCTGGCTCAGCGTCACCGTGTTCGGCATCAGCTGCGCTTGGCAGACGGATTGGACGCACTGGAACCACTGTCGAGATAGCGTGCTTGTAAACCATTTGGCTGACGGTGTTCTTCAGCAGAATCACGAATTGGTCAAACGATTCGATCGTGCCTTGCAGTTTGATGCCGTTGACCAGATAGATCGAGACCCCGACCTTCTCTTTTCTCAAAGTATTCAAGTAAGGGTCTTGTAGCGAATGCCCTTTTGACATGTGCCGCACTCCTGTAAGGATCAATAGTAAGAAAATTCAAAAAAAACTGATGGCTCAAGCCGCCCCACCCCCAAGGATAGACGGCAATTGCAAGGACTCAGCTCAATATGGAGACCGATCCCAGGTATTTCAAGGTGCGAGACAGATTGTCGCAAGCCAGGCTATCCAACCAGTGCAGATCAGCCCAACTACGCAACCAAGTAAACTGCCGCTTCGCCAACTGGCGAGTGGCAATAATGCCGCGCTCCTGCATTTCAACTGAAGTCAACTTGCCATCGAGATGATCCCAGACCTGGCGATAACCGACTGCTCGTATAGACGGCAATCCGGCATGCAAGTCACTTCTGGCCCGCAGCAATCGGACCTCTTCAACGAAGCCCTGTTCCAGCATTTGACCAAAGCGCAGCGCAATTCGCTCATGCAAAACCTGCCGGTCCTTCGGTGCTATCGCCAAACTGGCGACAGTATAGGGCAATTGCCCCTGTCCCGACGCGCCTAGTGCGCTACTTTGCGCAGATTGACGCTCACGATGGGCCGTCATGCTCAGGCCACTGACCCGATAGACCTCAAGGGCACGCATCAACCGTTGCGGGTCATTCGGATGGATACGTGCCGCCGAAACCGGATCAATGAGCGCCAGTTGATCGTGCAAGGCTTGCCATCCGAGGCGCTGGGCCTCGTCTTCGATTTCAGCGCGCACCTGCGGATCGGCAGGCGGCATATCGGCCAAGCCCTCGAGTAGCGCCTTGTAGTACAACATGGTCCCGCCCACCAGCAGCGGGATATTGCCCCGCGCAGTGATTTCGGCCATGGCTTGCAGGGCGTCGCGCCGGAAGTCGGCGGCAGAGTAGCTTTCGGCGGGGTCGAGAATGTCGATCAAGCGATGCGGGTGCGCCGCCAGAATATCCTTGGATGGCTTGGCCGTACCGATATCCATGCCGCGATAGACCAGCGCAGAATCGACACTGATCAGCTCGCAGGGCAATACCTTGGTCAACTCGATGGCCAGGTCGGTTTTACCCGCGGCAGTCGGGCCCATCAAAAAAATCGCCGGCGGTCTGGAACCAGGCATATCAACGACCACGCAAGAACAGTTTGTCCAGATCATCCAGACCCAGTTGGGTCCAGGTCGGACGACCATGGTTACATTGGCCGCTACGCTCCGTACTTTCCATGTCGCGCAGCAAGCCATTCATTTCTGCCACCGCCAGGCGGCGGTTGGCACGCACTGCGCCATGGCAGGCCATGGTACCCAGCAGTTCATTCAAGTGCGCCTGAATTCGGTCACTGGTGCCGTATTCCATCAGGTCGGCCAACACGTCCTGAACCAGGCGATTGGCTTCAGCCTGCTTGAGCAAGGCCGGAATTTGCCGGATCGCCAGGGTTTCCGGGCCCAGGCGTTGCAATTCAAAGCCCAGGCGCTGGAACCACTGGGCATGCTCTTCGGCACAATCTGCCTCACGCTGACTCAACGCCAGCGACTCTGGCACCAGCAGCGGTTGGCCGCTGAGCCCTTCACTGGCCATGGCAATCTTCAGGCGCTCATACATGATTCGCTCATGGGCCGCATGCATGTCCACCAGCACCAACCCCTGGGCGTTCTCGGCCAGGATATAGATGCCCTTGAGCTGGGCCAGGGCATAGCCCAGCGGCGGAATGTCGCCCTGGCTTTCCGGCAAGGCACTCGCTGCCGCGTCAGGTAGCGGGGCAAAGAACTCACGATAGACATTCTGTGTCTCAGCCGTTGGCATCGGCGAGGCAGGACGCGGGGTGTACTGATACCCATAACCGGCGCCCGAACCACTGCTTGCCGGGCGAGACGCCGGCTCGGCCGGAGGCTGCTCAAGCAGGTTGGCCGCCAGGCGCATCTCCCCTTGAGGGCCAAACTCACCTGCCGCCAGCCCACTCGGCCGAATCGCTTCGGGCACCGCTGCTGGTGCCGCTACCTGATCTTCCGGGCGAACATCGGCCAGCGCCCGGTGCAGGGTGCCATAGAGGAAGTCATGCACCATCCGGCCATCACGGAAGCGTACTTCGTGCTTGGTTGGGTGCACATTGACATCGACGCCCGTCGGGTCGACCTCGAAGAACAGCACAAAGGTCGGATGCCGACCGTTGAACAATACGTCGCGGTAGGCCTGGCGCACCGCATGGGCCACCAGTTTGTCGCGCACCGCCCGACCGTTGACGAAGAAATATTGCAAATCCGCCTGACTGCGGGAAAACGTCGGCAAGCCGACCCATCCCCACAGGTGCAAGCCATTACGCTCGATCTCGATCGGCAACGCCTGCTCAAGGAACGCCGGGCCGCAAACAGCGGCAACACGCCGTGCCCGCGCCACATCGTCATTGGCCTCATGCAGGCTCAGGAGGGTCTTGCCGTTGTGGCGCAAGTGAAAGGCCACGTCGAAACGTGCCAGTGCAAGGCGCTTGATGACTTCCTGCAGGTGGTCGAATTCGGTCTTTTCAGTCTTGAGGAACTTGCGTCGGGCCGGCGTGTTGAAAAACAGGTCGCGGACTTCCACCGACGTCCCCACCGGATGCGCTGCGGGCTGCACCCGAGGTGCCATGTCACGCCCCTCTGTCTCGACCTGCCAGGCCTGGTCGGCATCACGGGTGCGCGAGGTCAGGGTCAGACGCGCCACGGAGCTGATCGACGCCAGCGCCTCACCGCGAAAACCCAGGCTCATCACCCGCTCCAGGTCCTCGAGGTCGCGAATCTTGCTGGTAGCGTGGCGCGCCAGAGCCAGCGGCAGGTCATCGGCAGAGATACCACTACCGTCATCACGCACCCGCAACAGTTTGACGCCGCCCTGCTCCACTTCCACATCGATACGCCGGGCGCCGGAATCAAGGCTGTTCTCCAACAGTTCCTTGATCACCGAGGCGGGACGTTCAACAACTTCACCGGCCGCAATCTGGTTGGCCAGCCTCGGGCTAAGCAGCTCGATTCGAGCGCTGGTACTCATTGCTGGGCCGCCAGGGTGGCACCCGGAATATCCAGATTCTGACCTACCTTCAGCTCATCGGTCTTGAGGCTGTTGGCACTGCGCAGGGTCGCCACACTGACCTGATAACGCACGGCAATCATCGCCAGCGTCTCGCCCGGGCGCACCACATGTTCACGAGGTCCTTGGGCGATCTTGCCGCTGTCACGCAGCCAGGCAACATAGGTACCCGGTGGAGGGTTCTGCTGGAAGAACTGCCGCACGCCACTGTGGATAGAACGCGCCAGCGATTGCTGATGGCTAGGCGTTGCCAGCTTGGTCGCCTCGTTGGCGTTAGAGATAAACCCGGTTTCCACGAGGATCGATGGAATATCTGGCGATTTCAGCACCATGAAACCTGCCTGCTCAACCCGACGCTTGTGCAACGGGGTGATCCGGCCAATGTTACCCAGTACTTTTTGCCCAACGTTCAGACTGGAACTCAGCGAGGCGGTCATCGACAGGTCGAGCAGCACACCCGCCAGCATGCGGTCCTTGTCGTCCAGGCTGACGTTACCGGCACCACCAATCAGGTCGGAACGGTTCTCGCTGTCCGCCAGCCAGCGCGCGGTTTCCGAGGTAGCACCGCGATCGGACAAGGCAAACACCGAAGCACCAAAGGCCGCGGTGGAAGGTGCCGCGTCGGCATGGATCGAGATGAACAGGTCGGCGCCTTTCTTGCGGGCGATCTCGGTACGCTTACGCAACGGAATAAAGTAGTCGCCGGTACGGGTCAGCTCGGCGCGAAAGCCCTTCTCGGTATTGATCTGACGCTGCAGTTCCTTGGCGATCGCCAGGACAATGTCTTTCTCATGCTGACCACGCGAACCAGAGGCGCCCGGGTCTTCACCACCATGCCCCGCATCGATCGCGATGACGATATCGCGCTTGCCATTCGGCACCGGCGGCAACTTGATTGCAGGTTGCGCAGGGGTGACCGGCACCGCAGGCGCGGTCGCCGTTGTCGGCGGTGGCGCAGGCGTAGAGGGCGAGGTATCGGCCTCCTGATCGAACAGGTCCACCACCAGACGGTTACCGTACTGCTGATTCGGCGCCAGAATGAAACTTTTCGGGTTGACCGCCTTGCTCAGGTCGATCACCACACGCAGGTCTGTCGGTGTACGTTGCGCCGAACGCACACTGGTAATGGGGGTATTGGCAGTAGAAAGCGACAACGGCGCAGCCATCGTGGCACCGTTGATGTCGATCACCAGACGATCAGGCGCACTCAGCGTGAACACGCTGTGCTGCACGGGCCCCGACAGGTCGAACACCAGCCGGGTGTTGTCCGGAGCCCGCCACAAACGCACGCTTTTGACTTGAGTGATGGCCAAAGCGTCAACGGTCACGACCGTAAGCAATAGTCCTACGACGGCAACCAGTGCGCGAATGCGCATACCTATCCCCATTTTCTATTTGAATTCCAAGGCCAGAGCGACACACCAGGCTTCGCCGCGCGAGCCCTGCGGCAACAGGTTCAGCGAACGACCGCTCGCTTGGGGGCTTATGGTAATGGTCAGGTCAGGCTTTGGCAAAATACCCGCCCCCTTTTGGGGCCACTCCAACAGACACAAGGCATCCCCATCAAAATAGTCTCGAATCCCCATGTATTCGAGCTCTTCGGGATCAACCAGGCGATACAGGTCAAAGTGGAAGGCGCGCTTGTCACCTATCTCATAGGGTTCGACCAGGGTAAACGTCGGGCTTTTCACCGCACCACGATGCCCAAGCCCACGGATAATGCCGCGCGACAGGGTGGTCTTGCCCGCCCCGAGATCTCCTTCAAGAAAGATCACGCCGCGACCTTCAGTCACCTCGGCAATACGTGCGCCGAAATCGACCATGGCCTGCTCATCGGCCATAAACAGGGTTACACCTGACACGCTGAATGCTCCTCCAACAACTGACGAATCTCTGGAATCAGGTCACTGGCCGCCAGGCCACGCCCTTTCTCACCCTGCCGTTCTCCGGCACGGGCATGCAACCAAACGCCAAGACAGGCTGCCTGCCAGGGCGACATTCCCTGCGCCAGCAGTGCCCCCAGCACACCACTGAGCACATCGCCCAAGCCCGCTGTTGCCATGGCCGGATGCCCATGCTGACAGATGGCCAGATGGCCATCCGGGGACGCGACCAGGCTGCCCGCCCCCTTGAGGATGCACACCGCCGCATACTTACGCGCCAGCTTGCGTGCAGCACCCGCTCGATCCGCCTGCACCGCCTCGGTGGCGATCCCCAGCAAACGCGCTGCTTCACCCGGATGCGGCGTCAGGATGCTGTGGGCCGGAACCGCCAAGGGCGAGCGCGCCAACAAGTTCAACGCATCGGCATCCCACACCTGCGCAAGCTCTACCTCGACGAGGGCCGACAGCAGGCTGCGCCCCCATGCCGACTGCCCCAGGCCAGGCCCCACCACCAACACGGAGGCTCGCGACAGCGGTGCCATCAATTGGTTGGCAGACTGCACCCCCATGCTCATCACCTCAGGGAGCCGGGCCTGCGCTGCCGCCAGGTGCTCACCACGGGTCGCCAGCGAAACCAGCCCGGCGCCGCAGCGCAGGGCGGCCTCTGCCGCCAGAAACCCGGCACCGCCGGTGCCGCGATCTCCACCAATCACCAGAACATGACCGAACTGGCCCTTATGCGCATCGACAGGCCGCGCCGCCAGCAATGGCAGGCTATCGCCCTCAAGCATCAACAGGTCTTTTGCGATGTGTTTGGTATGCGGCATGCGTACTGGGCTCCGATGTCTGGCAGAATTATACGCACCTGAGTCCTGATTGCCTTGTTTAGCATGCCTGTTCCCGTCACTGATCTTCCCGCCCTGGCCCAATCCATCAAGGAATGGGGTCGCGAGCTTGGCTTTGCCCATGTCGGCATTGCCGGGGTGGCACTTGGCGAGCATGAAAAACACCTGGACCGCTGGCTTGAAGCCGGCTACCACGGCGAAATGGAGTACATGGGCGCACATGGCAGCAAACGCTCGCACCCTGAAGAGCTGGTACCCGGCACGCTACGGGTGGTGTCGCTGCGCATGGACTACCTGCCCGGCGACACCCACATGGCACAGCGCCTGGCACAACCCGAAAAAGCGTACATTTCTCGCTACGCGCTGGGCCGCGACTATCACAAACTGGTTCGCAAGCGCGTTCAGCAACTGGCAGAGCGCGTGCAGCAGGCCATTGGCCCCTTTGGCTTTCGTGCCTTTGTCGACAGCGCGCCGGTACTGGAGAAGGCCATCGCCGAGCAGGCCGGGCTCGGCTGGATCGGCAAAAACACCCTGCTCTTGAATCGCAAGGCTGGCAGCTATTTCTTCCTCGCCGAACTGTTCGTCGATATTCCACTGCCAGTCGACCCACCCCAGGCCAGCGAACATTGCGGTCGCTGCAGTGCCTGCCTGGACATCTGCCCGACCAAGGCCTTCGTCGGCCCCTATGTACTGGATGCCCGCCGCTGCATTTCCTACCTGACCATCGAGCTGAAGAACGCCATCCCCGAAGACCTGCGCCCACTCATCGGCAACCGGGTCTTCGGTTGCGACGACTGCCAGATTGTCTGCCCCTGGAACCGCTTTGCTCGCCACACCGAAGAGCGCGACTTCAAGCCTCGGCACAACCTGGACAATGCCGAATTGGCCGAACTGTTTCTCTGGGATGAAGAAACGTTCCTGGCCAACACCGAGGGCTCCCCGCTACGTCGGGCCGGCTATGAGCGCTGGTTGCGTAACCTCGCCGTGGGCTTGGGCAACGCCCCCTCGAGCATTCCCGTGCTCGAAGCCCTCAAGGCGCGGCGCGACTACCCTTCCGATCTGGTACGCGAACACGTCGAGTGGGCGTTAAAGCAGCATGCCGAGCGGTTGTCGCCCCTATAGCGCGTCGATCAGGGCTCGTCGTTGTAATGGAACTTGGGCATTTCCCAGTGGAAGCGGATTGCCAATAGCCGTAACAGGAAGCCGCCGAACAAGGTCAGCAGAATGGCCTGCTCGCTTGGCAACTCCAGTGCAACACACGCCAGGTAGCACCAGGCCGCCGCGAAAGAGACGCTGGCATAAAGCTCTCGACGGAAAATCAATGGGATGTCGTTGCAGAAGATGTCGCGCAGGATACCCCCGAAGACGCCGGTGATAACCCCACTGATGGATGCGACCAGAAAGCTCTGCCCCATTTCCAGCGCGGTCATGCAGCCAATCAGGGTAAAGGCCACCAGCCCCAGCGCATCAAGCACCAGGAACAACGAACGCAGATGACGCATCAAGGGCGCGATGAAAATGGTGACCAGCGCCGCGACACTGGTGAGCACAAGATACTCAGGGTGTTTGACCCAGGTCAGCGGGTAATGCCCCAACAGCACATCGCGCACCGAACCGCCACCCAGCGCCGTGATGCAGGCGATCAGCACCACGCCAAACCAATCCATGCCGCGACGGCCGGCCGACAGCGCACCCGTCATGGCTTCAGCGGTGATTGCAATCAAATAGAGCATCAACAACATGGTGCAGATCCGAGCAAAGGGGCGCGCAGTCTACCCAGTTGCCCGCAGCACCAAAAGGGGGCGCGCGGAGGATAATCCGCACGCCCTGGGTGCTTATCACATCAGAACTTGATGAAGTGTTCGCGATAGTGGCGCAGTTCAGCAATGGATTCACGAATATCGTCCAGCGCCAGATGGGTTCCACCCTTCTTGAAGCTGTCACGGACCTCAGGCGCCCAACGTGCTGCCAGCTCCTTGAGGGTCGATACGTCCAGGTTGCGGTAGTGGAAGTAGTTTTCCAACCCACGCATGTGGCGATAAAGGAAACGGCGGTCCTGACAAATACTGTTGCCGCAAATCGGCGACTTGCCCTTCGGCACCCACTGCTCAAGGAAGGCCAGGGTCTGGGCTTCGGCGGTGGCCATGTCGACCTTGCTCTCCCGTACACGCTGGGTCAGGCCCGAAGCGCCGTGGGTACGGGTATTCCACTCATCCATGCGCGCCAGCACTTCATCGCTGTGATGGATCGCAATGACTGGACCTTCAGCCAAGGTATTCAGATCGCTATCGGTGACGATCGTGGCCATCTCGATAATGACATCGTGATCCGGGTCCAGACCGGTCATTTCCAGATCGATCCAGATCAGGTTCTGTGGGTTCTGCATGCGGTGTGCTCCTCAACGTAGCTGCGCAGTTTAGCCTAGTGGAGCATGCTAAACTCCAGACCGATTTAATATTGCCTCCTGCACGGAACCTTCATGGCCAAACGCCAGCTCAATCGTCGCCAAAACTGGCGTATCGAAAAAATTCAGGGCGAACGCGCTGCACGCGCCGCCAAACGTGAACAACAGGCCATGGAAGTACTCGAAGGTGGCGACTTGGGGCCCGAGCAGCTTGGCCTGGTAATCGCCCACTTTGGCGTGCAAGTCGAAGTCGAGGCCCATGAGGGCGAACAGGCTGGTCAGGTCTTTCGTTGCCACCTGCGCGCAAACCTGCCGGCACTGGTAACCGGCGACCGCGTCGTCTGGCGCGCAGGCAACCAGGGCATCGGGGTCATCGTTGCCCAGATGCCACGCAGCACGGAGCTGTGTCGCCCGGACTCACGCGGCCAGTTGAAGCCGGTGGCGGCTAACGTCGACCTGATCGTAATCGTCTTCGCGCCGATGCCCGAGCCCCATGCCAACCTGATCGACCGCTACCTGGTTGCGGCCGAACATGCCGGCATCCGCCCTCTGCTACTGCTGAACAAGGCCGACCTGATCGACGAGCAGAACGCTCCGGCACTCAATGCGCTGCTGGCGGTGTACCGGCAATTGGGCTACCCGCTGCTGGAGGTTTCGGCCCACCACGGCGACGGCATGCAACAGTTGCAGTCTCAACTCGACGGCCATATCAGTGTCTTCGTCGGTCAGTCCGGGGTCGGTAAATCATCGCTGGTCAACAGCCTGCTGCCCGACGTACAAACCCGTGTTGGCGCCCTGTCCGAGTGGTCTGGCCAAGGCACCCACACCACGACGACCGCACGCCTCTTCCACTTCCCGGGCGGCGGCGAACTGATCGACTCGCCAGGTATCCGTGAATTCGGCCTGGGCCATGTCAGCCGCGCCGATGTCGAGTCGGGCTTCATTGAGTTCAATGACCTGCTGGGCACTTGTCGCTTCCGCGACTGCAAGCATGATCGTGAACCCGGCTGCGCGCTGCTCAAGGCACTGGAAGACGGGCGTATCCAGCAGCAACGCATGAACAGCTACCGCTCGATCATTGCCAGCTTGCCGCAAGACAGCTACTGAGCAAACCGGATCCCGGCCAACGACGGCGGGACAACCCCGTCAGCACACAGCAAAACGCCCGCACAGATCACTCTGTGCGGGCGCTTCTAGTGGCTTGAGCTTAACGCTTGCCAGGCTCGTCCATCTTCAACACACCATCCTCGAAAATGTTCAGCTTCTGGCGCAGTTCGTGTGGCTGCAGTGGCTCGGGCTCCGGTGCAGTTGCTCCGCTGGAACCGCTCGGCGAAGCCGGTGCGCCACCTGGCTGAGTGCTATCCGGCGCGGCCGGCGCCTGCTCACCTTCCATCGCCCGCTGGGCCTTCTTGGTCAGCACGATAATATCGATACGACGGTTAACCGGGTTGAACGGGTTAGCGCGATCAAACAGCGACGACGACGCATAACCCACGACGCGTGCAACCTGGGTGTCGGGGTAACCGCCCGCCACCAGCGCACGCCGTGCGGCGTTGGCACGGTTGGCGGAAAGCTCCCAGTTACCAAAGTCACCAGTGCCGGCGAACGGCTTGGCATCGGTGTGGCCGCTGATGCTGATCTTGTTCGGCACAGCCTTGATGGTATCGGCCATGGCCAACAGGATATCTTCGAAATACGGCTGCAGGCGCGCACTGCCCAAATCGAACATCGGCCGATTCTCGGCATCCATGATCTGGATACGCAAGCCGTCCTGAGTGATCTCGAAGAGAATCTGATCCTTGAACTTCTGCAACTGCGGATTTTCTTCGACCTTGTTCTGAAGCTCCTGCAGCAGCAGCTCCAGACGCTCGCGCTCAACCTGCTCGGCCATGGTCTCGACCTTGTCCTTGTCCAGCTGAAGGCTGGTGTCAGGCGTAGGTTCGGATTTCACCTCGGGGTTGATGGTCTTTTCTGGCGCTAGCTGGGGCGAACCACCCAGATCAATGATGTACGGCGTGCCACTTTCAGAAAACCCGATCGGGTCTTTGAAGTAGCCGGCGATAGCAAGCTTCTGTTCTGGTGTGGCCGTAGACAGCAGCCAGAGCACCAGAAAGAACGCCATCATCGCCGTCGCGAAGTCGGCGAAAGCAATCTTCCAGGCGCCGCCGTGATGGCCAGCGTCAAAGCGCTTGACGCGCTTGACGATAATGGGCTGATTGTTCTCCATGGCTTAGCGACCGCGAACCGCTTGTTCCAGCTCAGCGAAGCTTGGACGATGCGACGGGAACAGCACCTTGCGACCGAATTCGACAGCCAGCGAGGGTGGCATGCCCGACGCCGAAGCCACCAGCGAAGCCTTGATGGCCTCGTAGACATTAAGCTCTTCACGGGCGTCATGGCGCAGCGTGTTGGCCAGTGGGCC
Source organism: Pseudomonas laurentiana (assembly GCF_014648275.1). Lineage (GTDB taxonomy): Bacteria > Pseudomonadota > Gammaproteobacteria > Pseudomonadales > Pseudomonadaceae > Aquipseudomonas > Aquipseudomonas laurentiana. The sequence continues at coordinate 144,810 of NZ_BMQU01000006.1, forward strand.
GAAGAAGCCATAGGCCGCGAGAATACCGAAGAAGGTACCGACCAGTGCCGCCCCCACGTGCAGACCGATAGACTTCTGGTCGCCGTCACCCAACGAGGCCATGGTTACCACGATCCCGAGTACCGCCGCCACGATACCGAACCCCGGCATACCGTCGGCAATGCCCGTTACAGCGTGCGACGGGTGCTCCAGCTCTTCCTTCAGGCTCAACAACTCCATGTCGAACAAGCCTTCCAGCTCATGGGGAGCCATGTTGCCGGTGGACATGATGCGCAGGTAGTCACAGATGTACGCGGTCATGCGTTCATCCTTGAGCACTGCAGGGTACTTGGCAAAAATCGGGCTGGCCGCCGCGTCTTCGATATCGGCTTCAATGGCCATCATGCCTTCACGACGGCTCTTGTTGAGAATCTCGTAGACCAGGCCCAACACTTCGATATAGAAGGTGTGGGTGAAGCGCGAGCTGAACATCTGCAGCGACTTCTTGACCACGTGCATGGTCATATGGCCAGGGTTGGCCTGCAAAAACGCACCGAATGCAGCACCCCCGATGATCAGCACTTCGAAAGGCTGGATCAACGCAGCGATTTTGCCGTGAGAAAGCACATATCCGCCAAGCACACTCGCGAATACGACGATGATGCCGATAATTTTAGCCATAGTTTAAAGCACTTACTGTCGTGGTCAGGGTCGGGGGGGCGGAAGCTCGAAAACTCTTCTTCTACTTATCGGCACTTCTGCGCCAGACTATAGCCAGTCAAGGCGAAAAGCCAGTTCAGGCGCCCTACAGCATGCCTAATGAAACTATCGTGCCAAATAAAACCCCAAAAACACTCGATGCCTGGGTCAGGCTCCTCGACAGCGTTCGCCTTCCGGTACCCCGCGACAGCCATGCGCGGGTCCGTGCCGCGATCAGTGACAGCCGCAGTTCATTGCGTGACATCGCCGAGCTTATGCAGAACAGTCCGGCATTGGTACTGAGCGTGATTCGCGAGGCCAATACCCACTCCCATGCGAGCATAAGTGAACCGGCCGAGAGCCTGGAAATCGCCCTGAACCGGCTAGGCCTCAAGCGCACCGAGGAACTGCTTGAGCGCCTACCCTCCCTGGATCAGGCGCAGATCCCACAACCGCTGCGGCAGCTGCAAATGGTCAGCCAGCATGCCTGTACGCAAGCCAACGGCCTGTTCGCCAACCGACTGGCGCGGCTGTGGCAGGAAATCCACTGGGGCAGCCTGCTGTTCCTTTCGCCACTCTGGCCACTGGCAATTACCCACCCCAAGTTGCTGGAAGAGTGGGAAGTGCGGGTTGTCCACAAGAGCGAGTCGTCAACGGCTGTTGAGCACGAGCTGTTCGGTGTTCGCCTGCTCGCCATCTTCCAGGCACTGGCCAATTATTGGCGCCTGCCAAACTGGGTCACTCAGGGCTATCACTTGCTGCAGGAAGAGCGCGAGCTGCTGGCCAACGTCACGCATATTGCGCGTGACCACGACCCACTGCACCAGCAACAACAACTGGACGAGGATCCCGGCTTGCGACGCTGGTTCAACCAGCCGGCCAACACCGTACTGCTGGCCAATGGCTTGGCACTATCCGCCCAAGTCGCCTGGACCAGCCCACACAACGTTCGCTGGGAGTACCTGATCAGCCTGTATCTGCAGGAGCCACTCGACGCGGTGCAGCAACAGATTCACCAACACGCCGTCAGCAGTGCCCGTAGCCATGCGGCCGCCGACCTGTACCACCCGGCAGAATCGTTGATCTGGCCATGGGAGGTACGCCGCATTCCGCGAGGCCTGCTGCCAGCCGCCCCGCCATCAACCGAGTCGCTGGGTGCCTGGCGCAAGTATTGCGCCGAACTACTGGCCGAGCCCAGCCCCTTCACCAACGCAATGCACCTGACGACTCAGGCGCGAGACGCTCTGGTGGCATGCGGCATGCAGCGAGTCATGCTGCTGATGACCGACAAAAACCTCACCCACCTGCGCGTTCATCAAATCGCCGGCCTGCCCAAAGAAGCCGCCAGCCTGAACCTGCAGATCGATCAAAGCAAAGTGCTGCAGCGCCTGTTGGCGCAGACAGCCCAACTGCGCCTGACCCCGGAAAACAACGCACCGTTTTCCGCACTGATGCCCGCCAGTCTGCGCGGCCTGTTCAAGGGCAACAACCTGCTGCTGCGCTCGCTGTCGAGCCATGGTCGGGTCGTCATGCTGCTGGTGGCCGACCAGGGCGGCGCGCCCTTCTCGGAAATCAGCGTGCAGGCCTTTGGCAAGACCGCGCAATGCATCGAGCGCGCCCTGAACAACTTCAGCAATCGCAGTGCCTGACCCATGCGCTACAATCGCCCCCTCTCTTTCGACGTGGAGACCCTGGATGACTGACTTTTCTGGCTTGCCCCTGGTGATCGAACCCGCAGACCTGCAGGCTCGCCTTGAGGCCCCGGAGCTGATTCTGGTCGATCTGACCAGCGTCAATCGCTATGGCAGCGGGCATATCCCGGGGGCGCGCTTCGTTGATCCCAAACGCACGCAACTGGGTCAGCCACCGGCGCCGGGCCTGCTGCCGGCCAAAGCCGACCTCGAAAAACTGTTCGGTGAACTGGGGCACACCCCGGACTCCGTCTATGTCGTGTACGACGACGAAGGTGGCGGCTGGGCCGGGCGCTTCATCTGGCTGCTGGACGTGATCGGCCACACTCGCTACCACTACCTGGATGGTGGCCTGCATGCCTGGCATGCAGCCGGCCTGGCACTGTCCACTGATGTCCCGGCCAGTGCCGGCGGCCCGGTCAGCCTGAGCCTGAATGACGCCCCTACGGCCACCCGCGAATACCTGCAAAGCCGCATTGGTGCAGCCGATCTGGCGATCTGGGATGCCCGAAGCCACCTGGAATACACCGGTGAGAAAGTCCTTGCAGCCAAGGGCGGGCATATTCCGGGCGCGGTCAACTTCGAGTGGACCAAGGGCATGGACACCGACAACGCCCTGCGTATCCGCAAAGACATGCCGCAGATTCTCGAACAACTGGGCATCAGCAAAGACAAGGAAGTGGTTACCCACTGCCAGACACACCACCGTTCCGGCTTTACCTACCTGGTGGCCAAGGCCCTCGGCTACCCACGGGTCAAGGCGTATGCCGGCTCCTGGGGCGAGTGGGGCAACCATCCGGACACGCCTGTAGAAGTTTAAGGAAACCCAATGAAATCCCGCTTGTTCATCATCAGCCAGTACCTGCTGCCGCATCACCTGCTCTCGCGCCTGGCCGGCTGTATTGCCGAGTGCCGCGTGCGCTGGTTCAAGAACGCCTTTACCCAATGGTTCGCCAAGCGCTATCAGGTCAACATGAGTGAAGCGCTGGTCGAAGACGTTACCGCCTACGAGCACTTCAACGCGTTCTTCACCCGTGCACTGAAACCGGATGCTCGCACACTGGACACTACTCCCGGGGCGATCCTCTGCCCTGCCGACGGCGCCGTGAGCCAGCTCGGCCCTATTGAGCACGGGCGTATTTTCCAGGCCAAGGGCCACAGCTTCAGCGCCCTGGAACTACTGGGCGGCGACCCTGCCCTTGCCGCGCCGTTCATGGGTGGCCAGTTCGCCACCATCTACCTGTCGCCGAAAGACTACCACCGCGTCCACATGCCGCTGGCCGGTACACTGCGCGAGATGGTCTACGTCCCGGGTCGCCTGTTCTCGGTCAACCAGACGACTGCCGAGAACGTACCGGAACTGTTTGCCCGTAACGAACGCGTAGTCTGCCTGTTCGATACCGAACGCGGCCCGATGGCCGTGGTGCTGGTGGGCGCGATGATCGTCGCGTCGATCGAAACGGTTTGGGCTGGCCTGGTGACACCACCGAAGCGCGAGCTGAAAACTTTCCGCTACGACGATGCCGCCCGTGCGCCGATCCACCTGGAGAAGGGTGCGGAGCTGGGACGTTTCAAACTGGGTTCGACCGCTATCGTGCTGTTCGGTCAGGATCAGGTGAAATGGGCTGAAGAGCTGACAGCAGGCTCTGCTGTACGAATGGGCCAAGGCCTGGCACTGCCCGCCCAAGCCTGACACCACACGACAGACATGCGCCCCCAGCCGGGGGGCGGCATGTCATGTGGCGCTAATGGGCAGCGTATCAGCCCCGACCGTGGCGATCACGCATGCCCAGCAGGTACAACACACCATCCAGGCCCAGTGTTGAAATCGCCTGCTTGGCCGACTGTTTAACCAGCGGTTTGGCGCGGAACGCAACCCCCAGGCCAGCAATTGCCAGCATCGGCAAGTCGTTGGCACCATCGCCCACAGCAATGGTCTGCTCCATCTGCAAGCCTTCCTTGCGGGCCAACTCGGTGAGCAGATCAGCCTTGCGCTGAGCATCGACAATCGGCTCTACCGCCACGCCGGTGACCTTGCCATCCACCACTTCCAGCTCGTTGGCATAGACATAGTCGATACCCAGACGCGCCTGCAACTGCTTGGCGAAGTAGGTAAAACCACCGGACAGGATGGCGGTTTTGTAGCCCAGCCGCTTGAGTTCTGCAAACAGGATCTCGGCGCCTTCGGTCAGGCGCAGCGAGGCACCGATTTCATCCAGCACGCTGACATCCAGCCCTTTGAGCAAGGCCAGACGCTCCTTGAAGCTGGCACGGAAATCCAGCTCACCGCGCATGGCGCGTTCAGTAATCTCCGATACCTGTTCACCCACACCAGCGGCCTTGGCCAGCTCATCGATGACTTCGGCTTCGATCAGGGTAGAGTCCATGTCAAACACCGCCAAACGGCGGTTACGACGGAACAGCGAGTCCTGCTGGAAGGCGATGTCGACGTTCAGTTCCTGGGCCACGCTGAGAAACTCGGCGCGCAGCGCCTGAGGATCGGCGGGTTCGCCGCGCACCGAAAACTCGATGCAGCCCTTGGCCTTGTCTGCCGGAGTATCCAGCGCGACACGACCGGAGAGGCGGTCGATGTGGTCAATGTTCAGGCCGTACTGGGCGGTAATCGAGCTCACTCGCTGCAGTTGCTCGGCGGTTACCTTGCGGGTCAACAGCGTGACAATGTGCCGCGGCTTGCCCTGACCCTCTACCCAGGTCTGGTAATCGGCTTCGGAAACTGGCGTAAAACGCACCTGCTGATCAAGCTCATAGCCCGCGAACAGAATGTCCTTGAGGACCGAAGAAGCGTGCTCGCTTTCTGGAATTTCGACCAGAATGCCGAAGGACAGGGTGTCATGAATCACTGCCTGACCGATATCGAGGATGTTCACACCGCTCCTCGCCAGGACACCGGTGATGGCAGCGGTGAGGCCCGGACGGTCCTCACCAGTGATGTTGATCAGGACGATTTCGCGCAAGACAGGCTCCGGGTCGTTGAAAAAAAACGCATTCTACCGACTTTCACTGACTATCGGGCACCGCCGATACTTTGCCACCCTGTAGCCGCTCGCTATACTGCGCAGCAACTTAACCGACATAAAGAGCCGCGCTCTGTGAACCGGCCTACGCCTGTAAAAACCGACAACTTCTTCCTGCTGATCTTCCGTGCCCTGCGCCAGCGCCGAGTACCGTTGGCCCTGCGGATCGCCTGCCACAACGTTTTCCTGGTCGCCCTGGCGCTGGTGATCTATGCCGTGGTCATGGGCCTGCAGTTCAAGGAAGCCATGCATGAACAGGCTGACGCCCTGGGCCAGAGCCTGACGACCCAGACAGCGACCTCGGCGACCGAGCTGCTGGTGTCCAACGACATCCTCAGCCTCAACGTGCTGCTGGGCAACCTGGTGAAAAACCCGCTGGTGGCCCACGCCGCCATCTACAGCGTCGATAACCGGATCCTGGCCGAGGCTGGTCAGCGCCCGAAAAACGGCCTGCTGGGCGAAGCGGAAGGCCTCTACCAAACCAAGATCACCTTCCAGGACGTGACGGCGGGCCAACTGCGCATCAGCCTGGACATGAGTCAGTTCCAGCAACCACTGACCATCAGTTTGCAGAGCATGGGCATTCTGGCCGGCATCCTGCTGGCGCTGGCGCTGGCCTTGAGCCTTCGCCTGGGGCGCTTCATCTCCACACCGCTGCTGCAACTGCGCGTATGGCTGCGTGACCTGAATGAGTTCACCCCGGCCACCGAGCGCCAGGACGAGATTGGTGACCTGGCCCGACAACTGCACGCACGCTTCGCACCGCCGCCGCGCGAGGTGGAGCCCGAAGCAGAGGATGATGACTCACTGGAAATCGAGGCAGACGAACCGACATTTGAAGTTCGTAACTTGCGCGACCCAAGCTTTGACGAAGCCCCTGCCATTGCTCGCCCGACCGCCCGCCCAGTCGTTGACGATGAGGACGAGGATGACGAAGCGTTCGCCGACCTGCATGACGAGGCCGAGGTTACCCGACCGACCCCGCAGGCAGTTGCACGCCAGCCACAAGCCAGTGCAGTACTGGCCATTCAACTGGGCTCACAGGAACAACTGCGACGCTTGCCACGCACACGCCTGACCGAACTGCTGGAACGCTACCGCGACTGCCTTGATCAGGCTGCCTCGCTGTATGAAGGCGAGGTACAAACGCTCAACGACGGCAGCACCCTGATGCTGTTCCACCGCCAGGACAGCGGTGACGACTACCTGACCAACGCCATCTGCTGCGGCGAACTGCTGCGCGCCCTCGGCCACGCACTGCAGATTGAAGTCGCGGACAGCGGCATCACCCTGCAACTGCAGTTGGGACTGGTGTTGGGTGACGATCTGCAGGGCTTGAGCCAGATCGACCTGCTGCTGACCGAGAAGGCCCAGGATGCACTGGCCCTGTCCCAGCACAGCCGTAACCTGTTGCTGGTCGAACGCAAGATCAGCGACGACGCACTGATTCGCCAACGCGCTCGTATCCGTCCAATCGCCAGCCCTGAAGGGGCATGCTGTGTAGAGCGGCTGATGGAACCTTATCCATCGATGCTGGAACGCCAACTAGCTCGCATGCACGAAAGCCGCGTCAAGAGCTAATCGACAGGCGTAGGCGCGGTGTCAGTAAGCACGCGGCGCCTGCAATCGTTGGCAAGCCAACTCCCACAGGGACCCGCGTAGCGCCCTGCTTTTCTGAGGGAGGAGGCTTGCCTGCGATGGCGTCGGCGCGGTGTCAGTGAGTGCGCGGCGCCTGTATCGTTGGCAAGCCAACTCCCACAGGGACCCGCGTAGCGCCCTGCTTTTCTGAGGGAGCAGGCTTGCCTGCGATGGCGTCGGCGCGGCGCCTGCACGTTGGCAAGCCAACGCCCTCAGGAGTCAATGTCGAAAGCGCTGGGCGTAAAAAAGCGAATCCCCGCTAAAAAGCAGGGATTCGTCGACAACCTGGTTTTTTCTTTAGAAGCGGAACACTTCCATTTCGGTACGTATCGGTGAGGCCAGCGGAATCTTCGGCTTTTCCGGCCCTTCCTTGCGCACCTGCACAGGAGCAGCTTTTCGCGGCGTTTCCTCGACCACTGGCGGCTGGTTGGCCAATGGTTTGAGCGCAACGCTCAGCTCTTCGGACAATCGCTGCAACAACACACCCTGAGCCTTGACCTGATCGGCAGAACTGCCCAGATGCCGCTCTTCGAGGTGGATGATCCGGTTGTCGCGAACCTTGCCACGACGGTCAATCAGACGCCACTGGGCATCCAGGATGGCGGGCTGATGCACACCGGAGTCCAGACGCGTGATCGACAACAGCACTTGCACGTCAGGGCTGAAACCCGACGTAGCCGGGGCCAGCACCACACGATGACTGTCCAGGCGCCAGGCCAATTGGCGTACCAGCAATTGATCAATGTCAGCCGACAGGCTGCCTGCCCAACGACCATCGGTGGCCGCGGTCAGGCTGCCATCCGCCTGACGCTGCAGGAAGGTTTCACGTTGCAGATAATCAGCAACCGACACCGGCCCGAGCACGACGGCCATGCCGCCAGTCTGGTTAGGCTGCTCAGGCTGACCGTCGTCGAGCTGATACAGCGCAACCGGTTGATGCATGCTACAACCAGCCAGGCCCAACACCCCTGTCAGCAGTAAAACAAATGGAAGGCGCAGAAAAGTCATCATCCCATCCAGGCGGTTGCCACTCGGCTCACCGCAGTGATACACATAAATTCACTCGGGCACCCAGCTACATGGGCACCACAAGGGGCCTATCATCCGCGAATATGCGGCGCGACTCCAGCGTTTGTGCCGTATACCCGACCAAAAAAGCCGGGTATACGGCCCACAAGCGCACTAGCCAAGGCTCTCGACCAGCAATGCGTCAACCCGCTGGAAACCACGTGGCAGCTTGCTACCGCGCCGCCCTCGCTCACCCTTGTAATGCTCCAGATCATCTGCCTTGAGAGACAGGGTACGCTTGCCGGCCTGCAATACAAGGGTTGAACCCTCAGGAATCACCGCCAAATCCGTGACGTACTCTTCGCGGCTAGCGACGCGCTCACCTGGAATACCGATGATTTTATTGCCCTTTCCTTTCCCCAGCTGCGGCAAGTCACTGACCTTGAACACCAGCAACCGACCTTCGGTCGTGACCGCCGCCAGCCAATCCTGCTCACGGTCGGCCAACGCACGCGGTGCCATGACCTTGGCACCATTCGGCAAGCTGAGCAGTGCCTTGCCCGCCTTGTTTTTGGCCTGCAGGTCTTCACCCTTGGCCACAAAGCCGTAACCGGCATCGGATGCAATCACATAGAGCGCATCATCGTCAGGTAACAGTACGCACTCAAAAGAAGCCCCCGGCGGCGGCGTCAGGCGGCCGGTCAGCGGTTCGCCCTGCCCCCGCGCCGATGGCAGGGTATGGGCCGCCACCGAATAGCTGCGACCCGTCGAATCAATGAACACGGCAAACTGGTTGGAGCGCCCTGCAGCGGCGGTCTTGAATCCATCGCCAGCTTTGTAGGAAAGCCCTGTTGCATCGATGTCATGGCCTTTGGCACAACGCACCCAGCCCTTTTCCGAGAGCACCACGGTGACCGGCTCGGTCGGCATCAACTCGTTTTCCGACAGCGCCTTGGCCTCGGCACGCTCAATAATCGGCGAGCGGCGATTATCGCCGTAGGTCTCGGCATCGTTGATCAGCTCAGTACGCACCAGCTTGCGCAGCTTGGACTCGCTTCCCAGCAAGGCAACCAGGCGCGCCTGTTCCTTGGCCAACTCGTCCTGTTCATTACGAATCTTCATTTCTTCCAGCCGCGCCAATTGGCGCAGGCGGGTTTCGAGAATGTACTCAGCCTGGGTTTCGGTCAGGCCGAAACGGGCGATCAACGCAGCCTTTGGCTGGTCCTCGGTCCGAATGATATGAATCACTTCATCCAGGTTGAGGAACGCTACCAGCAAGCCTTCCAACAGATGCAAACGCCGCTCCACCTTGTCCAGGCGGAACTGCAGGCGCCGACGCACCGTACCGACCCGGAACTCCAGCCACTCGCTGAGCAGCGCCCGCAGGTTCTTGAGCTGCGGACGCCCGTCGAGGCCGATGATGTTCATATTGACCCGGTAGCTGGACTCCAGGTCCGTGGTCGCGAACAGGTGCTGCATCAACTCGTCGAGGTCGACCCGATTGGAACGGGCGATGATCACGATACGGCACGGGTTTTCATGGTCCGACTCGTCGCGCAGGTCGGCCACCATCGGCAGCTTCTTGGCTTGCATCTGCGCGGCGATCTGCTCCAGCACCTTGGCGCCGGAAACCTGATGCGGCAGCGACGTCACAACAATATCGCCATCCTCGATGCGGTAGACCGCACGCATGCGTACCGAGCCACGACCCGTTTCGTAGATTTTCAGCAGGTCTGCCCGCGGCGTAATGATTTCCGCCTCGGTCGGATAATCCGGGCCCTGGATATGCTCACACAGCTGCTCGACGGTCGCTTTCGGCTCATCGAGCAGGCGCACGCAGGCACTGGCCACTTCGCGCAGGTTGTGTGGCGGCACATCAGTCGCCATGCCCACAGCGATACCGGTGGTACCGTTGAGCAGAATGTTCGGCAGACGCGCTGGCAGCACGGCGGGTTCGTCGAGGGTACCGTCGAAGTTTGGTACCCAGTCGGCAGTCCCCTGGCCCAGTTCACTGAGCAGCACTTCGGAGTAACGCGACAGGCGTGCTTCGGTGTAACGCATGGCGGCAAAAGATTTCGGATCATCCGGTGCCCCCCAGTTACCCTGGCCATCGACCAACGTGTAGCGGTAACTGAACGGTTGCGCCATCAACACCATGGCTTCATAGCAGGCCGAATCGCCATGGGGGTGGAACTTGCCGAGCACATCACCAACGGTACGTGCCGACTTCTTGTGCTTAGAGTCGGCATCCAGCCCCAGCTCGCTCATGGCATAGACGATACGTCGCTGCACCGGCTTCAGGCCATCGCCGATATGCGGCAGCGCACGGTCCATGATCACGTACATGGAATAGTTGAGGTAGGCCTGTTCGGTGAAGTCAGCCAGTGACCGGCGCTCTACGCCATCGAGGCTGAGATCAAGGGAATCGCTCATGCGGGCCTCATCATTTCAAGGTCTGGCGCAGCAGCAAGGTGCCGCTGCGCTGGGTAAATTCAAGTCGTTTCAGGGCACTCATGCCCAACAGCACCTGCTCGCCGCCGAGCCCCGGAACCACCAGGGCGCGCACATCGCGCAGGAGAATATCGCCCAACTGCAGCGCGTCCAGCCGTGTACGGTAGCCCTCTGCACGGCCATTGGCAGTACTCAGGGTGACCGGGGCACCGCGTTCAAGGCCGAGCCGGGTTGCAAGGCTCTCGGGGATGGCCACATCGGTCGCCCCGGTATCCAGTAGAAAATGCACCGGCTGACCATTGATCTGACCATCCGCCACAAAGTGACCCTGGCCATTACCGGCCAGTTGCACCTCAATGTAATCCTCACCATGCACCGAACTGACCACCTTGTTCGGGTTTTCCTGACGCTGCTCCCACTGACCAAAAAAACGCGTCGCCAGAAACAGACCGGCCGCCCAGGCCAGTATCAGAAACACCCGCCCGGCACGCTTGCCCGGTGCCTGGCTCATGGCTTGGCACTCCAGCCGTCCTTGGGCGCAGCAAAGCGCCAGACGATCGGACGGCTTTCGCCGTCGGCACGGCTGCCACCGTTGTTATCCACCCCGACCCAGGCACCTTCAGCGTCGATCACCAAGGCTTCAGCCAGGCCAAAAGGCTGGGAATAGCGGCGCGGTTCCGTCAAGGCTTCGGCAGCAAACGACCAGCAGCGCTCGACCACCGCCGTGGCGGGATCTCGGCGACAGATCCGAAACGCATTACGCTCCAGGGTAAACAGTTTGTCATTGAACAGCGCCAGGTCGGCAAAATCACGCTCCCTTTCTTGCGCATTGGGCATCTGCTCCGGCTGAGGCTCGGTGCCGCCTTCACTGAGCAAGACACACCCGCCATTGCAGGCCCAGGTTGTCTGCTGTCGCTTTATCAACAACAAGCCACGTCGCTCGCGCTCGGCGGCGAGCCAGATACGGTCACCGGACGGGTTGACGGCAAGCCCCTCGAACAAGGCATTGAAGTGCAGCAACATGCCACTGCCCCGTGCCTGACGAACCAGGCCCGGGTCAATTTTCAACCAGTGCGGTGCGCCTTCGACAGGCACCTGAAGCACGGCTGCAAGGGCTTCACTGACCAGGTACTTGTTGCCAGCAGCGTCACAGCTCACCGCTTCGAAATCAATCGAGCCACCCCGAACCCAGGAGGCTGCCCAGGTTCGCACACGCAACCCCCAGGGCAAACCGGTGGCCGGCGCGTCAGGCAGCACCAAGGTGCTGCCAATGGCCTGCCAGACTGCCCCTGTAGTATCCAGGCGGTACAGCAGGTCATCGTCACGGTCAGAGACGGCCCACAGGTCCTTGCCACACAGCGCCAGGCCCGAAAGGTTGCCACCGAGCATGCCGTCGATCGGATGCTCGGCCTGGAGCGTCAGCTCCGGCCAGGGAGCCGCCAGTGCTGGCAAGGCGAAAAGCAGCAACAGACTCGCCAGCAGCGAACGGATCAAGCCATGACCTCAGCCAGGTTCCCCTTGGTTTCCAGCCAGTTCTTGCGGTCGCCCGCACGCTTCTTGGCCAGCAACATGTCCATGATCTCGCTGGTTTGTGCAAAATCATCCAGGGTCAGTTGGACCAGACGCCGAGTGTTCGGGTCCATGGTGGTTTCGCGCAGCTGCGGCGGGTTCATCTCGCCCAGCCCCTTGAACCGTGTGACCTGAGGCTTGCCCCGTTTCTTCTCCGCCACCAGGCGGTCGAGAATCCCATCGCGCTCGGCCTCGTCAAGGGCATAGTAGATCTCCTTGCCCAGGTCGATCCGGTACAACGGCGGCATGGCAACGTAAACATGGCCGGCCTCAACCAGCGGGCGGAAGTGCTGGACGAACAGCGCGCACAGCAAGGTAGCGATGTGCAGGCCGTCGGAGTCGGCGTCGGCAAGGATGCAGATCTTGCCGTAACGCAGTTGGCTCATGTCGCTGGCGCCCGGATCGACACCGATGGCCACAGCGATGTTATGCACTTCCTGGCTGGCCAGGACTTCACCACCATCGACTTCCCAGGTATTGAGGATCTTCCCGCGCAACGGCAGGATGGCCTGGAACTCCTTGTCCCGCGCCTGCTTGGCTGAACCGCCTGCCGAGTCACCCTCGACCAGGAACAGTTCGGCGCGCATCGGATCCTGCCCGGCGCAGTCAGCGAGCTTGCCCGGCAAAGCCGGCCCCTGCGTTACGCGCTTGCGCTCAACCTTCTTGCTCGCCTTGAGACGACGCCCGGCGTTACTGATTGCCAGTTCGGCCAACTGCATGCCCAGCTCTGGATGGGCGTTGAGCCACAGGCTGAAGGCATCCTTGACCACGCCAGAGACAAACGCAGCCGCCTCACGGGAAGACAGGCGTTCCTTGGTCTGCCCGGAGAACTGCGGCTCCTGCATTTTCATCGAGAGTACGAAGGTAATGCGTTCCCAGACATCCTCAGGGGCCAGCTTGACCCCGCGCGGCAGCAGGTTGCGGAACTCGCAGAACTCACGCATCGCGTCCAGCAGGCCCTGGCGCAGGCCATTGACGTGGGTACCACCCTGAGCAGTCGGGATCAGGTTGACGTAGCTTTCCTGAACGCTGTCGCCGCCTTCAGGCAGCCACAGCAAAGCCCAGTCCACGGCTTCCTTGTTGCCGGCCAGGCTGCCGCAGAACGGCTCGTCCGGCAGGCGCAGGTAGTCACTGACCGAGTCGACGAGATAGGAACGCAGGCCGTCTTCATAGTGCCACTCGACCTTCTCACCGCTGGCCTTGTCCTCGAAGCTGACCAGCAACCCCGGGCACAGCACGGCCTTGGCCTTGAGCACATGCTTGAGACGGCTGATGGAGAATTTCGGTGAGTCGAAATACTTCGGATCGGGCGCAAAATACACGCTGGTACCGGTGTTGCGCTTGCCGACCGTACCGATCACTTCCAGCTCGCTGGCCTTGTAGCCGTCGGCGAAGGTCATCTGGTATTCGTTGCCATCACGCTTGACCTTGACCCTAACCTGACTGGACAGGGCGTTGACCACCGAAATACCAACACCATGCAAACCGCCGGAGAACTGGTAGTTCTTGTTGGAAAACTTACCGCCAGCGTGCAGCTTGGTCAGGATCAGCTCAACCCCGGAGACGCCTTCTTCAGGGTGGATGTCCACCGGCATGCCGCGACCGTCGTCAGAGACTTCCAGAGAGTGGTCAGCGTGCAGGATCACCTGAACCGACTTGGCATGCCCGGCCAGGGCTTCGTCGACACTGTTGTCGATGACTTCCTGAGCAAGATGGTTCGGCCGGCTGGTATCGGTATACATGCCCGGGCGCTTACGCACCGGGTCAAGGCCGGAGAGGACTTCGATGGCGTCTGCGTTATAGGCGCTAGCGCTGGGATTGGCCATGGGTTCTCGTCGTCATTCGTAGGTAAAAATAAGCAATCAAAATACAGAAAAATCGAGCGCTTGATACTGTTGGGGCGCAATACCGGCAAAGTTCAGCAGGGCTGGCAAACGTTCGGCAAAGCCCTGGAAGCTGTGGTCGCCCCCGGCCTGAATACGCAAGGCGCATGCCCGGTAGAAGGTTTCGGCACGGCGATAGTCCAGGGTTTCATCGGCCGTCTGCAACCAGACCTGGAAGCGCTCGGCATCACACGGCGGGGCTGTTTCCAGCTCAGCCAGTGCGTGTACATGATCGACCGTCAACTCCCATGTTTCACCGGTGTAGAGGTTCTGCTGGCTACCCAGGTAGCCGTCGAACATCTGGTGCGGATTGACTGCCGGGTTGATCAGCAGGGCCTTCAGGCCATGGCGCTCGGCCAGGTAGGTCGCATAGTAGCCGCCGAGTGAGCTGCCGACCAGTAATGGCGCACCGAGTTCGGCGATGGCGCGCTCCAGTTGTGCAATCGCTTCACGCGGATGGTGGTGCAACGCCGGCACCCGCAGTTGTTCGTTTTTGCCCAACTGCTGCATTACGGCCACCAGTTGGGTGGCCTTTTTCGATGACGGTGCGCTATTGAAACCGTGGATATAAAGAATCGAACCCGACATACCACCCCCCGCGCATCGGCATGGCCCGCACGGCGGGCGCAAAAGCATGCAGTTTAGCCTGTCCGGCCAGCGTTGGATCAGCTTTGGAGAATTCGCAACACTTTGTATTCAGTAACCATTGCTGCCGTAGTCAACGGTATAGGCAAAATCGCTGACGCGGGACACGCCGGTATCGATCTGACCATTGGCGTAAAGCCTTAACCAGCGGTAACCCGGCGCCTGTTCGCCTACGGTGAAATCTTCGCTGCCCGGCTCGAACTGAATGCAGGTGGACGGTGAAGCAAGCAGGCGAATGTCACCACGCTGCTCATCCCACTCCTGATGAACATGCCCCCAGAGCACCGCCCTGACCTGTGGATAACGTTCAAGCACTGCAAACAGGGCATCGCCATTACGCAGGCCGATTGGCGCCATCCAGGCACAGGCAATCGAGACGGGATGATGATGCAGGCAGACAAGATGATGCCGCTCGGGCGCCGTGGCCAGCGCCCACTCAAGCAGTTGCAGTTGATCATCGGCCAGCAGCCCGGGCACTGCACCCGACACCGCCGAATTGAGCAAAATAACCCGCCAGGCGCCGATATCCATGACCGGTTCAAGCACGTCCGAGCCTTGCGCGGCCTGCGCCATCGGCAACGGCTCGTCATGATTGCCCGCCAACCAGCGTACAGGCGCGGGAATTCGCTCACTCATCTGGCGAAACCGCTCATAGGACGCCTGCGTACCATCCTGGGACAGATCACCTGTTGCCAGCACCAGATCGATACGCGGCTGCTCATCCAGCACCTGCCCGATCACCCGCTGCAGGCTGTCTCCGGTGTTCATGCCAAGCAGTGTGCTGCCTTCATCGGCAAACAAGTGGCTGTCAGAAAGCTGTACCAGCAGCACTGGGGCATCACTGGCTGGAGTCGATAGAGGCAACAAGGCTGGCTCCCGGGGCGGATTCAGCACGATTATGGTGGTGAAAAAACCTCGGGGCAAACCCGCGACAAGACCGTCTTCACATTTTTAACGCACCGTCGCCAACTCGTGCCCACAGGCCAGGCAGTGGCTCAGCCACTCGCCGAGGAACAGGTTGAGCTGAGCCTTTTCATCAGGCTGATGCATCTGCGTGTTCGGATAGGGGTAGATACTGCGAAAGCGTCGGGCATGCTCGGCACTGACCACTTCGGCCATGCGCGCATCATGATAGACCTGCACCTCCAGCTGAGGCACCGGCAACCAAGGCAGGCTGTGCTCCTGGCGAACACGTAGCGTGGTGGTGTAGGGACAGGCAAGGACAACATCGAGCACCAGAACGCCAAGCATCTGGTCACCCTGGGTCATACCGATACGGCGCGAGCTTTGGGTGTTGCGCATGTCCGGCAACAGCCGCATCAGGCGCGCATAGTTGGCCTCGCAGGCAGCCTGCAAGCCCACCAGATCGACCCGATAGCGCTCACGCAACAGATTCACGACCATAGCCCCCTGACTTCATCGCGGTTCAACGCCAACCATTGCAAGGCAATGATGCTTGCCGCGTTGATGATATGTCCATCGCGCACGGCCTGCAGGGCATCCTCGAATGACCAGACCTTCACGCGAATATCTTCACCCTCTTCTTCCAAACCGTGCAGGCCACCCACCCCCACGCTGCTGCAACGGCCCAAGTACAAATGAACGTACTCATCACTGCCACCAGGCGACGGAAAGTAACGCGTCATCGGCCATAGCGCAGTCAGCTTCAGGCCAGCTTCCTCCTCAGCCTCACGGTGTGCAACTTCTTCCGGTTGTTCGTCCTTGTCGATCAGACCAGCGACCAGTTCTATCAGCCAAGGGCTTGCAACCTTGCCGATGGCGCCGACACGAAACTGCTCGATCAGCACCACTTCATCACGCTGAGCGTCATAAGGCAGCACGCACACCGCATCGTGACGTACAAACAGCTCACGGCTTATCTCCCGCCCCATGCCGCCCGCGAACAGCTCATGGCGCAGACGCACTTTATCGAGCCGGTAAAAGCCCTTGTAGCAGTTGTCCCGCTGAACAATGTCAACGGCGCTGGGCACAGCGTTAGCCTTGTCTGTCATGAAAATCCTCGTTGCTTCGATGTACCGCTTGGCGCCATCCTAACGCGCACTCAGCCAGCTTTCACCTCTTTAAAGATACCGGCGAGACTGCGAGGATAGGCAGCCCGCTGGTCTATTCAGCTTAGTGGCGAACCGACGGCGCCGCCGACGGTCAAAGCCCGATTACCTTAGCCTTACAGGGACCATCATGACGCTTGCGAAACTGACTTCCGTGGCCGTACTGGCACTGGCACTGGGCGCTTGCCAAAGCGTGTTCCAGCCCAATATGCGTACGCCACTGGAAGTCAAACGCGAGGCCTGGGAGCACATCAAACCAGGCTGCAACAATACCGACTGCCCACTGGTGAACATCGACACGATTCACTTCCCGGCACAGCCAAAGCTGGATGCGCTGGTCGAGCGGCGCCTGCTGCAAATGACTCAGGACAACAACCGCACAGCACCACCCACCTCACTCAAAGCCTACGAAGATCAGTTCCTGCGTGACGCCGAAAGCCGCAATAGCAGCTACTTGCAAGCCAAGGTACGCGAACAGCATGACGGACTGGTGATCATTGAGCTGTCCAGCTACCTGGACACGGGTGGTGCCCACGGCATGCCGGGGCGTGGCTTCATCAACTACTCTCGCCAGCAGGACAAGGTGCTGACCCTGCAGGACATGCTCCTGCCAGGCCAGGAGGAAGCCTTCTGGCAGCAGGCGCAACTGGCACACAAGAGCTGGTTGGCGAGCACCAAGATGGATCAGGACCCGGACTTCGTAAAAACCTGGCCCTTCCGCAAGACCCCGCACATTGCCCTGACGTACGGCGCGCTGGTGCTCAAGTATGAGGTCTACACCATCGCGCCCTACTCCATGGGCCATACCGAGCTGAAGATCCCTTACCCGCGCCTGAATGGTATCCTCAAGCCGGAGCTTTTTCCTGGCCGCGGCTGAACATGCTGGCTGAGAACCCGTACAACAACCCTGCCGACAGCAATGCTGGCAGGGTTGCACCAACCTCGGGGTAGTAGTTCGCCAACACGTGATAGATCAGCACACCCCCACACCAGGCCAGCAACGCCCCCCAGTGCAGTGCCCGTATGCTGATGTCCGCACGACGGCGGCGCCAGATGAAGTGGTCCACCAGCACGACACCGAACAGCGGTGCAAACACCGAGCCGATCAGCAGCAAGAAATTCTGGTACTGCGCCAACGGCGCAAAGCATGCGATCAGCGTGCACACAAGACCAATGACCAAGGCCAGATGCTCGACTTTCAAGCGCAACAACAGGCCTGTGGAAACAGCAGCCGAATGAATGTCGGCAAAGGCGTTTTCCGACTCGTCCAATAGAATCAACAACAGCGGAATCCCCAGGCCGGCACCTGCCAAGGCCAACAGCAATGCATTGGTTTCACCACTCGGCGCAAATGCCAGGGTGTACGCCACGCCCAGGCTCATCAGCCAGAAGTTACCGATGAAAAAGCCGAGTGCCGTGCCACCGAAAACCCGTGAGGCACGTTGGCCAAAACGCGAGTAGTCGGCAATCAGCGGCAGCCAGGACAAGGGCATCGCAATGGCGATATCAAAGCCCAGTGCAAATGACAGCGAACCGTCACCCGTACGCTGCCAGAGGCCTACCAGATCCGCCTTGGCGAACAGGTTCCAGGTCAGCCACAGGCAGGCACCCAGCAGCAGCCAGATACCCCACTTGCGCAGGATCCGCCGCACGAAGGTCAACGGACCACTGACCGCCAGCAAGGTCGCCAGGCCACCAAAGAACAGCGTCCAGAGCACTGGCATCGCCCATGCACTGCCCTCACCAAACGCCCGCGCGCCCAGCAAACTGGCGGCATCGCGCATCACAATGATCTCGAATGCGCCCCAACCGATCAGTTGCAGCAGGTTCAATAGCGCAGGCAACGCTGCACCGTGTCGCCCCAGGCTCAGTCGCAAAGCGGCCATGGCCGACAGGCCGGTATCGCTGCCAATGACGCCAACCGCCGCCAGCAGCAACACCCCCACAGCGGTGCCCAGGACAATTGCCAGCAGCGCACCGGCAAGCCCCAGCCCCGGACCGAGCAAGGCGCCGGTCTGTAGCACCATCAGGCCAATACCGAGGGAAAACCAAAGGGAAAACAGGTCACGGGCACCAAACGTGCGCTGATGGCTGGGCACAGGATGGTCGGGGGAGTAGTGGCTGGGTGTGCTCACAGGAATGGTCTCGACAAGGAGATAGCGGGTAATGGTTTGAACCCCATTGCAGGCAAGCCAGCCCCCACAGGCACCGGCCTATGCAGTGCTTGTGGGGGCTGGCTTGCCTGCAGAGGCGGTGCGCATTGCACACCGCCCATGAGCGTCCTCAGACCTTTTTGTACAACTGGCTGCCTTCCTGGCGGAACCGTTCGGCCTGCTCACGCATGCCCTCTTCGACCGACACATCCAGCGTTTCGATACGCTGGTTAGCCGCGTATTCGCGAACTTCCTGGGTGATTTTCATCGAGCAGAACTTCGGCCCGCACATGGAGCAGAAGTGAGCGACCTTGGCCGAATCCTTCGGTAGCGTTTCGTCATGGAAACTGCGTGCGGTATCCGGGTCAAGACCGAGGTTGAACTGGTCTTCCCAACGGAACTCGAAACGCGCCTTGGACAAGGCATTGTCACGGATTTGCGCCCCCGGATGGCCCTTGGCAAGGTCGGCAGCATGCGCGGCGATCTTGTAGGTAATGATGCCGGTCTTGACGTCATCCTTGTTCGGCAGGCCCAAGTGTTCCTTCGGCGTCACATAGCAGAGCATGGCACAGCCGAACCAGCCGATCATCGCCGCACCGATACCGGAGGTGATGTGGTCATAGCCAGGTGCGATGTCCGTGGTCAGTGGGCCGAGGGTATAGAACGGTGCCTCGTCACAGCACTCCAACTGCTTGTCCATGTTCTCTTTGATCAACTGCATCGGCACGTGGCCAGGGCCTTCGATCATGCACTGAACGTCGTGTTTCCAGGCGATCTTGGTCAGCTCACCGAGGGTTTCCAGTTCACCGAACTGCGCTTCGTCGTTGGCGTCGGCAATCGACCCCGGACGCAGGCCATCGCCCAGCGAGAAGCTGACGTCGTAGGCCTTCATGATTTCGCAAATTTCGTCGAAATGAGTGTAAAGGAAGTTTTCCTTGTGGTGCGCCAGGCACCACTTGGCCATGATCGAACCACCACGGCTGACGATACCGGTCACACGCTTGGCGGTCAGTGGCACGTAACGCAGCAGCACACCGGCATGGATGGTGAAGTAGTCCACGCCCTGCTCGGCCTGCTCGATCAAGGTGTCACGGAACAGTTCCCAGGTCAGGTCCTCGGCGACACCGTTGACCTTTTCCAATGCCTGGTAGATCGGCACGGTACCGATCGGAACCGGCGAGTTACGGATGATCCACTCGCGGGTTTCATGGATATGCTTGCCGGTGGACAGGTCCATGACGGTGTCCGAACCCCAGCGGATACCCCAGGTCAGCTTGGCCACTTCTTCTTCAATGGACGAGCCCAGGGCGCTGTTGCCGATGTTGCCGTTGATCTTCACCAGGAAGTTACGGCCGATGATCATCGGCTCCAGTTCAACGTGGTTGATGTTGGCCGGGATGATCGCACGGCCACGGGCGATTTCCTCGCGCACGAACTCTGGGGTGATCTCTTTCGGAATGCTGGCACCGAAGCTGTGACCGGCGTGCTGCTGATTGAGCAGGCCTGCGGCACGGGCTTCTTGCAGCTTCATGTTTTCGCGAAGGGCAACGTACTCCATCTCGGCAGTGATGATGCCCTGGCGGGCATAGTGCATCTGGCTGACGTTGGCACCGGCCTTGGCCCGACGCGGGTTTTTGACGTGGGCAAAACGCAGCGCAGTCAGTTCCGGGTCGCTCAGGCGCTGCTGGCCAAAATGGGAGCTGAGGCCGTCAAGGCGCTCGGTATCGCCACGGGCCTCGATCCAGGCCGAACGCACGTCGCCCAGGCCTTTACGCACATCGATCACCACATTCGGGTCGGTGTAAGGACCCGAGGTGTCGTAGACCAGTACCGGGGCATTAGGCTCGCCACCGAAGTCGGTAGGCGTGTCGTCCAGGCTGATTTCACGCATCGGCACACGAATGTCAGGGCGCGAGCCTTCGACATAAATTTTTCGCGAGCGGGTAAACGGTTGCACGGACTGCTGATCGACCTGAGCCGATTCACTCAGGTTGGCGTATTTTTCTTGTTTACTCATCACAGGCTCTCCAGACGGCATCCAGCGGTGGAATGTCGGAGTGAACCTGAAAGGCACGAACGCACCGGGGCTGGTGCTGTGCCATAGTCGGCGATGCCTGGCAGCCTGAAGCTGACTCGACATTCCCGGACCCTGGCACAAGAGGGCTCGCGGGAAAGCGAGCAATCTTGTTCCCTACGCAGGCGCTAACCTGATCAGGTTCAACGGGATCCGGAATTATCCGATCTCAGCCTCAACACAAGGCACCCCGACAAGAACGAGGCCAGTCTAGACTGGAGTGACACGTAAAGCCACCACTGTAAAACTGCGTACGATCAATGGCGGATATGGCAGATTGTTGCAATATGCCAGCGCAACTACACTGCACTACGCTCTGAACTAAGCGATTATCTCACCCGTTCAAGGATTGCCTTATGCTGCGCAAACTTTCACTGGCCCTAGCCGTGTCTTGTGCTACCAACGGAATGGCCTGGGCAGCAGAAGCGCCCTTGTCCGCAAAGACCGACCTGGTCAGCGTCTATCAAGAAGCGGTAAACAATAACGCCGACCTGGCGGCGGCCCAGGCCAACTACGGTGCTCGCCGCGAAGTGGTACCCCAGGCGCGCGCCGGGCTACTGCCAAACCTCTCGGCCGGGGCCGAGATGCAAAGCACCCGCACCCAGTTCGATGAGCCTTCGACCACAAACAACCGCAGTGGCAACTCGTGGCAGGCCACCCTGTCGCAGCCCATATTCCGCGCCGACCGCTGGTTCCAGTTGCAAGCGGCACAGGCCGTCAATGAACAAGCGGCACTCGAGCTGTCCGCCACCGAGCAAAATTTGATCCTGCAGAGTGCAGACAGCTATTTCAGCGTGCTGCGAGCCCAGGACAACCTGGCAGCAACCAAGGCCGAGGAAGCCGCGTTCAAGCGCCAGCTGGACCAGTCCAACGAGCGTTTTGACGTTGGCTTGTCGGACAAGACCGACGTACTGCAGTCCCAGGCCAGCTACGACACGGCACGGGCCAACCGGATACTTGCCCAGCGCCAGGTCGAGGACGCCTTCCAGGCCCTGATCACGTTGACCAACCGTGAATACAACGCCATTCAAGGCATCGTTCATACCCTGCCCGTGCAGGTGCCGGTTCCGAATGACGCCACTGCCTGGGTCGATACCGCCGCACGGCAGAACCTGACCTTGCAAGCGACCAACTATGCCGTCAGCGCCGCCGAAGAAACCCTGCGCCAACGCAAGGCCGGGCATGCTCCGACACTCGATGCCGTGGCCAACTACCAGAAAGGCGACAACGACAACCTGGGGTTCAGTAACCCGACCCCGGGCGTCCATTACGGTGGCGATGTCGAACAACGCAGCATTGGCCTGCAACTGAACATCCCGATCTACAGCGGTGGGCTGACCAGCTCGCAAGTGCGCGAGGCCTATCAGCGCCTGAACCAGACCGAACAGCAACGCGAAAGCCTGCGCCGCCAGGTGGTGGAGAACACCCGCAACCTGCACCGTGCGGTGAACACTGACGTGGAGCAGGTGCAAGCGCGCAAACAGTCGATCATCTCCAACCAGAGCGCACTGGAAGCGACCGAGATCGGCTATCAGGTCGGCACACGCAACATCGTCGACGTACTCGATGCCCAACGTCAGCTGTACACCTCAGTGCGGGACTACAACAACACCCGCTACGACTACATCCTCGACAACCTGCGCCTGAAGCAGGCCGCGGGCACACTGAGCCCTCAGGACCTGCAAGACCTGACCCGCTACCTGAAGGCCGATTACAACCCGGACAAGGACTTCCTGCCGCCGGACCTGGCCAAGGCTGCGCAGGCGAACTTCGAGCGTCGTCCCTGACAGCCTCGTCGGCAAGCCACCCACTGGACCGCAAGGGACCGTAGTGGCTTGCCGCTGTCGAGGTCTCAGAACAACCGCGCCAGCCCATCCAGCAAGCGCTGCAATGCCCCCTGGTTGGCGCGCATCACTGACCGCCCTGCATCACCCATGCGCTGAGCGTCGATTGGCAATTCAATCAAGCGGCGCACGTGCGCAGCCAGGCCTTGTGCGTCGTCCACTTCCTGCAAAGCCCCCGCTTCGCGCAACATCGCCGCGATTTCCAGAAAGTTGAACAGATGTGGTCCGCTGAGCACCGGTTTGGACAAGGCAGCCGGCTCCAGGACGTTGTGCCCGCCATTGGGAACCAGGCTACCGCCGACGAAGGCAATGTCTGCCAACGCATACAGAAACAGCAACTCGCCCATGGTGTCACCGAGCAGTACCTGGGTCTGCTCAGTGACCGCTTCGCCACTGGAGCGGCGCTGCGTCACAAACTGCGGCTGACAGAGCTCGAACACGGCATTGAAACGCTCTGGATGACGTGGCACGAGAATCAGCAAGGCGTCGGCGTGGTGTTCCAACAGTTGCCGGTGCGCCTGCAAAATGATCGAGTCTTCGCCCTCATGGGTGCTCGCCGCGATCCATACTGGACGTCGATCCGCCTGCCACTGTGCACGTAACTGACCGGCACGGACCAACAACTGAGGATCGACGCTCAGGTCGAACTTGATCGAACCGGTGACCTCAACGCACTCGGGACGAGCGCCCAACTGGCGGAAACGCTCGGCCTCAGCCTCGGTCTGAACCGCAATCAGGCTCATCTGCGCCAGCATCGGCTGGGTCAGCTTGGCAAATCGTCCATAGCCACGCGCCGACCGCTCAGACAACCGGGCATTGGCCAAGGCGACCGGTATGCCTCGTTTGGCGCACTGGTTGATATGGTTGGGCCAGAGTTCGGTTTCCATGATCACCGCCAGGCGCGGTTGTACATGGTCAAGGAAACGTGCCGCCGCCCAAGGCAGATCATAGGGCAGGTAGCAGTGCTGAACCCGCGGCTCATCGGCAAACATCGCCCTGACACGCTCGGAGCCGGTCGGGGTCATGCAGGTGATGGTAATGGGCAGCTGTGGATAACGTTTGAGCAAGGCCCGCACCATCGGCGCCGCGGCAATACTCTCGCCGACCGACACCGCATGCACCCAGATACCACCGGTCTGCATCGGCGCAAGGCCCTTGGCAAAGCGCTCGCCGATACGCTTCGCATAGGCCGGCGCCTTACGCGAACGCAGGTACAGGCGCAGCGCGACCAGCGGCAGGCCCAAGTGAAACAACAGGGTATAAAGGGATCTGTTCATGGCGCCGCAGTGTACTAGCCAATGGCGCGCAAGTGCAGTGCGAAGCGCTCAGCCAACCACTGCGCGGCCGGTCCCAGGGGCTCATCTCGCCGCCATGCCAGCTCGACCACCAACGCTGGCGGTGTCCATTCGCTGGCCAACTCGACCATCTGCGTCTGGTAGGTTGGGTACTGCACCACATGCCGGGGCAACCATGCCCAGCCGAGCCCACGCATCAGCAGTTCAGCCATGGCGTAGAAACTGTCTGCGCGCCAGATCTGGGGGCTGATCGGCTCACCACCGGGGTAACCACTCTCCTGAGGGGTGATCAACAACTGACGGTGCTGCGCCAATTGCTGTCGACTGACCCATGGCAGTTGCGCCAGCGGGTGATGGACAGCGCAGACGGTGACCATCTCGACACTGCCCAGCGCCCGACGCTCCAGAGCAACGGGCATCCGATCATGATGGAACAACAACCCCAGGTCAGCTCGACGCTCGACCAGTTTACGCGCCACATCCCCCTGTGCGCCGCTGGCCAATTGCACTTCAAGCAGTGGAAAGCGCTGGGCCAGCTCATCCAGGCTGTCGATCACCGGCTGGTAGGGCATGGCCTCATCCTGAGCCACGCGCAATTGCGCCTCCTGGCCACGCATCAGCGCCAGGGCCCGACCATCAAGACGCTCGCATTGGCGCAACAGCTCGCGGGCATCTTCCAGCAACGCCGCACCCGCGCCAGTCAGACGCGGCTGGCGACCACTGCTGCGCTCGAAGAGGACAACCCCAAGGTCTTCCTCCAGCAGGGCAATACCGCTGCTGATCGCCGACTGCGCTTTACGCTGCTCACGGGCAACAGCGGAAAACGAGCGCAGCTCAGCCACGCGCACGAACAGCCTTACTTGCTCAAGATTCCACTGCTCACTCACGGCAACCTATCTCCAATACAGATAGCTAATGACTTTACCGCACTCGTGCGTCCTCTAGAATGCCCACCAACTACAGAGGACACCCACCATGAATGCCTACACCTACCTGGCCATTGCCATCTGCGCGGAAGTCATCGCCACCGCCTCCATGAAAGCGGTCAAGGGCCTGAGCACACCCCTGCCACTGCTGCTGATGGTTTGTGGCTATGCCGTGGCATTCTGGATGCTGACCCTGGTGGTGCGCAGCATTCCGGTAGGTATCGCCTACGCGATCTGGTCAGGGCTGGGTATCGTCCTGATCAGCGTTGCAGCGCTGTTCATCTATGGCCAAAAACTCGATACCCCAGCCATCCTCGGCATGGCGATGATTGTCGGAGGCGTGGTGGTGATCCAGTTGTTTTCAAAAACCGCCGGGCACTGATGCCAGGCAAGGTGCAATCCGCCACAGGCTGTATACTGCGCTCCTATCCCAGCTTGTGAGGTTTGTACATGCCATCGGCTATTTCTACCGACGTCCTGATTGTCGGCGCAGGGGTTGCAGGCCTCTGGCTCAATGCCCGCCTGCGTCGCCAGGGTTTTTCGACAGTTCTGGTAGAGCGCGACAGCCTCGGTGGCGGGCAGACCCTGAAATCCCAAGGCATCATCCATGGCGGCGCCAAGTACGCCCTGCATGGCGCCCTGACCGGAGCATCGGAAGCGATTGCCGACATGCCACGACGCTGGCGCGAAGCCCTGGCCGGTAGCGGCGAGCTGGACCTGTCCGGTGTACGCCTGCTGTCAGACGCTCACTACCTCTGGTCTCCGGGCACCCTGGCCGGCAATCTCACCAGTTTCTTTGCCAGCAAGGCCGTGCGCGGCCGAGTCGATCAGGTCAAGGGCGAGCAATTGCCACCTGCGCTGCAAGACCGCGCCTTCAAAGGCAAAGTCTACCGCCTGGCCGAACTGGTCATCGATGTACCCAGCCTGCTTGATCGCCTGGCAGCCCTGGCCGGTGAAAGCCTGCTCGCGGGCCAGCAGATCGAACCGTTGCGTGAAGCCGATGAGCTGGTCGGCCTGCGGGTCGATGGCCGTGAAATCCGCGCACAGCGCGTGGTGCTCAGCGCCGGTGCCGGTAACGCCGAACTGCTCAAGGCGCTCGGCCTGAGCCAACCGGCCATGCAAACCCGTCCCCTGCACATGGTGCTGGCCAAAGGGCCAAGCCTGAAGCCGCTCTATGCGCATTGCCTCGGTGGCGGCCCCAAACCGCGCATCACCGTCACCACCCATCCGGCGGCCGATGGTCAGTGGGTGTGGTACCTGGGTGGCGACCTGGCCGAAGCCGAAGGCGTCGCACGTGAACCAGACGCACAGATTGCTGCGGCAAAGAAGGAAGTGGCCAGCCTGCTCCCTTGGGTCGATCTCAGCCAGGTGCAATGGGCAACCCTGCGGGTTGACCGGGCAGAGCCGGCGCAGTCGGGCCTGGTACGCCCCGACAACGCCTTCCTGGCCGAACAACAACGCTTGCTGGTCGGCTGGCCAACCAAACTGGCACTGGCACCGGACTTCGCAGATCGCGTAATGGCCAGCCTGGCGCGTGACGGCATTACGCCGGGGACCTGCACCACACTGCCGGACCTGCCAAGACCGCCGATTGCACCGTCTGTCTGGGAACAGTTGCTGCCATGAGCCAAGCCACCCTGCATGACCTGCACCGCCCGCTGGGCAGCCTGGGGCTGATGGTCTCGCCGCTAGGCCTGGGCACCGTCAAACTGGGCCGCGACCAGGGCGTGAAGTACCCCAACGGCTTCACCATCCCGGATGACCGAGCAGCACGTCAGTTGCTCGATCAAGCCCGTGACCTGGGCATCAACCTGATAGACACTGCGCCTGCCTATGGCCGCAGTGAGGAACGCCTTGGCCCGCTGCTGCGTGGGCAACGCCACGAGTGGGTGATCGTCAGCAAAGTCGGGGAAGAGTTCGACAACGGCCTGTCGAGCTTCAACTTCAGCGCAGCCCATACCCGCCTCTCGGTCGAGCGCAGCCTCAAGCGCCTGGAAACCGACTGCATTGACCTGGTACTGGTGCACTCTGACGGCAACGACCTGCATATCCTCGAACACGAAGGCGTCTATGAAGCCCTCGCGCAGCTCAAGCAGGAAGGCAAGATCCGTGGTTTTGGCCTCTCCGGAAAAACCGTCGCAGGTGGTTTGAAGGCTCTGGAACAAGGCGATTGCGCCATGGTCACCTACAATCTCAACGAGCAGGGCGAACGACCGGTACTGGACTATGCTGCCGCACATGGCAAAGCCATTCTGGTGAAGAAGGCGCTGGCCAGCGGCCACGCTTGCCTGAGGCCCGATGAAGACCCGGTGCGTGCAAGCTTTGAGCTACTGTTTGGCCATCCCGGTGTGAGCAGTGCTATTGTCGGCACCATCAACCCCGTACACCTGGCCCATAACGTGGCCACCGTTGCCCAGGTTTTAAGCAAGCGCTGAGCCGCCGTCGCGGCCGACCCCAACGCAAGAAGGAGCCGACATGCCGCGAACGCTGATCCGCAAGAACCCCAGCAACTTCAAGACCCTGCCACTGCATGTCGAAGCCAGCCCGGAAGGGCTGAGCTACCAGAGCATCGGCAAACCGCTGAACTTTGCCCAGACCCTGCAGCGGCGCAAGCCTATCCAGTTGAGCGATCACCAACACTTCGTAGCCGAACTGGCCAACCTCGGGGTGTCAGTGCGACTGACGCTGCAATGGCAGAATCGTGACTATTGGGTGTTGGTACGCCAGCGCCGTCAGGACCGTGGCGATGTGGTGCTCAAGCTGATCTCAGGCTACGTCCCCGCCCAGGAGCTCAACCTGCCGCTGCACACAGCGATTCAGGAAGTGGCCGAGGAATGCCTGCTGGAGACGCCCGAAGGTTGGCTGGGTGGACGCTTCAACGAAACCTGGCTACCAGCGCCCTATGCTGAAGCCCTGCACTACCGTGACGCCATGCCCTTTGTCGTGACGCCACTTTCAGGCGCTGCACGGCCTGTACGCTGCGCCAATCTGCAACTGTTGGAACGGCCACGCGCCTACGTACACTTGCCCACGGCATCACTACAACTGGTCTACGACCTGCGCCTTCAAGTGCCCAGGGAGGCCCGGTCGCTGAGCCTGTTCCATGTTGACGAACGCCTGGAAGGCGACCAGTTGGTCGCTCGGCTCAATCGCAGTCGCCCGGATCTTTACTTGATGCCATTGGAAGACGGACGCCCCTTGGCTGAACTCTACACACTGAAGAAGGATCGCCTGATCCCGGCCAGCACGCGTGGCCTCTATCTGGCAGAGAGCTTCGCCCGGCAGGACGGCTGGGTGGTTCGGGAAGAGCGAATTCGCTGGAAAGACTGGCTCAGGCAAGAAGGCCTGAGCCCCACTCGGAAAGAGTCGGGGCTGAGCCGCCTGACCGGCAAGGCCAGGCAACTGCTACAGATGGCCAGGGGCAGCCTGCACAAGTAGCACACGCTGCCTAGGTCAGTTTTTGCGGATTTTCTCGACGATAGCCGTGGTCGAGCTGTTTTCCACCAGCCCCAATACCTTTACGGTTCCGCCGTAGGCCCTGACGATCTCGGCACCGACCACCTGGTCAATACCATAGTCGCCACCCTTGACCAGCACGTCCGGCTTGAGCTGGCTGAGCAGGTTCTCCGGGGTAGCTTCAGGGAAGCTGATGACCCAGTCGACAGCGCCCAGGCCTGCCAAGACAGCCATCCGCCGGTCCACGCTGTTGATCGGGCGACCCGGCCCTTTCAGGCGACTGACCGATGCATCATCGTTTACGGCAACGATCAATCGATCACCTTGGGCCCGCGCCTGCTCCAGGTAGGTCACATGGCCTGCATGCAGGATGTCGAAGCAACCGTTGGTGAACACGATTTTCTCGTTGTGCGCACGGGCATCGTCAATGGCCAGCAGCAACTGCTCCAAGCCCAGCACGCCACGCTCGGAACCTTCCTCGCGCTGAATGGCGCGGCGCAGTTCCGGCGCGCTGATGGCTGCCGTACCGAGCTTGCCCACCACGATACTGGCAGCCAGGTTCGCAAGGCCCACTGCCTGCGGAAGCTCTTCACCGGCCGCAATGGCCGCCGCCAGTGTGGAAATGACCGTATCGCCAGCACCGGTGACGTCGAAGACTTCACGTGCGCGCGCAGGCAAGTGCAGGGCCGGATGCTCTGAACGCAGCAGGGTCATGCCATGCTCGCCACGGGTAACCAGCAAGGCCCCCAACTCCAGCTCACGCATCAATTGGCAGCCCTTGGCAACCAACTCGGTCTCGTCAGCGCAACGCCCGACAATGGCCTCGAACTCGCTCAGGTTAGGGGTGATCAGGCTCGCGCCACGGTAGATGGAGAAATCCTTGCCCTTGGGATCAGCCAGCACGGGAATACCTTTGGCGCGGGCTGCCTGGATCAGGCTTTGATGGTTCTTCAATGCACCCTTGCCATAGTCCGACAGCACCAGCACCTTGACACCATCCAGCAAAGCATCGACTTCGGCACCGAGCGACAGGGGGTCGGTGGCGAAAGGCTCTTCAAAGTCGATACGCAGCAACTGCTGGTGACGACTCATCACTCGCAACTTGACGATGGTCGGCTGGTGGGCAATACGCTGGAAGATCGAACGGACACCGGCTGCCTTCAGGCTATTGGTCAAGCTGTCAGCCGCTTCGTCCTGGCCGGTAA
This sequence comes from Pseudomonas laurentiana, assembly GCF_014648275.1. Classification (GTDB taxonomy): domain Bacteria; phylum Pseudomonadota; class Gammaproteobacteria; order Pseudomonadales; family Pseudomonadaceae; genus Aquipseudomonas; species Aquipseudomonas laurentiana. Next base: position 174,430 of record NZ_BMQU01000006.1, read on the forward strand.
CGCCGATCAGCAACGCCGGCGCACCCAGCGCAGCAATGTTCAAGGCAACGTTCGCTGCACCGCCTGGGCGGTCCTCGATCTGCTCGACCTTGACCACCGGCACCGGGGCTTCAGGCGAAATCCGTGAGGTGCCGCCATGCCAGTAGCGGTCGAGCATGACATCGCCGACCACCAGTACCGGGGCTTGATCGAAACGCGGCATGGACAACTTCATGGGTAACCCATATACAAAATGAACAGGGGCGGAATATTAGCACAGGCGAAACGACGGCTTGATTACCGCCGCACGCCCGGACGCTACACGCCGATTGACAGCCGGGGGCGAGCAGCCCCCAACCTTTCGGTATCAGGTGATGTCGGCCTTGCTCGGCTCGTCCAGCCCCATCGCATGGAGGCGGGCGTAGTAGCCGTTTTCGGCGATCAACTGACTGTGCGTACCACGCTCGACGATACGCCCCTGATCCATCACAAGAATCAGGTTGGCCTTTTCGATGGTCGAAAGGCGGTGGGCGATCACCAGGGTGGTTCGGCCTTTCATGACCTGATCCAGCGCGGCCTGGATATGCCGCTCCGATTCGGTATCCAGCGCCGAGGTTGCCTCGTCAAGAATCAACAACGGGGCATTCTTGAGCAGTGCCCGGGCAATCGCCAGACGCTGACGCTGACCGCCGGACAACAGCACGCCGTTCTCACCCACTTCAGTGTCGAAGCCATGCGGCAACTGCTCGATGAAGTCCTTGGCATAGGCGTCGGCAGCCGCGGCTTCGATCTGCTCACGCGGCGCTCCGGCAAGGTCGCCATAGGCGATGTTGTTGGCCACGGTATCGTTGAACAGGGTGACGTGCTGGGTGACCTGGGCAATGTGCCGACGCAGGTTACGCAGGCGATATTCCTCGATTTCCACACCGTCCAGCAGGATCTCGCCCTGCTCATGGCTATAGAACCGCGGAATCAGGCTGGCCAGGGTCGACTTGCCGCTGCCGGAGCGACCGACCAGCGCGATCATCTGCCCAGGTTCGGCGCTGAAACTGATGTCGTTGAGCACCTTACGCTCGGTACCCGGGTAGGTGAAGCTCAGGTTACGCACTTCCAGGCGACCGCTGATGCGCTCACGCTCCACCGTGCCCTCGTCGCGCTCAGGCTCGACATCCAGCTGCTCGAAAATACTCTCGGCACCGGCCACGCCCTTCTGGATGGTCGAGCTGACTTCCGACAACTGGCGAATCGGCTTGGGCAACAGGCCCGCGGCGGTAATGTAGGCCACCAGATCGCCAGCAGACGCCTCTCCGCGCAAGAACAGCACCAGGAACATCAACACCGCCATGGCCGAATAGATCACCAGTTGCAGCATCGGTGTATAAATGGCACCGGTCTTGGTCATGCGCAGCTGCTTGTTGGTGTTGGTCTGGCTGGCGTTGGTAAACCGCTCTTGCTCATACTGCTCACCACCAAAGCTGCGCACCACCCGATAGCCCTGGATGGTTTCCGAGGCCACGTGGGTTACATCCCCCATCGCCACCTGGATTTTCTTGCTCTGCTTGCGGAATTTCTTGCTGGCACTGCCGACCATGATTGCGATTAGCGGCAGGATTGCCAGCATGACCAGCGTCAGCTTCCAGTTCATCCACAACAGGTAGATGAACAGGAAAACAACCGTCAGGCCCTCTCGAATCACCACCTTGATCGCATCGGTCGCCGCACCTGTGACCATGGTCACGTTGAAGGTAATCCGTGAAATCAGATGGCCGGAATTGTGGCTGTCGAAGTAGCGATTGGGCAGGACCAGCAGCTTGTTGAACAACTCGACCCGCAGATCATGCACCAACCCCAGGGAGACCTTGGCCAGGAAGTAGTTGCCCAGGTACGAGCCAAGCCCCTGCCAGGCGGCAATGGCCACGATCAGCAAGGGCACCGCTTGAAGCAACTGAAGGTCGCGCAGGTAAGGCACATTGGGGAACAACACCGCTTCGGGGTTGCTCAAGCCATCGACGAAATACTTGAGAATGCCCGCCAGCATGGGCTGGGTCGAGGCGAAAATCACAAAGCCCACAATGCTCAGCAGGAAAATGCCTACATAGGGCTTCACATAGTTGAGCAGACGAAAATAAATTTTCAGGCTCGAGGGCGCAGACGATTCAGGGGCAGTCATAAGAATCTGTCGAGATAAAAAGAGACGGGATTGTACCACAAGCGGTTTTAGTCTCTTCCCGCTACGGTAAGATAGCCGGCCGTCCAGCACCCAGAGCATAGACACCGGAGTATTGATGCAAGCACTTGACCACGCCCGCTACCTGGCTTTGCGCGAAGGTGCCGAGGTTCTCGAAGCCGACGGCACGGGAGATAAAGTCTTGCGCCTGGCAGACGGCTCGATGCTCAAACTGTTCCGACGCAAGCGACTGATCAGTTCAGCGGCGTGGTACCCCTACGCACGACGCTTTGCCGATAACTGCAACAACCTGGCCAGCCGCGCAGTGCCCTGCCCTCACATTCGCAAGGTCTATCGAATTGCCGAAATAGCACGGGATGCCGTGCATTACGATCCATTGCCAGGGAAAACCCTGCGCCAACTGATCGAAAGCAGCGAACCAAGCGACCGACTCAGAGACCAGCTTGGGCAATTCATCGCCACGCTGCATGAGAAGGGCGTTTACTTCCGCTCAGCCCATCTGGGCAATATTGTTCTTACGCCAAATGGAGAACTGGGGCTGATCGATGTTGCCGACATGCGCACCTATCGCAAGCCGTTGAGCAAAAAAATGCGGCTACGCAACTTCAAGCACATGCTGCGCTACACAGAGGATCGGCAATGGCTGCTGAAGCCTGAGAATGCCATTTTTCTCAATGCTTACCTGAGCAGCCAATCGACCTGCAACGCCAACGAGTTGCAAACCATTTTAGGCGCATAAAAAAAGGCCGCTCATGGGGCGGCCTTTTTACCAACGCCAGTGCAGCCCTGATCAAAGCGATCTGTAGCGCGCCTGCCGAACCACATTCCCCAGGATCATTGCCGCCGGCAACAATACCAGTGGCCACAACTCATCCGGATTGCCAACCAACTTGCTGCCGTCGAAGTTGAGCATGACCAGGGCGCACGCCAGATACACACCCCAGGCGTCCCGAAGGCGCATGGCCTGCAAGAGCGTAAGCGCCATGACCAGCACGAACAACACCAGCGAAACAGCCCCCGTGTAGAGCCCCATGGCCACGAAAATGTTATGCGGATGCTGTATTGGCATACCACCTGTAAGCGTCTTGGTGGTTTGGAAATCGACGCCACACCCCAACAACCACCCACAGTTGCGCCACTCTCCAGTCATGATCTGGAACAGCTCGATACGATAGGAATCACCCCGCGCAAACAGCGAGAGAAACCACCTCTCGTTGTGCACCAGGCCGAACACCGCAGCCAGCAAGGCTACCGAGATCAACAGGCTCACTACACCGGCCTTTGGGTGACGCCAGATTCCATACACGCACCACAGCCCGGCCAGGAAAGCGGCGCCGACCAGTGCCGTGCGGGTTTGAAGCACAAAGGCAATCGCGACCAACGTCAGGACGATTGCGCAGAACCCTTCACCCCAGCGCCGCTCGCGGAGCCACAACGGAAGCGCCAGTGAAAGGGTGCACAGCAGCCAGATGCAGGCATAGATCACATTCTGCATGCGCGCTGGCAACAACGCGACCCGTGCACCGACCTCATACTGGCCCGAGGCGTAGGCATAGATCGACGCCGCAAAAATGTACAGGCAGATGATCCAGAATTGCAGCCGCACAAATGACGGGCTGCGGAAAAACTGTGGATCGGTCAACCCGCCAACCACGAAAACAAACAGCCCAACGTAAGCAATGTGCTTGTAGAACTGCCCATCTCCGGCAATAGCTGCGGGGACAAGAAACCAAAGTAGGAAGGCCACCCACGCCCAGCTCAACGAATCCTTGAACAGGCCTGCGCCACGCTCTTTCAGAAGAAAGACCAGGCCTGGCAATGCGATGAACGCGTAAAAGATGTTATTCGTCCACTTGGACGACGCCATCACCACAAAGCTCAAGAAAAACGCGACAACTGCAGCACTGAAGTAGCGCGTACTTTTTCGGCTGTCCACGGAAGAAACACTAAACATTCAAAAACCAGCCCACTATCAATCCAATGACAACTGCAATCACCAACTTGAGGCGATCGCGTTTTTTGCGCCGACGCTTGTTCTGACGCTCCTCTGAAACAACGACGTGCTCACCGAATCCCGTATGCAGAACGGCATCGTTCTCCAGAATCAGGGCATAACGGTTTTCATCGGCATACAGCCGAGAGAGGCTTTTCTCTCCTGCATGGCCGGAGTAAGGCGCATGCTGCTTGTAGTCCGCCAACCGACGCAGTCCCGGGTTGAAGGAAAAACCCTGCCAGTCCGGCTTGTGGGAACCCAACTGGTAAAAGGGTATACCTTTATACACTTGACGTTCATGAAGAAACACATAAGGGCTGTGCACCTGCAGGTCATGGTTGAAACTGCGCAACCATACCTGCAGTGCCTGTGGATCTGCCTCCAGCAGTGCTTGCGACTCTTCAATGAATCCGGGGCGATAGAACGCCCAGTCATCCTCGCAATGGAACACCCAGGCGGTAGAGATCTGCGAATAGGCCGCATCAATCGAGCGCAACTGGCCGAGCTTCGGATTGTTGATGATGAACCGCGTGTGAGGACGCCAGTGCTCGGGAATGCAGCGTTCAACGGCCGCGTCCCCGGAATCTTCGGTGATAAACACTTCACGAATAGGCGCTGTGTTGAATCGATCGAAGGTTTCGAGCGTACGCTTCAACAAATCGAAACGGCCACAACTGGTGACCATCAGCGTGATATCGCTGTTTTCACTGAAGACCATGCTTGTACTCAATCAATAAAGGGTTGAAGGGCTTACAGCCCCAGTGACGACTTGAGATTCTGAAACCAGCCAAGTACCGGGCGGGGCCGCAACGGCGCACGCATCTGCTCGACAATGGCCTTGCCTAACGCCTGGAAAGAAAAATGTTGCTCGACCAGCGCCTGGCCATTTTTCGATATCGCATCCGCCTGTTCAGGGTGCTCGCGCAGTTGTGCAAGCTTGGCGCGCAACTCGGCCAGGTCCCGATACAGGACGATATTCTGCATATCGACAAAGCCCAACGCCTGGTTTTCCTCGGCACCCTGATCAAAGGCCAATAGCACGCAACCACACGCCATGGCTTCAAAATTCTTGATCATGTACTCGCCCATGCCAACATCGGCACTGACGAAAAAGCGGATGCGACTCAATGTCTGGCTGTACTCCTCGCCCGAGTTGGTACGCGTAATAACCAGATTTTCTACCTCGGCCAATGCTTCCAGCATCGCCTTGCGGCCAGAATATGCCACGCTATTGATACTGCCCACAAACGCCAGCTCTATGTCCCGCTCTTGCTGGTGATTGCGCAACAACGCCTGGTCGTAACCCTTGGGCACAAACTGCGCATCAAAGCCCTCCTCACGCAAACGTCGGGTGACCATCGCACCGGAGGTTATCACCCTGGCCCACGGCAGCTTGCGGTAGTGGGCACTGAACTTACCGGTGTACTTGCAGGGAATGTAGTTCTGGTAAGCGTCATGCTCCAGAATCACCAGGTTTGGTAACGTTCGTATGAAGGAAACCTGACGAATCTCTTTCTTGAAGCGCAAGAAAAACAGAATGCGGTCGTACTGCTCAAGCTGAACATGCTTGCGGAAGTACCCCTTGAGGTCATCCTGCTCTTCACTGCTGAGCCAACGCAGGTCACACTCGCAATGCGCAGCAACCCCTTCGTACAAGCGATCCAGAATGGCCCGCTGTTCCTTCTGCACCAGAAATAGAACTTTCATTGTCTTCCTTACGGCGCATGCGCTACCGCTATCAATCACGCCCTGGACCTAAAGGTCCCGACGCCAGAACAATTCGTGTCGACGCACTGCTTTACGGAAAAATTCATTCTCACCGTAGGGTGAAGCCTTTCGCCCTGCCAGCCAACGCTGGAGCACGCGCCGAACGCGCCGCTTGAACGGTGGCGCGGGCTGCAGATCATGCATCATGCCCAGCGCCATGGCCTTGTCACGCTGTACATTCAGGTCGAGCACCAGGCTGTGCGGAATCCAGCCTTGGCTGGCCTCCATTTGCGGCGGCAATGCCACGCCTGCACCACTATCACCCATCGGCCAACGATCGTTGTCGTGCAGGTGGTTGGCGTAGCACAACAGCGTTTCAGGCTGCCACTCCAGCCCTTTCAAGGCTTCAAGCACCGCGGCCTGTGCGCAAATATGATCGGGGTGCGGGTCGAGTGCCGGGTGTGGCATGACCAGCACCTGCGGACGCGCCAGCACAATCAGCGCTCGCAAGTCAGCCAGCAGGTTGTTCCAGGTCGGTGCGCCATCCTCGTCGCCGGGCAAGGCAAGGCTATTGAACTGCCGGAATAGCCGGGTATCTGCCAGCTCCGCTTCACGGGAGGCAATGGGCTGGTCCGGTGCGGCCTGCATTGCCGGCAATTGCAGGCAGAAGTAACCCAGTTGTACGCACTGTTCCTGCGGGACACCCGCCCAGCGCGGCACCGCGATACTGTCCCAGGCGCGCAGGCGCCCTTTGAGACGCGCTGCTTCGGCACGCTCAAGGCCCATCTGCTGGTAATGCTCCGCCTCGATCTCACCGGCGGTGAGGGTCACGATCCAGGATTCTGCTGCCTTGCTATAAAGGCCATAGGCGGCCAGCTCAGCATCGTCGGCATGCGGCGCGATGACCATGACCCGCCGAGGGTACGGGTCGCCGCCACGCACGACCCACAGCTGCGACACCTCCTGCACCCGGCAATGCCGACCACGCAGGCGCAGGTTACCCGCCATCACGGCCGCCGCCTGCCCCGTCAGGTTGAGGTAGCGCACGCCTCGCACACCGCGCTCGAAGGTCTGCCGGTCCGGGGTGTCAGAGCCCAGTACCTCCACAGCCGGGTCGAAGAAACGCCCCAGCCAGGTGCTTTTCAGGCGAACCTGCAAAATCAGCGTTTCATCACCGCTCACCGACTGCGGCTGAGCCACACGCAAGGCCTCGCCCACCAGCGTCACGGCGACGGGCGCACACCCCTCGGGAAAGCTGTACTGGTAATCCTCGGTCGGCGAATAGAACAGGTGATCGGCGAACCAGGCCTCGTGAGCCGCCCACAACAGCGGCAACAGTAAAAACGGCAACCCGCCATGAACGCCCACACCAAGGCCGATCAACACGACCAGGCCAAGCAGCAAGCCCAGGCGCTTGTTACGCCGATGGCGCTTGAGCAGCTGTTGCTTGCGGCTCACACCTGGAACACCGGAACAGGATTGCACCATCGGTCCTTGTACTCGCGATCGGAGCGACCGAAAGAAAACCGCAACGGCTTGTTCCGCGCACGGGCATCTTCCCAGGCACTCTGTGTGTTGAGGAAGCTCAATACGCTACCAGGGCTGAACGCCTTGGTTTCCGGGTCGACGCCACCGTTGACGTACTCAACACTGATCCATTCCGGTGCTTCAACCCGATACACTAATTGAATGGCGATGGGGGCACCGTCAAGAAACAGCACCGAACCGATCAACAATTCACGCAAGCGCTCAAGCACTTCGGCCATACGCTCAGCGCCCGTAGCCGGGAACGTCCAGCGGCGCTGGAACAGGTCACAGTACATGGCCGCCAGTTCCGCGCTACTGAAGTCGGTCACAGGACGAACCTGCCCTCCCGCCTCTTCCAGCAACCGCAACTCGCGCCGCTGGTTGTAACGAAACTTCTTCGACAAATCTTCCGGGGTCCTGGCCATGGCCAAGGACTCCACTTGCGGTTTGAGGTTGGCGAAACGGCCCTGATTCAACTCGGAAAGGTAACGCCCGGCATGCCGCAACGGCACCTGAGCATCGGTCGCGGCAGGCAGAATCAGCTCGGCATTGCCCAAGTCGAACAGGCCTTTCTTGCCCGCACGCTTGAGCACGTCCTTGGACAGCGCCAGGTAGCGACCCCACGTTGGAATCGCCGCCTTGAGTTCGCCCTGTTCTTCCCAGGCAAGATAGCGCACCGGGATCTCGGCCAGGTCAGCGAGTTGCGCGATCACCAACGGATGAGTGGCAACGCTGCCGCCAAAACGCTGCCAGGCCTGTGCGTAGGCAGCAGCATCCACCTCGTGCCAGCCACGTTCGCGCCAGCCTTTGATTCGATTGAGCATCAAGCCTCCGCAGCCAATGCGCTGACAGTTGGCAGACGCCAGAAGGACTCACGTACGGCCACATCGGAAAAACGTTCACGCAGACGCTGCAGCATGCGCTCGGCGCAGGCCTGGCGTTGCGAATCATCCAGGCCGGCCAGATGCTGCAACCCTTGAGCAAGGTGTTCAGCATCACCCAGCGGGAACAGAATCCCAACGCCCTCGACCACCTCTTTCGCTCCACCACAGGCCGTCGCCAATAGCGGCAGGCCGGCAACCATGGCCTCCAGCAAGACCATCCCGAACGGTTCGTGATCGGAGCTCAAGGCAAAGGCATCGAACGCCCGGAAATAACGGCGACCTTCGGCAACCTGCCCAAGGAAATCGACCTGTCCGGCGACCCCCAGCTCTGCAGCCAGCGCCTTGAGGCTTTCTTCCAGGCGCCCCTTGCCCATGATCGCCAGACGAGCACCCGCTGGCAGCCCAGGCAGCGCCTTGGCAAAGCCACGCAAGAGCGTGGCCTGGTCCTTGTCCGGGTGCAGACGACCAACGTTAGCGACGATCCAGGCCTGCGGATCCAAGCCCAAGGCCTGACGCGCTTCAGCGGCTGGCAGCAAGCTGGACTGCAGTGCTTCGATATCGACACGGTTGTAGAGGGTCTGGATGCGCTGCTCCGGCCACTTCGGCAAACAGCGGCGCATGTCGTCACGTACCGCATCAGAGACGCCGAGCAAGCTCAAGCGTCGACGGAACAGGTTGGCAAACAACTGTCGGCTGCCACGTTTGTAATCACTGAACGCATGATGCACACCGATCACCGGCACGTCCGTCGCCAGCAAGGCCACATAGATCGGTTTGAAACGGTGGGCAATGCAGAAGCTGAAACGGCGACTGGAAGCGATCCGGCGCAGTGCGCGAATCGCCCCCAGCTTCAGGCCGCGAATGGCCTTGGAGCTGAACTCCATGAACAGCACTTCATCAGAAGCGCAGCCAGCGGCCACCTGCGGATCGGCAGCACCGGTCAGGAACACCGTGGTGACCCGATAACCCGTGCCCGCAAACAGGCTGGCGTACTGACGGGCACAGTCCAGGAACGGCCCGTCATAACCATGGCAGAACTGCAGGACATGCCGCTCAGCCGACGGTTTCATAACTGTCCGCACCGTCCTTGACCACCAAGATGTCTTCCATGATCAGGTACTGAAGGTCGGAGCCGAAGAACATGTTCAGTGCATCGGTCGGCGAGCAGATCATCGGTTCACCACGACGGTTGAGCGAGGTGTTCAACGACACACCGTTACCCGTCAGGTCTTCCAGCGCCTTCATCATGTCGTAGTAGCGCGGGTTGTACTCGCGCTTGAGCACCTGGGCCCGCGAGGTACCGTCCTCATGGACAACTTCCGGCACGCGGGTTTTCCACTCTTCAGCCACTTCAAACGTGAAGGTCATGAACGGCGCCGGGTGATCGACCTTGATCATCTGCGGACCAACGGTGTCGAGCATCGACGGGCAGAATGGCCTCCAGCGCTCGCGGAACTTGATCTGTTCGTTAATCCGGTTAGCCACGCCAGGCACGCTCGGGCAGCCGATAATCGAACGACCACCCAAGGCACGCGGACCAAACTCCATACGACCCTGGAACCAGGCAACTGGATTGCCATCTACCATGATCTTGGCGATACGCTGTGGCATGTCGTCGATCTTGCGCCATTTTGGCTGGCTCGGATGGCGGGCACAGGCCGCGATCACGTCCTCGTTGGAGTAGGCTGGGCCGAGGTAGACGTGCTCCATCTTCTCGACCGGCACACCACGGGCGTGCGACACATAGGCTGCAGCACCCACAGCGGTACCGGCATCACCTGAAGCCGGCTGAACGAACAGTTCCTTCAGGTCCGGACGGGCGATGATCTTCTGGTTCAGCTTGACGTTCAGCGCACAACCACCCGCAAACGCCAGCTTGCCGGTTTCCTTGAGAATGTCGCCTAGGTAGTGGTCGATCATTTGCAGAGCAAGCTTCTCGAACAGCGCCTGCATGCTGGCCGCATAATGAATGTAAGGCTCATCGGCGATATCGCCTTCGCGCTTCGGACCCAGCCATTCGATCAGTTTTGGCGAGAAGTAGAAGCCCTTGCCCTTCTCTTTATGGCGACGCAGGCCGATGACGTTGGCGTATTCGGTGTTGATTTCCAGTTCGCCATTTTCAAAGCTGGCCAGACGCGAGAAGTCGTACTTGCTGGCATCGCCATACGGCGCCATGCCCATGACCTTGAACTCACCGTCAAGCATCTCGAAACCGAGGAACTCGGTGATCGCGCCGTAAAGGCCACCGAGGGAATCCGGGTCGAAGAACTCCTTGATCTTGTGGATCTTGCCGTTCTCGCCATAACCGAAGAAGGTGGTGGCGTACTCGCCCTTACCGTCGATCCCGAGGATCGCCGTCTTCTCCTTGAAACCGGAGCAATGGTAGGCACTGGACGCGTGAGCCAGGTGGTGTTCAACCGGCTCGATCTTGATCTTTTTCGGATCGAAGCCCAGTTGCTCCAGGCACCAGACAATTTTCTTGCGATAGCGCTTGTAACGGCGGTTACCCATCAGAATCGCGTCAAGGGCGCGGTCCGGGGCATACCAGTAACGCTTGGCGTAGTGCCAGCGAGCCTTGCCGAACAGGCTGATCGGGGCAAACGGAATCGCGACGACATCGACGTCGGACGGTTTGATCCCGGCCTGTTCCAGGCAGAACTTCGCCGATTCGTAGGGCATGCGGTTCTTTGCATGTTTATCGCGCACGAAGCGCTCTTCTTCAGCGGCGGCAATCAGTTTGCCGTCGATATACAGGGCCGCGGAAGGATCATGGCTAAGGGCGCCGGACAGGCCAAGAATCGTCAATGCCAAGGGTCTAGCCTCTTCAAACTTTTAAAATGTGCCCCTGCGCCAGTGGCAAGCGGCAGCCAAAGGGCGGGATTATAACGTAAAGCTGCGCGCAACCCAGCACTGCGCACCGACTCATTCAGCGATCAGCCAGTCCATACGCCAGCTGCCGTGGGTCTGACCGAGTACGTGCGCCAACCATGGCAGCAGCTCGCGCAGCTCCTCTTCCAGCCCCCAGGGCGGATTGGCAATGGCCAGGCCCGAACCGTTCAGGCTTTGCGGTGTATCCAATGGGTGCACCAGCAACTCGACACGCAGCAGCTTCGGTGCCCCCGTGCTGGTCAGGTCTTGATAGAAGCGCGTCAATTGTCGCTCTTCCTTGATCGGGTACCAGATCGCCACCACGGTCTGCCGCATACGGCCGATGGCCTCTTTCATGGCCTGAGTGCAACGTTTGAGCTCATCGAGTTGTTCAAAAGGCGGGTCGATCAGCATCACCGCGCGCTTTTCCTGGACCGGCAGCAAGGCCCGCGGCACATGCCAGCCCTCGCCAAGGTGCACAGCAACGCGTCGATCACCTTTCATGTTCTCTTTGAGCAGACGACCGTCTTCCGGGTGTTTCTCATTGAGCAGCACGCGGTCCTGATCCCGCGCCAAACGCCGCGCCAACTCGGGCGAGCCAGGGTAATAGCGTAGCTCGCCATCGCGATTCATACGCTTGAGAATGCGCAGGTAATCGGCAGCCAGCTCGGGCAGGTCTTCACGACCCCACAAGCGCCCGACACCCTCAAGGTATTCGCCGGTGCGTGTCGCCTGATCACCCTGCAAGTCATACAAGCCAAGGCCGGCGTGAGTATCGATGTAGGCGAACGGCTGTTCCTTGCGCGACATCAGCGCAATGAGGCGGGTCAACACAAGGTGTTTGAAGACGTCGGCGTGGTTGCCGGCGTGGAAGGCGTGACGATAGTTCATGGCAACTCCTGCAAGGCCGACAAGTTTACCCTGTCGCAGGGGCCAGGCAAAACGACAACGGCCCGACCTCTGGAAGAGATCGGGCCGTTGTCAGGCACAGACCGGTACTAACCGATCAATGACCTTTCTTGAACGCCTCATCGGCCTTCTCAAAACGGGCAACCATACCTTGCGATGGGCGACCCAGGTTGCTGACCAGCAGGATTGCCAGTGCACCCAGGATGAAGCCCGGGATGATCTCGTAAAGACCCAGCAGGGAGAAGTGCTTCCAGACCACCACGGTAATCGCACCGACCAGGATACCGGCCAGCGCACCATTACGGGTCATGCCTTTCCACAGTACCGAGATCAGTACCACTGGACCGAAAGCAGCACCGAAGCCAGCCCAGGCATAACTCACCAGACCCAGCACCTTGTTCTCAGGATTGGCGGCGATGCCAATCGCGATCAGCGCAACAGCCAGCACCATCAGGCGACCGACCCAGACCAGCTCAAGCTGAGACGCGCTCTTACGCAGGAAAGCCTTGTAGAAGTCTTCGGTCAGCGCACTGGAGCACACCAGCAATTGGCAGCTCAGGGTACTCATCACTGCTGCCAGGATGGCCGACAGCAACACACCTGCAATCCATGGATTGAAGAGAATCTTGGCCAGCTCGATGAACACGCGCTCATGGTTCTCGGTCACAGGACCGGCCAGATCAGGGTGTGCCGAGAAATAGGCAATACCGAAGAAGCCCACGGCGCAGGTACCGACCAGGCAGAGGATCATCCAGGTCATGGAAATGCGACGAGCCTTGGCGATCGACTTCACCGAGTCTGCCGCCATGAAACGCGCCAGAATGTGCGGCTGACCGAAGTAGCCCAACCCCCAGCCCATCAGCGAAATGATGCCAATGAACGAGGTGCCCTTGAGCATGTCGAAGTTCGACGGGTCTTGCGCTTCAATGGCCAGGAAGGTCGTATCGACACCACCGGTGGCAAGCAGAACGATGATCGGCGTCAGAATCAGCGCGAAGATCATCAGGGTTGCCTGGACGGTATCGGTCCAGCTGACAGCCAGGAAGCCACCCACAAAGGTGTAGGCGATCGTAGCAGCAGCACCTGCCCACAGGGCAGTTTCATAGGACATGCCGAAGGTGCTTTCGAACAGACGGGCACCGGCAACGATGCCGGAAGCACAGTAGATTGTGAAGAACACCAGGATCACCACCGCAGAGATGATCCGCAGCAGGCCGCTCTTGTCTTCGAAACGGCTGGTGAAGTAGTCCGGCAGGGTCAGCGCGTCGCCGTTATGCTCGGTTTGAACACGCAGACGACCGGCAACGAACAGCCAGTTCAGGTAGGCACCGATGATCAGGCCGATGGCGATCCAGGCCTCTGACAGACCCGACATGTAGATTGCGCCTGGCAGCCCCATCAGCAGCCAGCCGCTCATGTCCGAAGCACCCGCCGAGAGCGCGGTGACCACGCTACCCAGGCTACGGCCGCCCAGAATGTAGTCGGAAAGGTTGTTGGTGGAGCGATAGGCCATGAAGCCGATCAGCACCATCGCCAGGATGTAGATCACGAAGGTGATCAGGGTTGGGTTGCTTGCACTCATGATGTTGCGCCCTGGAATTTGTTTTTATGGTAGCCGCAGTTGGCTGATGCCGCCGGCAAAGCGGTTCATTCCCTGAACGCTCGTCACGGGTAGCGCTGTAGCCCAACCGCGCATGAAGTGATGCGAAAACTTCCAGAAAAGTCCCGCACGGGTACACCCGACCTCTAAACGAGGTTGCACCGAGGCCGCGAATCCTATGCAACAACGCAAAGAAGGTGCAACCAATTTCTGCAATCAAGTTGCACCTCGTCGGATTTTTCCGATGACGACCACTTTTTGCTCTCTTATGGAGCAAAAAGCACGTTTCACAGAAGTAAACGCACCATAAACAGCCAAAACGGCTGAGCACCCCAAGCTGTCGGACGAGCTGCACTTTTTTTGTACGAAATTTGGGTTGCACCAGGTTGCACCCTGCCCCAGCCACAGCTAATCTTTGCGCCGGTTAGTGCCACATCACGTGGCGATAATGAGGATAAGAAATGGCGACGACCACCCTAGGGGTCAAACTCGACGACCCGACCCGTGAACGACTCAAAGCCGCTGCGCAGTCAATCGACCGCACGCCGCACTGGTTGATCAAACAGGCAATTTTCAATTACCTGGAAAGGCTCGAGGGTGGCGCCACCCTGACCGAACTCGACGGACAGGCCCATAATCACGCTGATGAAGCCGGTGAGGTGCAACCTGACCATGCTCACCAGTGCTTCCTTGAGTTCGCTGAGAGCATCCTGCCTCAGTCCGTTCTGCGCTCGGCCATTACATCTGCCTATCGCCGTCCAGAGCAGGAAGTCGTGCCCATGCTGCTGGAGCAGGCTCGCCTGCCAGCAACCATGGCCGATGCCGCCAACAAACTGGCCGCCGGTATCGCCGAGAAGCTGCGTAACCAGAAGAGCGCCAGCGGTCGCGCCGGTGTCGTTCAGGGCCTGCTGCAGGAATTCTCCCTGTCGTCCCAGGAAGGCGTAGCACTGATGTGCCTGGCCGAAGCACTGTTGCGCATCCCGGACAAAGGCACCCGTGACGCCCTGATCCGCGACAAGATCAGCACCGGTAACTGGCAGCCGCACTTGGGCAACAGCCCGTCACTGTTCGTCAACGCGGCCACATGGGGCCTGCTGCTGACCGGCAAACTGGTTTCGACCCACAACGAATCCGGCCTCACTGCTTCGCTTAGCCGCATCATCGGCAAGAGCGGCGAACCGATGATCCGCAAGGGCGTCGACATGGCCATGCGCCTGATGGGCGAGCAGTTCGTCACCGGCGAAACCATTGCCGAAGCCCTGGCCAACGCCACTCGCTTTGAAGCCAAAGGTTTCCGCTACTCCTACGACATGCTCGGCGAAGCCGCACTGACCGAGCACGATGCACAGAAATACCTGGCCTCTTATGAGCAGGCAATTCACTCGATCGGCAAGGCATCTCACGGCCGCGGCATCTATGAAGGTCCGGGCATCTCGATCAAGCTCTCGGCCCTGCACCCGCGCTACAGCCGCGCCCAGTACGAGCGCGTGATGAACGAGCTGTACCCACGCCTGCTCTCGCTGACCCTGCTGGCCAAGCAATACGACATCGGTCTGAACATCGACGCCGAGGAGGCCGATCGCCTGGAGCTGTCGCTGGACCTGCTCGAGCGCCTGTGCTTCGAGCCACAACTGGCCGGCTGGAACGGCATCGGTTTCGTTATCCAGGCTTATCAGAAGCGCTGCCCGCATGTCATCGACTACGTGATCGATCTGGCCCGCCGCAGCCGTCACCGCCTGATGATCCGTCTGGTGAAAGGCGCGTACTGGGACAGCGAGATCAAGCGCGCCCAGGTCGAAGGCCTGGAAGGCTACCCGGTCTACACCCGCAAGGTGTACACCGACGTTTCCTATATCGCGTGCGCACGCAAGCTGCTGTCGGTACCGGAAGCCATCTACCCGCAGTTCGCCACGCACAACGCTCACACCCTGTCGGCCATCTATCAGATCGCCGGGCAGAACTACTACCCGGGCCAGTACGAGTTCCAGTGCCTGCACGGCATGGGTGAGCCGCTGTACGAACAAGTCGTAGGCAAGGTTGCCGATGGCAAGCTGAACCGTCCATGCCGCGTGTATGCCCCGGTCGGTACCCACGAAACCCTGCTGGCCTACCTGGTTCGCCGCCTGCTGGAAAACGGCGCGAACACCTCGTTCGTCAACCGTATTGCCGACCACTCCATTTCCATTCAGGAACTGGTAGCCGACCCGGTTGCAACCATCGAGCGCATGGCCACCCAGGAAGGCAGCGCTGGCTTGCCGCACCCACGCATTCCATTGCCGCGTGAACTCTATGGCAGCGAGCGGGCGAACTCCGCCGGCATCGACATGGCCAACGAACACCGCCTGGCTTCGCTGTCCTGCGCCCTGCTCAGCAGTGCCCACAACAACTGGGTGGCCGCACCGATGCTCGGTTGCACCGCCAGCGCGGGTATTCCGCAGCCAGTACTGAACCCTGCCGATCATCGCGATCTGGTCGGTCACGTTCAGGAAGCCAACATCGAAGACGTCGACAACGCCATTCAGTGTGCATTGAATGCAGGGCCGATCTGGCAGGCCACGCCGCCAGCAGAGCGCGCCGCCATTCTGGAACGCGCCGCCGACCTGATGGAAGCCGATATCCAGCCGCTGATGGGCCTGCTGGCGCGTGAAGCCGGCAAGACCTTCGCCAACGCCATCGCCGAAGTGCGTGAAGCCGTAGACTTCCTGCGCTACTACGCGGTACAGGCACGCAACGACTTCAGCAATGACGCCCACCGCCCACTGGGCCCAGTGGTCTGCATCAGCCCGTGGAACTTCCCTCTGGCCATCTTCAGTGGCCAGGTTGCAGCTGCACTCGCTGCAGGCAACCCGGTACTGGCCAAGCCTGCCGAGCAAACCCCGCTGGTCGCCGCGCAAGCTGTACGCCTGCTGATCGAGGCCGGCATTCCGGAAGGCGTGCTGCAACTGCTGCCAGGCCGCGGCGAAAGCGTCGGCGCACGCCTGGTCGGTGACGAACGCGTCAAGGGTGTCATGTTCACCGGCTCCACCGAAGTCGCTCGCCTGTTGCAACGCAACATCGCCGGCCGCCTCGACAACCAGGGCCGTCCGATCCCGCTGATCGCCGAAACCGGCGGCCAGAACGCCATGATCGTCGACTCCTCGGCACTGACCGAACAAGTGGTCATGGACGTAGTGACCTCGGCCTTCGACAGCGCCGGTCAACGCTGCTCGGCACTGCGCGTGTTGTGCCTGCAGGAAGACTCGGCCGACCGCGTGATCGAAATGCTCAAGGGCGCCATGGCGGAGTACCGCATGGGCAACCCGGAGCGCCTGTCCGTGGACATTGGCCCGGTGATCGACGCCGAAGCCAAGGCCGGTATCGAGAAGCACATTCAGGGTATGCGCGAGAAAGGCCGCTCGGTCTATCAAGTGGCGATCGCCGATGCCGAAGAATGCAAGCGCGGCACCTTCGTCATGCCGACACTGATCGAGCTGGAAAGCTTCGATGAGCTGCAACGCGAAATCTTCGGCCCGGTATTGCACGTCGTGCGCTACAAGCGCAAGGAAATGGACCAACTGATCGATCAGATCAACGCTTCTGGCTACGGCCTGACCCTGGGCGTCCATACCCGTATCGATGAAACCATCGCCAAGGTCGTCGGCAGCGTCAATGCCGGTAACGTCTACGTCAACCGCAACATCGTCGGTGCTGTAGTCGGCGTTCAACCGTTCGGTGGTGAAGGCCTGTCGGGCACCGGCCCGAAAGCCGGTGGCCCACTGTACCTGTACCGCCTGCTGTCGACCCGTCCGGCCAACGCCATCGAACAATCGTTCAAGCGTACCGACGGCGAAAACACGCCGGATACCCAGATGCGTGACAACCTGACCAAGCCGCTGCAAGCCCTGAAAGCCTGGGCCGGCAGCAATCAGATGGTTGAGCTGGGTGCACTCTGCGAGCAGTTTGCCGAGCAGTCGCAAAGCGGCATCACCCGCGTCCTCACCGGCCCAACCGGCGAGCGCAACAGCTACACCATCCTGCCACGCGAGCATGTACTGTGCCTGGCCGAAGGCGAAGCTGACCTGCTGACACAACTGGCAGCGGTACTGGCAGTAGGGAGCTCGGCGGTATGGCAAGACAATGCGCTGAGCAAAACCCTGCGCACTCGCCTGCCGAAAGATGTACAAGCTCAAATCAAGCTGGTGGCCGAGTGGAACAAGGACGACGTCGTGTTCGACGCCGTTCTGCACCATGGCGACTCCGACCAACTGCGCAGCGTTTGCGAGCAGGTGGCCAAGCGTGCTGGTGCCATCGTCGGCGTCCAGGGCCTGTCCTCGGGCGAAACCACGATTGCCCTGGAGCGTCTGGTGATCGAGCGTGCACTGAGCGTCAACACCGCTGCAGCGGGTGGTAACGCGAGCCTGATGACAATCGGCTAAGCAATACGCGCCCAAACAAGCAGAAGAGGCGCGCTCGCGCGCCTCAGACTGCTGACAAACCCCCGCTCTTTAGCGGGGGTTTGTTTTTTTAAGCCAAAGACAGTGACACTCACTACCACCGAACCCATCGCAGGCAAGCCTGCATCCCAAAAAAACGCAGTGTTCTGCATAGCTGGCGTTATCAGCACGCTACTGCGCGCGCACCAAACTTGCGAAGACTCCAGAACTTCATTAATTCAGACACCATAACCAATACCGTCATTAACACCGTGCTATACCCCGGAAAGAATTGCGCACCCAGTACCAAAATCGACACTGACGGCGTAATGAAAAAAATCCTCAAGGGAATCTGCGCGTAGCCCACCCACCGCGCCGCCTCTCGCTGGGCAAAAAATAAAAAACAGCTAACAAATAATGACACCTGCAACACCCAACTCAGCACGACCTTTAGCCCTTGGACAGGATCGAGCATCCCCCAATAAGTCAATGTCATTTCCCACGCTGCCAGGTAGGGTATTTTGTCGTGCCGAAGATTTTTCGTGACGTATAACGCGATACAAAGAACGTCAAACCACCCCCACAGAAACCACACTGTCGTTTTACAGTCACTACGTGTTGTATTCATTCGCCCCCTCCCTTTCTTCTGCCCACGTTGGCCAGGTGTGACTCGTTGGCGTAAGTTGAAGTGCGGCGTATTTCGATCTGCACGGTGGTGACCTTAGAGGCGTGTTGGTTCGCCATAGAGCCAGATCAAACAATTCGTTTGATGTAGTCCGCGTCCCAGTAGCGAGTAGGACGCATCCCAAACCCCAAAAAAGGGACACGCGCTGTGCAGCGCGCTTTTTCCTCACCCGTAAAGTAGCGGGCTGCCATAATGAGCTCGCACTGCTCAAGGCCCGTGACCACACTTGCCTGAGCAGGCATGACGAGTGGTTCTGAGGGGGAGCCACCGTGCGCACGGAGGTTCACCCATGTTCGATATCACCGCACTGCTGCGCCAGCGCTTCGCGGCCTTGCGCAGCACCGCCGAATTTTTCTCGCTGCGCTATGTGCAGGAGTCCCGGCAACACCTGTCGGTACGCAAGAACGTCGCCGAGCCACCTAGCCTGGGTCGTGACGAAGGCGCAATGCTGACGGTGCGCCTCAACGGCGTGGAAGCCTATGCAGCAACTGCCGACCTGTCCCAGACGGGCCTGCAGCGCGCACTGGAACAGGCTGAAGCACTGGCACGCAACATCAACGGTCACGCCCTGCTCAACGTGAGCCAGCAGCCCGTGACCACCGTTCAAGCCGATTACTGTTCCCCCAACCTTGAGCAACCGTTTCCCAGCCTGGGCGACTGCTATGCACTGCTGGCCAGTGAATCAGCCAGCGTTCCGGCAGACCCGCGCCTGGTGAATTGGCAGGCCAGCCTGGGGATCACCACTGTCGAGCAGATTTACCTGAACAACGCAGGCGCGCAGTTGCGCCAGGCCCAACGCTTCGTCTATCCCGGCTTTGGCGTCACCGCCTTTGACGGCCAGGACAGCCAGAGCCGCAGCCTGGGCCGGGAAAACTTCGGCCAGCAGGGCGGGTTCGATGTAATCGAGCGTTGTGGACTGATCGGTGCCGGCGCCTCGGTCGCCGACCAGGCGCTGCAACTGCTGCTGGCACCCAATACGCCGAGCGGCGTGCGCGACCTGCTGTTGATGCCGGATCAAATGATGCTGCAGATCCACGAGTCCATCGGCCATCCACTTGAGATGGACCGCATCCTCGGTGACGAGCGCAACTACGCGGGTACCAGCTTCGTCAAAGCCAGCGACTTCGGCCATTTACAGTACGGTTCCACGCTGCTGAATGTCACCTTCGATCCTGATATCCCGGAACAATTGGCCAGCTATGCCCATGACGATGATGGCACGCCGGCACACAAGACGTTCCTGATCCGTGATGGCTTGCTGCTGCGCCCCTTGGGCAGTGCATTGTCGCAATTCCGCTCAGGCCTGGACGGCGTTGCGAACAGCCGCGCCTGTGGCTGGAACCGTGCACCGATCGACCGCATGGCCAACCTCAATATCGAACCGGGCGAACAGAACCTGGCGCAACTGATCAGCGGCATCGAACACGGCATCTTGATGAAAACCAACCGTTCGTGGTCCATCGACGATGCACGCAACAAGTTCCAGTTTGGCTGCGAGTGGGGGCAGTTGATCGAAAACGGCGAGCTCAGGGGCGTGGTCAAAAATCCAAACTATCGCGGTGTTTCGGCACAATTCTGGCGCAACCTCAGCGCCGTGGGCGATGCCAGCACCTTCCAGGTACTCGGCACACCTAACTGCGGCAAGGGCGAACCCAATCAGGTGATTCGGGTAGGGCATGCCTCGCCGGCCTGCGTGTTCAGCCAGATCGACGTATTCGGAGGAGATGCCTGATGGCCTACCTGGAACATTTCCAATGCCTGGTGAACAGCCTGCGTGATGCCGTGCTCGCCACCGAACACTTCACCCTGAGCTACAGCGCCGAGCAATCCCAGTTCATTCGTTTCAATCACGCTCAGGTCCGCCAGGCCGGCGAGGTCGCGCAGGCCAGCGCCAGCCTCAAGCTGATCGACAGCGGACGCCAGGCGGACTTTCAGCTCACCCTCAGCGGGGACAGCGATGTTGACCTCCAACGCTTGCATCAGGCCTTGGCGCAACTGCGCCAGACCTTGCCACTGATCCCGGTCGATCCCTACCTGCAACTCAACAAAGCCGTCTGGCATAGCCACAATGTGCAGGACACTCGCCTGCCAGACACCGCTGACGTGCTCGCCCAGATTGCCGAAGGTGCCACGGGGCTGGATCTGGTCGGGATCTACGCCGCTGGCCCGATCTGCCGAGGCTTCGCCAGCTCATTCGGCGCCTTTGGCTGGCATCAGGCCAATAGCTTCAACTTCGACTGGAGCCTGTTCCATGCCAACGGGCAGGCGGTCAAAGCGAACTATGCGGGTCAACACTGGGACCCCACAGCATTTGCCCTGCGCCTGCAACAAGCCCGCGCGCAACTGGACTACCTGGACCGCCCTCTGAAGGTCCTCGCACCCGGCCAGTACCGTGCTTATCTGGCCCCCGCAGCGCTGGACGAAATCATCGGCATGCTCTGCTGGGGTGGTTTCTCTGCCCAGGCCATCGCCAACAAGGACAGCCCACTGCAGCGCCTTTATGCCGGCGATGTACAACTGAGCCCACTGCTCGGCATCGCTGAGCACGTCAGCGGTTCACTCAGCCCGGCATTTTCCGAGGAAGGCTACCCGCGCAGCGACCTCACGTTGATCGCACAAGGCAAGGCCCAGCAACGACTGGTCTGCGCCCGCAGTGCTGCCGAATTCGAGCTGCAAGCCAATGGCGCCGACAGCGATGAGTCACCCTGCGCACTGAGCCTGGCTGCCGGTGAGCTGGCGGCAGATGCAGTCCTTGCCCAACTGGGCACGGGCCTGTACATCAGTAACCTTTGGTACCTGAACTACTCGGACCTGCCAGCGGCGCGCATGACCGGCCTGACCCGCTTCGCCACCTTCTGGGTTGAAGACGGGAAAATCCAGGCGCCGGTCAGCACCATGCGCTTCGACGACAGCGCCTACAGCCTGCTCGGTACACAGCTGGAAGCACTGACCCGCGACCGCGAGCTGATCCTCTCCACCAGCACCTACGATCAGCGCCAGACCCGCTCAACACACCTGCCGGGTGCATTGGTCAAATGCCTGACACTGACCCTGTGATAGCCACTTATCGCCGGTAATACCGGCGATAAGGCCCCAGCCCCAAGAGAGGCCTTATGCCTGATCGCGCGCCACTAGACAGTGTCACCGCCCGCTGGATCCCCTGGGTGGTGGCCATCGCCTTCTTCATGCAGTCACTCGACGGCACCATCCTCAACACCGCCCTGCCCGCCATGGCCCTTGACCTGGCCGAAGACCCGCTGCGCATGCAGTCCGTCATCATTGCCTACATGCTCACCGTGGCCCTGCTGATTCCTGCATCGGGCTGGATTGCCGACCGCTTCGGCACCAAGCGGATTTTCTTTGGCGCCATTTTGCTGTTCAGCATCGGCTCGCTGCTTTGCGCCCTGGCCGACAGCCTTGGGATGCTGGTCGCCGCACGGGTGATCCAGGGCCTGGGCGGTGCACTGATGCTGCCGGTTGGGCGCCTCGTGGTACTGCGCGCCTACCCACGTTCCGAGCTGGTGCGGATCATGAGCTTCATCACTATTCCCGGCCTGCTCGGCCCGCTGCTGGGGCCAACGCTGGGCGGCTGGCTCGTAGAGATACTCAGCTGGCACTGGATCTTCCTGCTCAACCTGCCGGTCGGTGTAGTGGGCTGCTACGCCGTGTGGAAGTTCATCCCCGACTTGCGCGGCACTGAGCGCACACGCTTCGACGGCATGGGTTTCCTGCTGTTCGGTGCGGCAATGGTGCTGATCACCATTGCCATGGAAGGCTTGGGCGAGCTGCACCTGCCCCATCTGCGGGTGATGCTGCTGCTGTTCGCCGGCATGGCCTGCCTGGCGGCCTATTGGCTGCGCGCTGGCAGTACCGATAACCCGCTGTTCTCGCCCCTGTTGTTTCGCACGCGTACCTTTTCGGTCGGTATTCTTGGCAACCTGTTCGCCCGCCTGGGCAGCGGCGCCTTGCCGTTTCTGGTGCCACTGCTGCTGCAGGTTGCACTGGGTTACTCGCCTGCAGAAGCCGGTATGAGCATGATTCCGCTGGCAGCAGCGGCGATGCTGGCCAAATCGGTGGCCCAACCACTGATTGAGCGCCTCGGCTACCGTGCCATCCTCACCGGCAATACCCTGCTACTCGGCTTGCTGCTGGCCAGTATGGGGCTGGTCGATGAGCAGACCCCCTATGCCTTGCTGCTGGTCCAACTGGCATTGCTCGGGGCAGTTAACTCGCTGCAGTTCACCGCAATGAATACCGTAACCCTGATCGACCTCGATGATGCCAGCGCCAGCAGCGGCAACAGCTTGCTGTCCGTAGTGGCACAACTCTCGTTGAGTCTGGGCGTTGCCTGCGCAGGAGCGCTGCTGGGCGGGTTCACCGCGGCAGGCAGTGCCGAAGGAGTGAGCAGTACCTTGGGGGCGTTCCAGTTGACGTTCCTGACCATCGGCCTGATGGCCATGTTGGCCGCGGCGATCTTCGTGCAGTTGTCGAAGACGGACGGAAGGCGTGCCCGTCGTCTGGAACCAGAGATCGAGCCTTAGGGCGAATGGCCACGAGGCTGGTACACTGCGCGACATTTTGTTTTGCAGGCCCGCCTCGTGACCACCATTGCCACCGCCTTCAATACCCTGCCGTTGTCCAGCGCCATGCTGGCCAACCTGGACGCCCTCGGCTACGCCCAGATGACCCCGATTCAGGCACAAAGCCTGCCGGTGATTCTCAAAGGCCTGGACCTGATTGCCCAGGCCAAGACTGGCAGCGGCAAGACCGCCGCTTTCGGTATCGGCCTGCTCAACCCGATCAACCCGCGCTACTTCGGCTGCCAGGCGCTGGTGCTGTGCCCAACCCGTGAACTGGCCGACCAGGTCGCCAAGGAACTGCGTCGGCTGGCCCGCGCCGAAGACAACATCAAGATCCTGACCCTCTGCGGTGGGGTTTCGCTCGGCCCACAGATCGCTTCGCTGGAGCACGGCGCGCACATTATTGTCGGTACCCCAGGACGGATTCAGCAGCACCTGAGCAAAGGCACCCTGGTACTCGACGGGCTCAACACCCTGGTACTCGATGAAGCGGACCGGATGCTCGACATGGGCTTCTACGACGCCATCGCCGACATCATCGGACAAACGCCAAAGCGCCGTCAGACCCTGCTGTTCTCGGCAACGTACCCGGCGGGCATCAAGCAGCTGTCGGCCGCCTTCATGCGTGACCCGCAGCAGGTCAAGGTTGAAGCCCTGCACGCCGACAACCAGATCGAACAACGCTTCTACGAAATTGATCCTGAGCAGCGCCTGGAAGCCGTAACCCGTGTACTCGGGCACTTCCGCCCCCAGTCCTGCGTGGCGTTCTGCTTCACCAAACAGCAGTGCCAGGAGGTGGTCGAACACCTGCAAGCCAAAGGCATCGTCGCCGCGGCCCTGCACGGTGACCTGGAACAGCGCGACCGCGATCAGGTCCTGACCCTGTTCGCCAACCGCAGCAGTTCGGTTCTGGTCGCCACCGACGTCGCCGCACGCGGCCTGGACATCGACGCCCTGGACATGGTCATCAACGTCGAACTGGCCCGTGATGCCGAGATTCACGTGCACCGCGTCGGTCGTACCGGGCGCGCAGGTGAGAAAGGCCTGGCTGTCAGCCTGGTCGCGCCGGCCGAGGGTCATCGCGCCCAGGCGATCGAAGCCCTGCAAAAGGCTCCGCTGCGCTGGGAACAGCTTGATAGCCTCAAGCACCAGGGCGGCGCACCGCTGCTGCCAGTGATGAGCACCCTGTGCATCGCCGCTGGCCGCAAAGACAAACTGCGCCCGGGCGACATTCTCGGGGCCCTGACCGGTGATGCCGGCCTGCCTGGCACTCAAGTCGGCAAGATCGCAATCTTCGACTTCCAGGCCTTTGTCGCCGTAGAACGTGCGGTCGCCAAGCAGGCGTTGCAGCGGCTGAACAGCGGCAAGATCAAAGGGCGTTCGTTGCGCGTACGGATCGTCTGATCGAATCGCCAGCAATGCTGGCGACTGGCAACAGGGTTTCAGCTTTCTACCCCGAGGATTTTGCAGTGCGTTCCACCGAAGTCATCATCATTGGCGCAGGCGCCGCCGGCCTGATGTGCGCCCTGACCGCCGCCAACCGTGGCCGTCAGGTTGTGTTGCTCGACCATGCCAACAAACCGGGCAAGAAAATCCTGATGTCCGGTGGTGGCCGCTGCAATTTCACCAACATGTACACCGAACCGAGCAATTTTCTCTCGCAGAACCCGCACTTCTGCAAGTCTGCACTGGCCCGTTATACCCAGTGGGATTTTATCGAGATGGTCGGAAAGCATGGTGTGCCGTACCACGAGAAAAAGCTCGGCCAGTTGTTCTGCGACCATAAATCCAGCGACATCCTCGACATGCTCCTGGCCGAGTGCGACGCCGCAGGCGCCGAGCTGAACATGAACACCCGCATCGATCAGATCGAAAAACTCGAAAGCGGCTATTTGCTGGAAACCAGTGCAGGCAAACTGCAGTGCCAGTCGCTGGTGATCGCCACCGGCGGCCTGTCGATCCCGACGCTGGGGGCGACTGGCTTTGGTTATCAGGTAGCGCGCCAGTTCGGCCATAGTGTGCTGCCAACCCGCGCAGGCCTGGTGCCCTTCACCATCACCGATCAGCTCAAGGCGCTGTGCACCGAGCTGTCCGGTACCTCGGTCGACTGTATCGCCAGCTGCAACGGCACCAGCTTTCGCGAAAACCTGCTGTTCACCCACCGCGGCCTCAGCGGCCCGGCGATCCTGCAGATTTCTTCGTTCTGGGAAGCCGGTGATACGCTGGAAATCAACCTGCTGCCGGACCACGACGCGCTGGCCTGGCTGCAGCAGCAACAGGCCGAGCGGCCTAACAGCGAACTGAAAACCCTGCTCAGCGAGATCTTCACCAAGAAAATGGCCAACCTGCTGGCCGAGCACTGGTTCGTGTCCAAGCCAATGAAGCAGTACACACCAGCTGAACTGGCTCAGGTCGCAGAAAAACTCGGTGCCTGGCAACTGGTTCCCGCCGGTACCGAAGGCTACCGCACCGCCGAAGTCACGCTGGGCGGCGTCGACACCCGCGAGGTGTCCTCCAAGACCATGGAGTCGCTGAAAAGCCCAGGCCTGTATTTCATTGGTGAAGTGCTGGACGTCAGTGGCCACCTCGGTGGATTCAACTTCCAGTGGGCGTGGGCCTCAGCCTACGCCGCTGCACAATTCGTCTGACCTTCGCGGTAGAATCGGCGCGTCACGGAACAAATTTTGCTGGGATATCAGCGTGGCGGCAGCTTGCCGTCGCGACCCGCTCAATTTCGATCACTGCCCTGCAGGCCTGCCTCACGCCATGTCATCCTCATCGTTGCGCCACTCACTGCGTCGCCTCTGGGCTCTGGACAAATTCAGCTACAGCATCCGGGTATCGATCGCCCTGACCGGAAGCATGGCGCTGTGTTGGTACCGGGACGAAATGGGCCTGCTGATTCCATTGTTCCTCGGTATTATTGCCAGCGCCCTGGCAGAAACCGATGACAGCTGGCAGGGCCGACTCAATGCCCTCGCCGTTACCCTGGTCTGTTTTACCGTCGCCGCGCTGTCGGTAGAGCTGCTGTTCCCTTATCCCATTGTGTTTGTCTGCGCCATGGCATTGGCGGCCTTCGGCCTGACCATGCTCGGCGCACTGGGCGAACGCTACGGTGCGATTGCTTCAGCGACGCTGATCCTCTCGGTCTACACCATGATCGGTGTTGACCAGCGCGGCGGCGAAGTCACGGACTTCTGGCACGAACCTTTATTGCTGGTGGCGGGCGCGGCCTGGTATGGCCTGCTCTCGGTACTCTGGCAGGCATTGTTCTCCAACCAGCCAGTGCAACAAAGCCTGGCCCGGCTGTTTCGCGAGCTCAGTCGCTACCTCAAGCTCAAGTCCACCTTGTTCGAGCCCGTTCGCCAACTGGATGTCGAGGCTCGACGCCTGGAGCTGGCACAACAGAATGGGCGGGTGGTGGCAGCGCTCAATGCCGCCAAGGAAATCATCCTGCACAGGGTCGGCAATGGCCGCCCCGGCTCGAAAGTCAGCCGCTACCTGAAGCTGTATTTCCTCGCCCAGGACATCCATGAACGCGCCAGCTCGTCGCACTACCCGTACAACGCCTTGGCCGAGGCATTCTTCCACAGCGATGTGCTGTTTCGCTGCCAACGCCTGTTGCGCCAGCAGGGTGTGGCTTGCCAACAGCTTTCGGAGTCGATTCAGCTGCGTCAGCCGTTTACCTACGACAGCGGCTTTGCTCAGGCCCAGGAAGACCTGCACGCCTCACTTGAGCACCTGCGCGGTCAAAACAACCCCGCCTGGCGCGGCTTGCTCCGCTCGCTTCGCGCCCTGGCAGCCAACCTGGCCACACTCGACCGTCTGCTCTGCGACGCCAGCAACCCTGACAACCTGGCTGACAATAGCGACTCCAGCCTGCTCGACCGTTCGCCGCACAGCCTGGCCGATGTCTGGAATCGGCTGCGTCAACAACTGACACCGACCTCATTGCTGTTTCGTCACGCGTTACGCCTGCCGCTGGCGCTGTCCATCGGCTATGGCATGGTGCACCTGATCCACCCCACCCAAGGCTACTGGATCATCCTCACCACGCTGTTCGTCTGTCAGCCCAACTATGGCGCCACGAGACGCAAACTGGTGCAGCGGATCATGGGTACAGGTATCGGTCTGACCGTCGGCTGGGCATTGTTCGACCTGTTCCCCAACCCGTTGATCCAGTCGATGTTCGCCGTCGTCGCCGGCGTCGTGTTCTTCGTCTACCGGACCACACGCTACACCCTGGCGACTGCAGCAATCACCCTGATGGTGCTGTTCTGCTTCAACCAGATCGGCGACGGCTACGGGCTGTTCCTGCCTCGTCTGTCCGATACGTTGATTGGCAGCTTGATAGCCATTCTCGCGGTGTTCCTGTTCCTGCCCGACTGGCAGGGTCGGCGGCTGAACAAGGTGCTGGCCAACACGCTGAGCTGCAATAGCATCTACTTGCGCCAGATCCTCCAGCAGTACGCCAATGGCAAACGCGACGATCTGGCCTACCGCCTGGCACGCCGTAACGCCCACAACGCCGATGCAGCACTGTCGACCACCTTGGCCAACATGCTGATGGAGCCGGGACACTTCCGGAAAGAAGCCGATGTCGGCTTCCGATTCCTGGTGCTGTCCCACACCCTGCTCAGCTACCTCTCGGGCCTCGGCGCCCACCGTGATAGCGCACTGGCGGCAGAGGCACGTGCCGAACTGGTCGAAGGGGCCGGAGCACGCCTGGCTGACAGCCTCGATGAAATTGCCGTCGGCCTGTCAACCAAGCTACCCGTGGCGATTCACAGCGATGACGAGGAAACCTTGGCCAATGCGCTAGAACAAATGCCAGAAGAGATCGACGAAACTCAACGTCTGGTTCAAACCCAATTGGCCTTGATCTGTCGCCAATTGGGCCCGCTACGCACCTTGGCAGCGCATTTGATCAAGGAATCTGCGGCCTGATCACAAGCCGTACTGTTTGAGCAGACGGGCATAACTGCCATCAGCCTGCATTGCCACGATGGCCTTATCGAACGCCGCCACGATCTGCTGGTGACGGGGGTTTTTCAGGCTGACCAGAATGTGCAGGCTGTTCTCGCTGAGCGGCTTGCCGAAGAACTCAACGCTGTCACGAACATGCGCTGGCTCTTGTGTGAGGAAGTAGCGGGCGACGTATTCGTCTTCGAGCGTCAAGCGTACCCGGCTTGCGGCCAACATCCGTACCGCCACGGAAAAACTGCGTACCGGGACTTTCTGCAAGCGGGTATCGCTATCAAAGCTGTGGGAGTATGCATAGTCGCGAACAACCGCGATCGGATAGGGATACAAATCGGCCAGGGCCTCAAAGGTAATCGCTTCATCCTTGCGCTTGAGCAAGCGTATGCGATTGGTCAGGTAACCCGCCGAAAACGCCCCGATCCGCGTACGTGAGTCGTTGTACCAGGCGTTGACCAGGATGTCGTAACGGCCTTCTCCCACGCCCATCAATGCCCGCGCCCAAGGCACCTGCTCAAACTCGCTGGCATAGCCTGCACGTTTGAGCGCTGCGGTAACAATCGCCGTGGCCAGGCCACCCCCCTCCAGGCTGGCCTCCGTAAACGGTGGCCAGGCATCCGCCACAAGCCTGAGCTTGTCCGCTGCAATCGAGGGGGATATCGGGCAAAGCATTCCAAGCAAAATCAAGACTCGAAGCAATACAGACATGCTCAAATCCCTTAGCGAGCACCCTGCCCGCGCCAATGTCCAACTGCCCGAAAATGCACTTGGTGCCAACACTCTAGAAGGCCAATTCAGATTACACAAAGATGAACAACTCGGGCAGAGGAAATAATAGCTATTTGCCTCTATCTTTTGATCGAACGCACAACACGACACAATCGGCTGCAACTTCAACCTCGTCGCGGGGGCAGCGCTCTGCGAAGATGAATCATTGAACTCAGTACGAGGCGTATCATGCCCATCGAATGGCTCTGCAAACACCACTCGGATCTCGGTAAGGAACAGCTCCACGCCATCCTTCAACTGCGCGCGGAGGTCTTTGTCGTTGAACAGAAGTGCCCCTATCTGGACATCGACGGCCAGGATCTGGCCAGTGACACCTGCCACTTGATGGCATGGCAGGATGACACGCTGGTGGCGTATCTGCGCCTGCTTGACCCGACGTCACAGGGCGGCGACGTGGTGATCGGCCGGGTGCTGATCGCACCGCACGCACGCGGCAAAGGCCTGGGCCATGAGCTGATGGATGTAGGTTCACAGAAAAGCTGCACGCTTTCACAAATAGATGACCGGCCGGGCTTCAACCATGGCCCCTGTCGGTCACCATCAAGCCCGCCTTCGCGGGCTTTTTTTTGCCTGGAATTCCTGCCGGGGCGCCCTACTCCGCTCATTGGAAAATGATGCAGATGGGGGGATTTGAGGAAGTGATTTGATGGGGCGCTGGAAGTGCTGAGAGGGTCGGCGGGCGGATCTGAGCAGCAGAGAGATTGAGAGGACTTTAAAACTAATATTTGAACACCTTAATAGTTAATTAAGCGTACGTGTTAAGTATTAATTTGAACAATTTAGTATGGAAATGGAATTTGGTGGAAGTTGCCATTTTGGATTTTTTGTAGATTTCGAAGGGATGTTGGAATAAGATCTATGACCAACTTTTCCGCTTTGCACTGAAGATTTTCAGCCAAATCAGCTGTTTGAAGCGAGAGCTTCAGACCTGATCCAAATTGCTCCAGCGATCACGAAGTGGCCGTTTAGAAATAAAGAGAGCAAGCCGATTGCTTTAGATTCTGATCAGTCATGAGAGTCATGACCAATGAGAGAAAAGGAGACCTGAAAATGTAGAAAAACGCGATCAATCCCGAGAGGACTGACCGCGCTTAGCGAAGCAGACTTGCGTCCTCAGAACCCGCAATGTCTGCTTTTTCGAAGCGACTGTCAATCCTCTCCCATTTTTTCGACCTTAGCGAGGTTACTCGACGGCACAGTGTTGCCTGTCGAAAGGCCTCACTTCGCCCGCCCTGCGCCTTGATTTTTTGGCGCAGCGTCGGCGCTCGTTTCGAGATTTTCGGAGGTGTTTCATGACAGTACGAAAGGTGGTCACGCGGCGGTCCAACCATTACCGCGGCTACTTCCCATCGCTCAAAAATAAAAAGCCTGTGCCCTGGGAGTCCCAGCTCGAAGGCGCTCTTTTTCGGCTTCTTGAGCTGTCTCCTGCGGTCATCGGCTACGTCCCGCAGCCCAGTGAGGAACGTGTTCCATCGCTCCAGGGCTACTTCAAATATTACCCAGACGTACAGGTTTTCCTCGCGGATGGGCGCGAGTGGTGGTTTGAAGTGAAGCCTCACGACCGACTGAAGATTGCCAGCGTCAGGCAGCGACTGGATGCCGCTGAGCGCTACTTCAACGCCACTGCCCGTAACTTTTCGGTGATCACTGAAAAGTTAATTGAAGCTGAACCCCTGGCTACCAATCTTAGAAGGCTGATGTATCACCGGCGCGGTCCAGAGCTTTCGCATCAGGCGTTGGAGGAGGTAATGGCGACCTTCAACGAATGGCCGCCTATGACCGTTGCAGATCTGCTCTACGTGGTTGGTGAGGGGAAAGCCTGGCGCTTGTTAGGCCTTGGGGTGGTGGGCATTGACCTTGATAGGTCAATTGACACTGACTCCCCGGTCTTCCTGCAAGGGGGGCACCGTCATGCAAACCTTTTCCCTTAGGGTGAAATTGGTCGTCATCGTTCGTGGCGTACTGATGGTGCTTGAGAAGAGGCTTATTGACCGGAAGCTGCTCTTTTTCGATGAGCTTGGTGAGCCCACGAAGCTATCCGAGAAGGAGTTCTATGAGGCCTACGAGAAGCGCGAGATCGAGATCTCCGCTGATCAGCCATACCTTGGGAGGGTTCCGTATGTGCGGAACGTCCCTCCAGATATTTCATGCTTCCCCAAAAAACATGGAGATGAGGCATTGCGTCGACGCAAGTATCTGGACGACCTAACTAAGCGCGGTAAATACAAGCTACCGGGTGACGAAGACATGATCAAGAAGCTTAGAGATATCGCCAAAAAGATTGGGGATGCGTGCGCACCCTCGGTTTCCACTATTCGACGTTGGGCAGCCAAATACATTGGCCAGAACGTAGTAAAGCTTATCCCTCAGCATGCCAAAAAGGGTCGGGCTGCCGCGATACAGGGAGAGCTCGAAGTTATTCTTGAAGGGGTGATTAATAAAACCTACCTGCAGGATACGATTCCAGCGGTCAGCGTGGTCGTTTCAGAATTCGAGGATCAGATAAAAGAGAGGAACAAAAGTCGTTTGCCTTCGGATCAGCTCAAGATCCCAAGCGGAATGACTGTCCGAAGGTACATCGCCAAGCTGGATCCGTACCTTGTGGATAAGGAGAGGCTCGGAAAACACGCAGCAGACAAGAAGCACCGTGTTGCGGCGGGTGTCCTACGTGTCCATGAGATTTTGGAACGTTGGGAAATTGATCACACCTTGTTGGACGTCCAGCTTGTGGATGAAACCTCGGGGCTGTGCATTGGGCGCCCCTATCTGACGATCGTCCTCGACCGCTTCTCTCGAATGGTGATGGGATATTTGCTCCACCTGTCGGCGCCAAATACGGAAACCGTGCTTCGTGTGATCGAACGCTCAATCCGTCCAAAAGCCGAATTGCTGAAGCGCTTTCCGAAAGTGAGAAATGAATGGTGGGCACGTGGGCTGCCGGCTCGAATAGTCCCAGACAACGCAGCGGAATTTCACGCGGGCGATCTCATCATGGGATTCAACGAGTTGGGTATCGAGATCATGTATCCCGCTTCAAGGGCCCCTCAAAGGAAAGGTGCCGTCGAACGCTTTTTCAGCACACAGAACCTGGGGCTTATCCACAACCTCCCGGGTACCACCTTCTCGAATATCCAGCAGCGTGGCGATTACGACTCGGAGAAGAATGCATGTTTCACGCTCCCTCAATTGGAGGCGGTGGTAGTGAAATGGATCGTCGATGGTTACCACCAGACTCCTCATCGGGGGCTGGACAACAGAACACCGGCTCAAGTCTGGGGGACTAGCGAGGCGAACCATGTCATCAGCCTTCCCGTCGACCTGGACTCGTTGGAGTGCATTCTGGCCAAGCGGGCCTCGGTGAAGGTTCACCATTACGGCATCGAGGTTGCCAAAGTGGGCTACCACTCTACGGAACTTGCTGAGCTCCGTATGCGTTTGGCAGACGGAGAAAAGGTAAACGTCCGCTATCGAGACGAAGCCGGGCACGTTTGGGTTCACGACCGCTTCAGAAACTTGTTCTTCAAAGTGCCCGCCAAAGATGAGCGAATGGCCGGTAAGAGCAGGGAGGTGTGGAAGGCTGCCGAGAAAGCGCTGCGAGAAAAATATAATGAGCAGCCTAGCTTCGAGGCTACGCACAGGTGCTACCAGGAAATTATGGAAGATGCAGACGAGGCCCGCCGTTCGCAGACGCTCAGAAAACGACGCGCAGCTGCCATAGCGAAAATCGACAAGGAGGGTCGAGTGACCGAAAGCACGCCTCCACCCAAGGTACTCGCTGAAGTGGAATGGACCGGTGACTCTATTCCTAACATTCCGCCAGCAGCCTTCAAGGTCTCGGTTCGTCGCCCTGCTGGGAGTTCTAAGCCATGAACGCCATCAATCTGTACGAATGCTACGAGCATGGTGAATACAGCTTTACGCTCCGCGATCGTTTTATTCACAGCCCTCAAGTCGAGCGAGCGTTGACGCGACTAGGCGATATCCACGGCGATAGTCGGCGTACCAGAGCAAGTAAAGGGTTGCTGATCCAAGGTCCAAGCGGAGTGGGCAAGAGCACATTGGTCAAGGAGTACATTCGGTCATTGGAGGAATTGGAGAGCCATGACCCACAGAAGCGGACAGTTCTGTTCGTCGAGATGCCTTCGTCTCCAACCAAAAAGAACCTGGCAGCAGCCATTTTGGCAGAGCTGAAGGATCCCTTCGCAGAGGCACGAGGACATTCGGCAGAGGTTAAATTTGCGCGAGTAGTCCTGCTGCTGAAGAACCTTGGCGTGGAGATGTTGGTCCTCGATGAGGCGCAGCACCTGGTCGATTATCGTCGTAATGGTGCGTATGAGGCAGCAGACTGGATCAAGAGTCTGATGAATGAAACCAGTATCGCGTTTGTTCTGATTGGGCTGAAGCGCACCGAAAATCTCCTGCTAGCAAACGAGCAACTGCGACGCAGGTTTTCGGCCACGGTGGCATACGATCGCTTCACCTTCTCCGCTAATACGTCTCTTCATTTCGTGATGTTGTTGCAGGCAATCGAG
The DNA here is from genome assembly GCF_014648275.1 of Pseudomonas laurentiana. Taxonomy (GTDB): domain Bacteria; phylum Pseudomonadota; class Gammaproteobacteria; order Pseudomonadales; family Pseudomonadaceae; genus Aquipseudomonas; species Aquipseudomonas laurentiana. Next base: position 208,063 of record NZ_BMQU01000006.1, read on the forward strand.
GGCGAACTGCCTGTTCAAACCATCAGTTTTGTAGAGCCAGCGATGATTAAACGCTTCTACCTGGCTTCCTATGGATTGATCGACTACCTCATTAAGATTGTGGACAGGGCTGTTTGGCTGGTTCAAGTCCAGGACCTTGTCGGGATTGAACTTCCTGTGCTGGCCCAGGCTTTTGAAGACGAGGTTTGGAGCTACGCCACCGAGGATCGAAACCCCTTCAGTGCGAGCTTCAATTTCCAGCCTCTGTTCGGGAAGCGGGAGCCGTTTGAGACGTTCGAAGAGAGCAGTACCTGACGGCCAAGGGCCGGGCTTATCGGCCCGGCTCTACTCCCCTGATTTTTATGTCTTCGATTTCATGGATGTGTAGGAATGTTTGGTCTTTTAATCAACCCACGACCACACCAAGACGAAAGTCTTTTGGGGTACCTGCAGCGCCTGGCGAAAGCCAACGGATTACCCAGAAAGGAACTGCTCACCGCCTTTGCACGAGCCGACGAGACCGATGTTGCGGACTGGCTGCAGATGATGGAAGGACCACTGAGCTGGCCTGCGGTATCTGCTGAGTTTCGTGATCCAAGGCCCAAGGGGGTCAAGTTATGGACGACTCATCACGCTCGTTACTGTCCGATCTGTTTGGGCGAAGCCGGTTATTGGAGAGAAAGCTGGGGCTTGACCCTGGTTACGACGTGTTCTGTCCACGGCACTGAACTCCACGGGCGGTGCCCCAACTGTCTGAAGGAAACCGATCCAAGCGCAATGAGTGCGAATAGTTGCCAAGCGTGTGGCACCTCATTGAGTGGGACCAATTTTGAGATCGCGCCGGCGAGTGATACGGCCGCCTGGCTCACCTCTGGCTTTGAAGATAGGTTTTACGCCGACTCGTTGCCAGCTGACGCGGGATTGGCGGCCCTCACCTACGAACAGTTTCACGAGTTGTCATCGCGTCTCGCTGTCAGAAGTTTGCCTACGGAAAGAACCCAGCCGCTGAAGGTTGCTGATTCGGGTTCGCTAGAGATATCGCGGCTTATGGCAAACGCGGCGGGCGTGGTTCTCATGAACTGGCCTCTCGCATTCAGAGAACTGCTGAGTGGCCTCAAGGCAGTCCATTCCGATAACGAACATTGGACGCTCAGCAGATCGTTCGGCCCGATATACCACGACATCCACCGTGATCTGGATGACTCTTGTTTTGACTTTCTTCGTCGAGAGTTCGAATCATTTCTGCAGCATGCGTGGGAAGCACCGTTAGCGAAGCGAAATCGCAATTTGAGTGAGGAGACGATTGAGAGACATCGTTGGGTGTCGTTCGATTCTGCTGCTGAAGCTTGTGGTCTCGGGGTATCAGTCATAAAACGCCTTCATCAGGAGGGACAAATCGCCTATCGGGAGAAGGTCCATGAAGATCGAGTCTTTACGGTCGTGGACCTGGATCATTTGAAGGCAATCTCGCAGCATCTCCAGGGCGTGGCTGATATGAAAGAAACCTCGACTTTGCTAAGCCTCTGTCGCAATCGGGTTAGGCAGCTGCTAGCTGGTGGTACCCTCCAGTTCTTTGGTGGAGAACCGCGCCCAGGCGAAAGGTGGCTGATTGACTGCCGCTCGATCAACGAATTGATTGATGAGAAGCTGCCTACCAGCTCTGACCAGAGCCTGGTGTCGATCAACTACTTGGCCAAGCATTCTCTGCCCAAGGGGGGTGGGTTGGTCGAGTTGGTTCAGGCAATACGTGCAGGTGAACTTCGCGCTTACGGCCCAGCTGAGAATGGCTCGGTTGCGGTAGGGGCGTGGTTACTCAAGCCGCAAGATTTTGCAGCGTGGCAACAAGCCCGAGCTGAGAACAAGAGTCCGGTCTTTCCCGGCCTGTCGGTAGTCAAGGCTGCTGCGCTGTTAGGCGTCAAAGAACAATGCGCATACGCGTTCGTTCGACTGGGTCTGCTATGGAGCACTGCTGTCGAACGAGGCCGGCGTACGCAATTGATGGTTAAGCCTCAAGCCATCGACAGATTCAGGCGTGGCTATATCTTGGGACCGGAGATTGCGGTGTATTTGGGGAAGTCGACCAGGGAGGCGTTCAAGCACCTTTGGGAGGCCAGGTTTCGCCCCGTTGCGGGGCCATCCATTCCAAACGCGGCTTGCCGGCAGTACGTTTGGGTAAGAAGCAAAAAGCTGATCGATTACCTCGCAAGTGAAGCCGCCCAGATCGACGATCCTGAAGCCATCACGTTTTTATCCACACCGATCGCTCAGCCTCGTGATTGCCGATTCAGGCATGTGGGATCAAGATAGTTAGCACGCTTTCTTTCTTGATTGCTAAAATCATCGAACCCATTTTGGAGAATCTTATGTCCCGTCTCGCTGAATTCCGCCTGCTCGAACAACAGCTCGCAGCCCAACTGGCGGAGCTGGAAGCGCTGAAAAATGACTCTGCCCTGAAGCAGGAAATGGAATTTGAAACGAAGCTGCGCAGTTTGCTCAACGAGTATGGCTACGGCCTGCGCCAAGTGGTGCTGATCCTCGATCCGCAAGCGGTGGCTTCCACTGATATGGCCCCAAAAACCTCTCGGAAACCACGCGAAGTGAAGGTCTACAAGAATCCACACAGCGGAGAGGTTGTTGAGACCAAGGGTGGTAATCAGCGTACGCTTAAGGCCTGGAAAAACGAGTATGGCGCTGAGGTAGTCGAGTCTTGGCTCGCCAATTGATTGCACTGCAGGCGGCTTCTGGCACGAGATGAATCGTGGTGCGCCCCGAATGCAAATTCCCATTCTGGGGCGTGACGAAATTTTCTGCGGGTGGTGGATTTAGAGAATTAAAACTGTCGCTAGAGGGTCCCGTCTTTCGCGGCCTGCAGCCATTTGGAGAGGAAACGCAAAACTGTCGCAATCACCCAAAACGCCGGTTCAGACTGATTCGCTAGAGAATTAAAACTGTCGCAGCCTGAAACGACGCGGCTTTCACGTGTATTCAGAGCCATCATTATCGATAGCCTGCTTACAAACATGTAATTCCTGGATCACGTGGATGACAGCTCCCAGTCGGTAAGCTTCACTCATGTCTTCATGGAGTAACAGAAATGAACACCGCTAAAAGCATTGCCGCCCTCATGCTCGTAATCGCCTCCTCATCCGCTTTAGCTGAAGGAGGATCTGATCGCTTACACGGAAAGATGATTCAGGCAAATGAGCAAGCAATGCGTGCCTACGCCGCTGCCAATGGAAAAAAACCACCTGAAGTGATCCATTATCGCTACGGAATGAAACTGGATGTGGCGAGAGTTATCAGTATGACTTCGCTCAAAGGTAGCTGCGACGTGATGCCGACACAGATGAATTACGAGGACTCAACAGGTGAGTTGAAAATCCTCGAATATCGCTCTGCTGGAATTAACTGTAGAGGTCAAAACTGACCGAAGGGACAGGGTAAGTCTTGGAGTAAGCTGACCACGACCAGCGCTGCAGCTGGTCGGCTGGCCGGCAGAAGCCCTTCCCCCGGGGCATCTTGCATTACGTGTCAGGATAACTGGCAACTACTTGATCGTCCCCACTCTTGGTGAGGCCGATGACTTGATAGGCGTGTTTCATGCCATCAACCTCCATACCTGGTGAGCCAGCGGGCATGCCAGGTACCGCGACGCCTGCCAGGTCGTTGCGCTTTATGAGCTCCTGCACCTGGGCTGCGGGGACGTGACCTTCCACAAACTTGCCATCGATAACCGCGGTGTGACACGAAGCCAGCCTCGGAGCTACTCCTAGCTCTTGCTTCACCGCCCTCATGTCCGTTTCAACGTGGTCGACGACCTTGAAGCCGTTTGCCTCCAAGTGCGCTATCCATTTCTTACAGCAACCGCAATTAGCGTCCCGGTGCACATCGATAGTCAGGGGCTCCGCAGCAAAGGCGGCTGAGGCGATTAGAAGTGACGCTGCGGTACTTAAACCGAGGAAGCGGCGCTTACTTGTCATGAGTGTGCTCCTTCCCGTCTTTGTGCACATGGGTTTTGGGAGTAGAACCTGTGTGGTGGTCCGAGTGCGCCTCGCCGGACTCGTGTTCACCGTGGTGCTCCGCTACTGATGAAGACTCCGAATGCGAACTGCCATGATCATGACTTTCCTCAGCCACGCCGTTTGCTGCGGAATCATCATGATTTCCATGACCTGATTTCGCACCACCGTGTTGGCCTTCATGGTTATGCATATCGCTTTCGCCACCGCCATGTTGGTGACCACCACTGGAAGCGACCATCATCTGGTACTGCTCAGCATTGAGTTGCGGTAGCTGGTCCAGGAACGCGACGATTCCCCAGATGTACTGGTCGTCCATGCTCTTACCCCAGGCTGGCATGCCTGTCGCTTTGATACCGTGCTTGATGGTCCAAAACGCAGCAGCAGGGTCACCGCTTACACCTATCTCGGTGAGGTTTGGTGGGGATGGGTATAGGGCTTGGCTGAGTTCAGTTTTCTCCACCCCTGGCGCGAGGTGGCAACCGATACACATGGCGTTGTAGTTGCCTGCCCCTGCTTGGATGAGAGCAGGATCTTTAAGGTTTGGCACCTCAATGTCGCTTGCTCGGACTTCAATCGAGCGATCCCGCGCCATGGCCAAAAACGCATGCACAGCGGGGAAGTGTGGGTCGTCCGCACCAACGTTCACGAGACCGAAGTAAGCAGCACCTAGCACTGCTGCGCTAGTAACAGCACCTGCCGCCACCAGCGTTGTAATTGTTTTTTTCATGTTGAGTTCTCAAAACCACATCCGAATACCGGCCACAAAACGAGCTTCGTCCACGTCCCCGCCTTCATCCCGAATGAAATCGGCGGTTTTGCCGTAGGAACGGCTCCAGGTGACACCTATGTATGGCGCGAACTGGCGAACAATCTCGTACCGTAACCGCAGCCCGACTTCGGTGTTTGCCAGGCCAGAGCCGACGCCGCGTTCCGGGTCGTTCTTGCCATAAAAGTTGGCCTCAGCGGTTGGCTGAAGAATTAAACGATTGGTTAGCAAGATGTCGTACTCGCCCTCCAGACGGGCAGCGGTTTGACCGTTCTCGCCGATAAAGGCGGTGGCTTCAGCTTCGAAGTCATACAGGGCCAGGCCCTGAATACCGAACGCAGCCCAGGTCTGCGGATCCTCCGGTTTGAAATCCTGCCGGACGCCGGCGACAACATCCCACCACGGGCTTACCGAGCGGCCATAGAGGAGCTGCAGCTCAGCATCTTCAGTCACACCATTGGTTCGTTCACCTTCCGAGCGAATCCAGAGCCTATTGATATCGCCGCCCACCCAGCCGGATGCATCCCAAGCAAGCGTGCTACCTTCATCGGCATCTTGGTATTCCAGTTGGTCTAGCAAGAAAAAGCTGTTGAACCCGCTGTCATCCATTTTGTGCCCGTCAAGCGGGGGGAAGGCAGCCTGCCGGTCGGCATCAGTCAGCACCGGGATTGGCGTACGGCTGGTCGGGGTCGGCGAATCAGCGTTCCCGTTTCCCATCGTGGAATGACCCATCGCGCCATGATCCATGCCTTCCATGGACCCGTGATCCATGCCTTTCATGCTTCCATGGTCCATCTTGCTGTGGTCCATCGAGGCGGGTTTCGCTTTGGGCTGGCCATGGCCCATTTTGCTGTGATCAACGGGTGCAGGTTGCGTGGGTTGCTTGCTCGCGCCCATCTGGCTGTGGTCCATGCCCGGCATCGCAGCCTGTGATGAGGCGTGGTCCATCTGCATGGCACCGTGGCCCATTGCCGAGTGGTCCATTCCGGAATGATCCATTTCAGCGGCGAAGCTGGGCGAAACGCCCAGCACACCTAAAGAAACGGCGAATGCCAGCAGCGATGGTCGTGCAACGCTATTGGCCATTTTTCCCTGCCTTAGCTTTGTCGCTGCCATGCGATTCCATCATTTTGCTGTGATCCATTCCTTCCATGGAACCATGATCCATGCCCTCCATAGAGCCATGATCCATGCCTTTCATGGAGCCGTGATCCATGCCTTCATGGTTCATGCCCTGGGCTTGCTTGCTCTTCGAGCCGTTCGATTGCGCCGCGTTGGACGACTTTTGAGAGTGCTGATCATGGTTGTCACTGGACCAGGAAGACGGGGCGTACACCGCGAGCAGGCCAACCATCGCGGCAGAGAGGAAAAAGGCGCTTCGTTTCATTGGTTTGCTCATCTCGTATCTCCAGTTCATTCGTCCACGCGGACTTCTCGGAACATGCCCATCTCCATGTGGTACATGAGGTGACAGTGATAGGCCCAGCGCCCGAGTGCATCTGCGGTTACGCGATAGCTTCGTTTCGAGCCAGGCGGCATATCGATCGTGTGTTTTCGCACCATGAAATTGCCGTCCTCATCCTCCAGGTCACTCCACATGCCGTGCAGATGGATGGGGTGAGTCATCATGGTGTCGTTGACCAAGGTAATACGCAGGCGCTCGCCGTACTTGAGCCGCAGCGGCTCTGCGTCAGAAAACTTGATCCCATCGAAGGACCAAGCGAACTTTTCCATATGCCCGGTAAGGTGCAGTTCGATTGTCCGGCCAGGTTCCCGGCCGTCAGGGTCGATGAAGGTGCTACGCAAATCCGAATACGTGAGAACCCGACGCCCGTTATCGCGAAGCCCGATCCCCGGATCGCTCAGCTTTGGCGTAGGGGTCATGGTCTGCATATCGACCAGAGGGTTGTTTGTTTCGGAGGCGGGATGGTTCTGCATGGCACCGCTGGCGGCCATATTGCTTTGGTCCATACCGGTCATGTTGCCGTGGTCCATGCCAGCCATCTTGCTATGGTCCATACCGGCCATGCTGCCGTGGTCCATGCCAGCCATCTTGCTATGGTCCATACCGGCCATGCTGCCGTGGTCCATGCCAGCCATCTTGCTATGGTCCATACCGGCCATGCTGCCGTGGTCCATGCCAGCCATCTTGCTATGGTCCATACCGGCCATGCTGCCGTGGTCCATGCCAGCCATCTTGCTGTGGTCCATACCGGCCATGCTGCCGTGATCCATGCCACCCATGCTGCCGTGGTCCATCCCCATATCACTCATGGAGATGAGAGGCCTTGGATCTACAGCCGGCACCGGTGCCTGCAGGCCCTCACGGACAGCCAAGGTACCCCTTGAATAGCCGGTGCGATCCATGGATTGAGCAAAGATGGTGTAAGCCTGCTCGTTTTCAGGCTCGACAATGACATCGTAGGTTTCAGCAACGGCAATCCGGAATTCATCGATCGACACTGGCTTAACGTACTGACCGTCGGCTGCGACAACCGTCATTTTCAAGCCGGGGATCCGCACGTCGAAATAGGTCATCGCCGAGCCATTGATAAAGCGAAGCCGGATTTTCTCCCCTGGCTTGAAGATTCCCGTCCAGTTCCCATTTGGCGCCTGGCCGTTCATGAGGTAGGTGTAGGTGTGCCCGCTCACGTCAGCGAGATCGGTTGGGCTCATCTTCATCTCGGCCCACATCTTTCGATCGGCCACAGCAGCAGACCAACCTTTCTCGCTCACGTCGTCGACGAAGTCGCCAACGGTGCGCTTGTGGAAGTTGTAATAGTCCGACTGTTTTTTGAGCTTGGACATAACCCGCGCCGGGTCTTCGTCGGTCCAATCACTCAGCATGACGACATAGTCACGATCGTAGGTGAAAGGCTCTGGATCCTTGGCATCAATCACCAGCGCACCGTAAACACCGACCTGCTCCTGGAAGCCCGAATGGCTGTGGTACCAGTAGGTGCCGTTCTGGTGGACCTTGAACTTGTACTCGTACATGCCGTCGGGAGCGATGCCATGGAAGCTTAGACCCGGCACGCCGTCCATATTCGCCGGCAGGATGATGCCGTGCCAGTGGATGGACGTGTCCTGCTTCAAGCGGTTGCGAACCCGTAGCGTGACCGTGTCGCCTTCGCGCCAACGGAGTATTGGTCCTGGCAGCGAACCGTTGATGGCCATCGCCGTTCGAGCTGCCCCGGTAATGTTCACCGGGAGCTCCCCGATGTACAGGTCAAAATCGGTGCCGGTCAGTACGTTAGGCTGGCCAGGGCTGGTTACGGCCCAGACCGGCGCGCGCCACATGCCCAGCCCACCCAGTAGTCCGGTAGCAGCCAGGCCTTTGACGAATGAACGTCTCGTGGTTTTGCTTTGCATGCCGTTGCGTCCAATCAGGTAGATCGCTGATATCCAGACTGCGGGATCCGCAGCCATCTGGTTTCAATTGAGCTCCCCCAAGCCTCGTAGACTTTCGCCAAAGCACAAGGATTGCGGGAGGCAATACCCCGAAAGCTGACATAGTTCAGATTCCGGGGTGATTACATTTCTGTAAGCTAAGCTCAGCAGCTCTCGTGGCCGGGGTGCTTTTGGCTTTGGGCGGTAACAGGAGCCTCTGCTTTTTTCTCCTGAGCAACCTGGTAAGCCTGCATGGAAGATGCACGTGCAGCTTCCATCCTGGCGAAGGTGCGATCCGCGCCGCCTTCAGCCAGGGCGAGGCTCGCCATGCCGAAGGTGACTACCATCACAATCGCTTTGATCATGTTCATTTGCGTTTCCTCTAAGGGTCAGTTTCGCCTGATTGGCGCCGTTCACAGTGCTCAAGCTAGCTACCCGGCACTGTCAGCAAGCTGAGCCCGACATTACTTTTCCGTCAGCTTCTGGTTGGGTGCCTTTTTTGCTGCACACTGAAGGGCATCCAAGGGGGCGCAGCAGATGAAATTACTCGTAGCCGAAGATGAGCCAAAAATCGGGGCCTACCTGCAGCAAGGGCTGACGGAGGCAGGCTTTACCGTCGATCGTGTGGTCACAGGGACCGACGCGCTGCAATACGCTTTGAGCGAGGCGTATGACCTGCTGATTCTTGATGTAATGATGCCGGGGCTAGACGGCTGGGAGGTGCTGCGGATGGTACGTGCGGCAGGGAAAGAGGTCCCAGTCTTGTTTTTGACGGCCCGTGATGGCGTGGACGATCGCGTGAAAGGGTTAGAACTCGGGGCTGACGATTACCTGGTCAAACCCTTTGCATTCTCGGAACTGCTAGCGCGTGTGCGCACTTTGCTGCGAAGAGGCAGCAGTGGCTATGCTCAGACCACTATGAAGATGGCTGACCTGGAGGTAGACCTGCTTAAGCGCCGGGCCACCCGAAATGGCAAGCGGATCGACCTCACAGCCAAGGAGTTCTCCTTACTGGAACTACTCATGCGCCGACGCGGCGAGGTACTGCCGAAGTCCCTGATCGCATCGCAGGTGTGGGATATGAACTTCGACAGCGACACTAACGTGATCGAGGTTGCTGTTCGTAGGTTGCGGGCCAAGATTGATGACGATTTCGCCCCCAAGCTCATACATACAGTTCGTGGCATGGGCTATCTGATGGATGTTCCCGAGTAATGCGCGCCCAATCGTCGCTCGTTAAACGCCTTACCCTCATGTTCATGTTCGCGGTCATCGCCGTATTGGTCGTTGCCGGCGTGAGCTTCTACATGCTCAGTCAGCACCATTTCCAGATGCTGGATGAGCAAGCCCTGGCCGAGAAACTCGAATCCACCCGGCACATCCTTTCACTTTCAGCAGCACGTGATGAACTTGAGGATCAGGAGCCTCAACTGCGTGCTTTGTTGGGGGCTCATCAGGACCTTTCTGCGGAGATTCTTGATGCTGACGGTACTGTCCTGTTCTCGGACTCCAAGGCATCCCGCATCCCTGAGCGCTTTAAGCAGGCCTCTTCTGGCGCCGTTTGGGACTGGCAAATCGACTCGCGGAACTTCCGGGGGATTACCTCTCAACTGGCTATAGCGCAGGCGCAGGCGCCGGTAACAGTCATGTTGATGCTGGATGTCACCAGCCATGCCCACTTTTTCAAGACGCTGCAATGGTGGTTCGGCATTGGCTTGGTCATCAGCGCTCTGGTTAGTGCAGGATTGGGGTGGATCGTGGCCAAGAGCGGTCTTCGGCCGGTTGGGCAGATCACCAAGGTGGCGACATCCATGTCTGCCCGGTCCCTTCGCGAGCGAATTCCATTGGAGCCCGTGCCGCTTGAATTGCAGGAGCTGATCCTCTCCTTCAACGGAATGCTTGCACGCCTGGAAGACGCGTTCGTCCGGCTATCAAACTTCTCAGCCGACATCGCACATGAGCTGCGGACTCCGGTAAGTAATCTTCTGACGCATACCGAAGTCGTTCTGACCAAAAAACGCGACCTCGATGCCTACGAAGACAACCTCTACTCCAATCTTGAAGACCTCAAGCGCATGTCGCGCATGATCGATGACATGCTGTTCCTGGCAAAAGCTGATAACGGCTTGATCATCCCCGAGCAGGTTGATATCGATCTGGTCGGGCTAGTGTCCAGACTGATTGAGTACTACCAGCTTGCAGCCGAAGACCGAAGCATTCGGCTTGCCCTTCAAGGCGAAGGTACGATCCGTGGTGACCGGCTAATGATTGACCGGGCGGTTTCCAACATTCTATCCAACGCTTTGCGCTATACCCCCGAAGGCCACGATATCGCCGTCCGGATTGTCGAGGCGGCTGATCAAGTGAACCTGTCCGTCCAGAACAATGGGGCCACGATTGATCCGGAACATATCAACAAAATCTTCGACCGGTTCTATCGCGCTGACCCTGCAAGGCGGGAAGGAAGCCCAAGCAACGCCGGCTTGGGTCTGGCCATAACGCGTTCGATCATCGAGGCTCATGGTGGGCGAATTTGGTGTACCTCCGCTGACGGCGTGACGAGTTTTCACATCGCTCTGCCGCACGCCAAACAATCCACTTCCAAGCCTCAAACGGCTTAATGCTCATTTCATGCGTGTAACCTATACTCGGCCATCATGAACCGGCTCCTACGACTGTTCACCATCCTGCTTCTAATCGCATCGCTTCCTCTCAACGGCATGGCGGGAGTCGACTCAGCCATTGAACCATGCCCCATGCAAACCATGGGGATGGAGATGATGGCGGGGATGGATCACGATTGTTGCCAGGATACTGATCCAGGATCAGCTGCCGACCACTCCAAAGCCTGCAAAGTGGGCCAGGAGTGTAGAACCGCGAGCACAGTTCAGGTCGAAATAATTAACCCCACGCTCACCTATTCTGCGCCTAGGCCAGTAGATACCTATGCGGTGAGCCTCGTAAACAGGGCGCCTCCTGACCCTTGGCGGCCACCCCGCGCCTGATTACCTCTTAAATTCACCCCATCGTCCTGTTTTGCAGCCGGATGATGGCATGCGCTTGCGCGCTGATTTTTTGAGGAATCATTTCCATGACTCCCCCACGTTACCGATTAGGGATGGCATGTCTGGCCGCTCTGATCAGCCTGTTGTCGACGTTACCGGCTCAGGCTACACCGTTGTCTCTGGAGGAAGCGCTTCAACTTGCCGAACGCAATGCCCCCATCCTCCAGGCCAGGCAAGAGCAAATGACGGCCGCTCGACACGCTGTGATCCCAGCAGGCGAGCTGCCTGATCCACGTCTCAACCTAGGAGTGCAGAACCTTCCTGTTGACGGCAGTGATCGTTGGAGCATGAACCGCGATTTCATGACGATGCAGGTTGTCGGCCTCTCCCAGGAAGTACCAAACCGGGACAAGCGGGAGGCACGAGTTGAGACGGCACGAGCGAGCGTTGAGCGAGCCGATGCAGAGGCGGTGTTCGAGCGCTTAAAAGTGCGTGCTGCCACAGCCCAAGCTTGGGTCGCGGCGTACACCGTTCAACGGAAACTGCAGCAGTTTGAGGACTTCTACAAAGAAAACCGTCTGTTGGCCGCAGCAATCCGCGCACGCCTGGCCGGCGGTACCGGCGCGACGGCCGACGCACTTGCTCCTGACCAGGAAGCTGCGCAACTCGATGAGCAAAAAGATGTTCTGCTCACACAGGCCGCTCAGGCACGGGCTGCACTCAAGCGATGGATTGGAGAGGATGCTGATCCGCAAGCTCAAGCATTTCCGCGCTGGCCAGTGAGCGCGCCGGACTATCTACACGCTATACATGCACATCCAGAATTGGCGACCTACAACGCCCTTACGCGGGAAGCACAAGCTCAAGTGCACCAAGCCTTGGCAGAAAAGAAGTCGGACTGGGGGTGGCAGGTGGATTACCAGCGGCGCGGGCCTGAATTCAGCAATATGGTGAGCCTGCAGGTAAGTTTCCAACTGCCCTTGTTCGCTGGCTCACGGCAGGACCCGATGATCGCGGCACGTCGCGCACAAGTCCGGCAACTGGAGGACGAACAGGAAGCGGCATTGCGTGAGCATAAAGCGCAGCTGGAGACAGATCTTGCGGATTACCAGCGATTGCAGCGAGCAGTGCAGCGCAGCCGTGAAACATTGTTACCGCTAGCGGAGGATCGAGTCCGCCTCGCCCTTGCTGACTATCGAGCCGGTAAATCACCCTTAAGTGAGGTTCTCACCGCTCGACGTCAGCGGGTTGAAACACGACTGCAAGACATCGATCTGCAAGGACAGTTGGCCGCGACAGCTGCACGGCTGCACTTCGCGTATGGAGAGGTGCGCGCATGAGAAATTCAACTATCAGCCTTGTGGTATTGGCCGCGTTGGCTATCGGCGGTGGCGTTGGCTATCAGCTAGCAAAGCGTGGGCAGGTGTCCACTGCCTCCCCTGAAACGCTACAGAAGGTGCTGTATTGGTATGACCCGATGTACCCCCAGCAGCACTTTCCAGCACCGGGCAAGTCGCCCTTCATGGACATGCCACTGGTGCCGAAGTACCAGGAAAGCACCGCTGCTGAGGTGAGCCCCGCAGTTCAAGTTTCACAGGGGCTCCAACAAAACCTGGGGGTCCGTCTGGCTACCGTAGCGAAAGGGCAGCTTGCTCGAACCCTCCAGGTGAGCGGCGTGCTTACCTTCGATGAGCGGGATTTTAGCGTTCTGCAGGCTCGTACCGGTGGCTACGTCGAACGCACCTATGGCCGCGCTACAGGCGACGTGGTTGCCAAGGGCGCCCCATTGGCAGATGTGTTGACGCCTGAATGGGCGGGCTTGCAGGAAGAGTACCTGGCGCTTCAGCGATCTGGGGACAATGAATTGCGCGCTGCAGCTCGGCAACGACTACTGCTGGCGGGTATGCCTGCCGATCTTATCAACCGGATTGACCGTACGGGAAGGGTCCAGAATTCGGTAACGCTCTTGGCCCCAACAGCAGGCGTCCTTCAGGCTCTGGAATTGCGGCCAGGCATGACAATGACACCGGGTGCAACGTTGGCGAAGATCAATGGTATCGCGAACGTCTGGCTTGAGGCCGCAGTACCTGAAGCGCAAGCCCAAGGCCTACAGGAAGGACAGGCAGTGCAGGCGAATCTGGCAGCGTTCCCAGGCGAACCTGTTCCCGGCAAGCTGACCGCATTGCTGGCTGATGCGGATCTGCAAAGCCGCACCTTGCGGCTTCGTATAGAACTGCCCAACCCCGGCGGCCGGTTGCGCCCAGGCATGACCGCGCAGGTTTCCCTCCATCCGTCCGGGCAACAGGATGACAGCCTACTGGTGCCAGCCGAGGCGATCATTCGGACGGGGAAACGCGATCTCGTAATGGTGTCAGAAGACGGAGGTCGATTCCGGCCGGTGGAAGTAGTGCTCGGCCAGGAAAGTGCTGGCCAGGTGGTCGTGCTGCGAGGCCTTCAGGCGGGCCAGCGCGTTGTGGCGTCCGGGCAGTTTCTGCTGGACTCCGAAGCGAGCTTGAAAGGTATCGAGGCCGTTACTGCTGGCGATGCTCCACTTGCGCAACCTGTACAGCCGGCTCTACATCAGGCCAATGGGCGCATCGTTCAAATAGAAGGTAATCAGCTGACCATCGCTCATGGACCGTTCGTGACGCTGGGCATGCCTGGTATGACGATGACTTTCCCTGTGGCAGATCCCCGCTTGATTGCCGGACTCAAGGTTGGCGAACGCATCCGGTTTGGAGTGCGCGAGCGCGATGAAGGCATGGTCATCGAGCAAATAACCCAGCAGGAGAACCAGCCATGATCGCGAACCTGATTCGTTGGTCGGTTGGCAACCGCGTCCTGGTCCTGCTGGCAACACTGTTTGCCGTAGCTTGGGGCGTTTTCTCTCTGCGAAGTTTGCCGATCGACGCGTTGCCTGACCTGTCAGATGTGCAGGTGATTATCCGCACCTCCTACCCAGGGCAGGCACCGCAGATCGTGGAAAATCAGGTGACATATCCCCTGACCACCACAATGCTTTCCGTACCCGGAGCCAAGACAGTGCGGGGCTTTTCAGCATTTGGAGACAGCTTCGTATATGTGTTGTTTGAGGACGGCACAGATCTCTATTGGGCGCGGTCCAGGGTGCTCGAATACCTAAGCCAGGTTCAGTCTCGATTACCGGCGTCCGCTAAGCCAGTGCTCGGACCCGATGCCACTGGTGTAGGCTGGATCTACCAGTATGCGCTGGTGGACCGCAGTGGTACCCATGACCTGGCACAGCTGCGCAGCCTTCAGGACTGGTTCCTGCGCTTCGAGTTGAAAACTCTTCCGGACGTTGCCGAAGTGGCGACGATAGGCGGGATGGTCAAGCAGTACCAGGTAGTGCTCGATCCGCTGCGCATGGCCAGCTTGGGAATCACTCAAGTTGAGGTTTCGGACGCCATCGCCAAGGCCAATCAGGAAACCGGTGGCGGCGTGCTCGAACAAGGCGAAGCTGAGTTCATGGTAAGGGCTTCCGGCTATCTGAAGTCACTCGATGATTTCCGAGCCATTCCCCTGCGCCTGGCTGCGAAGGGTATACCCGTAACACTGGGCGATGTAGCCACTGTACAGCTGGGCCCTGAGGCACGTCGCGGCATCGGCGAGCTTGATGGACAGGGCGAAGCGGTGGGCGGCGTAGTAATTCTGCGCAGTGGCAAGAATGCGAAAGATGCCATCGCTCACGTCAAATCCAAGCTTGAATCGCTGGAAAAAAGCCTGCCTGCCGGGGTCGAGCTGGTCACTACCTACGACCGTAGCCAGTTGATCGATCGTGCTGTGGAAAATCTGAGCCAGAAGCTGATTGAAGAGTTCATCGTGGTCGCACTGGTGTGCGCTGCATTTCTTTGGCATCTGCGCTCATCGTTGGTCGCCATCGTCTCGCTTCCGGTTGGTGTCCTCATTGCCCTGATCGTCATGCGCCACCAGGGCATCAACGCCAACATCATGTCGCTTGGGGGCATAGCCATTGCAATCGGTGCGATGGTGGACGCCGCTGTGGTGATGATTGAGAACGCGCACAAACGGGTTGAGGCTTGGCATACGTGGCACCCTGGAAAGTCGTTGCGTGGCGAAGATCATTGGAAAGTGATGACTGAGGCAGCAGTCGAGGTCGGGCCTGCGCTGTTCTTCAGCCTCATGATCATTACGCTGTCCTTCATACCGGTATTCACCTTGCAGGCTCAGGAGGGAAGGCTGTTTGCGCCCCTCGCATTCACCAAGACTTATGCAATGGCAGCAGCAGCGGGCCTTTCGGTTACCCTGGTACCCGTGCTGATGGGGTACTGGATTCGGGGTCGTTTACCGGCAGAAGAGCGCAACCCACTCAATCGAACCCTGATACGGCTCTATCGCCCAGCATTGGAGATCGTTCTACGCCGGCCAAAGCTCACGTTGGCGGGTGCACTGTTGATTTTGCTCAGCAGTGTCTGGCCCCTGAGCCAGCTCGGCGGCGAATTCTTGCCGCCACTGGATGAAGGCGATTTGCTGTACATGCCGACTGCCCTGCCAGGTCTTTCGGCGCAGAAAGCCTCTGAGCTTTTGCAACGTACGGACCGGCTGATCCGAACGGTACCGGAGGTCGCCAGTGTCTTCGGTAAAGCGGGCCGGGCTGAATCAGCGACCGACCCGGCCCCGCTGGAGATGTTCGAGACGACTGTCCGACTTAAACCGAAGGATCAGTGGCGAGCAGGGATGACCACTGAGAAGCTGATCGAAGAGCTGGACCGTACCGTGCAGGTACCTGGGCTAACCAATATCTGGATCCCACCGATTCGAAACCGTATCGACATGCTCGCAACCGGTATCAAAAGCCCGATCGGCGTAAAGGTTGCCGGCAGCAATTTGAATGAGATCGACCGGGTGACTCTGGCTATCGAGAAGGTGGCCAAAACGGTTCCAGGGGTGACTTCCGCCCTCGCCGAGCGATTAACCGGTGGACGCTACATCGATCTGGATATCGACCGCCAATTCGCAGCGCGTTACGGCCTGAACATTGCTGATGTCCAAGCGATTGTTGCCGGCGCCGTTGGGGGCGAAAACATCGGCGAAACCGTAGAAGGCCTGGCGCGATATCCCATCAGTGTTCGGTACCCACGGGAGTGGCGTGACTCTGTTGATGCCCTGCGGCAGCTACCGATTTACACCAGCCAAGGGGGGCGAATCACACTGGGAACCGTGGCACGGGTGCGTATTGCGGACGGTCCACCCATGCTCAAGAGTGAAAACGCGCGCCCCTCGGGCTGGGTGTATATCGACGTGCGGAGACGGGACCTGTCCTCCGTCGTTGCCGACCTGCGCCGGCTAGTCGATCAGCAGGTGAAGCTCGATCCTGGCATAAGCTTGAGCTATTCCGGGCAGTTCGAATACCTGGAGCGCGCCAATGCGCGCTTAGCATGGGTAGTACCGGCGACGCTGGCCATTATTTTCGTCCTTCTCTACCTCACGTTTGGCCGCCTCGGTGAAGCGCTGCTGATCATGGCTACCTTGCCATTTGCGCTAACCGGCGGCGTATGGCTGCTGTACATGATGGGCTACAACCTGTCGGTGGCCACGGGTGTCGGTTTTATCGCCTTGGCTGGGGTCGCAGCAGAGTTTGGAGTCATCATGCTGATCTACCTCAACAATGCCTGGACTGAACGAAACGGCAACGGTACGCAGGGGCAACCTGCGCTTCTGGATGCTATCCGCGAAGGGGCCGTGCAGCGCATCCGCCCCAAAGCCATGACCGTAGCAGTGATCGTCGCAGGCTTGATGCCAATCCTCTGGAGTAGCGGTACCGGCAGCGAAGTCATGAGCCGGATCGCTGTACCCATGGTCGGCGGCATGCTCACCGCGCCTTTGCTCTCACTATTTGTAATCCCTGCGGCTTACTGGCTCGTCAGGCGCCGCGGACTCGCTGTACACGATAACCCCCAAACAGGAGTAACCCGATGAAGAAGCTACTGATCAGCGCTGGCCTGGTGTTCGCCGTTGCGGCGGCGGTGCAGGCCCAAGACATGTATGGCACGGATATGAAGAATATGCCCATGGAAGGCAACGAGACCCAAGGCAGCCAGGCGGCTCCGACTGCATCGGCTGAGGGAACCATCAAAGCTTTGGAACCAGGTAAAGTTACCTTGGCGCATGGACCAGTATCAGCCCTGAAATGGCCGGCAATGACCATGGGCTTCAGCGCTACCGAGCAGCAACTCAAGGGACTCAAGGTAGGCGACAAGGTCAGCTTCGATTTCCGAATGAATGGGGGCACAGCGACGATCGTAGGCATTCGCAAGCAGTGACGGATTGACTTCTAACCCTGCCTATTAGAGCTGATAGGCAGGGTCATTTAGCCAAACTTTGGAAAAAGTGCTGCCGCAATTCCTGACCGCGCCGCCTTCAGCTCTGTGCCTCGGGACGCTAGTTGGTCTTTGCGCTCTGTAGCCGGGATGCATTCAGATCAGAGTAGTAGCTGACGTTTGAGCAGAGATCTTCGTGCATCACGATCTATATGGGTCGAAAGCGGACAGGGCATCGCAAAGTCATCCAACTGCCTGAGTTATCCGAACGCCAACAAGGATTCCACCGAGCTTGTCGACAAGAAAACCCGCGACAACTCAGAGTGTTATCCGAGCAAACAGACTTTGGATACCCTATTCCCGCTAGAAACACTGCCGCTGAAACCCTCCTGGCATGTAGCTCCTTCGTCCTACGCTTCAGCCTCTATGACCCCCACCCAACCTTTCGCGCAGGTGCGGAACGAACCTAGGCGTAACGCGGGTATAAGCTTCGTAGGCAGCGCCAAACTGCTTGTGCATTTCCCGCTCTTCGGAAACCGCCAAACGCCCGTACATCACCAGCAACACCGGGAACATTGCCAGCGTCAGCAGCGTCGGCCACTGAAGGAGAAAGCCCAGAAGAATCAGCACAAATGCCACGTACTGCGGATGTCTGATCCAGCCATAGGGCCCGACCGTTGCAAGTGAACGGCGGCGTTGCGCGTGATATAGCACGTTCCAGGCGGCAGAAAGCAAATAGAAGCCGAAACCCAGGAATAGGTAACTGGCAATGTGCAAAACACTGAAGTGTGGGTTGCCCTGGTCACCGAGCAACGTCGACCACAGATGGCCGGATTCGTGGGAAAGCAGATCGAGGTTGGGGAACCTGGCCTGCAACCAGCCTGACAACAGATAGATCGTCAGGGGGAAGCCATACATTTCCACAAACAGGGCAACGATGAAGGCCGAGAATGCACCGAAGCTCCTCCAGTCTCTCGCCGTTGCCGGCTTGAAGAAACTGAAGGCAAACATGATGAAGATCGCGGAGTTGATGAAAACCAGCGACCAGAGGCCATACGCGCTTTCACCATGATTCATGATGGATCTCCCGGCTTATGGATATCAGCCTTATCGGAGGGGGCCGGTTTGCTCTGGCCCTGGTGATGGTGTCCCCCATGTCCTCGATGCATGAAGACATGCATCAGCGGACAGGCGAGCAACAACAGATAAGGCAGGGCTCCAACGACATGGGCAAGGTGCTCGGTGAGCAGGAAGTAGACGGCGATCCCACCGATTACCACCAGGCCGATTGCATAGCGTGAACGCCAGAAACTGTGTGGTGAGCCGTTTTCATCGAAGTGAGGGTTCATAGCGACTCCTGGGAAAGGAGATGGGTTACTTCGATGCAGCAGATGGCATGCGGTCCATCATCATCTGCATCATCGACTCCATCATGTCCATGCGCTTTTCCATCATCTGGTGGCGGGCGGCCATATCCCCGCCCATGCCGCCATGCATGCCCCCCATTTCAGGCATGCCACCCTCCATGGACTTCATCATGGCCATGCCATTTTTCATCAGCGCCATATGCTCGGCCATCAACGCCTGACGGGCTTCCGGCGTTTTGGCTGCAGCCATCTTTTCGTGCATGGCTTGCATGGCCTTCATTTGCTGGTCCATCGCCGCCATTTGCCCTTTGTCCATTGGCTGAGAAGGCGTCTTCTCGGTAGCCGCCGCGCTTGGCGCATCGGCCGGGTGATGTGTCGAGTGTTCATCGGTGTTTTGCGCCATGGCGCCCACGGACGCTGCGGCCAAACAAAGTCCGATCAGTAAATTTCGAACGTTGTTCATCATCATCTCCTTAGCACTGTTTTAAAGCCGGATGCCTTGGTCTGGGCGCTAGGCCTCACCTGGCACGACAAGCAAATTACTGCGCCGGCGTGAATGCTCATTTTTCGCGTCGTGCTCGGGTTGTACACCGACGGGCTATTATTGGGCACTCGGCGGCTCGAAGCTGATCCCGTTTGGCCCGGCGCCAACCTTATGGGTAGCAACGACCTTTCGGCTGCTCGTATCGATGACAGATACGGTGCCCGCTTCAATATTGCTGACAAACACATAAGCGCCGTCGCTGCTGATGGCCACACCATGGGCACCCTTGCCGGTGGTCACGGTGCCCAGGCTGCTACGCGTCTGGAGATCTACGATGGAGACTCGGTCGTCCGGATTCTGGCCACTGCCCTGATTCGCGACATAGACCTGGCGACCGTCAACGGTGGCCATCATCTGGATTGGCGTGCGGCCGACATCAACCTTGCTGATCACCTTGCGTCTGGCCGTGTCGATGATGCCAAGCTGATTTGTCGCACTGAGCGAGACGAATGCCAGGCGACCGTCAGGGGCAAAGCCGACCTGGACAGGGCCTTTGCCCACGGGAATCTGCGCGGTTTCTTTGAGTGTGACGACATCGATAAGCGATACGCTGTCGCTCTTCATGTTCGCGATATAGAGTGTCCGGCCATCAGGGCTCAAGCGCAGCCCATGGGGATAACGCCCAGTTGGAATACCGGGCAACTCGATTCGCTGCTCAAGGTCAAATACTCGCACCTGGTTGGCAGCGGAATCGGTCACAAAAGCTCGCAGCCCGGTGACGTCGGTGACCACATGAGCCGGGTGATCGCCTGCCGGGAAGCTGAACGGTGGCCTGTCCAGCGCGCTGGTACTGAACACCAGCAACTGCCCACCGGGCTTTTCACCGCTCGAATGCCCCGCATGTCCAGCCACTCCAACAACCAGAAGCAAGCTGCCGTCGGGCGAAACCTGTAGGTTGTGGGGTGCGATCGGCAAGGCGACCGTGCTCACATCACCTGTCGCAAGATTTACCTGGCTAATGGAAGCGGACCGTTCATTGGCCGTGTAGACGTTACCCGTAGGGTTTGCCATGACCAGCCCCAGAGGGATGAGCAGGGATATCCCCAAGGCCATAGAACTAAACCGCTTGGCAGTCATCATTGTGAATGAGCTCCAACGAGGGGCCGGGGTATGTGAGCCAGGCTGGCCTATACATTTACTCAAGATAAACACCAATCGCGAAGCATTTTCTTGATCAGCGTCAACGTCCACAGCTTGACTCGGCACTGGGTGATCGAAGGCCGTCCATTTCTTGGGGAGTATTGCTGGCTATCCCGACCCGGAGTCAGTCGACATCAGGCTGTATATGAAGAAACCGCGCCATGAAACATGGCACGGCGGCTTGCCATCTGAGCGGTAACGAGACTTAGCGACTGACTTTGGTTGGGTAACCAAGCGCCTGGACCAGTGCACCGACGCGTTCCGCCTCGATGTTGCTTTGGACACTCACTGTACCGGCAGCACGATCAACGATCACCTTCGCGTCGCCATCGGCAGCCTGGATGGCCTTGGTGATCTTGTTGACACAACTGCCACATCCCATACCGGAAACTTCCAAAACGAACATAGCGGGCCTCTCATGCTGGTACGGCTTTTCTCGCCGCATTTACAGCTTCAACCTTGACACGATGACAAGGTCAAGGCCCGGTCAAAGGATTTATCTTCGCCCTGAAATCTTGTCCAACTCCTCTGGCGGCGGCCCCTGCTGCATCACAATTGTCCCTTACGATCTTGGCAGAAGATGGCGGACGTCGCAGTTGCCCGATGTCCTCCATCAGGACCAGATTGGCGCCGAACTCGCGGACATACCCGCTAAGGCCAAAGCCCTAGACAGTCAGTCATATGGATCAGGCGTTGAAACGCTGATGGCGGAACTTCCTCTCATAGGTTGCGGTGTGCCCATTTCAGTCTGTGACTACGCGCTTCAGCCGCAGTGCGTTGAATACCACGGAAGCCGAACTTACGCTCATGGCCAATGCCGCAATCATCGGTGACAATAGATGGCCGGTAAGCGGGTAGAACAAACCTGCCGCCAGCGGTATGCCCATAGCGTTGTAGAAGAATGCGAAGCCCAAGTTTTGACGCATGTTCTTCACCGTGGCCACGGATAGTGTTCTGGCCCGCAGGATGCCCATCAGGTCGCCCTTGACCAGCGTCAACTGGGAGCTGTTCATGGCAACATCGGTGCCAGTTCCCATGGCGATCCCGACATCAGCCCGGGCCAGCGCAGGGGCATCGTTGATCCCATCTCCTGCCATGGCAACCCGGCGCTTATCGCCCTGCAGGAGCGCCACCAGTTGCTCCTTGTCCTCGGGTTTCACTTCTCCGTGGACTTCCTCGATGCCGAGTTGTTTCGCGACCGCACGTGCCGTAGTCAGGCCGTCGCCGGTGGCCATGATGACCTTCACATCTTCTGCCTGTAGCCGGGTTACCGCCTCCTTGGAGGTGGGTTTGACCGGATCGGACACCGCTAGCAGGCCAGCGAGCACGCCATCGACGGCCAAGTACATGATACTCATGCCTTCCAGACGCAGCTGCTCGGCGCGGTCTCGCAACGGACTGGTGTCGAGGCCAGCCTCTTCCATCAAGGTCGTGTTGCCAAGCTGCAGCCGTTTGCCGTTCACCTGGCCACGTACACCGATCCCAGAGCCCGACTCAAACGCCTCTGGCTTGGACAAGCTGTGTCCATGCGCTCGCGCATGATCGACAATCGCATGTGCCAGCGGATGCTCGCTGCCTTGGTCCAGGCTGGCGGCAAGGCGCAAGACTTCGGGTGGCATGAACTGCCCGGTACCGACCACGCTATGAAACACTGGCCGGCCCTCGGTGAGGGTCCCGGTCTTGTCGACGATCAGCGTGTCGATCTTGCAGAGGTTCTCGATAGCACTGGCGTCTCGGAAGAGCACGCCACTGCTGGCAGCCTTCCCGGTAGCGACCATGATCGACATGGGAGTGGCTAGGCCGAGCGCGCAGGGGCAGGCAATGATCAGGACCGCGACCGCATTGATCAGGCCGAAGACCCAGCCAGGCTCCGGTCCGAAAAGCCCCCAGCCGAAGAGCGTGACCAGCGCGACCAGAATCACCCCCATGACGAAATAGCCGGCCACGGTGTCCGCCATCCGCTGCATCGGGGCTTTCGAGCGCTGAGCCCGCGCGACCATCTGCACGATTTGCGAGAGCACTGTCTCGGCGCCGACCTTCTGCGCCGCCATCACAAGGCTGCCGTGGGTATTCAGCGTGGCACCGATGAGTGCATCCCCAGCTTTCTTCATCACTGGCACGGGCTCGCCTGTCAGCATGGATTCATCGATAGCACTTTCGCCTTCCAGGACCACCCCGTCGACCGGCACCTTCTCGCCAGGGCGAACGCGCAGGTGGTCGCCCGTATGCACGTGGGTGAGCGGAATATCTTCCTCCTGACCATCGGCCCCGATGCGACGGGCCGTCTTGGGGGCAAGACCCAGGAGCGACTTGATGGCGGCGGAGGTTTGTGAGCGCGCCTTGAGCTCGAGCATTTGGCCGAGCAACGTTAATGAGATGATGACTGCAGCCGCTTCGAAGTAGACACCGATGCGGCCATCCTGCATGAAAGTCGTCGGGAAAACCTGCGGGAACACTGTGGCCGCAACGCTGTATAGGTACGCCGCAGCCGTTCCCAAACCTATCAGGGTCCACATATTCGGGCTGCGATTACGAATCGATGCGACCCCACGCACGAAAAACGGCCAGCCAGCCCATAGTGTCACGGGAGTGGCCAGAATCAACTCCACCCAATTCTGTGTGGCACCATGCAGCAATTGGAGTTGGTGGGCAGTCATGGCCAACACGGTCACGATGACCGTCAGGGGCAAGGTCCACCAGAAGCGGCGGGAGAAGTCCTTGAGTTCCGGGTTCTCGTCTTCCTCAAGCTCCGGTATTACCGGCTCTAGGGCCATGCCACAGATTGGGCAACTGCCCGGCCCACGCTGGCGGATTTGGGGATGCATCGGGCAAGTGTATTCGGCGTCCGCCGCGTTGCTTGGCTGCGGGGCAGCCGAGTGGAGATGGCCCGCGTGTTCTTGGTCCTGGGGAGGGCTAAGATAATGCACAGGCGCTGCGCGGAATTTCGTCAGGCACTTTTCACTGCAGAAGCGGTATGTCCTTCCCTCGTATAGCTCGAAGTAGCGACTATCCGGTGGCACCGTCATACCGCATACCAAATCGCGCTGACTACCATCCGGTTGCTCATGCGGGTGCGAGTGGTCATGGTCATGGTCATGGTCATGCTGGCACGATTCGGTGTGCATGAAGTAGTTCCCTTTGTTGTCCGGTTTGGACGAGTTTTCACCCTTCTGGTGAGAATACCCGCCATGGTTGTGCCCGAAGAGTTGCGTCAGCGGACAGAGCAACAAAATTAAATAACTGTAGTGCCTGTGACAGGTGGCCATAGTGCACGAGCCACATAAAACAGGCCAAATATGGCCAGCATGATCAGTGCAATACCGCCTTTAGTCCGCCAAAAAGGTATTGCCAGATCTGTACCACGGCGATGGGCTCCGTCATGATCAACTCCCAAGCTGGGTGGGAAATATCGGCCGCTGCCGTATTGTCCAGCCTAGACAACATCTCCTTGAACAGCTGTGACGCCAATCAATGCTCCTGTAAGCGTGTCGATTATTGTTGTGGTGTAGCGTCATGGCATAGATCATTTCTGGAGGTTGCTGATCCTGCTGCTGCACCAGTGGTTGCCCTTCGACAATGCGCTGGCTGCCTTGTACCCCGGCGAGGGAGTGCCCAAGCCGCTGGAGGAGTACGACGCCGGCTCCCGGTGGGGAACGCCGTCCATGCTTTCCTGCCTGGACGGCCTATACTTGCTCGACCCCTTCTACCAGGCCTGTCAGGAAGGCCTGCCCAGTGGGCTGTAACGCCTGGAGGAGATCGCTTCTGACCAGTTCCGTCAAAGCGAGTACTTCCTCAGTTACTTCCACGCCAACGCATTGGAAGACGAGGTGCAGTTCGTTCTCCAGTTGCCGGCCAAGGTAGCCTTATGCGATCTAACAGCTCAAGCCCCAGACCTGATACATGCGGTGCGGTACAGCGCTGATCGGGTCACTCTTCGCTGTTCCCCTTCCAGCTTTGCCTTTGCCCACAGCAGACGTCGGAGATGAAACTGCTCGGCGGACTCACAAACCTGCTCCAGTGCTCTCGCACAAGGCTTTGATCTGGCCATCTTTGCTTGAATGGCTGACCCGTGGCAGGGCGTTGGCCGTGTTTTCTTCGTGCGTGTTGAGCCCAAGGCGAGCGCGATCCACCATCCACAGGCCGCTACTGCCGCGCGCCAATTCTATGCCGGCACTACTCGTCAAAAAATAGGTGAGTGCTTACCCGGCAGGCAATGGGCTACTATCGAGCCCTATATCTATCCGAAAGGGTTAGCTCCGTTGCCAGGGAATTGCATGCAGGCCATCGATATTGAAAACGCGATCGTTCTTCCTTGGGGGCTTGGCTCAAGATCGCCCCATGACCTGTTTTCTGTGTGCGCAGAAATCATTAACTGCCCTGGTGACATCGTTTTAGACGCTAGCAACCTCTCGTATATCGATCCGTTAGGGATGGCCACGCTGCGAGCGTTGTTTGAAAACCAGTTGGTCCAGAAGCGAGTTTCGATGCAGTTTTTGAGCAGAGACCTGACCTCCTACCTGGCCAGGATGGATTTTTTCAAGGACATTGATGTAGAGGGTGTAGATCTATCGGGGGTAGGACGTCGAAACGACCGAAGCACCTCGTTGGTGGAAATCACCAAAATCAGCGAACACCATCAAGCAGAGGCTGCAGCCTCTCGCCTCGCTAGAGCTATTACGGGAAGGTTGACTCAATCGGACCCGGATGCCCCAGTCGACGAGCACACGGGACGGAATGAGTTTGACTCCTACCGGGGCCCTCTGGAGTATTCGCTCAAGGAGCTATTGGAAAACTCGCTTACTCACGCCCGCAGAGAGGGACGTGGTGACGCCGCCGTTTGGCTGACCTGTCAGTTTTATCCAAAATTGAACCTTGTACGCATGGCCATCGTCGATAATGGGTGTGGGTTTCTCGCGACACTGAGGAATCACCCTGAGCTTCATGACCGCACGCATTTGCACGCGATCGAGGCGGCACTCAAACCGCGAGTGAGCTGCAACCGGGGTGCGATGGCCCAGATCCTGGGTAGCGAGAACCAAGGTATCGGGTTAACAACTACCGCAAAAATTGCAGACGCGGCGGGCGGTGGTTTGATCATCGTGAGCGGCAATGGCATACATGACACAAAGCGTCGGCAGTCTCAGGAGCTGCATGATGCGCTGTGGAATGGTGTATCGATCGCGTTTAGCTGTACCCGTGAGCTGCTGCCCACCATTTCGATCAGTGACTTGCTGCCGAAGGACGATGCAGGACAGGTTGACGACGATCTCGACCTAGATCTGAATTTCCGCTAGCTCTGGCTTTTTGATAGCTCGAGGGCTAGAGTCGATCATGCAAGGAGCGGTAAATGGGAGATTCAGCGTCAACTGAAACTCTCGGGCTGCAAAAAAGGATTATGCAATACAAGGGGTTACGACATGCAAACTCAAATTCGATTAAGTAGGGATAGTTCTATCCGAACGTACGGAATGCGAGCTTCAGCGATCCCCTACCGTACCGAAATCGAACGCTCGCTCAGCAGTGGTGAGAGCGTTGTCATAGATTTCGCTGGGAACGATGTCACTCAGTCCTTCGTCGACGAGTTGATCGGGGCGCTGATTCTGAAGGAGGGTCGCCAGGTGGTATCGCGCCTTGCCTTTGAAAACTGCACCAACGATGTCAAAGGAATCATTAAATTTGTGGTCCATGATCGAGTTCGACAGCTGCAAAAAATGCCCGCGTGACGGATCCGCATTGAATTTAAGGCCCTCAATATTGAGGGCCTTTTCATTGGTGCCAGGCAAAAGATAGCCGTCTTGAGTGGCCCCCATAGCTCGCCCTGAAAAGCGAATGTCAGGGGACACACCGCAGAAAAGCGTTCTGTAGCGGAGGAATACGTGGAAAACGGAGCTTAGGTTTCCTCATTGAGATGTGTAGAAATCCATCGCGACTCACCTATGCAAAGGCTGCGAAAAGCCTGAATCTACTGGGGTATCGTGGCGTGAGATATGTGCAAAAAAATGTGCACAGCATCTGCGGATTGGAGAGCTGGCTTGGCTCCTTAAGTAAAACCATCAAGCTGCAACGGACCTGCAACTCCTGCGGCTTGAAGCAAAGCGGGTAATACCACCCCTGCAGGCCCAACGAGCATTATCTCTTCCGCCCCGTCCATCCCCACGTCGTCAAGGTTCACATGGATCACGGTTGCCCCGGCCGCCAGAGCCATATCTGGAATACCGGCTGCCGGCATGACTACGCCAGATGTACCCACCGAAATCAGCAAGTCACAGGCTTCCACAAGCCTTACTGCTGAACGCCACGCATCCTCTGGAAGATTCTCTCTGAACCAGACCACCCCAGGGCGCAACCTCCCGTTGCATCGAGTGCACCGCGGAGGCTCGATCATCTGTCCCGCCGGGGGAACCGCCAGTTGATCTGGTGATAACTCTGCTGGCCGGTGGCATCCGAAGCATTTCACGTCCATCAAGCGGCCATGAAGGTGTATCACCGAACTGGAGCCGGCTCGTTCATGCAGATCATCAATATTCTGGGTAACGACAGATACGTTCCAGCCAGCATCAGCTATCCGTGGAATAGATAGATGAGCCAAGTTAGGTTTGGCCTGGCCAACCTGCTGCCGGCGCCAAAGATACCAGCTCCAGACGAGAGCTGGATTTTTGCGAAAGGCGTCCGCTGTTTCGAGACGCTGAGGGTCATGCTTCGCCCAGAGGCCTGTCAGCTTGTCGCGGAAGGTCGGAATTCCGCTGTCAGCAGAGATGCCAGCACCCGTGAAAAAAACGACCCTCTTGGACCTGCGCAAAGCCTCAGCAGCTCTTTGCAAATTGCTCATTGGACACACCTCAGCCCCGCAGCGGGGACTCCCTTGCAGTAAACACGGTAACGGCCGCACATCCCAGCTAAAGCACTCGCGTTTGATCGGAAAACCAAGCGTAGAGCGCAGGGTGCCGCATACTGCTGCTACCGCTCTAGTAAACCTCCAATGGATTTCAGCTACCCGACCTACAGCTATCTCTAGCCCCATCGCGGGAGGTGCATATGACCACTCCCTTTGCTCACATCCAGACCCGACATGAGCCTTCAACCGCCCTGAATAAAAGCAAGGTCGCTTTGGTTGCTACCCTGTCGATTGAAGCCAATTCAGACCGGACGATCGATGCTTACCTTGGTGGCCTGCAGATGTACAACGATCTATTCGAGTGGCGGCTGGATGAATACCCCCAGGAAGCGCTAGATCTCATCATCGACTGCTTTCTCCCCGCAGAGTCGGTGCCTCAATCCATCCTGAAGAGTGGCGTTTCAGCCGGGCTCATCCGCTCCAGGGTCTTCCAAAGCGGAGACTGGATATCAGGCAAGCAATGGCTTCAGCTCGCATCTACCTCCACCCCAGGGGGTGGAGTTGACCCCGACCAGCTACTGGCTGATGGTCAGATCTTCTCGCTTCGACCTGGGAAGGTCGACTTCTTCCCCGCTTATGCTTTGGACGGTAGCAACGGCTATCAACCGATCAGCAGCCTTTGCGACGTATTGTCCGTTCTCTCGACTCGCATGGACGAGTGGTCTATGGCGGCTTGGTTCCAATCAGAAAATTCGTCTCTGGGCGGTATCGCCCCCAAAGCCTTGCTGTCATCCGCCCCAGAATGGGTGCTAGCTGCGGCAAAGAAAAAGCCAAGAGGAAGACGTGTGATTAGATGAACGGCTTCAGATTGCATACCGTGACGCGCCCGATGGATAGTGTCTCAGGGGATCAAAGATGAGCAGTCAACCAGCTCCCCGCAACGATCGTAACTGGCGACCCGTCTTCCATGATTGCTATTCGACGGTGATCAAGGCGGTTGATGCTCGATATGACGTTCGCGGTTATTTGTTATCAGAGTTGGTGAAGCTGTGCCTGAAAAATCGGGCCACAGTTCCGCTAGCCCGGCGAGCCTACTACGAGGGATGCGTTCAGAAGGAAGCCATAGCTTTTCTGGAGCGTTATACCTCCCACTTGCTATTCGGCCCAGACGGCCGACTCTCGCCGCAGGAATACCGATACGGCGCATATTGATGCTCTCCAAGGCCCAACTCTGGCGTAATCATTTGTCCCAACGTTGGCAGAGGCTTCATGATGAAAATCACTGGTCGTGTAGAAACAGAAGCGGTGGTCGACGTGAGCTGCGACGTATGCGGCTCCTCCACACGTTTGGAAAACGGCAGCCTGCAGTATGGGGTGCTCCAGGCGCACTGGGGCTTTGGTGCACTGCATGACGGAGAGCGCTATGAGGTACACCTATGTGAACCTTGCTTCTTCCAAACCATCGCTTACCTCAAGCAAGAGCGGCGCACAGCCAACATGTTTGAAGGTGATCCGCAGCAGCCCGAGGATGACTTCGGCCTCGCTTCCAGGGATGACTTCTTCCGTGATGGTCATTGATTTGAAAGCCAAACCAGCCATGCTACTTCGGCTTTTTAGGTGAGGACGGGGACTGTGAGTCCACGTATCGATGGAAGGCTAGTGCTAGGTCTTCGTCGGTCGCCTTTGGAAGCGGTTTACGACGAGGCGCTTTGACCGGAGCGTTCTCATCCGGTTGGGTGATCTGCCTCAGTAGGGTGCGCTCAGTCTCGGTAGCCGACGAATCGAAGACCCTTGTCTGTACACGCTGATCACGGTCTGTCCTGTTAAAACTCACCACGTTCGACTTGTATTCAACAGGTAAGTCAAATGGACAGCGCAGGTCCAAATGCCCGCCTTGATTGCCTTTGCTAATGGCCAACAACTGCAGTTCTTCGACCTCTTTCGAGCTGGTGGTATACGCGCTCGATCGGTAAGCCTTGTGGAGGTCGTCGATTTCAATCCGGTTTCTGCCAGCGACTCGGCATTCGATGTAGGCAAGCTTTAGCAGTTGCACGACAAGCCGTTTGAGACCAAAAGTGGAACGGTAAAGCTCAGCCGCAAATTCATCCTTACCTGAACGGATACGGCCGCCACTGACCCTCATACACTCGCCTACGTATTCTGCCCAATCCTGGCTCCTTGGATCCTCGGGCAGCATTATCCTGGGTTGGGAAAGCAGCCTCTGCTTGTCCTCACTGTTGCGACGAAACAGCTTGTGCCCGAGGCTATAGTTGGACACAAAAATCGTCGGCACTCCGATGGCTACCATCGTCAACAGTATGTCGGTCACTTTGGACGCGCCCATGCCGGTGTTGATGTGCTGCGTCTCATCCAGGACAACTGTTAAAACCCCGTCCCGGTTGGCGCGACGGCGACACTCCACAAGCAGTTTTGCCAGGTTACCACCCCGCCCCTCATGACCACTTCCATGAACGAAGTCTAGTAGGAGTTGTTTACCACTCGCTTTGCCGCGGGCGCTCGCATACCACATCGATGCAAGCTCTATGCTGCCCTCGAACAAGTCACAAGTCAGTTCTACCGGTGGGGGCATCGCTCTTCGAAGAGCAGCAATCGTCTGGCTTTTTCCGACCCCAGCTAGGCCGGTAAGGCAAATCGGTGAAGCTTCCACGTCGGGCGGGTTAAAGATCCTTCCTGCGTACTCTGCTTCACTCCTGAAATTTTTGAGGTTGTGCAGATATGCCAAACCGATCATTTCTTGAATAAAGGTAAGCGAGAACTGGTTGGGGAGGTACATCTCTTTGAGCCGCTCAGCGAGTAGCTCAGCACCGAGCAATGAATCGCCCCTGGTTCCCTAGACACTCTCCAAGCTCAGGAAATAGCGTTTCTCATACTCTACTGGCGATAACTGCATAGCACTGCCGTGCCGGCGTTTAGGGAAACTCTGAAAAAGGCTTCGAGATTTGGTGAAATACCCGCCTCACAGGAATCGAACGGTTG
>NZ_BMQU01000007.1 GCF_014648275.1 Pseudomonas laurentiana
GGCGATTTTGAAATCGGCAGACGCTGAAGTCAGCCAGAGATGCATGGCTACTTCAGACCATCCTTAAATATATGTAGGACGTTTCTGAAATCAGATTGCCCCCTACTTAGTGCCAACTCCCTCTCGATTGTTTTGACTGTCTACTCTCAGGGACATGCTAGACGAAAGCTTTTAGGCGCAGGAACTAACGTGAGCCTGCCTTGCTGGCGATGCAGACACCGCGCCCAACAACGTGCCAGCCCGCACAACAATAATACGCAGGCGATCATGGCTGCCTGGCAACATCCCGATCAGACACTCGCCAGATCAAGCGAGTCGTGTCGTACCCCTGCTGGCGCGCTTTGGCCAGCAGGCTTTCGCGCTGATAGGCCGATACCGTCGGTTTGCGCGAGAGCAACCAGAGGTAACGCCGGTTCGGGTTGCCGACCAGTGCGGTCTGGTAGTCATCATCGACGTACAGCACCCAGTAGTCGCCCTTGGCAACGCCCGGCAGTAGCGTCGAGAACCAGTTATCAAACTCGACCCAGAGCTTGTCAGTCTTGCCCGCGAACTGCGGCGTGGCGGTGCCGCGTGCCTCCTGCCATTCACCCTCCAGCGTGCGGCAGCGGTTCAGGACACCGACATTGCCATCTGGCTTGAGGCTGTAATGCGCTTCAGATTGCGCACAATCGCGCTGGAAGAACATGGGCAGGCGCGCCAGTTCATACCACGTACCCTGGTAGCGCTTGAGATCGACGCGGTCGGCTGTCTTTGGCGGCAATGGCCCGAGATCGGAGTGGGCGCAACCGCCAAGGAGCAAGGCGGCGCTCAATCCCAGCAGGAGGGGAAGTCGTTTCATTTAAGCCCCTGCCCTGAGTACATCAGCACGTTGTCACCGGCAAACTGAATGCTGATAAAGGTGTCTTTGTCACCCCAGGTGCAGCTGGAAATGCCCAAGGCGCCGGAACAGTCAGTCGGCTTGCCAAGCAGCTTTTCGACGTCGACCTTTGCCATGCCCGCCTTGAGGTGTGAGTAGTTTTCCTGGTTGATTTTGTTGCACGCAGTCAAAAACACGCACAAGGACAACAGGGCGAGGGAACGCAACGACATGAAAGGTCACTCCTGAACATGAGGGGCTGGGCGGATAGCCTGCCATCAGCTTAGAAGGGGAAAAGCCCCCGTGGTTCCCTGCAGTAGAACATTGATCGAGGACGTTGGTCGGCTCAGGTGAAATGAGCATTAATCTTTTTTACCGCTCGGACGACACCTAGAGTGCGCTGCGACTATTTGCCGCGCCCTCACCATTGATTCGCCTTGCGTAAAAAGACCTCGTAATGACCAAAAACCTGAAGTTCAGCCACAAGATCCTGCTCGCTGCCGCCCTTGTGGTCGTCGTCGCATTCACCGGCTTTATCCTGTTCAATGATTACCGGCAGCGCGAGGCCTTGCGTGACAGCACTGAAGCGTCGATGCGGGAACTGGGCAGCCTGACTACCAGCAACATCCAGAACTGGCTAGGCAGCCGTATTCAGATCTTGAATTCGCTGGCCCAGCAAATTGCCGTGGACGGTACCCCAAAAGACCGCCTGACACGCAGCATCGAGCTGCCGGTGTATCGCGATAACTTCCTGATGACCTACTTCGGCGGCCAGGATGGCAGCATGTTGTCGGTGCCTGTCGGAAACCGTGCCGCTGACTACGACCCTCGCGCACGTGGCTGGTACAAGGCTGCCAGCAACGCCAACAGCACCATTATCACCGAGCCCTATGTGTCGGCCTCCCTGGGCAAACTGGTCATTACCATTGCGACCCCAGTGCAGCATGACGGCAAGCATGTTGGGGTGAGTGGTGCCGATACGGGCCTGGATACCATCAGTTCGATCATCAACGCCCTGAACTTCGATGGACACGGCCGGGCTTTCATCGTCAGCAGTGATGGCAAGATCCTGATTCACCCAGACAGCTCGTTGAACCTGAAGACGCTGGCCGACGTGTACCCACAAGGTGCACCGACTATTGGCAATGGGCTCAAGGAGGTTGAGGTCAACGGCCACAAGAAGTTCATCAGCTTCACTCAGGTCAGTGGCATTCCGTCGGTCAACTGGTACGTTGCGCTGGAGCTGGATCAGGAAGCAGCTTTTGCCATGCTGGGCGAATTCCGCACCTCGGCCATGATTGCCATGGCGATTGCCGTACTGATCATCATCGGCCTGCTCGGCATGCTGATTCGCGTATTGATGGAGCCGCTGCATGTAATGGGCCGGGCGATGCACGACATTGCTGAAGGCGAAGGCGACCTGACCAAGCGGCTGCGCATCCATGCTCAGGACGAATTCGGCACCTTGGGGCAATCGTTCAATCGCTTTGTCGAACGCATCCACGAGTCGATCCGCGAAGTGTCCTCCGCCACCGGTCAGGTCAATGAGGTGGCCACCCGCGTGGTCAGTGCTTCAAACGCCTCGATTCAAAATGCTGATCAGCAGGCCAGCCGGACCAACAGTGTGGCGGCAGCCATCAACCAACTGGGCGCGGCTGCACAGGAGATCGCCCAAAACGCGGCACTCGCCTCGCAACACTCCAGTGATGCGCGCAACCTGGCTGCAGAAGGCCAGCAGGTGGTTGATCAGACCATCTCGGTCATGAATCAGTTGTCGACGAAAATCAGCGACGCCAGTGGCAATATCGAAACCCTGAACGCCAACACGGTGAACATCGGGCAAATCCTCGAAGTCATCAGCGGCATCTCCCAACAGACCAACCTGCTGGCGCTTAACGCCGCCATCGAAGCGGCGCGTGCCGGTGAAGCCGGGCGTGGTTTCGCGGTGGTGGCCGATGAAGTGCGTAACCTGGCCCATCGTACCCAGGACTCGGCGCAGCAGGTACAGCGGATCATTGAGGAACTGCAGAGCGGGGCGCGGGATGCGGTCAACACCATGACCGAAAGCCAGAGCCAGAGTGAAAGCAGTGTCGGTATCGCCAACCAGGCCGGTGAGCGCCTGGGCAGCGTGACCCAGCGGATCAGCGAGATCGATGGCATGAATCAATCGGTTGCTACGGCCACCGAGGAACAGACTGCCGTAGTGGAGTCGATCAATGTCGATATCACCGAGATCAACACACTGAATCAGGAAGGGGTGCAAAACCTGCAAACCACGCTGCAGGCGTGCAATGACCTGGAGTACCAGGCCACACGCTTGAAGCACCTGGTCGGCAGCTTCAGGATCTAAAGATGGGTGCATCGCCGGCCAGGCCGGCGATGTGCCTTAGAACCGAGAGCCCGGCTCCAGCAGAAAGTCCATCTCCTCGTCGGTACTGGGTCGACCGAGTGTCAGGTTGCGGTGCGGGAAGCGCCCGAAACGGGTTATGACGCGCTGATGCTGCTCGGCATAATCCAGAAAGCCCTCGAACAAGCGACGATCAGACTCAGGCTGGGCCGCCAGCAACAGCCGGTAACGCTCGACGCAGATATTCTGCCAGTCCAGGACTTCGGCATGCTCCAGCACCAGCAGGATGAACACCCGCTGGATCGGCAACAGCTGATAATCCCAGG
The DNA here is from genome assembly GCF_014648275.1 of Pseudomonas laurentiana. Lineage (GTDB taxonomy): Bacteria > Pseudomonadota > Gammaproteobacteria > Pseudomonadales > Pseudomonadaceae > Aquipseudomonas > Aquipseudomonas laurentiana. The sequence continues at coordinate 3,530 of NZ_BMQU01000007.1, forward strand.
CTTTGTCCAGGCCCTGCATCACCAGCACCTGGGCACGCCGGTCACCGTCGAAGGCTCGCGGCGTATCGCGATAGATCATCCGCGGCAACTGATCAAGCAGCAGTACCAGACCCAACCAGCCCTGAGGGCTTTGCAGCCACTCATCCAGGCCGCCAGCCAGTGCCTGCTCGACCAGATCACCGAAGCGCTCATGCGCCTCGGCATCGTGGTGCTTGCCAAACCACAAGGTGCTCTTCTCGTCAGCTACGTCTTGAGGACTGGTGCCCCAACCGAACCACCATTCCAGTAACGGCTGCCAAGGTGCGAGCATGGACTTACTCCTGGTGATAGCCGGTCACGCGCTCGACTTCCTGCTTGGAGCCGAGGAATACCGCAACGCGCTGGTGCAGGCTGTCTGGCTGGATGTCGAGGATACGCTGATGACCATCAGTGGCAGCGCCACCGGCCTGCTCGATGATGAACGACATCGGGTTGGCTTCGTACATCAGGCGCAGCTTGCCCGGTTTGGAAGGTTCGCGGGAATCGCGCGGGTACATGAACAGGCCGCCACGGGTCAGGATACGGTGCACATCGGCAACCATCGACGCGATCCAGCGCATGTTGTAGTTCTTGTTCAACGGGCCGGTCTCACCCGCCAGCAACTCGCCGACATAGCGCTGTACCGGTGCTTCCCAGTGACGCTGGTTGGACATGTTGATGGCGAACTCGGCGGTGCTTTCCGGCACGCTGATGTTTTCGTGGGTCAGTACGAAGCTGCCCAGTTCACGGTCCAGGGTGAAGCCTTTGACGCCATCGCCCAAGGTCAGGATCAGCATGGTCTGTGGACCATAGATCGCGTAACCGGCAGCAACCTGCTGGGTGCCAGGCTGCAGGAAGGCTTTCTCGTTCAGGCTCTCGTTCTGGCTCAGGTACTCATTCGGGCAACGCAGCACCGAGAAAATAGTGCCGACCGACACGTTGACGTCGATGTTCGACGAACCGTCCAGCGGGTCGAATACCAGCAGGTAGGCACCCTTCGGGTACTTGCCCGGGATCTGGTAGGCATTGTCCATTTCCTCGGACGCCATGCCGGCCAGGTGACCGCCCCACTCGTTGGCCTCCAGCAGGATATCGTTGGAGATCACGTCCAGTTTCTTTTGGACTTCGCCTTGCACGTTTTCAGTGCCCATGCTGCCGAGGACGCCGCCCAGGGCGCCTTTGGAGACGTGGTGGCTGATCTCCTTGCACGCACGCGCCACCACTTCGATCAGGAAGCGCAGATCGGCAGGAGTACTGTTGCTGCGGGTCTGCTCAATCAAATAGCGACTCAGGGTAACGCGGGACATGTAAGGCTCCGAAGGAAGGGGGTAGTAAAAACCCACGCAGTTTACAGGGAGAGTGAAGCGCTAGCGAGCAATAGGACGGGCTCGTCCGATCAGACGGCACATTGGTCCGAGAGTTCATCCCCTCGGACCAATGTGCACCGACTCATTCCAGTGCCTGCCAGATATCGGTGGCGTACTCGCGAATGGTGCGATCCGAAGAAAACCACCCCATGCGCGCGCTGTTGAGCACTGCCGAACGCCACCACAAGTCAGGTTCGCGCCACAGCGCTTCAACACGCCGCTGAGCCTCCCAATAGGCGTCAAAATCGGCGCATACCAGGAAGCGGTCGTAGGCCAGCAGTGAGTCGATCAAGCCGATGTAACGCGACGGATCGTCCGGCGAAAACACCCCGCCACGAATGGCATGAAGCACATCGTTGAGACGGTGCGAAGCAGCGGCCGTGGCATGGGCACTGAAATCGCCGCTGCGCTTGCGCGCCTCGACCTGTTGCGCAGTGAGACCAAAGATGAACATGTGCTCGGCACCGATCTGCTCGGACATCTCGACGTTGGCTCCGTCCAGGGTGCCAATAGTCAGGGCGCCATTGAGGCCGAACTTCATATTGCTGGTACCAGACGCCTCATAACCGGCAGTGGAGATCTGCTCGGACAAGTCGGCCGCCGGAATGATGCTCTCCGCCAGACTGACGTTGTAGTTGGGCAGGAAGACGACCTTGAGCAGGCCACGCACCGTCGGGTCGTTATTGACCACCTTGGCAATGTCGTTGGCCAGCTTGATGATCAGCTTGGCCTGGTGGTAACTGGCCGCGGCCTTGCCAGCGAACAGCTTCACCCTCGGCACCCAGTTGGTCTCGGGTTCGGCGCGGATCGCCTGATACAACGCCACGGTATGCAGCAGATTGAGCAGTTGGCGCTTGTACTCGTGGATGCGCTTGACCTGCACATCGAACATCGCTTCAGGGTTGAGGGTGATCCCCAATCGATCCTGAATCATTTGCGCCAGCACCCGCTTGCTGTGCAAGCGTTGCGCGGCGAAGCGCTTGCGAAAGTCGGCCTGCTCGGCAAAGGGTTCAAGGTCCCTCAAACGCGCCTCTGGATTGTCGAGCAGATCGGTGCCAAGTGCTTCCACCATCATTGCTGTGAGGCGTGGATTGGCCTGGTACAGCCAGCGGCGGAAGGTAATGCCATTGGTCTTGTTGTTGATTCGGTCGGGATAAAGCTTGTGCAGCTCGGCAAACACCGTACTGCGCATCAGCCTGGAATGCAGTGCCGAAACACCGTTGACACTGTGTGAACCCAGAAACGCCAGATTCCCCATGCGCACCCGGCGTCCATTGTCTTCTTCAATCAGCGACACCGCCCGCAGCACATCGAAGTCATGGATGCCCTTGGCCCGCAGGGCGTCGATATGGAACGCGTTGATCAGGTAAATGATCTGCATGTGCCGTGGCAGCATCCGCTCCATCAGCCCCACAGGCCAGGTTTCCAGCGCTTCGGGCAACAGCGTGTGGTTGGTGTAGGCCAAGGTATCGACAGTCAACTGCCAGGCGGTATCCCAAGGCACCTCGTGTTGATCCACCAACAGCCGCATCAGTTCGGCCACGGCAATGGAGGGATGGGTGTCGTTGAGCTGGATCGCCACCTGCTTGGGCAGGTTAAGAAAGTCATCGTGCATGTTCAGGTGGCGACGCAACAGGTCCTGCAGCGAGGCCGAAACAAAGAAGTACTCCTGACGCAGCCGCAACTCCTGACCGGCTTCAGTGCTGTCGGCAGGGTACAGCACCCGAGAAATGCTCTCGGCCCGCGCCACTTCAGCCACCGCACCCAGGTGGTCACCGGCGTTGAAACGCTCCAGGTGCAGCTCTTCCAGCGCCCGCGCCCGCCAGAGACGCAACGTGTTCACACTGGCACCACGCCAACCGACGACCGGTGTGTCATACGCCACTGCGCGCACGGTCTCGGCCGGCCACCAGATTTGCCGGTGCGATCCATCAGCCTGACTGACGGTCTGCACACTGCCCCCGAAGCTGATGGGGTAAATCACCTCGGCACGTTCAAATTCCCAGGGGTTCCCGAAGTCCAGCCAGTTTTCGGTCTGCTCTTGCTGCCAACCATCGACCACCGCCTGACGGAACAAGCCATGTTCATAACGAATGCCGTAGCCATGTGCGGCAATACCGAGCGTCGACATGCTTTCCATGAAACAGGCTGCCAACCGCCCCAAGCCACCATTACCCAAGGCCGCATCCGGCTCAAGCAAGCGAATACGCTCCAGGTCAACGTTCAGCCCGGTCAAGGCTTCACGTGCAACGTCCAGCAGGCCCAGATTGCTCAGGCTGTCATACAGCAGGCGACCAATCAGGAACTCCAGTGACAGGTAGTAGACTCGTTTCTGGTTACGTCGGTAGATCTCCCGCGTATGGTCCATCCAGTGGTTGACCATATGATCACGGGCCGCCAGGGCAATGGCTTCAAACCAGTCATGGTCAAAAGCGTGCTCCGGGTCCTTGCCAACCGCATACGTCAGTTTGGCCAATACAGCGGCGCGGAAGGCCGCCACCTCTTCGTCACGAGCAAGCATTTCCTGAGACATTCGTCGTCCTCAAGCAGGTTGACGTTCGGGTGCGATCTATCAGCCTAGACGCTCCAGCACAGACTGACAGCCCTGGTTCGCGGTTTTCTGCACCGTGATGAATAGTTTCATCGAGAAAAACCGGCAAATGGTTGTTCATTCTTTCACCAACCCCGGTATCATCGCGCGCCCGTATGACCGCCGAAAGCCGAACCCGATGAAACCGACCTTGATCGCAGCTGCTGAACTAGACCGCCTGGACACCTGGCAAAAATATGCCAGCCACATGTGCGGAGGCTGCATGTCCAGTTGCTGCACCCTGCCAGTGGAAGTGCGCATCAAGGACTTGATCCGTATCGGGGTTGTCGACGAATTTGAAAAGGACGAGCCGCCGAAGAACGTTGCCAAGCGACTGCAGAAGGAAGGGATTGTCGAGCGCTTCAACCAGAAGTCGGGCATCTTCACCCTGGCGCGGATGAGCAACGACGATTGCCTCTATCTAGACCGCAAGAGCCGCCTCTGCACCATCTACGACAAGCGTCCGGATACCTGCCGCAACCACCCGAAAGTCGGCCCTCGGCCAGGTTACTGTGCCTACAAGCCAAAGCCACCTGCGCGCTAAGCATAACTGGCAGGTAGTCGTCGGCCTGGCCGGCGACAGACGCACAAAAAAAAACGCCCCCGGCCTTTCGACCGGGGGCGTTTTCATTTAGCCGAGCTTAGTTAGCCTTGGCTTTCTTGGCAGCGCGGGTACGCTCGCCTTCGTCGAGGATCTTCTTACGCAGACGGATCGACTTCGGCGTAACTTCACACAGCTCGTCGTCCTGGATGAATTCCAGGGCCTGTTCCAGGGTGAAACGAACCGGTGGAACCAGAGCGATGGTTTCGTCTTTACCCGAAGCCCGCATGTTGTCGAGCTTCTTGCCCTTGGTAGGGTTGACGCCCAGGTCGTTGTCACGGCTGTTCAGACCAACGATCTGACCGTTGTAGATGTCCTGACCGTGCTCGATGAACAGCTTGCCACGGGCCTGCAGGGTTTCCAGGGAGTAGGTCAGTGCCTTGCCGGTTTCAACCGATACCAGTACACCGTTCTGACGGCCGGACATGTGGCCGGACTTCATGGTGTCGTAGCGATCGAAGATCGAGGTCAGGATGCCTGCACCGTTGGTCAGGGTCAGGAACTGGTTACGGAAACCAATCAGACCACGGGCTGGAATGTTGTACTCCAGACGCACACGGCCTTTGCCATCCGGCGACATGTTGGTCAGGTCGCCTTTACGCAGACCCATCTCTTCCATGACCTTGCCCTGAGCTTCTTCAGGGATGTCGATGGTGACGTTCTCGAACGGCTCCTGCTTGACGCCGTTGACTTCGCGAATGATCACTTCAGGACGGCCTACAGCCATCTCGAAGCCTTCACGACGCATGGTTTCGATCAGAACCGACAGGTGCAGCTCACCACGGCCGGAAACCTTGAACTTGTCAGCCGAGTCGCCTTCTTCAACGCGCAGTGCAACGTTGTACAGCAGCTCTTTGTCCAGACGTTCCTTGATGTTACGGCTGGTGACGAACTTGCCTTCCTTGCCGCAGAACGGCGAGTCGTTGACCTGGAAGGTCATCGAAACGGTTGGCTCGTCGACGGTCAGAGGCTTCATCGCTTCGACGTTCAGTGGGTCGCACAGGGTGTCGGAGATGAACAGCTCGTCGAAACCGCTGACGCAGACGATGTCGCCTGCCAGTGCTTCTTCAACGTCAACGCGGTGCAGACCGTGGTGACCCATCAGTTTCAGGATACGGCCGTTACGCTTCTTGCCGTCAACGTCGATCGCTACAACCGGGGTGTTCGGCTTGACGCGGCCACGGGCAATACGGCCAACGCCGATAACACCGAGGAAGCTGTTGTAGTCCAGAGCGGAGATCTGCATCTGGAACGGACCGTCACGGTCAACCGAAGGTGCTGGTACGTTGTCGACGATCGACTGGTACAGCGGGGTCATGTCTTCAGCCATGTCGGTGTGGTCCAGACCGGCAATACCGTTCAGGGCCGAGGCGTAGACGACTTTGAAGTCCAGCTGTTCATCGGTAGCACCGAGGTTGTCGAACAGGTCGAAGATCTGGTCCAGAACCCAATCAGGACGCGCGCCTGGACGGTCAACCTTGTTGATGACCACGATTGGACGCAGGCCGGCTTCGAAGGCCTTCTTGGTCACGAAACGGGTTTGCGGCATCGGGCCGTCTTGAGCGTCAACCAGCAGCAGCACGGAGTCAACCATCGACATTACGCGCTCAACTTCGCCACCGAAGTCGGCGTGGCCGGGGGTATCCACGATGTTGATGTGGTAGCCGTTCCAGTTGATGGCGGTGTTCTTCGCCAGAATGGTAATGCCGCGCTCTTTTTCCTGGTCGTTGGAGTCCATCACGCGCTCGTCGTTGAGCTCGTTGCGCTCCAGAGTGCCGGACTGACGCAGGAGTTTGTCTACCAGGGTGGTTTTACCATGGTCAACGTGGGCGATGATGGCGATGTTACGGAGATTTTCGATCACTTGTGTATCTCGAGCAGAGGATTCGGGTTGCCGCCAGTTTAGGCGGCGAATATGAATGAAAAACGCTCAACGGGCCCGCCGGTCGGGAGGGCGGTGGCGGATGCTCCCGCCATACAGCCCTGGCGTCTTATGCCGGGCGATAAACACGCACATTGGCATGTCCCTCGCTCAATAAGTGGTGGGCATGCAGGCGGCTCATTACGCCCTTGTCGCAATACAGCAGGTACTGGCGGTTAGCATCCAGTTCCTTGAAACGGCTGTTCAAGGCATAGAACGGCAGTGCCTGAACTTCGATACCTTCGAGTACCAGTGGCTGGTCTTCCTGAGCGTCGGGGTGACGGATGTCGATCACCACCTGCCCGGCCAGCGCCTGGCTGACTTCCTCAATCTCAATATCCTGGCCCAGTTCGTCGATCACATTGTCGATCGAAATCAGCCGAGCACGCTCCAGCGCACGCTCCAGCACAGCCATGTCGAAGCCGCGCTCTTCACTTTCGACGCGATGACGCTTGGCGCAGGTGGTCGGGTTCACCGAAATCACGCCGCAGTATTCTGGCATGTGCTTGGCAAACTCGGCGGTCCCGATCTGGTAGGCCTGATCGATGATGTCCTGCTTATGGCTGGCCAACAGTGGGCGCAACACCAGTTTTTCAGTAGCAGAATCGATCACCGCAAGGTTCGGCAGGGTCTGGCTGGAGACCTGGGAAATCGCCTCGCCAGTTACCAGCGCGTCGATTTCCAGGCGATCGGCAATGCGGGTTGCAGCACGCAACATCATACGCTTGAGGGTAACGCCCATATAGCTGTTACCGACCTTGCCGAGAATCTCTCCGACCACTTCTTCGAACGGCACGCTGACAAACAGCACGCGCTGGCTGCTGCCGTACTTTTTCCACAGGTAGTGTGCGACTTCCATTACCCCAAGCTCGTGGGCACGGCCACCGAGGTTGAAGAAGCAGAAGTGGGTCATCAGGCCGCGGCGCATCATCTGGTAAGCCGCCACGGTGGAGTCGAAACCACCCGACATCAGTACCAGGGTCTGCTCCAGCGCACCCAGTGGATAACCACCGATGCCCGGGTGCTGGCTGTGCACCACAAACAGGCGCTCGTCACGCAGCTCAAGGCGCACGACGACTTCCGGGTTACGCAGATCGATCCCGGCTGCGCCGCATTGCTGGCGCAGTTGGCTGCCAACATAGCGATCGACATCCATGGAGGTGAAGCTGTGCTTGCCCGCACGCTTGCAGCGAACCGAAAAATGCTTGCCGGCCAGCTGCGCACCATAATGAAGCTTGCACTTGGCGACGATATCGTCGAAATCGACCAGCGGGTATTCGTCGACCTGCAGGAAATGCGCAATGCCCGGCGTACAGGACAGGCGCTCGATCATCTCGCGCTGCACTTTCTCGTCGTCCAGGCGCGTGATGATCTCGAGATTATCCCAGACACCCTTTACCACGAGCTCTGGATCGAGGTCCTTGAGCACGACACGAATGTTGCGGCAGAGCTGGCGAATGAAGCGCTTGCGCACTGGGCCGCTCTTGATGGTGATCTCTGGGAAAATCTTGACGATTAGTTTCATGAAAAACTGCGTGCAATGTGCCAAGCGAAAAAGGGGGGCGCGGATTATAGCGGAAATTGCTCAAGGTTTGACCAACTATTGTACGGACGGCATCACGCGCACCAAAACGGGTCATAACAATTAAAAACCGCATCATAAGAGTGCGAAAAAAATCAGCTTTTTCAGTATTTACGGCGCAAACGCCTGTGTTTGGGGCAAAAAACCCAAGTCGGGGCACTGGCATGCAATTTGCTCCCTTGTGAGGCAGGTTGCCTTGGCGGACTATTCGCGCCCGGCATCACCCAAATTCAAGGGCTGCACAGGCAAGCTCTACCCCACCCGGAGGACACTATGTCGAAGTCGGTTCAACTCATCAAAGATCATGACGTTAAATGGATTGATCTGCGCTTCACTGACACCAAAGGCACTCAGCACCACGTGACCATGCCAGCCCGTGATGCGCTGGATGAAGACTTCTTTGAAGCCGGCAAGATGTTCGACGGCTCGTCCATCGCTGGATGGAAAGGCATCGAAGCGTCCGACATGATCCTGATGCCGGTCGACGATACTGCCGTGCTCGATCCGTTCACCGAAGAGCCAACGCTGATCATCGTTTGCGACATCATCGAACCTTCGACCATGCAAGGCTATGACCGCGACCCACGCGCCATCGCCAAGCGTGCGGAAGAGTACCTGAAGTCCACCGCTATCGGTGACACCGTACTGGTCGGCCCGGAGCCAGAGTTCTTCATCTTCGACGAAGTGAAGTTCAAGTCCGACATCTCGGGCTCGATGTTCAAGATCTTCTCCGAACAAGGTTCGTGGATGTCCGACCAGGACGTCGAAGGCGGCAACAAAGGCCACCGTCCAGGCGTCAAAGGCGGTTACTTCCCAGTTCCTCCGTTCGACCATGACCACGAAATCCGTACTGCCATGTGTAATGCCATGGAAGAAATGGGCCTGGTCATCGAAGTTCACCACCACGAAGTGGCAACTGCCGGCCAGAACGAAATCGGCGTGCGTTTCAACACCCTGGTGAAGAAAGCCGACGAAGTTCAGACCCTGAAGTACTGCGTACACAACGTTGCCGACGCTTACGGCCGTACCGCTACCTTCATGCCTAAGCCACTGTACGGTGACAACGGTTCGGGCATGCACGTTCACATGTCCATCTCCAAAGAAGGCAAGAACACCTTCTCCGGCGAAGGCTATGCCGGCCTGTCCGACACCGCCCTGTACTTCATCGGCGGTATCATCAAGCACGGTAAGGCCCTGAACGGCTTCACCAACCCTTCGACCAACTCCTACAAGCGTCTGGTCCCAGGCTTTGAAGCCCCTGTAATGCTGGCCTACTCGGCGCGCAACCGCTCTGCCTCGATCCGTATTCCATACGTTTCCAGCCCGAAAGCCCGTCGTATCGAAGCCCGCTTCCCGGACCCGGCTGCCAACCCATACCTGTGCTTCGCAGCGCTGCTGATGGCAGGTCTGGACGGTATCCAGAACAAGATCCACCCAGGCGATGCCGCCGACAAGAACCTGTACGACCTGCCGCCTGAAGAGGCCAAGGAAATCCCACAGGTTTGTGGCAGCCTGAAAGAAGCCCTGGAAGAGCTGGACAAGGGCCGTGCGTTCCTGACCAAAGGCGGCGTTTTCAGCGACGACTTCATCGACGCCTACATCGCCCTGAAAAGCGAAGAAGAAATCAAGGTTCGTACCTTCGTACACCCACTGGAATACGAGCTGTACTACAGCTGCTAATCCCGTGACGCTCGCGCAAGCGGCGTAAGAAAGGCCTCCCTCGGGAGGCCTTTTTTTTCTGACGTACAAAGCGGATGCATCTGATATTCACTCTGACGCAACCCCCGCATGCTGAAGCCTCCCCACAGAAGGAGTTACAGCATGACATGGATACCCGTCACCACCATTGCCCTACTGGCCAGCCTTGCCGTGATGAATGCTCCTGCCAGTCACGCGGCTGATGTCAAATCACACATCATCCACAAAGCGCAATCGTCCTGGGATGGCACGCCCTACACTCACTATCCGGAGGGGCAGCCAGAGCTAACCTTGGTCAAGATCCAGATTCCCGCCCGTACAAAGCTCAAATGGCACACCCACCCAATCCCCAACATGGCCTACGTTGTCTCCGGCGAACTGACCGTGCAAAAACGTGATACCGGCGAACGCATCACGTTGCGCGCAGGCGATGCCTTGGCAGAGCTGGTGGACATCAGCCATCGCGGCGTCACCGGCAAACACCCCGTGGAGCTTCTGGTGTTCTATGCCGGCAGCCCGAACATTCCTCTGTCAGAGTAAAGCTTCACCTGCCTGGGCACGTGAAAAGCCTCCCCCGGAAAGCCCAGGCGGCGGGCACTGATCCCTGTGGGACGCAGGGAACACCACTCAAGCCCCCTCGCCTCTTTTCGGTCAACGCCTTTATTCAAAACCGACCCCGGCTCATTGCTCTATATTGGTGCAATGAGCCACCTGCAGCTGCTGTTCGCAGCCCATTTTGGTTCAAGAAAATCGCAACCCCAGGGCTTTGTAGTCCTTTTTTGGGCATATACAGGTCTTTTTCAGGCGAATCCGCTTCTTTTCGGAGCCTTGGTTTGTTTTTTGCATTTTCTACGTATCAGTGGATTACCAGTGCATGCGACCCTGGCTCCAGCCACGGCTGTCATGTACCAAAAGAGGTCAACGACGCCCCATGACCATCAGCGATGCTCTGCACCGACTGCTACTGGACAACCTGACCACTGCCACCATTCTGCTCAATGCCGAGCTGCGTCTTGAGTACATGAATCCGGCGGCGGAGATGCTGCTCGCCATCAGTGGTCAGCGCAGCCATGGCCAGTTCATCAGCGAACTGTTCACGGAATCGACCGAAGCGCTGAACTCCTTGCGCCAGGCCGTCGAACACGCACACCCGTTCACCAAGCGCGAAGCCCAGCTCACATCATTGGCCGGCCAGACCCTGACGGTCGACTACGCGGTAACGCCCATTCTGAGCAACGGTCAGACCCTGCTGCTGCTTGAAGTCCATCCACGCGACCGCTTGCTGCGGATCACCAAGGAAGAGGCTCAACTGTCCAAGCAGGAGACCACCAAAATGCTGGTGCGTGGCTTGGCCCACGAAATCAAGAACCCGCTTGGCGGCATTCGCGGCGCCGCACAGCTGCTGGCTCGCGAGCTGCCCGAAGAGAGCCTGAAGGACTACACCAACGTCATCATTGAAGAGGCGGATCGCCTGCGCAATCTGGTCGACCGCATGCTCGGCTCGAACAAGCTGCCGTCATTGGCGATGACCAACATCCATGAAGTACTTGAGCGGGTCTGCAGCCTGGTCGAAGCGGAAAGCCAGGGCTGCATCACCCTGGTGCGGGACTATGACCCAAGCCTGCCGGACGTCCTGATCGATCGCGAGCAGATGATCCAGGCCGTACTCAACATCGTCCGCAACGCCATGCAGGCCATCAGCGCACAGAATGAACTGCGCCTGGGCCGCATCAGCCTGCGTACCCGGGCCATGCGCCAGTTCACCATCGGCCATACGCGTCATCGCCTGGTGGCCAAGGTCGAAATCATCGACAACGGCCCCGGCATTCCCGCCGAACTGCAGGAAACCATCTTTTACCCAATGGTCAGCGGTCGCCCCGACGGAACCGGGCTGGGCCTGGCCATCACCCAGAACATCATCAGCCAGCACCAAGGGCTGATCGAGTGTGACAGCCACCCTGGGCACACCAATTTTTCGATCTTCCTGCCGCTGGAACAAGGAGCCATGTCCTCATGAGCCGTAGTGAAACTGTCTGGATCGTCGATGACGATCGCTCCATCCGCTGGGTTCTGGAAAAAGCCTTGCAGCAGGAAGGCATGACCACCCAGAGCTTCGACAGCGCTGACGGCGTCATGGGTCGTTTGTCCCGGCAGCAGCCGGACGTCATCATCTCTGACATTCGCATGCCCGGGGCCAGCGGCCTGGACCTGCTCGCGCAGATTCGCGAACAGTACCCACGCCTGCCGGTCATTATCATGACAGCGCACTCGGACCTCGACAGCGCGGTCGCGTCCTATCAGGGCGGAGCCTTCGAGTACCTGCCAAAACCGTTCGATGTTGACGAGGCCGTGTCACTGGTCAAACGCGCCAACCAGCATGCCCAGGAACAACAGGGCATGACGGAGGTACCCAGCCTGACCCGTACCCCGGAAATCATCGGCGAAGCGCCGGCGATGCAGGAAGTGTTTCGCGCCATCGGTCGGCTGAGCCACTCCAACATTACCGTGCTGATCAACGGCGAGTCCGGTACCGGCAAAGAGCTGGTCGCCCATGCCCTGCACCGCCATAGCCCAAGGGCAGCATCGCCGTTTATTGCACTGAACATGGCAGCGATCCCCAAGGACCTGATGGAGTCGGAGCTGTTCGGCCATGAAAAAGGCGCCTTTACCGGCGCGGCCAACCTGCGACGCGGGCGCTTTGAGCAGGCCGATGGCGGCACCCTGTTCCTCGATGAAATCGGCGACATGCCGGCCGATACGCAGACGCGCCTGCTGCGCGTACTGGCCGACGGCGAGTTTTATCGGGTCGGTGGCCACGTGCCAGTCAAAGTCGATGTACGGATCATTGCCGCAACCCATCAGAACCTGGAGACACTGGTTCAGGCAGGCAAGTTCAGGGAAGACCTGTTCCATCGCCTCAACGTGATCCGCATTCACATCCCACGCTTGTCGGATCGTCGCGAAGACATCCCGACCCTGGCCCGGCACTTCCTCAGCCGCGCGGCGCAGGAGCTGGCGGTGGAGCCCAAGCTGCTAAAGCCTGAAACCGAAGAGTTCATTCGCAACCTGCCGTGGCCGGGCAACGTTCGCCAGTTGGAGAACACGTGCCGCTGGATCACTGTCATGGCTTCGGGCCGGGAAGTACACATTGGCGACCTGCCGCCCGAACTGCTGAACCTGCCACAGGACGCTGCGCCGGTCACCAACTGGGAGCAGGCCTTGCGGCAGTGGGCAGACCTGGCCTTGGCGCGCGGGCAGTCGAACCTGCTCGACAGTGCAGTACCTAGCTTTGAACGGATCATGATCGAAACGGCCCTCAAACACACCGCCGGGCGCCGCCGGGATGCCGCCGTGCTGCTGGGCTGGGGGCGCAATACCCTGACCCGGAAGATCAAGGAGCTGGGAATGAACGTAGCGGGCGGAGAAGAGGACGAGGCTGACGACGCCTGATACCCCGCTACCGCAGGAGCACGCCTTGCTGGCGATAAAGGCGCCCGTCACGTGACGCGGCGCCGACTCCTGCCCCCTCCCTGTAAATGCTGCGCCTCCTGCTGAACGTGCCACCTTGCACCAAACCCGCTCGCGATGCACCGCGACAAGGCAAGAACCCCCGTCCTAGACCCTTCTCTTTCCCGTAAAACGGCTGTAATCAGCCGTTTTCAGCCCTGCAACAAAACTGGCACACACAGTGCATAACATAGGTATCACCCGTTTTGGGGACCTTGGTACAGGCAGGCCGGGGAATCCCCTCTTTTATTCGTGCAATCGCACCTGCAACCGCCAGCGCCCGTCCTGCTCTGCACCGGCCCACTCGCCGTGCAGAGGGCGGGCCGCCACCAGGTTCACCAGCAAGCCCTTGTCGGTACGCTGTACCCGCCAGCTCACAGGCTTGCCTTCAAGCTGCAACTGACCGCGCTGGGGCCGCCCCTCCGCTTCAAACAGCAGCGCAACCGCCCCCTCGACTTCTTCGCCATGCAGCTTGGGTTCTTCGTTGAACCACAGGTTCAGCCCCCCTTCGATGACCTCGACCCGCTCCAGCTCTCGCGGCTCGGGTGCAGTCAAGCGACCGATCATCAGCCCGACCAACATGCCGAAGATTGCCAGTGAGAACATCACTCGCGGCCAGAGTTGCGAACGTGGGTCTGGTTCAGGAGTAGAATGCCCTTCGTCTTTTTGCCCGGAGCCGTGCATGTTTCACGTCATCCTCTTTCAACCAGAGATTCCGCCGAATACCGGCAACATTATCAGGCTGTGCGCCAACAGCGGCTGCCACCTGCACCTGATCGAGCCTATCGGCTTTGAATTGGACGACAAGCGCTTGCGCCGAGCGGGGCTCGACTATCACGAGTACGCCACCCTCAAGCGTCATGCCGACCTGCCAAGCTGCCTGGAAAGCCTGGGCCAGCCGCGGCTGTTCGCGTTCACCACCAAGGCCTCCAGGCCCTTCCATGATGCCACCTTCCAGCCCGGCGATGCGTTTTTGTTCGGCCCGGAAAGCCGCGGCTTGCCGGCAGAAGTGCTTGATGCACTGAGCAGCGAACAACGCTTGCGCCTGCCCATGCGCGAAGGCTGCCGTAGCCTGAACCTGTCCAACACCGTGGCAGTGGCCGTCTACGAGGCATGGCGCCAGCAAGGCTTTGCCTGAGCCAAGAAAAAAGCGCCCCGTAGGGCGCTTTCAGATGGCGGCTATCGCTTACTGCAGCGACGGAGAGCCACCCGCTTCCTGCATACGCGCCATTTCCTGGGCGTACAGGGCATCGAAGTTCACTGGCGACAGCATCAGTGCCGGGAACGAACCACGGGTCACCAGGCTGTCCAGCGCTTCACGCGCATAAGGGAACAGGATGTTCGGGCAGAATGCGCCCAGGGTGTGGCTCATCGAAGCCGCATCGAGGTTCTTGATCAGGAAGATACCGGCCTGCTGCACTTCAGCGATGAACGCTACTTCTTCACCGTTCTTGACCGTGACCGACAGGGTCAGTACGACTTCGTGGAAATCGCCTTCCAGGCCTTTCTGCTTGGTATTCAGGTCCAGCGCGACGCTCGGTTCCCATTGCTGACGGAAGATCGCCGGGCTTTTCGGCGCTTCGAACGACAGGTCGCGCACATAGATGCGCTGCATGGAAAACTGCGGTGCGTTCTCATCCAGCGCTTCTGCGCCGTTGTTCTGTTGATCAGTCATGACAGATCCTTCTTTCCAGGGTCTTGTAGGGGTTCTGAATCACGCCTTGAGCAGAGCGTCCAGCTTGCCCGCTCGCTCAAGGGCATACAGGTCGTCGCAGCCGCCCACATGGGTAGCGCCGATCCAGATTTGCGGCACCGATGTGCGCCCGGCCTTCTGGCTCATTTCAGCACGCAGCTGCGGCTTGCCATCGACCTTTATCTCGTCGAAGGCCACACCTTTGCTCTCGAGCAGGTGCTTGGCGCGTGAGCAGTAAGGGCAGTAATCGCTGGAGTAGACGATGACATCAGGCATGGATCACTTCACCAATGGCAGGTTGTCGGCGCGCCAGCTGGATACACCGCCCGACAGCTTGGCAGCGGTAAAACCAGCCTTGAGCAGCTCACGGCAGGTAGTGCCGGAATGCTGGCCCATGTTGTCGACCACGATCAGGGTCTTGGCCTTGTGCTTTTCCAGCTCGCCAATGCGTGCAGCCAGCTTGTCCTGAGGAATGTTCAGGGCGCCGACGATATGGCCGGCAGCGAAATCCTTGCTGGCACGAATGTCGATGACAAGGCCCTTCTCGCTGTTGACCAGAGCGGTCAGTTCGCCGGTGCTGAGGCTGCGACCACCGCGACGGGCCTCGGTGAGAATCAGCAGTACCAGCAACACCGCGAACAGTGCGACGAGCAAGTAGTGGTTAGTGGCGAATTCAATCAGGTGAGCAACCATCAGAGGGTTCCGTGCCATTAAAAATGTTGGCCAGTATACACAGCCACCAAGGTCGGCCAAAGCCCGCCCGGCAACCCTGACCCCAGTAATCCCGGTTAATTTGTTGCAGCCTGTCGGCTCGTCCGATCAACCACACAAAGGGAATTCGTCATCCGGGACCAAGATGCCCTAAAATGCGTTTCTTTTTCATCTGAACAAGCGCGAGTGGGATTCATGACGAGCACGCCAAAACCCCTGGTCCTGATCATCCTGGATGGTTTCGGTCACAGCGAAAGCCACGAGTACAACGCCATCTACTCGGCCAAGACCCCGGTCTACGATCGCCTGCGCGCTACCCAGCCGCACGGCCTGATTTCCGGCTCTGGCATGGACGTGGGCCTGCCAGACGGGCAAATGGGCAACTCCGAGGTCGGCCACATGAACCTGGGTGCCGGGCGCGTGGTGTATCAGGACTTCACCCGTGTCACCAAGGCGATCCAGGACGGCGAGTTCTTCCAGAACCCCGTGCTGTGCGGTGCGGTGGACAAAGCGGTCGGTGCTGGCAAGGCCGTGCATATCCTCGGCCTGCTCTCCGACGGCGGCGTACATAGCCACCAGGACCATCTGATTGCCATGGCCGAACTGGCTGCCCAGCGCGGCGCAGAAAAGATCTACCTGCACGCCTTCCTCGATGGTCGCGACACGCCACCGAAAAGTGCGCAATCGTCCATCGAGCTGCTCGACGCCAGCTTTGCCCGCTTGGGCAAGGGTCGCATTGCCAGCCTGATCGGCCGCTACTACGCAATGGACCGAGACAACCGCTGGGACCGCGTCGCAGCCGCCTATAACCTGATCGTCGACAGCGTCGCCGAGTTCAGCGCCGATACCGCCCAGGCCGGCCTGGAGGCAGCCTATGCCCGCGATGAAAGCGACGAATTCGTCAAAGCCACACGCATCGGTGAAGCCGTCAAGGTCGAAGACGGCGACGCCGTGATCTTCATGAACTTCCGTGCCGACCGTGCCCGCGAGCTGTCGCGGGTCTTCGTCGAGGCCGATTTCAATGAGTTCCCGCGTGCACGACTGCCGAAGCTGGCCGCCTACATCGGCCTGACCCAGTACTCGGCCAAGATCCCGGCACCGGCCGCATTCGCCCCGGGAAGCCTGGACAATGTGCTCGGGGAATACCTGGCCAAGCAGGGCAAGACCCAACTGCGCATCGCTGAAACCGAAAAATACGCCCACGTCACCTTCTTCTTCTCCGGCGGCCGTGAAGAGCCGTTCCCCGGCGAGGAGCGCATCCTGATCCCGTCACCCAAGGTCGCCACCTACGACCTGCAGCCGGAGATGAGCGCCCCCGAGGTGACCGACAGAATCGTCGAAGCCATCGAGCAGCAGCGTTATGACGTGATCGTGGTCAACTACGCCAATGGCGACATGGTTGGCCACAGCGGTGTGTTCGAGGCAGCGGTCAAGGCCGTGGAATGCCTGGACACCTGCGTCGGTCGCCTGGTCGAGGCATTGGAAAAGGTTGGCGGCGAAGCACTGATCACCGCCGACCACGGCAACGTCGAGCAGATGGAAGATGAATGCACCGGCCAGGCGCACACGGCGCACACCACCGAGCCGGTTCCCTTCATCTACGTGGGTAAACGTCCGTTCACCGTTCGAAAAGGCGGTGTACTGGCGGATGTCGCCCCCACCATGCTGAAACTGATGGGCCTGGAAAAACCTCAGGAAATGACCGGGACCTCGATCCTGCTCGACGCCTGACCTGCATAAACCGGCCATAACGGTCGGTTTTCCGGACAAACGCCTCAAGGCAGTTGCCTTGAGGCGTTTTTTTTGCGGCGCGTGCCGGGCATACTAGGCCGGTCTCCCTCTTGGTATCGCCCTTCAGATGCTTCGCGCCCTGATCCTTCTCGCCCTGACCTGCCTGTTCAGCCCGGCCTTCGCCGACGAACGCGCACAAACCCAGCAGCAACTGGACGCCACGCGCCAGGACATTGCCGAGCTGAAAAAGCTCCTTGGCCAGTTGCAGCAGGAAAAATCCGGTGTGCAGAAAGACCTGCGCGCGACCGAAACCGACATCGGCAAGCTGGAAAAACAGGTGGAGGCATTACAGAAGGAACTAAAAAAGACTGAGGGCGAGCTGGAGCACCTCGACGGCGAGAAAAAAAAACTCCAGAGCGCCCGCATTGAACAACAACGCCTGATTGCAATCCAGGCGCGCTCGGCCTACCAGAATGGCCGCGAGGAATACCTCAAGCTGCTGCTCAACCAGCAGAACCCGGAAAAGTTCGCCCGCACCCTGACCTACTATGATTACTTGAGTCAGGCGCGCTTGAGCCAGTTACGCAGCTTCAATGAAACCCTGCGCCAGCTTGCCAATGTGGAAAAGGACATCGCCCTGCAGCAGGCCCAGTTGCTGGCCCAGCAAGGCAGCCTCGACAGTCAGCGCCAAGAGCTGGAAAAGGTCCGTGAAGAGCGCCAGCAGGTACTGGCCAAACTCGACACTGACGTAAAAGCCCGTGATCAGAAGCTACAGGCACGCGAGCAAGACCAGGCTGACCTGAGTCGCGTACTCAAGACCATCGAGGAAACCCTGGCCCGTCAGGCACGCGAGGCCGAAGAAGCACGCCAGCGTGCATTGCTTGCCCAGCAGGAAGCCGAGAAACAGCGCCAGCGCGAAGCCCTTGCAGCCCGCGAGAACGATGCACCGAAGAAGCCCCAGACAACCCCTGGCCCGCTGGTGTCCAGCGATGGAGCAGCATTCGGCGGGGCATTTTCCGCAGCTCGTGGCAAACTGCCATGGCCGGTCAATGGTCGCTTGCTGGCGCGCTTTGGTGAAACCCGGGGCGACGACTCACGAGCCAAATGGGACGGCGTAATGATCAGCGCCTCTGCCGGTAGCCAGGTGCATGCCGTGCATGGGGGCCGCGTGGTCTTCGCCGACTGGTTGCGCGGTGCAGGACTTCTGGTCATCCTCGACCATGGCAATGGTTATCTGAGCCTGTATGGCCACAACCAGACCCTGCTCAAGGATGCCGGTGACATCGTCAAAGCCGGCGAAGCCATCTCCACCGTCGGTAACAGCGGTGGCCAGAGTACTTCGGCGCTGTATTTCGCCATTCGCCAGCAAGGTCGCCCAAGCGATCCGGCGCAATGGTGCAGGTCCCAGGGATAGGCATTACCTTATTGTTCACGGCCTGACCGCTATCTGTCATGCCGATGCCCCGCGAGGGGCGAAACCCGGATCAGGAGTTCGTTCGACATGCTGCACTCGCCCCGCCTCACCTCGCTGGCCCTGGCTGCTGCCCTGGTCATCGGCGCGCCTCTGGCCTCCGCCGCCGAACCGGCCAAGCCAACCGCGGTGCCGGCCACGACCGTCAGCGCCAAGGCTCCGCTGCCACTCGATGAGCTGCGCACCTTTGCCGAGGTCATGGACCGCATCAAGGCAGCCTATGTCGAACCGGTCGATGACAAGACCCTGCTGGAGAATGCCATCAAGGGCATGCTCAGCAACCTCGATCCGCACTCGGCCTACCTGGGCCCGGAAGACTTCCAGGAGTTGCAGGAAAGCACCAGTGGCGAGTTTGGTGGCCTGGGCATCGAAGTCGGCAGCGAAGATGGTTTTATCAAGGTGGTTTCCCCCATCGACGATACCCCGGCTTCCCGTGCAGGAATCGAGGCAGGCGACCTGATCGTCAAGATCAACGGCCAACCGACTCGCGGCCAGACCATGACCGAAGCGGTCGACAAGATGCGGGGCAAGGTCGGTGAAAAAATCACCCTGACACTGGTCCGCGATGGCGGTACGCCCTTCGACGTGACGCTGGCTCGCGCCATCATCCAGGTCAAGAGCGTCAAGAGCCAGATGCTCGAAGACGGCTACGGCTACATTCGTATCACCCAGTTCCAGGTCAAGACCGGCGAAGAAGTCGGCAAGGCGCTGGCCAAGCTGCGCAAAGACAATGGCAAGAAACTGCGCGGCCTGGTCCTGGACCTGCGCAACAACCCTGGCGGCGTACTGCAGGCCGCTGTCGAAGTGGCCGACCATTTCCTGACCAAAGGTTTGATCGTCTATACCAAGGGGCGTATCGCCAACTCCGAACTGCGCTTCTCGGCTGACCCGGCCGATGCCAGCGAAGGCGTTCCGTTGGTCGTGCTGATCAACGGCGGCAGTGCTTCGGCCTCGGAGATTGTCGCCGGTGCATTGCAAGACCAGAAACGTGGTGTACTGATGGGCACCGACAGCTTCGGCAAGGGCTCCGTACAGACGGTACTGCCACTGAACAACGACCGCGCACTGAAGATCACTACCGCGCTGTATTACACCCCAAATGGCCGTTCGATCCAAGCCCAGGGCATTGTTCCCGACATCGAGGTGCGCCGCGCCAAGATCACCAGCGAGCAAGACAGCGAGAACTTCAAGGAAGCCGACCTGCAAGGCCACCTGGGGAATGGCAATGGCGGGGCCGACCGTCCATCCGGCAAAGGCTCCGAACGCAAGGCGCGGCCGCAGGATGATGACTTCCAGCTCAGTCAGGCCCTCAGCCTGCTCAAAGGCTTGAGCATCACGCGCGAAAAATAGGGTGCTCTTACGCTGCCTCGTGCTCGCACTGCTGTGCGGGCTGGCCGGTGTTGCCTCTGCGGCACCGGCCTATCTGAGCCTGATCATCGACGACTTGGGGCAAAACCCGGCGCGCGACAACCGTGCGCTCGCGCTCCCTGGCCCGGTGACACTGGCCGTGATGCCCGACACGCCGCACGCCAGCGAATTTGCTCGACAAGCCCATCAGGCCGGTAAAACGGTAATTCTGCACATGCCCATGGACCCGGCAACAGGGCCCTATGCCTGGCATCCAGGCTTGCCCCAGGCCGAACTGCTGCGCCGTCTGGATGCAGCCCTGGCCAAGGTGCCTTTCGCGGCTGGCCTGAACAACCATATGGGCAGCCGCATGACCGCAGAACCCGAAGCCATGGGCTGGCTGATGGACGAACTGCATCAACGCGACCTGTTTTTTGTCGACAGCCGCACCAGCGCCCGCACAGTGGCCGCAGCCAAGGCCCAGGAAAAGGGCCTGGCCAGCGTATCGCGCGATGTGTTTCTCGACGATGTCCGCACCGCCGCCGCCATCGCGGCGCAGCTGCAACAAGGCATCGAACTGGCGCACAAACAGGGCTCGGCAGTACTGATTGGTCATCCTTACCCGCAAACCCTTGACGTGCTGGAGCGCGAACTGCCAAAGCTGAAAGCCCAGGGCATCACCTGGATCGAAATCCACCAGATGATCGCCGAACGCAGCAATCAGGCCATGCCCGGCCACGGCAAACATGGCCGGTACATTCCCGCACGCTGAACGCTCAAGCTCACGCCCAGGCGACGATCAGTCGAAAGGCAAGATCCTCTCGACATCAGCCAACGTCAAATCCCCCCTGTGGATATTGATCAGGCTTCCATCATCCAGGGCATTGGCCAACTGATAGCGGCGCCCCAGGTTTCGGTCCTTCCAGGTTTTCAGGTGACCTTTGACAAACTGCCGGCGCGGCGTTGCATTGTCCGGGTAGTGGAGGTGTATTTCCCACAGCGGCTCCAACTTTTGCGTTCTGATTTCATACTTTTCAATGAAGTCGTTGGCATTCCCTTCGACCGGTACCCGATGGCCCACCCGTGCAATCTGCAGGTTGTCATACGTGTACAGGTACTTCAGGCTCTCGGCCTGTGGTGGGCTCTCCCTGTAGAAAGTAATCAGATCCTGGCGAAGGGTATCGGCTGCCTCCCCGAGCTTGACGATCTTGTCCTGATCGCCATCCGTTAACTGCTCCCCTAGTGCTTCCAGCTGTTGGGCTGCCTCGCGCAGGTTGCGCTCCTCATGCTCGAAGACGTGCTCAAGACTCTTCAGTGAGTCCATTTTTTTGAGGTAACCACGCAGCTTGCGCAACGTACCCTCCCGCCTTTTCAGCATGCGATTGGCTTTTTCTCTGGCCAGACGCAACGCATCAGGCGACGCCCCGCCCTCCTGCTGGTCAGGCAACGCATTGCTGCTGCCTTGCTTCTGCTCAACCACTTCGACCCACTGGTCGCCGTGCTGGTGAAAGCGACTCAAGCGCTCACCCGTCACCTTGTTACGTTGCTCAACGTAAACCTGGTCCCCCTCGGTGACCTCCTCACCCACCAGCATGCGCTGGTCGACCGTGACGAAGGCGCGTGCTTTGGTAGAAGACTTCGGTGTCGGCCGTGGTCGAGCGGAAACCCGTGGCTGGTCGAGCTCCTGAGCCCTGATCGCAAGTGCCAGGTCTGTCTCGGCACTCTGCTTAAGACTCTTCAACTCTTTACTGTACTGTTCCAGTGCGTCGAGTCGCACACTGGGGTATTGATCCTCCTGAAGAAACTCACAGATCTGTAGCGTCGTTTCGTAGGCCTCAAGACTACTGTTCAGGATGCCGATTCGATCACCGAGCGGAATACCCTCCTGCGCCAAGGCCGCATGAGAGTACCCTGCACGATTTAAATCAGGACCGATCAGCAGGTTTTCCAACCACAGGAAGTCATCTGGATCAGACATCGCAGCCCTGTTCATGACCATTTCACCGAGGTCGGTCAGGTAGGCAAAGCGAAGCTCTTTTGTACTGAACATACGGTCGTCGCGAACCTGAGCCAAGGGGATGCTCAAACCGGCTTCAACGAGGAGGCTGTCCAGATGATCGAGTTGCTCAATGAAGTCCAATATCCCCTTCTGCTCCTGCAGGTTGGTCTTCAAGGCATCGACAAACAGGTTGTACTGTTCGATTTGAAGCTCGCTACGCGGCCATCTGACAACGCGTTCTCGGCGCTCGGTGAGCGTGTCCCAATCAATAATCAGACACAATTTGCGGTGCAGTTCAGCAGCGTCATTCGCCAGTTCGGTCAACACAGCATTGTGTTTTCTGGCGGCTCCCACACGGGCATCGAACTTCGCGTACTGGGGCTTGCTCATGTCAATAATGAGGTCCCTGGCTTGCCATTGAATATCCAGCATGCGGCGTAAATGCGCGATCTCTTCCTTGTAATTCGCCGACAGTGCTTCTTCTTGTAGCCTGAGCCGCTCTTGTACCTTTGCAATGACCCCCTCAAGCACAATCCTGGCCTGCTCATCTGCGGTTTCGTGCTTGACCTTGAATCCCGCCAGCGTCCGCTCTCCCTTGCTCTTTTCCAGCACCATTTCGCGCGACTTCGCGAGCGCTTTGTCAAATGCCTCTTTCTCGGCCATGTAGTCTTGCGAGGCCTTGTTCAACCGTTGCAACGCGGCCTCGTAGTGCGCCTTGTTTGCCTCGAGCAACGCATTGAGCTGTCGCTTCGGGCCACCGCCACGCAGGGCCAACCTCAAATCCAGCGCCCACTCATCAGCCGACACGTACCGCAACCGTGGGCCACGCTCAAAACGGTAAACGGGATTGACGATCCAAACCTCACCAGCAGCACGATCCACACGGTAAACAGCCCCCGCGACCTTGGCATAAAGGTTGTCATCTGCACCATACAACCCCCGTGCTTCGCCCTCCTCACGATAGCCACCCAAATCCGTCATGGGGTCCACTTGCCAGCGCCGGAGTTTTTCGCGCTGCACCGCGCTCAGTTGGTTCTTTGGATTGCTCCAGGAAAAATCCAGCACCGTACCACTATCGCCCAGCGTGGCCGACGGGGAGAGCGGCTGGCCTTTTTTTGCCTTTATCAATGGCACCACATCCCCCTCAAGCCTGCGCTGGGGCCCGACAATATCCGGCAAGGCAACATGCTTGGGAGGCACGGTTTCATCAGCTGGCAATGAGCGATGCAACAGGACCATGCCGACATTGAGCAACACATCAATAATCGCCGCGTCACGCTGAAACTCATTCCCGTTGCGCAGCGCCTTGAAATCGTCATCCAGGCCTCTGATCAGTTGCACTACCCAGGCAACGATGGCAACAGGCCCACGCAGTAGAGGCACTATCGAGCCAAACACCAGCCAAGCACCTTGCTGAAGCAGTGCCCAACGGCTTTCAGCATTGGACACCGACGCGCGGTTGGCCAGCTCGACCAGCATCCGGGTATTGGCCTCAAAGAGCCGCTCACACGCTGCTCCCGACACTTTCACCTTAGCCAACCGGGCAGGAGCCGGTCGCTCCAGCGGCAGTGACGTATCGATGATTACCCTGGGTAAGTGAGGCTCATCAAAACCACCGTTGGCATAGATACGTCGGGCATCCTCACTGAACCAACTGAGGACACTCTCCTGTAGCGCGCCGTCCGCCCTGATGGCCTCGAACAAGGCGTCATGGCTGGGGTACTCAACCAGCGGTTGCTCGACATCGTGAGGTCGGTACAGCACGCACGGACCTTGTGTCATGCCCCCTGGACCGATGACAAAAAAATTGACTACTTCATCTGCTGTATCGCTGTCTGGCTCGCGCTTGAAGGCCAGCGGCCTGATCATCACGGCGTCCTCATCGCCCGTCACCTCGTCGTGCAGCCCCTGCGCCACAGTCTGCACATACCGATAGCCGTCCTCCGTGAAACCGGACTCGCCACGAATCTTGGCCTGCAGCGCCATGAGCGGCAATTGCACTTCAAGCTCACGGCAAAACAGTAACTGTCGATGCTTGAGCTGGACCGGGTCGCCCAGCAGCGTAGCAACGTGTTTGGGGTATACCTCACCAATGTTCACCCGTTGCACCAGGTCGTCGAGGTACTCAGGTGTCATCCAGGCCATGATCGGCTTTTCGGCCCGATGAAGGATAACCACGCTGCCGCTGGGCTTGGAGACCAGATTGCCTATGGCATATTCGGTCAAGGTCATGACTTTGTGCCTGATCATGCCGGCCGTACCCAACTGCCCTTCGGCAATCGTGAACCTCAGCATCAGGTCATCGGCAAAGTAGTCACCGTCCGCAGGGTGATCGCTCAATAGCTGGTCGCGCAGCGTTTGGGCAGCAAAGACCTTCAAGCTCGGTACATCATAAAGAAATGATTGTCCTAAAGAGGCTGCCTGTGCGTTGGCCAGCGCCTGCAAGAGGCCCCGATAAGCGAACTGATCGGATGCCGAGGCATCCCGCAACCATGTTGGCAAGCTGTCGCTGAGCAAGGCTTGCGGCACCACCGTCGGCGGTGCCGAGGCGTTGAAGTACGCCGAAGGGTCAGTGATCGCACTGTAGCCTTGCTCCAGCGCCTTAACATCGGCAAATCGACGCGACACCAGCGGTTTCAACGCTTCCAGTTGACGATTCAACAGCACGCTGGCCTGCACCTCGAACAGGTCGTCTTCCGGCTCGTAACAGTTCCAGGTCACCTGAGTCACCACGAAGCGCTTGGCGACCCACGTGTAAAGAGCCTGGGAAAACGCCTCCTCACTGGTAAACGACTCGACAAGCCCAGATGGCTGACACCAAAGGAACCTGTCACGCCCGTTCACCTGGAACGTCAACAGCATGTCGCCGCTGAGCAGTGCATAACCACCAGCTGGGCCTTCCACATGAATGTCGATCAAGTACACCTGCGTGAAGCCATTGCCGTAGCGATGGTGTCGACTCATCTTCACCGAGGCGTCCACAACCTGGGAAAGCGCCGCACGCTCCTCTCCCCCCAAACGGTCAGAGGTCAGATTGCTGTTCAACGCGGCTTTAAGCACTTCGCTCAACCACACCGTACGTGACAACTGGGTGCTGCCCGCCTGCTGCCAGTAATCGAGCAGCGCTTGTTGCAGATCGATATGAACCGTTGCCTGCAACTCATTGAGCGCCTGCGCCACGACATCCATATCCAGAGGCGTTTTCAGGTCGCCTGATCGCATGGAGACCGGGTACTCATAGCTGAGCCGATAGGCCTGCTGAGTCTCATTGGCGAATGCCAGCACCTTGGCCTGTGCAAAATGCTCCATGAACACATCGAGTAGCGAATGGCGCGAATAGAACAGGTTCGCCTCGCGCCTTTCGGGCACCATCAGGTTGATCTGACTGGCCGATACCAAGCTGGGGTATTTCTGGGCGAAGGACGGATAGAGCGCGAACAGCACCTCAACTATCCGCCGCTCAAGAACGCTACGCAGGGTAGGACGCGAAGCAAACTGCAGGGCAACCGCCGCTTTCAGGTTCAAGTCGCTGGGATGCAAAGAACCGGGCATAAACAACTCCTGTAAGTATGAAAAAACACTTACAGGAGCCTAACGTCAGCGTTGCGCGGCCAATCAATAACTATCTATCACTGAACAACCACGCCCTTCTTGTTTTACAGATAACGCGCAAAGATCGCGTCGACAGCCCCCTCGACACGCATTTGTTCAAGCGCCTGCTGAAGTTTGCTCACAACCTCATCCGGCACGCTCTTGTTCAGCGCAAGGTAGAGCTCTGCCCCCTGGAAACGCAGCACCGTCTTGAGCTGGCTGATGCCGATCTGACGGGCCAGGTAGCGGCCCGCCGGATCACCCGTCGCCCATAGGTCGATCTCACCCCGGAGCAGCTTCCCGGCATTGTCCTGGTCTCGAAGCACGATGGCAGGTCGCAACCCTTCCTTGCTCAGGTGCTCGGCGATGGCGTCGCCCTTGTAGGCGCCAATCCGAAAGCCCCGGGCGTCCTCCAGGCGTTCCAGAGTGATCGGACTGTCTTCCCGGGCCAGCAGGATCCAGTCATCCGGCCCGATAGGGCCAACCCACTTGAACAACGCCTCGCGATCCGGCTGACGAGCCGTGACGAAAACGCCATAGCCGGGCGTATGCATTGCCAGTTTATAGATACGCTCCCAAGGGAAACGCAGGGTCATGCTGTAGGGGATATCGGCACGCCTGAACATCTCACGGACGATATCGGCAGCAATGCCTTCGATATTGGCATCCTGAGCAAAGCTCTTGCCGTTCTTGGCCATGTTGTAAGGCGGGAAATTTTCGGTCAGCAGCACCAGCGGCTCGCTTGCACGAGCAGCACCGCTGAGCAGAAAAATGCTGAAGATCAGAACAGCAGGAAGCTTGAACATAAGAGGCACCGGGCTCCTTGGCGCCTTCAAGAGTGCCGGGCACCCGCGCGACTGTCCAGCATCGCCGCATAAAGAGACATAAAGGGCCCTGTTCTCGCGAACAGAGCCCTCGGGTTTCAGCAGACGATGGTCAGCTGTACACCCGGCCCAACACCTGACGATGACTCTCGAATTGATCGAGCACATCCCGGGTGATCTGTTCCGGTGTGAAGCCCATCAGGTCGTATTCCTGGCTACCGTTATGCAGGTAGACCTCGGCCCGATAGAAGCGTTGCCGTACATCGCTGGCACCGTCAACCGGCGCTTCGTTTGGCGCGGCCAGGTAACCATCCAGGCTGACCTCGTAGACGAAGGGGTTGCCTTCCTCCATGTCGATCCGCAGGCCCATCGCTGCACGCGACTGGCCAAGGCGGGTCTGCACCTCGAAGCCCATGGCCTTCAACTGCACGGCAGCGTCTTTCAGCGCCGGGCTAACCTGCTTGTCCATGAAGCGCTGAACCATGGCCTGGGTCGGCTGCAGGTCCAGTTGGCTCAGGCGCTCGCTAAAGCCACGACGGCCACGAGCAGCCAGTTCAGCCTGCTCCTGCTCAACCTGAGCGTCCTGTTTCATGGCCTTGAACAGGCCGAACATGAACACCACCAGAACCACCGAGAACGGCAGGCCAGCCAGCACCACCATGGTCTGCATGGCTTCAAAGTTACCCGCGAACAGCAGGCCGATAGTGACCAGGGTGATGATCGCCGACCAGAGAATACGCAACCAGTGCGGCGCATCTTCATCGACCTGACCGCCCTTGCAGGACAGGTTGGCCATCATGACTGCACCGGAATCGGCCGGGGTAAGGAACAACACGAAACCGACGAATACAGCCACACCTACCACGATCTTGGCCGCTGGATAGTGCTCCAGCAGTTGATAGATCGACATCGACGGCTGTTCCAGCGCCGTGCGCCCCAACTCCACTGCGCCCTGGTTGATCACCAGGTCCAGCGCGGTATTGCCGAAGATCGATAGCCAGGCCAAGGTGAAGCCCAACGGAATCAGCAGCACGCCAGCCACCAGTTCACGCACCGTACGACCACGAGAAATACGGGCGATGAACATGCCTACGAATGGGCCCCAGGAGATCCACCAGGCCCAATAGAACACCGTCCACAAGCCCAGCCAGCGCTCTGACTTGGCGCTGTCGCCCTCATAGACATACAGGTCGAAGGTCTTGAGGATCACACCATTGAGGTAGTCACCGGTGTTCTGCACGAAGCTGTTGAGCAAATGCAGGGTCGGGCCGTTGAACAGAACGAACAGCAGCAGGCCGCTGAACAGCAGGATGTTCAGGTTGGACAGACGACGAATACCGTTTTCCACGCCCGACACCGCTGCAATGGTCGCCACCGTACTCATCACCAGGATGACAATCAGCAGGTTGGTCTTGCTGTGATCGATGCCAAACAGGTACTCCAGGCCGGACGATACCTGCATCGAGCCGATACCCAGGTTGGTCACCAGGCCCAGCAGGGTCACGAACATGCCGAAGATATCGACGGTATGACCGGCTGCACCCTTGACCCAGCGTTCCCCCATCAGCGGGTACAGCGCCGAACGCAGCGCCAGCGGCTGGTTATGACGATAGGCGAAGTAGGCCACCGACAGGCCAACCAACGCGTAGATCGCCCAGCCATGCAGGCCCCAATGCAGGAACGTCAACTGCAGGCTCTGACGAGCCGCTTGCAGGCTGGCCGGTGTACCTTCCGGCGGGTTGAAATAGTGATCCAGCGGCTCGGACGCGCCGAAGTACAGCAGCGAGATACCGATACCGGAGGAGAACAGCATGCCGGCCCAGGCACCGTAGCTGAAGTCCGGCGTATCGTCCTTGCTGCCCAGCTTGAGCTTACCGAAGGAGGAAAACGCCAGAACGATGACGAACAGCAGGTAGCCGCCAATCACCAGCATGTAGTACCAACCGAAACTACGCGACAACCAGGCTTGGGCCTGGCCAAGCACACGACCTGCAGTTTCAGGAACCGCGATCAGCAAGGCAGTCAGCAGAAGAATCAACAGCGCCGAGGTGAAAAACACCACGCTGTTGACCCGGACCCTCTCAACAGGGGTCTTTATCAAAGAGGCAGAACTCATTGCACAGATGCTCCAGGCAGTGCGAGAGAAAACAACAAAACGACCCGTTACCTGAGCAAATGGTGCAATAGCCACATTGTCTCAGGTGTTATAAAAGCACCTTGGAAAAAACCGTAATCCCGAACGATTGCGTTAAAAAAACAGGCCGAAAACCCCGATCAGAAGGTTTGCCACATGGCTGAGTGCCATTCAGCCGATCTGTTAATTTTTTCAAAAAAAACCGTCAACGCCTTTTATTACGGGGCTTACACGTCATTTTGGGGTGCCAATTCACACCAGCGAAAGGCCCAAAAAGCCTGTCAATGGTGCAGATTGTCGCAGAGCTTATTCTTTGTTGATTGAACGTTCAATCAAAACAAAATAGACTGGCCTTCGCCGAGGCAGCCGCTTGTCGTCTGCCCGCAGGCCTGAGGAGATTTGCAAGATGCCCAAGGTCGGTATGCAACCCATCCGCCGCCAGCAGTTGATCGAAGCCACGTTGATGGCGGTCGATCAGGTCGGCATGGGAGATGCCAGCATTGCGCTGATCGCCCGTTTGGCCGGTGTGTCGAATGGCATCATCAGTCACTACTTTCAGGACAAGAACGGCCTGATTGCAGCGACCATGCGGTACCTGATGAGCGTGCTCACCGAGAGCGTCGCCGCACGTCGGCATGCGCTCAAGGACAACAGCCCGCGCGCCCACCTGCAGGTGATCATCGAAGGCAACTTCGACGCCAGTCAGGTCAACGGCCCGGCAATGAAAACCTGGTTGGCATTCTGGGCAACCAGCATGCACCAGCCGTCTTTGCACAGGTTGCAGCGGATCAACGATCACCGCTTGTATTCCAACCTGTGCTGTCAGTTCCGCCGCGTCCTGCCGCTGCCTGAAGCACGCAGTGCAGCACGCGGGCTGGCAGCCTTGATCGACGGCCTGTGGCTGCGTGGTGCGTTATCGGGAGACGCCTTCGACACCGACCAGGCGCAGCAAATCGCTTACGAATACATGGATCTACAACTGGCAAAACAGACGAGCCCGGACACATACAACCAGGCCTCTGATGCACCGCGCCCGGCGATTGCCACACAGGCAGGAGCGCTGCGCGGATAGCCAAACCACAATGCACTTGCGAGGACACTATGGCCCGTTTCGAACTGCAAAAACTCTACATTGATGGTGGTTATGTCGACGCTGGCGGCGATGCC
Source organism: Pseudomonas laurentiana (assembly GCF_014648275.1). Classification (GTDB taxonomy): domain Bacteria; phylum Pseudomonadota; class Gammaproteobacteria; order Pseudomonadales; family Pseudomonadaceae; genus Aquipseudomonas; species Aquipseudomonas laurentiana. The sequence goes on from NZ_BMQU01000007.1 coordinate 33,482, forward strand.
ACCTTCGAAGCCATCAACCCGGCCAACGGCGAAGTCCTCGCCCACGTGCAACGTGCCACCAAAGAAGACGTCGAGCGCGCCGTCGAGAGCGCCGAACGTGGCCAGAAAGTCTGGGCCGCGATGACCGCCATGCAGCGTTCGCGCATCCTGCGTCGCGCCGTCGACATCCTGCGCGAGCGCAACGATGAACTGGCCGCGCTGGAAACCCTGGACACGGGCAAGTCCTACTCCGAAACCCGCTACGTCGACATCGTTACCGGCGCTGACGTACTCGAGTACTACGCTGGCCTGGTACCGGCTATCGAAGGCGAGCAGATCCCGCTGCGCGACAGTTCCTTTGTCTACACCCGCCGCGAGCCACTGGGTGTCACCGTCGGTATCGGCGCCTGGAACTACCCGATCCAGATCGCCCTGTGGAAATCCGCCCCGGCCCTGGCTGCGGGCAACGCAATGATCTTCAAGCCCAGTGAAGTCACCTCGCTGACCACCCTGAAACTGGCCGAAATCTACACCGAGGCTGGCCTGCCAGCTGGCGTGTTCAACGTCCTGACCGGCAGCGGCCGCGAAGTCGGCACCTGGCTGACCGAGCACCCGCGCGTCGAAAAAGTGTCCTTCACCGGCGGCACCGATACCGGCAAGAAGGTCATGGCCAGCGCCTCGAGCTCCTCGCTCAAGGAAGTCACCATGGAGCTGGGCGGCAAGTCGCCACTGATCATCTGCGCCGACGCCGACCTGGATCGCGCCGCCGACATCGCCATGATGGCCAACTTCTACAGCTCAGGTCAGGTCTGCACCAACGGCACCCGCGTGTTCGTGCCTGCCTCACTGAAAGCCGCCTTTGAAGCCAAGATCGTTGAACGCGTTGCACGCATCCGCGTGGGCAACCCGGAAGACGAAAACACCAACTTCGGCCCACTGGTCAGCTTCGCCCATATGGAAAATGTCCTTGGCTACATCGCCAAGGGCAAGGAAGAAGGCGCACGCGTACTGTGCGGTGGCGAACGCCTGACCACCGGTGACTTCGCCAAGGGTGCCTTCGTTGCGCCGACCGTTTTCACCGACTGCCGCGACGACATGACCATCGTTCGCGAAGAAATCTTCGGCCCGGTGATGAGCATCCTCACCTACGAAACCGAAGAAGAAGTCATCCGTCGCGCCAACGACACCGACTTCGGCCTGGCCGCGGGTGTCTGCACCAACGACCTGACGCGCGCACACCGCATCATCCACCAGCTGGAAGCCGGTATCTGCTGGATCAACGCCTGGGGCGAATCGCCTGCCGAAATGCCGGTCGGCGGCTACAAGCAGTCCGGTGTCGGCCGTGAGAACGGCATCAGCTCGCTGGCTCAGTACACTCGCATCAAGTCGGTACAGGTCGAGCTGGGCAACTACAACTCGGTGTTCTAAGCACCCTTGTAGCCGCGCCCGGGTTGCTAGGCCCGGGCGCCATCCGCTCACCTCGCTCACTGCCAAGAGGGTACATTCATGTCCCAAGAATTCGATTACATCATTGTCGGTGCAGGCTCGGCCGGTAACACCCTGGCCACACGCCTGACCGAAGACGAAGGCGTCACCGTCCTGCTGCTCGAAGCTGGCGGCCCGGACTACCGCTACGACTTCCGTACCCAGATGCCCGCTGCCCTGGCCTTCCCGCTGCAGGGTCGCCGCTACAACTGGGCCTACGAGACCGACCCAGAGCCCCACATGGACAACCGTCGCATGGAATGTGGCCGCGGCAAGGGCCTGGGCGGCTCATCGCTGATCAACGGCATGTGCTACATCCGTGGCAACGCCATGGACTATGACGGCTGGGCCAAACTGCCAGGCCTGGAAGACTGGAGCTACCTGGACTGCCTGCCGTACTTCCGTAAGGCGGAAACCCGTGACATCGGCCCGAACGACTACCATGGCGGCGAAGGCCCGGTCCGCGTGACCACGCCAAAGGCGGGCAACAACCCGCTGTTCCACGCCATGGTTGAAGCGGGCGTGCAAGCCGGTTATCCGCGCACCGAAGACCTGAACGGCTACCAGCAGGAAGGCTTTGGTCCGATGGACCGTACGGTGACCCCGGAAGGCCGTCGCTCCAGTACCGCACGCGGCTACCTGGACATCGCGAAAAAGCGCTCGACCCTGACCATCGTCACCCATGCCCTGACCGATCGCGTGCTGTTCAACGGCAAACGCGCTATTGGCGTGACCTACCTGCAAGGCGACAGCGAAGAGCGTGTCGAAGCCCGTGCACGCAAGGAAGTCATCGTCTGCAGCGGCGCCATTGCTTCGCCGCAGTTGCTGCAACGCTCCGGTGTTGGCCCAGCGAAACTGCTGCAAAGCCTGGACATTCCGGTGGTCCACGACCTGCCGGGCGTGGGTGAAAACCTGCAAGACCACCTGGAGCTGTACCTGCAGTACGCCTGCACCCAGCCGGTCTCGCTGTACCCCTCGCTGCTGTGGTGGAACCAGCCCGCTATCGGTGCCCAGTGGCTGTTTGCCGGAACCGGTATCGGTGCCAGCAACCAATTCGAAGCTGGCGGTTTCATCCGCACCCGTCCTGAATTCGAATGGCCGAACATCCAGTACCACTTCCTGCCGGTCGCGATTAACTACAACGGCAGCAACGGTGTGCAGGAGCATGGCTTCCAGGCCCACATGGGTTCGATGCGTTCGCCAAGCCGCGGGCGTGTCCAGGTCAAGTCCAAGGACCCACGCCAGCACCCAAGCATCCTGTTCAACTACATGGCAACCGAACAGGACTGGCAGGAGTTCCGCGATGGCATCCGCCTGACCCGTGAGATCATGGCTCAGCCGGCGCTGGACGCCTACCGTGGGCGTGAAATCAGCCCAGGTGCGCACGTGCAAACCGACGAAGAGCTGGACACCTTCATTCGCGAGCACGCCGAAACCGCGTTCCACCCGTCCTGCTCATGCAAGATGGGCACCGACGAAATGGCGGTGGTCGACAGCCAGGGTCGCGTGCATGGCATGCAAGGCCTGCGCGTGGTCGATGCCTCGATCATGCCGATCATCACTACTGGCAACCTGAATGCCCCAACGATCATGATGGCCGAGAAAATCGCCGACAAGATTCGTGGGCGTCAGCCACTGCCACGCAGTACCGCCAAGTACTACGTGGCCAACGGTGCGCCGGTCAAAGGCAAGCCGTTGCGTGACGTGAAGTCGGCGTAAGCACTGCTCCCAATCGCGGGCAAGGCCCCTCCTGACCACAGGCTGTCAGGGGGCAACCTTGCTCGCTATCTTCGTCATCTCCACTAAGCCCGAGCTTACCCGCCCCCAATATACTGGCGCCCGCGACCCGAATCGCTTTGACGCGACTCTGCGGATCAACATTGCAAACGCTATCTGACACATCACGGTGGTAACTATCTAGACAGTTTGCCAAGCGCTCAGGTTAGAATCCTTGGCACGCGACCTGCTTGTTTCTACGTATCTTTCCCGCCGTTTGTCCTGGAGTACTGCCTTTGAATGCGACCGCCATCAACAGCCTGTTCTTGATCGGCGCGTTGCTGGTAGGTGCAAGTATTCTGGTCAGCTCACTGTCCTCACGCCTGGGCATCCCCATCCTGGTGATCATTCTCGCCGTAGGGATGGCCGCCGGGGTCGATGGCGGCGGTATCATCTTCGACAATTACCCCACCGCCTACCTCGTCGGCAACCTGGCACTGGCCGTGATTCTGCTTGATGGCGGCCTGCGTACACGGGTCGCCAGTTTCCGGGTGGCCTTGTGGCCGGCGTTGTCGCTGGCAACTGTCGGGGTACTGATTACCACGGGCCTGACCGGCATGATGGCCGCCTGGCTGTTCAACCTGAACCTGATCCAGGGCTTGCTGATTGGCGCCATCGTTGGCTCTACCGACGCCGCGGCGGTGTTCTCCCTGCTCGGCGGCAAGGGCCTGAACGAACGGGTCACCGCGTCGCTGGAAATCGAATCCGGTAGTAACGACCCGATGGCCGTGTTCCTCACCGTGACCCTGATCGACATGCTCGCCAGCGGTCAGACCGGCCTGCACTGGGGCCTGCTCGGTCACCTGGTGCGTGAATTCGGTATTGGCGCGTTGCTCGGCCTGAGCGGCGGCTGGCTGATGCTGCAGTTGGTCAACCGAATCAATCTGGCCGGTGGCCTCTATCCCATCTTGGTGATCAGCGGTGGCCTGCTGGTGTTTGCGCTGACCAACGCCCTGCACGGCAGCGGTTTCCTGGCCGTGTACCTGTGCGGTCTGGTGCTGGGAAACCGTCCGATCCGCAGCCGCCACGGCATTCTGCATATGCTCGACGGCATGGCCTGGCTGGCACAGATCGGCATGTTCCTGGTGCTGGGCCTGCTGGTCACCCCGCATGACCTGCTGCCGATTGCCTTGCCCGCATTGGGCCTGGCCTTGTGGATGATCCTCTTCGCCCGCCCACTGTCAGTATTGGCCGGGCTGCTGCCATTCAAAGCCTTCCATGGCCGCGAAAAGGCCTTCATTTCCTGGGTAGGCCTACGTGGCGCGGTACCGATCATTCTGGCGGTGTTCCCGCTGATGGCCGGGCTGCCCAATGCTCAACTGTATTTCAACCTGGCCTTCTTCATCGTTCTGGTCTCGCTGCTGGTGCAAGGCACCAGCCTGCCATGGGTGGCCAGGCTGCTGAAGGTCACCGTGCCCCCCGACCCGGCACCCATCTCCCGCTCTGCCCTGGAAGTGCACATCACCAGTGAGTGGGAACTGTTCGTCTACCGCCTGGGTGCGGAAAAATGGTGCATCGGCGCAGCCCTGCGTGAGCTGAAAATGCCTGAGGGCACCCGTATTGCCGCGCTGTTTCGGGGTCAGCAACTGCTCCATCCGTCGGGTAGTACCACCCTGGAGGTGGGCGACCTGCTCTGCGTTATCGGCCATGAACACGACCTTCCGGCCTTGGGCAAGCTGTTCAGCCAGGCACCGCAGCGCGGCCTGGACCTGCGCTTCTTCGGCGATTTTGTCCTTGAAGGTGACGCAGAACTGGGCGCTGTAGCGGCGCTGTACGGCCTCAAGCTCGACGGTCAGGACCCACACACGCCTCTGAGCCACTTCATCCAACAGAAGGTGGGGGGTGCGCCGGTAGTGGGTGACCAGATCGAATGGAACAACACCTTGTGGACCGTTGCGCTGATGGAGGGGAACAAGATCCTCAAAGTGGGCGTCAAATTTCCCGAAGGAAGTCGCCCCGGCCCGGGGCTGTTCCTCTAAACTCCGTTTTCTTACATCTGGTTGTACGAATCTTCTGCCTATGTCTCTGCGCACGCTTATCTGCGCAGCCCTGTTAGGGCTGTGCCTTTCTGCCACCTTCGCCTTCGCGGCGGAGCCACCCAATGCTGCAGCTGTCCAGCAAAGCCTCGACAAGATCGCCGAGCGCAAGCTGCCTGAGGCCGAACAGAAAGCCCTGCGTCAGGTGCTGGAGCAGACCCTGGTCTTCCTCAACAGCAAGGATGACAGTGAGAAGCGCCTGGCCGCCCTCAAGCAGCAATTGAGCGATGCCCCGAAGAAGACCAGTGAGAACCAGCGCGAACTGGCCAAGCTCACCAGCAGCAAGGTCATTCCAGTCGCCGAGCGCTATGCCAGCCTCGACGTCCCTCAGTTGGAACAACTGCTCACTGAGCGCAGCACCCAACAGAGCGAGCTGCAAAAGGCTCTGTCCGAAGCCAATAGCTTGACCATTACGTCCCAGACCCGACCGGAACGTGCCCAGGCTGAAATCAGCAACAACCAGACACGTAGCCAGCAAATCAACACCAGCCTGAAGCTGGGCAAGGACGCCGGGAAGGTGCTCTCGCCCGAACAGCGCAACCAACTGAATGCCGAACTGGCCGCCCTCAACGCCCTGACCCTGCTGCGCCGACAGGAACTGGCCGGGAACAGCCTGCTGCAAGACCTGGGTAACAGCCAGCACGACTTGCTGATTGAGCGTGCGGCACGCCTGGAGCAAGAGATCCAGGACCTGCAGACCCTGATCAACCAGAAGCGCCTGGCCCAGTCACAACAGACGGTCACCGAGCAGTCCATCGAAGTACAGAAAGCCGGAGGCAGCAGTGTGCTGGCCACCGAGAGTGCCACCAACCTCAAGCTCTCCGACTACCTGTTGCGTAGCACAGACCAGCTCAACGAGCTGACTCAGGAGAACCTCAAGACCAAGCAACAACTGGACGCCCTGACCCAAAGCGACCAGGCGCTGGACGAGCAAATCAGTGTACTCAAGGGCAGCCTGCTGCTGTCCAAGATTCTCTATAAGCAGAAACAGTCACTGCCGCACTTGAGGGTCGACGGAGACCTGGCGGACCAGATCGCCGATATCCGCCTCTACCAGTTTGAAATCAACCAGCAGCGTGAGCAGATCAGCAGCCCGAGCGGCTATGTCGACAAACTGCTGGCCAGCCATCCGGAAGAGAACGTAACGCCGCAACTGCGCAAGGCACTGCTGGAAGTTGCGATCACCCGCAGTGACCTGCTTGAACGACTTAACCGTGAACTGAGTGCACTGCTCAACGAATCCATCACGCTGCAACTGAACCAGAAACAGCTGCTGAGCACGGCGCAGAACCTGCGGGCCACCCTCGACGAGCAGATGTTCTGGATTCCCAGTAACAAGCCGCTTGAACTGGAATGGCTACGCAGCGTTCCCGAACGCCTGCAGAAACAGGTCGTGAGCCTGCCGTGGGCCTCAAGCGTGAGCGAGCTGGCCGATGGCCTGGTCCAGCGGCCGCTGCTGTTCCTGCCGCTGCTGCTGCTGATCGGTGCACTGCTCTGGCGACGCAACTATCTGTATGCCCGGTTGAGCAAGGTTCATCGGGACATCGGGCACTTCAAGCGTGATAGCCAGTGGCATACCCCGCAGGCCCTCCTGATCAACGTCCTCCTGGCCCTGCCGATCAGCCTGGCCCTGGCCCTGTGCGGCCTTGCCTTGCAGATCGACGCGCGCGGTCAGAACGCCAACCTCGGTGCCGCCCTGCTACAGATTGCCCAGGCCTGGATGGTGTTCTACACCGCGTACCGGATTCTGGCGCCCGCAGGGGTTGCCGAGCTGCATTTCCGTTGGGAGAAGCCGCAGGTGGAGTTCCTTCGCGGCTGGATCCGGCGTCTTGGCGCCGTAGTGCTGGCACTGGTCGCAGTGGTGGCGGTGGCTGAGCACCAACCTTCGGCCTTGGCCGACGATGTGCTGGGCATCGGCGTGGTGCTGACCTGCTACGCACTGATGGCCTGGTTGCTCGGCCGCCTGCTGCTCAGCAGTCCAAACCGCGGCAATGCTTCGCTGTTCCGCATGGTCGTGGGCCTGGCGTTCACCGTGTTGCCCATCGCCCTGTTCGTCGCGGTCTGCTTTGGTTACTACTACACCGCCCTGAAACTCACCGACCGGCTGATAGACACGCTGTACCTGTTGATGCTCTGGCTTGTCGTCGAGGCCGCGTTCGTCCGTGGCCTGGCCGTTGCCGCTCGTCGCCTGGCCTATCAGCGTGCACAGAGCAAACGCCATGCCGTCAAGGAGGGCCCTGACGGTGAAACGATTATCGAAGAGCCGACCCTGGACATTGAACAGGTCAACCAGCAATCGCTGCGCCTGATCCGTCTTGCACTGCTCGGCATCTTTATCGGTGCCCTGTACTGGGTCTGGGCGGACCTGATCAGCGTGTTTGCCTACCTCGACAACATCACGCTCTACGAATACACCAGCGGCACCGGTGCCGCCATGAGCATGGTGCCGATCAGCCTGGGCGACTTGCTGGGCGCACTGGTGATCGTCGGAATCACCTTTGCCCTGGCCAGCAACCTGCCGGGCCTGCTGGAAGTCCTGGTACTGTCGCGGCTGAACCTGGCCCAGGGCAGCGCCTACGCAACGACCACACTCCTGTCCTATGCGATTGCCGGGATCGGCTTCGTCACCACGCTATCGACCCTCGGCGTCAGTTGGGACAAGTTGCAGTGGCTGGTCGCTGCGCTGTCGGTAGGCCTGGGCTTTGGTATGCAAGAAATCTTCGCGAACTTCATCTCGGGGATCATGATCCTGTTCGAACGCCCGGTACGTATCGGTGACACCATCACCATTGGCAACCTGTCCGGTACCGTGAGCAAGATCCGTATTCGAGCGACCACCATTACCGACTTCGACCGCAAAGACATCATTGTCCCGAACAAGACGTTCATTACCGGGCAACTGATCAACTGGTCGCTGACTGACACCATTACACGGGTCACACTCAAGATCGGCGTCGACTACGGCTCGGATCTGGAAATGGTCCGCAGCCTGCTGCTCAAGGCCGCCAACGATAACCCGCGTGTGCTCAAGGAACCGGCACCGACGGTCTACTTCCTCAATTTTGGCGAAAGCACGCTGGACCACGAGCTGCGCATGCATGTACGCGACCTGGGCGACCGCAACCCGGCGCTGGATGAGGTCAACCGGGTCATCAACAGCGAGTTCAAGAAACACGGCATCAGCATTGCCTACCGCCAACTGGAGATCTATCTGAAAAATATGCAGGGGCAGGTGTTCAACATCGTTCCCGCAGAAGATCAGAAAACCGCAGCGCCAATCCCCTTGATCGGCAAACCGGGTAATCCTGCATCAGGTCCCAATCCCGCCTGACTGGACGTCAACGGCCATACCCTTGCAGAATGCTCGGACATTCTCCTGGAGATGGCCGTTGAAAGCCCTCGACGAACTGACCTTCGATAACCGCTTCGCCCGCCTGGGTGATGCGTTCTCCACTTCGGTACTGCCCGAGCCGATTGCCGAGCCGCGCCTGGTGGTTGCCAGTGACGCTGCCATGGCCCTGCTTGACCTCGACCCTACCGAGGCACACTCGCCGGTATTTGCCGAACTGTTCAGCGGCCACAAACTCTGGGCCGAAGCCGAGCCACGGGCGATGGTCTACTCAGGCCACCAGTTCGGCTCCTACAACCCACGCCTGGGGGATGGTCGCGGCCTGTTGCTGGGCGAAGTGCGTAACGACGCGGGCACGTATTGGGACCTGCACCTGAAGGGGGCCGGCCAGACGCCCTATTCGCGCATGGGCGATGGCCGTGCGGTACTGCGCTCTTCGATTCGAGAGTTTCTCGCATCCGAAGCCCTGCATGCCCTTGGCATTAGCAGCAGCCGGGCACTGTGTGTAATCGGCTCAAGCACGTCGGTGTGGCGCGAGACTCAGGAACGCGCAGCCATGCTGTTGCGTCTTGCCCCCAGCCATGTTCGCTTCGGCCACTTCGAATACTTTTACTACACCCGCCAGCTGGAGCAGCAAAAGATCCTCGCCGAACACGTGCTGAACCAGCATTTCCCCGAGTGCCTTGACCAGCCCGAGCCGTACCTGGCGATGTTCCGAACCATCGTCGAACGCAACGCCGAACTGATCGCCTATTGGCAAGCCTATGGTTTCTGTCACGGCGTGATGAATACCGACAACATGTCGATCCTGGGTATCACCTTTGATTTCGGTCCATTCGCATTCCTGGACGATTTCGACGCCCGCTTCGTCTGCAACCACTCGGATGACCAAGGGCGCTACAGCTACAGTAATCAGGTGCCGATTGCCCACTGGAACCTCAGCGCCCTGGCCCAGGCCCTGACGCCGCTCATCAGCGTCGAGGCCCTGCGCGAAACACTGACATTGTTCCTGCCGCTGTACGAAGCGCATTACCTGGACCTGATGCGCCGCCGTCTCGGCCTGACTTGCGCCGAGGATGCTGACAAGGCACTGATCGAAAGGCTCCTGCAGGTCATGCAACAGGGAGCGGTGGATTACACATTGTTCTTCAGAAAGCTCGGCGACCAGCCTGCAGAAGCGGCGCTGCGTGTGGTTCGCGACGACTTCGTCGACCTCGCCGGTTTTGACCGTTGGTCTGAGGACTACCTGGCACGCGTCGCCCGTGAGCCGGGCAACAGCGAAGAACGCCGCGCCCGCATGCATGCGGTCAACCCGCTGTACATCCTGCGCAACTACCTGGCCCAGCGTGCAATCGAAGCCGCCGAAGCGGGCGACTACAGCGAGGTGCGTCGCCTGCACCAAGTGCTCTGCACGCCCTTCGATGAACAGCCGGGCATGGAAGCGTATGCAGAGCGGCCACCGGAGTGGGGCAAGCATCTGGAGATCAGTTGCTCCTCGTGAGCAACTGCCAGCGCCAATGGATCAGACGAGATTCACCCGGAGCCAACATTGAAAACGCTGTGCGTACGCTCCAGATAACCACTATCGACTCGCTTCCCGGACGCCACCATGACCGACCCACTGCTGATACCCTGCCCCCACTGCAATGGCCTGAATCGCATCCCCGCCGCACGCCTGGGCGACGCGCCGAAGTGCGGACGCTGCAAAGGGGCCGTGCTGCTGAACAAACCGTTTGAATTGAAACAGGGTGACTATGCCAGCCAGATCAAGGGCGATCTGCCACTGCTGGTTGATGTGTGGGCCGACTGGTGCGGCCCATGTAAATCCTTTGCGCCGATCTTTGAACAAGCGGCCAGCCAGCTAAGCGGGCGCTGCCGCCTGGCCAAGCTCGACAGCGAGGCCAACCCGCAACTGGCCGGGCAGTTGGGTATTCGCTCAATTCCCAGCCTGATCCTGTTCAAAAATGGCCAAGAAGTCGCACGCCAAAGCGGCGCCTTCCCACTCCAGCATTTGCTGGAGTGGCTGCGCAGTCAGGGGATTTAAGCGTTTTCTTCCAGCAGCGAATGCAGTTCGACAAACTGCTGGGTCAACTTGTGCCGAGGTTCCAGATGGATCAACGGCAAGTTGGCCTGATGCGACTCGCGCATCTTCACTGAGCTGTTCAAGTAGACCGGCAGCACCGGCAAGCCTTCAGCCAGCAACTCGTCGAGCATCTGCTGGGGCAGGCTGGCCCGGGCCTGGAACTGGTTGACCACAATGCCCTCGACCTGCAGGTGTTCATTGTGATCCTCACGCAACTCCTCGATTTCGGCCAGCAAACCGTAAAGGGCCTGGCGCGAGAAGCTGTCGCAGTCGAAGGGGATCAGTACTCGATCGGCCGCGATCAATGCCGATACCGCATAGAAATTCAGCGCTGGCGGAGTATCGAGATAAATCCGGTCGTAGTCTTCGGACAACTCATCGAGCAACTTACGCAGTTTGTTGATCTTGTGCTTGGCTTCGAGCTTGGGCTGCAGGTCAGCCAACTCGGCAGTAGCGGTGACGACATGAAGGTTGTCGAACGGCGTCTCGTAGATGTCGACCTTGTTCTTCCTGGCAAAGGGGCCGGAAGACAATGTCTGCTTGAAGAAATCGGCAATCCCCATGGGGATATCCTCGCCAGTCAGGCCGGTGAGGTACTGGGTCGAGTTGGCCTGAGCATCCAGGTCAATCAACAGGGTTCGGTAGCCTTCACTGGCACTCACCGCCGCCAGGTTGCAAGCAATACTCGACTTACCCACGCCACCTTTCTGATTAAACACCACGCGCCGCATGGAATGACCTCCGTGTATCAGTGAATGACCGAGTATGTGGGCGTGACGGCGGTTTAGCCAGCACCATTGAGCCCTTGGCCTGCGAGGAGCTCGACAAAGGCACGGGCCATGGCCGAGGCCGACTCGCGTCGCTGCACCAACCACACAGCGGTAACCGCGTCGGCATCAAGCAGCGTGCGGTAGACCACACCGTCAATGCGCATACGCTGAAACGATGCTGGCAGCACTGACACCCCCAGGCCCGCTGCCACCAAGCCGATGATCGTCATGGCCTCACCCGCCTCCTGGGCGAAGTGCGGGCTGAAACCAGCCTGCCGTGCCAGGCTCATCAACTGGGCGTGCAAGCCACTGCCATAGCTGCGTGGAAAAAACACAAACGGCTCATTGGCCAGCGTCGACAGCAACAAACCACGCTCACTGCCCTCTGCCAGCGGGTGTGTAGCACTGAGCACTGCCACCAGAGGCTCACGGAACAACTCCGTAGCGAGCAGGCTCTCCGGCAAGGCCAGCGGGCGCATCAACCCGATTTCGATGGTCTCGTCGAGCAGCGCATCAGCGACGTCACGGCTGCTCATTTCCTTGAGGTTCAGGTGCACGGCGGGAAAGCGCTGACGAAAGGCATAAATCGCCTTGGGAATACCCGAATTGATGGGGGCCGACGTAGTGAAACCGATCTTCATTTCCCCCAACTCACCAAGCTGGGCCCGCCGGGCGACATCGGCAGCCTTGTCGACCTGAGCCAGCACCTGTCGCGCCTCATCGAGGAACAATCGACCCGCCTCACTCAGTTCCACCCGTCGGTTGGTCCGCTCGAACAACCGCGCCCCCAGTTCCTGCTCCAGGGCCTGGATCTGCTGGCTCAAGGGTGGCTGGGAGATGCCCAGCAGCTGTGCCGCCCGCCCGAAGTGGAGCTCTTCGGCAACCGCAATGAAGTACCGCAAGTGGCGTAATTCCATGACACCCTCAACAGGTCGTAAAACCTCTTAAACAGGTCGAACAATATATTGGAAATGATCATTAGCTAGCTATATGCTTTTTTCACTGCCTGACTGGCCGTAGCCCTTCCGAGGTTTACCGTGAAAACTGCTGTTGCTCCCCTCGCCCACGAAGTGCCCCCCGCCCCCACAGCGGACGTTGCCACAGCCACTGACCAATGGATCGAAAAAGGCACACCGGCGTTCATGCGCACGGTGCTGGCGTTGTTCTGTGGCGGCTTCGCCACCTTTGCGCTGCTGTATTGCGTACAACCCATGATGCCGCTGCTGTCCCAAGAGTTCTCCATCAATGCGGCGCAAAGCAGCCTGGTGTTATCGGTATCGACCGCGCTGTTAGCGTTCGGTCTGCTGGTGACCGGGCCTGTTTCAGACCGTATTGGACGCAAGCCCGTCATGGTTGCAGCGTTGTTCTGCGCCGCACTGTGCACTATCGCCAGCGCACTGATGCCCACCTGGGAAGGGGTCCTGGCGATGCGTGCGTTGGTTGGCCTGTCCCTGAGTGGGTTGGCCGCAGTGGCCATGACCTATCTCAGCGAAGAGATCTACCCTCAGCACCTTGGCCTGGCCATGGGCCTGTACATCGGCGGCAACGCCATTGGCGGCATGAGCGGACGCTTGATTACTGGCGTACTGATCGACTTCGTCAGTTGGCACACGGCACTGCTGGCCATCGGTGGGCTGGCACTGATCGCCGCGGTACTGTTCTGGAAAATGCTCCCCGAGTCGCGCAACTTCCGTGCGCGCCCTCTGAATCCTCGCAGCCTGCTGGATGGCTTCACCCTGCACTTTCGCGATGCCGGGCTGCCCTGGCTGTTCCTTGAAGCCTTCCTGTTGATGGGCGCCTTCGTCACCCTGTTCAACTACATTGGCTACCGTCTGCTGGCCGAGCCTTACCACATGAACCAGGCCCTGGTCGGGCTGCTGTCGGTGGTTTATCTGTCAGGCATTTACAGCTCGGCACACGTTGGCGCGCTGGCCGACAAGTTGGGTCGGCGCAAGGTGTTCTGGGCAACCATTGTGCTGATGTTCGGCGGCCTGCTGCTGACCCTGTTCGAACCCCTGCCGCTGGTCGTCATCGGTATGTTGATCTTCACCTTCGGCTTCTTCGGCGCACACTCGGTGGCCAGCAGCTGGATCGGCCGTCGAGCCACCAAGGCCAAGGGCCAGGCCTCATCGCTGTACCTGTTCAGCTACTACGCCGGCTCCAGCGTCGCGGGTACCGCCGGCGGGGTGTTTTGGCACCAGGGTGGCTGGAACGGCATCGGCCTGTTCATAGGCAGCCTGCTGGTCATTGCCCTGCTGGTGGCGCTGCACCTGAGCAAGTTGCCGCCGAAAAGCTAAGTGTTGAAACGCTGGAGGACTGATCCTTTCTACAGACTCAGTTCAATACCTCCACCAGATCCACATCGACATCGCGCTTCATCAGGCCCTTGTCGACTTCACCGGTCAGTTTGACCAGGGTCTTGTCGTTGAAGGCCACGGGCGGCAGGTCTTCGTCGTCGATTTCGACAATGATGTTGCCGGTGGCATCCTTGAACTCGTACTTCTCGTTCTTCAGCTTCTGGGTGATGTGCCCTTGCAGCACAACCGGGGTGTCGTCAGCCGCTTTGTGGGCCTCGGCAACCGTGACCACCGATTGTGCGCCTGGGCCGGTGTAACCAGCAGCCAGGGCTGCGGTGCTGAACAGAGGAGCGAGAAGCAGTGCGAGATAACGAGTGTTCATAGATGTGATCCAATCTTGGTTTCGATGGGACCAGCATAAGCAGGCACGCTGAATTCAAACTTAATGCAAAACGCCCGGCATTGGCCGGGCGCTTTTTATACAGAAATGCTTACTGGTGGTACTGCGCCGACAGCTCATGCACGGCGTTGATGAAGACACCCGCGTGCTCTGGATCGACTTCCGGGGTGATGCCATGGCCGAGGTTGAACACGTGGCCGGTGCCATGCCCGTAGCTGGCCAGGATACGCCCCACTTCAGCACGGATGGCTTCAGGCTTGGCGTAGAGTACGGTCGGGTCCATGTTGCCCTGCAGGGCAACCTTGGCGCCGACGCGTTGGCGGGCTTCACCAATGTCGCAGGTCCAGTCCAGACCGAGGGCATCGGCGCCAGCATCCGCAATGCTTTCCAGCCATAGGCCGCCATTCTTGGTGAACAGGATGACCGGTACCTTGCGCCCTTCGTGCTCGCGAATCAGGCCGCTGACGATCTTGCGCATGTAGGCCAGTGAGAACTCCTGGTAGGCGGCAGCCGACAGGTTGCCACCCCAGGTGTCGAAAATCTGTACGGCTTGTGCACCCGCGAGGATCTGCCCGTTGAGGTAGGAAGTCACCGACTGCGCCAGCTTGTCCAGCAGCAGGTGCATGGCCTGCGGGTTGTCGTAGAGCATGGCCTTGGTCTTGCGGAAGTCTTTCGACGAGCCGCCTTCGACCATGTAGGTGGCCAGGGTCCATGGGCTGCCAGAGAAGCCGATCAGCGGTACACGGCCATTGAGCTCACGGCGGATGGTGCTGACCGCATCCATCACGTAGCCCAGGTCCTTCTGCGGATCTGGGATCGGCAGGGCTTCGATGTCAGCCAGGGTGCTGACGACCTTCTTGAAACGCGGGCCTTCGCCGGTTTCAAAGTACAGCCCCTGACCCATGGCATCGGGAATGGTGAGGATGTCGGAGAACAGGATCGCCGCATCCAGCGGATAGCGGTCCAGCGGCTGCAGGGTAACCTCACAGGCAAACTGCGGGTTCATGCACAGGCTCATGAAATCGCCGGCCTTGGCGCGGCTGGCGCGGTACTCCGGCAGGTAACGGCCAGCCTGGCGCATCATCCATACAGGGGTAACGTCTACGGGTTGCTTGAGCAGGGCGCGCAGAAAACGATCGTTCTTCAAGGCAGTCATGTCGGCATCCGGAAAAAAAGTGGGGGCATTTTCTCAGACACCAACGTAAAAGGCACGGTATGAACCGTGCCTTTTGTCTATCGACCTGCACCAGATCAATAGATTTTCTAAACTTCATCGCGGGACGAACCTGCCCCACCGTGGTCGCTGTGATGCCGACACGGTGGGAGCGGGCGCGTCCCGCGATGTTTTTTCAGACGCCCAGGTAGTCCAGGATCCCTTCGGCAGCATTGCGCCCCTCGAAGATCGCAGTCACCACCAGGTCAGACCCACGGACCATGTCGCCACCGGCGAAGATCTTCGGGTTGCTGGTCTGGTGCTTGTACGCACCCTGCTCTGGCGCCACCACACGGCCCTGGCTGTCAGTCTGAATGCTGAACTGCTCGAACCATGGCGCGGGGCTTGGACGGAAGCCAAAGGCGATCACTACGGCATCTGCCGGGATGATCTCCTCGGAACCGGGGATCGGCTCAGGGCTGCGGCGGCCACGGGCATCCGGCTCGCCGAGACGCGTCTCGACGACCTTCACGCCCTCAACCTTGTCTTCACCCACAATGGCGATCGGCTGACGGTTATAGAGGAATTTCACGCCCTCTTCCTTGGCGTTCTTCACCTCTTTTCGCGAGCCCGGCATGTTGGCCTCGTCACGGCGATAGGCGCAGGTTACCGCCTTGGCACCCTGGCGGATGGACGTGCGGTTGCAGTCCATCGCGGTGTCACCACCGCCCAGCACCACGACCTTCTTGCCTTTCATGTCGACGAAATCTTCCGGCGACTTTTCAAAGCCCAGGTTGCGGTTGACGTTGGCCACCAGGAAGTCCAGCGCATCATGCACGCCCGGCAGGTCTTCACCAGGGAAACCGCCTTTCATGTAGGTGTAGGTACCCATGCCCATGAACACGGCATCGTACTCGGCCAGCAGCTGTTCCATGCTGATGTCCTTGCCCACTTCGGTGTTCAGGCGGAACTCGATGCCCATGCCGGTGAAGACTTCGCGACGATTGCTCAGCACGGTCTTTTCCAGTTTGAACTCGGGGATACCGAAGGTCAGCAGACCGCCGATTTCCGGGTTCCGGTCAAACACCACCGGGGTCACCCCACCACGCACCAGAACGTCGGCACAGCCCAGGCCTGCCGGACCGGCACCGATGATCGCAACACGCTTGCCGGTCGGCTTGACCTTGGACATGTCCGGGCGCCAGCCCATGGCGAAGGCGGTGTCGGTGATGTACTTCTCGACCGAACCGATGGTCACCGCGCCAAAACCGTCGTTGAGCGTGCAAGCACCCTCGCACAGGCGGTCTTGTGGGCACACCCGGCCGCAAACTTCCGGCAGGGTGTTGGTCTGGTGCGACAGTTCCGCCGCCGCCAGGATGTTGCCCTCGGACACCAGCTTCAACCAGTTGGGGATGAAGTTGTGCACAGGGCACTTCCATTCGCAGTACGGGTTACCACACCCCAGGCAGCGGTGGGCCTGTTCGGCCGACTGCTGGGGTTTGAAGGGTTCGTAGATCTCCACGAACTCTTTCTTGCGTTGACGCAGCAGTTTCTTCTTCGGATCCTTGCGCCCGACCTCGATGAACTGGAAGTCATTACTCAGACGTTCAGCCATGTTTAAACCTCATCAAACTCTTCAGGCGCATATCACTGCGGGTTGGCACGGGTGCTGGACAGCAGGTTCTTCAGGCTCGCAGCTTTCGGCTTGACCAGCCAGAAGCGGCGCACGTAGTCGTCCAGGTTCTCCCAGAGCTCACGTCCCCATTCGCTACCCGTCTCTTCGACATACTCGCCGAGCACGCGGTGCAAGTGGCTGCGGTACGCTTCCATCGCTTCGCCGGTGATCCGCTGGATTTCCACCAGTTCGTGGTTGACCTTGTCAACGAAGCTGTTGTCCTGGTCGAGCACGTAGGCGAAACCACCGGTCATACCGGAACCGAAGTTGTAGCCGGTCTTGCCCAGTACGCAAACGAAACCGCCAGTCATGTATTCACAGCAGTGGTCGCCAGTGCCTTCCACAACCGTGTGAGCGCCGGAGTTACGCACAGCAAAACGCTCGCCGGCGGTACCTGCAGCAAACAGCTTGCCGCCAGTGGCGCCATACAGGCAGGTGTTGCCGATGATTGCGCTGTGCTGTGTAGCAAACGGGCTGCCCGCTGGCGGTACGATCACCAGCTTGCCGCCGGTCATGCCCTTGCCGACGTAGTCGTTGGCGTCGCCTTCCAGGTACATGTTCAGGCCACCTGCGTTCCAGACGCCGAAGCTCTGGCCAGCGGTCCCTTTGAAACGGAAGGTGACAGGCGCCTTGGCCATGCCTTGGTTGCCGTGCAGACGGGCGATCTCGCCGGAAATCCGCGCGCCGATCGAACGGTCGCAGTTGCAGATGTCCAGGTTGAATTCGGCGCCCGCCAGATCCTTGATCGCAGGCAGGGCCATCTCGACCATCTTCTCGGCCAGCACACCCTTGTCGAACGGTGGGTTGCGGTCAACTTGACAGAACTGCGGCTTGTCGGCCGGCACATGCTCGCTGCCCAGCAGCGGGCTGAGATCCAGGTGCTGCTGCTTGGCGGTTTCGCCCGGGAGCATTTCCAGCAGATCGGTACGCCCGATCAGCTCACCGAGGCTACGCACGCCCAGTTTGGCCAGCCACTCACGGGTTTCTTCGGCGACGTAGGTGAAGAAGTTCACCACCATGTCGACGGTACCGATGTAGTGGTCCTTGCGCAGTTTGTCGTTCTGAGTCGCTACACCAGTGGCGCAGTTGTTCAGGTGGCAGATGCGCAGGTATTTGCAGCCAAGGGCGATCATTGGCGCAGTACCGAAGCCAAAACTCTCGGCACCCAGAATGGCTGCCTTGATCACGTCCAGGCCAGTTTTCAGGCCACCGTCAGTCTGTACCCGAACCTTGCCGCGCAAATCGTTGCCGCGCAGGGTCTGGTGAGTCTCGGCCAAGCCCAGTTCCCACGGGGCACCGGCGTACTTGATCGAGGTCAGAGGCGAAGCACCGGTACCACCGTCGTAACCCGAGATGGTGATCAGGTCGGCATAGGCTTTGGCCACGCCAGCGGCGATGGTGCCTACACCCGCCTCTGCCACCAGTTTCACCGAGACCAGCGCCTGCGGGTTGACCTGCTTGAGGTCAAAGATCAGCTGCGACAAGTCTTCGATGGAGTAGATGTCGTGGTGCGGCGGCGGCGAGATCAGGGTCACGCCGGGTACTGCATAACGCAGCTTGGCGATCAGACCGTTGACCTTGCCGCCAGGCAGTTGCCCACCCTCACCCGGCTTGGCGCCCTGGGCTACCTTGATCTGCAACACTTCAGCGTTGACCAGATACTCCGGCGTTACGCCGAAACGGCCCGTGGCCACCTGCTTGATCTTGGAGCTCTTGATGGTGCCATAGCGGGCAGGGTCTTCACCGCCCTCACCGGAGTTGGAACGCGCGCCCAGGCGGTTCATGGCCTCAGCCAGCGCTTCATGCGCCTCTGGCGACAAGGCACCCAGCGAGATACCGGCAGAATCGAAGCGCTTGAGGATCGCCTCCAGCGGTTCGATTTCTTCCAGCGCCAACGCCTGATCAGCGACCTTGACCTTCAGCAGGTCACGGATCATCGACACGGGGCGCTTGTCGACCAGCGCGGTGTATTCCTTGAACTTGGCATAGTCACCTTGCTGCACAGCGGCTTGCAGGGTGTTGACCACGTCCGGGTTGTACGCGTGGTATTCGCCACCGTGAACGAACTTGAGCAAGCCGCCTTGCTGGATTGGCTTGCGCGGGCTCCAGGCTTCGGCTGCGAGCAACTTCTGCTCGTTCTCGATATCAACGAAACGCGCGCCTTTCAGGCGGCTGGCAACGCCACGGAAGCTCAGTGCCACCACTTCGTCCGACAGGCCAACGGCCTCGAACAATTGAGCGCCCCGGTAAGAAGCGATGGTGGAGATACCCATCTTCGACAGGATCTTCAGCAAGCCCTTGGCAATGCCTTTACGGTAGTACTTGAAGACCTCATCCAGGTCACCCAGCACTTCCCCGGTGCGGATCAGGTCGGCCAGCACTTCGTACGCCAGGTATGGGTACACGGCAGACGCACCGAAACCGATCAGTACCGCGAAGTGATGCGGGTCACGCGCGGTCGCGGTTTCCACCAGGATGTTGCTGTCGCAACGCAGGCCTTGTTCGGTCAGACGGTGGTGTACGGCACCGACCGCCAGCGACGCATGCACCGGCAGTTTGCCCGGTGCGATATGGCGGTCGCTCAACACCAGTTGAGTCTTGCCACTGCGCACGGCTTCTTCAGCCTGATCAGCGATGTTACGCACCGCCGCTTCCAGACCGAGGCTTTCCTCATAGTTGAGGTCGATCACCTGGCGCTCGAAACCTGGACGATCCAGGCTCATCAGCGAACGCCACTTGGCAGGCGAAATCACTGGAGAGCTGAGGATCACCCGCGAGGCATGCTCAGGCGATTCCTGGAAAATGTTGCGCTCGGCACCGAGGCAGATTTCCAGGGACATGACGATCGCTTCGCGCAGCGGGTCGATCGGCGGGTTGGTGACCTGGGCAAACTGCTGGCGGAAGTAGTCGTAGGTCGAACGCACGCGCTGCGACAACACGGCCATTGGCGTATCGTCACCCATCGAGCCCACGGCTTCCTGGCCTTGTTCGCCAAGCGGACGCAGCACTTGGTCACGTTCCTCGAAGGTGACCTGGAACATCTTCATGTACTGCTTGAGCTGGTCAGCATCGTAGCTGGCCACACCCTGGTCGTCGCTCAGGGTTGCCTGGATACGCAAGGCATTCTGGCGCAACCAACGCTTGTACGGATGACGCGACTTAAGACGGTTGTCGATGGCGTCGGTGTCGAGGATCTGCCCGGTTTCAGTGTCCACGGCGAAGATCTGGCCCGGGCCGACACGGCCCTTGGCGATGACGTCTTCCGGCTTGTAGTCCCACACGCCGATTTCCGACGCCAGGGTGATGTAACCATTCTTGGTAGTGACCCAGCGGGCTGGACGCAGGCCGTTACGGTCGAGCAGGCACACCGCATGGCGACCTTCGGTCATGACCACACCGGCCGGACCATCCCAAGGCTCCATGTGCATGGAGTTGTACTCATAGAACGCACGCAGGTCGGCGTCCATGGTCTCGACGTTCTGCCACGCTGGCGGAATGATCATCCGCACGCCACGGAACAGGTCGATACCGCCAGTGACCATCAACTCCAGCATGTTGTCCATGCTCGAAGAGTCGGAACCGACGCGGTTGACCAACGGGCCAAGCTCTTCCAGATCGGGAATAAGTTCGTTGGCGAACTTGGTCCGACGCGCCTGAGCCCAGTTGCGGTTACCGGTAATGGTGTTGATCTCGCCGTTGTGGGCGAGAAAGCGGAATGGCTGAGCCAGCGGCCATTTCGGCAGGGTGTTGGTGGAGAAGCGCTGGTGGAACACGCAGATCGCAGTCTGCAGGCGCTCGTCACTGAGGTCCGGATAGAAGGCGGCAAGGTCTGCCGGCATCATCAGGCCCTTATAGATGATCGTCTTGTGCGAGAAGCTGCAGATGTAGTGGTCGCTATCGGCGGCGTTGGCCACCGACGAGCGCCGACGCGCACTGAACAGCTTGATGGCGAATTCCTGATCGCTCAGGCCTTCACCGCCGATGAACACCTGCTCGATTTGCGGCAGGCGCTCCAAGGCCAGACGGCCAAGAACGCTGGTGTCGATCGGCACCTTGCGCCAGCCCAGCAATTGCAGGCCTGCGGCAAGGATTTCCTTGTCCATGTTGGCGCGTGCCGCTTGCGCCTTGGCATCATCCTGATTGAAGAAGACCATGCCCACGGCGTACTGCTTGGGCAGGTCACTGCCGAACTGCTCGCGAGCAATAGCTCGCAGGAACTGATCGGGCTTCTGCATCAGCAGACCGCAGCCGTCACCGGTCTTGCCGTCGGCGTTGATCCCACCGCGGTGGGTCATGCAGGTCAGGGCCTCGATGGCCGTTTGCAAAAGGTGGTGGCTGGGTTCGCCCGTCATATGGGCGATCAGGCCGAAACCACAGTTATCCTTGAATTCTTCGGGATGGTACAGACCTGTTTTCATAGACACTTTCTCACCAGGTTCGCCTCTCACCAAGGCAAATCTCTTTTTAGTACAACCACTTACCATCCACGCCGAACGAACGCCAGCTTTGCGGGGGCAAAAGGGCAGTCATTGTTGCACAGCGACAAGGTAGCCCACAAATTCGCGCGACGAAACCACGCAAATCCATGTCGCATTTTTGAATGTTTTTATAAGCACTGCCGTGATAGCGGCTTCGCTTGAGTCTGAAGCGTTTCAGCCTGGACTGCAATGGCTTTTGGCCGTCAGTCTGGGACAGAAAAGCCTGCCGCGCATGGCGCAGCAGGCTTGACCGAAATTCAGGAGACGCTCAGCAGGTGGCGGGGGTGGTGCCACCGAGCTATTTCAGCGGGTCGCTGCCAGCTCTTGTTGGACGCTGGCAACACTACGAGGCCAAGGTTTACCAGCCTGGACCTTGGCTGGCAAGGCCTTGATTGCAGCAAGTGCGGCATCACGGCTGGCAAAGTTGCCATAGGTAACGACGAACAGCGGCTTGCCCTGCAGGTTTTTCTTGAAGTAGCGATAGTCGCCACCCTGAGCATTGACGTAGGCCTGAGCCGTCGCCTCAGAGCTGGTACCAAGGATCTGGACCACATAGTTGCCCGGCTTTTGCCCGGCGTACCAGTTGCCACCGGCGGCGGCCTTCGCGACCGGTTTCTCTACCGGCTTCTCTACCGGTTTCGGCGCTGGCTTGGCCGCAGCGACTTGCACAGGCGCGGGTGCTGGCTTCGCTGCAGGCGCAGGTGCAACCGGCTTGCTGGCAGCAGCGACAGGAGCTTGTTGAGCATGTGTGGCAGGTTGCACCTGAGCAGCCGCAACCGGCTGGGCAGGCGTCGGTGCAGGGCCAGCAGGTACGCCAGCAGGAGGCGCAATGGTCGTCACCGTAGGCGGCTGCAATGCAGTTTCGCCAGCAGGCGTACTTTCATCACCGTCCCCCATGCCCGCAGCTTCAGCCAACGGACCACGCATCACCGGTTGAGACTGACCCACCAGTGGCAATGGCATAGGCTGCGAGGAGCCGGCAAATTCGATGGCCGGGCCACCATTGTTGGACTGGGCAGTGCCTGGTTTTCCCTGACCCAGTGGCAGTTGTGCCTGCTCTGCAGGCGCTCCAGGAGCCGTCTGGTCACCCTTCTTGGGCATTAACACCGCCGCCCCAACGGCGACCACTACCACAGCAGACAACGCCAGTACGTACTTCTTAGGCATTTTGAACCCCATTGATGGTCGCTTCGCCGTCGTGCGGCTGGCAATCATGGCTTCGATCAAGGCATCCCGGGCAACCTGGTTGATTACGCCAGGCCAACCCTCCGAATGCTCGTGAATATCGGCGATTTGCTCACTGGTCAGCACATTGAGGCCACTTCCGGCACCTTCCAGACGCTGCTCCAGGTACTCCCGGGTTTCATCCTCGCTGTAAGGCTGCAGCTCAATGACGTGGAAGCGCTCCTGCTCGGCATTCAGCGCATCCAGCCCGGCGATCAGTGACGGCTCACCGAACAGGAACACATGCGGACGACCCTCAGGGGTGCCCGCAGCCAGTTCCAGCAAGGCTTGGAGTGCCGACTCATCGAGTTGTTCCGCATCATCGACGAGCAAATAAACTTCCTGCCCGGTCAGTGCCAACTGCACCACCTGAGCGAGAATCTCCGGAACCTCGGCCTTGGCCAGGTTCAACGACTGAGCGACCTGCCCCAACACACTGGCAGCATCGCTGGCGCCACGTGCCGAGACCACAATGCTCTGTACGGACTGTTTGTTGGTACTGGCGACCAGGGCCTGGCGCAGCAAGGTCTTGCCGCTGCCCAGCGGCCCGGTGACCACCAGCAATAGTTGACTGTAACGCGCCAGGTGATGGAGTTGGCCCAACACCGGCTTGCGCTGGGCCGGGAAGAATTTGAAACCCGGCACCCGCGCAGCGAAGGGGTCGTGGCTCAACTGGTAATGGCCGAGAAAGGCCTCGTCGGCATGCAAACTAGTCATCGAACTCTTATCAACCTCAAAGCTGGGCCACGATCGCGCGGTAATCCGCTTCCAGCGTGGCCTGAAGAATCTCTCTTGGATAGTCGTCGGTAACCACGGCCTCACCCAACTGGCGTAACAGCACCAGCCGCAGGCGACCGTCGAGTACCTTTTTGTCGACCGCCATATGCTCCATGAAATGCGCCGGGGTCATTTCCTGTGGAGGCACCACCGGCAGGCCTGCGCATTGAAACAGGCGGATGGCCCGATCTCGGGCCTGCTGACTGATCCAGCCCAGACGCATGGACATTTCCAGCGCCATGACTGTGCCAGCGGCAACGGCTTCACCGTGCAACCAAACACCATAGCCCATGTGGGTCTCGATCGCATGACCGAAGGTATGCCCCAGGTTGAGCGTGGCACGCACGCCAGACTCACGCTCATCAGCGCCGACCACCGCGGCCTTGGCCGCACAGGATCGCTGAATGGCAACGGTCAGCGCGGCTTGATCAAGCCTGCGCAGGGCATCGACATTCGCTTCCAGCCAGCCCAGGAACGGCTCATCGCAGATCAGGCCGTACTTGATCACTTCAGCCAGGCCCGCCGACAGTTCGCGGGCCGGCAGGGTATTCAGGCTGGTGGTATCGATCAGCACCGCATTGGGCTGATAGAACGCGCCGACCATATTCTTGCCCAGCGGATGGTTGATGCCGGTCTTGCCACCTACCGAGGAGTCGACCTGTGACAGGAGCGTGGTCGGGACCTGGATGAAATCCACGCCACGCTGGTAGCACGCTGCCGCAAAACCAGCCATATCGCCGATCACACCGCCGCCAAGGGCGATAACAGTAGTCCGACGATCATGACGCGCAGTCAGCAGCGCATCGAAAATCAACTGAAGGGTTTCCCAGTTCTTGAAGGCTTCGCCATCCGGCAACACCACGGGCAGCACTGAAAAAGCCCCCAGTGTGCGGGTCAGGCGCTCCAGGTAAAGGGGGGCAACGGTCTCGTTGGAAACGATGGCAACCTGCCGGCCCGCTATATGCGGCGCCAGCAACTCGGGCTGATCCAGCAAGCCCTCACCAATGTAGATCGGATAGCTACGTTCACCCAACTCGACCTTAAGTGTCTGCATGTTTCCCCACAATGAACTAGGGCGCGGGAGCAATAGCGCGGCCCGCGCAGTAACGAGGTGCCCTGTCACGGCATGACTGGCCGCCGAGGATAGCCTAACGGGGCGGCAACTTCTCCAGGCGCTCGAGAATATCCAGCACCACCATACGCGGCGGACGTTCGTCGGTTTCCACGACCAGGTCGGCGATCTCTCGGTAGAGCGGATCACGCAGCTCCAGCAAGGCACGCAAGGTCGCAGCAGGGTCGGCGGTACGCAGCAACGGTCGATTGCGGTCACGCGCGGTGCGCCCGACTTGCTGCTCAACCGAGGCATGCAGGTAAACCACTCGCCCACCGGCATGCAAGGCCCGGCGATTGGCTTCGCGCATCACGGCGCCACCGCCGGTCGCAAGCACCACGCCATCGGCCTCGCACAGCTCGGCGATCATCGCCTGCTCACGATCACGAAAACCCGGCTCGCCTTCCTTGTCGAAGATCCATGGGATATTGGCGCCCGTACGCAGCTCGATTTCCTTATCGGAATCCTTGAACGGCAGACGCAGCTCTTTGGCAAGCAGACGGCCGATGGTGCTTTTGCCAGCACCCATCGGCCCAACAAGTATCAAATTTCGCACAGAATCAACGACTCACAGCAATCGCCTGGTCACCCATGATACGCGGAGTCAGGAAGACCAGCAGCTCAGATTTTTTTTCTTGTACGACATCGCGCTTAAACAGCCGCCCAACATACGGCACATCGCCCCAAAATGGCACCTTATCAACCACTTTACTTTGCACCGTCGAGTACACCCCGCCAATCACGATGGTCTCCCCATCACCCACCTGAACCTTGGCATTGACCTCATTCTTCCGTATCGGCGGCACCTGAGCCTGGGCATTGAGGTAATCAGGCTCATCCTTGGTCACCTTGACAACCATCACCACACGGTTATCTGCCATGATCTGCGGTGTCACTTCAAGTGACAGAGAAGCCTCGCGAAAGGTTATCGAAGTGGTGCCATTGGCGCCCGACTCCTGATAAGGCACCTCGGTCCCTTTGAGGATCCGGGCGGTCTCTCGGTCAGCGGTCACCACCTTGGGCTGCGAGATGATTTCCCCATTACCGGATTTTTCCATCGCACTCAGCTCAAGATCGAGCAACTGGCTGTCACGAACCAACCCCAAGCCAATGCCCGAACTCGCCCGTTCCACCCCAAGATCAACAAACGGTCGCCCGGCTTCACCTGGTCCATAGAGCCCCAGACCACCGCCCACGCCCACCTTGCCACCCCAACGAATGCCGAAACTCTTTTCGTAATCGACATTGGCTTCAACAATCCTCGCCTCGATCAGCACCTGACGCACCGGCACATCCAATTGCGCGACAAGCTGGCGCAACGCATCGAGACGCGCCGAGGTCTGGCGGGCGAGAATGGTATTGGTACGCTCATCAATCACAAGAGAACCGTGCTCGGCACCTGCTGAATCGCTTTTGAACAAGCCCTGGTAAAGCTCAGCGATATCTGCAGCCTTGGCATGGGTCACCTGCAACAACTCACGCTGCAACGTTGCCAGCCCCGCCAGCTCTTCCAATGGAGCCACCATAAGCACATTGCCATCCAGATGCCTGCCGAGCCCCTTGCTGCGCAGCACCAGATCCAACGCATGATCCCAGGGTACATTCTGCAAGCGCAGGGTGACATTGCCCTGCACTGCGTCGCTGGCCACCAGATTCAGCTCGGTGAACTCGGCCAGCACCTGCAGCACCGAGCGCACCTCGACATCCTGAAAGTTCAACGACAATGGCTCACCAACATAAGGCCCCGTCGATACCGCCGCATGCAGATCCTTGCTCGCCAAAAACGAACACAACACCCCGAACACCCAACACCGCTTGCTCATCCATGACCTCCAGCGTCAACGACCGTCGCGACGGTCCGCCTGTTTCAACACCAGGGCGCGAGGCCGCTCAACCCACCCCCTACCCTCGATAAAAATCTGCTCGACGAGCTCGATCTGATGCTCGCTGATGGCCACGACGCGTCCATGGTCAGACCCCAAGCGATCCCCCAGTTGTATCCGATGCACCGAACCCGCAGCGCTGAGCAAAGCCACACGCCCCTGCCGACCGTACAGACTGCCGACCATCTCAAACTGCTCAAGTGCAAGCCGCTCAAGCAGCGCGCGTGACTCAGGCGGCTCAACCGCGACAAACGGGTCGTGTGACAGTGATGCTGAAACCTCACCAGACACAGGCAGCGCGCTGAGCTCAAGCGCTTGAGACAGGTCGCCCGTACGGTAGGTGCTGGCAAGCAGACGCACCTGCAACTGACCGGGCGCCTTCCCCTCGGCAGGTACCAATTGCAGCGACGTCAACGTGACAATCCGTGAAAGCCCAGCCAGGCCGGCGAACAACGCCTTCAGTTGTGGATAAGCACCCGTGGCATCCAATTGCAGCGGCTGCTCGATAAAGTAGGGATGAGGGACTTCTTCCAACAGCCTGAACTGCTCGACAAGAACCCCCTCACCCAACCGAGAGATATCCTCCAGCAACCGAGCAACTCCATCGCCTTGCTGCAGCCGCCGTCCGGCAGTATCAAGACGGCGCTGCAAGGCATCGATCTGGCGGTGGTACCCCTCCGAAAGCGCTGCCTGCGCTGACTTCTCGACAATTTCGAGCTTGAGCGCAGCCTCTCGCCCTACCGAGAGCTCCAACTGCAGCAGCCCGTCACGCACCTGAAAGCCGTAGCCAAGCCCCGCCACGGCGGCGAGGGCTGCAACCAGCAACGCCGTCTTCGCCCGCCAGGACCAACCGCCCAATACCCCCCACTCCAGACCGACAAACATGGCCAGGCGGCTCATGGGCCAGAAGCCGAATCAGATAACTGGACACCCACCCGCAGTTGGAAGGCCACGCCCGCCCCACTCGCCGTTACATCCTGCAGTTCAGACCCATGCAAACCCGGCACTGCTTCGAGATTTCGGAGTAACCGGGCTACCGTTGCACTTGAAGGGGCCAGGCCAGAGGCGTTCAACCGCGCGGCCTCAAACGTCAACCCGGTAAGCTGCACGCCGTGCGGCAAAGCATGAATCAAACGCTCAAACACGTCGAATCCCTGCCCGTCCTGTAACGCTTCGACGCCCTGCAGTTGCGCCAGCAAAGCATCCCGTTGTCCGGCTAAATCGGACAGACGGACGATCAGTTCATCAAGCTGCTCACTGTCGTGCTGCAATCCCGCGTTGCGCGCCTCCTGCCCACTCAGCCGGTGCTTGACCGCACGGTCCACCAGCAAGACGCCTACACCGCCCAGCAATAGCATCGCCAGCAGCATGGCCCGCATTTGCTGGCCTCGAGCCAGACGCCTTGCTTCTCGCCACGGCAGCAGGTTGACCCACCGCATCAGTCAACCCCCCTGCACGCCAGACCGCAGGCAATTGCCAGGCTCGGTGCAACCGCACGCAATGCACCATCCTGCGCACCGACCATACCGTCAAAGGGATCAAGCACAGCGCAGGCGACACCCAGCCTTGGCTGCAACTGTTCGGCGAGCAACGCACTGGCACCGGCCCCTGCCAGCAACAACCGCTCCGGCATTGGCCCGCGGGTACGCTCCAGGTCACTTAACAACCAATGATCAAGCGCACGAACAATGGACGCTGGCTGCACGACCGCATCCCCGCCCTGCAACTCGTCGCGACGGCTCTCACCCGTCTCATGCAAGCGGTGAAAGACCAAGTGGTCCACCTCAACCATCAGCACCGCCGAAGCCGCACCTGATGCCCGACAGGCAACCCGCTGCAAGACATGGCTGTCGATATCGACGATCTGTGGACGCAAGCCGGCCAAGGCCAGAACATCCTCAATCATCTCCACCATGCTCCAGCGGCAAACCGCCACCGCCACCGTGAGCAGCCCCGGCGCCTGCGCACTGGCACCCATGACCTGAAAGTCCACCGCCGCGTCATCAAGGGGATACGGGACAACACCCGCTAACTCGTCGGACAAACGGTCAGCGATTTCATCGTCGCCAAGCCCGCGTGGCATCGTCACCTCACAGCACATGACCGCCGACGCCGGCAGCGCCAAAGCAGCATCAACGGCTGTAGCCCCGCTGCGCTTGAACGCCTGAGTCAATGCCGCGGCGAGCGAGTCAGGCGCCACCATGCGCCCATCAACCACGGCGCCTTGAGCCAGCGGCTCAATGGCCCAGGCACGTACCCCTTCGCCACGACCCGCCAGTTGAACCAGGCGTACGGCAGTGGACGTGATTTCAATGCCCAAAAGTGAACCGGCATCCTTGCCGAAGCGTCCAAACATTGGCTTTCCCTATTTTTGAAAGTGGCCGTTCGCCGCGCACAGCCTGTGCCAGCGGCAACCGAACACCTTGACAACTGCACGCGTAACGCGCAGCAGTGAAAATTGCTTATAATGCCCAGCGTTTTTTTTGACGTCCGCTGGGCCTGTGCTCAACTCACTCCTCTATCTGGACACCCCAAAGCCTTGATACGCCTGCTGAAGTTCTTCTGGTGGTCTTTCGTCGCAGTCATTTGTGCGCTCGTACTCGGTCTGAGCGGCGCCTTTCTGTATCTTAGCCCCAGCTTGCCCTCGGTAGAGGCCCTCAGAAGCATCCAGTTGCAGATCCCCCTGCGGGTCTACAGCAGTGACGGCAAGCTGATCGCCGAGTTTGGCGAAATGCGCCGCTCACCCATCCGTTTTGCCGACATTCCGCCACATTTCATCCAGGCATTGCTGGCCGCCGAAGATGACAACTTCGCCAATCACTATGGGGTCGACCCCAGTAGCCTGATGCGTGCTGCAACACAATTGGTCAAGTCGGGCCACATCCAGAGTGGCGGCAGCACCATCACCATGCAGGTGGCGAAGAACTTCTTCCTGAGCAGCGAACGCAGCTTCTCGCGCAAGACCAACGAGATTCTCCTGGCCCTGCAGATCGAGCGCGAACTGACCAAGGATGAAATCCTCGAGCTGTACGTGAACAAGATCTACCTGGGCAACCGCGCCTACGGCATTGAAGCCGCGGCCCAGGTCTACTACGGCAAGTCGATTCGCGATGTCAGCCTGGCGCAAATGGCGATGATCGCCGGCCTGCCCAAGGCACCATCACGCTTCAACCCGCTGGCCAACCCGGTTCGCGCCAAAGAACGCCGCGACTGGATCCTCGGCCGCATGTACAAGCTTGGCAAAATCGACGAAGCCAGCTATCTGAGCGCCTTGGCTGAACCGATCAACGCCAGCTACCACGTACCGACCCCGGAAGTGAACGCTCCCTACATCGCCGAGATGGCCCGTGCCGAGATGGTCGGCCGCTATGGCAGCGACGCCTACACTGAAGGCTTCCGCGTGACGGTCACCGTCCCTAGCGACCTCCAGGAAATGGCCAACGACGCCGTACTCGAAGGCCTGCTCGCCTACGATCAGCGTCACGGCTACCGCGGGCCGGAATCGCGCCTGCCTGGCAAAACCCGTGCGGCCTGGCTGCAGGAACTGACCAAGCAACGGCCGCTGGGCGGCCTGGAACCGGCCATCGTGACCAAGGTCGACAAGAGCGGCCTGCATGTCCTGACCCGCACTGGCGAAGAGCTGCCGGTTGCCTGGGACAGCATGAAATGGGCCCGCCCCTTCCTCAACACCAACAGTCAGGGCCGCAGCCCGCAGCAGCCAGCGGATGTTGCCCAGATCGGCGACCTGATCCGGGTACAGCGCCTGAACAGCGGCACCCTGAAGTTCAGCCAGGTACCAACGGCGCAGAGCGCACTGGTCTCGCTGGACCCGCACAGCGGTGCCATCCGTGCGCTGGTCGGCGGCTTCTCCTTCGAGCAGAGCAACTACAACCGCGCCATGCAGGCCAAGCGTCAACCAGGCTCAAGCTTCAAGCCGTTCATCTACAGTGCCGCACTGGATAACGGCTACACCGCCGCCAGCCTGGTCAACGATGCCCCGATCGTGTTTGTCGACGAGTACCTGGACAAGGTCTGGCGCCCGAAGAACGACACCAACACCTTCCTTGGCCCGATCCGCTTGCGTGAAGCGTTGTACAAGTCGCGCAACATGGTTTCGATCCGATTGCTGCAAAGCCTGGGAGTCGACCCTACGATCGACTACATCACCAAGTTCGGTTTCAACAAACAGGACCTGCCGCGCAACCTGTCGCTGGCCCTGGGCACCGCGACCCTGACCCCGATGGAGATCGCCACCGGCTGGAGCACCTTTGCCAACGGCGGCTACAAAGTCTCGCCGTACCTGATCGAGCGCATCGAGAGCCGTAACGGCGAAACACTGTTCACCGCCAACCCGGCGCGCGTGCCGCAGGGCGCTGAAGACCAGAACGGCATTGCTGCGCCGGAGCCGGGGCCAATCAGCGTCGATACCTCCAACCCGACGGCTGTGGCGCAAGCCCCCGTGATCGCACCGCGTGTAATCGATGGCCGCACCGCGTACATCCTTACCAGCATGCTGGAAGACGTGATCAAGCGTGGCACCGGCCGCCGGGCGATGGTTCTGGGGCGAACCGACCTCGCTGGCAAGACCGGGACCACCAACGAAGCCAAGGATGCATGGTTCTCTGGCTACAACGCTGACTACACCACCACGGTGTGGACCGGCTTCGACCAGCCAGAGACCCTCGGCCATCGCGAGTATGGTGGCACGGTAGCCCTGCCGATCTGGATCAACTTCATGGGCGCAGCACTGAAGGACAAACCGGCCCATACCCTGGCAGAGCCGGAGGGTATCCTCAGCCTGCGGATTGACCCGGCCAGTGGCCGTGCGGCGACACCTAGCACGCCAAACGCCTACTTTGAGCTGTTCAAGGCTGAAGACTCACCACCATCAGTCAACGAACTGGGCAACAGCAACCTGCCGGGCAGCCCGCTGCCCGCAGATGAAGCCGCTCCGATCGACCTGTTCTGACCCTGTCGACAGCGTGCTCCTGCGATGCAGGAGCACGGCTCTTGCTGGCGATGGTGTCATCAGTGGGGTGTCAGCCAGATCGCGGCGCCTGCATTGCAGGCAAGGCCCCCACAGGAATCCGTGCGCACTGGCTGATGTCTAAGGCATTCGCATACAAAAAAGCCCCGACGCTCACGCGCCGGGGCTTTTTTTTGCTGGAGCGCTACAACGGCTTAGCCGTTGAAGACGTCATCCACGCTTTTCAGCGGGTAGTTCTTCGGATACGGCAGGGTTGCCACACCGGTCTCGATCGCAGCCTTGGCCACAGCATCGGAGATAACGGTGATCAGGCGAGCATCCATTGGCTTCGGAATGATGTACTCACGGCCGAACTCCAGCGAGATACCGCCGTAGGCGTCGCACACTTCCTTCGGCACTGGCAGCTTGGCCAGCTCGCGCAGGGCGTTTGCAGCAGCGATCTTCATCTCTTCGTTGATGCGCTTGGCGCGAACGTCCAGAGCGCCACGGAAGATGAATGGGAAGCCCAGAACGTTGTTGACCTGGTTCGGGTAGTCCGAACGGCCGGTGGCCATGATCACATCGTTACGAGTGGCGTGAGCCAGCTCTGGCGAGATCTCTGGATCAGGGTTGGAGCAGGCGAACACGATCGGGTTGGCTGCCATGCGCTTGAGGTCTTCAGCGCTCAGCAGGTTCGGGCCAGACAGGCCGACGAACACGTCAGCGCCTTCCAACGCTTCGGACAGGGTGCGCTTCTCGGTAGCGTGAGCGAACACCGCCTTGTACTGGTTCAGGTCGTCACGGCCAGCGTGGATAACGCCAGTACGGTCAACCATGAAGATGTTTTCGATCTGCGCACCCATGCTCACCAGCAGCTTCATGCAGGAGATGGCAGCAGCACCGGCGCCCAGGCAGACGATTTTCGCCTCGCCCAAGGTTTTGCCAGCGATTTCCAGGGCGTTGATCATGCCGGCAGCGGTCACGATCGCGGTGCCGTGCTGGTCATCGTGGAATACCGGGATGTCGCACTGCTCGATCAGAGCACGTTCGATCTCAAAGCACTCGGGTGCCTTGATGTCTTCCAGGTTGATACCACCGAAGGTGATGGAGATACGCTTGACGGTGTCGATGAATGCCTGTGGGCTTTCCGAGTCGACTTCGATGTCGAACACATCGATACCGGCGAAACGTTTGAACAGAACACCCTTGCCTTCCATGACAGGCTTGGAAGCCAGAGGGCCCAGGTTACCCAGGCCGAGGATGGCAGTACCGTCGGAAATGACTGCTACCAGATTGCCCTTGCCGGTGTACTTGTAGGCCAGCTCTGGATCGCGAGCGATTTCACGTACCGGCTCGGCGACGCCCGGGCTGTAGGCCAGGGCCAGGTCGCGAGCAGTCGCGGTAGGCTTGGTGAGCTCGACGCTCAGTTTCCCCGGACGAGGCTGAGCATGGTATTCGAGAGCGGCAGTTTTCAAATCTGACATGATGGGCATTCCGCTTTTACTGTTCTGACGAGCCGCCGAGGATACGCAAAGAGCAAGGGGCCGACAAGACTGCCCGGTCACTAGTGTCAAGGCCTTTAACCTACGACTTTCCGCCAAGAGCCGCGTCCTGCAAGGCTTTCAGTGTGTACAATTTATTTTAAAAATGTCCACAATTCTTTGCTTAATCAACCCGTTCGAGCATGCTCGGGTCGGTCAGCGGCAGCAACCAACGCGCCTGCCCCGACTTCAGAGCGCCTTTGCGGGAACGGTCCAGCACCCAACCCCGCGCTTCCACTTGCCGCCCCTTGAGACCCTCAAAAAAGGACGACGGGAAGTCGTTCTGCAAGCGCGAGCTGACCTGAAGCACCAATCCTTCGTCGATTTCGATCCAGATGCCCCCACGGTTACGCTCGACGGCCTGAACACGGCCAGTGATCAGCGCAAAGCCTGACTGCTCGATGTGCCCGGCAGTACGCACTGCAGGCATACGCCAAAGCCCCAGCCGTGCTTGGCGAGCCACCCGCTCAGCGTCCTGCTGGCACGTCACCAGCGCAACGTTAGGCGCCACCGCCACGCGATAGCCGAGGCCTTCAGCCAACAACTGCGCCTCAATATTGTCGCCATTGCGTGAATAGATATGTGCAAGTGTACGTCCGTACTTGTCGCGATCTTGCACACCCAGCTGTAGGCCAACACGCCCGTCGCTGGCCTTGACCAATGCCTGCAGGCGTTGCCGGGCCGCTTCGGCAAACGGCTCGCTGCTGCGGCCCTTGCGACCGATTTCGGGGGCATTTACCCCGATCAGACGCACGCTGCGCCCATCATCCAGACGCACGGTATCGCCATCGACCACCTGCGTGACGCTTACCGACTGCAGACCAGCCGGTGCAGGACAGAATGCCAGGGCGACACCCTGCCAAATCGCGCCCATAAAAAAGGCGCCCACAAGGGACGCCTTCTTCAGCAGCATGGACAGGCCCATAGAGGCTAGTCTTGTGCGCAATCTTACTTCTTGGCACCGAACATGCCGAAGCGATCGGCGAACTTCTGTACGCGGCCGCCGGTGTCCAGTACTTTTTGCTTACCGGTGTAGAACGGGTGGCACAGCGAGCACACGTCGAGGCTCAGTGGCTTGCACAGAGTCGAACGGGTTTCGATGACAGCACCGCAGCTGCAGGTGGCAGTAACGGCTTCGTATGTTGGATGAATTTCTGGCTTCATGGTCACTTCCTCGACTGCGTGCCGCCATCCAACACCATTGTTGAATACCGCACGTAATTAGGCGGCGAATAATACCAGAGCCTACGGTCGACGCAAGTTGTCGCTTGCACCGACGGTCGTCTGATAGGCTCGACGGTTCAGGAATCACCCTTCAGAGAAATTACCGCGTGTCCGACGTCATTCTGCGCCTTGCTCTGCCCTCGCCCCTGCGGCGGCTGTTCGACTACAGGGCCCCAGCGAGCATGACCCGCATCGAATTGACACCCGGCATGCGTATTCGGGTGCCATTCGGCCGACGCGAAATGATCGGCATCCTGGTGGAGGTCTGCGACCACAGCGACGTCCCAGCCGATAAACTCAAGCCTGCGATCGCGCTGCTTGACCCGGTTTCTCCCCTGCCGCCAGCCTTCTTCAAGCTGTGCGTGTGGACAGCGCAGTACTACCAGCACAGCCTGGGCGACACCTTTAGCTGGGCTCTGCCAGTGTTTCTACGCCAAGGTGAACCGGCCGAAGCACGACAGGAGCGCTTCTGGCAGATTGCACCCGGCGCACGCCTGGACGACCCGCGCATTGCCCGGGCACCACGCCAGCGTGAAGCACTCTCGACCCTGGCCCAGCACCCACATGGCGTCGCCCACGGCCTGCTCGGCAAGCTGGGCCTGAACAAAGACAGCCTCGATCTGCTGCTGAGCAAAGCCCTGGTACAGGTTGAAGTGCGACGTCATGCCCCGCAACAACGCCATGAACATTGGCTGGCACAACCGGAGCTACCGCTGAACGAGGAGCAGCACGCGGCCTTCAATGCGGTGCGGGCCGGTTTCGACAGTTTCCACGCCTTCCTGCTCGCCGGGGTCACCGGCAGCGGCAAGACCGAGGTTTACCTGCAACTGATCCGTGAAACCCTGGAAGCCGGCAAGCAGGCACTGATCCTGATCCCCGAGATCAACCTTGGCCCGCAGACCCTGGCCCGCTTCGAGCAGCGCTTCAATGCCCGAATCGCCTTATTGCATTCGGCGGTCAACGATCGCGAACGCCTGGATGCCTGGCTGGCAGCCCGCGACGGCGAGGCTGACATCATCATCGGCACCCGTTCAGCCCTGTTCACGCCCATGAAAACCCCAGGGCTGATCATCATTGATGAAGAGCACGACGGCTCCTATAAACAGCAAGAAGGCCTGCGTTACCACGCACGCGACCTGGCCTTGGTGCGCGCTCGCCAGGAAAACATCCCGATCGTGCTGGGCTCGGCCACGCCTTCCCTGGAAAGCCTGCACAATGCCTACACGGGCCGCTATGGCCTGCTGCGCCTGAACCACCGCGCCGGGGGTGCCCAGGCACCGCGATTCCTGCGCCTGGATGTCAAGAGTCGCCCACTGGACAGCGGCATCAGCGGCCCAATGCAACAAGCCATTGGCCAGACACTCGCCGCTGGCCAGC
Organism: Pseudomonas laurentiana; assembly: GCF_014648275.1. Taxonomy (GTDB): domain Bacteria; phylum Pseudomonadota; class Gammaproteobacteria; order Pseudomonadales; family Pseudomonadaceae; genus Aquipseudomonas; species Aquipseudomonas laurentiana. The sequence goes on from NZ_BMQU01000007.1 coordinate 69,066, forward strand.
AGGTGCTGGTGTTCCTCAACCGCCGAGGCTTCGCCCCGACATTGCTTTGCCATGATTGCGGCTGGATGTCCGAATGCCCGCGTTGCGATGCTCGAATGACCGTCCATCAGCGCTCCGGCGAGTTGCGTTGTCACCATTGCGGCTATGACGAGCGCATGCCGCGCCAATGCCCGCAATGCAATAAAGTCGACCTGCGCCCGGTCGGCGCCGGCACCGAACGCGCTGAAGAACGCCTGAGCATCCTGTTCCCGGACTACCCGGTGCTACGGGTCGACCGCGACAGCACCTCACGCAAGGATGCGATGAACCAGTTGTTCGCCACCATCCAGCGCGGTCAGCCGTGCATTCTGGTCGGCACTCAAATGTTGGCCAAGGGTCACCACTTCCCCCGCGTCACGCTAGTGGCCATTCTCGATGCCGATGGCGGACTGTTTTCCGGCGACTTCCGCGCCAGCGAGCGCATGGCGCAACTGATCGTTCAGGTAGCGGGTCGCGCCGGGCGCGCGGAAGAGCCCGGCAGAGTGATCATCCAGACCCACCTGGCCGACCATCCGCTATTGGTCCAACTGACCGAACAAGGCTACTTCGCCTTTGCCGAACAGGCCTTGAGCGAGCGCCGTGCCGCCGGCCTTCCACCCTTCGCGCACCTTGCCCTGCTCCGCGCCGAAGCGCACAAACCGGGCCAGGCTGAAGGCTTTCTCGATGAAGCCTGCGGTGCCGCCGAACACTTGCTGGCCGAGCACAACCTGCATGGCATCGAACTGCTCGGGCCGGTACCGGCGCCAATGGAGCGCCGGGCCGGCCGTTACCGCGCACAGTTGCTGCTGCAGGCGAACGCTCGTGCGCCGCTGCATCGGCTGATCAATGCCTGGCTGCTATTGTTGGAACACATGCCAAGCGGGCGACAGGTGCGCTGGTCGCTGGATGTGGACCCGGTTGACCTCTATTGATCAATCCGCCCCTTGTGTCGACAAGGCCGGTTTGTAACCACATTGCAGAAGATCAAGCGCAACACGGCCGTCAAAGGTTGGCAAGCTCGCGCCAGCAACGGATAATGTTCAGTTTTTCCACCTGCGCATCCAAGCGCCGCCGCGCTTGCGGTCGAAAGAGAAGCCCATGAAAGACACCATTCGCCAGCTGATCCAGCAAGCCCTCACCCAACTCGTCACCGACGGTGTGCTGCCTGAAGGGCTTACGCCGGCGATCCAGGTGGAAAACGCCCGGGACAAGACCCACGGCGACTTCGCCAGCAATATCGCGATGATGCTGGCCAAACCGGCCGGCATGAAGCCACGCGACCTGGCCGAAAAAATCATTGCGGCCCTGCCCGCCGATGCCCAGGTCAGCAAAGTGGAAATCGCCGGCCCTGGCTTCCTGAACTTCTTCCAGAATACCCAGGCCCTGGCGTCACGCCTCGATGCCGCGCTGGCCGATACCAAACTTGGCGTACAGAAAGCCGGCCCACAACAGAAAGTGGTCGTCGACCTGTCGGCGCCCAACCTGGCCAAGGAAATGCACGTTGGCCACCTGCGCTCGACCATCATCGGCGATGCCGTTGCCCGCGTGCTCGAGTTCCTTGGCGATAACGTGATCCGCCAGAACCACGTCGGCGACTGGGGCACCCAGTTCGGCATGCTGATGGCCTATCTGGAAGAAAACCCGATCACCAGCGACGAGCTGTCGGACCTGGAAAACTTCTACCGTGCCGCGAAAAAGCGCTTCGATGAGTCCGAAGCCTTCGCCGATCACGCCCGCAGCCTGGTGGTCAAGCTGCAAGCCGGTGACGCCCAATGCCTGAAGCTGTGGACCCGCTTCAAGGACATCTCGCTGTCGCACTGCCAGAAGACCTACGAGCTGCTCAACGTCAAACTGACCATGGCCGACGTCATGGGCGAAAGCGCCTACAACGACGACCTGATCAACGTAGTCAACGACCTCAAGGCCAAGGGGCTGCTGGTCGAAAGCAATGGCGCCCAGTGCGTGTTCCTTGAAGAGTACAAGACCGCCGACGGCGACCCACTGCCGGTGATCGTGCAGAAGGCCGACGGTGGCTACCTGTACGCCACCACTGACCTGGCCGCCGTGCGCTACCGCAGCAATGTGCTCAAGGCCGACCGCGCCCTGTATTTCGTTGACCAGCGCCAGGCACTGCACTTCCAGCAAGTGTTTGAAGTAGCCCGCCGCGCCGGCTTCGTCGGCAACGACATGGTCATGGAACACATGGGCTTTGGCACCATGAACGGTGCCGATGGCCGCCCGTTCAAAACCCGCGACGGCGGTACGGTCAAGCTGATCGACCTGCTGACCGAAGCCAAGGAACGCGCCTATACGCTGGTCAAGGAAAAGAACCCGCAACTGGCGGAGGACGAACTGCGCGCCATCGCTCAGGTGGTGGGTATCGACGCCGTGAAATACGCCGACCTGTCCAAGCATCGCACCAGCGACTACAGCTTCAACTTCGACCTGATGCTCAACTTCGAAGGTAACACCGCACCGTACCTGCTGTACGCCTACACCCGTGTGGCGGGCGTGTTCCGCAAGCTGGGCAAGGACTTCAGCGAAGTTGACGGCCATATCACCCTACAAGCTGCGCAGGAGCAAGACCTCGCTGCACGCCTGGCACAGTTCGGCGAAATCCTGAACAACGTCGCGGAGAAAGGCACGCCGCACGTTCTCTGCAGCTACCTGTACGACGTCGCCGGCCTGTTCTCCAGCTTCTATGAGAACTGCCCGATCCTGGCCGCCGAAACCGCCGAGCAGCAACAGAGCCGCCTGCGCCTGGCCGCACTGACCGCTCGCACCCTCAAGCAGGGCCTGGAGTTGCTGGGCCTGGAAACCCTGGAGCGCATGTAAGGTGGCAGCCAAGAAAAAGCCCGCCCCCAAGCGCGGCGCCAGCCGCTATCAGGCGCCAGAGAAAAAGCCGATCCCCGGCTGGCTGTGGCTGGCCGTCGGCCTGACGGTCGGCGCGTTCATTGTTTTTCTGATGAAGCTTGATCCGAGCACCGACGAGGTCAAGCGGAGCAAGCCCGAACAGCAGAAAGCCGAGCGAGCCGCCGAAGCGAACAAGACGCCCCCAAGCCCGCAACAGCCAGTGAAGCCGAAGTACGACTTCTACACCCTGCTGCCCGAGTCGGAAGTCATCGTGCCGCCAGAAGCCGTACCGGAGAAGACGCCGCCGGTACCCGCCCAACCACAGCAGCCAGTCACACCGGCTGAAGCGGCGAAAATCGACACTGCCAGGGCCCAGGCCGCACTGCTGGGGCAGACGCCACCGCCACCACCGGTGGTGAAACCGGCAGCAACCACTCAGTTTTTCCTGCAGGCTGGCTCGTTCCGCAAGCAAGCCGATGCCGACAAGGTCCGTGCGCAGATCATTCTGCTCGGTCAGGCGGTGCAGGTTGAGTCCGGCATGGTCCGCGACGAAACCTGGTACCGCGTACTGGTGGGCCCGTTCAGCAACCGCGAACAACTGACCGTGGCCCAGAAGCAATTGGCCGGCAGCGGCTTCAGCAACCTGCTCCTGCAGCAGCGCCAAAACCGCCAGTAAGCCCCCGCCCGGCAGCGCCTTAGCGCTGCTGGGCGTTTTTCAGCGACACCTGGTCGTTCAGGGTCCAGAAGTCGTACAGCACGCCCACCAGAAACAGCCCACCCGTTACCAGGTAGATCAGGCCGCTGATCCATTTGCCCTGGTACATGCGATGCACGCCGAATACCCCGAGAAACGTCAGCAGAATCCAGGCAATGTTGTAATCCAGCGGCCCGGAGTGAAAGCGCATGTCAGCCTCACGGTCCATCGACGGGATCAAGAACAGGTCGATCAGCCAGCCAATACCAAGCAGCCCCAGGGTAAAGAACCAGATCGTGCCCGTGACCGGCTTGCCATAGTAGAAACGGTGCGCGCCAAGGAAGCCAAAACACCACAGCAGATAGCCGATAACCTTGCTGTGCGTGTCATGGTACGGCGGGCTCTGTTGATAACTGTTCATTCGTAGCCTCAGCGGGTTATGTGAAAATTTTCTAAATAAAAATGTGACTTTTCTGTAGCAAGCCGACGTATGGTGTCGCCGAAATCGACCAGCGGAGCAGAGTAGCGCAAAAAAGCTGTTATAAAGTTGCGCGCTAACCAACAAGAGCCCTGCCTATGCGTCCCCTTTTCAAGACATGGCTGACTATTTGCCTATTATTGCCCCTGGCCGCCCACGCCACCAACCGTGAGCAACGTCTTCCTACTGGCTTCTCTGGCTACACCGCCAATGCCACCGGCGTACACGCCAACAAAGGTTCGGTATCCAAGGTTCACTATGCCAGCCGTAGTGCCACACCGAAAAAACCAACGGCCAACCTGTCGGCCAAGCAGAGCAGCGATGTGCTGAGCCGCGCCGTCAATGCCCTAGGCACGCCCTACCGCTGGGGCGGCAGCAGCCCAAGCAAGGGCTTCGACTGCAGCGGCTTGGTCAAGTACGCCTTCAACGATATCGATGAAGTCGACCTGCCTCGCACCTCCAACGCCATGGCCAGCGGCCACGGCATCAAGGTCGATCAAAAAGACCTGAAGCCGGGTGACCTGCTGTTTTTCAACATCAAGAGCCGCAAGGTGAATCACGTCGCCATTTACCTGGGCAACGACCGTTTCATCCATGCGCCACGCACGGGCAAGCGCGTCAGCATCGACACGCTGAACAAGCCTTACTGGCAGAACCACTATGTGGTCGCAAAACGTGTACTGCCCAAGGACCAGCAACAGCTGAGCCTGGCCAAGCGCTAAAACGCACCGGGCGCACATCCCGCCATCCGGAGCGTACCCGCACTGATGGTACCCCTTGCCAGCAGACCCTGCAGACAACTGTCCAGGGTCTGCATGCCCAGTGCACCACCGGTCTGAATCGCAGACTGGATCTGTACCACCTTCCCCTCCCTGATCAAATTGCGGATCGCCGGCGTCATCAGCATGATTTCGTGTGCGGCCACCCGCCCGCCACCCGGCTTGCGCACCAGCACCTGCGACACAACAGCCTGCAGCGACTCGGCCAGCATCGTGCGCACCAATTGCTTCTCCTCGGCGGCAAACACATCGACGATTCGATCAACGGTCTTCGCTGCTGAACCGGTGTGCAGGGTGGCCAATACCAGATGCCCGGTTTCAGCCGCCGTCAGGGCCAGGCGGATCGTTTCCAGGTCCCTTAGCTCCCCCAGCATCAGTACATCGGGGTCCTGACGCAGTGCTGCACGCAATGCCGCGGCAAAACTGTGACTGTGACGCGGCACTTCGCGCTGACTGATACGGCCACGCACAGGGCTGTGGATAAACTCGATGGGATCTTCAACGGTGAGGATATGCAGGGCGCGCTCGCGGTTCAGGTGATCGATCAAGGCTGCCAAGGTGGTGGACTTTCCCGAGCCGGTCGGACCGGTCACCAACACAAGGCCGCCGCGCAGTTCGGCGATTTGCCGGAAAACCGCACCCAGCCCCAACTCAGCGAGGCCACGCACCGACGAGGGGATCAACCGGAACACCGCCCCCACGCCTTGCAACTGCTCGAAGGCATTGACCCTGAAGCGCCCCACACCCGCCATGGCAAAGGAAAAATCGAGATCCTGAAGGGTTTTGAAATCCTTTTTTTGCTGATCCGTCATGATGTGCGCGATTAACGCCCGCGCCTGATCAGGCTCAAGCGACGGCAAATCCAGCCGCAGCATCTCGCCATCCAGGCGGATCATTGGCACATCACCCGCCGCCAGGTGCAGGTCCGAGGCCCCCGCCTTGGCAGCAAGGGCCAGCAGTTCAGTCACATCCATAAGACTCCCCAAACATCGCCAAGCAGGTAGAATGCCGCAGACCCAAAGAGCCGCTGGCATCGATCATGTCCACCATAGCAGACAACATTTCCACCCTCGCCGAGCGCATCCACCGTGCCGCCGAGACTGCCGGGCGAGATCCGGCCAGCATCAAGCTGCTGGCCGTGAGCAAGACCAAACCTGCCGCCGCCGTGCGCGAAGCATTCGCCGCCGGCCTGCGCGACATGGGCGAGAACTACCTGCAGGAAGCCTTGGGCAAACAGGTCGAATTAACCGACCTGCCCTTGACCTGGCACTTCATCGGCCCCATTCAGTCGAACAAGACGCGCGCAATCGCCGAGCACTTCGACTGGGTACATTCCGTGGATCGCCTGAAAATCGCTCAACGCCTTTCCGAACAACGCCCCGAAACGCTTGAGCCACTGAATATCTGTATTCAGGTCAACGTCAGCGGCGAAGACAGCAAATCCGGCTGTACCCCAGAGGAATTGCCCGCGCTGGCCGCTGCCATCGCGGCGCTGCCACGGCTGCGACTGCGCGGTTTGATGGCAATACCCGAGCCTACCGACGACCGCGCCGCGCAGGACGCAGCCTTTGCCAAGGTACGCGACCTGCAGGCCAGCCTGGCCTTGCCACTCGACACGTTGTCCATGGGCATGAGCCACGACCTGGAATCGGCGATTGCACAGGGCGCGACCTGGGTGCGCATCGGTACCGCACTGTTTGGTGCGCGTGACTACGGCCAACCCTGACCCTGTTTTATTCACTTTTTCGACAAGGACCTGACATGAGCAAGACTCGTATTGCCTTTATCGGTGCGGGCAACATGGCCGCCAGCCTGATCGGCGGCCTGCGCGCACAGGGCCTGGAGGCTGCGCAAATTTGCGCCAGCGACCCTGGTGCCGAACAGCGCGCCAAGATTCACGCCGAACACGGCATCGAGATGTTCGCCGACAACGCCCAGGCCATCGATGGCGCCGACGTAATCGTGCTGGCCGTCAAACCCCAGGCCATGAAAGCCGTTTGCCTGGCCCTGCAACCCAGCCTCCAGCCAAACCAACTGATCGTCTCGATTGCTGCCGGCATCACCTGTGCCAGCATGAACCAGTGGCTGGGTGCCCAGCCGATCGTGCGCTGCATGCCCAACACCCCGGCACTGCTGCGCCAGGGCGTTAGCGGCCTGTTCGCCACCGCCCAGGTCAGTGCCGAACAGCGCCAGCAGGCCGAACAACTGCTCTCGGCCGTTGGCATCGCGCTGTGGCTGGAACAGGAACAACAACTGGACGCGGTCACCGCCGTATCCGGCAGCGGCCCGGCTTACTTCTTCCTGCTGATCGAGGCCATGACCGCAGCCGGCGAGAAGCTTGGCCTGCCACGTGAAACCGCAGCACGCCTGACCCTGCAAACGGCACTGGGCGCCGCGCAAATGGCGGTCAACAGCGATGTAGACGCAGCCGAGCTGCGCCGTCGAGTGACCTCCCCAGCGGGCACTACAGAAGCTGCGATCAAGTCCTTCCAGGCCGATGGATTCGAAGCGCTGGTGGAAAAAGCGCTGGGCGCAGCTGCGCATCGCTCGGCCGAACTGGCCGAACAACTAGGCAATTAAGGAGCCGAAGATGATCGGACTGAACACCGCTGCAATCTACATTCTGCAGACCCTCGGCAGCCTGTTCCTGCTGATCGTGATGCTGCGCTTCATCCTGCAGCTGGTTCGCGCAGACTTCTACAACCCGCTCAGCCAGTTTGCCGTGCGCGCCACCCAGCCGCTGCTCAAGCCATTGCGCCGGATCATCCCAAGCCTGTTCGGCCTGGACATGTCGTCGTTGCTGCTGGCACTGGCGGTGCAACTGCTGCTGATGGGCCTGACCTTGCTGTTGGCCTACGGCACTACCGGCAATCCGGTGCAACTGCTGATCTGGTCGATCATTGGCGTAACCGCGTTGTTCCTGAAGATCTTCTTCTTCGCCCTGATCATCAGCGTGATCCTGTCGTGGGTAGCACCGGGCAGCCACAACCCCGGTGCCGAGCTGGTCAACCAGATCTGCGATCCGTTCCTGGCCCCGTTCCGGCGCCTGCTGCCAAACCTGGGCGGCCTGGATATCTCGCCGATCCTGGCATTCATGGCGCTGAAACTGATCGACATGCTGGTCATCAACAACCTGGCCGCCATGACCGCCATGCCAGAGATCCTGCGCCTGCTGGTCTGATTTCAGGCCTGACAACACCGCGCCTGTAGACGCGGCCTTGCCGACGATGAATTCATACCGCTTCGTCGGCAAGGCCAGCCATCTACCACGCGGCTTGCCCCCCACCCCAGCGGTCTTTAGACTTACGCCTCATTTAAGCGTGAGCAGGGTCGATGTCCACTGTCTTTCCCGAAGATTCGGTCGGTCTGGTAACACCGCAACTGGCGCACTTCAGCGACCCACTGGCCCTGGCCTGCGGTCGATCGCTGGCCGCCTACGACCTGATGTACGAAACCTACGGCACACTCAACAGCAGCGCGAGCAACGCCGTGCTGATCTGTCATGCCCTGTCGGGGCACCACCACGCGGCGGGCTATCACAGCCCCGATGACCGCAAACCCGGCTGGTGGGACAGTTGCATCGGCCCCGGCAAACCCATCGACACCAACCGTTTCTTCGTCGTCAGCCTGAACAACCTCGGGGGCTGCAACGGATCGACCGGCCCGAGCAGCGTGAACCCGGCGACCGGCAAGCCTTTTGGTGCCGAGTTCCCGGTACTCACCGTGGAAGACTGGGTACACAGCCAGGCACGCCTGGCCGACCGGCTCGGCATCAGCACCTGGGCGGCGGTCGTGGGTGGCAGCCTCGGCGGCATGCAGGCACTGCAGTGGACCATCAGCTACCCCGAGCGGGTACGCCACTGCCTGACCATCGCCTCCGCACCGAAGCTCTCGGCACAGAACATCGCCTTCAACGAAGTGGCGCGCCAGGCCATCCTGTCCGACCCGGAGTTCCATGGCGGCTACTTCCAGGAGCATGGCGTAATTCCCAAGCGCGGCCTGATGCTGGCGCGCATGGTCGGGCACATTACCTACCTGTCCGATGACTCGATGGGCGAGAAGTTTGGCCGCGAGCTGAAAAGCGACAAGCTCAACTACGACTTCCACAGCGTGGAGTTCCAGGTGGAGAGCTACCTGCGCTATCAGGGCGAAGAGTTCTCCGGGCGTTTCGACGCCAACACCTACCTGCTGATGACCAAGGCGCTGGACTACTACGACCCGGCTGCTGCCCATGGTGGTGACTTGGCCGCAACCCTGGCCGGCGTCAAAGCCGACTTCTGCGTGATGTCGTTCACTACCGACTGGCGTTTCTCGCCGGCTCGCTCGCGGGAAATCGTCGACGCACTGATGGCCGCGAAGAAAAACGTCTGCTACCTGGAGATCGACGCGCCTCAAGGCCACGATGCCTTCCTGATCCCGATCCCACGGTACCTGCAGGCCTTCTCCCGCTACATGAACCGCATTGCCCTCTGAGGACCCCATGAGAGCCGATCTGGAAATCATCCAAGACTGGATCCCCGCCGGCAGCCGGGTACTCGACCTTGGCTGCGGTAATGGCGAGCTATTGGCTTCGCTGCGCGCCAACAAACAGGTAACCGGCTACGGCCTGGAAATCGACCCCGACAACATCGCCGAATGCGTGGCCAAGGGCGTCAACGTCATCGAACAGGACCTCGACAAGGGCCTGGGCAACTTTGCCAGCAACAGCTTCGATGTCGTGGTCATGACCCAGGCCCTGCAGGCCGTCGAATACCCAGACCGGATTCTCGACGAAATGCTGCGGGTCGGTCGCCAGTGCATCATCACCTTCCCCAACTTCGGTCATTGGCGCTGCCGCTGGTACCTGGCGACCAAAGGCCGCATGCCGGTTTCGGACTTCATGCCGTATACCTGGTACAACACGCCGAACATCCACTTCTGCACCTTCGAAGACTTCGAGGCGCTGTGCCGCGAGCGCCGGGCACAAGTACTCGACCGCCTGGCGGTAGACCATTTGCACCGTCACGGGTGGGCAAGCAAGCTTTGGCCTAATCTACTAGGGGAGATCGGCATTTACCGTGTCAACAGCCCGGGCCTGCAGGAACATCAGGTCGCGGTTTAACCCCGCCCTTTTTCGAGGAGTACGATCATGCGCCGTCTAGTCCTGTTTCTATGCAGCCTGTGCCTGGCCATCCCGGTCCTGGCTGCCGATGCCGCCAAGCCCGAGCGCAAGGAAGTCTTCGGTGATGTGACTGTTCACTACAGCGTCTTCAATTCCGGCTTCCTGCAACCCGCGACTGCACAGGCCGCAGGCCTTGTGCGCAGCAAGAACCAGGGCGTACTGAACATTACGGTGCTCAAGGACGGCAAGGCCAGCACCGCCTCGGTCAGCGGCACTGTCAGCGACCTGACCAGCCGCAAGACCGACCTGACCTTCAAGCAGGTCAGTGATCAGGGCGCGGTGTACTACATTGCCCAGTTCCCGGTGCAGCAGCCCGAAACCTACACCTTCACGGTCACTGTCGGTGCCGCTGGCAAAACCAACAGTTTCAGCTTTAACCAGGAAGTATTCCCAGGCGAATGATGACTTTTCCACAGCTCGTATTGGCCAGCCATAACGCCGGCAAACTGAAAGAACTCCAGGCCATGCTCGGCGATTCGGTTCAACTGCGTTCAATCGGTGAATTCAGTAGCGTAGAGCCCGAGGAAACCGGCCTGTCGTTCGTTGAAAATGCCATCCTCAAGGCCCGTAATGCAGCGCGCATTTCCGGGTTGCCGGCGTTGGCCGACGATTCAGGGCTGGCCGTGGACTTCCTCGGTGGCGCCCCGGGCATCTACTCGGCACGCTACGCCGATGGCCAGGGCGACGCGGCCAACAACACCAAGCTGCTCGATGCCCTCAAAGACGTGCCACACGACCAGCGCGGCGCACAGTTCGTGTGCGTCCTGGCACTGGTACGACACGCTGACGATCCACTGCCCATTCTCTGCGAAGGTCTCTGGCACGGTCGTATCCTGACCGAAGCCAGCGGTGCCAACGGTTTTGGTTATGACCCGTTGTTCTGGGTGCCGGAGCGCAACTGCTCCAGCGCCGAACTGAACCCGGTGGAGAAAAACCAGTTGAGCCACCGCGCACGCGCCATGAGCCTGCTGCGACAGCGCCTGGGCCTGGCATGACCGAGCATTCGCCAGCACAGCCTCTGCACCTGAGCGAGGCTGGCTTCAGCTCCCAGGCACCTCGGCTGGCACTGCCGCAGCTGCCACCACTCGCGCTGTATATCCACATCCCCTGGTGCGTGCGCAAATGTCCGTACTGCGACTTCAACTCTCATGCAGCCAGTGCCGAGTTGCCGGAAGAGGCCTACGTCGACGCCCTGCTGGCCGACCTTGAGCAGGAATTGCCCGCAGTTTATGGCCGCCCGCTGAGCTCGATCTTCTTCGGGGGGGGTACCCCCAGCCTGTTCAGCGCGCAAGCACTGGGTCGGCTGCTGGCGGGTGTCGAACAGCGCATCCCGTTCGCCAGCGACATTGAGATCACCCTGGAGGCCAACCCCGGAACGTTCGAGCAGGAGAAGTTCACCGCCTACCGGCAACTGGGCATCAACCGCCTGTCGATCGGCATCCAGAGCTTCCAACAAGCCAAGCTCGAAGCCCTGGGGCGTATCCACAACGGTGAAGAAGCCGTGCGTGCGGCCGACATGGCGCGACGTGCCGGGTTCGACAACTTCAACCTGGACCTGATGCACGGTTTGCCCGATCAGTCCCTGGATGACGCCTTGAGCGACTTGCGCCAGGCTATTGCCATGGGCCCGACCCACCTGTCCTGGTACCAGTTGACCCTGGAACCGAACACGGTGTTCTGGAACCAGCCACCGGTTCTGCCCGAGGACGACATCCTCTGGGACATCCAGGAAGCCGGCCAAGCCCTGCTTGCCGAGCACGGCTACGCCCAGTACGAAGTGTCCGCCTATGCCCAGCCCGGACGCGCCGCACGGCACAACCTGAACTATTGGAGCTTTGGCGACTTCATCGGCATTGGCGCGGGCGCCCATGGCAAGCTCAGCCACCCGGACGGGCGCATCGTTCGCACCTGGAAGACCCGCCTGCCCAAGGACTACCTGAACCCGGCCAAAGCCTTCAAGGCGGGTGAAAAACTGCTGCCCGTAGACGAACTGCCGTTCGAGTTCCTGATGAATGCCCTGCGCCTGACTCAAGGGGTAGATGCCGAGCTGTTCAGTCAGCGCACCGGACTGCCGATGGCACAGCTGGCGGCGGCACGTCGTGAAGCCGAACAAAAAGGACTTTTGCAGGTCGAACCGACGCGACTGGTGGCCACACCACGCGGCCAGTTGTTCCTCAACGACCTGCTGCAGTATTTCTTGACCTAAGGATTGCGAATGGACTTGGTACTCGACCTGCTCTCAACCGTTTCCCGCTGGAGCCGCAGTAACCTGTCGGAGATTTCCTTGGCGCTGGTCGGCTGCCTGCTAGTGCTGTTCGGTACGGATATCAAGGGCTGGATCGAACAACGGATCGGCAATCTGGCGGGCGCCTTGCGCGTCCCGTTCATGGCCCTGCTGTGCCTGATCGGCAGCGGCGCTGCACTGATCTATGCCACGCCCTGGGTGGTGCGCGGCCTGAGCCAGTTCAACAACTATGCCCTGGCACCCGTGCTACTGGTGGTACTGGTACTGATCGGCGTTGTTGCCGACCGCCGCTGACTTGCGCGAGCCGGCATTGCCGGCTCGCACAGGCACTTACGCCAGCTTCTCGAACTTCAAGTCCCAGACGCCATGCCCGAGCCGCTCACCGCGACGCTCGAACTTGGTGACTGGGCGCTCTTCAGGACGCGGTACGCATTTGCCATCTGCCGCCAGGTTGCGATAACCCGGTGCGACGTTCATGACTTCCAGCATGTACTCGGCATAGGGTTCCCAGTCAGTGGCCATGTGCAGCACACCACCGACCTTCAGCTTACTGCGTACCAGCTCGGCGAATGCCGGCTGAACAATGCGCCGCTTGTGGTGACGGCTCTTGTGCCAAGGGTCCGGGAAGAACAGCAGCAAGCGATCAAGGCTGTTGTCAGCCACACACTTGTTCAGCACTTCGATGGCATCGCAGTCATACACCCGCAGGTTTTTCAGGCCTTGGGTCAGCACGCCATTGAGCAGCGCACCGACACCCGGCCGGTGCACTTCGACACCGATGAAATCCTGCTCAGGCGCAGCAGCGGCCATTTCCAGCAGGGAGTGGCCCATGCCGAAACCAATCTCCAGCGTGCGCGGGGCAGCGCGACCGAAGACCTGGTCGAAATCCACCGGGCTGTCGCTCAGCGGCAGGACAAACAGCGGCGCGCCCTGATCCAGGCCACGCTGCTGGCCTTCAGTCATGCGGCCGGCACGCATCACGAAGCTCTTGATGCGGCGGTGTTGGCGCTCTTCGCCTTCAGGAGAGATCGGCGGTTGTTGCGATTCAGTCATCGGGGGCTCTTACTTGATCAGACCATCCAGCGGCGACGAGGCGCTGGCATAGAGTTTTTTCGGCATACGACCGGCCAGGTACGCCAGGCGCCCCGCAACGATTGCATGTTTCATGGCCTCGGCCATCATGATCGGCTGCTGAGCGTGGGCAATCGCCGAGTTCATCAGCACGGCCTCGCAACCGAGCTCCATGGCGATGGTCGCGTCCGAGGCGGTACCGACACCGGCATCGACCAGCACAGGCACCTTGGCTTCTTCCAGGATGATTTGCAGGTTATAGGGGTTGCAGATACCCAGGCCGGTGCCAATCAGGCCCGCCAGCGGCATCACGGCAATACAGCCGGCTTCGGCCAGTTGCCGGGCGATGATCGGATCATCGCTGGTGTACACCATGACATCGAAACCGTCCTTGACCAGCACTTCAGCGGCCTTCAGGGTTTCGATCACATTGGGGAACAGGGTCTTCTGGTCTGCCAGTACTTCCAGCTTCACCAGGTTATGTCCATCGAGCAGTTCGCGGGCCAGGCGGCAGGTGCGCACAGCCTCGACTGCGTCATAGCAACCGGCGGTATTCGGCAGGATGGTATAGCGATCTGGCGGCAACACGTCGAGCAGGTTCGGCTCGCCCGGGTTCTGGCCGATGTTGGTCCGGCGCACGGCGACGGTGACGATCTCAGCCCCCGAGGCCTCGATGGCCAGACGGGTTTCTTCCATGTCACGGTACTTGCCGGTGCCAACCAGCAGGCGCGACTGGAAGGTACGGCCAGCCAGAGTGAAAGGCTTGTCGCTACGAACATTGCTCATCGGAAATCCTCTTGGGGGTTGAGGGGCTTGCAGGTGGATCGCGGGGCGGCCTAGCCGCCACCAATGGCGTGGACGACTTCGACCTGATCGCCTTCGCACAGGGCGGTGGCGGCGTGCTGACTGCGCGGCACGATATCCAGGTTGAGTTCCACTGCAATCCGGCGGCCGACCAACTCCAGCCGGGTCAACAATGCCTCGACGGTCGTACCGTCAGGCAGCTCATAGGGTTCACCGTTCAATTGAATGCGCATGCGGACGGCAGCCATTATTTTCAGGGGGCCAGCATTCTAGCCCCGATCCGCATCGATGACCAAGGCAAAGCAGCGCCATTCGTCCCGGTTTTCGACCGATCAGTCAACTCAAGCGCCAGGCGGTAAGCCCCAGGCACAACCAGCCGGCGAGGAACGCCGCACCGCCCAGCGGCGTGATGATCCCCAGCTTGCCGACGCCAGTCAGTGTCAGCAGGTACAAACTGCCGGAGAACAGCACGATACCCAGGCTGAACAGGCCACCAGCCCAGCCCACCAGGCGTCCGGGGAGCTGTGTTGCGAGCAGCGCTACCGCCAGCAGGGCCAGGGTGTGAATCAGTTGATAGGTCACACCGGTTTGGAAGATCGCCAGGTACTCACTGCTCAAGCGTGCTTTCAGACCGTGGGCGGCAAAGGCGCCGAGGGCGACACCGGTAAAACCGAAAAAGGCAGCGAGTAACAAGAAACTACGAAGCATCAGACAACTCCCAGTCAGGACCATGGCGAGGCAGAGGGTCTGTATAATGGCCCGCTCCATCGGTTCGGCCAAGCCATCTCTCTTATGCTGTCATCCCTACTGCGTCGCCTCACTCGTGCCCTGCTCTGGTTCGCGGCCGGCAGTGCCCTGCTGGTGCTGCTCTTTCGTTGGGTGCCACCACCAGGCACCGCGCTGATGGTCGAGCGCAAGGTCGCCTCCTGGTTCAACGGCCAGCCGATTGACCTGCAGCGCGACTGGCAACCGTGGGAACAGATCTCCGACGATCTGAAAGTGGCGGTGATCGCCGGAGAAGACCAGAAATTCCCTGAGCATTGGGGTTTCGACTTCACTGCGATCCAGGCCGCGCTGGCCCACAACGAACGCGGTGGCAGCATCCGCGGCGCCAGTACGCTGAGCCAGCAGGTGGCGAAGAACCTGTTTCTCTGGTCGGGGCGCAGCTGGTTGCGCAAGGGGCTGGAAGCCTGGTTCACGGCACTGATCGAAATGCTTTGGTCGAAAGAACGCATCCTTGAGGTCTACCTCAACAGCGCTGAATGGGATGACGGGGTATTTGGCGCACAGGCCGCAGCCCGGCACCACTTCGGCGTCGACGCCCGCAACCTGTCCCAGCAACAGGCCAGCCTGCTCGCCGCCGTGCTGCCCAGCCCACGCAAATGGAGCGCCAGCCGCCCCAGCACCTACGTCGCACGACGCGCCAGCTGGATACGCCAGCAGATGCGCCAGTTGGGCGGCAGCAGTTACCTGAGCTTGCTCGATAGCAAACGTGCGGCGCCCTGGAATCAGTAAGCCGCTGCCTCGTGCGGCCTGCCGTCCCCACACACCGCGGACATGGCCATAGGGACATGTGGCCCTATTGAGCCAAAGCCTGAAAAGCAAAAACCCCTGGCCTTTCGGTCAGGGGTTTTGTCTGCCGGGGTTAACCCAACACCTTACAGCCCGTCGAGCATGGCCTTGTTGCGTACCGCACCCTTGTCGGCGCTGGTCGCCAGCAGGGCGTAGGCTTTCAGCGCAGTGGTCACTTTACGTGGGCGCACTTCAACCGGTTTCCAGCCTTTCTTGTCCTGCTCAACCCGGCGTGCAGCCAGTTCGGCGTCGTCCACCAGCAGGTTGATCGAGCGGTTCGGAATGTCGATCAGTACTTTGTCGCCATCACGTACCAGGCCAATCGCACCACCGGCTGCCGCTTCGGGCGAGGCATGGCCAATCGACAGACCGGAGGTACCGCCAGAGAAACGACCGTCGGTCAGCAGCGCGCAGGCCTTGCCCAGGCCCTTGGACTTCAGGTAAGAGGTCGGGTAGAGCATTTCCTGCATGCCCGGGCCGCCTTTCGGGCCTTCATAACGGATGATGACGATGTCACCTTCCTTCACCTCGTCAGCAAGGATGCCGCGTACCGCGCTGTCCTGGCTTTCGAAGATCTTCGCATTGCCTTCGAATACGTGGATCGACTCATCCACACCGGCCGTTTTCACCACGCAGCCGTCCAGGGCGATGTTGCCGTAAAGCACAGCCAGGCCGCCTTCTTGCGAGTAGGCGTGTTCAACGCTGCGGATGCAGCCGTTTTCACGGTCGGCGTCGAGGGTTTCCCAACGGGTCGACTGGCTGAAGGCGGTTTGGGTCGGGATACCGGCCGGGCCTGCACGGAAGAAGGTATGCACCTCCTGGTCATCGCTCTGGGTGATGTCCCACTTGGCAATGGCATCAGCCATGGTCTTGCTGTGCACGGTTGGCAGGTCGGTGTGCAACAGGCCGCCACGGGCCAGTTCACCAAGGATGCTGATGATGCCACCGGCGCGGTGCACATCTTCCATGTGGTACTTCTGGATGTTCGGCGCCACTTTGCACAGCTGCGGCACTTTGCGTGACAGGCGATCGATGTCGCGCAGGTCGAAATCGATTTCGGCTTCCTGGGCAGCGGCCAGCAGGTGCAGGATCGTATTGGTCGACCCGCCCATGGCGATGTCCAGGGTCATGGCGTTCTCGAACGCCTTGAAGCTGGCGATATTGCGCGGCAGAACGTTCTGGTCATTCTCGCCGTAGTAACGCTTGCACAGCTCGACGATGGTCCGGCCAGCCTGCAGGAACAGCTGTTCACGGTCGCTGTGGGTGGCCAGGGTGGAGCCGTTGCCCGGCAGGGCCAGGCCCAGGGCTTCGGTCAGGCAGTTCATCGAGTTGGCGGTGAACATGCCGGAGCAGGAACCGCAGGTCGGGCAGGCGCTGCGCTCATACTCGGCGACTTTTTCATCGGAGGCCGAGGTATCGGCAGCGATGACCATGGCATCGACCAGGTCCAGGCCGTGGCTGGCCAGCTTGGTCTTGCCGGCTTCCATCGGGCCACCGGAAACGAAGATCACCGGGATGTTCAGGCGCAGGGCGGCCATCAGCATGCCAGGGGTGATCTTGTCGCAGTTGGAGATGCAGACAATGGCGTCGGCGCAGTGGGCGTTGACCATGTACTCGACCGAGTCGGCAATGATCTCGCGGCTCGGCAGCGAGTAGAGCATGCCGTCATGGCCCATGGCGATGCCATCGTCAACCGCGATGGTATTGAATTCCTTGGCCACGCCACCGGCGCGTTCAATCTCACGGGCGACCAGTTGGCCGAGGTCCTTGAGGTGGACGTGGCCCGGTACGAACTGGGTGAACGAGTTGGCAATGGCGATGATCGGTTTCTTGAAATCGTCGTCTTTCATACCCGTGGCGCGCCACAGGGCGCGGGCGCCGGCCATGTTGCGACCGTGGGTGGACGTTTTCGAGCGGTAATCTGGCATGGAGCACTCCTGGCGGCTAAGCAGGTAACAAAAAGGGGAGTGAGCGTCTCTTGTCCTTTGCACCGAAGGCAGGTGGCCGCTGGTGCGGATGAAGCCGAGAACGCCGCGGGATCGCCGTGCGCTCGGCCAGAGCTCATAAACCCGCCGGGGATGACTGGCGATGAATAGGCCGATTCTACACGGCTGGCAGCGGGAAGGAATGGCGCTGTGGAGGGTTGGTGCATCAGCGGCGCCTCCAAGGGGAAAATCTGGCGGCACTTGGTTAGACTGCCGCCCTTCGCAGCTCCCCCGGCAAAAGGACTTGGCATGCCCGCGTTATCCCCTTCGTTGTATTTCTATCTGGTGGTTGGTTTGCTTCAGGGGCTTTTGCTCTTGAGCGCCATATGGCTGGAGATCCCTTGGATCAGCACGATGCTGATAACACTGGCCGCCGTCGGCGGGATCAACCTGCAGCTGCTCGGGCGTTCAGTGCTGCTACGTGGCACCTGGGTGCTGGTCACACTGATGACGCTGGTGATGACGGCGATCAGCGGTTGGGTTTTCTCCGACAACGGCTCGCAGTGGCTGCAAGGGTCCTGGGCAGTCTGCGCGAGCCTGCTGGGTTACATTGGCTGCGCCTTTATCGCCAGTTGGCCAAGCCGTGAAGGACGCGGGCCACGCTACGAAGACCTGTTCAGGCATGCGTGGGGCAATATCTTCATTGTGCTGCTCGCGCAGCAACTGGTCATGGTGGTGATGCTGCTGGTGCTGTTGTGCGGCGCACTGTTCACGATGCTGGGCGTGCCGCACGTCAAGGCGGTGCTGGAGTCGCCGCTGTTCCTCGCGATTGCCCTGACACTGGTGTTCTCCCTCGGCATGCGCATAGGCCGTGAGAAGGAGGCGGTCATTGGACTGCTGCGCGGCGTGCTCTTGGCGGTGTGCCGTTTCCTGCTGCCATTCAGTGCCCTGATGACCGTGCTGTTCATCCTGACGTTGCCGTTCAGCGGCCTGCAACCGGTCTGGGATACGGGCTCTTCGACCCTGATCCTGCTCTGCCTAGTGGGGCTCAACCTGTTCCTGGTCAATGGCGTGTTTCAAGACGGTCACGACAGCGCCACCTATGGCAGCGGCTTGCGGCGGCTGGTGGACCTGTCCCTGCTGTGTTTGCCGGTGCTGGTCGTACTGGCAGGGTATTCAACCTGGCTGCGAATTGAACAGTACGGCCTGACACCGCAACGCTTCATGGCGATCCCACTGCTCTTGGTTGCACTGCTGTACAGCCTGGCGGCTGTGTGGGCGGTTGTTCGTCGGCAGTCGGTATGGCTGGGCCCTCTGCGCACCAGCAACCCGCTCATTGCCCTGTTCGGCTGTGTGGTGTTGGTACTAGTACATACGCCACTGGTGAGCCCGGAAGCCTGGAGTGCACAGAACCAGGTGCAGCGCTTGCTCAGTGGACGTACGCCTGTAGCAGACTTCGATGCCTGGTCCCTGCGCTACCGGCTTGGTGCAGCCGGGGTCGAACAATTCGAGTGGTTGAAAGCAGAGGTAGAACGCAACCAGATTCTCGATGTGCAAGGGCGTGAGCGGTTGCGCGACGTGCTGAGCGAGCCGACCTATCGCTCGAATACTGCCGAGTTTGACGGCCGTGATAATGCCCTGAACATGGAATGGGTGGGCGATGCCGAGGACGGTGTCGAGGCCATGCTGAAAGGCGCATTCATCGGTATGCATTGCCAGGGTGCCGGCTGCGTACTGCATGCCATGGACCTGAACGATGACGGTCGAAACGAGGTGTTGCTCGTGTCCAAGGAAGAATGGGGGTTCAAGGCTTACATTCTGGACCGTGACGAGCACGGAGAGTGGCGGGCGGCCGCGGACCTGGAGGGTCAAGAAGACCCGGCGCGCTTGATCGAATTGATCCGCCAGAGCGCGCTAAAGCCGGTCAAGCCACGCTTCAACACGTTCAACATCGACGGCGTGGAGCTGAGCGCTGTACCGATGCGCGACTAGGTGTTGGGCTGCCGTGCAGCCCAACACGGGTACCGCGTATTAGCTGTTAGGCAGCAGACGGCAGGTCAGGCTCTTGATGTAGCGGGTTTCCGGAATCGCCGGGTGAACCGGGTGGTCCGGGCCCTGGCCGCCACGCTCCAGCAGCTGGATGTTGCGGTCCAGGTGGCGGGCACTGGTCAGCAGGATGTTCTGCAAGTCGTCTTCGGGCAGGTGCATCGAGCACGATGCGCTGACCAGGATGCCGTCCTTGGTGAGCAGGCGCATGGCTTGCTCGTTCAGGCGACGGTAGGCGCCCTCGCCGTTTTTCAGGTCTTTCTTGCGCTTGATGAATGCAGGCGGGTCGGCCACGATCACGTCGAAACGCTCTTCGGCGGCTTTCAGTTCCTTCAGCGCTTCAAACACGTCGCCTTCGACGCAAGTAACTTTTTCGGCAATACCGTTGAGCGCGGCGTTGCGCTCAACGCCGTCCAGGGCAAAACCCGAGGCATCGACGCAGAACACTTCGCTGGCACCAAAGGCACCGGCCTGCACGCCCCAGCCACCGATGTAGCTGAACAAGTCGAGTACGCGCTTGCCTTTGACATACGGCGCCAGACGCGCACGGTTCATGCGGTGGTCATAGAACCAGCCAGTTTTCTGGCCTTCCATTACTGGCGCTTCGAACTTCACACCGTTCTCTTCCAGGGCAACCCACTCCGGCACCAGGCCGAACGCGGTTTCCACGTAGCGGTTCAGGCCCTCGGCATCGCGCGCAGCAGAGTCGTTCTTGAACAGGATGCCACTTGGCTTGAGCACCTGGATCAGCGCGGCCAGGATGTCGTCGCGGTGCAGTTCCATGGTGGCCGAAGCCAATTGCACGACCAGAATGTCACCGAAACGGTCAACCACCAGGCCCGGCAACAGGTCGGAATCACCGTAGACCAAACGGTAGTACGGCTTGTCGAACAGACGCTCACGCAGCGACAGGGCCACGTTCAGACGGTGCACCAGCAGTGACTTGTCCAGTGGCAGCTTGGCGTCACGCGACAGCAGGCGGGCGCAGATCAGGTTGTTCGGGCTCATGGCGACGATGCCCAGGGCTTTGCCGCCTGCAGCTTCCAGCACCGCCTGATCGCCGGCCTTGAAGCCATGCAGCGGGGTCGCGGCGACGTCGATTTCGTTGCTGTAAACCCACAGGTGGCCGGCGCGCAGGCGGCGGTCGGCGTTGGCTTTGAGACGAAGGCTGGGCAGGGACATGACGTCGCTCCGGGAAAAAAGAGCGGGATTATAGCGCGTCGACGGGGTTCAACGCGTGGCCCGGTAGAAATAGCTGCCAAGTGGTGGGTCAGGGTAGCAATAAGTTGCAATCAAGCCGTTCTGCCGGTGTCCCTCGTGCGCGCAGCAAGGTTAAAATCGCCGTTCAGCCCCGAGTGTGTACTTATGTCCCAAGAGCTTTCCCCCGAACAGATTCAGCAGGCCCTGCAGGGCATCAGTGTGCCCCCCCAGCCGCAAATCATGGTTGATCTGCAGATGGAGCAGTACATGCCTGATCCCGATCTGGAGACGATCGCCAAGCTGATTTCCCAGGATCCGGGGCTTTCGGGGGCGCTGCTCAAACTGGTCAACTCGCCGCATTTCGGCCTGACCAACAAGATCGCCTCGATTCAACGCGCAGTGAATCTGCTCGGTAGCCGTTCGATCATCAACCTGATCAACGCACAGTCGATCAAGGGCGAGATGAGCGATGAAACCATCGTCACCTTGAACCGTTTCTGGGACAACGCTCAGGATGTGGCCATGACCTGCATGACCCTGGCCAAGCGCCTGGGCTCCCAGGCGGTAGATGAAGCCTATGCCTTGGGGTTGTTCCACGACTGTGGCATTCCGTTGATGCTCAAGCGCTTCCCGGAGTACATGAGCGTGGTCGAGGACGCCTATGCCAGCGCCGGGCCGGGACAGCGCGTGGTCGACACCGAAAACCAGGTGTTCAACACCAACCATGCGGTGGTCGGCTACTACACCGCCAAGTCGTGGCGTTTGCCGGAACACTTGGGCAATGCCATTGCCAACCATCACAATGCCCTGGCGATATTCAGCGATGAATCGGCGCGCAACAGCCAGTTGAAGAACCTGCTGTCGATCCTGAAAATGGCCGAGCACATTTGTGCTTCGCACCGGGTGCTGGGTGGCCAAAGCGAAGACCACGAATGGAACACCATCAGCCATCTGGTGCTCGATTACGTCGGATTGCCCGAGTACGACTTCGAGAACCTGAAGCAGACCATCCGCGAACTCGGTGGACACTGATCGATGCCTGAATTACCCGAGGTCGAGACAACGCGACGCGGTATTGCACCCTACCTGGAAGGCCAGCGGGTTAGCCGGGTAATCGTTCGCGACCGGCGCCTGCGCTGGCCGATTCCTGAAGACCTCGATGTTCGCCTGTCCGGCCAGCGCATCGTCAGTGTGGAGCGGCGAGCCAAGTACCTGTTGATCAATGCCGAAGTCGGCACCTTGATCAGTCACCTGGGCATGTCCGGCAACCTGCGGCTGGTTGAAATCGGCCTGCCGGCGCTCAAGCACGAGCATGTGGACATCGAACTGGAGTCCGGGCTGGCGCTACGCTACACCGACCCCCGGCGCTTTGGTGCGATGCTCTGGAGCCTGGACCCGCTGCACCATGAACTGCTGATCAAGCTGGGGCCTGAGCCGTTGACCGACCTGTTCGACGGTGAGCGCCTGTTCCAGCTGTCACGGGGACGCTCGATGGCGGTCAAGCCGTTCATCATGGACAACGCGGTGGTGGTGGGCGTCGGCAATATCTATGCGACCGAAGCGTTGTTTGCTGCCGGCATTGATCCTCGGCGCGAAGCAGGGAGCATTTCCCGGGCGCGTTACTTGAAACTGGCCATCGAGATCAAACGAATCCTGGCCAGTGCCATCGAACGCGGAGGAACCACCCTGCGTGACTTTATTGGCGGTGACGGCCAGCCAGGCTATTTCCAGCAGGAGCTCTTCGTTTACGGGCGCGGGGAAGAACCGTGCAAGGTGTGTGGCAGTACCTTGCGTGAGGTCCGCCTGGGTCAGCGTGCCAGCGTGTACTGCCCACGCTGCCAGACCTAGGCCGCGTCAGCGTGGGTTGAATACGTCGGAGGTGCCCAGCCCGCGCGGATCGCTGGCCGCCTCCAGGGTATGCCCGGCCTTGTCCCAGAACAGCACCTGTTGATTCCCATAAGCGCGACCCACATCCTTGAGCGTGTAGCCGCGCGCCTGCAACTCGCGCTGCTGCTCGGTACTGAAGGCACCCGGTTCGTGTTCGACCACATCCGGCAGGTACTGGTGATGGTAGCGCGGTACCGCTGGCCACGTAGCCACGGGGCGCCCCTCCAGAAACTCCAGCACCGATAGCAGCACCATGCTCGGAATACGGCTGCCGCCAGGCGTACCAAACGCGGCGAACTGGCTGGGGCTCTCGATAAACGTGGGGCTCATGCTCGACAGCGGTCGCTTGCCTGCCGCGACCGCATTGGCCTGGCTGCCAGCCAGCCCGTAGCTGTTGCTGCCGCTGGGGTCGGCCGCGAAATCGTCCATTTCATTGTTCAGCACCACACCCGTGCCAGGGGCACTGTAGGCGGCGCCAAACGGCAGGTTGACCGACAAGGTGGCCGCTACCGCATTACCCTCGCCGTCGATTACCGCGAAATGGGTAGTGTGGTCCCCTTCGCGCCAAGCCGAAGCAGGCGGCAAATCGGCGCTGGGGGTTGCCTTGTAGACATCGATGCCATCAGCCAACCCCTGCAGGTAACTGCGCGAAAGCAACTGGGGGATCGGGTTGCTGACGTAATCCGGGTCACCCAGCAAGCCACGGTCCCGGTAGGCGCGACGTAGCACTTCAAGCACGTAATGGCTGCGCTGCACTGGGTCGGCGCCCTGCCACGGCAGACGCTGAAGCATGACCAGGCTCTGTGCCAGGGCCACGCCGCCCGCAGACGGTGGCGGCGCACTGATGAGTTCACGGCGGTCCGCCAGCGCGTAGCGCAACGGCTCACGGTGCACGACGCGATAGTCGCTCAGGTCTTCCTCGCGCCAGATACCGCCTGCGCCCTGCACGCCACTGAGCAGTGCCTGGGCAGTAGTCCCGGCATAGAACCCGTCACGCCCTTGCTCGGCCAAACGTGTCAGGGTAGCGGCCAGTTCTGGCTGACGAATAGACGTACCCAATACCGGAACCTCGCCGTCCTTCAAGAACAAGCGGGCACTTTCCGGATCGTCACGCAGGGCACTCAGGCGCATCTGGGCACGGTCGCGGTAAACCCGGTCGACAGCAAAGCCTTGATTGGCCAAACGAATGGCCGGCGCCAGCGAGCGGGTCAACGGTAATTTGCCGTAGTTGGTCGCAAGGTCGGCCAGCGCAGCGGGCAGGCCCGGAATGGCGGCAGCCAGCGGCCCGTTGATCGACAGGCCCGGCTGAACCTTGCCGTCCTTGAGGTACAGGGTCGCGGTGGCTTTGCCCGGTGCACGCTCGCGAGCGTCGATGAACTGATAGCTGGCCGGTGAGCCAGGCTGACGCAGCAGGAAGAACCCGCCGCCGCCCAGCCCTGAGCCGTAAGGTTCAACCACCGCCAGGGTGGCACTCACGGCAATTGCCGCATCGAACGCGTTACCGCCCTGCTCCAGAATTTCCCGAGCAGCTGCCGTGGCTTCCGGGTGCGGGCTGGCAATCGCCGCCCGCCCCGGACCGTCAGCCAAGGCTTGCGTGGCACACAGCGCCAGCGCGGCGCCAAACAGCAGTGTACGGAACGCGGTGCTGCCAGGCATCAGGCCTTGCCGGTGATCTTGCGGTACTTGATCATCAGCTCTTCATGGGTTTCCGGGTGGGCTTCATCCAGCGGGATGCAGTCAACCGGGCAAACCTGCTGGCATTGCGGCTCGTCGTAGTGGCCGACGCACTGGGTGCACAGGTTTGGGTCGATCACGTAGATCTCTTCGCCCTGGGAAATAGCGGCGTTCGGGCACTCGGGTTCGCAGACGTCGCAGTTGATGCAGTCGTCGGTGATGATCAGGGACATGGGGACTCCGGCCTGGGCATCTGGCCCTGGCATGTGAAAACCAATGAGCGTAATTGTGCCGCATTAGCGCCCGCGATGCACGCGGGCGCTCGGTTCAGGCCGGAAGAATCACTTCTTGAAGCGCTGGGTCAGGGCGTCAGCCACCGCAGGGTGAACGAACTTGCTGATATCTCCGCCCAAGGCTGCGATTTCACGCACCAAGGTGGACGAGATAAAGGAGTAACGCTCGGAAGGCGTCAGGAACAGGCTCTCGACGTCCGGCGCCAATTGGCGGTTCATGTTCGCCAACTGGAACTCGTACTCGAAGTCGGACACTGCGCGCAGACCTCGCAGGAAGACATTGGCTTGCTGCTCCTTGGCAAAATGCGCCAGCAGCGTGGAGAAGCCGATGACTTCGACATTGGGCAGATGACGGGTAACCTCGCGCGCCAACTCGACCCGTTGTTCCAGTGGGAACAGCGGGTTTTTCTTGGGACTGGCGGCAACCGCGATAATCACGTGGTCGAACAGGCGCGAGGCGCGTTCGACCAGATCGCCATGGCCCTTGGTAATAGGGTCGAATGTCCCTGGGTACAACACTCGGTTCATCGCGTCGTCCTGGCAGGAGTGCGTTGGGGAGTCGGATGGTAGCGCAGCCTCTGCAGTCGGCCAAGTCGCATCCACAGGCTGATGGCACTATAGACAGCATGAATAAGGCTTGTCACCCGCCTTTCGACAAGCGCTTGGCCAAGGCATCGCTGAGCTTGGCACTCAAGCCATACACCGATAATTGAGGGTTGGCACCAATGCTGGTGGGAAACAACGAACCGTCGTGAATCGACAGATTGGCCAATTGATGATGCTGGCCAAGGCTGTTGCAAACGGCCTGTCGCGGGTCTTCACCCATGGCGCAGCCGCCCATGACATGGGCACTGCCCAGCCGTGTGAGGTAGCGCTCAAGGTTCAGGCCGTCAATCATCAGCCGGGCTTCGGCCAGGCTCTTTACGTAGTGCGCGTCGCTGTGCAGCGGCAGCACAGCCTCGGCACCGGCTGCGAACTGGATCTCGGCCATGCTGTGGAACGCCCGGCGCAGGCCGTCCCACGTGTAGTCGGAAATCGAATAGTCGAGCACGGGAGCGCCATCATCACGCAGCGAGACCTCGCCACCGACACTCTGCGGATGAAAGCCATCACGCATCAGTGCCAGCATCACATGAGTGTTTGGCAGTTGTGCCATGCGCAAGGCGTTTTCCCGGCCGAAACGGCCTAGCAGGGTGCTGGCCAGTGCCGGGTGAAGTGGCGGCACCTCAAGTTTGTAGGCCATGGGCCCGGTGACGCCATCGCGCCACTGGAAGTAGTCAGAGTAAATCGACTGTGGGGCACCGTAGAACGGGTTCACAGCGTCCTTGAACTGCGCGGCGCTGAAGTTCACCAGGTGCAGAAAGGTGCGCTTGCCAAGGCGCTGGTAGGGGTCTGGGGCATCGGAGCGTAACAACAAGGCCGGGCTGTTGATACCGCCACCCGCCAGCACATAGTGCCGTGCCTTGACGGTGATGCGCCGCCCGGTGGGCGCCACGCAGCGGTTGTCCATGGCCACGCACTCCAACTGCGTGATGCGCTCGCCGTTATGCAGCAGGCGCTCGGCGCGACTCAAGTACAGCAACTCGCCGCCGCTTTCCAGCGTCGCCGGAATACTGGTCACCAGCATCGACTGTTTGGCGTTGACCGGGCAGCCCATGCCGCAGTACCCCAGGTTCCAGCAGCCACGCACATTGCGCGGAATGACTTTCCAGGTGTAGCCCAGTTGTTCACAGCCACGACGCAATACCTCGTTGTTGGCATTGGGCGGCATCGCCCACGGCTCAATCCCGAGGCGTTTTTCCATGCGCTCGAACCACGGCGCCAGTGCTTCGGCACTGTGGCCGATGACGCCGTGATCGGTGGCCCAGTGATCCAGGGTTTGCACCGGGGTGCGAAAGCTGGAGGTCCAATTGATCAACGTGGTGCCACCGACCGCCCGGCCCTGCAGGATGGTAATGGCACCGTCCTTGCTCATGCGACCGATGCCTTCCTGGTAGAGGCTGGCATAGGCCTGGTCTTCGAGCAGATGGAAGTCACTGCTGGTCTTCAGCGGGCCCTCCTCGATCAGCAGCACCTTGAGCCCGGCGGCACTGAGCAACTCGGCAGTGGTCGCGCCACCGGCACCACTGCCGATGATCGCCACGTCGGTTTCCAGGGTCAGGTCCTGGCTCAGGGCAGAACCGTCGTGGGTCTTCCAGCCGCGGGCCAGGCCTTCGCGGAACAGATCGGGTACGGGCATGTCGGTGCTCTGGATAAGGGGTCAGATTTTCGGCGGACCGGGGTAGCCACAGTCGACCCACGCGTCGGGCAGGCCGTACCACGCCATCTGCAACAGTTGCAGCAGCGAGCCATGCCCCATGCGCAGCAGGTCGAACGAGCTGTGCTGCCAGCGCCTCAAAAAGGCCTGGATCTGTTCGCTACTGGCCTGATCCCACGCCCCCCATACGCCGGTGAGTGGGCCCCGGGTCAGGGGCAGGCTCAGCACGTCGAGTAACTGACGGGTCAGCTTCAGCATTGCCGGGGAAAGGTAAGCGAGTTTGTCATCCAGACTGCGCAGCACCGGCTCCACCGCGTGCACGGCAGCCGTGCCTTCCAATACCACGGGGATCAGCGCCCGCAGCACCGGCAAGTCGCTGTCGCGCAACACATAGAGGCCCTTGGCCGAAGGCGCCGGGGTACAGCCGCTCAGCCCGACAGTGGCAAACAGTGCCGTGGCCCCCAAGCCAAGCTTGAGCAGGTTGCGACGGTTTAGAGCGTGCAGTTCAGACAGGCTTGTTGTCATTGTTATCAGGCCGGGAGTCGATCGCCGAGTTAACGGATGAACAGTTTGTACACCAGCTTTTGCAGGGCCTTGCCGTAGGGCGGGTAGATCAGCCGTGCCGCATTCAGTCGCTGTTTGATCAGTACCGCCTTGGCCTTGCTGAAGGTCAGAAAACCATCATGCCCGTGGTAATGCCCCATCCCGGATGGACCGACGCCGCCAAACGGCAGGTCATCCTGGGCGACATGCAGCAGGGTGTCGTTCAGGCATACGCCTCCGGAATGGGTCTGTTCCAGCACTCGCTGCTGTTCTCGGCGGTTGTAGCCGAAGTAATACAACGCCAGCGGACGGGGCCGCTGGTTGACGTAGGCCAGGGCATCGTCAAGCTGGCGGTAGGGAACAACGGGCAACAGCGGGCCAAAGATCTCGTCCTGCATGACCCGCATGTCATCGTTGACCTGCAACAACAGATGAGGTGCCAGTTGCCGGCCCTCGCCGGACTCGCCGGGGTACAGGTCAAGCACCTGCGCACCCTTCTCTCGCGCATCGCTCAGGTAGTCGTTGAGCCTGGCCAACTGGCGCGGGTTGATAATCGCGCTGTAGTCCGGGTTACCCGCGATCCGTGGATAGAACCGCTGCACGGCCTTGCGGTAGGCGTCAACGAACCCGGCCAGGCGCTGCTCAGGCACCAGTACATAGTCCGGGGCAACACAGGTTTGCCCGGCATTAAGGGTTTTACCGAAGGCAATCCGTTCGGCTGCTGCCTCCAGCGGCACATCGGCCGAGACAATGGCCGGGGATTTGCCACCCAGCTCCAGTGTCACCGGCGTCAGGTTGTGTGCCGCGGCCTGCATGACCTTGCGCCCGATAGACGTCGCACCGGTGAACAGCAGGTGGTCGAACGGTAAGCGTGAAAATGCTTCACCGACCTCGGCCTCCCCCACTACCACACTGACCAGGTCGTCGGGGAAAACATCCTGCAACAGGCCTTTGAGCAGCTCACCGGTGGCCGGTGTGGCTTCGCTGAGCTTGAGCATCACCCGGTTGCCGGCCGCCAAGGCACCGGTCAGGGGGCCGATGGCGAGAAACAGCGGGTAGTTCCAGGGCACGATCACCCCAACCACACCCAATGGCTGGTACTCCACGCGCGCGCTGGCAGGCTGGAATGCCAGGCCGACCGGCCGGCGAGTCGCTCTCATCCAGCGCTGCACATGTCGCTCGGCGTGACGCAGGCCTTGAACGCTGGGCATCAATTCGGCCAGCAAGGTTTCATCGGCACTGCGCATGGAAAAATCGCGGCCAATCGCCTCGACCAATTCGTCCTGACGCGCCAGCAGGGCCAGACGCAGGTGCTTCAGCCACTGCCGGCGTTGTGCCGCAGGCGGCATCGGGTTACCGGCAAACGCCTGTCGTTGAGCGTTAAACGTCATGTTCATTGCATCAAGTGCAGTAGGTAGCGGTAGCGTGCTGGCAGTGTCGACGGTCATGCGGTGCTCCACGACAGGGGCAATATGAATAGAGCTAATGCTCTAATATTGCACTGTTGTACCAATTTTTAAAGCCTCTCGCCGGGTACATCCTGCGGTCGATAAACCGTAAGATGGGCATAATCATTCAAGCTCATGTTTTGGGAGCTGACCTATGGCCCCACGAATCAATACCCGCGAACGCATCGTGCAGAACAGCCTTGAGCTGTTCAACCAGCAGGGCGAGCGCAGTGTGAGTACCAACCATATCGCCGCGCACATGGAGATTTCGCCCGGCAACCTGTACTACCACTTTGCCAACAAGCAGGAAATCATCGCCGTACTGTTCACTCAGTACGAAGAACAGGTGGACAGTTTCCTGCGACCGCCCGAGGGGCGAATGGCAACCGTGGAGGACAAGCGCTTCTACCTCAAGGAATTGCTGGCAGCGATGTGGAACTATCGCTTCCTGCATCGCGACCTTGAGCACCTGCTCGACAGCGACAGGGAACTGGCCGCACGTTACCGGCGTTTTTCCCAGCGCTGCCTGCTGCAGGGCCAGGCCATCTATCGCGGCTTCGTCGAAGCCGGCATCGTTATGATGGACGCCGTACAGATCGAATCGCTGACGCTGAATGCCTGGATCGTGCTGACCTCCTGGGTGCGGTTTCTCTGCACGACCCGTGAGCACTCCGCGCACCTGAGCGAACAGGCATTCAAGCGTGGCGTTTACCAGGTGCTGGTGCTCGAACTGGGCTTCGTCACCGCCCAGGCGCGCCCGGCGGTGGATGCCCTGTGTGAGGAATTCTACGTTTCGCTGAACAAGGCACTGGAGCAGTGACGCCCCGGCCTTTGCTATCCACCCCATTTGAACGATAAGGAGATGGTCATGCCCCTCGCGCAACTGATGAGCCCTGAGCAACTGGCCGAACGGCTCGAACAGCCAAAGCTGGTGGTGCTCGATTGCCGCTTTGCCCTGGACGATGTCGATTATGGTCAGCGCAGTTATGCCGGAGGGCATATCGCCGGTGCGCATTTCGCCGACCTGGAGCGCGACCTCAGTGGCCCGGTGGTCAAGGGCGTGAGCGGACGTCATCCACTGCCACAGCCAGGGCGATTGATCGAGCGCCTGCGAAGCTGGGGCGTGGATAACGACAGTGACGTCGTGCTCTATGACGATGGCCCAGGCGCCTTTGCCGCGCGAGCCTGGTGGCTGCTGGCCTGGTTGGGCAAACGCAATGGTGTGTACCTGCTCAATGGTGGGCTCAAGGCCTGGCACGCGGCGGGACTGCCATTGAGCCTGGACCCTGCGGAAAAGCGAGAAGGGAATTTTTCGGGCAAGCCGGATCAGGCGATGCTGGTCTCGGCGCAACAACTGAGCAAACGTCTGGGCTCGCCTGAACTGACCTTACTCGACGCCCGTGCCTTGCCGCGTTTCCGTGGTGAAGTAGAGCCTATCGACCCGGTTGCAGGGCACATCCCGGGCGCCCAGTGTGCAGTCTTCACCGACAACCTGGACGCTGATGGTCGTTTCCTGCCAACTGAGCAACTGCATCAGCGCTTCGCCGCTGCCTTGGGCACACGTCAACCGGAAGGGCTGGTGGCCTATTGCGGTTCAGGCGTGACGGCCTGCCATAACCTGTTTGCCCTGTGCCTGGCGGGTTACCCGATGGCGCCACTGTACGCAGGCTCCTGGAGCGAGTGGATTACCGACCCGCAAAACCCAGTCGCCACCGGCGATTAAACCCCTCGCGCCAACCACTGCGGAATGCGCCGTTCCAGGTAATAACCCGGATGGCGCAAGCTGCCATCGACAAAGCCGACATGCCCGCCGCGTGCATGCAACTCCAGGCGGGTCTGTGTCGGAAGTTCGTTGCTACCCGGCACGCTGTGACGGAATACAAACGGATCGTCGCTGGACTGGATGATCAGCGTTGGCGTTCGATTCTCCCCAAGAAAGTAACGGCTTGATGAACGCCGGTAGTAGTCGTGGGCGTCGTCAAAGCCGTTCAGCGGCGCGGTGACCTTGCCGTCGAAATCCCAGAAGGTGCGCAAATTCTCCAGTGGCCCCAGGCGTTCAATAGCGCGGAGCCCGTCTTGATGGCCGTGGCGCTGGAAATGCCGCTGCTTGTCTTTCACATAGGCCAGCATTGCACGCATGAAATGGGCTTGATACACCCGCGAAAAACCTTGGCCAATGCGGTCGGCGCACTGATCCAGGCGAAACGGTACCGAAACCGCCACGGCGGCTTGCAAGGGGCAGGCCGTGCCGGTTTCCCCAAGGTACTTGAGCAGTATGTTGCCACCCAATGAGTAACCGACAGCGTAGAGCGGTGCGACGGGACGTTGAGCCTGCACATGAGTAATGACTTCGGCCAAGTCTTCGCTGGCACCCGAATGGTAGCTGCGTGGCAACAGGTTCGGCTCCCCTGAACAGCCTCGCCAGTTCACCGCGACACTGCCCCAGCCCTGCTCCGCGAGTGCCTGCTGCAAGCCGAGGATATACGGCGATGATGAGGACCCCGTCAGGCCATGTAGCAGCAGTACCTGGGGAGCATCAATGCGATGCGGGCCGTACCAGTCCAGGTCGAGAAAATCACCGTCCTTTAACCAAAGTCGCTCACGGCTGCGTGACGGCGTGGGGAGCTTGCGCCATAGCGGCCCCCACAAGGTCTGCAGATGAGGGTTGCCCAGCCCCAGGGCTGGGCGAAATACGGGTGTATTGAGGGCTTTGGGCAACGTCGATTCCTCTTCTAGCGTCAACTAAGTTGCCACAAACCATAATCGTTGTACCGCCACTATTCGTCGGCTTGTGTAATCAACAATAGCTCGGGCAATGGCTCCTGAGGCACCTCGGGGCCAACACTGATGAACACCGACTTCTTAAGGTCCAACGTGCGATTTACAGCAAGCCTGACAGCCTCTGGGGTCAAGGCGAGGGCGTCTTCCTGTTGACGCTGAATGTAATCAAGCGGTCTACCGTTGAAGCCTATGGCAGAAATTTCCCGCACCGCGAGGGCGTTGACCGAAATTGCGTTGAGCGCTTCGCTACGAAATAGCTGTCTGGCCAGGTCCAGCTCTTCCTGGGTCGGGCCGTTACGCAAGAATGTCTCCAGCATTTCACTGACCAACGCCTGGGAAGCCTCGTTGTAGCGTGGTTCTACATCCCATTTGATCTGCAACGAACCGCCAGCCTTGAACGGCATGAACGTGGCCACAACACCATAGGTCAGCCCACGTTTCTGGCGCAGCTCATTCGTCAGGCGTGAGTTGGGATGGTTGCCCAATAAAATACTGGCAATCTCCATGGCAACATAATCCGGGTCGTCTAGCGTGATGCTCGGAAATGCCAGCATGACATCGGTTTGTGCATTCGGGCGCTCAAAATGCAGAACCTCGGGCTCAGCTTCTGACGTACTGGCAATCGGAGGTTGAGCCGGCCCTTCGGGCAGCGCCTGACTAACGGTTTCGGCAATGGCCTTGGCCTCCTCCACCGTCAGATCACCGATCAGTGAAATGACCATGTTCTGCGAGGTGTAGGTCTGGCTGTGGAACCTGTGCAAGGCTTCGCGGGTAACCGCTGCAATACCCTCTGGCGTGCCCCCTGACGGCTGAGCGTAGGGGTGACCACGAAAGAGCTGGGCGTATGACTCGCTCTTCAGGAAAAACGGCATCCAATTGTTGTCATCGTTCAACTGATTGAGCATCTCCCCTTTCAACCGCTGCAACTGAGTGGCGCCCAGCGTGGGCTTGCCAACCACCTCGGCGAACAGCTCAACCAGCGGTATGCGGTGCTCGGCAGCGCTCAGGCTGCGCAGCGAAACAGAGACATAGTCCGCTTCATAACGGGTCGCGAATTTAGCGCCGTGCTGCTCGAACAGTTCGGCAATTTCGTCGGTGTTGTAGTCGTTGGTCCCTTCGTTGAGCATGCTCACGGTGAGCGCGGATAACCCGGGCGTGTCGCCATCCCGGACGCTGCCGGCATCAATCTTCAGGACCAGATCGAACATGGGCAGGCCAGGCGAATGCACGAACAACACCTGAGTGCCTGCGTCGGTACGCCAGGTCTGAATGTCCTGCTTTATCTCCGGGTGGCTGAGCAGATCAATCTCGTGAGGCGAGGTAAGACCGCCGAACAGTTCATCTGTTGCTGTTGCGGCGGTCGATGTCATCAGGGTGAAGAGCGTAATGTTTAATACACCCATCACGCCATGACGCAGGCGTGCCTTGAGGTTATTCATGGTCGACCTCCTTGGTCTGCAGATAGGCAATGGTCAAACGCTCACGCGTCAACAGGCTTTGGGCTGCGCGCTGAACATCCTCGGCGGTAACAGCTTGCAGTGCCTGGCTTTCGTCGTTCAGGTAGGTCAGCGGTAAACCACTGCCGACGAACTCGCCGATGGCGTCGGCCTGTGCACCCAATTCGTCGCGGACATACACCTGCGAGGCGATCAGGCGCGCTTTGGCACGTGCCAGTTCGGCGGCTGTAGGGGGTGTGGACTTGAGTGCTTCGAGCATTTCCCAGACCCGCATTTCGACGTCAGCCAATGCGGGTTGCGTGGTCGGGTTTGGGAAGGCATGCAGCGTCAGCAGCGTGTCGCCGCGCCGGTAGGGCTCGTAGGTAGACTGCACATAGGACAACAGTTTTTCATGACGAAGCAGCTGGGCATTCATGCGTGAACTGAAGCCTTCCGTGAGTATCTGCGGAATCAGGCGCAATGCCTGGGGCAGATAAGGCGCTTCAGCCGTCGCCGCGCTGGGGACGTTAAACGCCAGTATCAGGCCAGGCTCCAGCTGGGGCAGGCGCAGGTCCAGGCGACGCTCACCCACGCTACCCTGCTCGCGAGGCACCTTCTTCACCGGAGTGTCTCGGCGCGCAATGGCACCGAAATAGCGCTCGACCAAGGGTTTAAGCGTTTCAAGGCTTACATCACCCACCACCACAAGGGTGGCGTTGTTGGGGACATACCAGTCGCGATACCACTGCCGCAGCTCCTCGACGTGCATCTGCTCAAGGTCGTTTGCCCAACCAATGGTCGGCGTCCGGTAACTGCTCTGTGCATAGGCATGGGACAGGACGCGCTCCTCAGCCAGCATAATGGGCGTGTTGTCCACCCGTCTGCGGCGCTCAGCCTTTACTACCTCGATCTCACGCGCATATTCCGTTGCGCCCAAACGTGCGGTTTCCATCGCGTCAGCTGCTGCCTCCAGGGCAATTGCAAGCCGGTCGCTGGGCAAGGTCTGGTGAAATACCGTCGCGTCATGTGTCGTGAAGGCGTTTTCCGTGGCCCCGATGCGGGCGAAAATCTTTGCAAACTGGCCAGGGCCGATTTTGCTGCTGCCCTCGAACATCAAGTGTTCCAGTGCATGGGACAATCCCGATTGACCGGGATATTCGTAGCTGGAGCCGACGTGGTACCACAGCTGCGATTCAACGAGAGGGGCACGACGATCCTCTCGCAAAATGACCTGCAGGCCATTGTCGAGGGTGAAGTGCTGCAAGGGGGCGGGTTCACTGGCCGTTGCCAATAGCGGCAGGCCGGGGGCAAGACAGGCGAGCGCCCATCGTAAGGTTTTCTTGAGCATGAGAAGTACTCCATAAAGTGGCATCAAGTGCCGGAGTAGCTTCTGCGTTCCGCCAAGGGGGATGGGTGTAGATAGTTATTGAGGTGTCAGGCCCGCCAGAAGGCGAGCCTGACGCGCTATCAGGTGCGCTGCCACAAGGCATAGTGTACCTGGCCAGCCTTTTTCTCCCGGTGCAAGCGCCAGTTCCCTGGCATTTGCAGGCTCGACGGTGCGGTCTCGCTCTCGGTGTAGATCCAGGCGCGTGGCGCCAGCCATTGGCGCTCTTCAAGCAGGCTGCAGGTCGTACTCAGCAAGTCCTGATGAAACGGCGGATCGAGAAACACCACATCAAAGGGAGCGCTCGGCTCCCCCTGCAGGTAACGCTGGGCGTCACTCTGGATCACCTGGCCAAGTGGGCAGCGCAGGAGTTCCAGGTTCTGCTTGAGGCTGGCGATCGCTGCCGGATTGTTGTCCAGCGCCACCGCAGAGGCGGCGCCGCGCGACAACGCCTCAAGGTACAACGCCCCGCTGCCACTGAACGCGTCCAGCACACGGGCGCCTTCAATGTAGGCGGCCAACCAGTTGAACAGGGTTTCTCGAACCCGGTCCGGGGTCGGACGCAGGCCCGGACCGTCGGGAAAGTTCAGACGACGGCTACGCCATTCGCCGCCAATGATGCGCAGCTGGCCCTGGCCGTTGTGGGCCCGGGCCGGTTTTGCGGAGGGACTGGCCATTAATGCTCCGGAACACCGAGCGGCTGCTCGGCGGGTTTGTCAGTAGGTGGCGGCAAAGGCTTTTGCGGCACGCTTGGCCCTGCCGTGACAATGACCATCTTGTCGGCGACCAGATGCTTGTTCAGTGCCGCCTTGACCTGTTCAGTGGTCAGGCTTTGGGACTGCTGCATGTAGTCTTCAAGGTAGGTCAGTGGCAGGTTGTAGAAGCCGATGGCACCCAACTGGCCGACGATGCTGGCGTTACTGGCGTTGGACAGCGGGAAGCTACCGGCCAGTTCACGCTTGGCGTCGTCCAGCTCTTGCTGGGTCGGGCCGGTTTTCAGGTAGTCACGCAGAATGTCCTGAACCAGCTTCAGGGTGCCCTCGCTGAGTTCGGCGCGGGTTTGCAGGTTGATCAGGAACGGGCCGCGTACCTGCATCGGGCTGAAGCCAGAGTACACCCCGTAGGTCAGACCCCGCTTCTCTCGTACTTCGCTCATCAACCGAGTACCGAAAGTGCCACCCCCGAGGATCTGGTTACCCAGCGTCAGCGCAGCGTAATCCGGGTCGTTGCGGTCAATGCCCAATTGGGCGAGCAGCAGATGGGTCTGCTTGGACGGGAAGTCGATATGGCTGGCGCCCGGCGCGGGCTCGCTCGGCTCGGCGACTTTGGCCAGTGCCGGACCTTTAGGCAGCGCGGCAGACACCTGAGCTGCGATCTTTTCGGCGTCCTCGCGGCTCAAATCACCGACCAGTGCGATCACGACGTTGCCGGCCGCATAGGCCTTGGCATGGAAAGCCCGCAGTTGTTCGACAGTAATCGGGGTAATGCTCTTGGCATTGCCATCGCTCGGGTGAGCGTAGGGGTGGCTGCCATAGAGGCGCTCGAACAATTGCTGGCTAGCCAGTTTCCCGGGGTTCTGTTTCTGGTACTCGAAACCTGCCAGCAACTGGTTCTTGATTCGTGCCAAGGCATCACTTGGGAACGTCGGCTTGCCGACCACCTCAGCGAACAGTTTGAGCGCAGGTTCACGCTTGCTTGTGCTGCTCAAGCTACGCAGGGTCGCGACAGCCATGTCGCGGTAGGCGCCGTTACCGAAGTCTGCGCCCAAGCCTTCAAAGCCTTCGGCAATAGCACTGACGTCCTTACCGGCGACGCCTTCGTTGAGCATGGCGTTGGTCAGGGTCGCAAGGCCTGGCGCATCGCCATCCTGGCTGCTGCCTGCAGCGAAGGTCAGGCGCAGGTCGAACATCGGCAGCTCGCGGGCTTCGACGAACAGCACCTTGGCGCCTTCAGCGGTATTCCAGGTCTGGATATCCAGTTGGCGGCGGCTGGGCGCCTTGTTGTCGAGCTCAGCCAGCGACTGCAAAGTACTGCTTGGCTTTGCCGCCGGTTTTTCTGCGACAGCAGCGTTATCGGACTGGGCGGGGCGAGCCAGGAAGAATGCCAGCAGTGCTACCGCCAGCAGGATACCCAGGCCCATCAGGGTGTAACGGGGAGTCGTGCGCTCACTCATGAGCCTTTTCCTCGGGCAATACGTGGGCGATGCTCAGGCGCTCGCGGGTGAAGTAGGTGCTCGCGGCCTTCTGGATGTCAGCCGGGGTCACGCTTTTCAGCTCCTCCAGCTCGTTGTCGATCAGTTTCCAGGAAAGGCCAACCGTCTCCAGCTGACCAATGGTCGTGGCCTGACTGCTGATGGAATCGCGGTTGTAGACCAACCCGGCGATCACTTGGGCACGCACGCGTTCTAGCTCTTCAGCCGACGGCGGTGTGGTCTTCAGCTCTTCGAGCAGCTTCCAGATACCGGCCTCGACGTCGGCCAATGTCTTGTTCTTCTGGGTATTGGGCGTGGCCGAAATCACGAACAGGCTGTCGCCACGGGCAAACGCGTCGTAGTTGGTGGACGCACCAGACACCAGTTCCTGTTCACGCTCGAGGCGGGTCGACAGGCGGGCACTGTAGCCCCCATCCAGCAGGGCCGAGATCAGGCGCAGGGCGTGTACGGTACGTGGGTCCTTTGCAGTCGCCAGGCTCGGGACGTTGAAGCCATAGATCAGGCTTGGCAGTTGAGTGCGTACATGCAGGGTCAGCTGACGCAGGCCAGGCTCGGCCAGTTCCAGCGGAAGCTTCGCCGATGGCACCGGACGCTTGGGGATACCCCCGAAAAAGCGCTGGGCGAGGTTTTTGACCTCGTCCGGGGTGACATCACCGACCACGACCAAGGTGGCGTTGTTCGGCACATACCAGGACTGGTACCAATGGCGCAGGTCTTCGACGGTCATCCGATCAAGGTCGGCCATCCAGCCGATGGTCGGAGTGTGATAGCCGCTGGCCGGGTAGGCCATGGCGTTAAACCGCTCGTAGGCCTTGGCTGTAGGCTGGTCGTCGGTGCGCAGGCGGCGCTCTTCCTTGATGACTTCGATTTCACGGCTGAATTCATCGGCCGGCAGGCGCAGGCTGGCCATTCGGTCGGCTTCCAGCTCAAAGGCCACCGGCAAGCGGTCACGGGCCAGCACTTGGTAATAGGCGGTGTAGTCATCGCTGGTGAAGGCGTTTTCTTCGGCACCCAGGTCACGCAGGATGCGGGAAGCTTCGCCAGGACCCAGTTTCTCGCTGCCTTTGAACATCATGTGCTCCAAGGCATGGGACAAACCGGTCTGCCCCGGCGTCTCATAGCTGGAGCCCACCTTGTACCAGACCTGCGAAACCACCACGGGGGCGCGGTGATCTTCACGCACGACCACCTTGAGGCCGTTGTCGAGAAAGAACTCGTGAGTGGGCTGCGGATCGGCGGCAAAGGCCGCGAACGGCAGAATAACTGTGCTGAGCAGCAGGCCAGCGGCGCGGCGGGCTAGAGCATTCATTCGTTGTTCAACCTGTAGGACTGCCCGCTTGGTCTTAGCGTCTGCGGGCGAGGAGGTGCTAGGATACTGATCCGGTTGCCAGACGACCATGCCTGTCGGGGTTCAAGCCCGAGAGCTTCTCGACAAAATGTGCGCATGAACAAGTCGGTTTAAACATAGTCTGTTCTGCGTTGAAAGAATTTTTTGAGGCGCCGCAGTGGCGCATCGCTACCCTGAGATAGCCGTCTTCCATGTTTGGTTCCAACGACGACAAAAAGAACCCGGCCCCGGCCGGTGAAAAGAAGGGCCTGTTCGGTTGGCTGCGCAAAAAGCAGCCGGTTGTCGAACAGCCACAGCCGCCCGCCCAGGATGCACCTGAGCCGGTCGCGCCACCCGTCGCCGAGCCGGCGATCAACGTCGCCCCGACTTCGGCCCCGACGCCCGCGCCTGAGCTTGCCCCCGCTGTTGCCCCGGCAGCACCGACTGCCGGGTTGACCTTGCCGGTTCCTGAGGAGCCGGTGGCATTGGTGGCCGACCTTGAGCCGCATTCGCCGCCGCCGATTCCGCACCGCGCCGCACCGGTTGAGCCGCTTGAGCCGCTTGAGCCGCACCCTCCGGTGGTTGCAACGCCTGAGCCAGCCGTCGAGCCTGCACCTGCACCTGCACCCGTCGCGCCTGCGCCTATCACCCAGGCCGCACCCCCTACGCCTGTGGCTACGCCGGTCGAGCCGGTGCCAGAGCGCACCGAGGAAGCCAAAACCGGTTTCTTTGCCCGCCTCAAGCAAGGCCTGTCGAAAACCAGCGCCAGCATCGGCGAAGGCATGGCCAGCCTGTTCCTGGGCAAGAAAGCCATCGACGACGACCTGCTCGACGAAATCGAAACCCGTCTGCTGACCGCCGACGTCGGCGTTGAAGCCACGTCGGTGATCATCCAGAGCCTGACCCAGAAGGTCGCGCGCAAGCAGTTGGCCGACAGCGATGCACTGTACAAGTCGCTGCAAGGCGAACTGGCCGACCTGCTCAAGCCGGTTGAGCAACCGTTGCGCATTCAGTCACAGAGCACGCCATTCGTGATTCTGGTCGTCGGCGTCAATGGCGCGGGCAAGACCACCACCATCGGCAAACTGGCGAAGAAACTGCAGCTTGAAGGCAAGAAAGTCATGCTGGCGGCCGGCGACACCTTCCGTGCCGCCGCAGTCGAGCAGTTGCAGGTCTGGGGTGAGCGCAACAATATCCCGGTCATTGCCCAGCACACCGGTGCCGACTCGGCCTCAGTCATCTTTGACGCGCTGCAGGCCGCCAAAGCCCGTGGTATCGACGTGCTGATCGCCGACACCGCAGGCCGCCTGCACACCAAAGACAACCTGATGGAAGAGCTCAAGAAGGTCCGTCGGGTAATGGGCAAACTCGATGCCGCTGCCCCACACGAAGTCCTGCTGGTGCTGGACGCCGGTACCGGGCAGAACGCCATCAATCAGGCCAAGCACTTCAACCAGAGCGTTGAGCTGACCGGCCTGGCATTGACCAAACTCGACGGCACGGCCAAAGGCGGGGTGATCTTCGCCCTGGCCAAGCAGTTTGGCTTGCCCATTCGTTACATTGGTGTGGGCGAAGGCATCGACGATCTGCGGACCTTCGAGGCCGAACCCTTTGTTAAAGCACTGTTTGCCGAGCGGGAGCATCCATGATCCGATTCGAACAGGTCGCCAAACGCTATCCGAATGGTCACGTTGGCCTGCATGAATTGAGTTTTCGGGTACGTCGGGGCGAATTCCTGTTCGTCACCGGCCATTCCGGCGCAGGCAAGAGCACCTTGCTGCGCCTGCTGCTGGCCATGGAACGTCCAACCAGCGGCAAGTTGCTGCTGGCTGGCCAGGACCTGGGGCAGATCAGCAACGCACAGATTCCGTTTTTGCGCCGCCAGATTGGCGTAGTGTTCCAGAACCACCAGTTGCTGTTCGACCGCACCGTGTTCAACAACGTCGCCCTGCCACTGCAGATTCTCGGCCTGTCCAAGGTCGAAGTGGCCAAGCGAGTCGACTCCGCACTTGAACGCGTGGCCTTGTCGGACAAGGCCGAGCTGTACCCGGGCGACTTGTCCACAGGGCAGCAGCAGCGCGTCGGTATCGCCCGGGCCATCGTTCACCGCCCGGCCTTGCTGTTGGCCGACGAACCGACCGGTAACCTTGACCCGCGCCTGGCCGCGGAGATCATGGGTGTTTTTGAAGACATTAACCGCCTGGGCACCAGTGTGCTGATCGCCAGCCACGACCTGACCCTGATCGCACGCATGCGTCATCGCATGCTGACCTTGCAGCGCGGCCGCTTGATCGGCGATGGGGAGGCCGGGCAATGAGTGCAACACGTAGTCCCAAGGTTTCCGAGCGGGTGGCACCGAAACCGGCCGACCCAGCCCCGGAGAAGAAAAAACGCGGCAACGACGAGGATGACGGCCCGGACTTCGGCACCCTGCTGCGCGCGTGGCTGGAAAGCCACCGCTCGAGCCTTCTCGACAGCCTGCGGCGCCTGGGCAAACAACCGATTGGCAGCTTCTTCACCTGCCTGGTGATGGCCGTCGCCCTGAGCCTGCCCATGGGCCTGTCGTTGCTGCTGAGCAACGTCGAACGACTCGGTGGCTCCTGGCAGCGCGCAGCGCAAATCTCCCTGTACCTGAAACTGGACGCCAGCAGCCGTGATGGCGAAGCCTTGCGCGACCAGATCAAGGGCATTGCCGGTGTCGCCGAAGCGGAGTTTGTCAGCCGAGACCAGGCGCTCAATGAGTTTCAAAAGCAGTCCGGCCTCGGCGAA
This sequence comes from Pseudomonas laurentiana, assembly GCF_014648275.1. GTDB lineage: Bacteria > Pseudomonadota > Gammaproteobacteria > Pseudomonadales > Pseudomonadaceae > Aquipseudomonas > Aquipseudomonas laurentiana. Next base: position 109,923 of record NZ_BMQU01000007.1, read on the forward strand.
GCCCTGCGCGAACTGCCCGAAAACCCGTTGCCCGGCGTGATCGTGGTCACCCCGAAAGAAGTCGACAAACCGGCCCTTGAGGCCTTGCGTCAGCGCCTGGCCGAACTGCCACGGGTTGAACTGGCCCAGCTGGATCTGGTCTGGGTCGAGCGCCTGGCAGCGATTCTGAAGCTGGGTGACCGCTTTGTCTTCGGCTTGACCGTGCTGCTGGTTTCAGCGCTGCTACTGGTAATTGGTAACACTATTCGTCTGCATATCGAAAACCGTCGCATCGAAATCGAGGTCATCAAGCTGGTCGGTGGCACCGATAGCTATGTCCGCCGGCCGTTCCTGTACATGGGCGCGCTCTACGGATTTGGCGCAGGCGTACTGTCCTGGGGCGTGCTGGCATTTGGCTTGAACTGGCTGAATGATGCCGTTATCGGGCTTTCTGGTCTCTACGGTAGCGATTTCGCACTGGCAGGCGTTCCACCAGCCGATGGTCTATCGCTCTTGCTTGGTGCAGTGTTGTTAGGGTATATCGGTGCTTGGATTGCGGTCGCTCGTCACTTGAGCGAGCTCGCACCGCGATAAAAGTGTCTTTTTGCCTGCATTGACGTATCGCTTGGGGGAACTTGTTTTGGGTTCCCCGGTCAATGCTGGCAGTGCCCACGGGCACAAATTCAGTGAGTCGGAGGTTTTTTCGTATGACCACTTCGTTGCAACCTGCTTATGCCCTGGTCCCCGGTGCAAACCTGGAGGCCTACGTACACACGGTCAACAGCATCCCTTTGCTGACCGTCGAGCAGGAGCGTGAACTGGCCGAGAGTCTCTACTACCAGCAGGATCTTGAGGCGGCTCGGCAAATGGTGCTCGCCCACCTGCGTTTCGTCGTGCATATCGCCCGCAGCTACTCGGGTTACGGGCTGGCCCAGGCTGACCTGATCCAGGAAGGTAACGTTGGCCTGATGAAAGCGGTCAAACGCTTCAATCCGGAAATGGGCGTTCGCCTGGTGTCGTTCGCCGTGCACTGGATCAAGGCCGAGATCCACGAATTCATCCTGCGTAACTGGCGGATCGTCAAAGTCGCGACCACCAAGGCTCAGCGCAAGCTGTTCTTCAACCTGCGCAGCCAAAAGAAACGTCTGGCCTGGCTGAACAACGATGAAGTGCATCGTGTCGCCGAAAGCCTGGGCGTCGAACCGCGTGAAGTGCGCGAGATGGAAAGCCGCCTGACCGGTCAGGACATGGCCTTCGACCCCGCCGCTGAAGCGGATGACGACAGCGCCTTCCAATCGCCAGCCAACTACCTGGAAGACCACCGTTACGACCCGGCCCGTCAGCTTGAGGATGCCGACTGGAGCGACAACTCCACCAGCAACCTGCACGAAGCCCTGCAGGGCCTGGATGACCGTAGCCGCGACATTCTCTACCAACGCTGGCTGGCCGAGGAAAAGGCTACCCTGCATGACCTGGCCGAGAAGTACAGCGTGTCGGCTGAGCGTATTCGCCAGCTGGAAAAGAACGCGATGAACAAGGTCAAGGCACTGATCGTCGCCTGAGACCGCCTTAGCGGCCCAAACCCATCGTTGGCAAGCCAACTCCCACACCGCCTTGTGCAATCCAGTGGGAGCCAGGCTTGCCTGCGATGCAGGCGTCGTGAACCGGCGCCCCCACCGATACCTTCCCAGGCAAGCCCGCCCTGCAGAATCATGCGCTCGCTACGTTGACGTAGGCGCCGGCCCTGCCGACGACACCGGCATCCCATCCAACACGCCTTCAACCAATGCCTTGGCCATCTCCGCCGAATGCAACACCGACCACAACATCCCACGCCCGGTTTCTTCGGCATGGTGCTGACAGTAGTAGTCGGTAACGTCACGGATACCGCGCAGCAATAGGGTCGCATGAACCAGCGCGTCTTCGGCCTGGATACCGCTGCAAACGCTGAACATCGGAGGATGACTGGACTGGCAGGTGCCAAAAGGGATGGCGGCAGTGGTGCCAAGGGCGGGAGGTGGATCGGGGACGATTTTTTTCATGGTGCACTCCTGTACCTGATGAAGGAGCTGCCATCCGATCTTTCTCACGAGATAGGGTGGCAGCCGTACGCGGGGTGAGAAACCGAGGATACAGGAGCTCGGCCAGACCGAAGTCTGCCCGCGCACGGCTACCATGACATAACGCCATAAAGGGTTGCGCCCTGTATCTGACTGGCGGGTTCTCACGCCCGATCACTGGATTTTCAGTGACAGGTCGAAGCTAATACCGAGACATACACAGGACAAGCACCCCAAGGCGACAGCGCTCGTAGGATAGTTCCTAAAACCTAGAATTACAGCAGTGCGATCAACAAGGTCCGGGCAAATCGTTGGCCCGCCAAATTTTCGCGCAGTCCCGTGGGAGCCAGGCTTGCCTGCGATGCAGGCGCCGCGAACTGACTGACACCCCTCTCATACCTCCCCATCGCTATGGTGAGGCAGACGCCAGCCCTGCCGATGAAACCGACCTCACTTCCAGTGCGCTCTCAACCGTGAACGGACGGAATCACTTTCACAAGATTAAGGTGGCAGCCATGCGCGGGGTGAGAAACCGGGAGTTTGAAAACCGGCCAGACATGAGTCTGCCCGCGCACAGCCGCCATAACTTCACTGATGCACGTAAGGTCCTCGGTTTCGCACACCCGACCGCCGATTACGCACCAATTGAACGAAAGTAGTCTCACACCTTCCCCCGGACAATCTTTCAAGTTCGACAGCGCTCGTAGGACAGCTCCTAGCACCTAGAGTTAGCGTGGCCCGTCACCCCCTTTTACTATCGCATCAACGCTTCGCAACACTTTTTATTCCAAAAACAACTAAGCAAATTCCATTTCGATATAAATTCGTCAGTTTTCATGCTGTTAGCATTTCTGTTCGCAATCGCACACAGAAGCGATGCCCCTGCTTTGTTCTGGAGCTTCAATGAATCTGCCGTTAACCCTTAACCTGCTGGCGTTCCTCGCATTGTTGCTAGGCCTGGCACAAACCCGTAACAGTACCTGGAGCCTGGCGAAGAAGGTCCTCGCGGGCCTGATCCTCGGCGTATTGTTCGGAACCGCTCTGCATGCCATTTATGGCGCCGGCCACCCGGTGCTCAAGGCCACCCTCAGTTGGCTCGATCTGGTCGGTAACGGCTATGTGCAGTTGCTGCAGATGATCGTCATGCCGCTGATCTTCGCGTCGATCCTCAGCGCCGTAGCGCGCCTGCACAACGCATCGTCACTGGGCCGGATCAGCTTCCTGACCATCGGCACCCTGTTGTTCACCACGGCCATTGCCGCGTTGATCGGCATCCTGCTGACCAACCTGTTTGGCCTGAGTGCCGAAGGGCTGGTCGCCGGCACTCAGGAAATGGCGCGAATGCAGACCATCCAGAGTGATTACGCCGGCAAGGTCGCCGACCTGAATATCCCGCAATTGCTGCTGTCGTTCATCCCGCAGAACCCGGTAGGCGATCTGGCCCGGGCCAAGCCAACCTCGATCATCAGTGTGGTGATCTTCGCAGCCTTCCTCGGTGTGGCCGCGCTGCAGTTGCTCAAGGATGATGCAGAAAAAGGCAACCGAGCCCTGGCGGCCATCGACACCCTGCAAGCCTGGGTAATGCGCCTGGTACGCCTGGTGATGAAGCTGACCCCCTACGGCGTGCTCGCACTGATGACCAAGGTGGTGGCCAGCTCGAACCTGGACGACATCCTCAAACTGGGCAGCTTCGTGGTGGTGTCCTACATCGGCCTGGGGCTGATGTTCGTGGTACATGGCCTGTTGTTGTCGCTGAGCGGCATCAACCCGCTGCGTTTCTTGCGCAAGGTCTGGCCGGTGCTGACCTTCGCCTTCACCAGCCGCTCCAGTGCAGCCAGTATTCCGCTGAGCATCGAAGCGCAAACCCAGCGCCTGGGCGTGCCGCAGTCGATTGCCAGCTTCGCTGCCTCGTTCGGCGCCACCATTGGCCAGAACGGCTGTGCCGGCCTGTACCCGGCAATGCTGGCGGTCATGGTTGCACCTGCGGTGGGCATCAACCCACTCGACCCGCTCTGGATCGCAACCTTGGTGGCGATTGTGACCCTGAGTTCGGCCGGTGTTGCCGGCGTGGGTGGCGGGGCAACGTTCGCCGCGCTGATCGTGCTACCGGCGATGGGCTTGCCCGTGGAGCTGGTGGCGCTGCTGATTTCGGTAGAACCGCTGATCGACATGGGCCGCACGGCACTGAACGTCAGCGGCTCCATGACAGCGGGCGTGATTACCAGCCAGATGATGCAGCAGACCGACAAGGCACTGCTGGCGGCGGATGAACACGCGGCGCTGTCACATACCTGAGTTCGGCGTCAGCGCCTACAAGGCCTTCTCCCAGACCTCGAAGTGATAGGCCGGGGTCTGTTCATTGGCCGGGTTTTCCTGGGTGGATGCCAAGCGCCATTGCGCAGCATCAAACTCAGGGAACCAGGCGTCCCCTTCCGGGTTCAACTCAACACGGGTCAGGTACAAGCGATCTGCCAGGCCACGCGCCAACGCCTGGGTGTAGAGCTGCGCACCGCCGATCAGCATCAGTTCGTCCACACCCTGCTCACGTGCCCAGGCGTCGGCACGGGCGATGGCCGCCTCCAGCGAATCGAACACCTCGGCGCCGTCCAGCGTCAGCCCGGGCTGGCGGCTAACCACCAGGTTGAGCCGGCCCGGCAATGGCCGACCGAGCGAATCCCAGGTCTTGCGCCCCATGATGATCGGTTTGCCCAAGGTGGTGGCCTTGAAGTACTTGAAATCCCCCGGCAGGTGCCAGGGCATGCGGTTGTCGATGCCGATCACACGGTTCTCGGCGAGGGCCGCGATCAGGCTGAGGGGAAGTGATGTTTTCATGTCGGCGAGGATAGCAAAGCCCGCTGTGCCACGCCTGGGTTATGCTCTGCGCTGACGTGATCAATGGACTTTTGCGTGACTGGACTGACAGACCTGGACAAGCGCTGGCTGACCGAAGCGGTGCGCTTGCGCGAAGAACACGCCGGCCACCTGGACGATCAGGAGGCTAATCGCCGTGCCCGCCAACTGGGGGGTGATCTCGCAACGCGGATCGAAAACCGTGCGCTCTGGCTGGCAGAGCGCGACGGCATGCGTGCCGCACTGCTGCATTGGAAACAGGGGGCGCGACTGGCCCTGCTGGTGCTGTTGGTGGCGGCCGCGCTGAGCGGTGCCGGTTTGGCCTTTGCCGCACTGGGCGACGGCCAGCGACCGGTGAACGTGTTCTGGGCCGTGGGCAGCCTGCTTGGGGTCAACCTGCTGCTATTGCTGAGCTGGGCGATGAGTTTTTCCTTGGCCGGCGAGCAAGGTGCAAGCCTGGGCCGTGTGTGGCTATGGCTAAGCGAAAAGCTCGCCCGTGACGCTCAGGCGGTGCATCTGGCGCCGGCCTTACTCCTGTTGTTGCAACGCCAGCGCCTCAACCGCTGGCTGCTCGGGACACTGGTCAACGGTCTCTGGCTGTTGGCACTGGGCAGCGCCCTGCTGGTGCTGCTGGTGCTGCTGGCAACCCGTCGTTATGGCTTTGTCTGGGAGACCACCATTCTCGGCGACCAGACCTTCATTGACCTGACCCAGGCACTGGGCGCCTTGCCGGCACTGCTGGGTTTCAGCGTACCTGACGTGGACATGATCCGCGCCAGCGGCGTCAGCCAACCGGTGCTGGAGCTGGCCCGCCAGGCCTGGGCGGATTGGTTGCTGGGCGTGCTGGTGGTTTACGGCCTGCTGCCGCGCCTGCTGCTGGCCGCTACCTGCCTGTGGCGCTGGCGGCGTGGTCGTCAGCACTTGAGCCTGGACCTGCCCGGCTACAGCACCTTGCGTGAGGCGCTGATGCCCAGTAGCGAACGCCTGGGCATCAACGACCCAGAACCCGCAGCCATGCCCGAGGTCACCCGCTTGGCCGACGCGGAACACAGCGCAGGCGCCCTGCTGGTGGGTCTTGAGCTGGACGACCAGCGCCCGTGGCCCCCGGCGCTACCCGCCACCGTCGTGGATGCCGGCGTCCTCGATAGCCGCGAGTCGCGCAACCGGCTACTCGAGCAGTTGAGCCGCTTCCCTCCTGCACGCTTGGCGATAGCCTGCGACCCACGCCGCTCGCCTGACCGAGGCAGCCTGGCCTTGATCGCCGAACTGGCGCGCAGCGCCGGGGCCACGCGAGTCTGGCTGATGCCGGCTCCCCCAGGGCAAGCACTGGACAGCGAGCGCCTGAGCGACTGGCATCAGGCCCTGGAAAAACTGGACCTGACGTTCGCCGACACGGCCCCCTTGCACTGGCTGGAGCATGGCCATGACTGAGCCCTTGAAGCTGGCCGTGGTCGGCCACACCAACGTCGGCAAGACCTCGCTGCTGCGCACCCTTACCCGTGACGTGGGGTTTGGTGAAGTCTCGCACCGCCCCAGCACCACCCGCCACGTGGAAGGTGCACGGCTGTCGGTGGCGGGCGAGCCCCTGCTGGAGCTTTACGACACACCCGGCCTGGAAGACGCCATCGCCCTGCTCGACTACCTCGAACGCCTGGAGCGGCCCGGCGAACGCCTCGACGGCCCGGCACGACTGGAGCGGTTTCTTCAGGGCAGCGAAGCCCGACAGCGTTTTGAACAGGAAGCCAAGGTGCTGCGCCAGCTACTGGCCAGCGATGCCGGGCTATACGTGATCGACGCCCGCGAGCCGGTACTGGCCAAGTACCGCGATGAACTGGAAGTGCTGGCAGGTTGCGGTAAACCGTTGCTGCCGGTGCTCAATTTCGTTGCCAGCAGCAACCACCGTGAGCCGGACTGGCGCGAAGCACTGGCCCGTTTGGGGCTGCATGCGCTGGTGCGCTTCGACAGCGTGGCCCCGCCGGAAGATGGCGAACGCAGGCTCTATGAGAGCCTTGGCATTCTGCTGGAAAGTGCTCGCCCGGCCCTGCAGCGGTTGATCGAAGACCAACAGGCGCAGCGCGAAGCGCGACGGCACAGCGCCCGCCAACTGATCGCCGAGCTGCTGCTCGATTGCGCAGCCTGTCGCCGCAGTGTGGTGGCAGAACCCGCACAGGAAGCGGCAGCTATCGAGCAGTTGCGCCAAACCATACGCCAACGCGAGCAACGTTGCGTCGACGCCCTGCTCAAGCTCTATGCCTTCCGTAGCCAGGATGCCAGCGCCGAAGATCTGCCATTGCTCGACGGACGCTGGGGTGATGACCTGTTCAACCCGGAAACCCTCAAGCTGCTGGGTGTTCGCCTGGGTAGCGGCGTAGCAGCGGGAGCCGCCGCAGGCGCCGGCGTTGACTTGCTGGTGGGAGGCCTGACCCTGGGTGCGGCGGCACTGGCGGGTGCCATTGCCGGCGGCGCACTGCAGACCGCGCGCAACTATGGTTCGCGCTTGCTGGGCAAGCTCAAAGGGCAACGCGAACTGACGGTGGACGATGGCGTGTTGCGCCTGCTCGCCTTGCGTCAACGCCAACTGGCCCACGCGTTGGACAGCCGTGGGCACGCGGCGCAGGACCGCATCAAACTGGGCACGCCCCAGGACAACAGTTGGCGTGACGGCAAGCTGCCCGAGGCGCTCAACAAGGCGCGGGCGCACCCGCAATGGTCGTCACTCAATGCGGGGGCGAGGTTGAGCCAGGCCGAGCGCCAGGAGCAGCTTGAAGCCCTGGTGCAAGAGTTGTAGGCCCTGTCGCTTACTGCTGCGCCACCTTTTCCGACTTTCCGTCATAGCGCTTGCGCCATTCAGCCAGGATGCTGTCGCGGTTTTTCGAAGCCCAGCCGAAGTCGTTCTTGATCAGGCGCTGTTCGTAGTCGGCGGGCAGTTCGGTCTGTGGCTTGGCGACGCCCGGCTGGGCCAGTACCGCAAAGTTTTCCTTATACAGCTCCATTGCCGCCGGGCTGGCAGAAAAGTCCGCTAAACGCTTGGCGGCCGTTTCATGCTGGCTACCCTTGAGCACGGCCGTTGCCTCGATCTCCCAGCCCAAGCCTTCTTTCGGCAAGACGATCTCCAGCGGCGCGCCTTGACGCTTGAGTTGAACCGCTGGGTACTCAAAGGAAATACCTATCGGAAATTCACCCGCCGCGGCTAACTTGCACGGTTTGGAACCGGAGTGGACATACTGACCGATGTTCTGGTGCAAAGCGTCCATGTACGCCCAGCCCTGCGGCTCGCCAAAGGTCTGCAACCAGGCGCTCACGTCCAGGAAGCCGGTACCGGAGGACGCTGGGTTCGGCATGACAATCTTGCCCTTGTATTCCGGCTTCGTCAGATCCTGCCAACTCACGGGCTTGCTGAGGCCCTGCTTCTCGGCCTCGATGGTGTTGAAGCAAATGGTCGCCGCCCAGACGTCCATGCCAACCCAGGCCGGTGGGTTGGCCGCGTCGCGGTAGTTGCCGCCGATTTTTTCCAGGTCTTGCGGGGCATAGTGTTGCAGCATGCCCTGCTGGTCGAGGATCGCCAGGCTGGAGGCTGCCAGGCCCCAGACCGCATCGGCTTGCGGACGATCCTTTTCCGCCAGCAGCTTGGCGGTGATGATGCCAGTGGAGTCACGTACCCATTTGATCTCGATATCCGGGTTGGCCTTCTCGAACGCCTGCTTGTAGGTCTTCAACTGCTCGGCTTCCAGTGCGGTGTACACCGTCAGTTGAGTCGTAGCGGCCTGGGCCTGCACAGTCATGGCAGTGAGGAGGGCAGCGGCAAGAGCACATGGCTTGAACATGGTGCGGTTCCTTGAGCAGTACAGGTTAGAGGGTAATCAGTGGCCTGGCGCGCGCTGGCGCCAGGCCTGGGAACGTTGCAGGAGGCCGCGCGAAGCCCAGGCCAACAGCAGCGATACGCTCGCACTGGTCAGCAGAATCAGGGTGGACATGGCCGCCGCGCCGCCGACGTTGCCGGCATCGTCCATGTTCAACACGGCAACGGCGGCGAGGATGGTGTCGGGGCTGTAGAGGAAGATCGCCGCCGATACCGTGGTCATCGCCGAGACGAACAGGTAGCGAATGATGTCCAGCAGTGCGGGTAGGCAAATCGGCACAGTGACCCGCAGGAAATGCCGGTACAGCGGCGCCTTGAGCGACAGCGCAGCGGCCTCGAACTCGCTGTCGAGTTGGCGTAGCGCGGTGGTCGCGGTCATCTGGGCGGTGGTCAAATAATGAGCAATGGTGCACACCACCAGCAGCGTCATGCTGCCGTAGAACACGTGCAGCGGGTTGCCACTCAGGTTGAAGAAGAAGACATAGCCCAGACCCAGCACCAGCCCCGGCACGGCCATCGGCACAAAGCTGAGCAGGCGCAACAGCAGGTTCAGGCTGCGTTGGCCGCGGGTTTTCTCCATCAGGTAGGCACCGGTGAAGATCAGCACACTGCCAATCAGTGCCACGCCCAGGGCCATGCTCAGGCTGTTGCGATAAGCGAGCCAGCCGCCACCGGCGGTGTCGTCGAACTGGTAGTGCTTGAGTGAAAGCGACAGGTTGTAAGGCCAGAACTTCACCAGCGACGAGTACACCGCCATGCCCACTACCAGCAACAGGATCGCGCACACCAGCAGCACCAGCGCCAGGAACCAGCCATCGCGCTGCCGCGATGCTGCCGGCAGGAAGACCTGCGCCCGACCACTCATTGCATCGCCCTGACGGCGGCGCAACCAGGCATCGACCGCGAAACTGAACAGCGCCGGCAGCAACAGCACCATACCGATCAGTGCCCCGCGACCGAACTGCTGCTGCCCCACCACGGCCTTGTAGGCTTCCAGTGCCAACACCTGATAGTCGCCGCCCACCACGACCGGCACACCGAAGTCCGTGATGGTCAGGGTGAATACCAGACAGAACGCAGCGAATACCGCCTGCCGGGTTGCAGGCCAGGTAATGCTGTGGAAAGCCCGCCAAGGTCCTGCGCCCATGCTGGAGGCGGCATCGAACAGCCGCGCATCGGCCAGTGACAGCGCCGACAGCAGGATCATCAGGGCATGGGGAAAGGTGTAGATCGCCTCGCCAAGGACAATGCCCCAGAAGCCATAGATGTTGTCGTTGAGCAGACCGCGCAGCAGCCCCTGGTTCCCGAACAGGTAAACCAGTGCAATGGCTGGCAACATCGACGGCGCCAGCAGCGGCAACAGCGAGATCCCGCGCCAGATCGACTTGCCCGGAATCAGCGTACGCTGCAGGGCATAGGCGAACAGGTAGGCCACGGGCACGACAATGGCGGCCACGCTCAGCGATACCTTGAGACTGTTACCCAGCAGCCAATGAAAGTTGGCGCTGGTCACCAGTTCAATGGCCGCCGTCAGGCCGCCGCCCTGCCCGGCCTCACTGCTGAAACCACGCCAGAAGATCGCAAGCAGCGGCAACAGGACAGCGATGGTCAAAAGCAGCAGCAACACCACCTTGCCGCCGACCACGAACAGGCGATCACCCCGTGCGATGCGGGCCGATTGAGTGCGGGACGCCTGGGCGCCCGGCAGTGCGATTGGCGCAGCCATCTCAGGCAAACACCTGCAGGCTGCGCGGAGGCAGGGCCACCCAGATGTCCTGTGAGCCCAAGCGTGGCATGGCCTCCGGAGCGACTTCCGCCAACAGCGGATGGCCAGGCAGTTCGTTGAACTCAAAGCTCATGCGACAGCGGTTGCCGAGGAACGTGATTTCCCGCACCCGCGCCGGAAACAGGTTTTCTTCGTGGGTCGGCGGGTTGACACTGATCGCCTCGGGTCGGCAGAACAACCGACCGCTGCGGGCCTGGCTAACTCCTTGGTCGAGGCGCATGTTCATCGAACCGACCTGAGCATGGCTGTCGCTGCTGCGCTGGAACGGAAGCCAGTTTCCCTGGCCGACGAACTCGGCCACAAACGGGGTGGCGGGCTTGTCATATATCGCCTGCGGGGCGGCGTACTGCTCGACCTGCCCGTTGTTCATCACGGCAATGCGGTCGGCCATCAGCATGGCCTCGTCCTGATTGTGAGTCACCATCAGGGTGGTGATGCCAAGCTGGCGCTGCAACTGGCGTAGCTCGCTGCACAAGTGTTCACGCACACGGGCATCGAGCGCCGACATCGGTTCATCGAGCAGCAACAATGACGGGGCTGGCGCCAGGGCACGCGCCAAGGCAACGCGCTGCTGCTGCCCGCCAGAGAGTTGACCGGGGTACTTTTTCTCACTGCCCGACAGGCCCACCAGTTCGAGCATCTGCGCCACCCGTCGGCGCACTTCATCACGGCCACTGCCGCTCAGGCCATAGGCAATGTTGGCTTCGACTGTCAGGTTGGGAAACAGCGCATAGGACTGGAACAGAATGCCGTAGTCCCGCGCCTGCGGTGGCAGGTCGGAAATATCACGATCACCGATGTACAACGTGCCACGGTCCTGACGCTCCAGCCCGGCGATGCAACGCAACAACGTGGTCTTGCCGCAACCGGAAGGACCAAGCAGGCAGACCAGTTCGCCTGCGGCGACATCCAGGGATACATCCTGCAGGGCCGTGAAGGCGCCGAAACGTTTGTGGATACCGCGCACCTTCATCTGTGCGCCAGGGTTTACGAGCGGGTTGTTCATGGCAGAGCCTCACCGAGCAGATGAGGGCCATGCTAGGAGGCGAATGCGAAGCTTCTGTGGCGCGCAGGCAAAAGCTACCGATAGTGGTATAGGCAGTTTTGGGTTACCTGCCATCACCCGCGACCCCATGCTCAAAAGAACCTGTCTACAAAACGAAGCGTAAAGACCGTTCTGTGGCAGGCTTGCCTGCGATACAAAGGCTCATACGTGGCCTTGATCTACAGGTCGCAGGCAGCGACTTCCTGGGCAAGGCCAAGAAATGCCGCAGGCAAACGGGCCTGGCGCCGTTCTTTCAGGCAGTAGAGGTACTCGTACATGTGCGGGGCGCCTTCCAGGGTGAGCACACGCAACTCCGGGTTATGCGGCACTTCATGGCGGGCAATGATGCTGATGCCGATGTTGCGCAGCACGCCCTCGCGAATCGACTCGCGACTGCCGATCTCCAACAACGAGCCGACCTTCACCCCGGCATCGGCCAGCATCTGCTCGGTCAGGCGGCGAGTCGTCGAACCCTGCTCGCGCATCAGCAGGCAATGCCCGCTCAAGGCACTGAGCGGCACTGACTCACGATTGGCCAACGGATGATTGCGGTGCACCGCCACCACCAGCGGGTCGGTGCCGAGCACCCGCCGTACCAGCCGGGCATCTTCAAGTAACTGCGAGGAGGCCGCGAGGTCCACTCGGTAGTCTTCCAGCAACTCCAGCACCTGCTGGGAGTTGCCGATTTCTACCGAAACCTCAACCTGCGGCAAGCGCTCACGGAAGATTTTCACCAGATCGAGGATGTAGTACGGCGCTGTCGCGGCGACACGCAAGGTGCCCTGAGCCTGGCCGCTGTTACGCAGAAAGAACTCGATATCCGCTTCCTGCTGCAACAGCACCTTGACCATGGGCAACAAGCGCACCCCATCGTCACTCAAGGTCAGGCGTCGACCTCCACGGTAGAAAAGCTCAACACCATACTGACTTTCCAGGTTGCGGATCTGCGTGGTCACGGTCGGTTGGCTGAGCCCAAGCTTCTTCGCCGCCAGGGTAATGCTGCCCAACCGCGCGACCATGTAGAACGCTTTCAACTCGGCACTCAACATACATCCTCATTTTCTCAGCAGGCGCAGGCCGTTGAAGACCACCAACAAACTGACACCCATATCGGCAAACACGGCCATCCACATGGTCGCCATGCCAGCAAAGGTGATGCCCAGGAAAATCGCCTTGATCCCCAGGGCCAGCACGATGTTTTGCTTCAGAATCGCCGCGCTTTCGCGCGAGAGCCTGACGAAGGCCGGAATTTTGCGCAAGTCGTCATCCATCAACGCCACATCAGCCGTTTCAATGGCAGTGTCGGTACCGGCTGCCGCCATGGCGAAGCCGATTTCGGCCCGTGCCAGTGCCGGGGCATCGTTGATCCCGTCACCGACCATACCCACCCGATGGCCCTTGTCGTAGAGGTCTTCGATCGTCTTGAGCTTGTCGGCGGGTAACAGGTTACCGTAGGCCCGATCAATGCCCACCTGGGCAGCAATGGCCTCGGCGGTGTGCGGGTTGTCGCCGGTCAGCATGACGGTATGAATCCCCAGCTCATGCAATTGGGCAATGGCCTCACGGCTGCTGTCCTTGACTGTGTCGGCCACGGCAAACAGCGCCAACGGGCCAGAACCGTCGAGCAACAGCACCACACTCTTGCCTTGGCGCTCCAGATGGTCGAGGCGGGATTCCAGTTGCGGCGAGCACAGGCCGAGGTCTTCCACCAGCCGATGGTTGCCCAAATGGTACAAGGTACCCTCGACCTGCCCACGAACGCCTCGCCCCGGCAGGGCCTGGAAGTCATGAACCTCGTGCACGACGACACCCTGCTGTTCAGCCTGCTGCGCTACCGCACGGGATACGGGGTGGTCGGAGCGTGCGGCGAGGCTGGCGGCGATACGCTGCGCTGCGCTCTCGAACAGTGGATCGAGCAGTTGGAAATCAGTTTGCACAGGCTTGCCGTGAGTGATGGTACCGGTCTTGTCCAGGGCCAGGAAATCAAGCGTGCGGCCGCCCTCCAGGTAAACGCCACCCTTGATCAGAATGCCCTTGCGCGCAGCCGCGGCCAGGCCGCTGACAATGGTCACCGGGGTAGAAATCACCAGGGCGCAGGGGCACGCGACCACCAGCAAGACCAAGGCCCGATAAATCCAGTCGAACCATGCCGCCCCGGTAAACAATGGCGGCACTACTGCTACGAGCAGGGCAAGGGCAAACACCACCGGGGTGTAAATGCGTGCGAACTGATCAACGAAGCGTTGCGTCGGCGCCCGTGCGCCTTGTGCCTGCTCCACTGCCTTGATGATCCGCGCCAGGGTCGATTGACCGGCAGGTGCGGTCACGCGGAACTCCAGGGCGCCGGCATGATTGATGGTGCCGGCGAACAATTTGTCACCCGGCCGCTTCTCGACCGGTAGGCTTTCGCCGGTGATCGGCGCCTGATCGACGCTGGATTGTCCTAGCAGCACCTCGCCATCCAGCCCGATGCGCTCTCCGGGACGAACCCGTACACGAGCGCCCAGCAGCACCTGTTTGACCTCCGTCTCAAGCCACTGGCCATCCGCCTGCTGCACAGTGGCGCGGTCAGGGCTCAACTGCATCAAGCTGCCGATGGCATTGCGCGCACGGTCCAGCGAGCGCGCCTCGATCAGCTCGGCCAGCGTGAACAGGAACATCACCATCGCCGCTTCCGGCCATTGACCAATCAACACCGCACCCGTCACCGCGATGCTCATCAGGGCGTTGATGTTCAGGTTGCGGTTTTTCAGGGCGATCCAGCCCTTCTTGTACGTACCCAGGCCACCGCTGAGGATCGCCACCAGCGCAACCAGCGCAACCACCCAGTTCGGCGCGACCGCCGTGAAGTGAATCACTTCCGCCACCAGTGCTGCGACGCCAGAAAGCGCCAGCGGCCACCAGGGCTTCTTCGCCGCTACATGCGGTTCATCCTGCGCCTCGGCGTTCTCTGCCAGCGGTTCGGCCTGCATGCCCAGGCCAGCGATAACCTGTTCGATAACCTTTGCCTCAGCCAGGGTATGGCGCACGCCAAGCACACGGTTGATCAGGTTGAATTCCAGTTGCTCGATCCCTGCCAGCTTACCCAGTGCATTCTGGATCAGGGTCTGTTCGGTCGGGCAATCCATGGCCTCGATACGGAAGCGACTCAGGCGAGCGTGAGCACTGCTCGCCTCGCTCAGTTGAATCAGCGCCGGTGCCTCGGCGGCCGAGCAGCAGGCGTGGGCGTGCGCTTCATGACCATGATCGTGGTCATGGCCGTGATCATCATGCGCATGCTGGGCGTGATTGTGGCTGACAGGCGGGTTCATACGGTTCATCCCTAAAGGTCCTGTTGCCAAGTACACACCCTGTAGCCACTATAGGGTCAAGCAATCTGCCGAGGAATGTGCGATGAAAATCGGTGAACTGGCGAAAACCACCGACTGCCCAGTGGAAACCATCCGCTATTACGAACGCGAAGGCCTGCTGCCGGAGCCCGCGCGCAGTGAGGGTAACTACCGGCTCTACACCCAGGCTCATGTCGAGCGCCTGACCTTCATCCGCAACTGCCGCACCCTCGACATGACCCTGGATGAAATCCGCAGCCTGCTACGCCTGCGCGATAGTCCGGAGGACCAGTGTGAAAGCGTCAACGCGCTGATTGACGAACACATCCTGCACGTCAAGGCCCGAATCGATGGGCTACTGGCCCTGCAGGAACAATTACTGGAACTGCGCCAGCGTTGCCATGCCCAGGAGGTACAGTGCTCGATCCTGCAGCATCTTGAGGTGAACGGGGCGATAACCGCACCGGATGCAGAGCATTCACACGTAGGCCGCAGCCACGGCCACTGACATCCCTAACGGTGCCTAGGGATAAGCTGCCAACTGCGCCTTGACCGCCTCTGCTTGCTGGCGCAGGGCGTCCTCGAACAGGCTGACCAACTGCGACGGTGGCCGATGCAGGGGTTTGACGATGTTCACAGTAAAAGGAATCGAGACCGTGAAAGGGCGGATCTGTACACCCTGCCCCACGAAGTCCAGGGCGGTCAGCGGGTTGACGATCGCCAGGCCAATCCCTTCGCGCACCATCGAACACACCGATGCCGCACTGTGGGTGTCCAGCACCAGCCGTCGCTCAACCTGCGCCTGCCGGAAGATTTCGTCGATCTGCTGCCGGTAGGTGTCCAGCGTGGACAGGCTGATAAAGGGCTGCCCGGAAAAATCGGCAGGCGCCAGCCGTTGCTTCTCAAGCAACGGATGCCCGTTGGGCAAGACACAGACCTCATCCACCGTCATCAGCGGCGATAACGTGGTGCCAGGTGGCGTGCTGCTCACTTCGGTCAGGCCGATATCGTGCCGTTGCGCGGAGAGCCATTCTTCCAGCAGCGGCGACTCCTGCTGGCTGATGGTGACGCTGGCCTTGGGAAACTGCGCCATAAAGCGTTGGCACGTCTTGGGCAACAGCGACTGGGAAAACACCGGCAGGCAAACAATCGATAACTGCCCCTGCTCGAACTCACGCAGGGCTTCAGCCGTGTTGAGGATGCGATCAAGGCCGAAATAGGCCCGCTGTACTTCCTCGAACAACGCCAGTGCTTGTGAGGTAGGCCGCAACCGACCACGAGCCCGCTCGAACAACTTCAGACGGGACAATTGCTCGAAACGGGCCAATTCTCGACTGACGGTCGGTTGCGAGGTGTGCAACATGACGGCCGCCTCGGTGACGCTACCCGAAGTCATGACCGCACGGAAAACCTCAATGTGACGCAAGGAGATGGACATGGGCTGCTCGGGAGGTCGAAAGCCATATCATAAATGAATGACCTCACGGCAAATTGATATTTTATGTGGCTTCAACCTTTCTCCATGATGCAGGCCATCCATGCCCCGCCACGCCGGGGCAGCGCCACACCCCAGGGAGAACCTCATTGGAACACGCCGCCGCACAACGTCCAGGCCCATGCCGGACCACCGCCATCACCGACAGCACGCTGACCCGCTTGGTCGCCGAACATGGCACCCCTCTGTGGGTGTATGACGCTCAGGTGATTCGCCAACGCATCCAGCAACTGGCGGGCTTCGACACGATCCGCTTCGCTCAGAAAGCCTGCTCGAACCTGCATGTACTGCGCCTGATGCGCGAAGCAGGGGTAGCGGTTGATGCCGTATCACTCGGGGAAATCGAACGCGCACTTAAAGCCGGCTTCAAAACCGGTCGTACCTCGGGCGCAGCCGAAGTAGTGTTCACCGCCGACCTGTTCGACCGGGCCACCCTGAACCGTGTGGTAGAAACACAGATCGAGGTCAACGTAGGCTCGATCGACATGCTTGAGCAACTGGGCGAGCGCTCCCCTGGGCACCGGGTCTGGCTGCGCATCAACCCTGGCTTCGGTCACGGCCATAGCAACAAGACCAACACCGGCGGCGAAAACAGCAAACACGGGATCTGGCACGAGCAGCTGCAAGAGGCGCTGGCCCAGGTTCGCAAATATCAGCTGCATCTGGTCGGCCTGCATTTCCATATCGGCTCGGGCGTGGACTACTCCCACCTGCAGCGCGTATGCAGCGCCATGGTGGAGCTGATTGGCCGCCTGGACCACGACATCGAAGCGATCTCTACCGGTGGCGGGCTATCGGTGCCTTACCGCGACGGCGAACAGGCCGTAGATATCGCGCACTACCTTACACAGTGGCGTGAAGCCAAACAGCAGATCGAACATCAATTGGGTCACCCGGTACGCCTGGAAATCGAGCCGGGCCGCTTCCTCGTGGCCGAATCCGGCCTGCTGGTCGCTGAAGTACGCGGGACCAAGCCGATGGGCAGCAACCACTTCACCTTGGTCGATGCTGGCTTCAATGACCTGATGCGGCCCTCGATGTACGGCAGCTACCATGAAATTTCATTGATCCCACAACCCGGCACTGAGCAGGCACCACGCCCTCCACGCGCCACCGTAGTAGCAGGCCCGCTGTGCGAATCCGGTGATGTGTTTACTCAACGTGAAGGCGGCATCGTCGAATCGCGTCTGCTGCCGTCGGCCAAGGTGGGTGACTACCTGGTGTTCCATACCGCCGGGGCCTATGGCGCGTCGATGTCGTCGAACTACAACAGTCGCGGGCATGCTGCTGAAGTATTGATCGACGGAGAGGACAGCCGGTTGATCCGCAAACGCCAGAGCCTTGAGTCGTTGCTGGCGCTTGAACTGGACGCCTGAGGCTGTAACCAAACACAACACAGGCCGCAATGGCCTGTGTTGTGATGCCCTGATCAGACCGCCATCGGCGCGGTCATCAGCGGCATGGCGCTCGGAACCTTCGAAACTGAGTCTTTCAGGCGCGAAGGGATGAGCCCTGATACTCCTGATATCAGTTGTAAAATTTCAGGTTTACGCTCTTTCGGATTTACCCTACGCACGCTGCCGTATTTTCTATATTGTTGCGAAGATTCATTAGGTCTAGCTTCCTCGGGTCGTCGTTTTCGCGACCGGGTGTGAGAGCCCGTCTGATCTAATGGCAGCTTTGTCATGGCAGCCGTGCGTGGGCAGACTTCGGTCTGGCCGGGTTCCTAGGTCTCCGGTCTCTCACCCCACGTACGGCTGCCACCCTACTCCTGTGAGAGGGACTGGGAGGTGGCTCCTGTCTGATCCTAGGAGTTACACGATGAACAAGATTGTCCCAGACCCACCAGTTACATTACCGCCCCGCACTTCTGCATCGCTGACCACGCTGCAATCCATGGATAAGGGAGTGATGGTATGAACAAAGACTCACAAGCAGCGCTTGGCGAGACGGCGGGTGTCGCAAGCTTCATCAAAAGCCAGCATCCACCTGTAGACCTGTTTCGTATTTCACCTGGCGTCCCCTGCGACTACGCGCTGGAACAAGCATCAACCGTGCTCGGATGTGTACACAGGCTGATCCTGACGGGTGCTATGGAGGAAGACAGTGCCGCGATCTGGGCAGCCTACTACCTCAGCGGATTCGCCAAGGCGATCATCGATGATGTGGGGCTGGGGATGAAGAAGGCCTAAGGCCTCATCGTGGGATGAACCTGCACACCGTGGCTGTATGCAGGTTTACCCCAGATGCAGTAAATCAGACCGCCATCGGCGCGGTCATCGGCGCGTGGTGCTCATAGCCTTCAAGGCTGAAGTCGCTCGGCTCGATCAGCTCCAGCCACTCAGGCTGGTAAACGCCCGTCTTGGCGAATTCCGGCACACGGTCAGAGATCACCAACTTCGGCGCGGCCAGTGGTTCGCGCTTGAGCTGCTCGTTGAGCATGTCCAGGTGGTTCTCATAGACGTGCGCATCGCCGATGAAGTAAGTGAACCAGCGCGGCGTGTAACCGGTCAGACGGCCTACCAGCGACAGCAGTGCAGCCCCCTCGGTGAGGTTGAACGGCGTGCCAAGGCCCAGGTCGTTGGAGCGGATGTAGAGGGTCAGGGAGATTTCCTTGGTCTCGACATTCGGGTGGAACTGGTACAGCAAGTGGCACGGCGGCAAGGCCATTTCGTCAAGCTGAGCGCAGTTCCAACCGTGAAACAGGATGCGTCGGCTGCCTGGGTCATTGATGATGGTGTCGACGCACTGACGAATCTGGTCAATGGCCTTGTACAGCACCACGAACGCCTCACCGTCTTCTTCAGCTTCGGCGATTGCCTGGAAACCCTGGCTTTGAGCCAGTGCGATAGCAGCCGGGTTACTCAGCGGAATGCGCTTGTACGCCGGCCACTGGCGCCATTGCACGCCATAGATTTCACCCAGGTCATCAGCGCCCTGACGGAACGGGTTGGCCAGCCACTGGGCATTTTCGTTGGCATTCTGGTCCCACACCTTGCAGCCCAGCTCGCGGAACTGCGCGGCGTTTTTCACCCCGCGCAGGAAACCGACCATCTCGCCAATGGCAGACTTGAACGCCAGCCGGCGAGTGGTGATGGCCGGGAAGCCTTCCTGCAGGTCGAAACGCAGCATGGCACCCGGAAAACTGATGGTGCGGATGCCGGTACGGTTGCCCTGCAGGGTGCCGTGCTTGATCACGTGGGCGACCAGATCTAGATATTGCTTCATGACTTACCTGTTTCAAAACAGACAGGGGCGTACCCCTGCCTTACACATTTAAAGCGCAGCGCCCTTGGAGGTCGGCGCGCGGCGATAGGCCAGCCAGATCAACCCGATACCACCGAGGATCATTGGCACGCAGAGCAACTGGCCCATGGTCAACCAACCGAACGCGATGTAGCCCAATTGCGCATCGGGCACGCGGACGAACTCGACGATGAACCGGAAGATGCCATAGAACAGCGCGAACATGCCGGAAATGGCCATCGTCGGCCGTGGCTTGCGCGAATACAGCCAGAGAACCAGGAACAATGCCACACCTTCCAGTGCAAACTGGTAAAGCTGCGACGGGTGGCGCGGCAATTGTGCCGGATCACTGAACGCTGGGAAGACCATGGCCCATGGCACATCGGTCGCCTTGCCCCACAATTCGGCGTTGATGAAGTTACCGATACGCCCGGCCCCCAAGCCAATCGGCACCAGTGGTGCGACGAAGTCCATCAGCTCAAAGAACGACTTGTTGTTGCGCTTGCCGAACCACAGAGCCGCCAGCATGACGCCGATAAAGCCGCCATGGAACGACATGCCGCCCTTCCAGACTTCGAAAATCAACGCGGGATTGGCCAGGTACGCACTCAGGTCATAGAACAGCACATACCCCAGGCGACCACCGACAATCACGCCCATGGACAGCCAGAACACCAGGTCGGAAAGCTTTTCGCGGCTCCAGGTCGGGTCGAAGCGGTGCAACCGGCGCGATGCCAGCAGCCAGGCGCCGCCGATGCCGATCAGGTACATCAGGCCGTACCAGTGGATTTTCAGCGGCCCGATGGCCACGGCCACGGGGTCGATATTCGGATAAGGCAGCATCAAACGTCCTCTTTCTTAAAGCAAAAAGCTCAGGCCGACACAGAACAACAGTGCGGCAAACAGCCGTTTCAGCAGGCGGGGCGACAGCTTGTGAGCCAAGCGCGCACCGAAACGGGCAAAAAACATACTGGTCAGGGCAATACCCAACAGCGCCGGCAAATACACAAACCCGAGACTATGCGCTGGTAACAACGGGTCGTGCCAGCCCAGAAACATGAAACTTAGAGCACCGGCCAAGGCGATCGGGAAGCCGCAGGCCGATGACGTCGCCACCGCCTGCTGCATCGGCAGGCTGCGCCAGGTCAGAAACGGCACAGTCAGCGAGCCGCCACCGATTCCGAAGATCGCCGAGGCCCAACCGATCACACTGCCGGCAGCGGTAAGGCCGGCTTTCCCGGGAATGCTGCGGCTGGCCTTGGGCTTGAGATCCAGCGCCATCTGCAAGGCAATGATCAAGGCGAACACACCAATGATCTTTTGCAGGTTAGGGCCCTGGATCGCCGAGGCGGTTTTCGCACCAATGCCAGCGCCGATGAGGATCCCAAGGGCCATCCAGATGAAGATCGGCCATTGCACCGCGCGTTTGAGATGGTGTTCGCGAATGGCATTGACCGAGGTGAAGACAATGGTCGCCAGTGACGTGCCGACCGCCAGGTGGGTCAACACCGAAGCATCGAAACCCTGCGCAGTGAAACTGAAGACCAACACCGGCACGATAATGATACCGCCACCAACGCCGAACAGCCCTGCCAGCACGCCCGCACAGGCGCCCAGCACTAGATAGAGCAGAAATTCCATTGTCGCCCCCGGAAAAATCAGTCCGGCATGGTAACGGAAGCCGGGGTAATGGCTCCAGTGGCGCGCACGGCGCGCTCTGTTAGAGTGAGCGAAAACACAGGGAAAACCTGCCATGTGCCTGATCGTTTTTGCCTGGCGACCGGGGCATCCCCTGCCGCTGATCGTCGCGGCCAACCGCGACGAGTTCTATGCCCGGCCTGCCCAACCGCTCGGCCATTGGGCCGACGCGCCGGGGGTGTATGCCGGCCGCGACCTGGAGGCTGGTGGTACCTGGCTGGGCGTCGGCCCCGCAGGCCGCTTCGCTGCGCTGACCAACATCCGCGACCCCGGCCAGCCGCTGGGCCAGCGCTCGCGAGGCGAGTTGGTGTCGGCGTTTCTGACCGGGGCGCAGCCTATCGAGGCTTATCTGGATCAAGTCGCCAGCCGTGCCTCGGAATACAGCGGCTTCAACCTGCTGCTTGGGGATCGGCAACAGTTGGCATACCTGAGTGCACGAGCGCCAACTCCCCGCCTGCTGGACTCAGGCGTCTACGGCCTGTCCAATGCCGGGCTCGACACGCCCTGGCCCAAGTTGCTCAAGGCACGTGCTGCACTGCAGGCACAGCTGCATGAACCTCAACCCGACGCACTGTTGGCGTTACTGGCAGACGGCCAACAGGCCGCGGATGGCGAACTGCCGGAAACCGGCGTAGGCCTGGCCACAGAGCGGCTGTTATCAAGCGTATTTATTGCCAGCCAGAGCTATGGCACACGGGCCAGTACCGTGCTGCTGGTGTCGGCGGATGGCTCACGGCAGTTGGTGGAGCGAAGCTTCGGGCCCTTTGGCGGGCATTTGGGCGAGGTGGCATTGGACGTGTGAGCGACGCGGTGCCTGACAGACAGGCACCGCGCAAGGTTGTAGCGGTGACGCGGCGTACAAGAACCTACAGGGTCTTCGGCGACGCCGGGTTGATCATCCGTGCCAAGCCCAGGTTTTTCAGGGCCAATTGCAGCGAACTGTGGATAACCTGCGGGTTGTCGATCTTCATGGCCTGGGCCAAGAGGTCCTTGGACTGGCTCAGGCTGATCTGACGCAGCATCCACTTCACCTTGGGCAGGTTGGTGGCGTTCATCGACAGGCTGTCAAAGCCCATGGCCATCAGCAGCACTGCTGCCGCCGGATCACCGGCCATCTCACCGCAGATACTCACGGGCTTGCCTTCGGCGTGAGCGTCGTTGACGACGTTCTGCAACGCTTGCAGCACCGCCGGGTGCAGGTAGTCGTACAGGTCGGCAACCCGTGGGTTATTGCGGTCGACGGCCAACAGGTATTGGGTCAGGTCGTTGGAGCCGACCGACAGGAAGTCCACCATGCGTGCCAGTTCGCGGGTCTGGTAGACCGCCGCAGGAATCTCGATCATCACCCCCACCGGTGGCATCGGCACGTCGGTGCCTTCATCGCGCACTTCGCCCCAGGCACGGTGAATCAGGTGCAACGCCTCTTCCAGCTCATGAATACCGGAAATCATCGGCAGCAGAATGCGCAGGTTGTTCAGGCCTTCGCTGGCCTTGAGCATGGCACGGGTCTGCACCAGGAAGATTTCCGGGTGGTCGAGGGTCACGCGGATACCACGCCAGCCGAGGAAGGGGTTGTCTTCCTTGATCGGGAAATAGGACAAGGCCTTGTCGCCGCCGATGTCCAGGCTGCGCATGGTCACCGGCTGAGGATGGAACGCGGCCAGTTGCTCGCGGTAGATCGCCAGCTGTTCCTTTTCGCTAGGGAAGCGCTGGTTGATCATGAACGGGACTTCGGTGCGGTACAGGCCGACACCTTCGGCGCCACGCTGCTGGGCACGGGCGACATCGGCCAGCAAACCGGTGTTGACCCACAACGGCATGCGGTGGCCATCGGTGGTTACGCACGGCAGCTCACGCAGGGCGTCGAGCCCTTGGGCCAACTGGCGCTCCTCCTCCACCACCTCAGCGTACTGCTTGCGCAACACCTCGCTGGGGTTGGTGTAGACCTCGCCATGGTAGCCATCGACGATCATCTGGATGCCGTCGACTTTGGAATACGGCAGATCGACCAGGCCCATGACCGTTGGAATGCCCATGGCCCGGGCCAGGATCGCTACGTGGGAGTTACCCGAGCCCAGCACCGAGACCAGGCCTGCCAGCTTGCCTTCAGGCACTTCGCCGAGCATGGCCGGGGTCAGCTCTTCGCTGACCAGAATCGTGTTGTCTGGGTAGACCAGCGTCTGCTGGCGGGCCTCCTGCAGGTAGGCCAGCAGCCGCCGGCCCAGATCCTTCACGTCGGAAGCCCTCTCCCGCAGGTAGTCGTCGTCCATCAGCTCGAAACGGCTGACGTGCTCGCCGACCACCTGGCGCAGGGCGCCCTGGGCCCACTGGCCTGTCTTGATGACCTGCACGACTTCACCCCCCAGGGCGGCGTCTTCAAGCATCATCAGGTAGACGTCGAACAGTGCCCGCTCTTCCGGACGCAACTGGGTTGCCAGCTTGGCCGAGAGGGTCCGCATATCGTTGCGAACGCCTTCAAGGGCACTGTTGAACAGGCTCAGCTCGGCGTCGATATCGGTGACGGTCTTGTCCGGCACAACATCAAGGTCAGCCGGTGGCAGCATGACCACAGCCGTACCGACTGCTGCACCCGGCGAACCCGGCACACCGACGAACTTGGCTTCCTGGATGCCTTTGCCCTGACGACCCAGGCCACGGATCGAACCGGTAGCCTCGGCATGGGCAATAACTCCGGCCAGTTGTGCGCTCATGGTCACCAGGAAGGCTTCTTCGCCTTCGTCGAACTGGCGGCGCTCTTTCTGCTGGATAACCAGAACCCCGACCACCCGACGGTGGTGGATGATCGGTGCCCCGAGGAACGAGGCAAAACGTTCTTCGCCGGTTTCGGCAAAGTAGCGGTAACGGGGGTGATCGGCGGCGTTTTCGAGGTTCAGCGGCTCTTCACGGGTACCCACGAGGCCGACCAGGCCCTCGTTGGGGGCCATGCTGACCTTGCCGATAGAGCGCTTGTTCAGGCCCTCGGTGGCCATGAGGACAAAGCGGTTGGTCTCCGGATCGAGCAAATAGACCGAGCAGACCTGACTGCCCATGGCCTCTTTGACGCGCAAGACAATGATCCCCAACGCCGTTTTCAGATCCTTGGCGGAGTTAACTTCCTGGACGATCTTGCGCAGCGTATTGAGCATGGCTCGGGGTCGAACTCCGTCGTCAGTCGCGCGCCAACAGGCGCGGTGCAAGCTCTTTGAGAGCGCGGCGGTAAACCTCGCGCTTGAATGTCACCACCTGGCCCAGCGGGTACCAATAACTGACCCAGCGCCAGCCATCGAACTCCGGTTTGCCGGTCAAGTCCATCCGCACTCGCTGCTCATTGGAAACCAGGCGCAGGAGAAACCATTTCTGTTTCTGGCCGATACACAGCGGTTGGCTGTGGGTACGTACCAGGCGTTGGGGTAAACGATAACGCAACCAGCCACGGGTGCAGGCAAGAATTTCAACATCATGTCGTTCAAGCCCCACTTCTTCGTTCAGCTCGCGGTACAAGGCCTCTTCTGGCGTTTCCTCGGGATTGATTCCGCCCTGGGGAAACTGCCAGGCATCCTGGTTGATACGACGAGCCCATAGCACCTGCCCGGCATCATTCGTCAGAATGATCCCGACATTGGGGCGAAAACCATCGGGGTCGATCACGGCAGCAACCTCGCAAACGCATGTCCCCGCATTGTTCCACAAAGCCCACAAGGCCAGCAACGCGCCTGCTGACCTTATGTGCATCGATGTGAAAAGTCCGTATTCTTAAGGTCTTTTCAGATGTTATGCGAGTGACTGCAATGCGCCTGGCTTTATTCGATCTGGACAATACTCTCCTTGGCGGTGACAGCGATCACGCTTGGGGCGATTACCTCTGCGAGCGCGGCATTCTCGACCCTGTCGAGTACCAGAACCGCAACGATGCCTTCTACCAGGATTACCTGGCCGGCAAGTTGAATCTGAACGACTACCTGAACTTCAGCCTGGAAATCCTCGCCAAGACCGAAATGGCCCAGCTCGACGAATGGCACCGCGACTTCATGCGTGACTGCGTCGAGCCGATCATTCTGCCCAAGGCCCTCAGCCTGCTGGAAGAGCACCGGGCCGCGGGCGACAAGCTGGTGATCATCACTGCCACCAACCGTTTCATCACCGGCCCGATTGCCAAGCGCCTGGGTGTACAAACCCTGCTGGCGACCGAGTGCGAAATGATTGATGGCCGCTACAGCGGCCGCAGTACGGATATACCGTGTTTCCGTGAAGGCAAGGTGACACGCCTGAATCGCTGGCTGCTGGAAAATGGTTTCAGCCTGGAAGGCAGCCACTTCTACAGCGACTCGATGAATGACCTGGCGCTGCTGGAAGCGGTCGAGCACCCGATTGCGGTCGACCCGGACCCGAACCTGCGTGCCGAAGCCGAAAAACGTGGCTGGCGGGTCATCAGCCTGCGCGGCTAAGGGCTGAAGGCAATCGCCAGCACGTCCTGCGCCCCAGTGGCGCAGGCTGTACTGGCGACAGACGAGACGATTACACCGGTTTAGCGACCATCAGGCCGATGATGCCGAGGAAAATCAGCCCACTCAGCCCCGCCAGTATCACCACCGAACGCCGACTGGCGGTTGCCTTGCCCAATCGGCCAACCAGCAAAAGCCAACACACGCCTCCCAGCAGATAAAGCACCGAACCGCCAAGCAGCCAGGTCTGCCCTAGCGGCCAACCCACCAGGTGCACCAGCCACCAGCCACTGAAAGGCAGGCTGAACAGGCTCAAGCCCATCAGAATCCAGACGAACAGCCAAGGCCGCTGCAGACTCGTCGCCTGGCCAGCTACCGCACTGGCGCGCTGACGCCACGCCCGGAACACAAGGCCCAGTGCACAACCCAGCGACAACGCCGTCGCCAGGCCATGCAACATTTTCATCACGCTTAAAGTTTCCATACGCAAGCATTCCAACCCATCAAAGCACCGTTTTGAGCGTAGCAGCCTCAGCCGAGAAACAACCGGTACGCCGGGTTCTCGGTTTCATCCCAGTAGGGGTAGCCGATCTTGGCCAACGCTGCGGGGACCAGATGGCGCTCTTCGTCCGGCACCTGCAAGCCTGCAACCACGCGGCCATCGGCCGCACCGTGGTTACGGTAGTGGAACATCGAGATGTTCCAGCGCCCGCCCAGTTTGTTGAGGAAGTTGAACAGCGCGCCCGGACGCTCCGGGAACTCGAAACGCAGCACCATTTCGTTGCTGACACCGGCTGCGTGGCCACCGACCATGTGCCGAATATGCAGCTTGGCCAGTTCGTTGTCGGTCAGGTCGAGAACCGGGAAGCCCTGTTCACTCAGGCTTTGCAGCAAGGCACTGCGCGGATCGGTGTCAGGATGGGTCTGCACGCCAACGAAAATATGGGCTTGGCCCTCGGCGTGGTAACGGTAGTTGAATTCGGTGATCTGACGTTTGCCAATGGCTTCGCAGAACGCCTTGAAACTGCCTGGCTGCTCAGGGATGGTCACGGCGATGATCGCCTCACGCCCCTCACCCAGCTCGGCACGCTCGGCGACATGGCGCAGGCGATCGAAGTTGACGTTAGCGCCAGAGTCGATGGCCACCAGCGTCTGGCCGCTGGCACCGTACAAGTCGACATATTTCTTGATGCCCGCTACGCCCAAGGCGCCGGCAGGCTCGGTGATCGAGCGGGTATCGTCGTAGATATCCTTGATTGCGGCGCAGATCTCGTCGGTACTGACGGTAATCACCTCGTCGACGTAATCCTTGCAGATCTCAAAGGTGTACTGGCCGATTTGCGCAACCGCCACACCATCGGCGAACAACCCAACCTGCGGCAACACCACGCGCTCACCCGCAGCCATGGCCGCCTGCAGGCAGTTGGAGTCATCCGGCTCGACACCGATCACCTTGATTTCCGGGCGCAGGTATTTCACGTAGGCCGCAATACCGGCAATCAGGCCACCACCACCGACCGGGACGAAGATCGCGTCCAACTGGCCCGGGTGCTGACGCAGAATCTCCATGGCCACGGTGCCTTGGCCTGCGATGGTGTGCGGGTCGTCGTAAGGGTGGATGTAGACGAAGCCCTTCTCATCGACCAGTTTCAGCGAATAGGCCAGCGCCTCCGGGAAGGAGTCACCATGCAACACGACCTTGCCGCCACGCGAGCGCACGCCTTCGACCTTGATCTCAGGGGTGGTCTTGGGCATGACGATGGTTGCCTTGATGCCCAGCTCCTTCGCCGCAAGCGCGACACCTTGAGCATGGTTACCCGCCGACGCGGTGACCACGCCACGCGCGAGTTCTTCCGGGGTCAGTTGGGCCAGCTTGTTGTAGGCACCACGAATCTTGAAGGAAAACACCGGCTGCAGGTCTTCGCGCTTTAGCAGCACGGTATTGCCCAGGCGCTTGCTCAGCTGCCCGGCACGTTGCAATGGCGTTTCAACAGCGACGTCATAGACGCGCGAGGTGAGGATCTTCTTGACGTACTGTTCGAGCATCGGGAAAGCATCACTGGGCGGCTGGGACAAGGCCTGGGAGTCTACCCCAGCGCCCTGTCGGGCGACCACCGCCAGCCTGGGGTTTTAGCCGTTATACTAGGCAACCTCAGATACTCCTCCCCGCTTCGGAGCCCGCATGACCCAGGACCAACTCAAACAGGCTGTCGCCCAGGCCGCTGTCGATTTCATTCTGCCCAAGCTCGATGACAAGAGCATCGTCGGCGTCGGCACAGGTTCGACTGCCAACTGCTTCATCGACGCCCTGGCCAAGCACAAGGGCGCGTTCGACGGCGCCGTTGCCAGCTCCGAAGCCACCGCCGCACGCCTGAAAGGCCATGGCATTCCGGTGTATGAGCTGAACACGGTCAGCGAACTGGAGTTCTATGTCGACGGTGCCGACGAAAGCAACGAGCACCTGGCACTGATCAAGGGCGGCGGCGCCGCACTGACCCGCGAGAAGATCGTTGCGGCCGTGGCGAAGACCTTCATCTGCATCGCCGACGCCAGCAAACTGGTTCCCGTACTGGGCGCCTTCCCATTGCCGGTGGAAGTCATCCCGATGGCTCGCAGCCACGTGGCCCGCCAACTGGTGAAACTGGGCGGCGACCCGGTGTACCGCGAAGGTGTGGTGACCGACAACGGCAACATCATCCTCGACGTGTACAACCTGCAGATCACCAACCCGGTGGAACTGGAAAGCCAGA
The DNA here is from genome assembly GCF_014648275.1 of Pseudomonas laurentiana. GTDB lineage: Bacteria > Pseudomonadota > Gammaproteobacteria > Pseudomonadales > Pseudomonadaceae > Aquipseudomonas > Aquipseudomonas laurentiana. The sequence continues at coordinate 138,462 of NZ_BMQU01000007.1, forward strand.
TCAACGCCATCGTTGGCGTGGTCACCAACGGCCTGTTCGCCGCGCGCCCTGCCGACCTGCTGCTGCTGGGCACCCCGGAAGGCGTAAAAACCCTGCGTAACTGATACACCGGCCAATCGCAGGCAAGCCGGCCCCAACGATGGTTGCTTATGGGGTCGGCTGTTTCTTGAAGACGTAGAACAGGTTGGGTTTGCTGACCAGGTAGAGGGCCCCGGCATCGCCCAGGGCAATGCCTTCTGCTGGCGGCACGCTCTGCTGCAGCCCTTGAAAGCTCTTGCGCAGAGACAAGCTGTTCAACGGTCGCCCGTCAGCACCTAGTCCTTGCGGAAGCGATAGAACAGGTTCGGCTCGCTGACCATGTACAGCGCGCCCTGCTCATCCATCGCAACCCCTTCAGCCCGTGGAATGCGCTTGTTCAAACCGTTGAAACCGCCCTGCAGGGTCATGAAGCTGACCTGCTGGCCCTGCTGGTCCAGCTCAAGCAGCATGTTGGAATCAGCCGATAGCACCAACATGTGACCTGTGCGCGGATCGATACCCAACGCCGACAGGTTGCGCAAATCGAGCTCGTCGCTGGACAGCACCTGCTTCTGGCCACTCAACTGGCCCGAACTGTCGCTGCTCCAGGTGAACAACTTCGGTGGTCGCTCCTCACCGAACACCAGCCGCTGGCGCTTTGGCTCCCAGGCAACCCCCTCGAACGCCTTGTTCTGATTCTTCGACGGTCCCAGGTCATACTGCGGGAAGTCGGCACTGTTCAATGCCTTGGTATCGGCATCGACCCGGACGATGGTCACTGTATGATCGCGCTCATCGACAATGGCCATGCGCCCACCCTCCAGCACAGCAACACCTTCAGGGTTGCTCCAGCCGTTGAGGGGCATCTTGCGCAGCACGTCACCGTCCAGCGTCAGCTGAACCAGGAACGGGTGCTTGCCCATCACCGCGAACAAGGTCTTGGTCTGCGGGTCGTAGGACAGGTCAGAAGCTTCGTCATCTTCCATGCCAGGCAACGCCTTGGCATCAATGTCGGCGTGGTAGTCCGGCAGCCAGACGCTTGCCCGCTGCTCTGCAGGGCTCTCGAAACGTTCCTTGACCCAAAGCAGGCCACGGTCATCCCAATGCATGGAATAGGCTACGCCATAACCAATGACTGCCGCCGCTGCCAACCAGGTCGACCACCGCAGCATAAAAGGGCGCTTGCGCACAGGCGGCAGAGAGCCGCCGGAAGGGAACGGTGTGGTCATCGAGGATTCCTGCTTGTTTTTTAACCGATTAATTAACACAGCACCGGCAGGTTCATATGAACTATTGCGCAGGCATTATCCGGATGACTTGTGAAAAAACGGTAAAAGCAGGGCTACTTTAACGATAAAGCAAGTGGCAGCCATTGCGACTGCCACACAGACACAGCGTACCGGCGCTCAGAGCACCTTGCTTTCGAAACGGCTGACGCCAGGCAACTCCAGCAGCAACTCATCTCCCGAATTCAGCGGGCCAACGCCTGCTGGCGTACCGGTAAGGATCACATCACCGGCCTGCAGGGAAAACTGTGCCGCCATGTACTGGATCATCGGGATAATCGGGTTCAGCATCATTTCGCTGTTGCCATCCTGACGCACCTCGCCATTGATACTCAGGCGAATGCCGATATCGGTCAGGTCCTCAAATGCACCGGCTGGCGCAAATGGCGGCAACACACAGGCGCCATCGAACGACTTGGCCAACTCCCAAGGCAAGCCCTTTTCCTTCAGCTTGGCCTGAACGTCGCGCAGGGTCAGGTCCAGTGCCGGAGCGAAGCCGGAGATCGCATCGAGCACCTCTTCTTCGTCGGGCTGGGTCGACAGTGACTTGCCCAGCAAAACGGCGATTTCCGCCTCGTAGTGCACCGAACCCCGTTCGGTCGGAATCTTGAAACCACCCTCAAGCGGCACGACACAACTGCCGGGCTTGATGAACAACAAGGGTTCGGTCGGTACCGGGTTATTCAGCTCCTTGGCATGTTCGGCGTAATTACGGCCAATGCACACCACCTTGCCCAACGGGAAGTGAATACGCGTGCCGTCTAGATACTGGTGCTGGTAGCTCATTGCCGACTCCTGGCGCTGTTGATCACTTTGGGGTAACGCATCACTCGACCGGGAAAATCTTGCCCGGGTTCATGATCCCATTCGGGTCGAATGCGGCCTTCACCGCCTTCATGTACTCGATTTCCACGGGCGAACGGCTGTAGGCCAGGTAGTCGCGCTTGGTCATGCCGACGCCGTGCTCAGCAGAAATCGAGCCGTTGTACTTCTCTACCGTTTCGAAAACCCACTTGTTGACGGCAGCGCACTTGGCGAAGAACTCGTCCTTGCTCAGGTTTTCCGGCTTGAGGATGTTCAGGTGCAAGTTACCGTCACCGATGTGGCCATACCAGACCACTTCGAAATCAGGGTAATGTTCGCCGACAATCGCGTCGATATCTTTCAGGAACGCTGGCACTTTCGACACGGTGACTGAAATGTCGTTCTTGTAGGGCGTCCAGTGCGAGATGGTCTCGGAGATGTACTCACGCAGCTTCCAGAGGTTCTGCAACTGCTGCTCACTCTGGCTCATCACACCGTCGATCACCCAGCCCTGCTCCACGCAGTGCTCGAACGTCGCCAGGGCATCGTTGGCCACGTCCTCGGTACTCGCCTCGAACTCGAGCAAGGCATAGAACGGGCAGTTGGTTTCAAAGGGCGCCGGCACATCACCACGCCCCATGATCTTGGCCAGGGCCTTGTCGGAGAAAAACTCGAAGGCAGTGAGGTCCAGCTTGCCCTGGAACGCATGCAGCACCGGCATGATCGAGTCGAAGTCCGGGGTACCCAGAACCATCGCGGTGAGGTTCTTCGGCGCGCGGTCCAGGCGCATCGTGGCTTCAACCACGAAGCCCAGGGTACCTTCAGCACCAATGAACAACTGGCGCAAGTCGTAGCCGGTCGCGTTCTTGATCAAATCCTTGTTCAGCTCAAGCAGATCACCCTTACCGGTGACAACTTTCAGGCCTGCCACCCAATTTCGGGTCATGCCGTAGCGAATGACCTTGATACCGCCGGCATTGGTGCCGATATTGCCGCCAATCTGGCTTGATCCTGCTGAAGCGAAGTCAACCGGGTAGTACAGCCCCTGGTCTTCCGCGAAATTCTGCAGTTGCGCAGTAATGACCCCTGGCTGACAGACGACGGTACGATCACCTGCGTTGAACGCAAGAATCTGGTTCATGTAGTCGAAGGCCACCACCACTTCGCCATTGGCTGCCACGGCGGCGGCGGAAAGCCCGGTACGCCCGCCCGACGGCACTAGCGCGACCTTGCGCTGATTGGCCCAGCGGACGATGGCCTGCACCTGTTCGATGGTTTTCGGGAACACGATGGCCAGCGGTGCCGGCGCAAAATGCTTGGTCCAATCCTTGCCGTACGTATCGAGGGAGGCGGCGTCGGTCAGTACCTTGCCAGGCTCAACCAGAGTCAACAGCTCATCAATCAGCGCAGGATTGGTCATCGACAGAACTCTCGAACAATTCATAGTCACCCTGAGGACTCTTCACGTACCAGGGATGGGCGTATCAAGGGGTCGTTATGCTAGCATATGCCCCCCGCTAATCGTGCTTAAGGCCGATCTGCGACAGCTTCTCTTCCCTGCCATTTTTTCTCCGGGACACAGGTTTACGCAGATGAGCAAGACTTCTCTCGATAAGAGCAAGATCAAGTTCCTTCTCCTCGAAGGCGTCCACCAAACTGCCGTGGACGTCCTTAAGGCCGCCGGGTACACCAACATTGAGTACCTCACCGGCTCTCTGCCCGACGCCGATCTGAAGGAAAAGATCGCCGATGCCCACTTCATCGGTATCCGCTCGCGCACTCAATTGACCGAAGAGGTTTTCGACTGCGCCAAGAAACTGGTCGCTGTCGGCTGTTTCTGCATCGGTACCAACCAGGTCGACCTCAATGCGGCCCGTGAGCGCGGTATCGCCGTATTCAACGCACCGTACTCCAACACCCGCTCCGTTGCCGAGCTGGTACTGGCCGAGGCCATCCTGCTGCTGCGCGGCATCCCGGAGAAGAACGCTTCCTGCCACCGTGGTGGCTGGATCAAGAGCGCGGCCAACTCCTTCGAGATCCGTGGCAAGAAACTGGGTATTGTCGGCTACGGCTCGATCGGCACCCAGCTGTCGGTCCTGGCTGAAGGCCTGGGCATGCAGGTTTACTTCTACGACACCATCACCAAGCTGCCACTGGGTAACGCTACTCAGGTGAACAACCTGCACGAGTTGCTGGGCATGTGCGACATCGTCTCGCTGCACGTTCCAGAAACCGCAGCGACTCAATGGATGATCGGCGAGAAGGAAATTCGCGCCATCAAGAAAGGCGGCATCCTGATCAACGCCGCCCGTGGCACCGTGGTCGAACTGGACCACCTGGCTGCCGCGATCAAGGACAAGCACCTGATCGGCGCTGCCATCGACGTGTTCCCGGTGGAGCCACGCTCCAACGATGAAGAGTTCGAAAGCCCGCTGCGCGGCCTGGACAACGTCATCCTGACCCCGCACATCGGTGGTTCCACTGCCGAAGCCCAGGCCAACATCGGCCTGGAAGTGGCCGAGAAGCTGGTCAAGTACAGCGACAACGGTACGTCGGTCTCCTCGGTCAACTTCCCTGAAGTGGCCCTGCCGGCGCACCCAGGCAAGCACCGCCTGCTGCACATCCACGAAAACATCCCGGGCGTCCTCAGCGAGATCAACAAGGTCTTCGCCGAAAACGCCATCAACATCTCCGGTCAGTTCCTGCAGACCAACGAGAAAGTGGGTTACGTGGTGATCGATGTGGATGCCGAGTACTCCGACCTCGCCCAGGAAAAACTGCAACAGATCAAGGGCACTATCCGTTCCCGCGTTCTGTTCTAAGTACCCTGTGGCATAAAAAAGGGAGGCCTTGATGGCCTCCCTTTTTTTGTGTGCCTGTCTTACTTGACGGTCACAGTGATCTTCTTCGACTCGACACTCGGCTTGAATGGCACGTGGAACTTGTCGCCCAACACCAGTTGCAAGGTGTGCTTGCCTGGGGTCAGGGTGATCTGGGTTTCGGTCTGAGCCTTGCCAAAGTGAACAATATGTTCACCTGGCGGCAGCGGCTGGTTGTCGGCCGGCAACACCGTGGCGGGCAGTACCTGATCGGCAGCTGGCTCTTTACTCACGTCGACCAACAGGTGGTGGTGACCGGTGTGCGGGGTATCATCGCCGGCCGGCTTGAGCGCCATGCCCTCGATGCCGAACTTGACGGTAAAGGTCTTGTCCACCGTGGCCCCATCGGCAGGGGACAGAATGGAAACCTTGGCCCCGGCAGGTGGCTCCTGGCTTTTGAGGCCCTCGGCAGCCGCCATAACGGAGACGCCCATCAGCAGACCTGCAATGGCTGCACACGAAATCAGGCTTTTCATTCACTACTCCTGTGATTTACTTCAATAACCGAGGCTGCAAAATAGCGCGGCAACAGCCAGTAACCATAGATCAATTGGAACGATCCGTGTTTGTCTGTCTTCCTACAAAATATTTTGTAGGAAACGTCTAACATCCACCATCAGCCACGGTCCTAGGTGGCGTTCGACCCCGGCAATTGAATAAAGTCGCGGCGAACAGCTCTTCAACTGCCAAATAAAACAGGGGCAACAATGCGTTTGACCATAGGGGTATTGCTTGCAGCCCTGCTCAGTACAGCAGCGCACGCGGAACTGATCGACGACGTTAACGACCGCAACGAACTGCGCATTGCCGTCCAGGCGTCCAACCCACCGTTCAATTTCAAGGACAATGACCAGCTGAGCGGCTTCGAGATCGAACTGGGGCGCGCACTGGCAAATGAGCTGGACGTCAACGCCTCGTTTATCGTGACCGACGCCACCGACCTGATCATGGGCGTGGAAAGCGGCAAGTACGACATCGCCCTCAATCAGATCAGCGCCACCCCTGAGCTCAAGGATCGCCTGGACTTCAGTACGCCCTACAGCTACTCCAGCGCCCAACTTATCGTGCGCAAGGAAGAAAAACGCCCACTGACAACCCTTGAAGCCCTGAAAGGGCACACCCTGGGTTTCGTTCAAGGCAGCCAATTTGCCGAACAGGCGCGCGTCATTGAAGGCGTCGACCTGCGCAGCTACCCGGATACGCACCAGCCCATCAAGGACATGGCCGAGGATCAGATCGACGCGGTCATCAGTGATCGCCTGTTGGTGCCCTATGCCGTACGCGACAGCAAACTGCCCGTCACCGAAGGCGCAACCGTCGGCCCGATCCGTAACCTGGCGATTCCCTTCCAGAAGGGCAACCCGGCCTTCCACAGTGCACTGGACAGCGCACTGCAACGCATCAAGAACGATGGCAGGCTGAGCGCGATGTCGGAAAAGTGGTTTGGAATAGACGCCAGCAAACCGCCGAAGCCTTAAGCCTCGAGCGCATTCAATGCCTGTAATGCGGCGTCCAGCTGCAGTTCGCTGAAGACCTGAACGCCCTCACGGCGCAGCAGTGCCGTGGTGACCCCTTCGCCCGGCACCTTGAGGCCACTGAACGTACCGTCATAGACCTGGACATTGCCGCAGGAGGGGCTGCCGGACTTGAGCACGGCAATGCGGATACCGTGTTGCCGTACCAGCTGCAACGCCTGCTCGGCACCGGCCAGGAATACCGCACTGACATCCTCGCCATCGACATTCACCACCGCTACACGCCCCTCAAGTACTGCAGCCCCCTGGCCTCCGGGGATTTCCGCAGGTGGCCGTGGGGTCGGCAAGCCGCCCGCCACTTCAGGGCACAAGGGCACTACACGACCTTGCCGTTGCCATTGCTGCAGACAATCCGGATGCCCGCTGGCACGACCGTCATAACGCACCGGTTGACCGAGCAGGCAGGCACTGACCAACACCTTGTGCATGTCAGAAAGGCTCGTTGCCGCGCCGGCGGAACCAACCAGTCAGGGACAGGCGATCGCGATTGGCCGGCAGTACCTCATGGGGAATATCCCCGGAGAGGAACACCACCAGACAACCGCCGGTTGGCTGTACATCGTGTTCGACACCGCCCTGAAGGCTCATACGCAGTTGCCCGCCGTTCTCTGGCAACCACGCCTCATTGAGGTAAATAATCGCCGACACCGTGCGTCGGTCATCGTCGCGGAAGCGATCCAGGTGCTGACGATAGAACGCCCCCGGCGGATAGAACGCAAAATGGCACTCGAAATCCTCAAGCCCGAGGAACAGACCGCGATTGATTGCTTCGCGCAGACTATTCATCACCGCCAGATACTGATCGCAGGCCTCGGATTCACCAGGCTCGATCCACTGAATTTGATCACCGCGAATGCCCTCGCGAACCTCCTGGGTAGCACCGCGCCCAACCGCAGCCGGGGCCAGGTCGCCCTCGGCCTCGCGCTTGCGACACTCAGCCGCCAGCGCCCGCGTCAGGGCTTCTGGCAGGAAGATGTTTTGCTGCGACCAGCCATGAGTGGCCAGATCATCGACAATACGTAACAACAGAGGGTGATCAGAAGGTATGTGCATGGCGCGCATAGTATCTATCTGCCAAAAAAATCGACAGCGCCACTTGGCTGACAGAACACATCGTGTCTCGACAAAGGCCCGCCAAGGCAAGGACAATAGCGCTCTGCCGACAGGAGTCTTTAATGCGTCGTTTGTTTTTTCTGCTGCTATTGAGCTGCACCATGCCTGTCTGGGCAGACAGCCTCGACCAACTCTACAAGGTCGCCGGCTGGCCTGAGCAGCGCGCCCATTTTACTGATGCCCTGGATGCTGCACAGCAGCGCTACCAAAACAGCTTGCCGCCTGCGGTGTTTCAGGCGTTGGTGAACAACAGCAACCAGCGCTTCGAGCCAAAGGCCGTAGATGCACGTGCCGAAGCCCAGTTGCGCACCAACCTGAGCAATCCGGCACCGGCCCTGGCGTTTTTCCAGTCACCGCTTGGGCGCAAGATCGTCGCCGCCGAGCTACTGGCCACCCGTCGCGACCAGTTGGCCAAGAATGCCAAGGGTTTGCCGCGCATTCAGGCCAGCGATACCCGCCTGCTGATCATTGGTCACCTGGCCAAGGCCCTGCCAGCTCGCGAAGCCGGCGCCGAAGTGAGCCTGGCAATTGCTGGCGTGGCGGCGGACAGCCTCAGTCAGATGATCCCGGGATTGCTCGGTGGTGGTCAGGCTCAGGGCGTGCTGGATGGCCAGCGCACACGGTTAATGGAACAGATCGGCAACGACCTGAACAACACCCTGCTCTACGTCTATCGCGACCTGTCGGACCCGGAGCTGGAAGAATTTGCCAGCTTCGCCGAGTCCGCAGAAGGTCAGGCCTACTACAAGGCCGCCCTGGCGGCGATCCGGGCCGGTCTTGCCGTCGGCCAGAACAGCGCCGACCTCAAGTAAGGTGCTCACCAAGAAACGCGAAGTAGCGCTGGCGAATTGTCGGCAGTTCATTGGCCAGGTGGTGTCGCGCCTCGGGTAGCATCAATACCTGGGGTTGCGCGAACTTCTCCCGCAATACCAGCAGGTTGTGCGGCCAGTCGACAGTCATGTCCGACTGCCCCTGGATGATCAGGGGCCGACGCGTACTCGGCGGTGCCGCCTCGATGCGTTTGACCCACTTGATCAGCGCACCGACCCAGGCCGTGGGCAAGCGCCTTGGTTGCAAGGGGTCTGCCAGCAGAAATGGCAGGAACGTCGGGTCGTTGGTGTTCTCGCTGAAACGCCGCTCGATCCCCTTCACGAACGGTCGCAGCAGGTAATAGCTGAACCTCGACCAGCCCCAGGCACGCGGCCGCACCAAGGGTGCCAGTAAAATCACCCGGCCCTGGATCGGGCTGTCATCACCATGATTCAGCACGTGGTCGATCACGATGGCCCCGCCCGTGCTCTGCCCGCACAGGTGCCAGGGCTGCGGCAGGCCCAGCTCGGTCGCTTGCGCGAACAAAGCCTGGAGTACCTTCTGGTACACCGCAAAATCATCAATGCTGGCCCGCTCGCCACTGGATAGGCCATGACCCGGCAGATCACAGGCAATCACGCTGAAACCCTGGTCCAGGGCCCAGTCGATGACATGCCGATACAAGCCCATATGGTCGTAGAAGCCATGCAACAAAATCAAAGTCGCCACCGGGGTCGGCGCCAACCACACCTGACCCACCACCTCGAAGCCCGCTACCTGAAAACGCCCCAACCAGCGCTCTACCGGCACCGGGCGCATCGGCAGGTCCAGGCCGTAGAAGCGCTGATATGCCTGCGCCTGTGCTGACAATGGCTGGCGAGCCGATAGCGGCTGCAGGCTGGCGCGCAAAGCGTCTGGCTGGAACGGAGCGGACATAGCGGGCATCCAGACACCAAATCAAAGGATTGATCCACGATATTCATCTGTCGGCAGCGGCATGGCAAGCTATGCGCCCTTTTGTGGACCCATGGATATGCCTCGACCACGTGGAAAAACGCTGTTAGCCGGCCTGACCTTGCTGTTGTGCGCGGCCACCCTGTGGTGGGCCTATGACAGTTTCCAGAGTCGCTACCTGCGCACCTTCGACAACCAGACCGCGCTGTTCTCCGGTGACAACCTGCAACTGCCCGCCGACCTCGCCGGCCCCGGGCCGATCCGCGTGGTGCACTTCTGGGACCCGGCCTGCCCGTGCAATGTTGGCAACCAGCAGCACCTGAGTGAGCTGATCGGTCACTTTTCGCCTCAAGGTGTAGTCTTCTATGCGGTACAGAAACCTGGCAGCCATGGCCAACTCCCGCCCAACCTGAGCGCCCTGAAGCCCTTGCCAACACTGCCCGGCGCCGAACACCTACCTGCCAGCCCAGCAGTGGCGATCTGGGACCAAGCCGGCAAACTGGCCTATTTCGGCCCCTACAGCGAAGGTGCAACCTGCAACTCAGGCAACAGTTTTATCGAACCCATTCTGGACGCCCTGAGCCAGGGACGGTCGGTCAGTGCCACGCATACCTTGGCCGTCGGTTGCTACTGCCCATGGGCTGACTAGCACCCGATTGATTTCACACCCACGCGTTGCCGATGGGTTACGTTTGCAGCATCTATCCTCAGTCCGAAAACCGAGGTTCCAGTCGTTGGAAAGATCGTACGCCTCACACAAGGAGTCTCGATGAAACGCAGCCTGAGCGTGCTCGCCGTCACCCTCGCAGCACTGGCCGCCGGTGGTTTCTGGTATGTGCAGAGCAAATTGCCGCAGCGTGAGGGCGAGGTCACCCTGCCCAACCTGCAAGCCCCCGTCAGCGTACGCTACGATGCCCGCGGCGTACCGCACATACAGGCGCGCAACGAGACTGACCTGTACCGCGCACTGGGCTACGTACACGCCCAGGACCGTCTGTTCCAGATGGAGATCATGCGTCGCCTGGCCAGAGGTGAACTGGCCGAGATTCTCGGCCCCAAACTGGTGCCGACCGACACCCTGTTCCGCAGCCTGCGCATCCGTGACCAGGCCGAGCTGATGGTGGCTCGCCAGGATAAGCAATCGCCCGCCTGGATAGCCCTGCAAGCCTACCTGGACGGCGTGAACGCCTGGCAGGCCTCGCACCCTGAACCGGTGGAGTTCGACGTGCTAGGCATCACGCCACGCCCCTTCACGGCGCAAGACACCCTGAGCATCGCCGGCTACATGGCCTACAGCTTTGCCGCCGCCTTCAGAACCGAACCGGTGCTTACCTACATCCGCGACCAACTGGGCCCGGAGTACCTGAACATATTTGACCTGGATTGGCACCCCGAAGGCGCAGTACAGGCCGCGCCGAAATTAGCGGCCGCCGACTGGCAAAGCCTCAATCTGCTAGCCCAGCGCAGCCAGCAGGCACTGTTTGACGCAGGCATACCGCAATTTGAAGGCAGTAACGCCTGGGCGGTGGCCGGTAACCACACCCGTAGCGGTATGCCGCTGCTGGCAGGTGACCCGCATATCAGCTTTGCCGTGCCGGCCGTGTGGTATGAAGCCGAGCTGTCCGCACCCGGCTTCAATCTGTACGGCTACCATCAGGCACTGAATCCGTTCGCCTCGCTGGGACACAATCGTGAGTTCGGCTGGAGCTTGACCATGTTCCAGAACGACGATCTCGACTTGATCGCCGAGCAGGTCAACCCGGCAAAGCCTGATGAGGTTCGTATCAAGGGTCAGTGGCAGTCACTGAGGCGCAGCGAAGAGCAGATCCTGGTCAAGGGTGAAAAACCGGTTACCCTCACGCTCCGTAGCTCACCGCACGGTCCAATCGTCAACGACGTGCTGGGCAAGACCGCCAGCACAACGCCGATCGCCATGTGGTGGACGTTTCTCGATAGTGAGAACCCGATACTGGACGGTTTCTACGAAATCAACCGCGCCAACACCCGAGAAAAAATGCGCAGTGCGGCCGCGAAGATCCACGCCCCTGGCCTGAACCTGGTCTGGGCCAATGCCCGCGGCGACATCGGCTGGTGGGCGGCCGCCCGGTTACCGATCCGTCCGGAGGGCGTCAACCCGACATTCATCCTCGATGGCAGCAGCACACAAGCCGACAAACTCGGTTTCTATCCGTTCAGCGCCAACCCACAACAGGAAAACCCAGCCAGCGGTTACATCGTCTCGGCCAACGCCCAACCACAGTCACCGACCGGCATGCCCATTCCCGGCTATTACAACCTGGCCGACCGAGGCCAACAGTTGGCCCATCACCTCGCAACCGATCAGGTCCAATGGGATATACACAATAGCCAGGCGCTGCAGTTAGGCACCACCACCGGCTATGGCCCGCGTACCCTCGCACCGCTGTTGTCGGTGCTGCGAGAGGTGGCCGAAGGCGAACAGGAAAAGGAGCTGGTCGAGCAACTGGCCGCCTGGCCTGGCGACTACCCACTGGACTCGATCAGCGCCACCGTGTTCAACCAGTTCCTCTATGAACTGAGCCGTGCGGCCCTGCACGATGAACTGGGCGATCCATGGTTTGACACCCTGATCTCGACCCGTGTGATTGATGCAGCCCTACCGCGCCTGGCAGCCGACCCAGACTCGCCGTGGTGGGAGCAACGAGGCAGCAATAAACATGGCAACCGCAAGGATGTCGTTGCCCAAGCCTGGCGCAACAGCCTGGCGCACCTGCGCAAAACCCTTGGCGAAGACCCGGCAAGCTGGCAGTGGGGCAAAGCGCATACCTTGACCCACGGTCACCCGCTGGGCCAGCAGAAACCGCTGGACAGGCTGTTCAACGTCGGGCCTTTCAATGCCCCTGGCAGCCATGAGGTGCCGAACAACTTCTCGGCGAAGATCGGCCCGGCACCATGGCCGGTGACCTATGGCCCCTCGACACGTCGCCTGATCGACTTTGCCGATGCCGGACAGTCCCTGAGCATCAACCCGGTTGGGCAAAGTGGTGTGCTGTTCGATACCCACTACGCCGACCAGGCTCGAGACTACATGGACGGAAAATACCAGCGGGCGCAAATGGGGGTGATCCCGGCGAAGAGCATATTGCACCTGACACCCGAGCCCTGACAGCCCTGCGGCCAGCAAATCTGCCGAGGCCAGCCTTGCTGGCCTCTACACCTCGCGGGAATGACAGCGACGAAACCGTGCTTCCAGATTGCGATCGGGCATGGCATGGCTACGCAGGGCGTTCAGGGTCTGCTCGACATAGTCGCGGGTGCTGCCATAACGTCCCTTGGCCTGGGCAAAGATCTGACTGAGCAACGTATCCGGCAGATTGCCGGCGTAACACGGCAAGTGCCGCTCCAGGACAAAACCCAGCGCCTGCACCTTGCTGCCGTCATCCAACCGACAACTCAGCCAATGCGGCCGATAGGCCGGATAGGGCATTTCACGCTGCCAGAGCGCCAGCAACGAATCGTGCAGATGCGCTTCCGGCAGACGATAGGCAAACCCGCTGCAGGAACCGCCACGGTCCAGGCCAAAGACCAGCCCGGGACACTCCGGCGTGCCACGGTGTTCATGGGACCATAGATAGAGGCCACGATGATAACCATGCACCCGCGCCCGACGACGCTCCTCGGCGGAGCACTCCGGGCGCCAGATCAACGAGCCGTAGGCAAACAGCCAGACCGGTCCCCCTTGATGCAAGGCCATGGTGCGATGAACCGAGTGCAGAAGTTGCTCTTGAGTCAATTGCGACCCGAAATCAAGCAAGGGAGGATATGCCACATTCAGAGATGCAGTTTCAATTGCCGACATAGTCGTCGCCAGAATTCCCCGTGAGTTAGTTACATAACTCACTCTAAAACAAATACACAGTCCGTGCAGTTACCGTACGGCAGGTGGCCCAGGAAAAACAAGCCCATGAACGGCCTGAACAGGCCGTTTCACGCGTGTTTCAGCAAGTAATGGCTGACACTTGCAAGTGCCGCGAAAGTTAATTTCAGCACCTGCAACAATGGCCACTCATAATGAAAATCAACCCTGACGGTTCGTTAGTTCGGCGCGCTGTTGCGGCGCGCCTTAATCCTGTTAGCCATTTCGCGGGGCATAAGCGAAGACATCGGCACGCATTTGATGCGCATCCATGCCTGCACTGACCAGGGCATCGAGCGTGGCATAGATCATGGCCGGCGAACCGCTGGCATAAACCTGCACCGAAGACAGCTCGGTAATGTCTTCACACACGGCTTCATGCAACAGGCCGCAGCGCCCTTCCCAGCCACACAGGTCACTGACCACCTTGTGCAGGTACAGGTTGGGTAGCTGCTGCCACTCATCCCAGTGCTCAAGTGAATAAAAGTCTTCCGGACGACGCACGCCCCAGTACAGGTGCACCGGGTACTTGAAACCTTGCGCGCGGCAATGCTCGATCAGGCTGTGCATCTGCGCCATGCCAGTGCCCGCAGCGATCAGCACCAGCGGGCCCTCCGGCAGCTCGGCCAGGTGTGTATCACCGAACGGTAATTCGACACGGGCGATGCCTTGGCGCTGCAGTTGGTCAATCAGTGCGCGCGCACTGTTTTCACGGGCCAGCACGTGTAATTCCAGGTCACGCCCACGATGCGGTGCCGAAGCGAGGGAAAAGGCCGATTTCTCGCCATTTTCCCGCTCGATCATCAGGTACTGCCCTGCATGATAGCGCGGGGGTTTTCCAGCCGGCGCACGCAGGCGCACCCGCCAGACGTCACCGCCAAGCGCAACGCACTCACTCACCTGGCAAGCCAGCTTGCGCACCGGCAGCTCGCCCAGCGCCAACACACCGTCCCAGAGCAAGGTGCAATCCTCAAGGGGTTCGGCAATACAGGTGAACAGTTCGCCGTGATCACGCACCTGACCTTCCTGGCGCACGCGACCGTCAACCAGCAGCGCGGCGCAGACATGGCAGTTGCCATTGCGACAGCTCTGTGGGCAGTCGTAGCCGAGACGCTGCGCCGCTTCCAGAATCCGTTCTCCGGGCTTGATCGTCAATACCGCCCCGGAAGGCTGCAACGTTACCTGCATCAGTCTATTCCCAACTGGTTCCACAACTCATCGATTCGCCGTGTGACAGCCTCATCCTTGACGATGACGCGGCCCCACTCGCGGGTGGTCTCGCCTGGCCACTTATGGGTCGCGTCCAGGCCCATCTTCGAACCCAACCCGGAGATCGGCGAGGCGAAATCCAGATAATCGATTGGCGTGTTGTCGATCATCACCGTATCGCGCTTGGGGTCCATGCGCGTGGTGATGGCCCAGATCACGTCATTCCAGTCGCGGGCATTGATGTCATCATCAGTGACGATAACGAATTTGGTGTACATGAACTGTCGCAAAAACGACCACACACCCAGCATCACCCGCTTGGCATGCCCCGGATACTGCTTCTTCATGGTGACCACGGCCATGCGGTAGGAACAGCCTTCCGGCGGCAGGTAGAAGTCGGTGATCTCTGGAAACTGCTTTTGCAGGATTGGTACGAAGACTTCGTTGAGCGCCACCCCGAGAATCGCAGGCTCATCCGGCGGCCGCCCGGTGTAAGTGCTGTGGTAGATCGGCTTGGTCCGGTGGGTAATTCGCTCGACGGTGAACACCGGGAAGCTGTCCACCTCGTTGTAATAGCCCGTATGGTCGCCATAGGGGCCTTCCGGCGCCATTTCGCCGGGATGAATCACCCCCTCCAGGATGATCTCGGCACTCGCAGGTACCTGCAGGTCGCTGCCACGGCACTTGACCAGTTCGGTGCGGTTGCCCCGCAACAGGCCGGCAAAGGCGTATTCGGAGAGGGTATCAGGCACAGGGGTCACGGCGCCCAGGATGGTTGCCGGGTCAGCCCCCAGGGCCACTGCCACCGGGAATGGTTTACCCGGGTTCTTCTCGCACCACTCACGGTAGTCGAGCGCGCCACCACGGTGGCTCAACCAGCGCATGATGACCTTGTTGCGGCCAATCACCTGCTGACGATAGATACCGAGGTTCTGGCGATCCTTGTTAGGGCCGCGGGTAACCGTCAAGCCCCAGGTAATCAGCGGCGCGACGTCTCCCGGCCAGCACGTCTGTACCGGCAGCATGCCCAGGTCGACATCGTCACCCTCAATGACCACCTCTTGGCAGACGGCGTCCTTGACGACTTTCGGCGCCATCGACACGACCTTCTTGAAGATCGGCAGTTTCGACCAGGCGTCCTTCAATCCTTTCGGCGGTTCTGGCTCCTTGAGGAAAGCCAGCAACTTGCCGATTTCGCGCAGCTCGCTAACTGACTCGGCACCCATGCCCATGGCCACGCGTTCAGGTGTACCGAACAGGTTGCCGAGCACCGGAATGTCATGCCCGGTAGGACGCTCGAAGAGCAGTGCCGGACCTTTGGCACGCAGGGTGCGGTCACAGACTTCGGTCATTTCCAGGACAGGAGAAATCGGAACCTGGATGCGCTTGAGTTCGCCGCGCTGTTCCAGACCACGGATAAAGTCGCGCAAATCGCGATACTGCATGCGTAAGCCTCGTGTTGGCCGTACCGGACGGGGTGGCAAAGTGTAGCCTCATACCCGGTCAGCCAGAATAGCCAATGTGCAGATAGCAAAAAGCCGGGTTTCCCCGGCTCTTGCGACCTGCTCGATTTTACTTGCGTTTCATCGAGAGGAAGAACTCGTCGTTGGTCTTGGTCTGCTTGAGCTTGTCGATCAAGAACTCAATGGCCGCGACTTCGTCCATCGGGTGCAGCAGCTTGCGCAGGATCCACATACGCTGCAGTTCGTCGTCGGCAGTCAGCAGCTCTTCGCGGCGAGTACCGGAACGGTTGATGTTGATGGCCGGGAAGACGCGTTTTTCGGCGATCTTGCGGTCCAGAGGCAGTTCCATGTTACCGGTGCCCTTGAACTCTTCGTAGATCACTTCATCCATCTTCGAACCGGTTTCAACCAGCGCGGTAGCGATGATGGTCAGCGAACCGCCTTCCTCGATGTTACGCGCAGCACCGAAGAAACGCTTTGGCTTCTCCAGGGCGTGGGCATCGACACCACCGGTCAGAACCTTGCCGGAGCTCGGAATGACGGTGTTGTAGGCACGGGCCAGACGGGTGATGGAGTCGAGCAGGATGACTACATCCTTCTTGTGCTCAACCAGGCGCTTGGCCTTCTCGATCACCATTTCAGCCACTTGCACGTGGCGGGTTGGCGGCTCGTCGAAGGTCGAGGCAACCACTTCGCCGCGCACAGTGCGCTGCATCTCGGTCACTTCTTCCGGGCGCTCGTCGATCAGCAGGACGATCAGGTGGCACTCGGGGTTGTTACGGGTAATGTTGGCCGCGATGTTCTGCAACATGATGGTCTTGCCCGCTTTCGGCGGAGCGACGATCAGGCCGCGCTGACCTTTACCGATTGGCGCGCAAAGGTCGATGACCCGGCCAGTAAGGTCTTCGGTGGAACCGTTACCGGCTTCCATCTTCAGGCGCACGTTCGGGAACAACGGCGTCAGGTTTTCAAACAGGATCTTGTTCTTCGCGTTTTCTGGACGGTCGAAGTTGATGGTGTCGACTTTCAACAGTGCGAAGTAACGCTCGCCTTCTTTCGGTGGACGGATCTTGCCAACGATGGTGTCGCCGGTCCGCAGGTTGAAACGGCGGATCTGGCTAGGCGAGACATAGATATCGTCGGGGCCGGCCAGGTAAGAGGCGTCCGCCGAACGCAGGAAACCGAAACCGTCCTGGAGGATCTCCAGCACGCCATCACCGGAGATTTCCTCGCCGCTTTTCGCATGCTTTTTCAACAGGGAGAAAATCACATCTTGCTTGCGCGAACGGGCCATATTTTCTATGCCCATCTGTTCGGCCATTTCGAGCAGATCGGTAATCGGCTTTTGCTTGAGTTCAGTCAGGTTCATAAGGGGAGTGACGTAATCATGTAAGAAGGGAGAATTAAGCTTCTGGCTTAATGAAGCCGCGCCGCAAAGAAGGCGACAGGATCGCGTACTGATTCGAATTGGGGATGCGTCGGCGACGGCGTGCAGAGGGCACCGAAGAAACAGTGCGAGGCCGAATGTACCACCTGCATTTTCTGGCGTCTAGTCACCAGACAAAGAAAAGCCCCGACAAATGCGGGGCTTTTTTGACTCAGATATTGGCGTCCAGGAAAGCCGCCAGCTGAGATTTCGACAGTGCGCCGACCTTGGTGGCCTCGACGTTACCGTTCTTGAACAGCATCAGGGTAGGAATACCACGTACGCCGTGCTTGGCTGGTGTTTCCTGGTTTTCGTCGATGTTCAGCTTGGCGACGGTCAGTTTGCCCTGATAAGTGGCGGCGATGTCGTCCAGCACTGGAGCGATCATTTTGCAAGGGCCGCACCATTCAGCCCAGTAGTCCACCAACACTGGGCCTTCAGCTTTCAGCACTTCCTGCTCGAAGCTGGCGTCAGTGACGTGTTTGATAAGATCGCTGCTCATGGAAGTCTCCAAGGTCGTAAGCTAAAAAACGTCGCCCATCATAGCCGTCCAAATGGCGGACAGGAAGTCGCGGGCGATTGAGTGTAACTATAGTTGTGGATGACTTTGCATATCGATCTGTCACAACAACGTCACATTCCTTTGTGCAACCTGCGCCATATCAAGCCTTCCTACACTGCGCGTTGGCGTCAGCGATGGATCATGTCAGGATTGGCGGGTTAAAGACCGAGAACCCATGATCATGCCGCAAACCACAGCCAAGAACCTGTCCTTGATCGCTGCTATCGACCTGGGCTCCAACAGTTTTCATATGGTCGTAGCCAAGGCCATCCACAGCGAGATCCGCATTCTTGAGCGGCTCGGTGAAAAGGTTCAGCTGGCCGCCGGCATCAATGAAGAACGCCAGCTCAGCGAAGAATCCATGCAGCGCGGGCTCGATTGCCTCAAGCGCTTTGCCCAACTGATCAACGGCATGCCTGATGGCGCCGTGCGCATCGTTGGCACCAACGCCCTGCGCGAAGCCCGCAACCGTGGCGAGTTCATCCGCCGCGCCGAGGCCATTCTCGGGCACCCGGTCGAGGTCATATCCGGCCGCGAAGAAGCCCGCCTGATCTACCTGGGTGTCTCCCACACCCTGGCCGACACACCGGGCAAGCGCCTGGTCGCCGACATCGGCGGCGGCAGCACCGAGTTCATCATTGGCCAGCGTTTCGAGCCACTGCTGCGCGAAAGCCTGCAGATGGGCTGCGTCAGCTTCACGCAACGCTACTTCCGCGACGGCAAGATCACTCCGGCCCGCTATGCCCAGGCCTACACGGCGGCACGGCTGGAACTGATGAGCATCGAGAATGCGCTGCATCGCCTCACCTGGGATGAAGCCATTGGCTCCTCCGGCACCATCCGCGCCATTGGCCTGGCCATCAAATCAGGCGGACAAGGCACGGGCGAGGTCAACGCTGAAGGCTTGGCGTGGCTCAAGCGCAAACTGTTCAAGCTCGGCGATGTCGAGAAAATCGACTTTGAAGGGATCAAGCCAGACCGCCGGACCATTTTCCCGGCGGGCCTTGCCATCCTCGAAGCCATTTTCGATGCCCTGGAACTGCAGCGCATGGACCACTGCGACGGCGCGCTGCGCGAGGGCGTGCTGTACGACCTGCTGGGTCGCCATCACCACGAAGACGTGCGTGAACGCACGCTCGGCTCGCTGATGGAGCGCTACCACGTCGACCAGGGGCAGGCCGCGCGCGTCGAGCGCAAGGCCCTGCATGCCTTCGATCAGGTCGCTGCAGCCTGGGACCTGGAGGACGGCATCTGGCGTGAATTGCTGGGCTGGGCTGCCAAGGTACATGAGGTGGGCCTGGATATCGCCCACTACCACTACCACAAGCACGGCGCCTACCTGATCGAACACTCCGACCTGGCCGGGTTCTCCCGCGAAGACCAGCAAATGCTGGCGCTGCTGGTACGCGGCCACCGACGCAATATTCCCAAGGACAAGTTTGCCGAGTTCGGCGACGACGGGGTCAAACTGATCCGCCTGTGCGTCCTGCTGCGCTTTGCCATCCTGTTCCACCACATCCGTGGTACCCAACAGATGCCACAAGTCACCCTGCACGCCGCTGGCGACAGCCTCGACGTGGAATTCCCACAGGGCTGGCTGGAGCAGAACCAGCTGACCCAGGCCGACTTCGCCCTTGAGGCGGAGTGGCTGGCCCGGGTCGGCTTCGTCCTCAGCGTACGCTGAGGACAGGGTTGCTCAGGCGCTCGAGCAGAGTCGCCTGGGCACTGCGCGGATTCTGGTTGCCGGTTGGCGTGCTGCGGACGTAGCGGCCGTCCGACTGCAGAATCCAGGCATGGGTGTTGTCGGTCAGGTAGCCTTCCAGCTCCTTCTTCACCCGCAGGATCAGCTTCTTGCCCTCGACCGGGAAACAGGTCTCCACTCGCTTGTCGAGGTTACGCTCCATCCAGTCGGCACTGGAGAGGAACATCTGCTCTTCTCCGCCATTAAGGAAGTAGAACACCCGCGTGTGCTCCAGGAAGCGACCGATGATCGAGCGCACCTGAATGTTATGCGACACCCCGGCAATGCCTGGACGCAGGCAGCACATGCCGCGCACCACGAGATCGATACGCACCCCGGATTGGCTGGCCTTGTACAGCGCGCGGATGATCTTCGGATCGGTCAGCGAGTTGAACTTGGCGATGATGTGCGCGGGCTTGCCGTCGAGGGCGAACTGGGTTTCACGCGCGATCATGTCGAGCATGCCCTTCTTCAGGGTAAACGGCGCGTGCAGCAGTTTCTTCATGCGCAGTGTCTTACCCATACCGATCAACTGGCTGAACAGTTTCCCGACGTCTTCGCACAGGGCATCGTCAGAGGTCAGCAGGCTGTAGTCGGTATACAGACGGGCGTTGGCAGCATGGTAGTTACCCGTGCCCAGGTGCGCGTAGCGAACGATCTCGCCGGCTTCGCGGCGCAGGATCAGCATCATCTTGGCGTGGGTCTTGAATCCGACCACGCCATAGATCACCACGGCACCCGCCGCTTGCAGGCGGCTGGCCATCTGCAGGTTCGACTCTTCATCGAAACGCGCACGCAATTCGATCACTGCGGTGACCTCCTTGCCGTTACGCGCAGCATCGACCAGCGCGTCAACGATTTCCGAGTTGGCACCACTGCGGTAGAGCGTCTGGCGCACGGCCAGGACATGAGGGTCCTTGGCCGCCTGGCGCAACAGATCGACCACCGGCGTGAACGACTCGAAGGGGTGCATCAGGAGGATGTCCTGTTTGCTCACCACGCTGAAAATGTTCTCGCTGTTCTGCAACAGCTTGGGGATAGCCGGGGTGAACGGCTTGTATTGCAATTCTGGATGGCTATCCAGGCCGGTAATACTGAACAGTCGGGTCAGGTTGACCGGACCATTGACCTGGTACAGCTCGCTTTCGCTCAGGCTGAACTGCTTGAGCAGGTAGTCCGACAGGTGCTTGGGACAGGTATCGACCACTTCCAGGCGTACGGCATCGCCATAACGACGCGAGAAAAGCTCGCCGCGCAGGGCACGCGCCAAGTCTTCGACGTCCTCGGAATCCAGCGCCAGGTCGGCGTTCCGGGTCAACCGGAACTGATAGCAGCCCTTTACCTTCATGCCCTGGAACAGGTCATCGGCGTGGGCATGAATCATCGATGAGAGGAACACATAGTTGTCGCCGGGGCCGCCGACGTCTTCAGGCACCTTGATGACTCGCGGCAACAGACGCGGTGCCGGAATGATCGCCAGGCCGGAATCGCGGCCGAAGGCGTCAATCCCTTCAAGCTCGACGATGAAGTTCAGGCTCTTGTTCACCAACAACGGGAACGGGTGCGTCGGATCGAGACCGATCGGAGTGATGATCGGAGCAATCTCGTCACGGAAGTAGCGCCGCACCCAGGTCTTGAGCTTGGTGTTCCAGTAGCGACGACGGATGAAACGGATCTGGTACTTCTCCAGCTCCGGCAACAACACATCGTTGAGAATCGCATACTGGCGTTCGACTTCGCTGTGGACCAACTCGCTAATCCGCGCCAGCGCCTGATGCGGCTGCAGGCCATCGGCACCGGCCTGTTCACGGGCAAAGGTAATCTGCTTCTTCAGGCCCGCTACACGAATTTCGAAGAACTCATCCAGGTTGCTGGAGAAGATCAGCAGAAACTTGAGCCGCTCCAACAGTGGGTAGGACTCGTCCAGCGCCTGCTCCAATACCCGGATGTTGAACTGCAACTGCGACAGTTCACGATGGATATACAGACTGCTGTCGTCCAGGCCTGGAACCGCGATCACCGGCGCGGTCGCCACTGGGGCCTCCACCACCGGTGCCGCAGCCACCAATGGCTCTGGCGGTGTTTCCACCATCGGCTCAGACACCGGCTGGGCATCCTTCATGGCAGCATCATTAAGCACTTCGTTATTCATCTAGCGTTCCTGAAGGGCATTACTGCCCTCTCATCAATTGAGCAGCGCGAACAGCGAAATAAGTGAGAATGCCATCAGCACCTGCTCGTTTGAAAGCGGTGAGCGACTCAAGAATAACCCCTTCGCTGAGCCAACCATTCTGAATGGCTGCCATGTGCATGGCGTATTCGCCACTGACCTGGTAGACGAAGGTCGGAACCTTGAACTCTTCCTTGACCCGGCACAGGATATCCAGATACGGCATGCCGGGTTTGACCATCACCATATCAGCACCTTCGGCCAGATCGGCAGCCACCTCGTGCAAGGCTTCGTTACTGTTGGCTGGGTCCATCTGGTAGGAGGCCTTGTTCGCCTTGCCCAGGTTCAGCGCCGACCCGACCGCGTCGCGGAACGGGCCGTAGTAGGCACTGGCGTACTTGGCCGAATAGGCCATGATCCGCACGTTGACGTGACCGGCCAGTTCCAACGCCTCGCGGATTGCCTGAATGCGACCATCCATCATGTCAGAGGGCGCCACCACCTGTGCACCCGCCTCGGCATGGGACAACGCCTGACGCACCAGCGCATCGACGGTGATGTCGTTCTGCACATAGCCTTCATCGTCGAGGATGCCGTCCTGACCATGGGTGGTGAACGGGTCCAGCGCCACGTCGGTAATCACTCCCAGCTCAGGAAAGCGCGCGCGCAGTGCACGGGTTGCACGCTGGGCAATACCTTCGGGATTCCAGGCCTCGGCGGCATCCAGTGACTTTTTCTCTGCCGGGGTGACCGGGAACAACGCCAGCGCCGGGATTCCCAGCTTGACCCACTCCTGCGCGGCTTCGAGCAGCAAGTCGATGGAGAGGCGCTCAACGCCGGGCATCGACGCGACTTCTTCGCGGCGATTTTCACCGTCCAGCACGAACACCGGAAGGATCAAATCATCGACAGTCAGAACATTTTCGCGAACCAGACGACGGGAAAAATCATCGCGGCGGTTGCGACGCAGGCGGGTGGCAGGAAACAAACGGTTAGCGGGGGTAAAGCTCACGGCAGACTCCTGAGCCCGCGCAGGCGGGCGAGCGCGACAGTTATAAGCGGCCATTATGACGCGTGTATGACAGCTGTGGGCAACCCTGCGACTTGAGGACGCAGACATTGTCCTTGTAGGAAATGTTCACGTCGAGACACATTTCGACACTTTCCCGAATGCGCTCGAAGGGGTAGGCTGCGCGTTCATTTCGCCCAGCTCCCAGAAAATGCTCCAACAATTCCTACAGGATTTCGGCTACTTTGCCCTTTTTCTCGGTACCTTTTTTGAAGGTGAGACCATTTTGGTGCTTGCCGGATTCCTTGCGTTCCGCGGATACATGGACATCAATCTGGTGGTGCTGGTTGCATTCTTCGGCAGCTACGCCGGCGACCAGCTCTGGTATTTCATGGGCCGCAGGCACGGACGCAAGCTGCTGGCACGCAAGCCACGCTGGCAACTGATGGGCGACCGTGCCCTGGAACATATTCGCCGCCATCCCGACATCTGGGTACTCAGCTTCCGTTTTGTCTACGGCTTACGCACCGTCATGCCCGTAGCCATTGGCCTGTCTGGCTATCCACCACGTCGCTACCTGCTGCTCAATGGCCTCGGCGCCGCGATCTGGGCTGCCGCGCTGGGTGCGGCCGCTTACCACTTCGGAGCCATTCTCGAAGGCCTGCTGGGCAACGTAAAACGATACGAGCTCTGGGTACTTGGCGGCCTGCTGCTGCTTGGCGGCCTGTTGTGGCTGCGTCGGCGATTCAGGGCTGCGCGTATTGCCAGGAAAGAAGCAGCCAGCGCCGCAGAAGCCGAGGTGGCGACCGATGTGGAGGCCGACCAGCCTGAGCAGGCTGTAAACGAGCAACATGAGCCACCCCGGCGCATTAACCGGCCATAGCCCTACCCGTCCGGCCAATAGCATGGCCGGGTTCGCTGGAATCCCTATGGCGACAACTGCCAAACTAGGGGACATTTAGCGTCTCGAATCGGGAGGAGTCAGCATGACTAAAAAAGTTGCAGTAATTCTGTCCGGCTGCGGCGTCTACGACGGTGCGGAAATCCACGAGAGCGTGATCACCCTGTTGCGCCTTGATCAGCGCGGCGCCCAGGTGCAATGCTTTGCGCCGAACATCGCCCAGATGCATGTGATCAACCACCTGACCGGCGAAACAATGCCCGAGTCGCGTAACGTACTGGTGGAGTCGGCTCGCATCGCTCGCGGCAATATCAAGGACCTGCAAGAGGCCGATGCCAAGGACTTCGATGCACTGATCGTGCCCGGTGGTTTCGGGGCCGCGAAGAACCTGTCGAATTTTGCGACTGAAGGTGCAGGCTGCAGCGTGCACCCAGACGTGCTGGCAGTGGCGGAAGCATTCGCCGAAGCCGGTAAACCGGTAGGGCTGATCTGCATTTCACCGGCCCTGGCCGCCAAGATCTATGGCCCGGGTGTGGTCTGCACCATCGGCAACGATGCTGGCACCAGCGCAGCAATCGAAAAAATGGGTGGCACACACCAGGAGTGCCCGGTCGACGAGATCGTCGAAGACCCTGCGCGCAAACTGGTAAGCACTCCGGCCTACATGCTGGCCCAGTCAATCAGCGAAGCCGCCGCGGGTATCAACAAGCTGGTAGACCGGGTACTGGAGCTGGCCTCCCAGGACGACTGAGTTGCCCTAGCCCGGAAACTCGCGCGCCAGGCGCGTCAGAATGCGGTCAAGCGAGTTGGCGAATGCCTGTTTCTCGCGTTCGCCGTATGGCGCCTGGCCACCGCCCACCTGGCCCTGCTCACGCAGATCGGTAAACAGGTTACGTACCGCCAGGCGCTCACCCATGTTGTGTGGATCAAACTCACGCCCACGTGGGTCGAGCGCGGCGACACCCTTCTTGATCAGGCGATCCGCCAACGGCACATCGCTGCAAATCACCAGCTCGCCGGGTACCGCATGCTCTACGAGGTAATCGTCAGCGGCATCTGGCCCACTGGGCACCACAATTAACCTCACACACGCAAACGCTGGCTTGATCTGGCTTTGCCCAGCCACCAGCACCACCTCGAACTGACGCTTGAGGGCGAATTTGACGACCTGATCCTTGGCTGCCTTGGGGCAGGCATCGGCATCGATCCAGACACGCATGGTTTAACTTCCAGGAAGAACAGGCGAGCAGTATCCCTGCTCGCCCATCCGGCTTCAAATCAGCTCACCTGCACCCGGCGCTTTTCCGCCAGGCGGCTGCGCCCGTACAGGGTCGCCACGGCTATCAGCGCCACAACCTGGGCAGCCAGCGAGTAGGCATCCGCGTGAATGCCCAACCAGTCGAACTCAAAGAACGCCACAGGCCGGGTACCGAAGACGCCCGCCTCTTGCAACGCCTTGACCCCATGCCCGGCAAACACTACCGACAGGGCGCAGAGCAGGCCGGCATTGATGCTGAAAAACAGTGCCAACGGCAGCTTTGCCGAGCCGCGCAGAATCACCCACGCCAATCCGATCAACAGCACCAATGCAGTAGCCCCACCGGCCAGCACCGCGTTGTGGCCCGCCGGGCCCGCCTGCAGCCAGAGGGTTTCGTAGAACAGCACGACCTCGAACAGCTCACGGTAGACCGAGAAAAACGCCAGCAAGGCGAAGCCAAAACGCCCGCCGCCACTGACCAGGCTGCTCTTGATGTAGTCCTGCCAGGCGGCCGCGTGACGGCGGTCGTGCATCCATACGCCGAGCCAGAGCACCATGACACTGGCGAACAGCGCCGTGCAGCCCTCGAGCAGCTCGCGCTGGGCACCACTGACATCAATCACATAGGCGGCCAACGCCCAGGTTGCCAGCCCTGCCAGCAACGCCAGCCCCCAGCCGATGTTCACCCCACGTACCGCTGCGGCCTGACCGGTGTTGCGCAAAAAGGCAATGACCGCGGCCAACACCAGAATCGCTTCCAGGCCTTCGCGCAGCAGGATCAACAGACCGGATATGAAACTCAGCGACTGACTCAGACCACCGCCACCGAGCAATTCTTCTGCCTTGGCCAGCTTGCTTTTGGCGACCTCAAGCTTCTGGGCGGCCTGGGCCACGGGCAAACCGTCCTGCAACGACTGCCGGTAGGCCATCAGCGCCCGTTCGGTGTCCTTGCGCGCATTGGTGTCGAGGTTATCCAGCGAGCTTTCGACCAGCTCGAAGCCCTCCAGATAGGCGGCGACGGAAAGGTCATAGGCCTGCTCTCGATCACCGGCCCGGTAAGCAGCCAGGCTCTTGTCCAGGGTGCTAGCGGTGTAACCCAACAGTTGTGAGGCGCCACGCTGCACCTGCGGCGGCTGAGCCCGTTGGGCGCGGAACGCAGCAACGGCCTCGGCCCCGTCAGTCGACTGGACCTCCAATGGGGTATGGCGCGCCAGGTCTGCGAGATTGAATGTCTTGTCATGCTTGGCCTTGGCAGGGTCGGCGGTGAAACCTGCGATGTAGGCCGCTAGATCCCAACGCTGACGCTCATCAAGCTGATCGGCAAACGACGGCATGTCAGTGCCTTCGATGCCCAGGCCAAGGGTGTTGTAGAGGTCAAACAGGCTCAACCGGTCCAACCGTTCGCTGTTGGTAAGGTTGGCAGGCGGCGGGGTCAGACCAACACCTGCCGGGCCGTCACCGACACCTTTGTCACCGTGGCAGACGGCACAATGCTGAGCGTATAACGGGGCGCCACGAGCAGGGTCAGGCGTGATGACCGGCGCCTGGCTCACCTCATATGCCGCCGCCAACTGAGCCCCCAGTTGCCTGGCCTGTGCGGCCACCACAGTCGCTTCCTCTCGCTGACTCACCGCCTGGCGCAACTGAGCGACGCCCTGCTCCAGCGTCTGGCGCTCGGCACGCGGCGGCAGCGCGCTGATCAGGCCCTGCAACACCCCCAGGAACTCAAGCTGCTCACGGTACTCCGACGGGTCTACCACCTTCCCCGCCTCAACCGTTGCCGGGTAGTCGGCACCGATGTAATCGAGCAGGTGCAATGCCTGGGCGGCGCCCTCAACCGTACTCGCAAACAAAGAGGTGCTACTCAACGCCAACACTGGCCAGAGCAGCCAGGCAAGTAAACGGAAGCGGGAAGTCATGAGCGAATCTCGAACAAGAATGCGTGGCATTACATTGTTCACTTCCATTGAGCGGTACTCAAGGCTTGCTAAGGTCTGCCTTGAAAAAAAATGTCACAAAATCAGGTGATAAACGCTCTGCGTGTAATCAGCCATCCGTCGGGCGGTTTTCTCTGATGGCAAAACCAGAAGTTCCCGAATCAAAACGCCACTAATTAGCCAGCAAATTGCGCTTATAATGCCGCGCCATTTCATATAGCGAATGGAAATTTAGGCCCCTCTGCTTATGAGGGTTTGGAACTAACCGTTCAAAGGGATAACAGCCTCCCGCCTGTTGTGGCTTTTCATTTATCAGGGAAGAAGGTTTCAGATGGCATCCCGTGTCCTTACCGTCGCATCACTGTGTGCGATCGTCCAACTCACTGGTTGCGCGGTTTTTCGCAACTACGACAGTGAACTCCAACAGACCAACCAACACTTGAGCAGTGGCAACGTCGATGCGGCGCTCGCGTTGTTGGAAAAAAACAATAAAGGCGAAGACAAGGACCTGCTCTACTACTTCGAGAAAGGCGAACTGCTGCGCTCCAAGGGTGATCTGGCGGCCAGCCAGCAGGCGTGGCACCAGGCCGACAATGTCGTGTTCAAATGGGAAGAGTCGGTAAAACTGGACACCGGCAAGTACCTGGCTCAGTTCGGCAGCTACCTGGCCAATGACAAGGTACGGCGCTATGAAGGCTACGACTACGAGAAGGTCATGCTCAGCACCCAGATGGCGCTGAACCTGCTGGCCCTGAATGACTTCGATGCCGCCCGTACCGAAATCAAGAAAACCCACGAACGTGAAGCGGTCATTGCCGAACTGCGCGACAAGGAATACCTCAAGCGCGAAGAGGACGCCGAGAAAGAAGGCATCAAGACCGAGTACAAGGACCTGCAGGGTTACCCGGTTGCAGCGCTGGACGCTCCAGAAGTGATCGGCCTGAAAAACAGCTACCAGAGTGCGTTCAGCCACTACCTGTCCGGTTACGTCTATGAGGCCCTGGGCGAACGCGGCCTGGCGGCGCCTGGCTACCGCAAGGCGGCCGAACTGCGCCCGAACACCCCATTGCTGGAGCAGGCCCTTCTTGACCTGGACAAGCCCGCCGCCAAAAACAGCGACAGTGACGTACTGATCGTGGTGCAAAGCGGCCTGGCGCCAGCCCGTGACTCGATTCGCGTGCCGTTGCCACTGCCCATCAGCGGCAATCTGGTGATCACCCCGCTGTCCTTTCCGATCATCAAGGAAGACACTTCCACGCCGCGGTTTTCGCAAATCGGGCTGGACCACAGCACCCTCGAGCTGACCGCTCTGAACAGCACCACCGCCATGTCCCGCCGCGCTCTGCGCGACGACATGCCCGGTATCATCCTGCGCACCAGTGTGCGTGCGATCAGCCGCGGCGTCGCCCAGAAGCAGCTCAACGACAGCAACCCGCTGGCCGGTCTGGCCGTTGGCATCGCCTCTGCCGTTGTCGAGGGCGCCGACACCCGTACCTGGCGCACACTGCCCGACGACACCCAAGTCGTTCGCGTACGCATGAGCCAGGGCGAGCACACCCTGAGCCTGCCGTCGAACCTGGGCGGTACACGGGTCAACGTCAAAATCGACCGCCCTTATCAGGTGGTGACCCTGCGCGTGATCGGCAGCCAGGTCTATGCCGGTGGCCCCGCTATCCAGGTCATCCCGAACACGACTGTCCAGGCTGTCGCCAGCCTCAAATAACCCAAAGGAAGCGTCATGCGAATCAAACTCCTCGCAGCCTTGACCGTGGCCCTGCTGGCCGGCTGCGCGACCCCGCCGCCACCAGCGCCAGGCAGCGCCGCCAGTAAAGTCGTGGTCATGGGCAAGCTGAAAAACATTGAGGTAGGCCCGATGCGGGTTGCCCGCGAGAACGGCTTTCTCACCGTCAAGGTGTCACTGAACAACACCAGTAGCAGCAACAAGGCGATGTTCTACCGCTTTGCCTGGCTAGGTAATGACGGCTTCCCGGTAGCAGACGAAGAAGGCTGGAAAACCCTGACCCTATACGGGTCGCAATCCAGCATTCTGCCGGCCATCGCCCCCGTCACACAGGCCACTGACTTCCGCCTCGAAGTCCAGTCGCAATAATTCGATTTTCAGGAGATCCTTTTTATGTTCGCACGTTTTTCGATCCTCGCCGTTGTCGTCGCCCTGGCCAGCGGTTGCGCCAACAACTCCCCTGTTCTGGGTGGCAAGAACATTG
Organism: Pseudomonas laurentiana; assembly: GCF_014648275.1. Classification (GTDB taxonomy): domain Bacteria; phylum Pseudomonadota; class Gammaproteobacteria; order Pseudomonadales; family Pseudomonadaceae; genus Aquipseudomonas; species Aquipseudomonas laurentiana. The sequence goes on from NZ_BMQU01000007.1 coordinate 167,657, forward strand.
GCTACGGTGACAGCAAGGCCGTCGAACTGGTCACCAACGAGTTCGGTTCCACCGACCTGCAAATGATCGCCGAGAGCATGACCCGCTCACTGGCCCAGTCCGGCATTCTTCAGGGTCGCCCTGTGGTGCAGGTCTACGATGTGAAGAACAAGACCAGCGAGTACATTGATACCCGCGAAATCACCACGTCGATCAAGACCCAGCTGATGAAGTCCGGCACTGCGCGCTTTGCCAGCGACAATACCCAGATGCAAAGCCAGGTCGACCAGTTGAAGCTGCAGAACCAGAGCGGTCTGTACAAGAAAAACACCGTGGCCAAGACCGGTAACATGATCGCGGCCAAGTACCGCCTAGAAGGCTCGATCAGCTCGATCGTCAAACGCAGCAGCGACTACAAGGACGTCTTCTACAAATTCAGCCTGCAACTGATCGACGTCGAAAGCGGTCTGGCCGAGTGGATGGACGAAAAAGAAATCCGTAAGACCACGGAGCGCTAAGCAATGCGTGCATGGATTGCAGTCGTCGGCCTGGCGTGTGCGTTCGGCGCACACGCGGCCCCTAAAGTCGCGGTCACCGACCTCGCCTACCAGGAACGCGTGGAGGAGTACATCCACACGGTTTCTTCGCAACAGAACTCGCACGCAAGCATGTACTCGGCCAACAGCTCATCGAGCTACAACGAGTACGAAAGCAGCCAGAGCTACGTCGAGCAGACCGAACTGCGCAAGTTCAGCGGTGACATCAAGGGCGAGATTCTCAAGACCGGAATGTTTCAGCTGGTACAAGGCACACCCTATACCGCCAAGGCCAAGGAAGACGTCTATGACGTCATCAAGCGGATCAAGAACGGTAACTTCAAGGGTGCTGACTATGTGCTGTTCGGCACCCTGTCGGATATCGACTTCCAGCGCGATATCAACTCGCTGGACCGTACCGACAGTTACTCCGCGGTGCTCGGCCTCACGCTGGTCGCCGACTTCAGCCTGATCAACACCAAAACCTTCGAAATCACCTCGGCGTTTACCGCCATGGGCGAAGGTCAGGACACCAAGCTGGTCAATGGTGACGATGTGCGCGTTACCCTGAACCGGCCGCGTGTGGTCCGTGAAGTCTCCAAGGAGCTGGGCATGGATGTGGCTCGGCAACTGAGCGAGCAGCTTGGCCAGGCAATGCCGGAGCACGAGCGACGCCCGATGCGCAATAACCTGCCGCCGGACGAACCGGCGCAGATCCTGCGCTAAACAACAAGAAAGGCGACCCTGGGGTCGCCTTTCTTGTTTTTACCGGGACAGTTGCCGCCAGAAACTCAGACCGCCGCGCGACGCAAAGTCGCCAACAGTGCGGCAGCCCCCACGAACAACCCGGCAAAGGTACGGTTCATCCGTTGCTGCTGCTTGGGCGTGCGCAGCAAGCGCAATACGCGGGCCGCCAAGCCGGTGTAACCCGCCATGACCAGCAGATCGACCGCCACCATGGTGGCCGTGATGATCAGGTACTGCGGCAGCAGGTCCAGATGCGGGTTAATGAACTGCGGCAGCACTGCCAACATGAAAACCAACGCCTTGGGGTTGCTGATGTTCACCAGGAAACCACGGAACACCAGGCTCAGTGGCTTGCCAATCGGCCGCACTGCGGCGTTGTCACTGAGGTCAGCGGGCAGCGCTCGCCATTGTTTGATGGCCAGGTAGACCAGATAACAGACCCCGAACCACTTGATGAACTGGAAAGCCGTGGCCGAGGCTGCCAGCACGGCCCCCACACCGGCCGCGATAATCGCGATCTGCATGATCAGCCCCAGTTGCAGGCCCAGGGCGTTCCAGTACCCCCGCCAAAAGCCATACTGCAGGCCACAAGACATGGAGGCAATGGCGCCAGCGCCCGGAGACAGGCTGATAACCCAACATGCAACAAAGAACGCCAACCATGTTTCTAGCGACATGACACACCTCAGCGGGGAACTCTAATACAAAGCCCAACGCTAATGCGCCGCCGGAAAAAACGCCACGGTTTTTTTGACCGCCAATCAGTTGCCCTTCGGCGTGTCCTCACCCACCAGCGGTAGCGCATCGGCACCGCGCCAACGTCGTACTGACTTCTGGAAGAACTGGCTATTGGGCACCTGCACCAGTGCACCGCCAGTCTCGGGTAGCTCGACCAGCGTCGTGAACAACAGGTTGATGGCGATGACACGGCCTTTGACACCCGGTTTGTCGATGGTGTCTACCAACTCGACCACATCGCCCAGGCGGAAAGGCCCAACGGTGAAGATCAGCACCGCGCAGAGCAGGTTGGACAACACACTCCACATGGCGAAAAACGCGACCGCCGCGACTGCGACAAACCCCGACAGTGCGGTCCAGAGTACGGTGGCCGACACCCCCAGGCGCTCCAGCACAACAATCAGTGCGCTGCCCATGATCAGCCAGCGCAGACCACCGCGCAGCGGCATTATCAACTCTGGCGGCAACGGGTAGCGTTGCGCCAGCCGGCTCAAACAGCGTGCGACCACACGCTGCAGAAAAAAGGCCGCGACCAGAATCAGCAGGATCTGCAAACCGAGCCACAAGGGCTCGATCCACTCCACCGGTAGCAACTGTCGCAACACCGCCATCACGACAGTGCCTCCAGCTCCGCCTGCATGGTCTCCAGTACTTCCAACGCCTCCATCCAGGCCTCCTCAAGCTCGGCCTCGCGGCCCTTGAGTTGGGCCTGGCGGGCCAGCAGCTCACGCAGCTCTTCCTTGCGTGCAGCTTCGTAGAGGGCACTGTCGCCAAGACTGGCTTCGACTTTCGCCAACTGCTCATGCACGGTACCGAGCTCACGCTCGAGCTTTTCCGCCTCGCGCTTGTGTGGCGCCAACTGCTGACGCAGCGCCGCCGCCGCCTGGCGCTGGGCCTTTTTGTCAGTCTTGTCGGTGTTGACCGGCGCACTGCTGGCCGGTGCATTGCGCTGACGGTACTCCGCCAGCCAACGGGTGTAGTCGTCCAGGTCACCGTCGAAGGTGTCAACCTTGCCGTCGGCCACCAGCAGGAACTCGTCGGTGGTGCTCTTGAGCAGATGACGGTCGTGGGATACCACCAACACTGCACCGCTGAACTCCTGCAATGCCATGGTCAACGCCAGGCGCATTTCCAAGTCCAGGTGGTTGGTCGGTTCGTCGAGCAACAACAGGTTTGGCCGTTCCCAGGCAATCAGCGCCAGCGCCAAGCGGGCTTTCTCGCCACCGGAAAAATTCAGCACTGGCTCGTCGAGGCGACCACCACGGAAGTCAAAACCACCCAGGAAGTCGCGCAGGGTCTGTTCACGCTCGCTTGGGGCCAGACGTTGCAGGTGCAGCAATGGGCTGGCCTTGCTGTCCAACGAGTCGAGCTGATGCTGGGCGAAGTAGCCCACCACCAGGTTCTCACCGCGCACCAGGCGCCCGGCCAACGGCTCAAGTTCACCTGCGAGGTTCTTGATCAGGGTCGACTTACCCGCACCGTTAGGGCCAAGCAAACCAATGCGTGCGCCTGGCGCCAGTTGCAGCTTGACCTTTTCCAGAATGGTTTTGTCGCCATAGCCCAGACGAGCTTCGGAAAGGTCGAGCAAGGGGCTGGAGATTTTCTCCGACTCACGGAAGGTGAAGTCGAACGGCGAGTCGACATGGGCCGCCGACAGTTCCTCCATCCGCTCCAGTGCCTTGATCCGGCTCTGGGCCTGGCGGGCCTTGGTAGCCTGCGCCTTGAACCGGGCGATGTACTTCTCCATGTGCGCACGCTGGGCCTGTTGCTTTTCATAGGCCTGTTGTTGCTGCGCCAGCCGCTCGGCACGGGCACGCTCGAATGCACTGTAACCACCCCGGTAGAGGGTCAGCTTGCACTGCTCGACGTGCGCCACGTGGTCAACCACCGCATCCAGAAAATCGCGGTCGTGGGAAATCAACAGCAAGGTACCGGGATACCCTTTGAGCCAGTCCTCCAGCCAAAGGATCGCGTCCAGATCAAGGTGGTTGGTTGGTTCGTCGAGCAGCAACAGGTCGGACGGACACATCAGTGCCTGTGCCAGGTTCAGGCGCATCCGCCAGCCGCCGGAGAAGTCACCGACGCGACGCTCCATCTGCTCATTGCTGAAGCCAAGGCCTGCCAGCAACTTGCGGGCACGGGCGTCAGCCGTGTAACCATCAGCACTGTCGAGCTCGATGTGCAGGCGGGCCACCGCGGTACCGTCGTGAGCCGCTTCCGCGGTCTCCAGATCGCGCTGGATGGAGCGCAGCCGCTCATCACCGTCGAGCACATAGTCCACGGCCAGGCGTTCGAGGGTATCGACCTCCTGGCGCATGTGCGCGATGCGCCAATCGCCAGGCAGTTGGCAGTCACCGGCGTCGGGCGTCAGCTCACCGCGCAGCAATGCGAACAGGCTGGATTTACCGGCACCGTTGGCGCCGATCAGGCCGGCTTTCTGGCCGGGGTGCAGCGTGAGCTCAGCGCCTTCTAGCAGGCGCTGTGGACCACGCTGTAAAGTGAGGTTCGATAGTCTGATCATAATGGCCGCGAAGTCTACCAGCTTCGCTGCCAACTGGCGCGAGTGGGACCATGAACACCGACCTGTGGAATTTTGCCGTAAGCCTCTATGCTCGCCCAGGCGTGGAAGCAGCCTGCCTGGACATGCAGGATCAGGGCGGGAATGTCTGCCTGCTGCTGTGTGGCGCGTGGCTGGAAACCCGTGGCGTAAAACCCGACGCCACTCGCGTGGAACACCTGCAACAGTTGGCCGAACCCTGGCACCGGCAGGTAGTGACCCCACTGCGTGTACTGCGTCAGCAATGGCGCAAGGCGGCTAGCGTGGATCCGGCTCAGGCGCGTCTGCGCGAGCAACTCAAGGCACTGGAGTTGACGGCTGAACGCGAGCTGCTGGAGCGCCTGCAAACGGCCTCATCGGTGTGGCCAGTTGCAGAAGTGACGGTGTCGGATTGGCTGGAACGATTGGCGCCTGACGGCGTAACAGCGTACCGCGACGCGCTGCATAAGCTACGCGTCGCGGCGGCAGGCACTCAGGACGCGGTCGACGGCGACTGAGTAGCAGGTGTTACCGGGCTTGCAGAGGCAGCCGGTTGTGCGGCGGCAGCTGGTGCTGGCGCAGCCGGGGTTGCAGGCTTGGCAGCTACAGGCTTGGCAGGGGCTTTGGCTGCTGGTTTCGCAGCCACTCGGGCTGGAGCCTTGGCGGCTGCCGGCTTGGCGGGGGATTTCGCAGCGACGGCTGGCTTGGCAGCAGCGCGGGCCGGGGCCTTGGTCGCAGCAGGTTTAGCCGCTGGCTTGGCCGGGGCTTTCGCAGCAGCGGCTGGCTTGGCAGCAGCGCGGGCTGGTGCCTTGGCCGCAGCAGGTTTAGCCGCTGGCTTGGCAGGGGCCTTCGCAGCGGCGGCTGGTTTGGCAGCAGCGCGGGCTGGTGCTTTGGCCGCAGCAGGCTTGGCAGCAGCAGGTTTGGCTGCAGGTTTGGCCGGGGCTTTGGTTGCAGCCGGCTTGGCAGCCGCTTTGGCAGCGGTCGGTTTGCTGGCGGCGGTAGCAGTTGCCTTGTCGCTACGCAGGGTCAGGACTTTACTGGCAGCCTCTTTCACCTTGCCCACGCCTTGAGCAAGCTTCAGGCTTTCCTGAGCGTCGCGCTTGAGCTCCAGGATATAGGTGCGGGTTTGTGCCTGACGCTCCTTCAACGCATCGAGCAATTCCTCAAGTTCCGCCACGGCACTCTTGGCCTTGTTCTGGGCCTTGGCCTTGCCTGCGGTAGCGGCGTCCTGAAGTTTGAGACGGGCTTTATGCAGTTTTTCCTGTGCCTTGCCACGTTGTTTTTCCAACTTGGCCAACAGTTTTTCTGCATCAGCCAGCGCTTGCGAGCAGGCGTTTTCCAAATGCTCAAGCAGGCTGCTGGAGAGTTGATGGAGCAGGTGCAACGGCGTACTTACTGGCTTCTTATTGGCCGACATGGCTTACCTCCTGGCTGATATGTTTGCGGCTCATACTAGTCTTCTGCTGCTATCGCCGCTAGGGCATGTTGACCGTAATGGATGCGCCGCGTTGCATGCCTGGGCAAAGTGCGTATCGTTGCCGCTGGAGGCAAGTGTAGATGCTGCTGGAAACACTGCCGATAAAGCCTTGGACAATACGGGCAGGCTGGCATAATCACGCTTTCCTGAAATCTGGAACATTGCCATGTCGCGCTATTTTCTACTGCCGCTTCTTGTGTTGCTTTCACCGACCATGGCGCAGGCAAGTGGCGATACCAACGATGCACATGACCTCGCTTACAGCCTGGGCGCAAGCCTGGGAGAGCGGCTGCGCGAAGAGGTCCCGGACCTGCAGCTCAAGGCACTGATCGACGGCCTGCAGCAGGCCTATCAGAACAAGCCGCTGGCCCTGAGCAAAGCACGCATGGAGGCACTGCTCAGCCAGCATGATGCCCAGGCCAACGACGCCGCAGCGCAAGCGCAGAGCGAACAGTTGCTCGGTGTCGAGCGCCGCTTCATGGCCACTGAGCGTGCCAAGGCCGGCGTACGAGAGTTGCCGGAAGGTGTCCTGGTCAGCGAACTGGTAGCAGGTACTGGGGCCAAGCCCGCCAGCGGCGGCAAGGTTCAGGTTCGCTATGTCGGCAAACTGCCAGACGGCACGGTCTTCGACCAGAGCGAACAACCGCAGTGGTTCAGCCTGGGCAGTGTGATTGAAGGGTGGCAGGTCAGCTTGCCGCAGATGGCGACAGGCTCAAAATGGCGGCTGGTGATTCCTTCAGCGCTCGCCTATGGCGCTGAAGGTGCAGGGGACTTGATTGCGCCGTACACACCACTGACGTTCGAGATTGAACTGCTCGGCGTGGCGAACTGACGGTTCAGGCCTGAACCGCCCCCTCTTCCTTGTGCGCGTTGTGCAACACCTCGATCAGGCAATCTTCCAGCTCAAAGCGCTCATGCAACAGGCTGCCCAGTTCCTGGAGCTTCTTGGCGAAACGCTCGGGATCGTTGCAGTTGCCTTTATCGCAGTGATCGTTGAAGGCAAGGGCAATTTGGGTAATGTCGTCGATGCGCGGGCTGATCTGTTCAGCCAGCTCCAGGCTACGGTCATCGCCAAAAGCCTTGGCCTCGCTGACCAACTGCTCCTGCACTTCGAAGTGCCAAGCCGAGACATAGTCGACCAGCACCGCGCAGAAGTCCCGATTCGTGTCTTTGTCGGCGAAAGCCGGCTTTGCATCGCGCAGATTACGAAAGGCTTGCACCAGCTCCTCTCGCTCCTGCAGCCAGCGGTCGATCAGCCGATGAACCCCACCCCAGCGTTCCTGAGCATTCTGACAACTATCGAGCATGGCGATCTCTTCCCTTCTGGGTCGTGCTGCACTACACCGCGTCACGCATTGTTGTGACCGGTTGAAAGCAGCAAACCGGCATAGCGTAGTTTTTTTGTCTGCGTGCTGGGGAGATTATTCCCGTGCGCTCATGCCTTCAAGGTACGCAGGCGACAAAGTTCATACAAGTGTTTAATCCTGCGACGTAGCGCCACTCATCTACAAAGCTGCGGCAGATCAATCAAATCAGCGACTTGCGGCACCAGAATGCACCCTGTCATGGCTCAGAGGCGGGGCATTCGCGTGCGGGCCATGCGTACACGCAGGCCAACAACAATCACCGCCAGGGTCGAAAGCGCCATCCCCATGAACGCCAGCAGGCTCCATTCCGGAACACTCAGGTCCATGAAGGTCCAGTTGATACGCACGCAGTCCGGGCTTCCCAGTAGCATGGCCTCAAGCACCTGGCTCCAGGACCGTGTGTACACCAGGTAACCCAAGGGCGGATGGCATTCCATCTCAGGCACGAACGAAGCGCTTTGCAGCCAGACATGCCGAGCCGCCAGCAAGACGCCAAGCACGGCACACACCAAGGCCACTGCCGCATAGCGACACAACCCGCGCAGCCGCGGCCGCTGCAGCAGCGCCCCCAGGCAGATAATGGCGAACACCGACAACAGGATGCGTTGGCTCAAGCACAAGGGGCACGGCACCAGACCGAGACCTAGCTCCAGGTAAAACGTCCCCCCCAATATGGCCAACGATGCCACAAAGACCAGGAGGAACAAGGAGCGCAAACGAACCAACGGCATGGAAGTTCCAAGGGTGGAATGAACGGGCGTCAACGGTAGAGGAAAGCCGCAATCCCTTTCAATACGAGCCCTTCGGGACTCTTCGCCAACAGGAAGCGGAAAGTACGGTAAACCAGAACGGACTGGCGAGAGGCCGCTGAAGGGTTAACAGAATACATGCCGTAGGAACAATTACCCGGTCATGCAGACCCGCTGTGACACGCAGGCCTGCACTCCGCATTGTTAGCTGCGAACAGCCTCAGGCAGGGGTAGCGCCAGCAGACGCTCATCCAACAGCACCAGGCCTTCCTGGAACAACTGGTTACTGCGATCCGTTTCACCCAGTCCCGCCAGCAAGCGCGCCAGCTCGGCACAGGTCTCGGGGTTGCGTTGCAACGTCAGGCTGCTTTCCAGATAGTCGCGCGCCTTGCCCCACAGGCGGTTCTGCAGACACAGACGACCGAGGGTCAACAACAGGCTTGGGTCATCGGGATGCTGCTTCAGCCAGCCTTCGGCAGTCTGCAACTGGCGCACGGGGTCGTCCCCCCGAACCAGTCCATATAGACGGGCAAGATGGCTCTCGTATTGACGCTTGAGCGCCGTACGCAAAGCCTTTTCGGCCAGTGCCTGCGCACCTAACTGGCGCAGTTGCTCGGCGTAGGCCAGCACCAGTTGCGGCTCCTGGCGCTGTGCCGAGGTCAACTGCTCCCAGGCACGCTCCAATGATTGAAGCCCGGTCTGATCGTCTTTCTCGCGACGGGCTGCCAACGACAGGTTCTCGCCCCAAGCACGCTGCTCCAACTCGCTCAGCTCAGCAGCTGGCAGGGCTTTTTCCTTGCGCAAAGCCGGGAACAAACGAATCAACGCAGACCAGTCACCGCGCTGCCGATGCAGGCGCTGCAACTGGCGCAACACCTGGACACTGTGCGGATGGCGATCATGCATGGCTTGCAGGGTTTCCAACGCGCCATCGAGGTCGCCTCGGTCAGTCTGCAACTGGGCATGGCTCAGGGCGATGGCCAGCTCGGCCTGGGGCTGACGCTCCAGGGCGCGCTCAAGCAGATTGTCGCAGTCTTCGGTACGACCGAGCTCGTTGGCAGCACGGGCGGCACCGAGGTAGTAGAGCAAGGGCTGACGCTCAGCCTCGGCAGCACGGTGGAGGTTGCGCTGGGCGCTGGCCCAACGGCCTTCAGCCAAATCCAGCTGTCCCTGTTCAATGGCCAGACGGGTACGCCGGTCGCGGTTGCGGCGAGACCACGGATTGACCACCCCACCCGAAACGAACACCACACTGAGCAGGTAGCGAGCGAGCAAGAACAGCAACCATAAACCCAGCAACACCGCCAACGTTGCCCACACACTGGACTCATAGCGGAAGAAGTTGCCGTAGGAAATCAGCACGTAGCCACTGTGGTGCGCCATGCCGATACCCACCAACGCGGCGACCACAATCGCCACGAACGTCAACAGGTAGACACGCTTCATGGGCGTGCCTCCTCGGTGGCCTTGCCGGTGGGCGCCTCTTCAGCCGGCAGATGACGACGCTCGATATACGCCTGAACCGCACTCAAACTTTGCGCAAGATCCGGTGTGACAACCGATACCGGTGCGTCAGCCAGGGCCTTTAAGCGTTCAAGCATGATCCGGCTTTGTGCATGATCGGGGTTGAAGTTGGCCAGCAGCACGCTACGCGCTTCTGCCAGCGCCTGGGCATACACGTTCGGTTCGCCGTTGAGCGCGGCCCACTGGGCTTGCTCAAGCGTCAGGCTCAGGGCCAGACGCACCTGGTTCAGCGCCTGCCCGGCCAACAATGGCCGGATATTTTCATCGGCATTGAAATCGATGCGAATGTAACGGGAAATCTTGTCCCACCACTGTGACCAACGGCTCGCGCCATCGCCATCCGCGATCAAAGCCGACTCACCGTCCGCCTTGACCTGGAAATCGGGTGCCAGCGCACTCAACTGCACCACTTGGTCGCGCAATGCTGCCAATTGCAGGAACAGCCCGGTGCGGTCCGGCTGCTCGACGCTGTGCAGCGCGGCCAGGCTCTTGGCCAACTGCTCACGGGCAGCGAAGGCACCTGGGTCGCTTTGCTCACGCAAAATCTCATCGGCACCCTGAACCAGAGCGCGGGCACTGGCAATGTCCTGCAATGCAGACAAGCGCAGGCTGGCCAGACGCAGCAGGTGCTCGGCCTCAGCCAAGCGCCAGTCTTTGCGGCTCGCACCCAACACACTTTCCAGGCGCTGACTCAAGCGTTGCTGGTCGCCCTGCAACTGCGCAACCAAACGGCGACGGTCTTCCAGTTCGGCGGCCGGTGGCAGCCCGGCAAGCTGTGCCGATAGCTGCTGCTCACGTGTTTGCAGCGCCTCGGCCAAGGTGTTCAGCGCTTGCAAATGCTCGCCTTGGGCCTGATCAGCGCCCTGGAGCTGGCGCACCTGCCATGCGCCCCAACCACCAACGGCCACACCGGCGGCACCCAGCAACAGTGCGAAAATCGCCAGGCCATTGCCGCCGCGCTTTGCTGCTGCGGCAGGCGTTTGTTCAGGCGCTTCGGGCGCCGACTGCACTTCATCGTTGGGCAAGACAGTTTCGCTCACGTATCCATCCTTCGCATTGGGGCACGTCGCCAATCAGCTTAGCGCCTTAGAGGGCAGGTGCAGGAGTCTCCTGCAACGCCGCCATCAAGGCCGCGGCATTGGCACCGCGACAATCTATTACATTCAGGGCGCCGGCTGCCCGGGCCTGTGCCGCCACCCTCGGGCTCGGCACAAAAAGCGGCAACCGCGCCACCTGTGGCCAGTCATCGCCGGCCAGTTGCTGCAAATGTTCAAACCCTTGGCCGCTGCTGACCACCAGGCCATTCAAGCGCTCCGCCTCGATACGCTGCTGCAATATCGACGGAGGATAGACAGGCAGGCAGCGTCGGTACAATTCGAGGTAGTCGACACTAGCACCTTGTTCGGCCAAACGCTCGGCCAACAACTCACGCCCGCCCTCACCGCGCATGATCAGTACGCGCGCATCGGGCCGGTGAATCGCATCATGTAACGCGGGCAGTTGTAACAGCGCCTCGCTGTCATCGCCGGTGCGGGGATAATGCACCTGCAGGCCATGGTCTTCCAGAATCTGAGCCGAGGCGGCGCCGACCGTGAACCAGGCTTGCTGAGGTGGTTGCGGCCAGTAACGGTCAAGCTGCGCCAACCCCAAGCGCGCCGCTGGCTTGCTCACGACAATAACCGCACAGTAGCGATCCAGGCGAACCACCCTGCCACGCTGCTCGGCATCAAGCGCCAACGGTTCGATTTCCAGCAAAGGCAGGCTGCTGCTGAAGACACCGCACTCGGCTAGCGTCTGCGCCAGCGCTGCACAGTCTTCGGCCGGCCGCGTGAGCAGCAGACGCCAGCTACTCACGGGTGACCGGCCTCGCCGTAAACAGCCTTGAGGATCTCACCGGCACCCTGTTTGAGCAGGTCTTCGGCGACCCGAATACCCAGCGCCTCGGCATCGGCACGGGCCGCGCGCGCTTCGGCGTTGAGCAACGTGCCGCCGCTGGGCTGGCCTACCAGCCCCCGCAACCATAGCTGATCGCCTTCCAGCACGGCATAACAGGCAATCGGCACCTGGCAACCACCGTTGAGGTGCTTGTTCAACGCACGCTCGGCACTCACCCGGTCGGCGGTGTCACGGTGGTGCAGCGGCGCCAACAACGCATGGATTTCGCTGTCGGCACTGCGGCACTCAATACCCACGGCGCCCTGGCCACCGGCCGGCAGGCTGTCATCGACACTGAGGGTGGAGCTGATACGGTCTTCAAAGCCGAGACGGATCAAGCCGGCAGCGGCCAGGATGATCGCGTCGTACTCGCCAGCATCGAGCTTGGCCAGACGGGTATTGACGTTGCCCCGCAGGAAGCGGATTTGCAGGTCGGGGCGACGCGCCAGCAGCTGTGCCTGACGGCGCAAGCTGGAGGTGCCGACCACACTGCCCGCTGGCAGGCTTTCGAGGTTTGGAAAGGTGTTGGAAACAAATGCGTCGCGCGGGTCTTCGCGCTCGCAGATGCAGTACAGGCCCAGGCCTTCAGGGAAGTCCATGGGTACGTCTTTCATCGAGTGCACCGCGATATCGGCTTCGCGCTCAAGCAGTGCGGTTTCCAGCTCCTTGACGAACAAGCCCTTGCCGCCAATCTTCGACAGCGGCGAATCAAGCAGCTTGTCACCGCGGCTGACCATTGGCACCAGCGTCACCAGCAAGCCGGGATGGGCTTCCTCTAGACGGGCTTTGACATATTCAGCCTGCCACAGGGCAAGGGCACTTTTGCGGGTGGCAATGCGGATTTCGCGAGTGGACATGGAACGATCCGTACGAGAGAGATGCTACGGATGATAACAGCTCAGTCGAACACGCTAGCAGATCTAAATCATCGGAAATGGTCGCCATCCCTGGCCCAATTGGCTCCAGCGCTGCCCTCTAAAGCTGCTGCATCATCTTGCGTACGCCCGCCACGTGCCGACGGCTGACCACCAACGCATCACCATTGAGCCCTTTCAGGTAGAGCTGGAAATGCCCCAGCGGCGTGCGCTGCAGACGCTCAATACGGTTGCGCGCGACCAATGCATTACGGTGGATACGGACAAAGCGGTCACCGAACTCATCCTCAAGGGCCTTGAGCGGTTCATCCAGCAGCACTTCGCCGGATTCGTGACGGAGGGTGACGTACTTGTGATCGGCGATGAAGTAAATGACCTGATCCAGCGGGATCATTTCGATGCCTTTGCGGGTTCTCGCACTGATATGGCTGCGAGGCCCGCTGCCACTTTCGGCGGCTGGCCGTGTCAGTGCCGCCAGTTGCACCCGGCTGGGGCGCTCGGCCCTGCGCAAACTGTCACGCAACTCCTCGGCACGTACCGGTTTGATCAGGCAGCCCAGGGTGCTGTCTTTGAATACATTCACTGCAAACTCGTCATCCGCCGTACAGAACACCACCGCTGGTGGTGCTTCACGCTCGCACAGGCGACCTGCCACCTGCAGGCCGTCCAGGCCTGGCATACGAATGTCGAGCAGGACGACATCGGGTTTAAGGCTGTCGATCAGGGCCAGGGCCTCTTCACCATTGGTGGCGCTAGGCTCCAGCACGGTATAGCCCTCAAGCTCGCCGAGCATACGGCTCAAGCGTTCGCGGGCTTGGGGTTCGTCATCAACGATCAGGACATTCATATTGCGCTGGATTCCTGCGTGAGTCTCGCACAAGGATAGCGTAGACAGGTGAAGTGACGACCGTCACGGCGATCCACGCTCAGACTCGCACGATGGCTAAAAATTCACTGGGTCGGCAGTAAAGATGCCAATCCTCAGTCCAACTGTAGACGGTTGCCGGAACACTGCCGTTCATTCGCCAAATATCCTGTCAAGAACACACCTTCAACAGCGCCTGCCAGAACCCCAATAGCCCATTTATGCCGACCGCCGAACGCCGTCAATGCTGCCAATCCTGCTATTATCGGCGCCACTTTTCCCGTTCACGCCTTCAACGAGCGAATCCATGAGCACTGACAAGACCAACCAGTCCTGGGGCGGCCGCTTCAGTGAGCCCGTCGACGCTTTCGTCGCCCGCTTCACCGCTTCCGTCAATTTCGACCAGCGCCTGTATCGCCACGACATCATGGGTTCGATCGCCCACGCCACCATGTTGGCGAAGGTCGGCGTTCTCACCGATGCCGAGCGCGACAGCATCATCGACGGGCTGAAAACCATCCAGAGCGAAATCGAGGCCGGCAACTTCGACTGGCGCATCGACCTCGAAGACGTTCACATGAACATCGAGGCGCGCCTGACCGATCGCATCGGCATCACCGGCAAGAAGCTGCACACCGGGCGCAGCCGTAACGACCAGGTCGCCACCGATATCCGCCTGTGGCTGCGTGACGAGATCGACCTGATCCTCGCGGAGATCACCCGACTGCAGCAAGGCCTGCTGGAACAGGCCGAGCGCGAAGCGGAAACCATCATGCCGGGCTTCACGCACCTGCAGACCGCGCAACCGGTTACCTTCGGCCACCATCTGCTGGCCTGGTTCGAAATGCTCAGCCGTGACTACGAGCGCCTGGTCGACTGCCGCAAACGCACCAATCGCATGCCCCTGGGCAGCGCCGCCCTGGCCGGTACCACCTACCCGATCGACCGTGAACTGACCTGCCAGTTGCTGGGCTTTGAGGCTGTAGCGGGCAACTCGCTGGACGGCGTCTCCGACCGTGACTTCGCTATCGAATTCTGTGCCGCCGCCAGCCTGGCGATGATGCACCTGTCGCGCTTCTCCGAAGAGCTGGTGCTGTGGACCAGTGCGCAGTTCCAGTTCATCGACCTGCCTGACCGCTTCTGCACCGGCAGCTCGATCATGCCGCAAAAGAAAAACCCGGATGTGCCAGAGCTCGTGCGCGGCAAGAGCGGCCGCGTATTCGGTGCCCTGACCGGTCTGCTGACCTTGATGAAAGGCCAGCCACTGGCCTACAACAAGGACAACCAGGAAGACAAAGAGCCGCTGTTCGACGCCGCCGACACCCTGCGCGACTCGCTGCGGGCCTTCGCCGACATGATCCCGGCCATCAAGCCGCGTCATGCGATCATGCGCGAAGCCGCACTGCGCGGTTTCTCCACCGCCACCGACCTGGCCGACTACCTGGTACGGCGCGGCCTGCCGTTCCGTGACTGCCACGAAATCGTCGGCCATGCGGTGAAATACGGCGTCGACACCGGCAAGGACCTGGCCGAAATGAGCCTGGACGAACTGCGCCAGTTCAGCGACCAGATCGAGCAAGACGTGTTTGCCGTCCTGACCCTGGAAGGCTCGGTCAACGCCCGTAACCACATTGGCGGTACCGCTCCAGCCCAGGTACGCGCTGCCGTACAACGCGGCAAGGCCCTGCTGGCCAGCCGCTAAGCCCCGACACAGGCTCGCCGTTCAGCACGGCGAGCCTGTTTCAATTCAGCGCTTGCCGCTGCGAATCATCTCGAGGAAAGCTGGCATCTGCGCGTCCTTGTCCGCTGCGATCTTCTGCACGTGCGGGTTCTCTTTGATCAGGGCAAACAGCGCCTTGGCCTGCGGGAAGCCTTCCAGCAAATCCTGACCAAACAACTTGAGACCGACGCCGCGCGCCAGATCGACGCTGTAGAAGAAGTACAGGTCGGCCAGGGTCAGCGTGTCACCGGCAACGTAAGGTGAGAACACGCCGTTGCGCTTGAGGGTATCGAACCCCGCCAACAGTTCGCCCTTGGCCTTTTCCTTGATGACCGCATCCACCTGCATGCCGAAAAACGCCTCGGGATAGCAGGCCCGCGCCGGCAACTCGATATACAGCTCGATTTCCTTGGCCAGTTCGCGCACCTTGGCACGCGCATAGGCCTCGGCAGGCAGCAAGGCATGCTCAGGATGCACCTGCTCGATGTACTCGATGATCACGCTGGTCTCACTGATAAAACCGTGCTCGGTTTCCAGTACCGGGACCTTGCCGCGCGGGCTGACCTGCAGAGCGTCGTCGCTCTGGCCGCCGTTGAACGGCACCTCTTCAAATGGCAGGCCCTTTTCCAGCAGTGCCAGTTTGACCATGTTGTAGTAGTTGCTGACTGCAAAACCATGAAGCTTGAGCATGAAAACAGCCTCCAGGCCGTAAGGAGTTGGCCCGGGGTGTTATAGAACGAATGGCCTGGGCTGACCAGCATCATGGATAGTGTCGATACTGCGACATGGCCCGTACGCTCATGGCAAACTGCAGGCTCAACGCGAGGAATCACCATGAGCGAACAGAACCAAATCGACAACGACGACGAAGAGACCTTCGCCGAAGCGACACTGACCCAAGCCATCGAGAACCAGATCGAGTCCGGTGAGCCACCCGCCGCAAAGGCTGCTTTCAACAAGCTGACGCTGGTAGGCTATGAGCGCGAAGACATCCTTAACCTGATGGCTCATGTTCTGGCTATCGAAATTGACGCCATGCTCGATGAGGACCGTGCATTCAACACCGAATGGTACGAGACTGCACTGCGCGCACTACCCGAACTACCGCCAGAAAAAGACTGAACTACACTCCAAGGCCAGGCATCCGCTACCAAGGTGCCAACCGAAAATTCAGGAAATGTCGGAGTATCTATGTCGTTTACCCCCGAGTTGGTTGCCGAACTGGAAATACTTGCACTGTTCAACCTGGCTAATACCCAGGAGGGCCTGAAAATTCACACCAAGACGGCGGCGCCCCAGGCGATTGCTGCCACGAAACGCCTGCATGACAAGGGGCTGATCACCCAAGCCGACGGCGGTTACCTGACCAGCCTGGGCCTGGACGCCGCCCAGAATGCACAGCTGCTGCTGACGATCCTTGCGGTAACCAAAGCGGCCTGAGCATCGACCAACACGTCGTAGACAAGCCTGCTCCCGCACCATGGTCTTGCGCGGCCCTTGGCCGCACAAGACCATGCCCCGCCTACTAAAAAATGGCGTCAAAAACCAAATACGGCTTAAACCGACTGCATTACTAGGGCTAAACTCGCCAGTGCTAACTGACGTTCCCTTGTCGAGCCTGTAGGCCGGTTTGAACCCATAATGAACCACCCCTATGAAATCCGCCCGGACCTGGACGCTGGCATCGACCGCAAGGTGCTCAGCCAGTTGCGCGCGCGTTTTCTTCGCCTCAACGAAGGCCGTCTGGCACGCGCCGTAGACGGGTTGTCCAGCCGACAACAACGTGTACTGAACCTGTTACCACTGCTCTTCCACGTCAATCACCCCCTGTTTCCCGGCTACGTTTCGGGTACCACGCCGGCAGGTGTTTCCTGCTACGAGCCCGACGCGCAGCTATTGGCTGAAGCGCAGCGCCTGACACGCTCGTTTGCCTATCGGCCTCGCCACGGCAACCCGCCGAGCCCCATTCATGGACTGTTCCTGATGGGTAGCCTCGGCACCCTGGCCCAGGCCGAACAAAGCGACATGGATGTGTGGGTATGCCACGCTTCCGACCTGAGCGACACCGCACTGGCCGAACTGCGCAAAAAATGCACACTGCTGGAGATCTGGGCTGCCAGCCAAGGCACCGAAGCACACATGTTCCTGATCGACCCGCAGCGATTCGTTCAGGGCGAACGCAACACCCGGCTCAGTTCGGAAGATTGCGGCACCACCCAGCATTACCTGCTGCTTGATGAGTTCTACCGCACAGCGATCTGGCTGGCTGGCCGCACACCACTTTGGTGGCTGGTACCCGTGCATGAGGAAGCGCGCTATGCCGAATTCACCAGCACCCTGCTGTCCAAACGCTTTGTCCGCGCCGAAGACGTTCTGGACCTCGGCCACCTGGCCCATATCCCCTCCGGCGAGTTCATCGGTGCCGGGCTCTGGCAACTCTATAAAGGCATTGAGTCACCCTACAAGTCAGTGCTCAAGCTGCTACTGACCGAAGTCTACGCCAGCGAGCACCCACACGTACGCTGCCTCAGCCTGCAGCTCAAGCAGGCCGTATTCGCCAACCGCCTGGACCTGGACGAGCTAGACCCCTATGTAATGGTCTACCGACGCATCGAGCGCTACCTGAAGGCCAGTGGCGACAGTCAACGGTTAGAACTGGTGCGACGCAGCCTGTACCTGAAGGTCAACAAAAAGCTCAGCAACCTGGCCCGCCAGCGTATTGGCGGCTGGCAACGCGAGCAGCTCGCGCGTCTGTGTGATGAGTGGGGTTGGGACGAACGTCAATTGGCCCTGCTAGACAGCCGCAGCCAATGGAAAGTCCGTCAGGTCGAAGCCGAGCGACGTGTGCTGGTCGATGAACTGAACTATGGCTACCGCTTTCTCAATCAGTTCGCACGCACTCAACAGGCCAGTAGTCGCATCGACCAACGCGACCTGAGCGTGCTTGGCCGACGCTTGCATGCGGCGTTCGGCCGCCGCGCCGGCAAGGTCGACTTCATCAATCCGGGGGTAGCCCCAGACTTGGCCGAAGACACGCTGACGCTGGTCCAATCGAGTACGGGCAACGCACCGGAGCACGTTCAGTGGGCCCTGTACAGCGGCAACCTGAGCCCGCAGGAGTGGGAGCACTTCGCCCCGCTCAAACGGTGCCGCAGTGTGATTGAACTCCTGACCTGGGCCCATCGCAATGGCGTGATCGACAGCAGTACGCGACTGGTCCTGTATCCCGGTAGCAGCAACCTGAGCGAGTACGAGTTGTTCAACCTGCTGGGTAGTCTGCAACACAGCGTGGCACTACCACTGGCCCCTGTCAGTGAAGAACGCCTGCTGCAACCCAGCGGGGCCGACGAGGTGCTGTTACTGGTGAATGTCGGTATCGACCCACTGCGCCACCACCGCGACCTGAACATCCTGATGACCACCGAACGTACCGACTCGCTGAGCTACGCCGGTGTGCGCGAGAATCTGGTACTGACCCTCGACCAGGTCACGCTCAACAGCTGGAACGAAGTACAGGTTCAGCGCTACGAAGGCGAACATGCCCTGCTACGCTGCCTGCGCGATTACCTGAGCAGCCTTGAGCGCGAGGCACCTGCGCCACGCCTCAGGGTACGTTGCTTCTGTCATAACCGCGCCCAGGCCATTGCCCTGCGCGTTGAAGAAGTCTTCTTGTGTGCTCAGGCCTTACTGGAGCAACCGCTCAGTTACCGCTACATGATCCAGGTGCAGCAGCATACGCACGTGCTCGACTTGCAACCTGGCGCAACCGATATGGTCACGCTGAACGACCACGCCACCCTTCTGGCGTATCTGGGCCAGGAGCGAGGCCACTACAGCCACCTGCACCTGGATGCCAACGCACTGCAGGAACATGACCTGGCGCAGGTACTTGCGCTCGGCCAGCCACACGCCCTTCAAGTGTTCTACCGTCTGTGGGATGACTGGGCCGATGTCTATGTCCTGGATGAACACAACGTCTTGTGGCAGCAGCGCCTGCCGCTGCATGACGAGAGCAGCCTGCTATTGCCCTTGCAGCGCTTTCTACAAGCGGTGGCGTTTCGCCAGAACGCTCGCCAGCCTCTGGCCGACGGCGCCCTGGCCATCCATTACTATCAGATCATGTCATCCGGTGGAGGCCGCGCACGTCGGATCGAGCCTCGCCCTGCACCACTGGACAGCAGTGGCAGGTCCTTCTATGACGTACAGGCCATCATACAGACGGGCGCAACCGCATCAGCCCAGGTCACGCTGTACTGTAATCAAAAGGAATTTTCCGCACTCGACCATGGCGACCAGCTGTATGCCATGGTCGCGCGGGAGATCATTGAGCAGCGCCGTGAGACCGCGCACTACCGCTGCTACATCACCGACCTGGACCTGTCCGACCTGCTCACTGAAAGCCCGGGTTCAAGCATCCGCTACCTGCGCTACAAAGACGAACTGGAAGCGCGCTTGAACGAGGCGTTGGCCCTGCTCTAAACCAGGCTCAGAGGTCGAAGTCACCGGCAGCTTCTGGCTGGTATTCAACTTCCAGCAGCTTGAGCTTTAGGGTCTTGCCGCCCGGTGCCGGCCAATCGATCTGCTCGCCTACCGACAAGCCCAGCAAGGCGCAACCAATGGGCGCCAGGATCGAGACGCTGCCTTCGGAACCGGCATCCTTCGGGTAGACCAGGGTCAGGTGATAGTCCTTGCCACTGGCTTCCTCACGGCAATGCACGCGGGAGTTCATGGTCACCACACCGGCCGGGACCTCCTCGTGACCGACGACCTGCTCGGCGCGGTCCAGCTCGTCCTGCAAGGCGAGCACACCCGGCACGTTTTCGTCGAGGCTATCGATCAAACGCTCAAGACGCTGTACGTCCAATCGGGTGAGGATAAGGGAAGGCTTGGTGCTCATGATCCAGTCAGACTCCTTTTATGGGCGATATAAAGAAAAACCCCGCCCAAGGGCGGGGTTTTCAGGAACTCGGCAGTGCCGATATACGTTGGACACTACCACAGCCCGGTAAATACACAAGAGGCGGTGGCGGACAGCCGTGGCTCAGCGGACCTCGGCCTGAGTACGTCGGGCGAGTGCTTCGCGGCAGATCTGACGGCGCTGCTCGTCATCTGCCGAACGCCACTGGCGGATATCCTCGACGTGCCGAAAACACCCCAGGCAGACCTTCTGCTCGTCGAGTCGGCACAGGCTGATACACGGTGAAGCCACCGCCGGGCTGACATTGCTGTACAGCGGCTTGGCCGGCTTGCTGGCAACACTCATTTCAAATCTCGTCGAAGTCGAGCTTCTCGCCAGACTGCTCGGAGACAATGCGCACCAACATTTCGCCCAACAGCTCGTCAGTGGTATCACACATCCACTTCTTGCTTTCCTGGTCGTAATCGAAATGGAAACCGCCGCTACGGGCCGCCAGCCACAACTGACGCAATGGCTCCTGTCGGCTGAAGATCAACTGGCTGCCGTTGTCGAACTTGACGGTCAGGACACCGGCCGAGTTTTCCAGATCCAGGTCCAGGTCGCTCTCGTCGAACAGGTCTTCCAGTGCCTGTTGGGTGGCATCGACCAAGTCGTGAAAACGTGCTTCGCTCAAACTCATTGCAAGAACCTCGAAAATTTCTGCTCACGCGCAAGCCGGGCACGATACGAGGCCGGCGCGGCGAATGCAAAGGATACCGACCACTGCCGCTGCGGTGTAGCCTCGCCCCCGCCCGATGGCGGGCGAGCTACATAGGCAAGGCGCTGAGCGCTCGGTATACTCGGGCGCAATACTGCTTATTTCAAAGGATTTCGCCATGAAGCGCCTGATCTCCTCCCTCGCGGCGCTCGTCGCGGTTGCCTGCCTCGTCTCCGCCTGTGGTCAAAAGGGTCCTCTGTACCTGCCTGACGACAGCAAGGATGGCAAAAAATCGCAATCGCACCAGCACCAGTAAGGGAATCCAATGGACGCTTTCAGCTACCGCGACGGTGAACTGTTCGCGGAAGGCGTAGCGCTGTCAGCCATCGCCGAGCGCTTCGCAACGCCTACTTATGTCTATTCGCGCGCGCACATCGAAGAGCGCTACCGCAGCTATACCGATGCGCTGAAAGGCGTATCGCACCTGGTCTGCTTTGCGGTCAAGGCGAACTCCAACCTGGCGGTGCTGAATGTGCTTGCGCGCTTGGGCGCAGGCTTCGACATCGTTTCCGGCGGTGAACTGGAACGCGTTCTGGCGGCTGGCGGACGAGCCGACCGCGTGGTGTTCTCCGGCGTCGGCAAGACCCGTGAAGACATGCGTCGGGCCCTGGAGGTCGGTGTTCACTGCTTCAACGTCGAGTCCACCGACGAACTGGAACGCCTGCAGGTGGTCGCCGCCGAAATGGGCGTACGTGCGCCGATTTCGCTTCGGGTCAACCCCGACGTCGATGCCGGTACCCACCCGTACATTTCCACCGGCCTGAAAGAAAACAAGTTCGGCATCGCCATCGCCGATGCCGAGGCTGTCTATGTGCGAGCGGCACAGCTGCCGAACCTGGAAGTGGTGGGTGTCGACTGCCATATCGGTTCGCAACTGACCACCCTCGACCCGTTCCTGGACGCACTCGATCGCCTGCTGGCGCTGATCGACCGCCTCGCCGAATGCGGCATCCACCTGCGTCACCTGGACCTGGGTGGCGGTGTTGGCGTGCGCTACAACGACGAGCAGCCACCGCTGATCGCCGACTACATCAAGGCCGTACGCGAGCGTATCGGCGGACGTGACCTGACCCTGGTCTTTGAACCGGGTCGTTACATCGTCGCCAATGCCGGCGTGCTGCTGACCCGCGTCGAATACCTCAAGCACACTGAGCACAAGGACTTCGCCATCGTCGATGCGGCGATGAACGACCTGATCCGCCCAGCCCTGTACCAGGCCTGGATGGACGTAACGGCCGTGCAGCCACGTGACGGCGAGCCACGCACCTATGACGTGGTCGGGCCGATCTGCGAGACGGGCGACTTCCTGGCCAAATCGCGCCAACTGAACCTGGCCGAAGGCGACCTGCTTGCCGTGCATTCTGCGGGTGCCTATGGCTTTGTCATGAGCTCGAACTACAACACCCGTGGCCGCTGCGCCGAAGTTCTGGTCGATGGCGACCAGGCCTTTGAAGTGCGTCGTCGCGAGACCGTAGCCGAACTGTTCGCAGGCGAAAGCCAGTTGCCGGAGTAACCCCATGCTGCTGCGTTTTACTAAAATGCATGGCCTGGGCAATGACTTCATGGTCCTCGACCTGGTCAGCCAGCATGCACATATTCTGCCCAAGCACGCCAAGCAATGGGGTGACCGGCATACCGGTATCGGCTTCGATCAATTGCTGATCGTCGAGGCACCGAGCAATCCGGACGTGGACTTTCGCTACCGGATCTTCAACGCCGACGGCTCCGAAGTGGAGCAGTGTGGTAACGGCGCACGCTGCTTTGCCCGCTTCGTGCTGGACAAGCGCCTGACCGCAAAGAAACGTATCCGCGTCGAAACCCGTAGCGGCGTCATCGAGCTCAATGTGCGCAACGATGGGCAGATCTGCGTCGACATGGGTCCACCGCGCCTGATCCCGGCGGATATCCCGTTCCAGGCACCCGAGCAGGCCCTGAGCTATTCAGTGGATGTCGACGGCCAGAGCGTCGAGATGGCGGCTGTCTCCATGGGCAACCCGCATGCCGTGCTGCGCGTCGACGACATCAACCAGGCACCGGTACACACGCTGGGGCCGAAGATCGAACACCATCCACGCTTCCCTCAGCGTGTGAATGTCGGCTTCATCCAGGTCATTGATCGGCACCGCGCACAACTGCGGGTCTGGGAACGGGGCGCCGGGGAAACCCAGGCCTGCGGTACCGGCGCCTGCGCTGCTGCCGTGGCCGCGATCAGCCAAGGCTGGATGGATTCCCCCCTGCTTATCGACCTGCCAGGCGGGCGCCTGTCGATCGAATGGGCAGGGCCTGGCCACCCGGTAATGATGACCGGGCCGGCCGTTCGAGTTTTCGAAGGACAGGTTCGTCTATGAGTGAGTATCAGCCATGACCGATCAGCCCCAGGCCCCCGTCGAACACCCCGCCCCGAGTGATCAGGGCATGACACCGGCCCTTGGGGCCGAGGCCGTGGCCGCCTACTTGCGCGCCAACCCGGCGTTTTTCGCCGAGCATGATGAACTGTTGGTAGAGCTGCACGTCCCTCACCAGCGTGGCGATAGCGTCTCGCTGGTCGAGCGCCAGCTCAAGCTCCTGCGTGATCGCAACATCGAGATGCGCCATCGCCTGTCGCAACTGATGGACGTCGCCCGCGACAACGACCGCCTGTTCGACAAGACCCGTCGCTTGATCCTTGACCTGCTCGATGCCAACAGCCTCGAGGAAGTAGTCATGGCCGTCGAAGACAGCCTGCGCCAGGAGTTCAAGGTACCGTTTGTCAGCCTAATCCTGTTCAGCGACAACGCTACCTCGGTAGGCCGCTGGGTCAACAGCACCGAGGCCCAGCAAGCCATTGGCGGGCTGCTCTGTGGCGGCAAGACGGTCAGCGGCTCGCTGCGTGACCATGAGCTGGATTTCCTGTTTGGCGAAGAACAGCGCAAAGAAGTTGGCTCCAGCGCTGTCGCCGTACTCAACCATCAGGGCCTGCACGGTGTGCTGGCAATCGGCAGCCGTGACCCGCAGCACTACAAGAGCAGTGTCGGCACCCTGTTCCTGGGCTACATTGCCGAAGTCCTGGGCCGTGTCGTTCCACGCTTCACGCAAACCCTGCGTTCGGTACGCTAGCCATGCAGCGCCAGCTGGAGGCGTTCTGTGCGCACCTGCGTAACGAACGCCAGGTGTCGCCACATACCCAACAGGCCTACCGGCGCGACCTCGATAATGTCCTGGCGTATTGCGCCAAGGCTGGTATCGACAGCTGGGATGCCCTGCAGATTCAACAACTGCGCCAGTTCGTCGCCCGCCAGCATCAGCACGGCCAATCCTCGCGCAGCCTGGCGCGCATGCTCTCGGCCGTGCGCGGCTTCTATCGGTACCTCAACCGTGAAGGGCTGTGCAGCCACGACCCAGCCAACGGCCTGTCAGCCCCCAAGGGCGAGCGGCGCCTGCCCAAGACTTTGGACACCGACCGCGCCCTGCAACTGCTCGACGGTGCCGTTGAAGACGACTTTATCGGCCGACGCGATCAGGCCATCCTTGAACTGTTCTACTCCTCCGGGCTGCGCCTGTCAGAGCTGACCAGCCTGAACATGGAACAACTGGACCTCGCCGCTGGCCTGGTACAGGTACACGGCAAAGGCAGCAAGACCCGCGTACTGCCGGTGGGCCGCAAAGCCCGCGAGGCCCTGCAGCAGTGGTTCAAACTGCGCGGCATGAGCGCGCCTGAAGATGGCGCAGTGTTTGTCAGTCGCCAGGGTCGCCGCCTTGGACCCCAGGCGGTCCGGCTGCGGGTACAGGCGGCTGGCGTAAGGGAACTGGGGCAGAACCTGCATCCACACATGTTGCGGCACTCTTTTGCCAGCCACCTGCTGGAGTCCTCCCAAGACCTGCGCGCCGTCCAGGAAATGCTCGGCCATGCCGACATCGCCACCACGCAGATCTACACTCACCTGGACTTCCAACACTTGGCTGCGGTTTACGACAGCGCCCATCCACGGGCCAAGCGCAGTAAGGACAGCGACACATGAGTATCGAGCTGATCACCTTCGACCTGGACGACACCCTGTGGGACACCGCTCCGGTTATCGTCAGCGCCGAAGCCGTCCTGCGAGACTGGCTGGCGGCCAATGCACCCAACCTGGGGCCTGTGCCGGTCGAGCACCTGTATGCCATTCGCGAGCGCGTGGTGCAGGCCGAACCGGGGCTCAAGCACCGCATCAGCGCACTGCGGCGCCGGGTGCTGTTCCATGCACTGGAAGAGGTTGGCTACAGCGAAGCGCACGCCCGGGAACTGGCCAACGAGGGCTTTGAAGTCTTCCTGCATGCCCGCCATCAAATCGACATTTTCCCGGAAGTGCAGCCGGTGCTGGAGTTGCTCTGCCGTCACTACAGCCTGGGCGTCGTCACCAACGGCAATGCGGATGTACGCCGCCTGGGCTTGGCCGACTACTTCAAGTTCACCTTGTGCGCAGAGGACCTGGGGATAGGCAAGCCCGACCCGCAGCCCTTCCTGGAAGCCCTGCGCCGTGGCCAGGTGGAAGCCAGTGCAGCCGTCCATATTGGCGATCACCCCGGCGACGATATCGCGGGCGCCCAACAGGCAGGTTTGCGGGCGATCTGGTTCAACCCCCAAGGCAAGACCTGGGAGGCCGAACAACACCCGGATGCTGAAATCCGGCGCCTGTCGCAGCTACCCGAAATCCTGTCCCGCTGGCGCTAGGAGCCCGCACACAAAAAAGCCCGCAGCGACAGCGGGCTTTTTGTTGCAACAACCACTCAGATAGGGCGGCTACCGTACTTGTTGTCCGGCTTCTTGGGCGGGTCAGCGACCACGTTCGGCTCAACTTCCTGCACCTTGCCACCACGAGCCAGGAACTCTTCCATGGCCTTGGCCAAGGCATCACGCTCTTTCTGCTTGGCTTCCATGCTCGGCATCTCGTCAACCGAGACAGCCGCCTTGGATTTGCCTTTGGCGACCGGTACGGGACTGTCGTCACCGTCGTCTGCCACGTCTTCGGCTGCTGCTTCCAGGCCTTCGTCGCCTTCGTCTTCGTCGCCTACTTCGAGGTCATCATTTTCCAGATCGTCGTCGCTCATGTTCTACCTCATGACTTGCGAAAAGCACGTTAGTTATAGACCCGCGGCGCCAATAGCGAAGCCGCTGGGTAAAATTCAAGAATGATGGGTAACCCATCACCCGAAACGCTCGCCCTACAGGCAAACGCCGTGCGAGCCCGACAAACACCGAGCCCGACAAAAAGTAAAGAGCTACCGGCGAAAACCGCGCCGGCCTACCCTGGCGTCATGGGCATGCCCACTGACAAGCCTAGCAAAGGGTACCGAAGTGTGCGGACCACTGATAAGCACCCTTCGGCGCGCATTCTAGCGTGCTGTGGGAAAAAACAAAGTGTCTAAATATCCTTCATCGCTGTAAGCCTTGAGCTTTAGGGCAAACGATCTCTGGCAGTAGCTGTGCAAGTATTTGAGGAAACCGTTTGCGTGTAATTTCCCGCTCAAATCGCAGGCAAAAAAATGCCCGGCGAACCGGGCAGATTTTTTCGTGGCGATTACAGCGCGTAACCACGCTCGTTGTGCTGAGCCAGGTCGAGGCCGACCGACTCTTCTTCTTCGTTGACCCGCAGCCCCATGATCAGGTCCAGAACCTTGAGGATCACGTAGGTGGCGATTGCAGTGTAAATAACCGTGAAGCCTACGCCCTTGGCCTGAATCCAGACTTGTGCGGCGATGTCCTCGACGGTGCCGAAACCACCCAGGGAGGGCGCGGCAAACACACCAGTCAGGAGCGCGCCGACAATACCGCCGATGCCGTGTACACCGAAGGCATCCAGCGAGTCGTCATAACCCAGTTTGCGCTTGAGGCTGGTGGCGCAGAAGAAGCAGATCACCGAAGCAACCAGACCGATCACCAGCGCCCCCATCGGGCCTACGGTACCTGCGGCAGGGGTAATGGCTACCAAGCCTGCAACCACGCCCGAAGCGATACCCAGGGCGCTTGGTTTACCGTGCGTCAGCCACTCGGAAAGCATCCAGCCCAGCGCAGCGGCGGCAGTGGCAATCTGGGTGACCAGCATGGCCATACCGGCGGTGCCGTTGGCGGCGGCCGCAGAACCGGCGTTGAAGCCAAACCAGCCGACCCAGAGCATGGCCGCACCCATCAGGGTGTAACCCAGGTTATGGGGCGCCATTGGGGTGATCGGGAAGCCTTTACGCTTGCCCAAGACCAGGCACGCCACCAAGCCCGCGATACCAGCGTTGATATGCACCACGGTGCCGCCCGCGAAGTCCAGTACGCCCCAATCCCACAACAGGCCGCCGTTGCCGCTCCAGACCATGTGGGCAATCGGTGCGTAGACCACGGTGAACCAGATAGCCATGAAGATCAGCATGGCCGAGAACTTCATACGCTCGGCAAAGGCACCGACAATCAGTGCGGGGGTAATGATCGCGAAGGTCATCTGGAAGGTGATGAACACGGATTCCGGGAACAAGGCCGTCGCAGAGGTCATGCTGGAAGGCGTCACACCGGCGAGAAACGCCTTGGACATGCCGCCGACGAATGAATGGAAGTTGACTACGCCTTGTTCCATACCGGTGGTATCGAACGCCATGCTATAGCCATAAACGACCCAGAGAATACTGATCAGGCCAGTGATCGCAAAGCACTGCATCATCACCGACAGTACGTTCTTGGACCGCACCATGCCGCCGTAAAACAGCGCCAGGCCGGGGATGGTCATGAACAGCACCAAAGCTGTAGAGGTCAACATCCAGGCGGTATCGCCAGAGTTGAGCGCAGGTGCTGCGTCCTCTGCCAGGGCGAGGCCAGGCATTATGAGGGACAAAAGGGCTCCTAGCCCTGCGAACTGACGCAGAGTCATGATGTTATCTCCTGGGGCGTTGGGTTTGGGGCGGCTTTTTGTTAGATCGCGTCGGTATCGGTTTCGCCGGTACGAATACGGATAGCCTGTTCCAGATTCACCACAAAGATCTTGCCGTCACCGATCTTGCCGGTATTGGCTGCCTTGGTGATGGCTTCGATGACCCGGTCCAGATCCTTGTCGTCAATGGCGACATCAATCTTCACCTTTGGCAGGAAATCGACCACATACTCCGCACCGCGATACAGCTCGGTATGGCCTTTCTGCCGACCGAAACCTTTGACTTCGGTGACGGTAATGCCCTGCACGCCGATTTCAGACAACGACTCGCGCACGTCGTCCAATTTGAACGGCTTGATGATGGCAGTGACTAGCTTCATGAAACTTTCTCCCGAATTGGTGGACTTGCCCCAGGAAAACAAACCCGACTCAAGTCTAAGCGCAGCGCCTGGCTTTGTAACGCGTCGTCGACCATTCATCCTCATGTCGACGCCACAAACCACGTCTTACGAAACACGTCCTTCGCTCCGTTTGCGCACTGCATCGTCACAGCGGCAGCATCGGTGCATGGGTCACGTTGGTCTAAGCAGAAACCTTGCCATGTCCGACAAATTCACCAATTACAAAGACTTACGGCAATCCGGTCAGTTTGGCCATTCGCCAGCAAGGTACGGACGCACAACTACGGTGCGCGGCATTGCGCCGCGATGCGCAAAAAGTGTGCAATGCGAGCCCGGTTTCCTTGCGTGATACACTGCGGGCCTTGTGGAATTTTCTGGATACTGCCCATGCTCGCGCCCAAAGCCTTTCTCGATGCCCTGAGCGACCAGGCCTCGCGCCTTTTCAGCAGCGATACTTCGCAACCTCGCAGCGAACTGGAAAGCCAGTTCAAGGCTCTGCTGCAAAGCGGTTTCAGCAAGCTTGAGCTGGTCAGCCGCGAAGAGTTCGACAGCCAGATGGTGGTACTGGCCCGCACCCGCGCCCGCCTGGAGGCGCTGGAGGCCAAAGTGCTGGAACTGGAAGCGCGGATGACACCGCCGGTAGAAACGGCTTCCGAGCAGTAATCACCCACACGCAGCGGCTGATACCGAGCGAACTGCGTGGGACGAGGGAACAAGACTTGCCTGCGATAGTACCTACGCGAGGCGCATTAAGTACGCAGTGCCTGCGCTGACCAGCCTTGTTCCCTGTCCGGTTACCAGCCCAACTGCTTGTTGAAGGACAACGCATCATAGTAATCATGCTGCGTCGCAATCTTGCCGTCCTTCAGGCGGATAAAGCTGACCCCTTTAAAGCTCAACGGCTTGTTGGTCGCAGGGGTCTCAGGTGCCCAGGCACCGGTGTTGTGGCCGTCGAACTGCCATTCAAAAGCAATGTTGTCGCCCTCAATGATGGGCTGACCCACCATTTGCCACTTCAAATCAGGCACCGCATCGATAAACAGCTTGATGACTTTGTCCCTGGCCGTCTCCCTACCGACCTGAGGGATCCCAACGGACGCGTCCAGAAACTCCCCATTTTCGGCAAAGTATTGCGCCGCCGCGTCAGGGTCGTGTTTGTTCCACGCACTCATGTACGCGTTGACGATGCTCAGGGTGTTCTGTTTTTCCGCCGCAATCGACAACTGGGCGAACAAGAGAACGGTCAGGAAGCTAATCAGACGTATCGATAGTCGACGCATGGTATTTCCTCTTCGTTTGTTGCTGTTGTGGTAGAGACGGAAACAGGTAGCCGTGGCGACAGCGACGTACGCCAGGGCTTATCGCGGAACCGGCAGCTCAACCAATGACCACTCGATCGATAACGGTTTGAGCTTGTGCACGCGGGCGGCAGCAGGGCGACTGGCGATGTTCCCCACGAACCAGTTGGCCGAATTGGCTGCAACGATTCGACCTTCACCGTTGATGATGAATGCCTCGTTTTTCATCCGTAGCAGGCACCGGGTGAGCAGTTGATCGAACTCATGCAAGGCGATATCCGCTGCGGCAACGCCGACAAAATGCCCCTTGGCAAAAATCGGTACAGAAAACGCCAGTATGTAAAGCTCTGTCCCGTAGAGGTCCACGAACGGTCCTTCCACCGACGCTTCGCCCGTCAGTTTGGGACGCGTAAACCAAGGCATGCCCTGATAATTGTAGAAACTCTCACTCTGGCGATTGAAGTTCAGCATCATCGGGGCGATTTTGCCGCTGGAGGGACGGTAGAACCATTCAAGAAACAGCTCTTGATCCGCGAGTTCGCCCGGCTCTAGCACCACACCCGTCCCGTGGATGTAGTTGTCGTTTGCCAACAGTCGCGCTTCAATGGTGGCCTGAAGGAAAGCGAGGTCTTTGGACGTCGGCTTTCTGCCTTCGGCATCCAACGCCTCCCACACGGTCACCACCTCTGCGGCCAGTGTGTTGAGTTGCTCGAACAGCGTGCTGAGGACTGCTTCCAGTCGCTGGGTGCACTGATGAAGCTCGTCGGTTTGTTCTACGGTGATCATGGTGATGTAGCCTCTTGCAGCCCCAGCAGGGCGAAACGCAAATCCATCAGACGCTTTATGCCTTCTTTGACGTGGGCTTCTGTCAGGGCACTGGCCAGGTTCGATTCCCCGGCCATCACGGCCTGCAGAATCGCCCGGTGCTCAGCAATGACCGTGCTCTTTTGAACATCCGTCATGGCTATCCATAGCAGTTCGCCTATTTGGGATTGCAGACGCATTTCTGCATGCGTCAAGCGCACCGACTGCGCGGCAACCGCAACCTCGATATGGAACCGTGCATCCGCCCGTCGAAGCTCACGTCGGGTCGTGGCCTCCTGGAGTGCCGTCACGAAATGCTCCAGCCTTTGATGCTGGGCACTGGAAGATCGACTCGCCGCCAAACCCGCAGCCGTAGCTGAAATAGCGATCTGCTCGTCACACAAGTCGCGAAGCTCCAGTGAGCTCATTGCCGTCAGCCTGGCCTTGAGGAAGTCCTCGGAAACCTCCACGGGTGCACAGACAAAACTGCCGCCGTTTCTGCCGCGCTTTGTTGCGACAACACCCCGCTGACGCAAAATGGCCAACGCATCGCGCAATGTCACGGTCGCCACGCCAAAGCGCGTCGCCAGCTCATTTTCACTGGGTAACTGCTCACCCTCGCCAATCAGCCCCAGCTCAATGACCTCGATCAATCGGCGAGCCACTTCCTCGGGTTTGCCTTCCTGGCTGACCTGCAGCAGGGATAGGCGGTTCACTTTATTCAGTTGAGTCATCTACTCGCCGTTAAAAATATGGAACTAGATTTCTTTTATCCATATCTGCTCAAAAACTCAACAGAAATGCACGAGCCAAACAAAAACCAGTCGCGCAAATGTCGTTTTTTGGCAAAAACGACACGTCAATTGGCAGACATAAATTCATAAGATATGGTTTTAAATGTTTAACAAGCAGCCCGGCTCCGCGACTCACCGATAGCGCTGAGGGGCAATTGGCATCGACACAGAGGAATGGCAGATCATGACGAATCCAACGCTAAGCACATGGGAAACCCGAGCGCGAGAACTGAAGATAGAAGGACGGGCCTTTATCGGTGGGGACTACACCCACGCGATCGAAGGCGGAACCTTTGACTGCCTGAGCCCGGTCGACGGTCGGCTGCTGACCAAAGTCGCCAGTTGCACCGCCGCCGACGCCGACCATGCGGTCAGCGTTGCCCGCGCCACGTTCGATTCTGGCGTCTGGTCGCGCATGGCGCCAGCGGACAGGAAACAGATCATGGTTCGCTTCGCCGACCTGCTGATGGCCAACGCCGACGAGTTGGCGCTGCTGGAAACCCTGGACATGGGCAAGCCAATCAGCGACTCACTGGCAGTCGATGTACCGCAAGCAGCGCAAGCGTTGAGCTGGAGCGGCGAAGCGATCGACAAAATCTACGACGAAGTGGCGGCAACCCCCCATGATCAATTGGGCCTGGTAACGCGCGAACCCGTCGGTGTCGTGGTCGCCATCGTGCCGTGGAACTTCCCGCTGATGATGGCCTGCTGGAAGCTGGGCCCGGCGTTGTCCACCGGTAACTCGGTGATCCTCAAACCCTCGGAAAAATCACCGCTGACCGCCATTCGCATTGCCCAGCTGGCGATTGAAGCAGGTATTCCGGCAGGCGTGCTGAACGTATTGCCAGGCTTCGGCCACACCGTCGGCAAAGCGCTGGCCCTGCACATGGATGTGGACACACTGGTGTTCACCGGCTCAACCAAAATCGCCAAGCAACTGATGATCTACGCTGGCGAGTCCAACATGAAACGCGTCTGGCTTGAAGCTGGCGGCAAAAGCCCGAACATCGTCTTTGCCGATACCCCGGACCTGCAAGCCGCTGCCGAGTCTGCCGCCGGTGCCATCGCCTTCAACCAAGGCGAAGTCTGCACCGCCGGCTCACGCCTGCTGGTAGAGCGCTCGATCAAGGACGCCTTCCTGCCGCTGGTGATCGAGGCCCTCAAGTACTGGAAGCCAGGCAACCCACTGGACCCGGCGACCACTGTGGGCGCGCTGGTCGACACCCAGCAGATGAACACCGTGCTGTCCTACATCGAGTCGGGTCATACCGAGGGCGCCAAACTGGTGGCCGGCGGCAAGCGCATCCTGCAGGAAACCGGTGGCACCTACGTTGAACCGACCATCTTCGACGGCGTCAGCAACGCCATGAAGATCGCTCAGGAAGAGATCTTTGGCCCGGTACTGTCGGTGATCGCCTTCGATAGCGTCGACGATGCCATCCGGATCGCCAATGACACCCCGTACGGCCTGGCAGCAGCCATCTGGACCGCCGATATCTCCAAGGCTCACCTGACCGCCAAGGCCTTGCGCGCGGGGAGTGTCTGGATCAACCAATACGACGGCGGTGACATGACCGCACCATTCGGCGGCTTCAAACAGTCGGGCAATGGCCGTGACAAGTCGCTGCATGCCTTCGACAAGTACACCGAACTGAAGGCGACCTGGATCAAGTTGTAAGGCAGCACGACAACAGCAAAAAACAGCCGGCAGGACACACTTTTCAGGACAACAACATGAACAGCTCTGAATTTTCCATGGCTGATAGCGATGCCGCCCAGTTAAGGGCGCTTGGCTACACGTCCAACTTTGAAAGAAGCATGAGCCTCTGGGAAAACTTTGCCCTGGGCTTCACCTACCTCTCCCCGGTGGTCGGCGTCTATACGCTGTTCGGCCTGTGCTTGGCGGCGGGCGGGCCGCCAATGTTCTGGTCGTATTTACTGGTCGGTCTCGGGCAAATGCTGGTGTGCCTGATCTTCTGCGAGGTCGTTTCGCAATTCCCGATTTCCGGTGGTGTTTATCCGTGGGCGCGTCGTCTGGTGGGCAAGCGCTGGGCCTGGATGGTGGGCTGGATCTATTCCGTCTCACTGTGCGTGACCATTGCCGCCGTATCGCTGGGCGCAGGGCCCTACATTGCCGCCATGCTGGGCTTTGAGCCCAGCCCGGTGACCAACACCCTGATCGCACTGGCACTCACCGCAATGGCCACCGTATTGAACCTGAGCGGGACCAGCCTGCTGGCGAAAGTCGCCATGTTCGGTTTCATCTGCGAACTGCTGGGCGCCATTGTCATCGGTGGTTACCTGTTGATCTTCGAGCGTCACCAACCGTTCTCGGTGCTGTTCAACACCTTCGACATCAGCATCGACGGCAGCTACTGGCCGGCATTCCTGACCGCGTCGCTGGCAGGCATGTTCCTTTACTACGGCTTCGAAGCGTGCGGTGACGTCGCGGAAGAAACACCGAACCCGAGCAAACGCATTCCCAAAGCCATGCGCATGACCATCTACATTGGTGGTGGCGCAGCGATTTTTGCGGCACTGGCACTGATTCTGGCGGTCCCGGACATCGCCAAGGTGCTCTCGGGCGATGACAAGGACCCGATGTCGACCATCATGGCCAATGCGTTCGGGCCAACCGGATGGCGCGTCGTGACTGCGGTCATCACCATTTCCTTCGTGTCGTGCGTACTGAGCTTGCAGGCTGCCGCCAGCCGCTTGCTCTACTCCTTTGCACGGGACGAAATGGTCATGGGCAGCAGTGTACTCAAGCGTCTTTCGCCGACAACACGTGTGCCAACGGCCGCACTGATCACCTGCGGCGTGATCCCGGCACTCATCGTCTGTGCAGGGTTCTTCCTGGAAAATGCCATCGCAATCATCGTCAGCTTCGCCGCTATCGGCATTTACCTGTCCTTCCAGATGATCGTGGGCGGGGCGCTGTTCGCGCGAATCCGCGGCTGGAAACCGGCAGGTCAGTTTACCCTGGGCGGTTGGGGCTGGATCGTGAACATCCTGGCGCTGATCTACGGCTTGCTGGCGGTCGCCAACATGTCCTGGCCACGCACCCCGGATGCGCCTTGGTACAGCAACTACGGCATCTTGCTGACCGCCGCCGTCGTGATCGTCTTCGGCTTGCTCTACATGACCCTGTTCAAGCCATACGACAAAGGCACGGCGCCGTTTGCCGATGCATGGGAGCTACACAAAAAGTAGTGCCTTGATGCGCTCAAAAACGAAGGCCTTGCAGCAGTGCACGGCCTTCGTTGTCTTTTGGGGCCGGTATCAGCCATGGACCGCACCCTACGCCGCAATCTCCAGCATCACTCTGCCGACGGCATCCCCGCCCTGCACCACTATCCTTGCCTTAGCCGCAGGACGCGGCCCCGTACTGATCATGGAGCGAACATGTCTCTTGCTATCGTTCACAGCCGCGCCCAGGTTGGCGTACTGGCTCCAGCCGTTACCGTCGAGGCGCACCTGGCCAACGGCCTGCCCACACTCACCCTGGTTGGGCTACCCGAAGCCACGGTCAAGGAAAGCAAGGACCGGGTACGCAGCGCGATACTCAACTCCAGCCTGGAGTTTCCTGCCCGACGAATCACGCTCAACCTCGCCCCTGCCGACTTGCCCAAGGATGGCGGGCGCTTCGACCTGGCCATCGCACTGGGCATTCTCGCTGCCAACGGGCAGATCCCCATCATGGCACTGCATGACGTGGAGTGCCTTGGCGAGCTGGCGTTATCCGGGGCGATTCGCCCGGTGCAAGGCGTGCTCCCGGCCGCGCTGGCTGCACGTGATGCCGGGCGGGCGCTGGTGGTACCGAAAGAAAATGCCGAAGAAGCCTGCATGGCCTCCGGGCTGACCGTATTCGCCGTCGAACACCTGCTGGAGCTGGTCGGACACTTCAACGCTCAGGAGCCGCTCTCGCCCTACCGCGCCAACGGCCTGATCCTGCAAAGCCGGCCCTACCCCGACCTGAGTGAAGTGCAAGGCCAGATTGCTGCCAAACGCGCATTGTTGGTGGCCGCAGCCGGGGCGCATAACCTGCTGTTCAGCGGCCCGCCCGGCACCGGCAAGACGCTCCTCGCCAGCCGCTTGCCTGGCCTGCTGCCACCGCTGGACGAGCGAGAGGCGTTGGAGGTGGCGGCGATCCAGTCGGTGGCCAGCCCAGTGCCGCTGAACAGCTGGCCGCAGCGCCCGTTTCGCCACCCACATCACTCGGCCTCCGGAGCGGCACTGGTGGGCGGTGGCAGTCGACCACAACCCGGTGAAATCACCCTAGCCCATCATGGCGTGTTGTTTCTCGATGAACTGCCGGAGTTCGAGCGGCGTGTACTTGAGGTGCTGCGCGAGCCCCTGGAGTCAGGCGAAATCGTGATTGCCCGGGCCCGTGACAAAATTCGTTTCCCGGCGCGCTTTCAACTGGTGGCGGCGATGAACCCCTGCCCCTGCGGCTACCTGGGCGACCCGAATGGGCGCTGTCGCTGCAGCAGCGAGCAGGTCCAGCGTTACCGCAACAAACTCTCCGGCCCGCTGCTGGACCGTATCGACCTGCACCTGACCGTTGCCCGCGAAGCCACGGCGCTGGCACCAACGGCCCGCAGTGACGACAACAGCGCCAACGCCGCCGCCCACGTCGCCGCCGCCCGCACACTGCAGCAACAACGCCAAGGCTGCGCCAATGCCTTCCTCGACCTGCCCGGCCTGCGCACGCATTGCCCGTTATCCACAGCCGACGAACGCTGGCTGGAAAGCGCGTGCGAACGCCTGACCCTGTCATTACGCTCGGCCCACCGCCTGCTGAAGGTGGCGCGCACCCTCGCAGACCTGGAGCAGGCCAAACACATCAGCCGCGCACACTTGGCCGAAGCCCTGCAGTATCGTCCGGCAACGCAGTAAGGCCAGCGGGCTTGCCAGCGATGCAGAGACCGTGCACCGCCGGACACCTCACGGATCTCCTCGCAGGCAAGCCTGCTCACCACATAGATCGTGAAAAGCCGGCCTTGCCAACCACCGCACTACACCCCTACCGAGCCCGCCCCCTCCAACACCGCATTCACCAGCGCTCGCGCCATTTCCGCGTGTTGGGCAATGCTCAACACCAACGCCTTATCGTTCAAACTCAAGTGGTCGGCGGCGTCGCTGGCGGTGGCCTCGACAACGCTGAGCAGCACACTGGCATGCATCAATGCGTCTTCGCCGCACCCGCCTATGGGTCGTAAATACCGTGGTCCTTTAAGCATCATAACGACACCCTCGAAGGCATGGCAAGAATCTCGGTAGAACACGATAAAGACAGCAGTCTCATGAGATTGGGTGCTGCGGTGCGTGCTCGACGCAAAGCACTCGGCCTGTCCCAGGAAGCCCTCGCTGATGCAGCAGGGATTGATCGTGCGCACATGGGGAAAATCGAACGCGGAGAGCGGAACGTCACCTTCCTGAACATCGTCCGCATCGCAGTTGCCATGCAGTGCAGGCCTTCCGATTTGCTGTTAGCGGCTGAGCTTTAGCACAAAAGGTGGCGGCTGTACGCGGGTTCGCAGACCGGGCATAGAAACCGGCGCACCCGAAAGTGCCCCACGTACCGCCGCCATAACACAGTGATGACAAGACCAAGAAGTAAGGGCGCTGAGTTACCCGCCTGGCCGCTTAATCTGGTCATTGCGACAGCAGTCGCCATGCAGATGCGGCACAGCTTCGGAGACCTCACTGATACCCTCGCAGGCAAGCCTGCTCACCATACAGATCGTGGAGCATCGCGCTCATCACCAACGTCCTGTGTTCAAACTCAGGCGAGCAACCTATTGGCCTGCATCAATGCATGTTCGCTGTAACGTTTGCTGCGAAACGAAATGGGTGGCGGCCGTACGCGGGTTAGCAGACCGGGCATAGGAACCGGCGCACCCAAAAGTGCCCTGCGTACAACCGCCATGACGCGGTGAAGAAAGGACCGAAAAATAGGCGCACTCAGTTACTCGCTTGGCGACTCCATCTGGTCGTCGCGTCGGCGACAGTGATCGCAGAGTAGGCAGCGAACAAGGTTGCCGCAACCGAGTAATGGCCCGCAGGACATGATTCAGAAGCCTCTGACAGAAAACAGCTACAGCCCTGCAGAAGCCACACACCACCGCACACTTCACTGATACCCTCGCAGGCAAGATGGCTTCCCCCGGATCACTCTGGATTTCCCCGGATTCTGCTCTTTACTTTCAGCAGCTCACCGAGCCGAGACGCGCATGTTTGAACTTATCCACAACTGGCCTTTGCTGATCGGTGCGACCCTGCTGCTGATCGACCTGCTGCTTTGGCGCGCGATTCCGGCAGAGCGGCGCAATGCGCGCATCACGGCACGCTTGCTGGCCTTTCTATTGTTCAGCTGGGTGTTGATCAGTGCGGGGATGAGCCCGCTGCAACCGGCCCCTTGGGTTGAGGATGTACCGCGCAATTTACTGGCAACCGTACTGGAAATCGTCTGGTGGCTGTTCGCCGCACGTACGCTGACGGTTGTGCTCGGGTTGATGTTGATTGTTCGTAGCGGGCATACCGGTCGGCTGTTGCAGGATGTGCTGGGAGCGATCATTTTCCTGATTGCTATCGTCGCGGCGGCCGCCTACGTCATGCAGTTGCCGGTTAAAGGCCTGTTGGCCACCTCAGGCGCCATGGCGATCATCGTCGGCCTGGCCTTGCAGAGCACCCTGAGCGATGTGTTCTCCGGGATTGTGTTGAACACCACCCGGCCCTATCAAATCGATGACTGGATCTCCATCGACGGCACCGAAGGCAAGGTGCTGGATATCGACTGGCGGGCAACCCGTTTGCTCACGGCCAACGGCAGTATGGCGGTGATTCCGAACTCGGTAGCGGCCAAGGCCAAACTGCTGAACTTCAGTCGCCCGAACGATGTTCACGGGGTATCGATCAGTGTCGTGGTGCCCTCGCAGATTCGCCCGCGACGCGTCCTCGATGCCTTGGAAAAGGCCCTGCAGGGCACCAGCGCCCTACTCGCCAACCCCAAAGCCAAGGCCACGGTAAAGAGCGTCAGCCTGGAATCGGTGGAGTACGAGGCCAGTGGCTTCGTCGCGGCCATGGGTACGAAAACCGAGACGCGCAATTACTTGTTCGACCTCGCCCACCGCCATCTGGAGGCAGCAGGGGTCAACTGGAACCCGGACGCCGTGCCGAAGCCCTGGAGTCGTCAGCGCAGTTTGCTGGAAGATGTGCGCATTTTTCGCTCGCTGAGCGATGAAGAAAAGGACAGCCTGAGCCAACGCATGATGCCGGTTGAGTACCTGGCCGACCAGGTGATTCTGGGGCTCAATGAGGCCTCTGATTTCCTGCTGGTGATCGGTACAGGGGTGGTCTCGGCGTCAATTCGCGACGGGGAACGTAGTGTCGAAGCGGGGCGGATGGGGCCGGGGGAGATTCTCGGTGTCGAGGGCCTGCTGGACGGTAATGACTCCAATGTGGAGTTCCGCAGCCTGACTACCTGCCTGCTCTACCGGATCGAGAAAACGGCCGTACGCAGTTGCCTGGAGCAACGCGAAGAGGTGAAAAGCGCGCTGAGCAAGTTGCAGCGCCATCGTCAGCAAGCCAGCCAGTCGCTGTTGTTACAGCGACCGGCTGCGGTCAAGAAAGGCGGCTTCCTGAGCTGGCTAAAGCCGCACTAAAGCACGACTCGCAGGCACTGACCGGCGTGGTACAGCGAGAAGCCGGTCTCGTAGAAGCCAGTACGCAGCGAAGCACCCGTCACCGGTTTCATCGGCGAGAATGGAATCGGCAGTTCGTCCGGGTTGTCCCTGAGCAGGTACTCGGCAAAGGCCTTGCCAATCACTGTACCGGTGGTATTGCCACGCCCGTTGTAACCGGTCACCGCCACAATGCCCGGAGCAGGTTCGAACAGCCGCATCAGGTGATCAGGGGTGAAGTCGATGCAACCGGTCCAGTGCATTTCCCACTCAACCTTGCCCAGTTGCGGGAAGTAATGGCTCTGGATGCGGTCAGCCCAACTGCGGATAAACCAGGTCGGTTTGTTGTCGACCCGCCCCAGGCTGCCCAGCAGCAGGCGGCCCTGATCGTCACGACGAATGCTGCTGAGCACGGTGCGTGTGTCCCAGGACCCCTGACCATGCTTGAGCACGTTGTCCGCAGCGGCACCGCTCAGCGGCACTGACGCCACTTGATAGTAGTAACCACGGAAGAAGTTGCGCTGAAGGTCGGTCCAGTCACCTTCGGTGTAGGCACCGGTGGAGATGATGACCTTGTCGGCGCAGACCGAACCCTTGGCGGTCTTGACCCGCCAGGCGCGGCCTTCGCGCACCAATCCCTGAACCGCGGACTGCTGATGAATCTGCCCGCCCAGGCGCAGCACGGCAGCGGCCAGACCACGGGTATAACCCATCGGGTTGATGGTGCCGGCGCGGCGGTCGAGCAGCGCGGCGGAAATCTTGTCGGTACCGCAGTATTCCTGGCAACGAGCACCCGTGAGCAGCTCGACGTCGGCACCACGGCGGCTCCATTGGGCATGCCGGGCTTCAAGGTCGGCCACACCGCTGGCATTGTGTGCCATGTGCAGCGTGCCTTCGTTACGGGCCTGGCAATCAATGCCCAGACGCTTGATGGTGGCAAACACCTCAGCCGGGGCTTCGCCCAGTACCTTGTTCAGGCGGCTGCCTTGTTGCTGGCCGAGGGTCGCTTCAACGTCATCCGGACGAATCCAGGTGCCGGCGTTGACCAGGCCAACGTTGCGTCCCGAGCCGCCGTGGCCGATCTTCCAGGCCTCCAGCAGCACCACGCGCTTGCCTTGTTCCAGCAAATGGATCGCAGCGGACAAGCCGGTAATACCGCCGCCGATGATGCACACATCGGCCTTGATGTCCGCGCTCAACTCGGCAGACGGGGCCGCCGCCGGTGTAACGAACTCCCATAGACACTCTTGACGCAGGTCGGTCATGGTCGGCTCCGCTTTATTGA
Source organism: Pseudomonas laurentiana (assembly GCF_014648275.1). GTDB lineage: Bacteria > Pseudomonadota > Gammaproteobacteria > Pseudomonadales > Pseudomonadaceae > Aquipseudomonas > Aquipseudomonas laurentiana. The sequence continues at coordinate 207,516 of NZ_BMQU01000007.1, forward strand.
TCTTTTTAGTCGGTGGAAACCCCATCGCCGGCAACGCCAGCGCCCATTAGGGGCTGGCCTTGCCGGCGATGGGGGCCTGAGTGGCTATCAGTCGAACACAATACCCTGCGCCAGCGGAAGCTCACGCGAGTAGTTCACGGTGTTGGTCTGACGACGCATGTAGGCCTTCCAGGAATCGGAACCCGACTCACGGCCACCGCCCGTTTCTTTTTCGCCACCGAAGGCGCCACCGATTTCCGCACCGCTGGTGCCAATGTTGACGTTGGCGATGCCGCAGTCACTGCCGGCTGCACTCTGGAAGCGCTCGGCTTCACGCAGGTCGGTGGTGAAGATGCATGACGACAGGCCTTGAGGCACTTCGTTGTTCAGACGCAGGGCTTCCTCGAACTCGTCGTAGGCCAGCACGTAGAGAATCGGCGCGAACGTTTCGTGACGCACGACTTCAGTCTGGGCCGGCATTTCGACGATGGCCGGGGCCACGTAGTAGGCGTTCGGGTAGTCCTGCTGCAATTGGCGCTCGCCACCAAACACAATGCCGCCTTCGTCACGGGCACGGGCCAGGGAGTCCTGCATGGCCTGGAAGGATTGCTTGTCGATCAGCGGGCCAATCAGGTTGTCCTTGCGTGGGTCACCGATGCGTACTTTGCCGTAGGCGGCTTTGACACGGGCGATGACCTCGTCCTTGATCGAGCGGTGCACGATCAGGCGGCGCAGGGTGGTGCAACGCTGGCCGGCAGTACCGACGGCGCTGAACAGGATGCCACGCACAGCCAGGTCCAGGTCGGCGCTTGGCGCCAGGATCATGGCGTTGTTGCCACCCAGCTCGAGGATGCTGCGACCGAAGCGTGCAGCCACACGTGGGCCGACTTCACGGCCCATGCGGGTGCTGCCGGTGGCGCTGACCAGCGGTACGCGTGGGTCGTCGACCAGTACCTGGCCCGCTTCGCGGTCGCCAACGATCAACTGGCTGAGGCCTTCCGGTGCATCGCCGAAGGCTTTCAGGGCTTTCTCGAACAGCGCTTGGCAAGCCAGGGCCGTCAGTGGCGTCTTTTCCGACGGTTTCCAGACCACGGCGTTACCGCAGACCAGGGCCAGCGCGGTGTTCCACGCCCACACGGCAACCGGGAAGTTGAACGCGCTGATCACACCGACCACACCCAGCGGGTGCCAGGTTTCACGCATGTGGTGGCCAGGGCGTTCGGAGGCGATGGTCAAACCGTACAGCTGACGCGACAGGCCAACCGCGAAGTCGCAGATGTCGATCATTTCCTGTACTTCACCCAGACCTTCCTGAGTGATCTTGCCCGCTTCGACAGACACCAGTTCGCCGAGCTGCGCCTTGTGCTCACGCAGCACTTCGCCGAACAGACGAATCAACTCGCCACGGCGTGGCGCTGGGACATTGCGCCAGGCCTGGAAGGCTTTTTCAGCCTGGTCGATCTTGCCCACGACCTGGGCTTTGCTCTCCAGGTGAACCGAGGCAATGACGCTGCCATCGATGGGGGTGTGAATGGGATGGTTGCCATTGGTGTAGGCACTGGCCGGTACACCCAGGCGATCAAGCAGTCCATCAACCATTTTTGTTCTCCTGCATACGATGAGTAGTTGATTTCAATGACGGAGGTCAGTATTAATCCGATTACTCTGGCACAACAAACGACCTTTACTCAGCACATCATTCCGCCAGGTAATGATTAACGAGATCGCCATGTCCAAACGCCTCGTGCCCTCGATGGCCGCCCTGCAATGCTTCGAAGCGGCCGCCCGTCATTTGAGCTTTACCCGCGCGGCCGAGGAGCTGCACCTGACTCAAAGCGCTGTCAGCAAACAAGTAGCACAGCTGGAGGACATGCTGCGCCATCACCTGTTCCTGCGTATACGGCGACGCCTGCAATTGACGCCGGCCGGTGCGTTGTACCTGGCCGAAGTGAACAAGATTCTCACCCAGGTCGACATGTCGAGCCGCTACATCCTCTCCTATGGCGAACAGACCGAAGTGCTCAAGGTCGCCACCCAGCCAAGTTTCGGCGTGCGCTGGCTGATCCCGAACCTGAAGGGCTTCGGCAAACGCCACCCGAACATCCACCTGGATATCCGCAACGAGATGGAACCCTTCGCCCTGCTCCAGGGTAATGCCGATGTGGTGTTTTTCTTTGGCCAGGGCACGTGGCCCGGCGCAACCTGCATCGAGCTGTTCGGTGAGGAGATGGTGCCGGTCTGCTCGCCGGAACTGTTACAGGGGCGCACCCTGAACGATGCCAGTGAAGTGGCCGACCTGGTGCTGCTGCAAGCCACCTCGCGCCCGGAAGCCTGGCACGAGTGGTTCCTTGAGCAGGACCTGCATTCGGCGAACAGCTATCACGGACCGCGCTTCGACACGTTCTACATGTGCCTGAGTGCCGCCCAGGCCGGTTGCGGCGTAGCCTTGGTGCCGCGCTATCTGGTGGCTCAAGAGTTGGCCGAAGGCAAGCTGGTCGTCCCTTGGCAGCATGCGATGAAAAGCAACGGCGCGTATTTCCTGGCGTTCTCCGAACATGCTGCAGAAGTGCCCAAGGTACGCAGCCTGGTGGAGTGGATTCGCGAACACGTGTGAGCAACGACGATTCCTGAATTTCAGGAATGATGGCTCGACTTTTTTTCGCTTGTGTCGGAACAGCATTCCTCGCTTTCATGTAAGCCTGCACTTTTCACCAGGAAGCTTTCGATGACCGCTCAAGATTTCGTCAGCCCGGATAGTATTCGCGCACAGTTCTCGGCCGCCATGTCGCAGATGTACAAGCAGGAGGTGCCGTTGTACGGCACGCTGCTGGAGTTGGTGAGCGAGACCAATCACCAGGTGATGCAACAGCATCCCGACATCGCCGAAGCCCTGCGCTGGACCGGCGAAATCGAACGCCTCGACCAGGAGCGCCACGGCGCCATCCGCGTGGGCACGGCTGAAGAGCTGGCCACCATTGGTCGTCTGTTTGCGGTCATGGGCATGCAACCGGTGGGCTACTACGACCTCAGCCCCGCCGGTGTGCCGGTGCACTCCACAGCTTTCCGGGCCGTCCACGAACAGTCGCTGCATGTCAGCCCGTTCCGCGTCTTTACCTCGTTGCTGCGCCTGGAACTGATCGACAATCCGGAGTTGCGCGAACTGGCCCGCGGCATCCTCGCCAAACGGCAGATCTTCACCCCACGTGCGCTGAGCCTGATCGAGCAGTTCGAGCGTGATGGTGGTCTGAACGAAGTCGATGCCCGCGAGTTTGTCGAGCAGGCACTGCATACCTTCCGCTGGCACAACACCGCCACGGTCACCGCCGAGCAGTACCGTCAGTTGCATGATCAACACCGCTTGATCGCCGATGTGGTGGCCTTCAAAGGCCCGCACATCAACCACCTGACCCCGCGCACACTGGACATCGATGCCATTCAGGTCGGCATGCCTGCCAAGGGCATTCCACCCAAGGCGGTCATCGAAGGCCCACCCCGTCGGCGCTGCCCGATCCTGCTGCGCCAGACCAGCTTCAAGGCTCTTCAGGAGCAGGTTGCCTTTAGTGACCAGGACGCCACGGCGGGTGGCAGCCATACCGCCCGCTTCGGTGAAATTGAACAACGCGGCGCCGCACTGACACCCAAAGGGCGTGCACTGTATGACCACCTGCTCGATGCCACACGCGAACGCCTGGGCGGTGTCCCCGCAGAAGCGAACGCTGAGCGCTACATGAGCCTGTTGGCAGAACAGTTCCAGGCCTTCCCGGACGATTTGGGGCAAATGCGTCAACAAGGCCTGGCCTACTTCCGCTACTTCCCGACTAAACAGGGCATGGCCGCACGTGACGCCGCGCAACGACCGACCTCGCTGGACGCGTTGATCGAAGCCGGGCACATTCACTTTGAAGCGCTGGTCTACGAGGACTTCCTGCCGGTCAGTGCCGCAGGCATCTTCCAGTCCAATCTGGGTGATGACAGCCATAGCCAGTACGGCAGCAACGCCAACCGCGACGCGTTTGAACAGGCGTTGGGCAAGTCGGTCCAGGATGAATTGGCGCTGTACGCACAGAGTGAGCGTCGCTCGCTGCAGGCGTGTGCCGAAGCGTTGAACCTGACCTCGTTGTAAGCCGCTGAACAGCCTTGTCTACCCCCACGAAGACCGCCTAGGTACGGGATTCGCGGGGGCAGACTTGCCAGCGATGCTGGTCAGCCTGGCGGCGTCGCTTCACGCGCATTCAGTACCTGCACATCCGGCAGGTTCATGACGCGGGCTTCATGTTGCAGAAAATCGCTGAGCCGCCGCAGCCGCTCGCCACCGGGGCGAGTCTTTGGCCATACCAGGTAGTAATCCAGACCACTGGCCACCGCCGTCGGCCACGGCAGACTCAAGCGTCCTTGAGCCACATCCTCGGCCACCATCAGCAGGTCGCCCATCGATACGCCATAACCACGCGCTGCAGCGATCATGCCCAACTCCAGTGTGTCGAAGACCTGGCCCCCCTTGAGCGAGATCTGCTCGGTAAGGTGCATGCAGGCCAGCCAACTGCGCCAGTCGCGCTTATCCGGGGTCGGGTGCAACAGCTCCACCGATGCCAGACGCTGCACGTCCCAGGGGCCCTCATTGAGCAGCCCGGGCGCACCGACCGGCACCAGCAGCTCGGAGAACAGCCGACTGACTTCCCAGTCCGGAGGGAAACGCCCATCACTCAACAGCACGGCACAATCGAACGGCTCCTGATTGAAATCCACATGATCGACATCCATCCAGGCGCTGGTCAGTTGCACCTCGTTGCCGGGTTGCAAATGGCGGAAGCGGCTCAGGCGGGCCAGTAGCCAACGCATGGTGAGGGTCGATGGTGCTTTCATGCGCAGGATGTCGTCTTCCGTGCGCAGTGTGTTGCAGGCGCGCTCCAGCGCGGCGAACCCCTCACGCACGCCAGGCAACAGTAATCGGGCGGCTTCACTCAACTGCAACGTGCGGCCATTGCGCACAAACAGCCGACAAGCGAAGTGATCCTCCAGCGTACGAATGTGTCGACTGACGGCACTCTGGGTGATCGAGAGTTCCTGTGCCGCCCGGGTGAACGAGCTATGGCGGGCTGCCGCCTCGAACGCACGCAGTGCATACAGCGGCGGTAAACGACCTGACATGACCCTACTCCCGACAACGCCCCAATACGTGATGAGTGATCTTACTCGCATGAGTTTTAATCATGCCAATGATCGTTATTATCCTTTTGTGCAACATCGTCCAAAGCACGAGAATCAATGGCTTCACCTTACCTTGCTCGCGACCAGGACGATCACCATGCAAGCCGTGCCATCTAAAGAACTCAAGGCGTTGCTACGGCTGGCCGGGCCGCTGATTGCCTCTCAGTTGGCACACATGCTGATGCTGCTCACCGACACCCTGATGATGGCCAGGATTAGCCCACAAGCCCTGGCCGGTGGTGGGCTCGGCGCAGCCAGCTATTCCTTTGTGTCGATTTTCTGTCTGGGCGTGATTGCCGCAGTCGGCACGTTGGTTGCCATTCGCAAAGGTTCTGGCGATACCGAAGGCGCCACGCGCCTGACCCAGGCGGGCTTGTGGCTCGGTTGGGTCATGGCGCTGGTTGCCGCATTGGTGCTGTGGAACCTGTCGCCAGTGCTGTTGCTGCTTGGCCAGACACCAGACAACGTCAAGGCAGCCAGCCAGTTCCTGCTGTTGTTGCCCTTTGCCCTGCCCGGCTACCTGACCTTTATGGCCTTGCGCGGCTTTACCAGTGCGTTGGGGCGTTCGGCGCCGGTGATGGTCATCAGCCTGGTCGGTACCGTGCTCAACTTCCTGCTCAACTATGCGCTGATCGAAGGCCTCTTTGGCCTGCCAAAACTCGGGCTGGTAGGGATCGGGTTGGTCACGGCCATCGTCGCCACTGGCATGGCGGTGGCGCTGGCCCTGCATATTCATTGGCACCCGGCCTATGACGCCTATGCCATCCGTCACCGGCTGAGCCGACCATCCTGGCCTGCCTTGAGCGAGTTGTGGCGGCTTGGCCTGCCGATTGGCGGCACCTACACGGTAGAGGTCGGGCTGTTCGCCTTTGCGGCGCTGTGCATGGGCACCATGGGCAGTACCGAGCTGGCAGCGCATCAGATTGCCCTGCAGATCGTGTCGACCGCCTTCATGATCCCAGCGGGCTTGTCCTATGCCGTGACCATGCGGGTCGGCCTGCATTTTGGTGCCGATAACCTGCTTGCTGCACGGCATGCCGGCCGGGTCGGGATCGGTTTTGGTGCCTCGCTGATGCTGGCGTTTGCGGTGTTGTTCTGGCTGCTGCCAGAGGCCTTGATCGGACTGTTCCTCGACCAGGGTGACCCGGCGTTTGCCGAGGTCATTCAACTGGCGGTCAGCCTGCTGATGGTTGCCGCCTGGTTCGAGCTGTTCGATGGCACCCAGACCATTGCCATGGGTTCGATCCGCGGCCTGAAGGACGCCAAGACTACCTTCCTGATCGGCTTTGTCTGCTATTGGCTGATTGGTGCACCCGCCGCCTGGCTGTTCGCCTTCCCACTCGACGGCGGTGCCGTCGGTGTCTGGTGGGGCCTGGCACTGGGGCTGGCATGCGCCGCGATCTGCCTGACCCTGGCATTTGAGTGGCGGATGAAACGCATGCTGGGGGCACCGGTAGAAACCCGCCTTGGCCGTGGTGCAGATACTGTCTGAACGGGCGGCCTCATGCGGGGCAATACTCAGGCTTCGTGCTCGCCTTCGATAGCCTGGGCCTGAATTGCCGCTTTACCATGTATGGCCGAATAAGTGCCAAGTTGCTGCAGGCGCCGCTCCAGCTCAAGCAGCAGCCGATTGCGTGTGCTCAGTACTTCGCTCTTGTTGAAGAAACCGGGCTCAACCGTATAGATGTTGAACATCTGATTGATCTCCGCCGGTGCGGCGATGATGAAGTTTTCAGCGGAGCTGTGGTTGTAGAGCGCAACCATTTCGCCGGTCTGGCTCTCCGCTGGTCGAGCAAACAGCATGGTAATGTCCTGGCCTTCGCGTATCCGAACCGCCTTGTCGGCGAACTGGAAGCAGGCCTCTTTACCATCGCGCAACTTCACCCAGAACTCGTGCTCTTGCACGTTACGGCTGCTGACGTAGGACGATGACGAGCTACTCCCGGTCGAGCCGTAGCCATTAATGAGATAACCACCGCTGGAATGATGCGAGTGGCCGGCAGCCAAGTGCACCTGATTGCGCTTCTGGGTGTCCAGTACCCGCCCGGTCACGACAAAGAAGTAGAACTGACGCCCATAGTGGTTGAACGGTTCGTCGATGAAGTTCACCTCTTCGGGTGACAAGCTGATGTCGTACATGGTCCGGATCATTTCATCGCGGGCTGCCTTGTCGTGCTTGGCCTGCTCTTGAAGCTCGGCGCGCCGGACCTTGGCATCATCAATGGCCTTGAGTGCTTGAGCCTTCAGTACCGGTGTTTTTTCCTGAGCATAGGCCGCAGCCTTTTCACCAGCTTCTTTCAGCACCGGCGCGGCCTTCTGCCCTGCTTCAACAGCGAGATCCTTGGCTTTGTTCAGTGCCTGAGCAGCCTTGGCGGCCAGTTCAGGGTTGGCGTTGACGGCTTTTTGCTTCAGCTCATCCCAGAGACTCATCGTCTATCCCTTTTTTAACTCTTCATCAATGAAAAGGCCGTCCACAGACGACCTGGCAACCGGTCAACCGTAACCGTCAACCTGAGGGTATGCCGGGCAGTCTACAGGTACTCATGGACCGCGGCGATCCGCGCCACACGATCAGGCTGACGCACTGTCGGTGTGCGCCAAGCCACGAAAACCGTGCCTTCCAGCGAAGGTTCACCCATTAGACAAGCCAATAGCACATTGCCACCCATTTGAATTGACGGCATGTCGAGTTTGCCGTTAGTGTGGCTGCACTTTTTGGGTGCCAGCAATGGAGGCACTCAATACTTATGGATGAGTGACCAAGGTAGGGATGATGCGCGGAGTACTGCTACGTAGCGGCAAAAGTGAAGATTTCACCGCACTAGGAGAAACAGGCCAACCGGTGTACCGGGCAGCGCTGCAATTGCGCGAGGCCATCCGCCGCAAGAACCCCGGCCAACCTGAGTTGGTCGAGCACCTCGCCATTCCGCAAACCGACGAGCGCGGCAGTACCATCGACTGGTACAGCGATCGGCCGGGTGATGTCATCCCCTGGAGCAGCGCCACCGAAGAAGAACGGGGGCCCGCCCGTGCGCAACTGGAAGTGCTGCAGCGCAAGATCGATGAGCTCAGCAATGACCTGCTGGGCCTGGATGCCAATGGTCAGCCGCTTCCCGGCAGCAAGCCAGGCGCCCAGGGTGATCGGACGGTATTCGGCAAGCTGCTGACCTGCGTGGTGCCGTTCCCCGACGAAAATTTCGTGTACTTGGTGGATGGTCGGCCAGTCCTGACGTTCTGGGGCTTCGTCCACGCCGGTGCCGAGCGCAGCCGCCAGCCACTGCACTGCCTCTACCCAAGCACAGCCAAAGTTGCCGAACCGGCACCACTCGTGCCGCCCGCACCGGTCGCACCGCTGGCAGCACCCGCCGCAGCGCCGTTGCTCAGCCAGGCAGCCAAACCCTCCTGGTGGCGCCGCTGGTGGTGGCTACTGCCGTTGTTGCTGTTGCTCCTGCTGTTGCTGCTGTTTGGCCTGCGTGGCTGCCTGCCCAACGCTACGCTGCCAGGTTTGCCGGGTATGCCGCAGGTTGAAGTGCCGTCTATGAATACGCCCTACTTGAGCGGGCAACCCGGCGTCACCCTGCCTGGCGGCGCAGCCTTACCAGGTAGCGGGCTGAACGTTTCCGGTAGCGCAGCGGGCACGCCGACTACCGCGCCAGGTAGCGTAGCGGCGCCAGCCAACGAGGGTGCCGGTACAGATCCTGCCGCCAACACCGCGCCGGAGCCCACCACTACACCGCCAGCAGCGCCAAACGAGGCGCCCGCCGGTGCGGCGCAAACGCCGCCCGCAAGCGCAGGTGGCCCAGCCAACGCCTCGTCGACACAACCGCCAGCGCTTGTGGAGGGCACCCAGCCTTCGCCGTTATTGAGTATTCCCGCAGATGCCGCAGACGGCACAGCCAACTTCCTCAACGGCGACTGGAGCGGTGCCGGCATCCAGGAGGTCGGCACCGGTAAGCCGCTGCGCCTGAAGTATGACTTCCAGGACGGCAAGGGTAACGCCACGGTCAGCCGCTCCGACGGCGTGCGCTGCAGCGCCCCGGTGGTCGCGGCAATGAACGGCGGCAATCTGTCGATCAATAGCGATGGTCAGGCCGCCTGTGCCGATGGCAGCAGCTATGACCTGCCCCAAGTGAACTGCAAACCAGGCGCCAAGCACATCGCCGACTGCAGCGGTAGCTACGGCACCGAAGCGTTCCCGATGCTGATGAAGCAAGCCGGCCAATAACACGAGAAGCGCAGAAGATGTTGCCTGAAATCACCCAGTTCGAAGAAACGGTCACGCTGATCAGCGATACCGGCATTCAGTTTATGGACTTCGCCCTGCGCCTGGGCCCGGATGGCGAGCAAGCCGGCAAATTCGTGCAGCTCAACAACGGCCTGGTGCCTACGCGCCTGTTGTGGTCCAAGGAATACAAGGATTTCTACGAACCGGAGCCCGACAAAGTCGTGCCGGTAGAGTTCGATTCCAGCGAAGACAACCACTTCCGGCTGAGTATGGAAGAGAGCCTGAAACTGTTTGACGGTATCTGGCTGCCCATTCCGTTTCTGCGCTTCATGCCGCCCTATCGCTTCGACGAGGGGCCGAACAACTGGTCGCGGATGCGCTTGGTCAAACTGGCCGAGCCCGATATCGACGGCAATACGCACCGTCTCACGCTGGCCTTTGATAGCCGTATCATGCCGTCCGTCAGCGGCACCGCCTACCTGGCGCCAAACGAAGAAGACGTGCGCTCCGGTGTAGCCTTCAAGATCGCCTGCAGCGCCCGTGAGTACGGCTGGTTCCTGACTCACAGCTGGATCCGCGAATGGCTCAGTGAGCTGTACGCCGAAGCCCGTGCAGACTGGACCCGCGAGCGCCTGGACAAAGACCTCAAGGGCAACCGCCACCTCGGGCATTACCTGAACCTGCTGAGCTTGCTGCGCCGCCCGACACCTGCCGAGCAGAGCACAGAGAAGCCCAAGGTCGAGATCCCCGAGATCAAGGTCGTCGCCAATGACGCCCTGGGCGTCGTGCGTCCGATTCCGGTGGACCTGGTGCTGGACGTCGGTAACTCGCGCACCTGCGGCATTCTGATTGAAGATCATGGCCAGTCGGGTTCGGGCATGAAGCACAACTATGTGCTGGAGCTGCGCGACCTCAGTGAACCCGAGAAGATCTACAACCAGGCCTTTGAGAGCCGCGTCGAGTTTGCCCAGGCTTATTTCGGCAAGGACCATTTTTCGGTCAAGAGCGGCCGTCACAATGCCTTCCAGTGGGCCACGATTGCCCGCGTAGGCGGCGAGGCCGGACGCTTGGCCAGCCGCCGTCGCGGCACCGAAGGTTCCACCGGTCTGTCCAGCCCGAAACGCTACCTGTGGGATGAGAAGGCCTATGGTCATGGCTGGCGCTTCAACGCCTCGTACGTCAAAACCGACAAGGAGCCGCTGGCGACCGCCGCACCTTTCTCGCACTTGATCAACGACCTCGGCCAGGCGCTGTACCTGCCGCCAAAGAACGACATGCCGGTGTTCACACCGCGCTATTCACGCAGCAGCCTGATGACGTTCATGCTGGCCGAAGTGGTCACCCAGGCGCTGTCGCAGATCAACAGCCCGGCCCAGCGTTCACGCCAGGGTCATGCGCGGGTCCCGCGCCAGCTCAACAGCATCACCCTTACCGTACCGCCAGGCATGCCGCAGGCTGAACGCAGCATCCTCAACAACCGCATGAACGAGGCCGTCGGCCTGGTGTGGAAGAGCCTTGGCTGGCATGAGGGCGAGAGCAACCCGTTCAAGGACAAGTCGGTCAAACCGCTCACACCGCTGCCGAGCATTCGCGTTGAATGGGACGAGGCCAGCTGCGGGCAACTGGTGTACCTGTACAACGAGGTCAACGAGAACTTCGCCGGGCACCCGGAAGAATTTTTCGCAGCCCTGGCGCGTCCGGACAAAAGTGAAACCGAGCAAATCACCCTGGCCACCATCGACATTGGTGGCGGCACCACAGATCTGGTGATCACCGACTACCACCTGGACCGTGGCAGCAACGGCGGCACAGGCAGTAACGTGCACATTGTGCCCAACCAGCGTTTCCGCGACGGATTCAAGATCGCAGGCGACGATATCCTGCTGGACGTGATTCAAGAGTTCATCCTGCCCAGTTTCAAGCAGGCACTGCAGAACGCCGGGGTGTACGCCCCGGATGCCCTGATGTCGCGCCTGTGCGGCAACGGCGATGCCAGCGCCCAGGAGCGGATTCTGCGTCAGCAGCTCAACCTGCAGGTGTTCATGCCGCTGGGTCTGGCGTTGCTTAAAGCCTATGAGCAGTATGACCCTGAAACCCCAGTGGAGGTTGTTGAGCGCTCATGGCAAGAAGTACTGGGCGATGCCGTGGTAAACGACAGCGTGCTGGAGTACGTGTATGCCGCCGTGCGCCGTGATGTTGGCCGTGATGGCACCCTGGACCTGCTGAAAACCCCTATCGCCTTTGATCTCGAACAGGTGCATACGGCGTTCCTCGGTGGCCAGATCAACATCACCAAGATCCTCGCCGAACTGTGCGAAGTGATCTTCCACTACCCCTGTGACGCGCTGTTGCTGACGGGCCGCCCTTCGCGCCTGCCGGGCATTCAAGCCTTCATTCGCCAGCGTTTGCCTCTGCCACCAGGGCGCATTCTGCCGCTGCAGAACTACCGCACTGGCGGTTGGTACCCATTCCACAAAAATGGCCTGATCGACGACCCGAAAAGTACCGCCTCGGTGGGTGCAATGATCTGCCTGTTGTGCTCCAAGCACAGTGTGCCGAACTTCTACTTCCGCACGGCGGCACTCAAACCGTATTCGACCATCAAGCACTTCGGCCAGATTGATAACGCCGGCACGATCAAACACGGTGATGTGCTCTACCACAACCTGACCTCCGACAAAGGCCGCATTCAACTGCCGATTGTGGGCGAAGGTGAACAACGCGGTACGCCATGGCTGGAGATGCGCGGCGACATGCACCTGGGCTACCGCCAACTGGCCGCTGAGCGCTGGTCCGCATCGCCACTCTACACACTGCGCTTTACCCCCAGAGGCAGTCGTAACTTCTCAAGCGCCATCGGCAAGGGCGGTGAAACGCCAGTGCTGCGTATTCGCCTGGCCGTGGACGAGCCTTCGGACCAACTGCTGGAGCAGGGCCTGATCAGCGACAAGCTGGTCATCGCTGAGCTGCAATCGAATATCCAGGATGCCGATTTCGATTTTGAAAGGGATCTTGAGCTCTCACTCAACACCATGCCGACCATGAGCCTGAGTGACAGTGACTATTGGCTCGACAGCGGGAACGTCAAAGGAAAATGAGTAATCTAACGCCAAAGCAACAGCAGCTGATGGGTGCCTGGGGTGCCGTTCACAAAGGTGCGAACGAGGCGCTGGAGTGGATTCAACAGGTGCGCGGCAATGCCGCCAGCGTCGAGGCCGAGGGCGATGCCCTCAACCTCCGGCTGCACCAGGCACGCAACCGGGCCAAAGACCTGCAACGCGCGGCAGGCACGCCGATGGTGATCGGCTTCTTCGGCCTGTCTCAGGCCGGCAAGTCGTACCTGATTTCCGCCTTGGCAGCCGACAGCCGTGGCCGCCTGGAAACCGACTTCGGCGGCAAGACCCTCGACTTCATCGAGCACGTAAACCCCACGGGCCTCGGCAAAGAGGCTACCGGGCTTGTGACACGCTTCAGTCGCTGGGCCAAACCGAGCCCCGATGCCAATTTTCCGGTAGAGCTGAAGCTGTTCAGTGAGATCGAAGTGGCGAAGATTCTGGCTAACGCCTGGTTCGAGGACTTTGATCAAGAAAAGCTCGACTACGCCTTCACTGACGCCCGCATTCAGGATGTACTCAAGGCTTTCGAAGGCCAGGAGCATGAACAGGTACAGCCTGGGGTCACCGCCGACGATGTGGTGGCCCTGTGGGACTACCTGAAAGGCAATTACGAAAAGTCCGTGCGCAAGCTCAGTGAGCTTTACTGGCCGCGCGTAATGAAGCTGGCACCACGGTTGAACTACCGTCAGCGGGCCAAGCTGTTTTCCGTGCTGTGGGGCGAGCAGCACCTGCTCACTGAAGTCTACGAACAGTTGGTAGGCGGCCTGCACAAAATGGGCTTCCCCGAGACCGTGTTCGCACCGTTGAGCGTACTGGTGAAAGACGACAACGGCGTCTACACCCAAGCCAACAGCATCATGAACGTCGATATCCTGGGGCGCCTGGGCACTAATCGTGACCTGCCGGTAAACGTGTTGCCACTGTGCGACGGCAAACTGCAGAGCAGCGTAGGCCTGAGCATCGCCCAACTCGCCGCGCTGACCGCCGAGATGACCTTCCGCCTGATCAATCGGCCGCAAGACCCGGTCGTTGAGGAAGTCGACTTGCTCGATTTCCCAGGCTATCGCACCCGGCAGAAACTGCTACGCATCGAGGACGCGGCCGACCCGGATGCGGTCGAGCAGGTCAATCCGGCCTCGACCCTGATCCTTCGGGGCAAGGTGGCCTACCTGTTTGAACGCTACACCGACTCGCAACAAATGAATGCCCTGGTGCTCTGCACCAGCTCGTTCAAGCAAAGCGAAGTGGTCAGCGTTGGTCCTGTGCTCACCCGCTGGATTCACCGCACCCAAGGCCGTACACCGAAAGAGCGCGGCCAGCGTGAACCAGGTCTGATCTGGGCCTTGACCATGCTCGACGGTTTCATCAGCAACACACTCGGCCTGAGCGAAGGGCAACTGCCCGAAGGCTGCGAGAACATGATGAAACTGACAATGATCGAGCGCTTCGGAACTCAGGAATGGATGAAGGACTGGTCGAGTACTCCGTTCAACAACACCTACCTGGTGCGCAAGCCTCGCCTGGACACGGCCTTCATCGAACGTGACGCGGGTACCGGTGAAGAAACTGCATTCACTGATCGACATACGCAGCGCCTGGAGCAGTTGGGCCAGTGCTTCGCCGCCAGCCCTTCAGTGCAGCGTCACGTGAAAGACCCAGACACCGCCTGGAAAGCCATGCTTGAGCTCAATGATGGCGGCATCAGCCGTTTCAGCAGCAGCTTCAAGGGCGTTGCCAACATCGACTTCAAGCTCACCCGGATCGAAGAACAACTGGAAGAGTGCCGTACCGAGCTGCTTGAAAACGGCCTGTATGCCTGGCGTGAAGAAGACTTTGAGAAAGTGCTGGAGAAGAAGCGCGAAAAGGCGCAGATGCTCCTCAACCAGCTGGGCGCTGATCCCGATGTATTGGGCGAGTTGATCCATGAGCTCCAACTGCCGGTCGACGAATTGCGCGAGCTGTACCTGGGCGGTGTGTATGACATCGACGGGCTGGACGACGATGCGGAACAAGAGCCGGAGCATAGCGCCAAGGCCCCGGCCAACAAGGCCCCTGCGATCAATTTCGGCAACCTGTTTGCCAACCCCGCCGCAGAGCCAGTAGCAGCGCCAGCGAAGCCGCTGACACGGCGACTCACCTCAGAGCAACGCTTTGCCCGGGCGGCCCTCAAAGCCTGGATCAAGCATATGCGCGAGCTGGGTTCACGCACACTGCTGCTCAATAGCCTGCGGCTGAACAAAAGCGTGGTCGACAGCCTCACCGAGGAGCTGATCAGTGCCGTGCGAAGCCCAAGCTTCCTCACTGAATTGGACGAAGCCGTGACCCGTCGCGCCCAAAGCGGCACACGACGCGATCAGATGGTGCAGCGTCAGGTATTGGCCGTGCAACTGGTGATGCGCGACTTCATCTCCTGGTTCGGCCTGCTGAGCAAACCCGTAAGCGCACGCCCCAACAGCCTGTTGGGTGCTCGCGAGCCGTTGTTCAGCTTCTACCGCTCGGTGGCTGTCGGCGAACTGCCCGTGCTGCCTGAACAGCCCTCGCATCAAGAGCAACTGTATTTGGTGGATTGGTTGTCGGGGCTGGCCTGGCTTACCCAGGAAAACGCCAAGAGTGGCGCGGACCCCGAAATTACCACCGAGCAGCGACGCCAACTGGCCGTCCTGCTGAACACATTTGAAGCGAGTTAACCCATGGGTATCAGAGTTGACGTGCTGTCATTGAGCAGCAACGTTCCAGGCCACGCACGCGTTCGAGTCAGTGGCTGGAGCGAAACCACCGACAGCCTCGAGTTTTCGGTGCAAAGCAGCCAAAGCCAACACTTCCTGCAGAAGGAAGCACAGTGGAGTAGCAGCCCCTACTGGTTCCAAATCACGCAGTTGGAGCCCGTAGACGACGCACAAGCCTTCGAGACCCGGATTGGGCCGGAGTTGCTCGACCCCTTGCTGGAACTCAGCAACAACGCCATGTTCCGCATTGAGCTGAAGGGCTCGGGCCTGAGCGAAGAAACCGTCCTGCGGCTGGCCAAGGACCTGCAGCATTCGTTGTCGCAAGGGAGCACCCCGACAAGCGCAAACGGCGGCACGCTGGACGTACCGGCAACTGCGCCGGTAGTGGAGCAGGCGCCAGCCCAGGCGACGACGGTCGCTCCGGCCGAAACCCTGGCAGAACCCGAAGTGGTTACCCCGGCTCCAGCTCTGGCAGCCACAACGCCGACAACAAAGAACCGCTGGCTGTTGCCGGTACTGCTACTGGTGCTACTGGCCGCCATCGCGGCAGGCGCCTGGTGGTGGTTCAAACAGCAACCGGAACCTGCCGCACCCAAGCCTGCAGAGCCGGAGAAGCCTGCACAGGTCGAGCCCGCGGTGACAGCCCAGCCTTGTACGCTGGAAAGCATGAAGAGCCAGTCGGAACTGGCCTTCGTGCAGAGCTGCATCCAGCAGGCGCCGGACAGCACTGCGCTGCTGGAAGTGATCAACGTCGCCAAGGCCAATAGCACTTGCGGCGTCGCCCAGCGCCTGTACGCCAACCGCGCTCAGGGCGGCGACGTACAGATCGCCACAGCCTACGCCCACGAGTATGACCCCAAGTACCACCAGGCCAGCGAGTGTTTCAAAGCACCCGACAACGCCACTGCCGCCTACTGGTACGAGACCATCCTTAGCTTCGACGAGAACAATGCCGATGCCAAGGCGCGTCTTGAGGAGCTCAAACAATGAGTATGCGTCTGCGCGGATTGACGGCTGCCTTGCTAGCCTTGAGTCTCAGCCCGGCCTTGCAAGCAGCGGACAAGCCTCTGCTGCAAGCGGGTAAGAAAACCCTGTTCCAACGCGTCCTGACCACGCCTAGCTGCCAGCTCAGTAACGCGGCAGGTGCTTCCAGCGGCGCCGCCCAACCCGCGTTCAGCCGTTTTTACGTGTATGAACGAGCTCAGGTCGACAACCGCGAGTGGTTGCGGGTTGGCCCCGACACCCAGGGTAAGAGCATCGGCTGGTTACCGGACGAATGTACTGTCGAGTGGAAAATGCAGCTCACGCTGGCGTTCACCAACCCTGCCAACCGTGACCGTCTGCTGTTCTTCAAGGAACGCAATCAGCTCGAAGGGATTCTCGACGCACCCGATCCGGTCAGTCACGTCGCACCACTGCGGGCCAAGCTCAAGAAAGGCAGCGAGGCGCCCGGCGTGTTGGCTCAGGAGCCGGAGTACTTCATCGACCTGCAGAAGAACTTCTACTTGCTGCCGGTGTTGAGCGGCGAAGAGGTGATGACCGAGGAAGGTTTCCGTACGCGAATCCTCAACGTCGCCTCGGTGAGCAAGGCAGACGCCAGCAGTAGCGCTGCGGCGAATACGAATACGCCAGGCAATGCCAAGACCCAACTCAAGGCCTTCAGCGCGGCGGTGGTGTTCGTCATCGACTCGACCATCTCCATGGACCCGTACATTGATCGCACCCGTGAGGCGATCAAGCGCGTCTATGAGCAGATCGAGAAGGAGAACCTCGGTCAGCAGGTCAAGTTTGGCCTGGTCGCTTACCGTTCCAGTACCAAGGCGGTACCGGGCCTGGAGTACGTGAGTAAAATGTACGCCGACCCAAACACCGTCAAAGACGGGGCCGACTTCATGGCCAAGGTCGCTGACCTGAAACAGGCCAAGGTCTCCAGCAGCACCTTCGACGAAGACGCCTACTCCGGCGTCATGCACGCGGTGGACAAAGTCGACTGGAGCCAGTTCGGTGCCCGTTATGTGGTGCTGATCACCGATGCTGGCGCCATCGACGGTGGCGACAAACTGTCGGGCACTGGTTTGGGTGCGGAACAGGTGAAGATCGAGGCCAGCAACCCTGGTGTCGCCCTCTATACCCTGCACCTGAAAACCCCAAGCGGTGCCAAGAACCACAGCAGCGCCGAGGCACAGTACCGGGCACTGTCGAACTACCCGGGAACCAACACCTCCCTCTACTATCCGGTTAACGCTGGCGATGTAGATGCGTTCGGGCGCAAGGTGGACGGCCTCGCCGCCGCCATTACCCAACAGGTGAAGTCGGCCTACATGGGCGAAGACGCGATTGGCAGTGCAACCAATGCCAAAGCCGATCCGAGCGAAAAGAAGATGCTCGAAGACGCCGCGCTGATCGGCCATGCCATGCAGCTCGCCTATCTCGGTAAAACCACCGGAACCCAGGCCCCCCCCGTGTTCCAGGCCTGGATCAGCGACCGTGACCTGATCAAGCAGAATCTGCCGACCACCGATGTGCGTGTGCTGCTGACCAAAGCTCAGCTCAGCGACTTGAGCGACGTACTCAAGCAGATTCTGGACGCCGCCAACGAAGGCATGATCTCGCCCAGCGAGATGTTCACCCGCCTGCGTTCGGTAGCCGCCACCATGGGGGCCGACCCGAACCAGCTGAAACAGGGTGCCAACACCCGTGTAGCGGACCTGGGTGTGCTGGGTGAATACCTGGAAGACCTGCCGTACCACAGCGACGTGTTGAACCTGGATGAAGAAACCTGGAAAGGCTGGGACGGCCTTGCTCAGGAAAAATTCATCCGCAGCCTGAGTACCAAGCTGCGCCACTACCAGCGTTACAACGCCGACGTGGACCGCTGGGTCGCACTGGCACCCGGTAGTGATAGCCGCGATAACGTCTATCCGGTACCGCTCGAAATGATGCCCTGAGCCCCATGCTTGACATCAAAGGACTGTTGGTCGCGCGCGGGGAAGGCGCCCAGGCTCATCGGGTGCGGCTCAATGAGCTGCACCTGGAGCAAGGTGAAATTCGTGCCATTACCGGCGAGAGCGGCTGCGGCAAGAGCACCCTGCTGGAAGCCATCGGCTTGCTCCTGGCGCCTCAGCAACTGAACCACTATCGCCTCGGACGTGAGGCGGTGGATGTACGCCAGTTGCTGGCTGAGAACCAGCAACCGGCGCTGGCCGCATTACGCTCCCGGCAGCTCGGTTTCGTGTTGCAGAACGGTGGCCTTCTGCCGTTTCTCAAGGTACGCGACAACATCCAGTTACCACGGCGCCTACTTGGCCTCTCCAGCCGCAGTCGGGCCGTCGAGAAAGCAGTTGAAGTACTGCGCCTTGAGCCGTTGCTCGACAAATACCCACAGTCCCTGTCCATCGGTGAGCGCCAGCGCGTCGCCTGTGTGCGCGCCATCGCCCACGAGCCTCAGCTGCTACTGGCCGATGAGCCCACCGCCGCACTGGACCCACACAATGCTCAGCGCCTGTTCGAGCTGCTACTGAGCCTGGTCAATGAGCTGGGCCTTAGCGCTTTGGTGGTGTCCCACGACTGGGCATTGATCGATCAGTTCGGCCTGCCGCGACTGGGCGCAGTGAATGGGGAAGGAGAAACACGCTTTGAACCCCTGGTTTAAGCAACTGGGGCTGCTGATGCAGCTTTCGGTGGCCGATCTCTGGCATGACCGCAAGGTCTCGCTGTGCATGGCAGCCTCGCTAATGGCGGTGATCGCCCCCCTGTTGCTGTTGTTCGGGCTCAAGCATGGCGTGGTCAGCCAACTGCAACAGGAACTGCTGAGCGACCCGCGCAACCTTGAAGTGAAGATGCTCAGCAGCAGCCATTACGACCTCGACTGGCTGGAACGCTTGCGCCAGCGCCCGGAAGTCGGTTTCGCCATTGGTCAGACACGCTCGCTGAACACCCAGGCCGACCTGCAGGGCGAGCGTGGGCGCTTTGCCGATAACATCGAAGTCATCCCCACCCAAGCCGGCGACCCGCTACTCAACACGCCCTTGAGTGCAGTGCAAGGCAACCAGGTCATTCTCAGTGCCCGTACGGCTGAGCGCCTGGCCGCCAAGGTCGGCGATAATATTCGGCTTCGCGTCGTCCGCCGCCTGGACGGTGTCAACGAACGCGGCGAGCAAACACTGCAGGTGCAAGCCGTACTGGAGCCTGCACGCTTTGCCCGCCCGGCAGCCTTTGTCAGCCCCGAACTGCTGCTCGACCTAGAGTACTTCCGCGACGGCTATCGCGTGCCGACACTGGGTAGCACCAGTGGCCAACTGCTGGACAGCGTGAAGGTTGGTTATGCCCGTGCCAGGGTCTATGCCAAAGACATCGACAACGTCGAAGCCTTGGAGCGCTGGCTCAATGAGCAACATGTGGAAACAAGCAGTCGTCTCGCTGAAATCGATAGCGTCAAGGCGATCAACCATGTGTTAGGGCTGATCTTTGGGGTGATTGCCGGTGCCGCACTGATCGGTTGCATCGCCTCGCTGGTCGGTGCCTTCCTGGCCAACATCGACCGCAAACGGCGGAACCTTGCAGTGTTACGCCTGCTGGGTTTCGGCAGTCTGGCAGTGGCCAGCTATGTGGTGCTGCAGGCACTGCTGCTCAGCGCCGTAGGTTATCTCGGCGGCCTGGGTGGCTATTTTGCCGGCAGCGTACTGTTCGACCACTTGCTGGGCAGCAGTCAGGCTACCGGCACGTTCATCTGCCACATCACTTTTGGGCACGGCCTGACCGCCCTGCTCCTCGCTTTCCTAGTCGCCGCGCTGGTCGCCATGATCGGCGCCCTGCGAGCCATTCGAATTCAACCTGCGGAGAGTCTGCGTGAGCTCTAAAGCCTACGGCCGTCTACTGTTCTTGCCCCTGAGTTTCGGCTGCCTGATGCAAGCCTCGGCCGCGGCCTGGGAGGAGAAACACTTTAACCCCATGCCCGACACCGACGATGTGGTGCTCCCCATGCCCTGCGAAGGGTCGATGGTGTTTCGCAAGGTACTGATCCCACTGGCCGGCCCCTTAGACGACTACCCAATCAACATTGGCCAGGACAGTGCCGAGTGGGGCTATGTCGAACAGACCCGTCCCGCCTTTATCGCCGGTAGTTTCACCAGCGCGAAAGGTGAGAAATCGCGCTACTACCTGATGGCCAAGTATGAAATGACCCAGCTGCAGTACCGTGCGCTGACGGACGAAACCTGCCCGACGCCGTCGAACAAGCTGCGCCTGCCGGAGGTGTCGCTGAGCTGGCTCGATGCACTGCAAGCAACCGATAAATACAACCGCTGGTTACGCGCCAATGCTGCCGCAAAACTGCCCAAGGAGGATGGCGCCCAGGGCTTTCTGCGCTTACCCACCGAGATCGAGTGGGAGTACGCCGCGCGCGGCGGGCTGCAGGTCGGTACCGCTGAGTTTCGCGATGCTCGCTACCCGATGCCCGAAGGTTTGAATGCCTACGAATGGTTTGCTGGCGCCCAGTCGTCGAACGGCAAACTGCAACTCAGCGGGCTGCTCAAAGCAAACCCTCTGGGCCTGCACGATATGCTTGGCAACGCCAGCGAGATGATGTTTGAACCCTTCCACTTGAACAAACTGGACCGCCAGCATGGGCAGGCCGGCGGCTATGTGGTGCGCGGCGGCAACTACCTGACTGCCGAGGGCGAGCTACGCACGGCGCTGCGTGAAGAAGAGCCGTACTACAACGCCGAAGGCCCGGTGACCAGCAAGACCACGGGCATGCGCTTGGTGCTGGTGTCGCCCACGATGACCTCTCGCGAACGCGTCAGCAGTATTGAGAGTAGCTGGAAGAAGCTGGGCGGCGATGAGCCCACCGGACACGCCAAGGACAAAGGCACCGTGAAAGCCTTGGAAGACCTCGCCGCAAAGGTTGATGACCAAGGCCTGAAAGACCAGCTCAAGACCGTAGAAAATCAGCTACGGGCGAGCAACCAGCAACAGCAGGAAGCTCGCGATCAGGCGATCCGTGCCAGCCTCAACCTCGGCGCCTTCCTCTGTACCAAGATGCTCGACGACGGCCAGTACCTCGACTTTCTGCAGAAGAACTACGCCAGCAACTGCAAGGCCGGCGAAGAAGACCCCACCTGCGGTATGCGCAAAACCAAGCTCGACGAACAGAGCACGCGCTTGCACAAGCTGAGCCGTTACTACGCCAGCTCTTTGGTGGAGTCCGGTTCGCTCTATGGCAAGCCCCTGCTGGAAGCGCAAGTGCCGGTGCTGGAGGGCACGCTCAAGGCCAATAAGAACCTCAAGGAGTTGATGCCTTACCTGCGTACCCACTGGGCTAACCAGGCCGAATTCCTCAAAACCCAGAAAATCGACACTGCAGCCTGGCTCAACAGCTGCAAGGCCGTAACCCTCTGATCAACAACGAGTCAAGGAACGCGAACGTGAATACCAATAAAGCAGGCATCTCCCGGATTTGGGTCAGTGTGATGGTAGTGGTCAGCCTGGTGCTGAGCGGTTGTGCCGGTACCGGTAGCTCAATGTTGGGTGGCAGCAGCAACGCAGACCCACGGCTGACCTCCGGCAACGATGCCAAGTTTTTCACCACATCGGGCTATCAGGCCTGTGCTGTCGCCGCAGCCGGTGGCGTGCTCGCCTGCACCCTGTCGAACTCGAGCAACAAGGCTACCTGCGCCGTCGTCGCTGGCCTTGCCGCGTGTGGCGTGGCCATGGGCGCCAACTACTACCTGGATCAGCGTCGTGCCCAGTACTCCGACACTAATCAGCGTCTGACGATGATGACCACTGATGTTCAACAGGAAACGGCCAAGGTCGCCGAGCGAACCAACACACTGCAACGCGTGATCAACGACGACAAACAACAAATCGCCGCCCTGCAGCGCGATATTCAAGCCAAGACGGTTAACAAGGCCAAGGCACAGCAAGACGTTGCCGCCATCGACAGCAACATTGCCTTGATGCGCAAGGACGTCAACAACATGAAGGCCCGTGTCACCGAATTTGAGAAGGTCGCCAAGCTTGAGCGTGAAGGCGGCGCCAACCAGGCTGAGGTGCAGAAGGTCGAGGCAGAGATTGCCAAGATGAACAACAAGGTCGTTGCCCTGCAGCAGGAGGTCGACGGCCTCTACAGCCAGCGCTCGGCAATTACCCTGGGCTAAGGAGCACGCTATGTACCTACGCCTCAGCCTTTGCATTCTGGCCCTGCTCTCAGTGGGCGGGTGCGCTACTACCGCGTCACAGTGCAATGCCTCCGACAGCGATGTCAGCATGATCAAGAAGCTCAACTGCGACTACGGTGGCGGTTACAGCGAGCAGGTGCGCAACAGCGAGCAGGCCTTGGTCGATGCCCGTGAGCAGAACCGTCAGTTCAACGACGTATATGCTCAGCTCAGCGCACAGCAGACTTCGACCCGCCAAGACCTGGCAACCGTACAACGTCAGCAGGCCAGCCTGGAAAAGTCGCTCAATGGCCTGTTGGCCACGCTCAAGGCCCGGCATGCCAACAAGCGCGACGTACAACAGCAGATTGCGGGCCTTGAACAGCGGATGAAAGCCTCGCAGAGCGCCCCTGCCAGCATGGCCAACGCTGCCCAGGTCGAGGCCCGCAAGCAAGAACTGAAAGCTCTGCAGCAGCAGGTCAGCCGCCTCCAGCTGAGCCTCGGTTACGAGTAAGCCTCTTACCGGCAGCCTCGGCTGCCGGTCTTTTTCAGGACATCCTCATGCAACGGGTTACCCGTGATGCCAGCACGAGCCAGGACGGCTTAGCCTCGCTCGAACACACCGTAGCGATTATCGCCAAGCATTTTCCACCCAGCGTTGCTCACCTCTATGCGGTCCCGCGAAAAGGCGCCGATGGCACCCGTGAATGGTGGTCGGAACTGACCGGACAGCCACGCCAGTACCGCGAGCTCAATGCCGATGAGCAACACGCGCTGCTTGAGATCTATGCACAGCGCCAAGACGCCGTCACACAGTTGGCCAATGAACTGGAACGTCGCGGCCAGGGCACAGAAGCTAGCGCACTGCGGCGACTGGTAGGGCCACCGAACCTCGACAACCTCTACAGCATCAATGGCTATCCGCTGTTGGTGCGCTGGGGTGATCCTGAACCCAGGCCGGCACCAAGCCCGGCTCCACAAATAGCCGCTCCGATTGCGCGTCGGCGAAAGTGGATCTGGTTGCCATGGTTCCTGCTGCCATTACTCTTGCTGCTAGCACTGCTGCTCGCGCTGTGGATAGGCTGGCCTTACCTGCAACGGTGGCTGAATACACCCCAGCCGCAGCACTTCGCCTGCGTTAAAGACCCCCAGGCACAGCCCCCTGAGTTTTCCGTGGTCCTCGATACCTCCGGCTCAATGCAACTGAGCGTGGATGCCACGCTCGAAGACGAGCAATGGTTTTTCACCCTTGGCCAAGAGGACGGGGCCGACCCTGAGCGCCTGGCCCGGATAACCCGAGGCCCAATACGCATGGACGTGGCCAAGAGCGCGTTGAGCCAGATGGTGAACGACCTGCACCCGGCCATCGACATGCGCATCGTGACCTTTGATGGCTGCCGCGCGCCAATCGACCATGGCCAGTTCAGTCTTGCTCAACGCCCGGCCTTGATCCAAGGCATTAAAGGCCTCGTGGCCAACGATGGCACTGCACTCACGGCAAGCCTGGAAAGCGCCGCGCGCACGATGAATGGCCGGGACCGCGACGGGGTCATCGTAATGTTCGTCGATGGTGCAGACGGTTGTGGCCAAAACGCTTGCGAGGTGGCGAAACGTATTGCCCGAGAACAACCACGGTTGCGGGTCAACCTGGTCAACATCAGCAATAACAGCCTGGCCAGTTGCATTGCCGACAGCACCGGTGGCCGGGTGTACTCAGCGAACAATGCCTTGGAAATGGCAAAGGCCCTGCAAGACGCCAGCCAAGAGGTTTCCGGCAGTGCCAATTGCGACTAATGCCTGTTGATTGTAAGGAATTGAACGTATGCAACGGGTAACCCGCGATACCTACGCAAGCCAGGACAGTGCACAGGCTCTGGATCAGACGGTAGCGTTGATTCGCCTGCACTTTCCGCCAACTATTGCTCACCTCTATGCCATCCCCCGCCAAGGCAAAGATGGCGTGCTGGAGTGGTGGTCAGAGCTTGCCGGCCAGCCACACCTCTACGCCACGTTGAACCGTGAACAGCAGGCGGCGTTGTTGATGCGTTATGAAGAACGCCAGACCGCAGTGGGGCACCTGGCCCTGGAGCTGGAGCGGCGTGGCCAGGAACAGGCAGCCAAGGCGCTGCGTGGTCTGATCGGTGCGCCTGACCTCGACAATCTCTACAGCGTCAATGGCGAGCCTCTGGTGGTACGCTGGGGGCAGCAACCGGCACCGCTGCAGGCTCCCCCCGCAGCCCACAAGCCAACACCTGCTCCGGTCGCAGCACCGGCCAAACCTCCGGTCCCGAAACCGGCCCCGGCGTCACGCACGGTGTCTCCACGTCGACGCTGGCTCATGTGGCCCTGGTTACTGGGCTTACTGCTGCTGGCAGCGCTCTGGTGGATCTACGCGTGGTGGCCTTCAATTCACCAATTGTGGGTAGCACCAGGACGCCCTACCTTTGCCTGCGTTCCAGGTACCCCGTCACAGGCAGCCGAGTTTTCCGTGGTACTCGATACCTCAGGCTCAATGGACAGCCGTATTCGGGTCAAGCAAGAAAGCGACCCGTGGTACATCGACCTGTTGCAAAAAGTCCCGCTGCTGGAGGATTACCTTGCATCCAAAGGCCCACAACGGGTCACACGCATGGAGGTAGCCAAGAACTCACTCAGCACATTGGTGGAGAACCTGGACAAAGACATCGACATGCGCCTGGTGACGTTCAACGGTTGCCGCGCACCGCTGGACCATGGCGTATTCGACCGAGACAAACGTCCACAATTGACAGATCTCATCCAGAAACTCGATGCCAAGGGTGGCACCGGATTGGGTATCAGCCTTGAAGCGGCAGCCCGACAGATGAATGGTCGTGACCGCGATGGGGTCATTGTGATGTTTGTCGACGGCAGTGACAGCTGTGGCCAAAGCGTCTGCAAGGTGTCCAGTCAGATTGCTCAGGCACAGCCGCGACTGCGGATCAATGTGGTCAACATCAGTGCCAGTACAGGCTCGAACTGCGCGGCCGAAAATACCGGCGGCCGGGTCTACACAGCCAATGATGCGGCAGCCGTGGCAGCAGCACTGCAAGAAGCCAGCCTGGAAGTGTCAAGTGGCGTACGTTGTGAATGACCGCCTTGCCAGCGATCCGAACCTTGCGCCAATGACGCTTTTCAATTGGATCAATGCCGCTTTCAACCTTGCCCTGTGGTGATTACTGCACGATTCTTTAGCTATCGATCGTCACTACCACCACTTGGCAGGACTCTCTATGAAAACCGTGGCACAGCTCCTGAAATTGAAGTCCCAGCAGCATCAGCAGGTTCATACCATTGCCCCTGACCAGATGGTGCTCGATGCGCTGCGGGTGATGGCTGAAAAGAACGTCGGTGCCTTGCCCGTCGTTGAAGGCGGCAAAGTGATCGGCGTAATCAGTGAACGCGACTATGCGCGCAAGATGGTACTGAAGGGTCGTTCATCGGTAGGCACGCCGGTCAGCGCTATCATGAGCGCACCCGTGATTACGGTAGGCCCGCATCAGAACATCGATACCTGCATGAGCATGATGACCGATGGCCACCTGCGTCACCTGCCGGTAGTGGAGAACGGTGAGCTGCTGGGCCTGCTGTCGATTGGCGACCTGGTCAAGGCGGCCATTGCTGAACAAGCGGACCTTATTCAGCAACTGGAACACTACATTCGCGGTGACTGAAACCGAGGGCTGATTTCAGATCAGCCCTGCACTGTCGTCGTCATCGTCGACCAACAGGCGGGTGAGGCCACCCAGTGCAATCCGCGCCTGAGAGCGCCCCAGCAACTTGCCTTGGGCGCCTTCCGGCAAATCGGTAATGCTGATCAGCCCTTTGCGGGTCAGCACTTCGATCAAGTCTTCCAGTACCCGGATCATCTCCTGGTCACTTTGCTTGAGCCGCTGAAGGCTGCCTTCCAGCACGTCGTCAGCAAACCATTTCTGAATCTCGGTGTTGTCCGCTGGCAAGGTTTCCGTGGCCTCGGCATAGGGTGCGGCCTCTACCCGGCGCAGTTGGCCCTGTGCATCGCGTTGCACGTAGTACATGGGGGTTTCCCTCGTGTGTGTCAGTCCATATCCGCCATCAGCAGCATAGGCAAAGCCCGCCGGACGATAGCGCCCGGCGCGCCAGTATGCGCCGCGAAGACGGTACAGGGAAAGGCCCGAGGCCAGCGACAACCCGGGTCGGGCTGCCGCTGGCACAGGCATCAGCTGTTGGAGTGATCGATCTTGATGGTCGGGTCTGCACCCGAGATCAACGAGTTGATCGTGGTGTTCGACCAGTTCACGCCTTCAAGCTTGATGGTGGCATCCGCATTAGCCAAATTGCCGGCCTCATTGAGCTTACCCTCGGAACTGACCTGCAGCGTAGAAACGCCATCGACGGTGGTGATTTTCAGGTAATTGTCGATAGTACTGGCCTTCTCACCCTGAAGCAGGTCGCTCAGGTCAAGACGGTCGCCTTCAGCAGGCTTGAAGTCCCTGACGACATCATGCCCCGTCTCGCCGGCTTTCCATACGAAGGTATCGGCGCTGCTGCTTCCCACCAGCAGATCATTACCATAGCCACCGGACACCGTGTGGTTGTCACTCTGAGTGAAGAGGATGCTCTCGTTATCACTGCCCAGCAGCGACAGCGCTGCAGCCTGCGACACCGGAGCACCTGGACCCGTTGCATCAATCGTGATGTTCAAATGCGCCGAGTCCGTATCACCATCGGCCTGGGTCAGTTTGTACTCGAACTGATCCGTGTGGCCCACGTTGTCCTTATTGTTAACCGGTGTATAGGTATAGGAGCCATCGCTCTTTATGACCAAATCACCATAGCTACCCGTAACAGTGGTCCCCCCTGCCGGGACATCTACCCAGGTGCCATTGACCTTGACCGACAAGGTTGAGGTTTCGCCGCTAGCGCCCCAGAGGTCGTTTGCTTGCACCGAGCCGGTGACCGGTGTTGCTGACCACTCGATACTCGTAGCACCCGGTACCTTGGCTGTGAAGTCGTCGAACGTCACAGTGGCCAGTTTGCTGGAGGAGTTCCCGCTACCGTCATGTACCTCCAGGAATATCCGATACAGGGTATTGGCATCCAATGCGCCGGTTGTCGCTGTTCCGCTCCCGGAGATGGAGTTGTACTCCACGGAGGACCAGGTATTACCGCCATCCGTGCTCTTGAAAAGCGTCCATCCAGCCGTATCACCATTATTGAAGTTACTGGTGCTGGTAGAGAACGACAACGTTTCGCCAGCAACCGCACCCGTCTTGTAGGTCGGCGTCAGCGCTTGGGCATCACCAGAGCTGCTGCCGTTGTTGTCTGTCAGCTTCAAAGCATTGCTGCTGATTTTTGCATCAGGATTGTTGCCGTTGAGGGAGCTGGACTGCCAACTGTTCAGGTTTACTTTCAGAACAGCACTATCCGACAAACTTGTCTGGTTCTGGTCGACAGGAGTGGTGAACTTCCACTGATTGGTTTCATTGCTGGAGAAATTCGCCAGCGTTGTGGGCGTATCCGCTGCGGTGACTGTCTTGGATACCAACGTAGCCGTTACGTTGTCATCGGTGGCAATCGGATCGCTACGATCATTGACTGTCAGCGTCAACGTCGAAGAGGCTGTCGCGCCATTGGCATCCTTCAAAGTGACATTCAGTACGGCCTGAAGGGACGTAGGGGTGTCGAAATTGTCTTTCCCGCTAAAGGTGTAGGTGCCATCAGCCTTGATAATCACCTTACCGACATTACCGAGGTCAATCGTCTTCACGTCGTTCGCATTGGAGAACGTGTAGGTCACATTATTGAACTCAACGGACACCAGCTTCCAACCATCCGCTGCCCAACCGGCAGTACCACCAGTGTCATTGCTGGTGACATTACCCGATGCAACGCTGCCGCCGGCACTGGTCACCAATGCGTCAGTCAAGGCGCTGAGTGTGGTGTCCACCACCAGCACGTGGTTGTCATTCGCCCCACTGGTGATGGTGCCGGTTTTCTCGCCCGGCTTCCAGGCAATCGGCTCCAGATAGTTTTTGTCGCTGTTGCTCAAGCCGCCAAAGCCCACAGCAAAGGAGTCACTGAACCCTTTGTTTTCAAGGAAATTGATCCAGGTGGACTCAGGCGCCGCTCCATCGTTGGGCACGCCATCTGACATGAAGATGCTGACCAGCTTGCCGCCGCCCGCTGGAGGGGCCGAGAAATTAGTGATTACACTATTCAGTGCATCGTTGTAGTCGGTACTGCCGGTTGCCTGCATCTTGTTGATCGCAGCCAAGGCATCGTCCAGATTGGTGAACCAGCCACCATCTTTGCCCGAACTATGGAACGTCGCGCTGCTGGAAAACGAGACAATGAACACCGAGTGCACGGAGCCGGATGCGAAAAGATTCTTCACCGCATCCTTGAGCATTGCCAGCCGGGAGGTGTATGGGCCTGAACCATCCGGGTCGCTGCCATTCTGTCCATTGCCCGCAGGCCCCATACTGCCAGAACGGTCAAGAACCAGAACCACATCGCTACCGCCAGCCGTTCCGCTTTCCAGGATGGACGCGCTATCGCCGCTGACGGTTGGCCCCTGGTCATTGTCGAGGATGGTGCCGGTGGCCGTATTCTGACTGCCGACTGCGACATGCTCGAACACGTTGTTAGTGTCCGTCACACCCTTGATGGTAGCGGTCAACGACTCGCTGTTTTCAATCTTGGTGTCATCAACGGTCTGTACAGGGAACGTAACGCTGCTGGAACCACCGCCGATGGTAACGTTGGTTGGCAGCGAGCCGTTCACATCACCGGAGTCCGCAGTACCGCTCCAGTCCAGGCTCACGGATACCGATTTACCGCTTGGAACTGTTACCGCGTTACCGTCCTTGTCTACCAACTCAACCTTATAGGTCAGTACACCACCCTCGGTGACGGAGCCTGCACCAGCAAGGCTGATCTTGGCGAATACTGTATCGATCGTGTCGGCAACAGTGGCTGTGGTGCTAGCACCGGCCAGACTGACGCCCTCAAAGTTACCGCCATTGACCGCAGTGACCGTTGCAGAGAGGCTGCTGGCATCTCTGTAGACGTCTTCACCGTTGGTGTTTGGAACCACCAAGGTGCCTTTACCGCTGGCATCAACGTTCACGGTGTAGTTAGTACCACCGACGTTGACGGTCAGGGTCGTCGCGCCCTGTGGCGGATTGCTCAACTGGAAGTTGAAGGTGACGTTCGCGTCGCCTTCTTTAGCCGGGTCAGCAGTCACCGCTACGGTGGTGTTCTGGATCGTGTCGGCAATAGTCGCCGTGGCAGACGCACCCGACAGGTTTGTGCCTTCGAAGTTGCCGCCGTTTACCGCCGTAACGGTCGCGGTGAGGCTGCTGGCGTCGGTGTAGACGTCTTCACCGTTGGTGTTTGGAACCACCAAGGTGCCTTTACCGCTGGCATCAACGTTCACGGTGTAGTTAGTACCACCGACGTTGACGGTCAGGGTCGTCGCGCCCTGTGGCGGATTGCTCAACTGGAAGTTGAAGGTGACGTTCGCGTCGCCTTCTTTAGCCGGGTCAGCAGTCACCGCTACGGTGGTGTTCTGGATCGTGTCGGCAATCGTCGCGGTGCCGGTGGCACCGGTCAGGTCGGTCGCTTCGTAGT
>NZ_BMQU01000008.1 GCF_014648275.1 Pseudomonas laurentiana
GGGGTTTCCCCATGTGAGAGTAGGTCATCGTCAAGATTAAATTCCGAAACCCCTATCTGCACACGCAGGTAGGGGTTTTGTCTTTGTGGCCTGGAAAACATCGCCAGTGAGGCCGGCATCTGCAGCTCATGCTAAGGTTCGAGCCTCTTCACATTGCACCAAGGGATACTCATGCCGCACACCTCCAATCTACAGCCTGGCTTTATGGTGGTTCATGGCAACCGTCTGGACGAACTGCGAAGCCTGGTCGTGGGCTGGATGCGCCGCAATCCGCTGTTACCGCTGGAGAGTGAGATCGCGCTGGTGCAAAGCAATGGCATTGCACAGTGGCTGAAGTTGGCGCTGGCTGAAGATCCTGAAGAGGATGATCAGGGTGGTTGCGGTATTGCTGCGGCTATTGACGTGCAACTGCCCGGCAGTTTCATGTGGCAGCTGTACCGGAAAGTGTTGGGGCGTGAAGAAATTCCGGAAACCTCGCTACTCGACAAGGCACCGCTGACCTGGCGTTTGATGCGACTGCTACCAGAAGTCATTGATCGGCCGCATTTTGAGCCGTTGCAGCGCTTCCTGACTGACGATGCCGATTTGCGTAAACGCTATCAGCTCGCAGAGCGCTTGGCCGATCTGTTCGACCAGTATCAGGTCTATCGTGCCGACTGGTTGCAGGACTGGGCAGAAGGTCGCCACCTGCTTCGCACCGCCCGTGGCGAGTCCAAGCCCTTGCCTGCGGCCAATTGCTGGCAGGCTGAATTATGGCGAGCGTTGTTGCTCGACGTCGGTACTGAAGGCATGGCGCAGAGCCGCGCGGGCGTTCATCAGCGCTTTGTAAAGCGTATCAACGAATTGCAGGAAGCCCCTGCTGGCTTGCCGCCACGGGTTATCGTCTTCGGCATTTCTTCGTTGCCGGCCCAGGCACTTGAGGCGCTCGCGGGGCTGTCTCGTTTTAGTCAGGTGTTGTTGTGTGTGCTCAATCCTTGCCGACACCACTGGGCGGATATCGTCGCGGACAAGGACCTTTTGCGTCACCAGTACAAGCGTCAGCAGCGCAAGAGCGGCACCCCGGCAATGATCGATGCTGATGTGCTGCATCAGCATGCCCATCCGTTGTTGGCGGCGTGGGGTAAGCAGGGCAGGGATTACATCAATCTGCTCGACAGCTATGACGACCCGAACAGTTATCGGGCGGCCTTCAGCGAAGGGCGTATTGATCTCTTCAGCGACAGCGAACCGCAGAATCTGCTCAACCAACTGCAGGATGACATTCTCGAACTGCGACCGCTGGCCGAGACGCGTGCGCTGTGGCCAAGCGTCGATCCACTCAAGGATCGCTCGATACGCTTTCATATCGCCCATAGCCCGCAGCGAGAAGTAGAGATCCTTCATGATCAGTTGCTAGCCCGCTTCAGTGCGGATTCGACCTTGCGCCCTCGCGATGTGATTGTGATGGTCCCGGATGTTGATACCTATGCTCCGCATATTCGTGCCGTATTCGGGCAGATCGCCCGTGACGATTTACGTTTTATCCCCTTTACCTTGGCCGATCAGGGACAGCGTGGTCGCGATCCATTGCTGATCGCCCTGGAGCATTTGCTCAAGCTTCCTGACAGCCGTTTCCCGGTCAGCGAAATTCTTGACCTGCTGGATGTTCCGGCACTCAGGGCACGTTTCGGGATTCAAGAAAGTGATTTGCCGACACTGCACCGCTGGATTGAGGGTGCGGGTGTGCGTTGGGGCTTGAATGCCGAGCAACGGGCGACACTTGAGTTGCCGACGGGCCTTGAGCAGAACAGCTGGCATTTTGGCTTGCGCCGCATGTTGCTGGGGTACGCCGTAGGTGCCGGCGCCAGCTGTGATGGAATCGAACCCTATGATGAGATCGGCGGGCTGGACGCGGCTCTGATCGGCCCTCTGGTGGCCCTCATCGATGCACTGGAAGTGGCGTATCGCGAACTCTCCAGCCCAGCTTCGGCGGTGGATTGGGGGGCACGTTTGAATGCCCTGCTGCAGGTGTTTTTCCGTGCTGAAAGTGATCATGACGACTACCTGCTGGTGCAGTTGCAGTCGTTGTGCGAGGACTGGCTAGAGACCTGCGAAATGGTCGGGCTTGAAGATCTGTTGCCGCTGACGGTAGTGCGGGAGGCCTGGCTGGCCGGGCTTGATCAGGGGCGCTTGTCACAACGCTTTCTCGCCGGCTCCGTGAACTTTTGCACCCTGATGCCGATGCGGGCAATCCCCTTCAAGGTGATCTGTTTGCTGGGGATGAACGACGGCGACTATCCGCGAGCCCAGCCACCTCTGGACTTCGACCTCATGGGCAGCGACTACCGCCCTGGTGATCGTTCGCGCCGCGAAGATGACCGCTACTTGTTGCTGGAGGCGCTGCTGTCGGCACGCGATCAGCTCTACGTCAGCTGGGTAGGGCGCAGTATCCGTGACAACAGTGAGCGCCCTGCGTCGGTGCTGATCGGGCAATTGCGTGATCATCTGGCTGCAGGCTGGACACTTGCCGAAGGCGAGGCGCAGGACATTGGCTCGCTGCTCCATGCGTTGACGGTCGAGCATCCGCTACAACCCTTTAGTGCTCGCTACTTCCATCAAGGTAGCGGCCTGTTCAGCTATGCCAACGAATGGCGTGCACTGCATCTGCCTGATGCCACCCAGCCTAATGAGCCGCCGGCCTTGGAGCCTTTCGTGGCAGACGAGCCACTGACTTTGCCGTTGCTGCAGGATTTTCTGCGTCATCCCGTGCGGCACTTTTTCAGTCAGCGTCTGAAGGTGTTCTTTGAGTCAGCTCAAGCGCCTTTGGCCGATGAAGAGCCCTTTGTGCTGGATGCACTGCAGCGCTACAGCTTGAGTGAGAACCTACTGTCCGCCGCGCTGGCCGACACGCAGGACAGTGAGCGCGCGTTGTTGGCTCAGGCCAAGCGCCTGCAAGGGCGTGGAGTGCTGCCGATGGCCGGTTTCGGTGATTGCCTGCGTGACGAGCTCATTGAGCCTTTACCCGACCTGTTGCAGCGTCATCGTCAACTGTTGGAGCAGTGGCCATATCGGGTCGATAGCGCCCTGCCCATTCGCTTCGAGTACCGTCACTTGCGTCTTGATGGTTGGTTGGGACAGGTCTATCGCCGTGATGGCGATGACCTGTTAAGCATTACTACGTTGCCTAACAGCATTGGCAGCGGTCGTACCTTGAAGTGGCACCGCTTGATTCAAAGTTGGGTCATGCACGTGGCCGCCTGTGCTGTGGGGCTGCCTTTGCACACGGCGATCGTGGCCAGTGATCAAACCCTGTTGCTCAAGCCATTGGAGAAGGACGCTGCCGAGCAGTTTCTGGGCCACCTGTTATTGGCTCGACAGGCCGGTATGTCGACACCGCTACCCGTGGCGGCGAAGACGGCCTTCGCCTGGCTTGAACAAAGCGATCCAGACAAGGCGCTGGCCGCCGCAGCCAAAGCCTATGACGGTGATGGCATCAGCCATGATGGCGAACGCAGCGAAAGCACTGCGCTAGCTCGACAGTTCAGTGATTTCGCCGCCCTCACTGCCAGCGAGGAGTTCGAGGGATGGTGTGAATCGCTTTACCGTCCACTGCACGACGCTGGCTGGCAGTCTGTTGGCCGTGAGGAGGGCCGCTCATGATGCTTGAACCGCAACCGCCTTTGGCCCTGAGCTTCCCGTTACACGGCAGCCAGCTTATTGAGGCCAGTGCCGGTACCGGCAAAACCTTCACGATTTCCGCTCTCTATCTGCGCCTGGTGTTGGGGCATGGCGGTGAGCAGGGGTTCGGCCGCGAGCTGTTGCCACCGCAGATTCTCGTGGTGACCTTCACGGATGCTGCAACCAAGGAGTTGCGAGAGCGTATTCGCACGCGCCTGGCAGAAGCTGCACGCTTTTTCCGTGGGGATCTGCTGGAGGCCGACAGCCTGCTGCAACAACTGCGCGAGCAGTTTGATCCCCAGCATTGGGCTGCCTGCGCCAATCGACTTGAGGTCGCGGCGCAATGGATGGACGAGGCCGCGGTTTCGACCATTCATAGCTGGTGCCAACGCATGTTGCGTGAGCATGCGTTCGATAGCGGTAGCCTGTTTACCCAAACCCTGGAGACGGATCACAGTGATCTGCTGGGCCAGGTCATGCGCGATTACTGGCGCCGGTTCTGCTACAGCATGCAAGGCGATGCCTTGCAGTGGGTGCGAGCCAACTGGGGCAGCCCCGATGCGTTGTTGCCCAAGGTGCGGGCACTGTTTGGCCGGCAGCGGGTGGCCAGTGACGCCGAGGAGCCGCAGGCACTGATCGACGGTGTTCTGCAGCAACGCGCCGAGTACCTGCGTGAGTTGAAAGCGCCTTGGGCCCAATGGGCTGCCGAGTTGTTGCAGATCTGCCACGAAGGTCTCGCGGCCAAGCAGGTCGACGGACGCAAGATGCAGGCGCGTTACTTTGAACCCTGGTGTGAAAAGCTGCGGGTGTGGGCCACTGAAGAGCAGGTTGAGGAGCTCGACCTGGGCACTGGCTTCACCCGCTTTACACCGGATGGTATGGCAGAGGCCTGGAAGGGTGAGCCACCCCGGCATCCGGCCCTGGAGGCCATGTCGACCTTGCGTGAGCGCCTGCAGGCTTTGCCGACGCCGGATGCCAGTCTGCTGGAACATGCGGCGGCCTGGGTCGGCTCACGCTTTGAGCAAGAAAAGCGGCGCCGTGCTGAAATGGGCTTCGACGACATGCTGTTGCGGCTCGATAGCGCCTTGAATGGTCCTGCCGGTGAGCGCCTGGCCGGGTTGATTCGTGAGCAGTTCCCGATTGCGTTGATCGATGAATTCCAGGATACCGATCCGGTTCAGTATCGAATTTTCCAGCGCATTTACCGCATTGAAGAAAACCTGCGCGAGACCGGGCTTTTCCTGATTGGAGACCCCAAGCAGGCCATCTATGCGTTCCGTGGTGCGGACATCTTTACCTACCTGCGAGCCCGTGAGGCCACTGCGGGCCGATTGCATACGCTTGATACCAATTTTCGCTCCAGCCAGGCCATGGTCACGGCAGTCAACCATGTGTTCCTGCGTGCTGAGCACCGTGCGCGGGGGGCTGGTGCCTTCCTGTTCCGACGGGAAGACGGCAACCCGGTGCCGTTCCAGGCGGTCAAGGCTCAAGGCCGAAAAGAAACTTTGCAGGTCGACGGTCAGGTCGTTCCGGCCCTGAACATCTGGCGGCTTGTCAGTGACGAACCGGTTTCAGCTGCGGTCTACCGGCAAAAAATGGCTGCCAGCTGTGCCACTGCCATTGTCGCTTTGCTGAGCGGCGGGCAGCAGGGGCACAGTGGTTTTGTACAGGACGAGGCCGAGTTGCGCGGCTGTCTGCCCTCCGACATCGCCATTCTGGTTCGCGACGGTCGAGAGGCGCAGTTGGTTCGTGAAGAACTCGCTATGCGCGGGGTGCGCAGTGTTTACCTGTCAGACAAGGATTCGGTGTTCGCGGCTCAGGAAGCCCATGACCTGTTGTCCTGGCTCAAGGCCTGTGCCGAGCCGGATGTAGAACGCTTGCTTAAAGCTGCGTTGGCCAGTGTTACCTTGAACTTGCCACTGAGTGCTTTGGACCAACTGAACCAGGACGAGCTGGACTGGGAGCGTTGGGTGATGAAATTCCGTGAGTACCGGCACCTGTGGCGTACTCAGGGTGTTTTGCCGATGTTGCGCCGCCTGCTGCATGACTTCAATTTGCCGCAGGTGTTGATCACGCGCAGCGATGGCGAGCGGGTACTGACCAACCTGCTGCACCTTGCAGAGCTTTTGCAGCAGGCCGCCACCGAGCTGGATGGCGAGCAGGCACTGATTCGTCATCTGAGCGAACACCTGGCCGCAGGCGGGCAGGCGGCTGAAGAACAGATTTTGCGTCTGGAAAGCGATGAGCAACTGGTCAAGGTCGTGACCATTCACAAGTCCAAGGGGCTTGAGTATCCGTTGGTGTTTCTTCCGTTCGTGTGCAGTACCAAACCGGTTGATGGCAAGCGCCTGCCATTGGCCTGGCACGACAGTGAACGTCAGGCACAATTGACCCTGACGCCTAACGCTGAGCAGATTGCACTGGCCGATGATGAGCGCCTTGCCGAAGACCTGCGGTTGCTTTATGTCGCCCTGACGCGTGCGCGCCATGCGTGCTGGTTGGGCGTAGCTGACCTGAAGCGGGGTACCAGCAAGGAGTCACTGCTGCACCGATCGGCGCTGGGCTACTTGCTGGGGGGCGGTGCGCCCTTGGAGAACTCGGCAGCGCTGGAGCAATGGTTGGCGGCGCTCAGCGATGGGGCTCCGGCAATTCGCTATGAAGTAGTGCCCGAGGCAGACAGTGCGTGCTTTACCGCAACGCGGAACACGGCCGAGTTGGTCTCTCAGAGGCAACCCCGACGCCGTGCGGCCGAGAACTGGTGGATTGCCTCCTACAGTGCTCTGCATATCGGTGAGGACGTGCTGGCACTGGACAGTTCCCAGGCGCAGCAACTGCTCGACGATGAGCGTGCCGATCCGCTGGTGCTCTCTGAAGCGCTGCCCGGTGGCAGTGATATCCACCGGTTTCCCCGTGGCCCCAATCCAGGCACCTTTCTTCATGGCCTGTTGGAGTGGGCAGGTCGTGAAGGTTTCACCTTGGTCCGTGAGCAGCCGCACCTGCTGGAAAAGACGGTTGCACAACGCTGCAATCGGCGTGGCTGGACAGGCTGGATCAATACCTTGAGTCATTGGTTGGGGCAATTGATCGAAACGCCAATGCCGTTGGCACCGGACAGCCCGCCAGTGGTCTTGGGTGAGTTGCACCATTATCAGATCGAAATGGAGTTCTGGTTCGCCAGCCATCGGGTGGATGTCGCCAGCCTGGATCGTCTGGTCGGGCAGTACACCCACGGCGGAGAAAGCCGTGCAGCAGCTAAGCCGGCACAACTCAATGGCATGTTCAAAGGCTTTATTGACCTGGCCTTCGAGCATGATGGGCGTTACTACGTGACTGATTACAAGTCCAATTGGCTCGGCGCGGAAGACTCCGCTTACAGCGATCAGGCCATGGAAAAGGCGATTCTTGGACATCGGTACGACTTGCAGTACGTCCTCTATCTGTTGGCTCTGCACCGTCAGTTGCGGGCTCGCCTGCCCGATTACGATTATGACCAGCATGTTGGCGGTGCCGTGTTCATGTTCCTGCGTGGGGCACGTTCATCGTCCAGAGGTGTGTATTTCGTCAAACCACCACGGGAATTGATCGAGCAGCTGGATGCACTGTTCCGCGGCAATTGCCAGCCGCAGCAACAGGACCTGTTTGGAGAACAGCCATGACCCGGACCTTTACCGACCTTTTGCCAATGCCATTGGACGCGCAACAGTTATCGGCCCTACAGCCCTTGAGCGAGGTCCGTGATCTGCTGACCCTGCTTGACCGTTGGGTCGAACGCGGTTGGTTACGTGCTCTGGACCGGGCCTTTGTTGCGTTTCTTGGCGAGCTCGATGGGCATGCCGACCCTCGGGTGTTGCTCGCCGCCGCACTTGCCAGCCATCAGTTAGGGCATGGTCATGTCTGTCTGGATGTGGGCGAGACGCTCGCTGAGCCGGATTTCGCGCTGTCTCTGCCGCCTGAGGGTGACCTGCTGGCGGGGCCGGTGTTGTTGCCGTCACAACTGCTTGAACATCTGGATCAGGCTACCTGGTGCGCAATCCTGTCGGGCAGCGCGCTGGTGGCCCACGCTGGAAATGACGCGCAGATAGACAGACCGTTGGTGCTCTGCGGCCGACGGTTGTACCTGCGACGATACTGGGGCTACGAGCGTCAGGTCGACAGTGCCCTGCGCCAGCGCCTGGCACAGCAGGAAGTGGCCTCGGTCGACTTGCGTGCGCGGCTTGACCAACTGTTCGAGAGCGGTGCTCCGGCAGGGCAGGTCGATTGGCAGAAACTCGCGTGTGCCCTTGCGACCCGCGCGGGGTTCAGCATCATTACCGGTGGCCCTGGCACGGGCAAGACCACCACCGTCGTTCGGTTGCTGGCATTACTTCAAGCGCCAGCGGTTGATGGTGGGCGTCCGTTGCGTATCCGCCTCGCCGCGCCGACGGGCAAGGCCGCTGCGCGCCTGACGGAGTCGATCGGTCAGCAAGTGCAGCAGTTGGCTGTCAGTGAAGCCGTGCGCGAGCATATTCCTACCGAGGTTTCGACGGTCCACCGTCTACTGGGTAGCCGACCCGGTTCGCGGCACTTCCGTCACCATGCAGGCAACCCGTTGCCGTTGGACGTGCTGGTGGTCGATGAAGCGTCAATGATCGACCTGGAGATGATGGCCAATTTGCTGGCCGCCTTGCCGCGTCATGCCCGGCTGATTCTGTTGGGTGACAAGGACCAATTGGCGTCGGTTGAGGCCGGTGCGGTACTGGGTGACCTGTGCCGTGATGCCGAGGCGGGTTGCTATAGCCCGCAGACGCAGCACTGGCTGGAGCAGGTCAGTGGCGAGCAGCTTGCCGGCAGTGGGCTACAGCCGGGCTCCGCAGAGCAGCATGCGTTGGCCCAGCAGGTGGTTATGCTGCGTCACTCACGACGTTTTGGCGAGGGTAGCGGTATTGGACAACTGGCGCGCTTGGTCAACGCTCAACAGGCCGAGCCCGCGAGGGCGCTGTTGGCAACGGCCACGCACGCTGATCTTCACCTGCTGAGCCTGCGTAGTGAGCAAGATCGAGCACTCGATCGATTATTGCTGGACGGTATCGGACGTGGAGAGGGCGACGCCAAGGGCTATCGGTACTATCTACAGGTGATCGGCAGTGAACGTCCGCCCGAGCATGCCCTGCTGGATGACCCGCGCTGGGGTGATTGGGCCTTGGCAGTGCTGCGAGCGTTCGAGACGTTTCAATTGCTCTGTGCCGTACGAAAAGGGCCTTGGGGCGTCGATGGGTTGAACGTGCGTGCTACCCAGGCGTTGTCCCGAGCGGGGCTGATCGACAGTGATGCGGTTTGGTACGAGGGCCGACCGGTGTTGATGACCCGTAACGACTATGGACTGGGCCTGATGAACGGTGACATCGGTATTGCCTTGCGCCTGCCGGA
The DNA here is from genome assembly GCF_014648275.1 of Pseudomonas laurentiana. Lineage (GTDB taxonomy): Bacteria > Pseudomonadota > Gammaproteobacteria > Pseudomonadales > Pseudomonadaceae > Aquipseudomonas > Aquipseudomonas laurentiana. The sequence goes on from NZ_BMQU01000008.1 coordinate 9,064, forward strand.
GGGCGGTGCCGGTGGCAAACAGGTGCTGCGTGTGGCGTTCCCACGCAGTGACGGCAAGGGCGGTGTGCGCTTTGTGTTGCCAAGTCGGCTGAGCGATGTTGAAACGGTCTACGCGATGACGGTACATAAATCCCAGGGCTCGGAGTTTGCCCACACTGCGCTGATCCTGCCGGATGCCTTGAACCCGGTGTTGACCAAGGAACTGATCTACACCGGCATTACTCGCGCCAAGCACTGGTTCAGCTTGATTGAACCGCGGCAGGGCGTATTTCAGGAGGCGGTACGGCGCAAAGTGAAGCGGCTCTCGGGGCTGATGCTGGAGCAGGCCTGAGCACGGCTATGCTGCCACGTTCCGGATCGCCTCTTGGGGGGTGGCTCGCGGGGAAAAAGGGCACTGTGCTATCGTTGCGGAATTATCTTTCGCCGGTTTGAGAGAATTCCCACATGAACGTGGCCGCCCCGATGCCGGGACGTGTGATGAGCTGGATGCTTGGACTGCTGGGCACTTTTCTTTTTCTGTGGACCAGCGTGGTCTGTGCTCAGGCTGACAGTAATGCGGCCCATGCGGAGCTTCGGGCCAAGGCTGTCACGCAGGTGGTGCTCGGAATTCTCAGTTATGCGCGTTGGCCGGTTGAACCGGCTCAATTGCGGCTGTGTCTGGTGGGGCCGACTGAATATGCCGATGATCTGCTCAAGGGATCTACTCAGTCCACCGGGCGTCCGGTGGTGGTACGTCGACTGCTGACGGGTGCCCCGCAGGTTGTCGATGAGTGTGATGCGGTCTACATCGGTAAGCTCAGTCCCGAAGCGCGTAGCCAGTTATTCAGTGAGATCACTGGCCATCCGCTCCTGAGTATCAGCGAAGCGGACGATCCCTGTACGGTGGGTAGCCTGTTCTGTCTGCGGGTCAGTGACACCCATGTGGCATTTGAGGTCAACCTTGACTCGGTCGCCCGCAGCGGTGTGCGTATCCACCCCAGCGTGTTGCAACTGTCGCGGCGTCGGGCGGTGCAGCCATGACTCGTTTGGGCAAGGGCCTGGAACGTTTGACCCTGCGTACTGTGCTTGGGCGACGGCATCTAAGCGTCGCCTTGCTGGCCGTCGGGCTGGCGGGCATCTCCTTGACTCTGATGGGCGTCCTTGCGCTGCGGGCCTACGCTAATCACAACTTGCACTTGATTGCCCGGTCGATCAATTACACCGTTGAAGCCTCGGTCGTGTTCAACGACAGCAGTGCAGCCAATGAAGCACTGGCGCTCATTGCCGCGACTGAAGAAGTTGCCGACGCGAAGGTCTTCGACGACAACGGTGATCTGCTGGCGCACTGGCAGCGCCCCGACGACGGCATGCTGGCGCCGTTGGAGCGGTACCTGGCAAGTACGTTGCTTGAAGATCCCATTCACCTGCCGGTTGTTCACCAAGGGCAACCGGTGGGGCGAATCGAGCTGGTAGGCCAGGGTGATAGCCTGATGCGCTTCCTGCTCAGCGGCCTGATTGGCATCATGCTGTGTACTGTACTCAGTGCCTACGGCGCATTGTCCCTGTCGCGCCGTTTGTTCGGCGATATCGTCGGACCTCTGCGCAGCCTTGCCAATGTGGCGCATGCGGCACGTTGCGAGCGTCGCTTTGACCGGCGTGTGCCGCCTGCACAGATTGCCGAGCTCAACGAATTGGGAAATGACTTCAATGCGTTGCTTGATGAGTTGGAAACCTGGCAGAGCCATTTGCAGAGCGAAAACGAAACCTTGGCGCACAAGGCCAGTCACGACAGCCTCACGGGTCTGCCGAACCGGGCGTTTTTCGAGGGGCGCCTGAGTCGGACGCTGCGCAACGCGTTGCAAAACCAGGAGTCCGCAGCGGTGCTGTTTCTCGACAGTGACTATTTCAAGGCCATCAATGACACCTATGGTCACGCTGCTGGCGATGAAGTGCTGATCACCTTGGCCCATCGGGTGCGTGCACAGTTGCGTGAGCATGATCTGGTCGCGCGTCTGGGCGGTGATGAGTTTGCAGTGTTGCTGGCGCCCATTCAGCGAACCGAAGATGCCGAGCGTATCGCCGACAAGATTGTTGCCAGCATGCGCACCCCGATTCACCTGCCGGATGGGCAGGTAGTGGTTTCATCCTTGAGCGTCGGCCTGGCCGTGTATCCCGATGATGGTGATACGCCGGCCGAGTTGCTCAACGCCGCGGATGCCGCCATGTATCACGCCAAGCACCTCGGTCGAGGTGGGCGGCACAACGCAGAGGCGGAGCACTCTGCGGCTAGCGCAAATACAGGAGTTAAACCGTGACCCGTTCGATCAACCGCCTACGTTTTCATTTCACTTTCCTGATGATCGCCTTGGCTGCCCTTGTGGGCTGCCAGAGTGTGCCCCCCAAGGGCCTGAGCGCTGAACAAGTTGCGCTCCTGAAGCAGGAGGGGTTCGTTTTGACCGATGAAGGCTGGATGTTCGGCGTGCCCGGTAAAGTGCTGTTTGGCAGTGATTTGGACAGTTTGAACACCCAGAGCCGGGAAATCGTAGCGCGTATCGGCACGTCGCTGCTTTCGGTCGATATTCAGCGGGTGCGCGTGGATGGCCACACCGACTCGTTGGGCCAGGCCGCTTACAACGACCAACTATCAGTACGCCGTGCAGCCAGTGTCGCCAAGGTGTTGATCGCTGTCGGCATGCGCCCGGAAAACGTTGAAACCCGCGGATTGGGCAGTCGCGAGCCGGTTGCCAGCAATCACACCGCAACCGGTCGCATGGAAAATCGTCGGGTCGCTATTGTCGTTGCGTCCAATTGATCGATGAATTAATCAATGAACACTGTCGACCGTGATTCCCCCATCAACAGCGCGGTGTTCAGCTCGGTCACTTCGCGGATGTAATCCCACAACAGGGTGATCCTTTTGAGTTTGCGCAGGTCCTCCCGGCAGTACATCCAGAACTGCCGGGTAATCTCTATTTCCTGCGGCAGGATTGGCACCAGGCGCGGATCCTGTGCGGCCAGGAAGCATGGCAGGATGGCCAGCCCGCGACCTTGCTGGGCCGCCACGTATTGAGCGATGACGCTGGTACTGCGCAGGTTGGCGCTGGCTGCGGGCAACAGGTTGGCCAGGTACAGCAGTTCGGAGCTGAAGGCCAGGTCATCGACGTAGCTGATAAAGGAATGATGGGTCAGGTCACTGACCCGTTGAATCGGCGCGTGGTTGTCCAGGTATTCCTGAGTGGCATACAGGCGCAGTCGGTAGTCGCACAGCTTGCAGCACACATAAGGCCCGTGTTCCGGGCGTTCCAGCGCAATGACGATATCGGCCTCGCGCTTGGACAGGCTGATGAAGTGTGGCAGCGGCAGGATGTCCACTGAAATAGCCGGGTAGTGGTCGAGGAAATGGCTCAACTGCGGGGTCACGAAAAAGCTGCCGAAGCCTTCGGTGCAGCCCATCCGCACATGCCCGGAGAGTGCAACACCAGAACCCGAGACCTGCTCGCAGGCCATGTGCAGGGTACTTTCAATGGACTCGGCATAACTGAGCAGGCGCTGGCCTTCTGCCGTGAGCACGAAGCCGCTGGTGCGTGATTTTTCGAACAGCAATGTGCCCAGCGCGACCTCCAGTGAGGCGATACGTCGCGACACGGTGGTGTAGTCCACGCCCAGCCGTTTGGCCGCGCTACTGGCCTTGCGGGTACGCGCCACTTCGAGGAAGAACTTCAGGTCATCCCAGTTCAACGAACCGAGGGAGGTGATGTTTTTTTGCATGTTGGACCGGATTTTATGTGCGTTCTTATTAGAAGTTTGCACATCTATACTCCAAATCAGCCCCCTTGACCAAGTGCCCGTCGCGCTTGACGCGCCGAAGGCGATCTCTCCCTAACAACAAATTCAGGAGAAGCCCCATGAACGCATCCCTTACGCCCAACCAGACCAAGGTCGACCAGGTTCGCCTGCTGATCGACGGCCAGTGGGTAGAATCGAAAACCACAGAATGGCGTGACGTGGTCAACCCAGCCACCCAGCAGGTGCTGGCGCGGGTACCCTTCGCCACGGCCGATGAAGTCGATGCAGCCATTGCGGCAGCTCAACGTGCGTTCAAGACGTGGCGTGACACGCCGATTGGTGCGCGGATGCGCATCATGCTCAAGCTGCAGGCACTGATTCGTGAACATTCCAAACGCATCGCGCTGACCCTCAGCGCTGAGCAGGGCAAGACCATTGCTGATGCTGAAGGCGATATTTTCCGCGGCTTGGAAGTGGTCGAGCATGCGTGCTCCATCGGCACCCTGCAGATGGGCGAATTTGCTGAAAACGTAGCCGGTGGCGTTGATACCTACACCCTGCGTCAGCCGATCGGTGTCTGTGCCGGTATTACCCCGTTCAACTTCCCGGCGATGATTCCGCTGTGGATGTTCCCGATGGCGATCGTGTGCGGTAATACCTTTGTCCTCAAACCGTCCGAGCAGGACCCGCTGTCGACCATGATGTTGGTGGAGCTGGCAATCGAAGCCGGTGTGCCGGCCGGCGTACTGAACGTTGTGCATGGCGGCAAGCAGGTGGTTGATGCGCTGTGCACTCATCAGGACATCAAGGCCATTTCGTTCGTCGGTTCGACCGAGGTCGGTACCCACGTCTACAACCTGGCGGGTCAACACGGCAAACGCGTGCAGTCGATGATGGGCGCGAAGAACCATGCAGTTGTGCTGCCTGATGCCAACCGTACGCAAACCCTCAACGCACTGGTGGGTGCAGGTTTCGGTGCTGCCGGTCAGCGCTGCATGGCCACTTCGGTTGCGGTTCTGGTGGGCAAGGCCCGCGAGTGGCTGCCGGAGCTCAAAGAGCTGGCGTCCAAGCTCAAGGTCAATGCCGGCAGTGAGCCGGGCACCGATGTCGGCCCGCTGATTTCCAAGCGTGCCAAGGAGCGCGTCTTGGGCTTGATCGAGAGCGGTATCCGCGAAGGTGCAAAACTGGAACTGGATGGTCGTGACGTCAAGGTTCCCGGCTACGAGGAAGGCAACTTCATTGGTCCGACCCTGTTCTCTGGGGTGACTACCGACATGCAGATCTACACCCAGGAAATCTTCGGCCCTGTGCTGGTGGTGGTGGAGGTCGACACCCTTGATGAGGCCATTGCCCTGGTCAACCGCAACCCCTTTGGTAACGGCACGGGCCTGTTTACCCAAAGCGGCGCGGCTGCCCGCAAGTTCCAGAGTGAAATCGACGTTGGTCAGGTCGGTATCAACATTCCAATCCCGGTCCCGGTCCCGTTCTTCAGCTTCACCGGTTCGCGCGGTTCCAAGCTCGGAGACCTGGGCCCTTACGGCAAGCAAGTGGTGCAGTTCTACACTCAGACCAAGACCGTCACCGCCCGTTGGTTCGATGACGACAGCGTCAACGACGGTGTGAACACCACCATCAGCCTGCGCTAAGGAGATCGTCATGCGTATTGCATTTATCGGCCTGGGCAACATGGGGGCGCCAATGGCGCGCAACCTGATCAAGGCCGGGCATCAACTGAACCTGTTTGACTTGAACAAGGCCATCCTGGCCGAGCTTGCCGAGTTGGGCGGGCAGGTCAGCGCCTCGCCACGTGAAGCGGCAGAAGGCAGCGAGCTGGTGATTACCATGCTGCCGGCTGCTGCCCATGTGCGCAATGTGTACCTGAGTGAAGACGGCGTGCTGGCGGGTGTACGTGCCGGTACCCCGGTGGTGGATTGCAGCACCATCGACCCACAGACGGCCCGTGATGTTGCGGCCGCTGCTGCCAAGCAGGGCGTGGCACTGGCTGATGCACCGGTTTCCGGTGGCACGGGCGGCGCCCAGGCGGGCACATTGACCTTCATGGTGGGCGCGAGCGCTGAACTGTTCGCCACCTTGCAGCCGGTACTGGCGCAGATGGGCCGTAACATTGTTCATTGCGGCGATGTTGGCACCGGGCAGATCGCCAAGATCTGTAACAACCTGCTGCTGGGTATCTCGATGGTTGGGGTGTCCGAGGCTATGGCGCTAGGCAATGCCCTGGGTATCGACACCAAGGTTCTGGCAGGGATCATCAACAGTTCTACTGGGCGTTGCTGGAGCTCTGATACCTACAACCCGTGGCCGGGCATCATCGAGACAGCACCGGCTTCGCGCGGCTATACCGGCGGTTTTGGTGCCGAACTGATGCTCAAGGACCTGGGATTGGCGACTGAGGCGGCACGCCAGGCTCACCAGCCAGTGATCCTCGGCGCGGTGGCGCAGCAGTTGTATCAAGCGATGAGTTTGCGCGGTGATGGCGGCAAGGATTTCTCGGCGATTGTCGAGGCGTACCGCAAGCCCGAATAGCACGCGGCGTTGATTGTCGGCAGGCCGGCTCCTTCACAGGAGCTGGCCTGTTGGTATTGCTCAGGCAAAGACGAAGTATTTGCGCACGGTCTCCACCACTTCCCAGGTGCCGCGCATCCCCGGTTCAACGATGAAGATGTCTCCCGCCCGCAGGTGGATCGGCTCCTGGCCATCAGGCGTGATCACGCAGTAGCCTTCCTGAAAGTGACAGTACTCCCACTTCTCGTAATTGACCCGCCATTTGCCCGGCGTGCAGATCCAGGTGCCCATGATCTTGCTGCCATCCTCACTGGTGTAGGCGTTGAGGTTGACGGTGTGCGGGTCTCCGGCGAGTTTCTCCCATTTGCAGGCATCGAGTACCGGTAACGGGTGGGTGTCGCGCAGGACGACGATCGATTTCGACATGAGGGCTCCAGGCAGGCTGAGGAAGTGAATCCGCAGCCTAGCGGGCGACTCAACTCTCCAGTTGTCTGGGCTCGACATCAAACTGTCCAGAAACGCAAAAGCCACGAGCCTTGCGACAGGTAACCGACTGCAATAATTCGCGTTAAATTCGTGCGTTCTAGTCAAAAGCGTTTTGCCGTCGAGGTGGTTTTTCCGGGCTTTGTTCATCGCTAACCTGCCCAGCATTCAATTCCATCCGGTTCGCCATCTCAATGGCGTCGACCGGACACCCGATGAGGTCCCGATGAAAAAAGTCCTGTTGCTCAATGGCGGCAAGAAATTCGCCCACTCCGATGGGCGCTTGAATGAAACCCTGCATGAGGCAGCACTGGCATTTCTGGATCGTGCCGGCTTTGACGTCAAGTCCACCTACATCGACGGTGGCTATGACAATGCTGAAGAGGTGCAGAAATTTCTCTGGGCTGATGTGATCATCTATCAAATGCCCGGCTGGTGGATGGGCGCTCCCTGGATCGTCAAGCAGTACCTTGATGAGGTCTTCACCGCCGGTCATGGCAGCCTTTATGCCAGCGATGGCCGAACCCGTTCCGACGCTTCGCAGAAGTACGGCAGCGGCGGCCTTGTTCACGGCAAGCAATACATGATTTCCGCCACTTGGAACGCGCCGCAGCAGGCATTCGATGATCCCGATGACTTCTTTGAAGGCAAGGGTGTGGACGCCGTGTACTTCCCGTTTCACAAGGCCAATCAGTTCCTCGGCATGACCGGCCTGCCGACGTACCTGGCGGTGGATGTGATGAAGCGACCGAACGTTGCTGCCGCCGTCGCTGCATACGAACAGCACCTGGCCGGGGTTTTCCAGATCCCGGCCTGATAGGTGCTTGCACAAGCACGTGCAAGCCGCTATCAATCAGCGTTGGGTTGCCGCACAAGGTGCTAGCGTGAAAGCCAGGTCCGATGAGTTACAGGTGTTCGTCTCCGTGATCGAGTGCGGCTCGATTTCCGCTGCGGCCGAGCAGGTCGGGCAGACCCCATCGGCGATCAGTCGGACCTTGTCGCGCCTGGAAGCCAAGCTGTGTACCACGTTGATCAACCGCACCACCCGCCGCATGGACCTGACCGAGGAGGGGCGGTTTTTCTTCGAGCGTGCCAAGGCGATTCTCGCGCAGATGGATGAGCTTGAAGAGCGTTTGTCGTTGCACCGTCAGACGCCGTCCGGGCGGCTGCGGATCAACGCGGCGGCGCCGTTCATGCTGCATGCCATCGTGCCCTGGGTGGCGGAGTTCCGTGAGCGCTATCCGGATATCCAGCTGGAGTTGAACACTGACGACCTGATCATTGATTTGCTGGAGCAGGGCACGGATGTGGCGATCCGCATTGGCGAGCTGTCCGACTCCAGCCTGCATGCCCGTTCACTGGGTTGCAGCCCGCTTCAGATCCTGGCCAGCCCCGAGTACCTTGCGCGGCATGGCACGCCACGGCAGGTTGAAGACCTGGCCGGTCACTCGCTGCTGGGCTTCAGCCAGACCGAGACGCTCAATCACTGGCCTTTGCGCCATGCTGAAGGCGATCGTCTACCCATTCGTCCGAGCCTGTCGGCCTCCAGTGGTGAAACCCTGCGTCAATTGGCCTTGGCCGGGGCAGGCATCGTATGCCTGTCACACTTCATGAGCCACGAGGACGTGCGGTCCGGACGCCTGCAGGTGATCCTTGCCGAGGCTAACAGCGGCTATCGCCAGCCGATCCATGCGGTGTACTACCGCAATACGCAACTGGCCTTGCGTATTCAGTGCTTTCTCGATTTCATTCAGCAAAAGCTGGCGGTCTACGCCTGCTGAGTTTTCTGCGCGCGACAGGGGCTGCCTGAACGCGGCTGCTTTCCCTTCGGTGTTTGATATGTCGTTCGACATCAGCCTTAATGGGTGTTCAACGAAAACAACACTAAGGAAGCTTTCATGCGCGTTGTGATGTTCCGACTCCTGACCCTCAGTGCAGCGATAATCGCTAGTTCTTCGGCCTACGCCGTGACGCTGAACGGTGGTGCTGTCGCTGCGCCCGATCAATATGGTGCACAGGTAGCCGCTGAAGTCCTGAAAAAAGGTGGAAACGCGGTGGATGCTGCCGTCGCGACCGCGTTCACGCTGGCGGTGACGTACCCCGAAGCCGGCAACATTGGCGGCGGCGGTTTCATGACCCTGTACATGGACGGTAAACCCTATTTCCTCGACTACCGTGAAATCGCGCCGAAAGCGGCGAACCGCACCATGTACCTGGACGAGAAGGGTGAGGTCATCGAGAACCTCAGTCTCGTCGGTGCGCGTGCTGCCGGTGTTCCAGGTACGGTGATGGGGTTGTGGGAGGCGCATCAGAAGTTTGGCAAGCTGCCTTGGGCCGAATTGCTGACCCCTGCGGTTGGTTACGCCAAGAATGGCTTCAAAGTCGCCTCCAAGCAGTACCAGTACCGTGAGGATGCCCTCGGCCTGTTCAAGGACAGCACCAACTTCAACGACTATTTCGGCAGCATGAAAGTCGGCGAAACCTTCAAACAGCCCGAGTTGGCGCAAACCCTGGAGCGCATTGCCAGTAATGGCGTCAGTGAGTTCTACCAGGGCAAGACCGCTGACCTGCTGGTCGCCCAGATGCAGGCCGACAAGGGCTTGATCAGCAAGGATGACCTGAAGGATTACAAGGCTGTCTGGCGTGAGCCGATGCGTATCGACTGGCGCGGCAACACCGTATACACCGCGCCGTTGCCAAGCTCCGGTGGTATTGCCCTGGCGCAACTGCTGGGCATCAAGGAAAACCGCGCTGCTGACTTCAAGGGCGTTGAATTGAACTCGGCTCGTTACATCCACCTGCTGGCTGAAATCGAGAAGCGGGTGTTTGCCGACCGTGCCGACTACCTCGGCGACCCTGATTTCAGCAAGGTGCCGGTTGAGCAACTGGTTGCCAAGGATTACCTGGTCAAGCGTGCCAAGGAGGTCAATGCGACGGCCATCTCCGAGACAGAGAACGTCCGCCCGGGCCTGGAACCGCATCAGACCACGCACTTCTCCATTGTCGACAAGCAGGGTAACGCGGTCAGCAACACCTATACCTTGAACTGGGACTACGGCGGTGGCGTGGTCGTCAAGGGCGCGGGCTTCCTGCTCAATGATGAAATGGATGATTTCAGTTCCAAGCCTGGCGTGGCCAACGCCTTCGGGGTGGTCGGCGGTGACGCCAACGCCATCGAGCCGGGCAAACGCATGCTTTCGTCGATGAGCCCAACGCTGGTGACCCGCGACGGCCAGGTCACCCTGGTCCTGGGCACGCCAGGTGGTTCGCGGATTTTCACCTCGATCTTCCAGGTGTTGAACAACCTCTATGACTACAACCTGCCGCTGGAGAAGGCTGTTGCCGCGCAGCGTGTACATCATCAGTTGCTGCCTAAGGACACCATCTATTACGACGCCTATGCCCCATTGAATGGCAAGGTGGCTGAGGATCTTAAGAGGATGGGGTACACCCTGGAGGATCAGGGTTGGGAGATGGGGGATATCCAGGCGATCCGGGTCAATGGCGCGGCGCTGGAGACCGCTTCCGATCCTCGTGGCCGGGGTGTGGGCCACGTGGTGAAGTAACCGGCGTTATCGCTGTCACTGTCGACGCCTGCAGGTGTCGGCAGTGCCAGCGGATGTTGTGCAGGTCAGACGCGGAAGTGGCTGACCATCATCTGCAACTGGTTACCCAACCGCGCCAGCTCGACACTGGACGCTGCGGTTTCTTCGCTGGCTGCGGAAGTCTGCTCCGAGACATCGCGTACATTGAGGATGCTGCGGCTGATCTCCTCGGCTACAGCACTTTGCTGTTCTGCGGCTGTGGCGATCTGCTGATTCATCGACTGGATGTTCGACACCACGCGGGTGATGTTCTCCAGTGATGCACCGGCCTTGCGTGTCAGTTCGACGCTGCTGTCGGTCAGGTTACGGCTGTTCAGCATCACGTTGGCGACCTGTTGGGTGCCGCTTTGCAGACCTGCTACCAGTTCTTCGATCTCCTCTGTGGATTTCTGCGTGCGCTGGGCCAGGCCGCGAACCTCGTCAGCGACCACGGCAAAACCGCGGCCGGCTTCGCCTGCTCGGGCTGCTTCGATCGCGGCATTCAGGGCGAGCAAGTTGGTCTGCTCGGCAACCGACTTGATCACGTCCATGACGCTGCCGATTTTCTGGCTTTCCTGTTGCAGATGCCCCATGGCGTCCGTCGAGCGCTTCACTTCTTCTGCCAGGCGTTCAATTTGGGCAATGGCCTGGGCGACGACCTCGTCTCCGGCGCGAGCCTGACCATCTGCATCGGTGGCCGCTTCGGAGGCCAACTCGGCATTGCGCGCCACTTCCTGCACGGTAGTTGCCATTTCATGCATGGCAGTTGCCACCTGATCGGTTTCGACCTTCTGGCTGTTGACTCCAGCGCTGGTCTCCTCGGTGACCGCCGAGAGTTCTTCTGCTGCGCTGGCGATCTGGGTGACGCCGTCGCGGATGCCTGTGATCAAGTCACGCAGGGTGCTGCCCATGCGCTGTATACCGTGCTGTAAAACACCCAACTCGTCTTTGCGAGTCACGCGAAATTCATGAGTCAGGTCGCCTGCAGCGATCTTCTCGACCACCTTGAGGGTGTCTTGCAGCGGGCGGGTAATCTGGCGGGTAATGATAGCCGCGGCCAGTACGCCGAACAGCAGTGCCAGCAGGGTGCTGATGAGTTGCAGGGTGCGCGCCTGGGCGCTTTCATCATCACGGCGATCCAGTTGGATCTGGTAGAGCTGATCGCTGTATTTGACGATATCGGCGCCTTGTACGGTCATTTCCTGGCGAGCTACGGCAATCTCGGCAATGGCGTTCTTGAAGGTAAGCACGGCATCACGGTAGGCGAGGATGGCGCTTTCGAACTGCTTGGCCCGGGTGGTCTCGCGGGGCAGGTGATCGTTCAGTTGGCGCACTTCAGCCAAGGCTGTATCCAGTTGTCGCAGGGCTGCCTGCTCGGTCGAAGTACTGAGATCGGCAATGTAGCTGCGCACTTCCAGGCGCACCATCATCAGTTGTTCCTTGACCCTGGCAATGGCCTGGAATTGCTCAAGACGACGAGGGTCGCTCTCTGGCAACGCCAGGACATCGCGGTTGATCGACGCTATCAGCTCGATGGCGCTGGCGGCCGCCACGCCCATCGCATCGCGGGCGGCCAGAGTGGTTCTGTAGCCGTTGCGCATCTTGTTCAGCGAGACCTGATACGCGCTGATGGTCTTGGCCTGCTCCTGCAGCAGTTTGATGTTCTCAGGGCTTTTGAAGCTGTTCAGCAGTTTCTGCTGTTGCTCGCTGAAGGTGTTGAGTTTGGCTTGAACATTGATGGCGCTGGTGTCATCGCCATTGGTCAGCATGTATTGCAGGCGCGCAATGCGCATGTTCGTCAGGTCGCTGTTGAGCTGAGTGATGTCGCTCATCCAGTTGCTACGGTCGATCAGGCCACCAAGGCTGGTCCAGCCTGTCAGCGCCAGAAGGCCGGTCAGTAACAGCACCAGGCCGAAGCCCAGGCCGAGTTTCACATTGACGCTGATATTGGCAAACCAGCTGTTCATACAATCCCTCCAGGAACGTTTACGGTCTTGATCCTGATCGCTGGAAGGTTGTTTTTCTTGGTGCCAGGCGATCCATACGCTGGCTTTATCGGCGGCTGCCTAGGTAGCTGAAACGCTTTTTCAGCAATTCCTACGAAATTGATCAACAAAGTGTTTAGCGAATGTTTCTTCGGCGTTCAGGGCTTCTTCACTGTCTCCTGAATCAAGCCTGCCCAGGCGCTTTGTACCTTGTAGGCCCAGCCCCGGCCAGCTCTTGGTTTCGCCATGGCCTATGAGCACTCTTGGGTTCGGCCAGGTGAGCGCGCCACGCCATACATAACCTATTGGTTATGTTTCCCATGGTTCTTTTCAGTTCCCGTCGAGGCCGTCTTGCCCGACACTGGGTGCTCGCCTGCTCCTCCCGGGCTTTTCCACATCCAATAACAAGGAGAACGGCATGTCCGCCACAGACGACAGTCGCTTCGCTATCCGTGATCGCAATTGGCACCCGAAGGCCCTGACCCCTGACTACAAGACGTCCGTTGCCCGGTCGCCGCGCCAGGCACTGGTGAGCATTCCCCAGTCGATCAGCGAAAGCACCGGTCCAGACTTTTCTCACCTGCAGTTTGGTCAGCATGACCACGACCTGTTGCTGAACTTCAACAACGGCGGCCTGCCGGTCGGTGAGCGCATCATCGTTTCCGGTCGGGTCTGCGACCAGTACGGCAAGCCGATTCCGCATACTCTGGTGGAGATGTGGCAGGCTAACGCCGGTGGTCGTTATCGGCACAAGAACGACCGTTACCTGGCGCCTCTGGACCCTAACTTCGGTGGTGTCGGTCGGGCCTTGACCGACCGTGATGGCTATTACAGCTTCCGCACGATCAAGCCCGGTCCTTACCCGTGGCGTAACGGGCCGAACGACTGGCGTCCGGCGCATATCCACTTCTCCATCAGCGGCCCATCGATCGCTACCCGGTTGATTACCCAGCTGTACTTTGAAGGTGATCCGCTGATTCCGATGTGCCCGATCGTCAAGTCGATCGCCAATCCTGAAGCGGTACAGAGCCTGATCGCACGCCTGGACATGACCAACGCGAACCCGATGGATTGCCTGGCCTATCGTTTCGACATCGTGCTGCGCGGTCAGCGCAAGACGCACTTTGAAAACTGCTAAGGAGCCCCGCCATGCCTACTCAACTGCTGCCGGAAACCCCTTCGCAGACCGCCGGTCCTTACGTTCATATCGGTCTGGCACTGGAGGCCGCCGGTAATCCGACTCGCCCTCAGGAAATCTGGAACCGTATGGCGCGTGCCGATGCTCCGGGCCAACAGATCCTGGTGTTTGGTCACGTGTACGATGGCAACGGCCATCTGGTGCGCGACTCGTTCCTGGAGTTCTGGCAGGCTGACCATGAGGGTCGCTATCAGCCAGATTTCAACCTGGAAAAGCCATTCAACAGCTTCGGTCGTACTGCTACGACCTTTGATGCGGGCGAGTGGAACCTGCACACCATCAAGCCTGGTGTCGCGCTGAATGCCGCTGGTGTGCCAATGGCCCCGCACATCAACGTCAGCTTGTTTGCCCGTGGTATCAATATCCACCTGCAGACCCGCTTGTACTTCGATGATGAGGCCGAGGCCAACGCCAAGTGCCCGGTACTCAACCTGATCGAGCAGCCGCAGCGTCGTGAGACCCTGGTTGCCCGGCGTTGTGAGGTGGACGGCAAATTGGCCTACCGCTTCGACATTCGCATTCAGGGTGAAGGCGAGACCGTGTTCTTCGACTTCTGAGTCTGTAGCGTCATTAAAGAAGCCCGCCCATTGGCGGGCTTCTTTATGGGCTGCCGTTTGTAGCTGAATTACTCGTAGGCTGTTGCGCCGGCAATGTGGCGTCCGGCGATGTAGCCGAAGGTTGCGGCCGGGCCCAGGTTGATCCCGCCGGCCGGGTAGTGACCGCCCATGATGCTGGCCATGTCGGTACCGACCGCATACAACCCGGCAATGGGCTGGCGCTGGTCATTAAGCACCTGGGCGTGCTCGTTGGTCTTGAGACCCGCGAAGGTGCCGAAGCAGCCAGGTTCGACTTTAACCGCATAGAAGGGGCCCTTCTCGATAGGCGCGACGCAAGGGTTGGGGCCATGCAACGCGTCCCCCTGCTTGCGGTTGTAGGGTGTAGAACCACGGCCGAACAAGGGGTCTTCGCCGTTGCGCGCATGGCGGTTGTATTGCGCGACGGTCGCGCTCAAACCCTGTGGGTCAATACCGCAGGCCTGAGCCAGCGCCTCAAGGGTGTTGCCTTTCTTCAGGTAGCCGGAGCGTACGAACGGTTCAACCGGCAGTGGGAACGGGCGGGAAATCCCCAGGCCATAACGACGCTGGAAGGCATGGCTGCAGATCAGCCAGGAGGCGACCTCTTCACCCGGCGCCGCGGCGACCATGGCACTGACATAGTCGTAGTAACCGCCGGCTTCGTTGACGAAGCGCTTGCCGTTCGCCAGGACCCCGATAATGCCCGGCTTACCGCGTTCGATGATGTGCGGGAAGTGGCCGTAGGTTCCGTCTTTGTACGGTACTTTCGAGACCGGCGCCCAGGCGACCGGGCTGAGCAGGTCGTCGGCTACCTGGCCGCCAACACTTTCGCCCAGCCGCAGGCCATCGCCGTTGGCACTCAGGGGGGGCAAGGCCAGGTGTTCGCTGCCAGTGGGCGTACGCGGGAACAACGCCTTGCGACGCTCGATGTCGTTGGGGAAGCCGCCTGCTGCCAGCACTACCGCCTGACGCGCACGGACCGTAACGGGGCCGTTGCGTGTTTGCACGACTGCGCCAGCCACCCGGTTGTTTTCGTGAATCAGTTCGCTGGCCGGTGCCGACTCCCAGAGCAGTACGCCGAGGTCTTCGGCGGACTTGGCCAGCCTGGCCACCAGTGCAACGCCATTCACCAGATGCATGGCCCTGCCGTTGAGCGCCAGATCGAGCAGGTGCTTGCTGAAGCGCTTGGTCACGTGGAGCAGCGAGCGCCAGGAGCGGGTCAGGGTCAGGAAGGCGGCGAGGTCTTTGCCGGCCATGATCGGCATGCCCATGAACGAGGTTTCGCGCATGGTCTTGCGCAGGCGTTTGAGCAACTTGCCGACTTCGCGAGCATTGTAGGGCGCGGCGATCACTGAGCGTCCCCCCGTGCCGGCACCCGGCGTGTCGCCGTGAATATCGGCGATCGCGTTGCCATCGGAGAATTGCAGGGCCGTGTGGCGTTCGAAGAACGAGACCATGTGGGGCGCAGCTTCAAGAAACGCATCGATCATCACCGGGTCGAAGCGCTCGCCCAGTTCGTGTTCGAGATAAGTGCGGGGTAGCGAACGGTCTTCAATGATACCGGCACGTTGCGCCAGCGGATTGCACGGTACCCACATCCAGCCACCGGACCAGGCGGTGGCGCCGCCGAACACGGGATCCTTTTCGACTACGATGACCTTCTTGCCATGCCAGGCAGCTGTCACCGCGGTGGATAAACCGGCGGCACCGGAGCCGATGACCAGGACATCACAGTCCACCGTGGTGTGCAGAGAAGTGTCGGCAGGCATTTGAGATCTCACGTTGAGGGTCGAATAGTTTTGTTTTTGGAACTCAATTCCATATTCTATGATTGCTGTCCGATGTCGCCAAGTGCACAGCGGACAAAATGGGCGAAGATCGAACAGTGGTTTGCGCTTTCGCCGACGCTCTTTAGAATCGGCAAAATTTTTAGGGACCGTGACCATGGCCGGCAGTCAGATTGAACGTGCGTTAAGCCTTCTCGAAAGCCTCACCAGCGCCCCGCGCGGCCTGCCAATGCAAACGCTGGCTGAGCAACTGGACATTCCCAAGAGTGCTACTCATCGCATGTTGGCCGAGCTGATGCGCCTGGGTTATGTGCGGCAGAACCCGGAAAACAATCGCTATCTGCTGAGCACCAAGCTGGTTGCGTTGGGCTTTCGTTACCTCTCCAGCGCTGGCGCTGATGTGGTCCAGCCCATCCTTGATCAATTGGCTTTGCAAACGGGTGAGCTGGTCCGTCTCGGGGTGATCGACGGTGAACGCCAGACCTGGATTGCCAAAGCCCAGGGGGCTCGCTCCGGGTTGCGCTATGACCCTGATATGGGCCGTGATGCGCCATTGTTCTACACCGCTTCCGGGCATGCCTGGCTGGCCAGCCTGAGTGATGCGCAGGCGTTGCTGCTGGTGGAGCGTCAAGGGATTGCACGGCGTGAGGACTTCGGTCCCAATGCGCCGGCGTCCAATGCCGACCTGCTTGAGCGTCTGCGTATTGCCCGTGAACACGGCTATGCCTGGGTCGTTGAAAGCTCTGCGGTCGGCACGTCGGCACTGGCGGCAGTGGTGCGTCACCCGCTGGACGGGCATGTGGTCGGGGTGCTCAGCGTCGCCGGGCCCAGCGCCCGTATGAGCGAGGCGCGCATGCACGAACTCGCCCCTGCATTGCTGGCTGCGACTGCGGAGTTGTCGGCAGCCTGTCCCGCGTCGGAGTTGTTCCTCTAGCGTTTCTGCAACGCAATAGCCAATGGCAGCCCTCAGGGTTGCCATTTTTTTTGCTTGCAAGAAAAGTGGAACTGAGTTCTAAATAAAATGCGAATAACAACAACTCACCACGAGGAGCTCAGGCGTGAATCAGCCATTGCGAATTGCCTTGATCGGGGCAGGGGTTATGGGCCGTCAGCACTATCAGCATTTACGAACACTCGACCAGGCACAGCTGTGCGCGGTGGCTGACCCGAATGAAAGCGCAGCTGAGTTCGCCGCCGAGTGCGGTGTGGGGTACTACGCCGATTACCGGAAGATGCTGGATCTCGCACGGCCTGAAGCCGTCATCGTCGCCAACCCGAACGCGCTGCATGTGAGCACGGCACTCGATTGCCTGGCGGCAGGGGTGCCTGTGCTACTGGAAAAACCGGTGGGGGTGCAGGTGGAGGAGGTACGCGAACTGGTCGCGGCCTCAAAGGCTACTGGGGTGCCGGTTCTGGTTGGGCACCACCGTCGACACAATCCCCTGATTGCCCGCGCCCATGAAGTGATCACACGTGGTGCGCTGGGACGTTTGACCACCGTCACCGCACTCTGGCAGTTGCGCAAGCCAGACAGTTACTTCGATATCCCGTGGCGTCGCGAGGCTGGCGCGGGGATGTTGTTGACCAACTTGATCCATGACCTCGATCTACTGCGTTACTTGTGTGGCGAGGTTCGCCAAGTGCAGGCAGTTACCAGCAATGCAGTACGTGGTTTCGGCAACGAGGACTGCGCCGCGGTGTTGCTCCAGTTTGATAACGGCGCACTGGGCAGCCTGACCGGTTCTGACGCAGTGGCTGCGCCCTGGAGTTGGGAGCTCGACAGTGGCGAAAACCCGATCTACCCGCGCCAGGCCGATCAACCTTGTTATCTGTTGGCAGGTACCGCCGGTGCCTTGAGCATTCCTCAGCTCAAGCGTTGGCACTACGCCGAAGCCGGGGAGGGCTGGCATCAACCACTGCAGCAGGTGCAGGAGTCGTTCGCTGCCGATGAGGCCCTGCGCCTGCAACTGCAGCACTTTATCCAGGTTGCCCGTGGCCAGGCTCAGCCGCTGGTCAGTGCGGCTGATGCAGGGCGGACGCTGGCCCTGATCGAAGCCATCCGCGAGGCAGCGCGTACTGGCCGCGCCTGTGCCCCTGTCTGTCTTTAAGCCTTGAAGGAGTCATCATGAATCAACGTGTTATGTCGCTGGCCGCCTTGACGGTGCTGGAGTTGTCGCCGGTGCAGATGGTTGAAGTGGCCGCCCGGGCCGGTTATAGCCATGTTGGCCTACGCTTGGAGCCCGCCACCCCAGAAGAGCACCATTTCCCCTTGGTGCATGATGCCGAGCTGCGTCGTCAGACCGCTGCACGTCTGCGCGACACCGGTATCAAGGTGCTGGATGTGGAAATCCTGCGGCTCAAACCCGATACCCGTGTCGCGGACTTCGAAACCCTGCTGAGCGTCGGTGCCGAGTTGGGTGCCACGGAACTGCTGGTGGCCGGTAACGATCCCGATGAGCAGCGCCAGACCGATAACTTCGCAGCCCTGTGTGACCTTGCCGCGCGCTATGGCTTGCACCCTCATCTGGAGTTCATGCCGTGGACTGACGCGAAGAACCTTACCCAGGCACGGCGTATTGTCGAGAACGCTGGGCGCGACAATGGTTGTGTGCTGATTGACGCTTTCCACTTCGACCGCTCGGGGTCGTCACTGGAGGAACTGCGCCAACTGCCGCGTTCACGCATGCGCTACGCCCAGTTGTGCGACGTGGCGGGACCTCGCCCTGACGATATGGCTGAAATCCTGCGTCAGGCGCGTAACGAACGACGTTTTCCGGGCGATGGCGATTGTGATCTGCAAGGGCTGTTGCGCTGTTTGCCCAGTGACCTGCCGCTGAGCCTTGAGATCCCTACACGGCAGTTGCTTGAGCAAGGCGTCAGTGCTCTGGAGCGCGCAACGCTGGCGTTGGAAAAGACCCTTCAGGTGTTGAACCTCCGTTGATCTGTGAGCATTGTTGATGACCCGTCCCACTGCGTTAGGTGATGTCACTCAGCCGTTGAAAGGCATTGTGCTGGTTGTGGTGGCGACGTTTCTGTTTGCCAGCCACGATGCCTTGTCGAAGTACTTGTCAGGGTTTTACCCGGTGCTTTGGGTTGTCTGGGCGCGCTATCTGGTTCACACCGTGTTGATGATGGCCATTTTCCTGCCGCAGTCGGGGCTGCGCCTGTTGCGTACGCGTCGACCGGCGCTACAGGCGCTGCGGGCGCTGTGTCTGCTGGCGACCAGCCTGCTGTTCACCACTGCGTTGCAGTTCATCCCGTTAGCGGAAGCGACGGCGGTGAACTTCCTGGCACCTTTGCTGGTGACGGCACTGTCTGTGCCGTTGCTGGGGGAGCGCGTGTCCCGAGGGCAATGGCTGGCCGTTCTGGTCAGCTTTGTCGGGGTGTTGGTGATCGTTCATCCGGGAGGAAATCTGTTTACGCCGGCGGTGTTGTTACCCTTTGGTTCGGCGCTGTGTTTTTGCTTCTATCAGTTGCTGACGCGCAAACTCAGTGAAGTCGACAGCCCTACTGCCAGTAATTTCTTTACCGGTGTAGTGAACACGTTGGTGATGAGTGCGTTGGTGC
Source organism: Pseudomonas laurentiana (assembly GCF_014648275.1). Classification (GTDB taxonomy): domain Bacteria; phylum Pseudomonadota; class Gammaproteobacteria; order Pseudomonadales; family Pseudomonadaceae; genus Aquipseudomonas; species Aquipseudomonas laurentiana. The sequence continues at coordinate 28,531 of NZ_BMQU01000008.1, forward strand.
CTTTCTTTTGGCACACGCCCGCATGGGGGCACGCTGCGCTGGCCGTGGTGCTGGGCGCATTCGGAATGGTTGCGCACCTGTTCCTGACCCAGGCGTTCAGGCAGGCAGCGCCGGCCATGCTGGCTCCGTTCAGCTACTGCCAGGTGGTGTTTGCGGGGGTGTTGGGGTTTGTTCTGTTCGGACACAGCCCGGACAAGGCCGGGCTGGTGGGGATTGCGCTGATATGCCTGAGCGGGCTCTGCGCTGCGTGGTTGCAGCGCAAGCCTTAGATGCCCTTAGTCAGTAACGGTAGGGATCTTGCGGGGTGCCATGAAGTACATCCACAGCAAGGCGCAGAAGTACATGGCGGGGATCATGGTGAACAGTACGGTGTAGTTGTTGTGGGTGACGGTCAGAACATAGCCCACCAACTGCGTCATGAACATGCCGCCGATGGCTGCACACATGCCGCCGAAGCCGAACACTGTGCTCATCATGTGCTTCGGCGTGTAGTCCATCACCAGGCTCCAGATGTTGGCAGTCCAGGCCTGGTGTGCGGCGATGGCCAGGGAAATGGCCAGGACCGCGACCCACAGGCTGCTGGCACCCGCGGCAAAGATCACGCTGACAATGGTGCCGGCGAACAGCAGCATCGAGAGCAGCCGTGCCTTGATGGGGGCCATGCCGCGACCAATCAGGAACGAAGACAGGATCCCGCCACCGACACTGCCGAAGTCGGCGCTCAGGTAAATCACGATCAACGGGATACCCATTTGGGTCACGTTGATGCCCAGGCTGTACTGCTGATTGAGGAACGGTGGCAGCCAGTACAGATAGAACCAGAACACTGGCGCGGTCAGTGAGTAGGCCAGGGCAAAGGCCCAGGTGCCACGCATGCGCAGGACGCGAGAGAACGGCACACGTGCTTGTTCAGGCTCGGCTTCGTTCTGGATGTAGTCCAGCTCGGCCTTGGTGACCGTCGGGTGGTTTTCCGGGTTGAAGTATTTCAGGGCCCAGAACGTTACCCAGATCAGCCCGAGCATGGACATTGCAATGAATGCAGCCTGCCAGCCCCAGACGCTCAGAATCAGCGGCAGCAGCATAGGCGTGAGCATTGCGCCCACGTTGGTGCCGGCATTGAAGATGCCGGTAGCGACGGCGCGCTCGCCCGCCGGGAACCACAGGCGTGTGGTCTTGACGCAGGCCGGGTAGTTGGCCGCCTCGGTCAGGCCGAGGATGAACCGGCAGACCATGAAGCCGACGGCAGAGGTCGCCAGGCCATGTGCACCTGTCGCGATACTCCAGAGGAGCACGGCGCAGAAGAACACACGCTTGACGCCGACCCGGTCAATCAGCCGTCCTTGCAGGACGAAACCGATGGCGTAGCCAACCTGGAACCAGAAGTTGATGTTGGCGTAGTCCATCGCTGTCCAGCTCATTTCCTTGGCCAGGATGGGCTGCATGACACCGAGGGCGGCGCGGTCGATGTAGTTCAGTGTGGTGGCGAAGAACACGAGGGCGAGCATGTACCAGCGGGTCTTGCCCACGGTCATGGCGCCGCGAATCTTGTCGCCGATACCAGCATGCGGAGTGTTGCCCAGAGGCTGGGCCGAACGGGAGCTTTGTGTGTGGATCATTGTGGGTTACCCGTATTTTTATGTTTATGGTCAAGCCAGGGTATTGGGTGACGCAATGCGGCGGTCGCCGAAGTACTCGGCGGTCGATTGATTGGCAGTGGTCGAGAAGCTTTTGGCTTTTTGAGCACGACTGCCCCGTGACGAAATGGTGCGCCACTGCCCGAAAATGGGTCAATTCGTCGAATGCTAATTTGTTCGATAATCGAACACAAAACTAACCAGTTCGTACCTTTTGTGTTGAGCTGCTAAAGTGGGTTGCCAATAATTCGTTCATTGCGCCATGCCTGCCTATCGGAGCCAGAAAATGCAGCGTTCGATTGCCACCGTATCCTTGAGCGGTACCCTGCCAGAAAAACTTGAAGCGATCGCCGCCGCCGGTTTCGATGGCGTCGAAATATTCGAAAATGACCTGCTCTACTACGCTGGCAGCCCTCGTGAAATCCGTCAGCGATGCGCTGATTTGGGGCTTGCTATCACGCTGTTCCAGCCGTTTCGGGACTTCGAAGGCTGTCGCCGTGACCGTCTGGCACGCAACCTGGACCGGGCCGAACGCAAGTTCGACTTGATGCAGGAATTGGGCACTGACCTGGTGCTGGTTTGCAGCAACGTTGCCAGTGACTCGTTGGGCGAACGCCAGATACTGGTTGACGACCTGCGGCTGTTGGCTGAACGGGCTGGTGCCCGTGGCCTGCGCATTGGCTATGAGGCGCTGGCATGGGGCCGTCATGTCAACACCTGGGAGCAGGTCTGGGATATCGTCAGGGAGGCCGATCATGCCAGCCTGGGGATGATTCTCGACAGTTTCCATACCTTGTCGCTCAAGGGCGACCCACGGGGTATTGCGCAGGTGCCGGGCGACAAGATCTTCTTCGTGCAGATGGCCGATGCGCCGATCCTGGCCATGGATGTGCTGGAGTGGAGCCGTCATTTCCGTTGCTTCCCTGGGCAGGGGGAGTTTGACTTGCCGGGGTTCCTTGCACCGATTCTTTCGACAGGTTATCGCGGCCCGCTGTCGCTGGAGATCTTCAACGATGGCTTCCGGGCGGCTCCGCCACGGGCCAATGCGGCCGATGGCTTGCGTTCGCTGTTGTACCTGGAAGAGAAAACGCGGCTGTTGCTTGAGGCTTCTGATCCATTGCCGGACGACAACCTGCTGTTCAAGCCACCAGCGGCCAGTGCCTACGATGGCATCGAGTTTCTTGAGTTCGCGGTGGATGACGCACTGGGCGCCAAACTCTCGCATTGGTTGGAGCGCCTCGGGTTTACCAAGGCAGGTGAGCACCGCTCGAAGAATGTCAGCCTGCTGCGTCAAGGTGATATCAACCTGATCCTCAACGCCGAGCCTTACTCCTTTGCGCACAACTTCTTTGAGAGCCACGGGCCTTCGCTTTGCGCGACGGCGATTCGGGTAAAAGACAGTACGCAAGCACTGGCGCGGGCCGTGGCGTACCACGGGCAGCCTTATCGCGGGCTGGTAGGCCCTAACGAACGCGAGTTGGCTGCCGTGCGTGCGCCTGATGGCAGCCTGATCTATCTGGTCGACCAGGATGCCGAAGGGCGGACCATCTACGACACCGATTTCAGTCTGGTACAGCAACCTGCCACGTCTCTGGGCCTGACGCGTATCGATCACATGGCCCTGGCGCTGCCGGCCGATGGCCTGGACAGTTGGGCGTTGTTTTACAAGAGCCTGCTGGACTTCAGCGCCGATGATGAAGTGGTGCTGCCCGACCCCTACGGTCTGGTCAAGAGCCGTGCGCTGCGCAGCCGTTGCAGTTCGATCCGCTTGCCCTTGAACATCTCGGAGAACCGCAATACGGCGATCTCCCATGCACTGTCGCATTACCGTGGTTCGGGCGTGCATCACATTGCATTTGACTGCGATGACATTTTTGCAGCGGTGAAGCAGGCCAAGGAGGCCGGTGTTGCCCTGCTCGACATCCCGCTCAACTATTACGACGATCTGGCTGCACGTTTTGACTTTGATGACGAGTTCCTCAGTGAACTGGCCTATTACAACGTGCTGTACGACCGTGATGCCCAGGGCGGCGAGCTGTTTCACGTGTACACCCAGCCATTTGAGGAGCGCTTCTTCTTTGAAGTGCTGCAGCGACGCAACGGATACAGTGGCTACGGTGCCGCCAACGTAGCGGTGCGTTTGGCGGCGATGGCCAAGGCACGCAGCGGCAGCCAGGCACAAGTTAAACTATAGGGGAACAGGCTTCGACTTCCTTCTCAGGCATGCGGGCCTCATAATCACGATGTTCACAGATGGCCATGAGTCCCGTATGACGACAACCCCAGCACTTTGCTCCACGCCTATCGAGGTCGCGCGCAAAAGCCGCAAGAACAACCCTGAAAAGACGCGGGAGAGCATTCTTCAGGCGGCAATCTGCGAGTTTGTCCAGCAGGGGCTCGCAGGGGCCAGGGTCGACGCGATTGCCGAGCGCACGCACACCTCGAAGCGCATGATTTACTACTACTTCAGCAGCAAGGAGCAGTTGTACATCGAGGTGCTGGAGAAACTCTACGGCGACATTCGCAGCACGGAGAGCAGTTTGCACCTGGCGGAGCTGGAGCCTCGTCAGGGCATTCGTCGGTTGGTCGAGTTCACCTTCGATCACCACGACCGCAATGTCGATTTTGTGCGTATCGTTTGTAACGAAAACATGCACCACGGTGACTACGTCAAACGCTCATCGGCCATTAGTTCGATGAACAAGACGGTGCTGATGGCGCTGGATGAGATTCTGCGCCGCGGTGCTGCCGAAGGGCTTTTCCGCCAAGGCCTGGAAGCCCTCGACGTGCATTTGCTGATCAGTTCGTTCTGTTTCTATCGGGTCTCGAACCGACATACGTTCGGTGAGATTTTCCAGGTCGATTTCGAGGACAGCGCGGTGAAGGCGCGCCACCGTGAAATGATTTGCGAGTCAGTGCTGCGCTACCTGCAGGCATGAGGCCAGGCGCCGCTGCCGGTTGGCAGCGGCTACGGTAATCAGTTCTGAAAGCTGCTGAAGTGCTCGATCATCCGCTGGGCATCGGCCGGTACATCGCTGAACAATTCAAACGCCTTGACCGCCTGGAATACGGCCATCGTACCGCCATTGAGTGTCTGGCAACCCAGTGCCCGGGCTTCGCGAAGTAACTCGGTCTCCAGTGGGAAGTACACGATTTCAGCCACCCACAGGTTGCTGCGCAGCAGCGCCTTGGGTACTGGCATGCCTGGCAGTTTGGCCATGCCCATCGGCGTGGTGTTGACCAGGCCGTCGGCCTCGGCCATCGCCGCTTCCAGGTCATGTCCGACACGGGCGGGAGCTCCAGCGAAATGCTGGTTGAGGTTATCCACCAGCGCCTGGGCTCGGGCGATCTCCACATCGAAGATGACCAGTTGGGCGACGCCTTCACCCAGCAACGCATGGGCCACTGCGGCGCCAGCGCCCCCAGCACCCATCTGGACGACCTGCCGGCGCGGCACATCAGCGAGGCCGCGGCGGAATCCTTCGGCAAAGCCCAGGCAGTCGGTGTTGTGACCGATGCGTTTGCCATCCTTGAGTAGCACGGTGTTGACCGCGCCGATGCCACGCGCTTCTGGCGACAGTTCGTCGAGTAACGGCAAGATAGCCTGTTTGCACGGGAAGGTGATGTTCAGCCCGGTGAAGCCCATGCGCTCGGCGGCTGTCAGCAACTCTTCCAGAGCGCTACTGTCGAGCTTCAGGACGTCGAGGTCGATCAAGCGATAGAGGTAGTTCAGGCCTTGTGCGGCCCCTTCATGCTCATGCAGGGCAGGGGTGCGTGAAGCCTGGATGCCGGCACCGATCAGGCCGGCGAGGACGCTGGGTCTACGGGTCATGCCGATTGCTCCTGAGTCGATAGCCATTGAGCGAGATGCTCCAGGGCCAGGCGATAGCCGTTGATGCCAAAACCGCAGAGCACGGCAAGGGCAATGGAGGAGACATAGCTGTGATGGCGGAACGACTCACGGGCGTGCACGTTGGAAATGTGTACTTCGATAACCGGAAGCTCAACCGCTACCAGGGCATCGCGGATGGCGACTGACGTGTGAGTCCAGGCCGCCGGGTTGATCACGATGGCCGCATATCGACCACGGGCCTGATGAATCCAGTCGAGCAATTCACCTTCATGGTTGGTTTGGCGAAAATCGACTTCCAGCCCTAGCTGGGCTGCACTGCGGCTGCACAGGGCGGATACATCAGCCAGGGTTTCGCGGCCATAGGTAGCCGGTTCTCGGGTACCTAACAGGTTGAGGTTGGGACCATTGAGGACCAGGACGGTACGACTCATCGGTGGGCTCCGTTGTTGTTCTTGAGTAAGGAATACGCTGCCTCGAGCAAATTGTACTAACTGGTTAATTTGGTCAATTGGCGAGACCGTGATGAGCGCTTTTTCTGTTCGCTGATCGAACAGGCTGTGCTAAACCTGTTGTTTAACAACGTGACCATGGAGGGAAATATGGCGGTGCAGTGGGAAGAGAAAACAGCACTGGAGGCGACCTGGCCGGGTCTTGCTCACCTCACCCAGTCGGTTCTGGCGTCGCTGGGCGGGAGGGGATTCAACAATACCTTCAAGTTGGACGCTGCCCGGGCAACCTGCCTGCTGCTGATCGACGGCCTGGGTTGGCGCCTGTTGCACGAGTATGCGCATCGCGCGCCGTTTCTTTCCGCGTTGATGCGCCCTGACGGGTGTTTTCGCGTCGGTTTTCCTGCGACTACCGCAACCAGCCTGGCTTCAATTACTTCGGGCTTGGCCAGCGGTGCCCACGGAATCGTGGGTTGCAGTTTTGCCTTGGACGCTCAGACGGCGCTTTCACCGCTGACCTGGAGCAGTTCAGCGCTGCTGGGCGAGGGGGCGTGCAGCCCTGTGCCTGCGCCCGAGGATTTCATCGTCCCGCGCATGGCGTGGTCAAAGGCGGCTGAGCAGGGGATCGCTATCAGTACACTGATGCTTGGGCGCTACGCCACATCGGACTTTTCCAGAGCGATCTACCGTGCGGGCGAGATACTTCCAGCAGCGGCATACGAAGCCTACCCTGCATTAGTGCGCAGGGCCCTTGGGGTCGAACAACCCGCCTTGTGTTTCGCCTATTTTGGCGACCTGGATTTTGCTGGCCACGTCTACGGACCCGGCTCGGAGCCTTGGCTCAAACAGTTGGACATTGCCGACCAGTTGGCCCAGTCGATCGCCCTGTACCTGCCTGCCGGTGCCGATCTGAAAATCATTGCGGACCACGGCATGGTCCGATTGGACGACGGGCTAGTGGTCGACTTCGATGGCGATGCAACCCTTCAGCAAGGCGTACATGCCATGGCGGGTGATATCCGCGCCCGGCATGTCTATGTGATGGAGCATCAATTGGATCGTGTGCTGGCGCGTTGGCAGAATCGCCTCGGCGATGCCTATACAGTGTTGAGCAAGGCCCAGGCAATCAAGCAGAGCCTGTTCGGCGATGTGGTACTGAGCGGGGCGGAGGCCCGCATTGGCGATCTGATCGTGATCCCCCGTGGGCATGGCGGGATCATTCGCAGTCAGGTTGAGAGGCACGCCAGCCAGTGGTTAGGTCACCATGGCGGTCTGGCCGACGAGGATCAATGGGTGCCCTTGTTGCAGTACACCCCCTGACCCTCTTGCCATCAGGATGACCGTCGATCAGCGTCGAACCAGCAGCACCCCGCTTTCCATGTGGTGGGTATAGGGGAACTGGTCGAACAATGCACAGCGCTCGATACGGTGCGTGTCGTGCAACTGGGCGATGTTGGCCGCGAGGGTTTCCGGGTTGCAGGAGATGTACAGGATGTTGTCGAAACGTCGTGTCAGCTCACAGGTGTCCGGATCCATGCCCGCACGCGGTGGATCGACGAAGACGCTGCCAAACTGGTAGCTCTTCAGATCGATACCTTCCAGGCGGCGGAAGGGGCGTACTTCATTGAGCGCCTCGGTCAGCTCTTCGGCGGACAGGCGCACCAGGCGTACGTTGTCCACGGCGTTGTCATCGAGGTTGTGCAGGGCGGCATTGACTGACGTCTTGCTGATCTCGGTGGCCAACACCTTGCGAACACGGGTAGCCAGCGGCAAGGTGAAGTTACCGTTACCGCAGTACAACTCCAGCAAGTCGTCCTGGCGCTCACCCAGCGCGTCATAGGCCCAGTTGAGCATCTTCTGGTTGACCGTGCCGTTGGGTTGGGTGAAAGCGCCTTCGGGCTGGCGGTAGCGGAAGCTGCGTCCGGCCACCTGCAGCTCTTCGACGGCGTAGTCGCGGCCGATCACTACACGCTTGCCCTTGGAGCGGCCGATGATGCTTGCATTCAGGTCATTGGCCAGTTGTTGCGCTGCGGCCTCCCAGTGCTCGTCCAATGGACGGTGGTAGCACAGGGTAATCATCGCATCACCGGCCAAGGTGGTGAGGAACTCCACCTGGAACAGTTTGAAACTCAAGGCCGAGCTGGCTTGCCAGGCAGCTTTGAGCTTTGGCATCAGTTCGTTGATGCGCTGGCTGGCGATCGGGAAGTCTTCGATCAGAATCGGCGTGTGCTTTTCGCCGGGGGCGAACATGGCATAGAAGCGCTGTTCGTTTTCACGCCAGAGGCGGAACTCGGCACGCAGGCGGTAGTGCTCGCGCGGTGAGTCGAAGACCGCGGGTTCCGGTGCCGCGAAAGGCGCCAGCAGCTCACGCAGGCGAGCGACCTTGGCGTCGAGTTGTTGGCTGTAAGATGCAGGATCGAGGACAGCACTCATGCGTTGAACCAGCCTAGTTTGATGACGAACAGGATCGAGAGAACCACCAGTGCCGAATTGACCTCGCGGCCACGGCCAGAGATCAACTTGATGACTGTCCAGGAAATGAAACCAAAGGCGATGCCGTTGGCAATCGAGTAGGTCAGTGGCATCGCCAGGGCCGTAATGACCACGGGTGCGGCTTCAGTGATGTCGTCCCAGTTTATTTCGGCCAGGCCCGACGCCATCAGCACGGCGACGAACAGCAGCGCGGGTGCCGTGGCATAGGCAGGCACGCTGCCGGCCAACGGTGCAAAGAACAGCGCCAGCAGGAACAGCACGGCGACCACGACTGCTGTCAGGCCGGTACGTCCACCGGCGCTTACGCCCGCGGCTGACTCAATGTAGCTGGTGGTGGTCGAGGTGCCCAGCAGCGAACCGGCCATGGCTGCCGTGCTGTCGGCGATCAGGGCGCGGCCCATCTTCGGCATATGACCGTCCTTGCCCATCAGTCCCGCACGTTTGGCAACGCCAATCAGGGTGCCCGAGTTGTCGAACAGGTCGACGAACAGGAAGGCAAAGATCACGCTGATCAGGCCAACGTCCAGGGCGCCCTTGATGTCCAGTTGCAGGAAGGTTGGGGCCAGCGACGGCGGCATCGACATCAGCCCGCCGAACTCGCTGAAGCCCAGCGTGATGGACGCCAGGGTTACGGCGAGAATGCCGATCAGCACGGCGCCACGTACCTTCAGCGCCTCCAGTGCGACGATCAGGAAGAAGCCCAGGGTAGCGAGTATTGGTGCCGGTTTCTTGAGGTCGCCCAAGCCGACCACGGTCGCCTGGTGAGCGACCACGATGCCAGCGTTGTGCAGGGCGATCAGGGCCAGGAACAGGCCGATACCCGCGGCAATGGCCGAACGCAGTGGCAGCGGGATACTGTTGACGATCCATTCGCGGATACGAAAGATCGACAGCAGGAAGAACAATACGGCGGAAATGAATACGGCACCCAGTGCGACTTGCCAGGTGTGCCCCATGTTCAGGACGACGGTGTAGGTGAAGAAGGCGTTCAGGCCCATCCCTGGTGCGAGCGCAATCGGGTAGTTGGCAATCACGCCCATCACGGTCGAACCGATGGCGGCGGCCAGGCACGTTGCGACGAAAACAGCGCCTTTGTCCATGCCGGTTTCGCCGAGGATGCTCGGGTTGACGAACAGAATGTAGGCCATTGCCAGGAACGTGGTGACGCCCGCCAGAATCTCGGTGCGCACGTTGGTGTCGTGTGCTTTTAGTTGAAACAGCCTTTCCAGCATGCCTGCTCCCGTGGCGCGCGCCGGCGCCGTGAATGATCGACCCATCAAGCAAAGCACAGACCATACCGGGAGGCCGTGGATTTTCCTTGGGTCGGAAAAAAGCCGCGCATCATACCAGCATGATCGACGAGGAGTAATGCAGATACGCCCATCTTTGCTGCCAGCAGGGTACCGGCAAGATGGTGGCATGCTGTCTAGCTGCGCTTGGCCGTGTGCAGATGGTCGAGTGTGGCCAGGCTTGGAAACAGTTTTATCCACAGCCCGGTCACCAGCAGCGTTCCAACGCCGCCCATTACTACGGCAGGCACCGTACCAAACCAGTGCGCTGTCAGCCCCGACTCGAACTCGCCGAGCTGGTTTGACGCTCCAATGAACAGGCCATTGACGGCGCTGACCCGTCCGCGCATCTCATCCGGTGTCTCCAGTTGTACGAACGCGCCGCGAATTACCATGCTGATCATGTCGGCGGCACCCAGTACGGCCAACACCGCCAGGGAAAACCAGAACGATGTGGACAGGCCGAACGCGATGGTCGCCACGCCAAATATCCCGACGGCAGTGAACATGATGCGACCGACCTGCCGTTCGACCGGAAAACGTGCCAGCCACAGTGACATCAGCAAGGCGCCAACGGCGGGGGCTGAACGCAACAGGCCCAGGCCCCAGGGGCCGGTGAGCAGAATGTCCTTGGCGAACACGGGCAGCAGTGCCGTGGCGCCGCCCAGCAGCACAGCAAACAGGTCTAAAGAGATGGCACCGAGAATGTCCGGGCGGCTGCGAATGAAGCGGACACCGGCCAGCAGTGTCTCCAGACTGGCGCGGCCCTGCGTCAAGGGGCCTTGCTGTGCGCTTAGACCAAGGCTCAACGCGCAGGCGATCATGTACAGCAGCACGGTTGGCCCATACACCCAGACGCTGCCGAAGGCATAGAGAAAACCACCCAGCGCCGGTGCGACGATGGTCGCCGACTGCATGGCTGAGGCCGAAGCTGCCACCGCACGGGGGAACAGGTGTGCGGGCACCACATTCGGCAGCAGCGCTTGGGTGGCTGGCATTTCAAACGAGCGGGCGCTGCCGAGCAGGAAGGCCAGCAGGAAAATCAGTTCACGGCTGACAGTGCCTGTACTGCTACCGACCACCAGCGTCAGGGCAATCAGTGCCTGAGCGGCCTGGCAGAGGGCGGCGACCCGACGCCGGTCATAGCGGTCGGCGACATGCCCGGTGTGCAGCATGAACAGCACCCGAGGGGCAAACTCAACCAGACCGACCAGGCCGAGGTCGAGCACGCTGCCGGTCAGTTGATAAAGGTGCCAACCAATGGCCACGGTGAGCATTTGGAAGCCGCTGGCGGTGAACACTCGAGCCAGCCAGAAAGCCAGGAAGGGGCGGTGTTGACGCAGCAGTAATGGAGCTTGGGCAGACATGAGCGCAAACGGGCCTGAGCAAGAAGAAGGTGGCCAGCGTAGCACTGCATGTAACAAGAGGTTGCAAGAAAGCCGGAGAGTGGGCGGTTAGCGCACCAAACAAACACCTCGTAAAGGGGGTGAGGCAACCGGTCACGCGGCAATCGACCACACAACCTGCGCGGCCGTTCGGGACTATTCTGTTTTCCATACGTTGATCTGCGTCAATAGTTGCAGATGCAACGAATCGGCCCCGTGGCCGTAAATCCCTACGATTGCTGTTTCCAGAACAACTCCAATGTGTCGCACTCAATAGCCGTGGGGGCAGTTGGCGCAAAGGCATTCGCCGAACGCCAGATTACCTGACAGAGGAAGCACTATGTTCGGTTTGGAGGCACTCGATCTCGCCCGAATCCAGTTCGCGTTTACCGTCTCGTTCCATATCCTGTTCCCGGCCATCACCATTGGTCTGGCGAGCTACCTGGCGGTGCTCGAAGGCCTGTGGCTCAAGACTCACAACAGCGTTTACCGCGACCTGTATCACTTCTGGTCGAAGATCTTCGCCGTGAACTTCGGTATGGGCGTGGTATCCGGTCTGGTCATGGCGTACCAGTTCGGCACTAACTGGAGCCGTTTCTCCGATTTCGCCGGGGCCGTCACAGGGCCGTTGCTGACCTACGAGGTACTGACCGCCTTCTTCCTCGAAGCCGGTTTCCTTGGCGTGATGCTGTTCGGCTGGAACCGCGTAGGCCGTGGCCTGCACTTTTTCTCCACGCTCATGGTCGCCCTTGGCACCTTGGTCTCGACCTTCTGGATCCTTGCCTCGAACAGTTGGATGCAGACCCCTCAGGGTTACGAAATCATTGATGGTCGAGTGATCCCGGTGGACTGGCTGGCTGTTATCTTCAACCCGTCCTTCCCCTACCGTCTGGCGCATATGGCGACTGCAGCATTCGTCGCTACGGCGTTTTTTGTCGGTGCTTCGGCGGCCTGGCATCTACTGCGTGGGCGCGACAACCCGGCGATCCGCAAGATGCTCTCGATGGCCATGTGGATGGCCTTGATCGTCGCGCCGGTTCAGGCGGTCATCGGCGACTTCCATGGGCTGAACACCCTTAAGCACCAGCCAGTGAAAATCGCTGCCATTGAGGGGCACTGGGAAAACGTCGGAGACGAGCCGACCCCGCTGATTCTGTTCGGCATCCCCGACATGAAAGCCGAGACCACCCATTTCAAACTGGAAATCCCGGCACTGGGTAGCCTGATCCTGACTCACAGCCTGGATAAGCAGGTCCCGGCAATGAAGGAATTCGCCCCTGAAGATCGGCCTAATTCGACCGTGGTCTTCTGGTCGTTCCGGATCATGGTCGGCCTCGGCATGCTGATGATCGCAGTCGGTTTGTGGAGTGTTTGGTTGCGCCTGCGTGGTCGCCTCTACAACTCGCGACCTTTCCTTTACCTGACCCTGTGGATGGGGCCGTCTGGTCTGATCGCCGTCCTTGCCGGCTGGTTTACCACTGAGGTCGGTCGTCAGCCGTGGGTGGTCTATGGCCTGATGCGGACCGCCGATGGTGCTTCAAATCATAGTTACACCCAGTTGGGCGTGACACTGGTGATGTTCGTGGTGGTGTATTTCACGCTGTTCGGCGCGGGGTTGGGCTACATGATGCGCCTGGTGCGCAAGGGGCCGAAAACTGACGAAGGCAAGGAAGTCAGCTCCGGCGGTCCTGGCCAGCAACGCACTCCGGCACGGCCGCTGTCTGCTGCCGGTGACGATAACCACGACGGCGAAAGCCTCAGCCTGAACAAGGGGAACTGAATCATGGGTATTGATCTACCGCTGATCTGGGCCGTGATCATCATCTTCGGGATCATGATGTACGTGGTCATGGATGGTTTCGACCTGGGGATCGGCATGCTCTTCCCCTTCATTAAGGATGACCGTGACCGCGACGTGATGATGAACACCGTCGCGCCGGTCTGGGACGGTAACGAGACCTGGTTGGTGCTGGGCGGTGCAGCGCTGTTCGGCGCTTTCCCGCTTGCCTATGCGGTGGTGCTGTCAGCGCTGTACCTGCCGTTGATGCTGATGCTGGTGGGGCTGATCTTCCGTGGCGTGGCGTTCGAGTTCCGTTTCAAGGCCAAGGCTGACAAACGTCATATCTGGGACAAGGCGTTCATTGGTGGCTCGCTTGCGGCCACCTTTTTCCAGGGTGTCGCATTGGGTGCCTTTATCGAAGGCTTCAAGGTGGTCGACCGTTCCTATGCCGGTGGTAGCCTGGATTGGCTGAGTCCCTTCAGTCTGTTCTGTGGCGTGGGCTTGGTAGTCGCCTACACCTTGCTGGGGTGTACCTGGCTGATCATGAAAACCGAAGGCAAGCTGCAGGAGCAGATGCACAATCTGGCGCGGCCGTTGGCGCTGGTGCTGTTAGCCGTGACCGGCATTGTCAGCCTCTGGACGCCGCTTGCGCATCCGGACATCGCCACGCGCTGGTTCAGCCTGCCGAATCTGTTCTGGTTCCTGCCCGTACCGATCCTGGTGCTGGTGACCCTGTATGGCCTGCTCAAGGCCGTGGCGCGTAATGCCCACTACACCCCGTTCCTGCTGACCCTGGTGTTGATCTTCCTGGGCTACAGCGGGCTGGGAATCAGCCTGTGGCCGAACATCATCCCGCCGTCGATCTCTATCTGGGATGCTGCTGCACCGCCGCAAAGCCAGGGTTTCATGCTGGTCGGCACGTTGTTCATCATCCCGTTCATTCTGGGTTACACCTTCTGGAGCTACTACGTGTTCCGCGGCAAGGTGACCCACGAAGACGGCTACCACTAGGGTTGGAACGGAGGGTGTGAAATGGCTGTTAAAGAGACTGTCGACGCCGAAAACAAACCGCTCTGGCAACGCTTGGGGTGGTTGGCGGTGATCTGGACGGGCAGCGTCGTGACCTTGGGGATATTCGCCTGGCTGATGCGCCTGTTCATGAGCGCTGCTGGCCTGAGCACCCACTAGGCAAACTCCCATCCGCCTTGCGGCGGACTCTCACCCTTCGTAGCCGCTTGCTACGAAGGGTTTTTTTTGCCCGTTCACTTACGTGCTTTCAGCACCACGAACTTGGGATTGGCCCCGACCTGTTCGACACCACGGAACAGTCGCGCCAGTTTGCTGTGATAGCCCAAGTGGCGATTGCCGACGATGTACAGCGCGCCGCCCGGGACCAGCGCTTCACGTGCCTGCTGGAACATGCGCCAGGCCAGAAAGTCGCCAACCACTTGCTGTTGATGGAACGGCGGGTTGCACAGCACTACGTCCAGCGAGCGCTCGGGTTGGCTGGCCAGGCCATCGTCGGCGCGTACTTCCACGTCACGTTCGCCCAGCGCCGCTTGCCAGTTCTCGCGGGCCGACTGAACCGCCATATAGGACTCGTCGACCAGTGTGTACTGTGCCTGCGGGTTAGCCAGCGCACTGACGATGGCCAGCACACCGTTACCGCAGCCGAGGTCTGCGACCCGCGCCTGCCCGAGGTTTTTGGGCAGGTAGGGGAGGAAGGCCCGTGTGCCGATGTCCAAGCCTTCACGGCAGAATACGTTGGCATGGTTGAGCAGGTTCAGCGCCGGTTCATCCAGGCGATAGTGGGTTGGGTAGGGTGATGTGAAAGGGGCTTTGTGTTCTGCCGTGGCGATCAGCAAACGTGCCTTCTTGCGGCCCAGTGAGGCCTGCACCGGGCCGATGTATTTCTCCAGCAAATCGCCTGCGGCACGTGGCAGGTGCTTGATCATTGCCCCGGCGACGACCTGAGCGCCGGGCGCCAGATGCCCCTGCAGACGAATCAACTGCTCCTCAAGCAATGCCAGGGTTTTTGGAACGCGCACCAATACTCGCTCGAACGGGCCTTGCCAGGTGGCACTGGCCGGGACGAAGGTGACACTGTCGAAGGGTTGACCGTTGCGTGGCAGGTTCTTTTCCAGGCCGAGTCTTGCCAGGTATGAGTCGCCACTGCTGACCACCTGTACATGACGGCTCAAACTGATGGCCAAGGCACCAAAGCTGTCATTCAGTACCAGCACCCGAGTACTGCTTGGCAGTGCCTGTTCAGCCAGATGTTCGAGCAGGTACTCATCGGCGGCATCGAAGGCTTGTAGGGGATCGTTGGCTTGTTCAGGTTGGCGGATCAGGTCAAGTTCGGCAAAAGGGTTGATCAGCAAGGGCATGGCATAAGGCTCTGGGACATCGGCGGCCATCGCGGCGAGCGAGGGCAAGTTGGCGACGATTCTACAGGGTTTATACCGTACTGACTGACGCTTGGCGTTTCAGAGCAGGCCACTCATGGCGGCGCGAACAACCGCACTGGTCTTGTTGCTGGTGTTCATCTTGGCCATGACGCTACGGATATGGAAATTAACAGTGCTTTCAGACAGGTCCAGAATGCACGCGATGTCGGCCGCTGTCTTGCCCTCGGCGGACCACTTGAGTACTTCGATTTCCCGGGCGGACAATTGATAGGTCACGCGTTTTTGCGGGTGTATACGCTCCACTATCAGGGTGTGTATCAGGTTACATAGCCATAGGGTCTGGCAGTTTTTTTCAAGGTATTCGGCCGGCGTTATAGGGCCGTTAGCACGGAGCACGCTAAGCATGCTCTGATTGCCGCGAACGTCGTGTATTGCCTGGCTCCAGCCGAAACGCAGACCAAAGGACTGCGCTTCCTCCCAGTACTGGGGCGTCTCGGCAAAGGTGTCGCCATTCCAGAGGATGGGTTGCAGCGATTGCTGGCAGTGGATTGCGATCGGGTCAATCCTCACGTAATCGCCCTGCTGGTAGCGGGTGTTCCACTCGCCGGGAAAGTTGTTCAGGAGTATGTACTGAGGGGATTGGGTCGCAACGTGCCGGCGTATCGTGAACCCCATGAAATCCATGCCTAGTTGCTTGGCCAGGGACAGTGCAATGTCAAATAGCTGCTGTTCGTTGTGCTCGTCGAGCAGCTGTTGCATCTGCTCCGGGTTCCAATAGGGCATGGCAAGTCACCTCCTTTTGTTGGATCCACACTCCATGTGTTTTGGATTGTAGGAAAAGTCCGAGTGTTTGCTTGGGTTATTTTGCGATAGCAGACAAACGGAACGCTTACCAAGCGCGCTGCGCCGGTGGCCGTTCATTGGGCTATGGCACCACCAATCGTCGGTGTTTATGCGGCGCATTTTGCGAGACACTGGTTTCAATCGACTAGTGGAGCAGGTCATGACTGCCAGCGAGGAGAAGTTCACGCGTCAAACGCTGCTGGATGTTCAGCCGCTGACCTCCAGCCTGTTCAGCTTGCGGATTACGCGGGACCAGGGGTTTCGCTTCCGTGCCGGGCAATTTGCGCGCCTGGGCGTGACTCGTGCTGACGGCAGTGTGGTCTGGCGTGCCTACTCGATGGTTAGCGCCCCCCATGACGATTACCTGGATTTCTTTTCCATTGTGGTTCCGGGAGGGGAGTTCACGAGTGAACTCAGCCGTTTGCGTCAGGGTGACAGCCTGCTGATTGATCGACAGGCATTCGGGTTTCTGACCCTGGACCGTTTCGTTGGTGGCCGTGACCTGTGGTTGTTGGCAACCGGCACGGGTATCGCTCCCTTTCTATCGATTCTGCAGGATTTTGAAGTATGGGAGCGGTTTGAACGCATCAAGTTGGTGTATTCGGTGCGTGAAGCCCGGGAGCTGGCTTATCAGCCGCTGATTGCGGGCCTTGAACAGCGTGATTACCTGGCTGAGTACGCGGGGGCGTTGCAGTTCATTCCCATCGTTACCCGCGAGCAACACCCGGGTGCACTAAACGGGCGTATCACTCGATTGATCGAGAATGGCGAACTGGAGCGTGTTGCGGGTCTAGCGCTGACCCCTGAACATTCGCGGGTGATGATCTGCGGTAACCCGCAGATGATTGACGACACCCGGGCATTGCTCAAGCAGCGCGACATGCACTTGAGCCTGAGCCGCCGGCCGGGTCAGGTTGCAGTGGAAAACTACTGGTAGCAGACATGACGCGATGGCGCCCTCGGACGCCATCGCTGTGTTGCTCAGGGCTGGTTGCTCAGGGCTTGTTGCTCTGGCTCTTGAGCAGGTCACGAATCTCAGTCAGCAGCTCTTCTTCCTTGGTGGGGACGGGGGGGGCGCTGGGGGCAACGGCTTCTTCGCGCTTCAGCCGATTGATTACCTTCACGCCGATAAAAATAGCGAAGGCAACGATGATGAAGTCGATGATGGTCTGGATGAATTTCCCGTAGGCCATGACCACTGCCGGCACATCGCCTTCGGCGGCTTTCAGGGTAACTACCAGGTCGCTGAAGTCCACCCCGCCAATCAGCAGCCCGATGGGCGGCATTACGACATCGCCGACAAAAGATGAAACGATTTTGCCGAAAGCTGCGCCGATAATGATACCGACCGCCATGTCGACCACGTTGCCCTTGACCGCAAAGGCTTTGAATTCACTGAGCACGCCCATGGTTTATTCCCTGTAACAGATGAGATTGGTGAACGCAGTGTAATTCAGCTATGCAAGTCATGCTTAACGCTGCGGTTACAGACGGTGGTTATATCGAAAGGTTTTGTCTGCCCACGTTAGCCCCATGGGCTTGCCTGCTCGGCTATCATGGCGGTTTTTTCCAGGAGACCGCTCCCATGGCCAAGGCCAAGCGCATGTACGGCTGCACCGAGTGTGGCGCGACCTTTCCGAAATGGGCCGGGCAATGCGGTGAATGCGGCGCCTGGAATACCCTGGTCGAAACCGTGTTGGAAAGTGGCGCAGCCGCAGCGCCCAGCGGACGCAGTGGCTGGGCCGGTCAGCAGGCCCAGATCAAGACCCTTGCTGAAGTCAGCGTCGAAGAAATCCCGCGTTTTACGACAGCCAGTGTCGAGCTCGACCGTGTGCTGGGTGGCGGGCTGGTGGACGGTTCTGTGGTGTTGATCGGCGGTGACCCGGGGATTGGCAAGTCAACCATCCTGCTTCAAACCCTCTGCAACATTGCCACTCGTCTACCGGCGCTCTATGTCACCGGCGAGGAGTCGCAGCAGCAGGTGGCCATGCGTGCGCGCCGCCTGGGTTTGCCGCAGGACCAGTTGCGGGTCATGACTGAAACCTGCATTGAGAACATCATCGCCACTGCCCGGGCGGAAAAGCCCAAGGTGATGGTCATCGACTCCATCCAGACCATCTTCACCGAACAGTTGCAGTCAGCCCCTGGCGGTGTCTCACAGGTGCGTGAAAGTGCGGCCTTGTTGGTGCGTTATGCGAAACAGAGCGGTACGGCCATTTTCCTCGTCGGTCACGTGACCAAGGAGGGGGCCTTGGCCGGGCCGCGTGTTCTGGAGCACATGGTCGATACCGTGCTGTATTTCGAAGGTGAGTCCGATGGGCGCTTGCGCTTGCTGCGGGCGGTGAAGAACCGCTTTGGTGCAGTCAATGAACTGGGCGTGTTCGGCATGACCGACCGTGGTCTCAAGGAGGTCTCCAACCCATCGGCCATCTTCCTCACCCGCGCTCAGGAGGAGGTTCCCGGCAGTGTGGTCATGGCAACTTGGGAGGGCACCCGGCCGATGCTGGTGGAGGTGCAGGCGCTGGTTGACGACAGCCACCTGGCCAATCCTCGGCGCGTGACGCTTGGCCTGGATCAGAACCGGCTGGCGATGCTCCTGGCGGTGCTGCATCGTCACGGTGGCATTCCGACCCATGACCAGGATGTGTTCCTCAACGTGGTCGGTGGCGTGAAAGTGCTGGAAACCGCTTCCGACCTCGCCCTGTTGGCGGCGGTGATGTCCAGCCTGCGCAATCGACCATTGTCCCAGGACCTGCTGGTGTTTGGTGAGATTGGCCTGTCGGGCGAAGTCCGCCCGGTGCCCAGTGGGCAGGAGCGCCTCAAGGAAGCGGCCAAACATGGCTTCAAGCGCGCCATCGTTCCCAAGGGTAATGCCCCCAAGGAAGCGCCTGCCGGCTTGCAGGTGATTGCGGTCACGCGCCTTGAGCAGGCGCTGGATGCGTTGTTCGAGTAACGCGTATACACCTGTAAATGAAAAGGGCCGACGATTCCTCGTCGGCCCGAGCGGGGCTCAGTGCATCAGTGTTCAGCTGCGGCGGTTCGTCGTTCGGACGGCGCGCCATGACCATGGTCGTGTTCACTGATGACCGGGATTTCCTTGCCGTCTGCATCGAACAGCTTGCCGTCCTCGAAGTAATCACCGTCGCGCAGGGCGGAAATGTCCGAGTAATTGATCGTGCGTTCGTAAGCGGCAGCAAACACCGACTGCTGATCCGAGTTGCCGGTGGTGAAGTGGTTGAACGTAAGGTTCAGAAGAATCGCCATGATCGCCGCCGAGCTGATGCCGGAGTGGAAGATGGTTTCAAACCAGCTAGGGAAATGATCGTAGAAGGTTGGCGCTGCGATCGGGATCATGCCGAAGCCCAGCGAGGCGGCGACGATGATCAGGTTCATGTTGTTGCGGTAGTCCACTTTCGACAGCGTGCGAATACCGCTGGCAGCAACGGTGCCGAACAATACGATACCGGCACCGCCCAGCACTGAGGTCGGTACTGCGGCAATGACACGGCCCATGATCGGCAGCAGCCCCAGCACTACCAGGATCACCCCACCGGTTGCCACGACGTAGCGGCTTTTCACGCCCGTCACAGCCACCAGGCCGACGTTCTGGGCGAAGGCGCTCTGGGTGAAGGAGCCGAAGATGGGCGCCAGGATGCTCGACGCCATGTCGGCACGCAGGCCATTGCCCAGGCGCTTGGAGTCCACCTTGGTGTCGATGATCTCACCGACCGCGAGAATATCCGCCGAGGTTTCGACCAGGGTCACCATGATCACAATGCACATCGACAGAATCGCGGCGATGTGGAAGGTCGGCATGCCGAAGTGGAACGGTTCCGGGAACGCCACCAGCGGTCCATCGAGCACTCTGGAGAAATCCGCCATGCCCAGTGACCAGGCAATCAGGGTGCCAATGACCATGGCCAGCAGGATCGACAGGCGAGAGATCGCTGCGCTACCGAGTTTGCTGAGTACCAGCACGATGCCGAAGGTCAGGGCTGCCAGGCCAATGTTGGCCATGCTGCCAAACTCTGGCGATTTGCTGTTGCCACCCATGACCCAGCGCGCAGCCACGGGCATCAGCGTCAGGCCGATGGTGGTGATGACGATGCCGGTGACCAGCGGTGGGAAGAACTTGGTAATACGTGAGAATACGGGGGTGATCAGAAAGCCGATCAGCGATGCCGCCATGACCGCACCTAATACGCCGGGCAGGCCGCCACCGCCTTCACTGCTGAGAATGGCTCCCATGGTTGCAACACCAGCGAAAGACACGCCTTGTACCAGTGGCAACTGGCAGCCAAAGAACGGCAGGCCGAGCGTTTGTAGCAATGTTGCAAGACCACCTGCGAACAAGGAGGCCGCAATCAGCAAGCCGATATCAGCCGGTCCCAACCCGGCGGCCTGGCCGAGAATCAAGGGAACCGCAACGATGCCGCCGTACATGGTCAATACGTGTTGCAGGCCGTAAGCCAGGTTGGCCCCGAGGCCCAGGTTTTCGTCTTCGGGACGTTGCGCTGAAGACGTGCTAGCGGAGGACGTATTCATGAGGAGCAGGGTCTCTGTTTTATTGTTGTGGGCATACTGTAGACAACAAGTGGCAATCATTACCAGCATAATTGTATACAATTTTTAGATAGCCCAAGCGGCAGCCTTGCACGCAATCGCTGTGCCATATTCGTATTCAAATGGTATGCAGGGTTTTTGGCGGACGCGCAGGCGAGGCCTTTAAGCGATCGCTAAAGGCTCGGGAGGGAATTGGGTAGCAGGCTAAACGTTCCTAAACTTCGATCAGTTGCCGCAGTTCGCGTTCAAGTTCTTCGGGGTTGGCCAGGTTCAGTTCGATCAGCCGGCGCAGGTGCGAAATGGAGTCCAGGTCAATGAACTGGCAGACGAAGCCCATCTGGTTGCCTTCCTCGTGACGCAATTCCACGTGCATCCTTACTTCGTCATGCTCGTTGAGGTGTATCGAGGCATCGAAGCCCTGCAGCGCATCGCCCTGCCAGCCCTCCGGGCATTCGATCAACAAGCCCTTGAGTGACAGATCCAACAGTTTCACGGGCCATCGTTGATCACCCTGCACCAGCTCGGTGCGGGCATCGAAGGGAACGCGTTTGAACAGTCGACGCTCGTGATGGTCACTCATGGCCAAGCCCTCCGGGGTTCGCAGACAACTATAGTCCAGTGCTTGTCAGGTACGCGGGTTAGGTGCATAAAAGAGCCATGAGTTTCCTGCTCGGGAGGCTCTAGAACCTAGCAAGTATGGCAATGTGCGATGACTCGCCCTAGACTCGTCGGGCAGTCTTTCAATCCACTAGCTGGAAGCTAATCATGAACAACAATAATAGCCTGCTGCGCCACTTGCCGTGGCTGGCGCTGGCAATCATCGGAGCCTGTGCGCTGGGTGTGGTTGCCCTGCGTCGCGGTGAAGCCATCAATGCCTTGTGGATTGTAGTCGCCGCGGTGGCTATCTACCTGGTTGCCTACCGTTACTACAGCCTGTTCATCGCCACCAAGGTGATGCAGCTCGACTCGCGTCGGGCTACACCGGCAGTACTCAATAACGATGGTCTGGACTACGTTCCGACCAACAAGCACATCTTGTTCGGCCACCACTTTGCCGCGATTGCCGGGGCAGGGCCGTTGGTCGGGCCGGTTCTGGCTGCGCAGATGGGCTACTTGCCCGGTACGCTCTGGCTGATTGCCGGTGTAGTGCTGGCAGGTGCGGTGCAGGACTTCATGGTGCTGTTCCTGTCCACCCGTCGCAACGGCCGTTCGCTGGGTGACATGGTTCGTGAAGAGATGGGCCGGATTCCAGGCACCATTGCCCTGTTCGGCTGCTTCCTGATCATGATCATCATCCTTGCGGTGCTGGCGCTCATCGTAGTCAAGGCCCTGGCCGAAAGCCCATGGGGCATGTTCACGGTGATGGCAACCATCCCGATCGCGATGTTCATGGGCGTTTACATGCGCTACATCCGCCCAGGGCGTATTGGCGAAATCTCGCTGATGGGCGTTGTCTTGCTGTTGCTGTCGATCTGGCTGGGCGGGCAGGTTGCTGCCGATCCGACCTGGTCCAAGGTCTTCACCTTCACCGGTGTGCAAATCACCTGGTTGTTGGTGGGTTATGGCTTTGTGGCTGCCGTGCTGCCTGTCTGGCTGGTGCTGGCACCCCGTGACTACCTCTCGACGTTCCTCAAGATCGGCACCATCGTGGGCCTGGCGATCGGCATTCTGGTCATTGCGCCTGAGCTGAAAATGCCCGCGCTGACCCAGTTCACCGACGGTACCGGCCCTGTCTGGAAAGGTACTCTGTTCCCGTTCCTGTTTATCACCATCGCGTGTGGTGCGGTATCGGGCTTCCATGCTCTGATCTCCTCGGGCACTACGCCGAAGCTGCTCGACAATGAAACCAACGCCCGCTACATCGGTTATGGCGGCATGCTGATGGAATCGTTCGTTGCCATCATGGCCATGGTCGCTGCTTCGGTGATCGAGCCAGGTGTCTATTTTGCGATGAACAGCCCGCCTGCCGTCGTCGGTAGCGATGTGGTCGCGGTGGCGCAGACGGTCAGCAACTGGGGTTTTGCCATCACGCCAGATGTACTTGAGGGCGTGGCCAAGGACATCGGTGAACACACCATCCTGGCTCGTGCGGGGGGCGCACCAACCCTGGCAGTCGGTATTGCGCAGATCCTGCACCAGGTGCTGCCGGGTGAGAACACCATGGCTTTCTGGTACCACTTCGCGATCCTGTTTGAGGCGCTGTTCATCCTCACGGCGGTAGATGCCGGTACCCGTGCCGGACGCTTCATGTTGCAGGATCTGTTGGGTTCCTTCATCCCGGCGCTGAAACGCACCGAGTCGTGGACTGCCAACCTGCTGGCAACGGCCGGTTGTGTGGCCATGTGGGGCTATCTGCTGTACCAAGGCGTGATTGATCCGTTGGGTGGTATCAACACCCTGTGGCCGCTGTTCGGCATCTCCAACCAGATGCTGGCGGGCATCGCGCTGATGCTGGGTACGGTGGTGTTGATCAAGATGAAACGCCAGCGTTACATCTGGGTCACCCTGTTGCCTGCCGTCTGGCTGCTGATCTGTACCACCACCGCCGGTTTCATCAAGCTGTTCGATCCGAGCCCGGCAGTCGGTTTCCTGGCGCTGGCCGACAAGTACAGCACTGCACTGGATGCCGGTCAGGTGCTGGCACCGGCCAAGGACATCAACCAGATGCAACACGTTATCTTCAACGCCTACACCAACGCGGCGTTGACCGGCCTGTTCCTGTTCGTGGTGTTCAGTATCCTGTTCTTCGCGCTGAAGGTCGGTATCTCCGCCCTTGGCAAGAAAGAGCGCAGCGATAAGGAAACCCCGTTCCAGGCAGTACCGGACGCGTAAATACTGAGGAATGCAGTCATGTTCAACGACCTCGGTCGACTGGGTAAGTACCTGGGGCAGGCAGCCCGCCTGATGGTCGGTATGCCCGACTACGACACTTACGTCGAGCATATGCAAACCAAGCACCCGGACAAGCCGGTGATGAGCTACGAGGCGTTCTTCAGGGAGCGCCAGGAGGCGCGTTACGGTGGCAAGGGTGGGCCAAAGTGCTGTTGAATAACCCTGGCTGACGGCCTGTAATAAACCTGTGGGAGCCTGGCACGCCGCGCTCCCACAGTCATTTTTTGCGTTCAGGAGATTTTGCGCGTGCTACCTCCAATCCCCGTTACCGTGCTCAGCGGCTTCCTCGGCGCTGGCAAGACCACCTTGTTGCGCCACCTGCTCAAGGCCGAGCATGGCCTTAAGATCGCGGTGATCGAAAACGAATTCAGCGATGCGGGTATCGACACGCAATTGCTGGGTGACGAACCGGTGCAGGTCATGACCTTGGCCAACGGTTGTGTGTGTTGCAGCATCCATACCGACCTGACCAAGGCCCTGTTCCTGTTGCTGGAGCGCCTGGACAGTGGCGAGATTGCCTTTGACCGGCTGGTGATCGAATGCACCGGCCTGGCTGATCCCGCGCCCGTGGCACAAACCTTCTTCATCGACGAAGAGCTGCGCGAGCGCTACATCCTTGACGGCATCATTACCCTGGTCGATGCGGCGCATGCCGACCTGCACCTGACCCAGACCATTGCCCAGGCTCAGGTCGGTTTTGCCGATCGACTGCTGGTGAGCAAGACCGATCTGGTTGATGCCGACCGCTTCCAGGCCTTGAGCGAACGTCTTGGTCGTATTAATCGTCGTGCGTCGATCCATGTCGTAGAGCACGGCAAGATCGACCTGGCCGAGTTGCTTGATGTGCGCGGCTTCAATCTTAATGCCGACCTGGGTGGCGGTCTGAGCGTGCGTCCGGTTGGAAAGGGCACTAGCGGTGACCGCATAAGCAGCATGGTATTGCGTACCGAAAAGCCCCTGAACATCGACCGGCTTAGCGACTTCATGAATCGCCTGCTCGAAGAGCATGGCCGACAGCTGTTGCGTTACAAGGGCGTGCTCAATATCGAAGACGAGCCGCGTCGGCTGGTGTTCCAGGGGGTATTGAAGTTGTATGGTTTCGACTGGGACCGCGCCTGGGAGCAAGACCAGGCGCGGGAAAGTGTAGTGGTGTTCATCGGCGACGATTTGCCTGAGGAGCAGATTCGTTCAGCGTTCGAACAGCTGTAGGCTGCTTGTTAGCTGGCGCTCAACCAATCGACGTCGCGTGCAAGGATATTCAAACGCAATTTAGTGCCCGACGGCGCATAACCAGCGGTCAGGTAGCCGCCGTTACCCTGACCGATGAGCGTCATGCTTAAGCTCGCCCCGGTAGCGGCTTCTTCAAGACTGATCATGGCGAAATCGGTAGGCAGGTTCGAGAGGTCGACCGCTTGGTTGTTGTGGGCATGGCGCAACTGCCAGGCGCAAGGATCAACGCCATCAATCGGGCACGCCTGAGGTATGCCTTCGGCGGTCATGAAAACGCCGTGGTTCAGGTATTTGCCGCTGCGCACGTAGAGTCGATACAGTCCTTCGCTATGTCGGAAATAGAACTCTGTGGGCGAGACATCGCTGACCACGTGGAAGTCTATCAGGCCGTCGTTGCGGTCTTGCTCCCAGTCCTCGTCGGTGCCGCCGAGCGCTCCCAAGGCCTGCGAGATTTCAAGCCCTTCAGGTCGTGCGTGGTGAGGCACGATAACAGGGCGGTCGGTAGCTTCATCCAGGGCGATGAGGCTGTGGCCGTTTATCAGCATGTTGGCGGTAAAAGAAAGTTGTTTATCGGTTGG
The DNA here is from genome assembly GCF_014648275.1 of Pseudomonas laurentiana. Classification (GTDB taxonomy): domain Bacteria; phylum Pseudomonadota; class Gammaproteobacteria; order Pseudomonadales; family Pseudomonadaceae; genus Aquipseudomonas; species Aquipseudomonas laurentiana. The sequence goes on from NZ_BMQU01000008.1 coordinate 53,925, forward strand.
CATGGCAGGTGATCTCCTGATCAGATTTGGCTTCCCTATTGGGACTATCACCGGGATGACGTGTATCCCGAGGTGTGAGAGCCAAGGTAATGTCCCTGAGCCGGTGGGGGCAGGAGGAACAATGCCCTAGGGGCCGTACCATGGGGCATCGCAGTTCTATCCTGATGGCTCAGAACTCATCCGGATAACTCAGCCAGGGTGCATTGCGTTCCTGGATATCCAGAATGAAGCCCAATGGGCTCCCCCCTGCGGTGTTGAGGTAGGTATGTTCCGAGCCATGTCGGCGGCTCCGGTGCACGAACCCTTTACCCGCGCACTGCAAAAACATCCCGACACGATCGTGTTTTAGGTGCTCAAGTGAGGTTTCGCCGCGTTGCGGATGGATCAGCTTGAAGGGGACGGGCTCCCGTTCAGCGATGATAAAGGCGCCAATATGACCCAGATCGTCGACACTGATGCCTCGGCCGAAGTACGGGCCAGGCGAACGGACATACAGGTAGTAGCCTTCGGGCGTATACCTGAAGTACAGGGTGAGGGGTTCCACTTTGCTGCCGTCGGCAGAGGTTTGATGGCCTAGCAGATGGGAGTCATTTCGGGCTTGTATGGCGCCGGAAAAGACGCCACCGCCACTGAAAGGGACGATGACCTCTGCTGGTGCCCCCAGCAGGACATCCAGGCAATGAATGGGGTGTGCCTGAGTACGCAGGTGGGCGAGGAACGAGTTTTGTCGATGGGTGGGCATGGCGTTCGCCTTGTAGTTCGTTGAATGACCAAGGAGCCTAGGCCTTCGTATTCAACAAACGTAACGGCGAGGCGGTTGCCCGCTGCGTTAATTAATTACACAGACGAAAAAAAGCCCGGCTCAAGGCCGGGCTTCTCATTCAGCGAACTGCAATCAAGCGCCGTATACCGGCAGCTTGGCGCAGATGGCCTTGACCTTCTCACGAACGGCGTCGATTACCGCTTCGTTGTTCAGGTCAGCCAGGATGTCGCAGATCCAGCCTGCCAGTTCCTTGCACTCAGCCTCTTTGAAGCCGCGAGTGGTCACAGCCGGGGTGCCGAAGCGCAGGCCGGAAGTGACGAACGGGGAGCGTGGGTCGTTTGGCACCGAGTTCTTGTTGACGGTGATGAAGGCTTTGCCCAGTGCAGCGTCGGCATCTTTACCGGAGATTTCCTGCTTGATCAGCGAGAGCAGGAACAGGTGGTTCTGAGTACCACCGGAAACGACGTCAAAACCGCGCTCGATGAAGACGCTGGCCATGGCCTGGGCGTTTTTCACCACTTGTTGCTGGTACGCCTTGAACTCAGGCTGCAGTGCTTCCTTGAAGCAGATGGCCTTGGCGGCGATCACGTGCTCCAGTGGGCCGCCCTGGGCGCCAGGGAATACGGCAGAGTTCAGTTTCTTCTCGATTTCTTCGTTCTTGCGAGCCAGGATCAGGCCGCCACGTGGACCGCGCAGTGTCTTGTGGGTAGTGGTGGTGACCACGTCAGCGAACGGAACCGGGTTCGGGTAGACGCCAGCTGCAACCAGACCGGCTACGTGAGCCATGTCAACGAACAGGTAGGCACCGACCTTGTCGGCAATTTCGCGGAAGCGTGGGAAGTCCAGCACTTGCGAATAGGCCGAGAAGCCGGCAACGATCATCTTCGGCTTGTGCTCCAGCGCCAGACGCTCGACTTCGTCGTAGTCGATCAGGCCGTTGGAGTCGATGCCGTACTGGATGGCGTTGTACAGCTTGCCCGAAGAGCTGACGCTGGCACCGTGGGTCAGGTGACCGCCGTGTGCCAGGCTCATGCCCAGGATAGTGTCGCCAGCCTGCAGCAGGGCCAGGTAAACGGCACTGTTGGCTTGCGAACCCGCGTGTGGCTGGACGTTGGCGTAGTCAGCGCCGAACAGCTGCTTGGCGCGGTCGATGGCCAGTTGCTCGACCACGTCGACGTACTCGCAACCACCGTAGTAACGCTTGCCTGGGTAACCTTCGGCGTACTTGTTGGTCAGAACCGAACCCTGGGCTTCCATCACGGCTGGGCTGGTGTAGTTTTCCGAGGCGATCAGCTCGATGTGCTCTTCCTGGCGCTGAGCTTCTTGCTCCATGGCGGCAAAGAGATCGGCGTCGTACTTGGCAATGGTCAAATCACGGCTGAACATGGCGGTCCTCAAGGATCGGGCTGGAAAAGGGAGGCATTCTACCTCATCGGCTTTTGTCTGGCATATGAAAGGGCATCATGTCGCAGACAAGTGGGCCTCATTTGCCGTTTTTGTATCGCGCAGCGCAGCCTCCCGGCGTGCAGGCGGCTCTCCTCAGGGTTACTGGAACATGAAGAGTGTCGTGTTGCTGAACTGGGCCTCGAACTGATTGGCCGGCATCGGCCGCCCGAACAGGTAGCCTTGAACCTCATCACAGCCGTGTTCACGGAGGAATTCCAGCTGTTCGTGGGTTTCCACGCCTTCGGCGATTACCGCCAGGTTCAGGCTGTGGGCCATGGCGATAATTGCCCGCGCGATCTGCCCGTCCTGCTCGCCTTCGGGCAAGCCGTCGACGAAGGTGCGGTCAATTTTCAGCACGTCGATCGGGAACTGCTTGAGGTAGTTCAGTGACGAGTAGCCGGTACCGAAGTCATCAACCGCAATGCTCAGGCCAAGATTTTTCAGGCTGGCGAGAATCTGCATGGCCTCGTTGACCTCGCGCATCAAGATGCTCTCGGTCAGCTCCAGTTCCAGGCATGCCGGTGGTACACCGATTTCGTTGAGAATCGTGGCGATGCGCGTGCCCAGTTGACCATCGGAGAACTGCCGCGCAGAGATGTTCACCGAGACCTTCGGCACCCGTACCTTGGCCTTGTGCCACTCTTTGAGCTGACGACTGGCTTCGCGCAGCACCCAGTCACCGACATCGACCACCAGCCCCAGTTCTTCAATCACCGGAATAAAGTCGCCCGGCGGTACCAGGCCGCGCCGTGGGTGGCGCCAGCGCAGGAGTGCTTCGGCGCCGGTCAGGCGTTTGCCGTCGCCGCTGAACTGCGGTTGGTAGTACAGAATGAATTCGTTCTGCTCCAGCGCATGGCGCAGGTCGCTTTCCAGTTCCAGGCGCTCAAGCGCACTGGCGTTCATGTCTGCCTGATAGAACTGGAAGTTGTTCTTGCCGCGTTCCTTGGCGTGGTACATCGCGGTATCGGCGTTTTTCATCAACTGGCTGAGTTCGCTGCCATCCTGAGGGCTCAGGGCAATACCGATACTGGCCGTGACGAAGAACTCGCGGTTTTCCAGTACGAAGGGGCGAACCAGACTGCTGAGGATCTGTTCGGCCACATTGATGGCACGGTTCAGGGCCATCTCGCGGGTTGCGCGTGGTTGCAGCAGCAGTGTGAACTCGTCGCCGCCCATGCGCGCAACGGTGTCGTCAGTGTCGACACAGTCGAGCAGGCGTTCGGCCATGTCCTTGAGCATACGGTCGCCGGCCGCGTGGCCAAGGGAGTCGTTGATCGGCTTGAAACGGTCCAGGTCGAGGAACATCAGCACCACCCAGGCCTTCTGACGATCCGCTTGCTGGAGCGCCGTATGCAGGCGGTCCTGGAACAGGGTGCGGTTGGGCAGGTGAGTCAGGGCGTCGTAATAGGCCAGGCGGTGAATGCGTTGTTCGCTGGCCTTACGCTCGCTGATGTCGGTAAAGAAGCACACATAGCTGGCCAGGTCGCCCTCATCGTCGAGCACGGCAGTAATACCGACCCAGGCCGGGTAGTGCTCGCCGGTACGGCGTTTAAGCCAGACCTCACCTTCCCAGGTGCCGCGAATGTGCAACTGCTTGACCACATAGCGCAGGTGCGCTTCCTGCTGCTCGTCGACGGTCAGCATGTTTGGCAATTGGTCGAGCACTTCGGCCGCACTGTAGCCACTGACGCGGCTGAAGGCTTCGTTGGACTGGACGATGTAGCCCGCCGGGTCAGTGATCAGGATTGCCGAGGTCGAGTGTTCAAATACGGTCGCCGCCATGCGCAGGTCTTTTTCTGCGCGGCGCTGCTGGCTGATGTCACGTCCAACGCCGAGAATACCCTCGAAGCGATTGTGCTCATCCCAGACCAGTACCAGGCGCAGCTCGATCGGGATCTTGCGACCATCAGCCCGCAGGCAGTCGAACAGGAACAACTGGGTTGGCAGTTGAGTGCGCAGTTGCTCCAGTTGTTCGGGATAGGGCAGGGCACGGTTGAGCCGCTCGACCAGGCTGTAGATGCCGGTCAATTGTGCCGGGTTGGCGATGGTCGACTGCCAGCCGTTCCTGAAAATCCAGTCGACCTCGTAACCCAGTACGGCCTGCACCGAGGGGCTGACGTAGTTCGGTTGCAGCTTGCTGTCCGTTGAGAAGATGACGTCGCTGATGCTTTCGGCGAGCATGCGATAACGCTGTTCGCTGTCACGCAACGATTCGCTCGCCTCGATCTGCTTGGTGACGTCCTTGGCCACACCAATGATTCGGGTAACGCTGTTGTCGTTATTGCGGCTCAAGACTTCTTCGCGAATATCGTAACGACGCCAGCCCTGGTCGCGATGACGGAAACGCAACTGGCAGTGCAGTTGCTCAAGGTAGCCACTTTCGCGTTGTTGTTGGCGCAGGGTGTTGTAGAGCGCGGCGTCCTCGGGGTGCAGAAGGATTTCCCAGAAACGCTCACCCATTGTCTCCAGCTCGGCGCGGGAGTACCCGAGGGTTTGGCCCAGATGCCGATTGCTGAAGATCATCCGTTGGCTTTGCACGTCTTGTACGTAGAGCTGATCCGGTACGGTGCGGACCACATCCGACCAGAAACTTTCACGCTCCAGCAGTGACAGTTCGACCTGCTTGCGGCTGGTAATATCGCTGATACTGAGTGTTACCGCACGATAGTCAGGGCGCTTGTCAGGGAAGCGCACCATCAGCCAAAGGTGCAACTCCTGGCCATCGGCAGCACTCAGGCGAACCTCCAGCTCCAACTGGCTTTCATGGTTCAGGACGGCTTCAACCAGTTGCAGGCCAATGCCCTCGTTGTTCTTATGCCCGGCTATCAAGCGCTGCCAAGCCCCCGTGCGGCATTCAACGCCCAACAGTTGCAGGGCGACCTGATTGACCTCCGTGACTTTCAGCTCCTGCAGCAGCGCGTTGTGTAATGACTGATCAAGCCGCAGCCGGTACAAAAGCTGATCGGGGCTACGAAGGCGCAGGCGTTCGAGGGCATTGATCAGGCCGGACAAGTCCAGCACACAGAGGGCAACACCGGTTCCTTCAAAGATATCCTGGTAGCGCCGACGACCTTCCTGCAGTGCGCGTTGCCGTTTGCGCATGCTGATCAATGCCAGCAGCGGCAACAGGGCGCAAACCAGACCTAGTACGCATTTGCTGATCAGTGCCGGTAACAGTTGCTGGCGACTCAGTTCGGCGTCGTAGAGGCCGCGCAGTTGCCAGTCGCTGTTGTCGAGGAATGTCAGCAGCACGCTCTGCAGCGGTTCGGCGTTGGCTGGGCGAGGTTTTTCAGGCGGACGGTGACGATTGATGATCATGTCCGTTCGGCTGTTTTCCAGCAGCCACAAAGGGCGGGCTGGGTTGTCCAGGTGCTCGGCCAGTACGTTGTAGTAGGCCGGAGCCAGGCGCAGCAGCCAGTAGCCACTGGCCGGCCTGTCCGATTGGCGCAGCAGCAGATAGATGCTGCTGTTGTCGCTATTGTTGCTGAAGTAGTACGGGCGGCCATTGCTCACCCGCACCAATTCTTCAATCGCATGCCGATCAGGTGTTTCGCTCAAGCTGTCGCGCAGCGGGCGTACCTGGCTGTCGAACCAGGCGATGCTGCGCAGCGCGGGCAGTACGCGCTGCAGATCGGTCACGACCTTCGGCAGGGTGCTATCGCTGGGTGGCAGCAGGTAAGGTTGAACCTGATTGAGTGCTGTCTGGGCCTTGAGGGCCATGTTCAGGCTCAGGTGATCGGCCAGCTCGTTGCTGGAATCCAGGCTGTGTTGGCGTTCGTCGGCAAGGGTATGGTGGTACTGATCGATCAGCAGCCAGAACAGCAGGCCGAGCAGCAGCAAGACCAGGATGGCCAACGCCCCTTTCAACGTGCCGCGTAATGAGGAGCCCAGGACAGGCGGGGCAGTACGCAGGGAAGACGGCTGAGTAAGATTGGTCAAACGTTGATCCTGCGGTATGGCTGGCTGTGGCAGGTTTGAGCTGCTTATTCGGTGCGCACCCTCACGCTCGGCCATGCAGGCCGATGCGTACTATAAGCTGGACGCCCAAAGGGCGGCTAGCATGCCTTGAGTTGTGGCGAAGTGCCAGTCCTGTTCGTCGGCACCGACAACTGGGGTTATCGGCTGACCCAGGCCCGCCCGGTCCTGGGCGCGGATCGGCTGGCCATCGGTTCGCCAAGTTAATAGTCGCTTTTACTTTTTTACGTCATACAATTGGCCCCTTGAATTGACTTGCTTACAGGAGCTCAACGTTTTGGCTCAATACGTCTACACTATGCATCGGCTGAGCAAGGTTGTTCCGCCGAAGCGGGAAATCTTGAAGAATATCTCCCTGTCGTTTTTCCCGGGCGCCAAGATCGGCGTACTCGGCCTCAACGGCTCGGGTAAATCCACGCTGCTGAAGATCATGGCCGGTGTCGACACCGAGTTCGATGGCGAAGCACGGCCAATGCCGGAGCTGAACGTCGGTTACCTGCCGCAGGAGCCGCAGCTCGATCCAACCAAGACCGTGCGTGAAGTGGTCGAGGAGGCGGTCAGCGTGATCAAGGACGCCCAGGCCCGCCTGGACGAGGTCTATGCGGCCTATGCCGATCCAGACGCCGATTTCGACAAGCTGGCCGCTGAACAGGCCAAGCTCGAGGCGATTCTGCAGGCCAGCGATGGTCACAACCTGGAGCGTCAGCTGGAAGTGGCGGCCGATGCCCTGCGCCTGCCTGCCTGGGACGCCAAGGTCGAACACCTGTCGGGTGGCGAGAAGCGTCGTGTAGCACTCTGCCGTCTGCTGCTGTCGGCACCGGACATGCTCTTGCTCGACGAACCTACCAACCACCTGGATGCCGATTCTGTCGCCTGGCTGGAGCACTTCCTGCACGACTTCCCGGGCACTGTGGTCGCGATTACCCACGACCGTTACTTCCTCGACAACGTAGCCGGCTGGATCCTCGAGCTCGACCGTGGCGCCGGTATTCCGTACGAAGGCAACTATTCGGGCTGGCTGGAAGCCAAATCGGATCGTCTGGCTCAGGAATCCAAGCAGCAGTCGGCCCATGAAAAGGCCATGAAGGAAGAACTGGAGTGGGTGCGCAAAGGCGCCAAGGCACGTCAGTCGAAATCCAAGGCCCGTCTGCAGCGCTTCGAAGAAATGCAATCGCAGGAATTCCAGAAGCGCAGCGAAACCAACGAGATCTACATCCCGGCAGGCCCGCGCCTGGGTGACAAGGTCATCGAGTTCAAGAACGTCAGCAAGGGTTATGGCGACCGTGTACTGATCGACAACCTGTCGTTCAGCATGCCTAAAGGTGCAATCGTCGGTGTGATCGGTGGTAACGGTGCCGGTAAATCGACCCTGTTCCGTATGCTGATGGGCAAGGAAACGCCGGACTCTGGTTCTATCGAGATCGGTGAGACCGTGCAACTGGCCTGTGTCGACCAGAGCCGCGAAGACCTGGACGGCAACAAGACCGTGTTCCAGCAGATCTCCGATGGCTCCGATCAGATCCGTATCGGTAACTACGAAATTCCTTCGCGTACCTACGTGGGGCGTTTCAACTTCAAAGGGGGCGACCAGCAGAAGTTCGTCAAGGACCTCTCCGGTGGTGAACGTGGCCGCCTGCACCTGGCCCTGACCCTGAAGGAAGGCGCCAACGTCCTGCTGCTCGACGAACCGTCCAACGACCTGGACGTGGAAACCCTGCGTTCGCTGGAGGAAGCCCTGCTGGACTTCCCGGGCGCCGCCATCGTGATCTCTCACGATCGCTGGTTCCTTGACCGCGTGGCCACTCATATCCTGGCCTACGAGGACGACTCTCAGGCGGTGTTCTTCGAGGGTAACTACACCGAGTATGAAGCCGACCGCAAGAAGCGGCTCGGTGAAGCCGCTGCCCAGCCGCACCGGGTACGGCACAAAAAACTGGCATAACCGCTCGCGGTTTTGCACTGAAACGGGGCCTTCGGGTCCCGTTTTTTTTGCCTGAAATGTATCGCTCCCATCGCCGACAAGGCAGGCTGCCTGAGGGCTCGCACTCACTGGGCTGGGGTGAGTGATGTTTCCGGTGACGGGTTTGAATGTGTATACATTTACATAAATGCACCATTTAATTTCATAAAAACGACATTTTGCACTGTCGCAGTGCGCGTTGACTTGATAAAGTCCCGGGAAAAATTCTTACAAGCTAATCATCTGCCGAGACCTTCCCATGATCGAATCCGTCGAAGACTTCCTCGCCCGACTGAAAAAACGTGACCCTGCCCAGCCTGAATTCCATCAGGCGGTAGAAGAGGTACTGCGTAGTCTATGGCCCTTCCTGGAGGCCAATCCGCACTATCTGCAGGCCGGTATTCTTGAACGCATGGTCGAGCCTGAGCGCGCGATCCTGTTCCGCGTGTCGTGGGTCGACGATCAGGGCAAGGTCCAGGTCAACCGCGGTTACCGTATCCAGATGAGCAGCGCCATCGGCCCTTACAAGGGTGGCCTGCGCTTCCATCCGTCGGTCAACCTCGGCGTACTGAAGTTCCTGGCTTTCGAGCAGGTGTTCAAGAACTCCCTGACGTCGCTGCCCATGGGCGGCGGCAAGGGCGGCTCTGACTTTGATCCCAAAGGCAAGAGCGACGCTGAGGTGATGCGCTTCTGTCAGGCATTCATGAGCGAGCTGTACCGTCATATCGGTGCTGACCTTGACGTCCCGGCCGGTGATATCGGTGTCGGCGCGCGGGAGATCGGCTTCATGTTCGGTCAGTACAAGCGCCTGGCTAACCAGTTCACCTCCGTGCTGACCGGCAAGGGCATGACCTACGGTGGCAGCCTGATTCGCCCTGAGGCGACCGGTTATGGTTGTGTGTACTTTGCCGAAGAGATGCTCAAGCGTCAGGACCTGCGTATCGACGGTCGCCGGGTGGCCATCTCCGGTTCTGGCAACGTCGCTCAATACGCTGCGCGCAAGGTCATGGACCTGGGCGGCAAGGTGATCTCCTTGTCTGACTCCGAAGGTACCCTGTACTGCGAAGCGGGCCTGAACGATGAGCAATGGGATGCGTTGATGGCGCTGAAGAACGTCAAGCGTGGGCGCCTCAGCGAAATGGGCGGACAATTTGGCCTGGAATTCCGTGCTGGCCAACGGCCTTGGAGCCTGGCATGCGACATCGCGCTGCCATGCGCGACCCAGAACGAACTGGACGCTGAAGATGCCCGTACCTTGCTGAGTAATGGCTGCCTCTGTGTGGCCGAAGGTGCAAACATGCCGACCACGCTGGAGGCAGTGGATATCTTCCTGGAGGCCGGCATCCTCTTCGCGCCGGGCAAGGCTTCCAATGCCGGTGGCGTGGCCGTGAGCGGGCTGGAGATGTCGCAGAACGCCATGCGCCTGCTGTGGACGGCTGGCGAAGTGGACAGCAAGCTGCACAACATCATGCAGTCGATTCACCACGCCTGCGTGCACTACGGTGAGGAAAACGGTCGAATCAACTATGTCAAAGGCGCCAACATCGCCGGCTTCGTCAAAGTCGCCGATGCCATGCTGGCTCAAGGCGTCGTTTAAGCCTCTGGCTCGATGGCGATGATCTCGATCGACTGATCACCGGCCGGTCGTCGCCACACCACTTCGTCCCCTGGCTCGGCGCCCAGCAGAGCCCGGCCCAGGGGGGATCCCCAGTTGATCAGGCCGCTTGCGGCATAGGCCTGATCTTCTCCGACCAGTTGAACCTGGTGATGCTGGCCACTCTCGTCAGCAAAGGTCACGTGGCTGCCGATCTGCACCTTGTCCCTGGATACCGCGGGTGCAACCACCAGCGCACTTTGCACCTTGGCATTGAAGTAGCGCAGGTCGCGCTCAGTCTCTACGAGCCGCTGCTTGTCCGCCTGCTCACCTTGTGCGAGCAGTTCACTGCGTAGCGTGTTCAGCTCGGCGACACGCTCATGCAGCAGGGTAAGACCCCGAGCGGTGACATAGTTGGGTTGCTCGCTGATCTGACGCTCAACGGGCTGGTCAGCCTGGTCACTGGCTTGATCTTCATTGACGAATGCACGACTCATGAACGGCTCCTTCTCAGGAGACCCTGCTGGCAGACATGCGCACTATGGCTGACCCGTCCACGGCCTCTCTACGCCTGTAGGCGCGTGCCGCATCGCGATCGTTCTCCTGCTGCCATTGTTCCTTGCGGTTCTCCCAATGGCGGGCACGGTAGTCTCGCAGGTCCTGATTCCCCTGCATGCCTGGCACTGGCGAAAGCCATCGTCCCAGCCGGCCTCATATTGGCGGTTGTGCAGGTAGCGTGGTACATCTTTGCGAAAGTCGCCAGCTATTACGCTGACGGCCTGACAACCGTCATGACCGAGTTGAAACGGTATCTGCCTCTTGTCGGGTTGATGATCCCCCGCTTGGACTGCATAGCGTTAATCAACCGCAGACAAGACCCGCGCACAAAGAGCAATCAATAGTTGTACCACTTCAGTTCAAGCATCACTTCGTTCTGCGCTGAAGTGAACTGGCTGAAATCGCGCTTTGCGCTCAAGCGCAGACCGAAGTTGTTCGACAACTCCCACTGCTGGTTCAGGCTCAGGCTGCGACGCACTTCGCCATTGGTAAAGTAATCACCCTTGGCCTCCAGGCTGAGGTTGCCCAGCCCGTTACGCCACAACAGGCCAGTGTTGAAACCGGCTGCTGGTGCTATGAAACCGGCAAAGTCTTCGTTGTGTTCGACCCGTACGGTTCCAAGGGCAAACCCGAGCATTTCGTCGCTCAGCGCCCAGGTGCTGCCAGCACCACCATTTACCTGGCTCACCAGGGTTTCGTCACCGTTCCTGCCAAGCACGCGCTCCAGGCCGCCGGCGACTTGCCATGACCACGGTTGCAGCAGGGCGTTGCGTGGTGTCAGCGAGCGAATGGTCGCCAGGTCCAGGCGTTGCAGTTGCCAGTGGTTACCTTCGTACTGGCGTAGCTTTAGCTGGAGGATTTCAATCTGTGCCCCCAGCGGAAAGCCATACATGTTGTCGTTGAGGTCGTGGTAGGCCATGCGCAGGCCGTACTCGGTGAATGCGCGGTCTTCCCGTGTACCCATTCCCAACTGCCAGGTGCGTGACTGATGGCCGTCTTCGGGCAGTCCAGGTCGCTTTATGTCCAATTCAGGTGGCGGATTGCGGTTGATTGCCCGCAGCAGCTCAAAGCTGCGTTTGGTGCGCGCCGGGTCACGCTCCTGGCCGTTTGCACGGTAGCGTTCCAGGCGGTAGGCCGCGTCCTGTACCAGGGCCTGGCGCTCACGCGGCAGCGCGTTGAACGTCGGGCTTTGCAGTTGCGCGGTATCAGCACTGACGGCCAGTACCTGGCGTTGCTCCTCGGTATCCAGTGGCGCCGCACGCTCAAGCAATTCACGTTCGCGTGATGGGCGATAGTCGATCCGCTCCACCAGCCCAGATTGCTTGACGGCCTTGACGGTGTCGGTCGGAATGGCCGTGAGCGGGAATTGCGAGGTCAGGTCCAGGCTCGGGCGAGCCACCTGCAACAGTTCGAGCAAGCGGTAAGAGCAGTTTTCGTCAAAAAAGAAGTAGTCGAAGCGAATCTGTTTGAGTTCCCACACGTGCTCGACCATACGCCCGGTTTCTTCCGGGGTCAGGTTCAAGCGGTACTCCCACAGGTCGCGGTTCTCCAGGCTGCGATACTCCGACAGTTTTTCCTGATAGGGCACCAGGGCAAACAGGCCGGGGTAGCCGCCCATCAGGCCTTTCCAGGCATAGAGGATGCTGTTGTCGTTACCTTCGATGTAGGCGCCGAAGTTGATTGCGTAGCTCAGCAGGGCCGTGTCGTTCTTTTGCACATCGGCCTGGTCGATACGCAGCAAGGTGTGGCCGAACATCGACGAGGGGCTGTTCAGGTAGGCCGCCGGGAAGATCATCACTGCACTGTGTGGCGACACATCCTTGAACCACCGGGGGTATTCCTTGCAGTCCGGTGCAGGCAGGTCGTTCAACTGGAGTTGCTCGCGCAGCCAGCGGGTGCGTGCCGGGAATACGCACTGTGCATGTTTGTCGCCCAGGCTTGCCGGTGCGTACAGCGCCTGGAGCGTGGCGCGCAGTTCCTGGTCGGGGTGGTGCCCTCCGTCTTTGGCGAGAAAGAAGCGCGCGTCGTCGACATAGCTGCGCCAGCCACCCAGTTTGGCGGTTTCGTAGTGACCCAGGGCGATCCAGTAGCGGTCATTGGCCAACTGGTTGAGGCGGTTGTCGTCGAAAGCGGGAGCAGCATGCAACGGGGCGCAGGCACAGAGCGCCAGGTAGGCAAGGCGTTTGAGCATGTCGGGCAACTACGTCTGAATGATGCCGATAGAGGCGAAGAACAACCCGCCCCTGAGGGGCGGGTGGGCCGAGCTTAAGCCTGGGTGGCGTATTTGGCCAGGCGTGGGTCGCTTTTCAGAACAGCCAGGGTGTTGTTGTGGACATCTTCAGCGGTGATGTCGGCAGTCTTGAAGATCTCCTGGAAGTGTTGGTGGGTGACGGCGGCGAAGTGCGCGCGGTCTTCAGGTGCCACGCCGAGGACGACGGCATAGGTGGTCAGTGCTTCGCCTTGACCTTTGGCCATGTCTTCAGACAGTTCGTTCATCATGCCATTCATGGCAAACCACGACTTGCCGCCATAGGTCAGCGCAGCGTTGGTGGCGCATCCGTTGGTGCCGGAAGTCATGCCGAACGTTGCGTTACCGGAGGTGCCGTTGGTTGTTGATGCAAGGAAGTGGGCCGGTGTACCGCGTTGGCCCGCGAACAACATGTTGCCCCAGCCGCAATCCGGGCCGCCAGGCGCCTGGGCCATGGCGTTCAGGGATGCGGCGGCGAACAGAGTACCCAGAAGAATCCGTTTCATAGCATTGTTCTCTTTCTAAGAAGTGCAAACCAAAGGTCAGGGTTATCTGGCATATCGGTATGACCTGTAGCCAGGACGGGTCGGTTATTTACCCAGCCGCGCAGCTTACAGTTTAGGCATGATCTAACAGTTCGCTGATTAATTACGAAAGATTGCTGGAAGGCGCTATTGGGGGCAGGATTCACCCCGTTGCAGAAAGCGTTGAAGAGCCTTGCAAGCCGCACGCACCCGGCGCCAGAATGCTTCATCCGCCCCGCCGAAGTAAGGAAGCCCGATGCCCGATCCTGTTGCTGCGAGCCTGCGTCTTGCGCCAGAAGCCTTGACCCGGCCGTTTTCCGCCGAACAGTTCGCCTTTACCACCACCAATGATCTGGAGCCCTTTCGCGGTGTGCTTGGCCAGGAACGTGCTGTCGAAGCCTTGCAGTTTGGCGTCGCCATGCCGCGTCCTGGGTACAACGTATTTGTCATGGGTGAGCCCGGCACCGGGCGTTTCTCGTTTGTCAAACGCTACCTGAAAGCCGAGGGCAAGCGCCTGCACACCCCTTCGGACTGGGTGTACGTCAACAACTTCGACGACCCGCGCGAAGCGAAGGCGCTGGAGTTGCCGCCTGGTAGTGCTGGCGCATTCATTGCCGATATTGGCGGGCTGATCGACAACCTGCTGGCAACCTTCCCGGCAGTGTTCGAACATCCTTCGTTCCAGCAGAAGAAAAGCGCCATCGACCGCAGCTTCAACCAGCGTTATGACCGCGCCCTGGATGTGATCGAGCGGGCGTCCCTGGAAAAGGACGTTGCACTGTACCGTGACAGCAGCAACGTTGCGTTCACCCCCATGAGTGACGGCAAGGCGCTGGACGAGGCCGAGTTCGCGCAGTTGCCTGAAGCTGAGCGTGAGCGTTTCCACGAAGACATTGCCGCACTGGAGGAGCGTCTGAACGAAGAGCTGGCCAGCTTGCCGCAGTGGAAGCGCGAGTCGAGCAACCAGTTGCGCCAGCTCAACGAGGAAACCATTACCCTGGCCTTGCAGCCGTTGTTGTCCCCGCTCTCGGAAAAGTACGCGGAGAACGCAGCGGTCTGTGCCTACCTGCAAGCCATTCAGGTCAACCTGCTGCGCACGGTCGTCGAACAATTGGTCGACGACAGCAAAAGTGATGCAGTGGCACGCAAGATACTGGAAGAGCAATACGCGCCAAGCCTGGTGGTCGGGCATCCGGTCAGTGGGGGCGCGCCGGTGGTGTTTGAGCCGCACCCAACGTACGACAATCTGTTTGGCCGCATCGAGTACAGCACCGATCAAGGGGCTCTCTACACCAGCTATCGGCAACTGCGTCCGGGGGCGCTGCACCGTGCGAACGGTGGCTTCCTGATTCTTGAAGCCGAGAAAATGTTGGGTGAGCCCTTTGTCTGGGATGCACTCAAGCGTGCCTTGCAGTCGCGCAAACTGAAGATGGAGTCGCCGTTGGGCGAGTTGGGGCGTGTCGCCACCGTCAGCCTCACCCCGCAGATGATCCCGCTGCAGGTCAAGGTTGTCATCATTGGTGCGCGCCAGCTGTACTACGCCCTGCAGGACCATGATCCGGACTTCCAGGAGATGTTCCGGGTGCTGGTGGACTTCGATGAAGACATTCCGATGGTCGACGAGAGCCTGGAGCAGTTCGCTCAGTTGCTCAAAACCCGTACCAGCGAGGAAGGCATGGCGCCATTGACCGCCGATGCGGTCGCGCGGCTGGCAACCTACAGCGCTCGTCTGGCCGAACACCAGGGGCGTTTGTCGGCGCGAATCGGTGACCTGTTCCAGCTGGTCAGCGAAGCGGATTTCATTCGCCACCTGGCCAACGACGAAATGACTGACTGCGGCCATATCGAGCGGGCGCTCAAGGCCAAGGCCACGCGTACCGGCAGGGTTTCGGCGCGGATTCTCGACGACATGCTCGCCGGGATCATCCTGATCGATACCGAAGGTGCGGCCGTGGGCAAGTGCAACGGCCTGACAGTGCTTGAGGTTGGCGATTCGGCGTTCGGTGTGCCAGCGCGGATCTCCGCTACGGTATACCCGGGTGGTAGTGGAATCGTCGACATCGAACGCGAGGTCAATCTGGGGCAGCCGATTCACTCCAAAGGGGTGATGATCCTTACCGGTTACCTGGGCAGCCGTTATGCCCAGGAGTTCCCGTTAGCCATTTCCGCGAGTATTGCCCTGGAGCAGTCCTATGGATACGTCGACGGTGACAGTGCCTCGCTTGGTGAGGCCTGTACCCTGATCTCGGCGTTGTCGAAGACCCCCCTTAAGCAGTGTTTCGCCATTACGGGTTCTATTAACCAGTTTGGTGAAGTGCAGGCTGTGGGTGGGGTCAACGAGAAAATCGAGGGCTTCTTCCGGCTCTGCGAAGCGCGAGGCCTGACCGGCGAACAGGGCGCAATCATTCCGCGTGCCAACGTCACGACGCTGATGCTCGATGAGCGAGTGCTGCAAGCGGTGCGCGCAGGGCAGTTCCATATCTATGCCGTCAGCCAGGCCGACGAGGCATTGAGCCTGCTGGTGGGCGAGCCGGCCGGTGCACCTGATGCCGATGGCCAGTTCCCGGAGGGCAGCGTCAACGCCAGGGTGGTCGAACGTCTGCGAGTGATCGCCGAGATGATCAGCGAGGAGGAGCTCAAGGAGGCGGAGAAAGAGCACGCCGAACAGGCCTTGGCCGGGGTCAAACCGTCCTGACGAGGAGGGCGGGCGCCAGGGTCGGCATGACCATTCGGCGCCCGCTGTTGTGCGACCGCTTGTCGCCGTCGGTTTTCTTCTATTCTTCAGATCATGGACAGTCGTAGGTACAGGATAGAAACAGCTTCCGATGGGGGCTGAACAGCGTTTCTCCGAGGATCGTCGCCATGCCGCGCAGCCTCAGTCTCACTCGTCAATGCCTGGGTCTGGTCACCCGCATTGAATGCAGCATTCGTCCGCTGGCCGGTGACAATGGCATGTGGACGCTGCTTTTCGCCGCCGGCATGGCTGGCGAGCAACCCTCTGCGATCAAGGCTCAAGGACCGTTCCACGGCCCTTATGTCGCAGAGTCAGTACTCAATGCCATCGTCGACAGCTTGACCTTGCATGGTTATCAAGTGGCGGATGGGCCGCAGATCTGGTGCCTTCACCTGCAGGCACAACTCAGACGGATCAACGGCGAACGGGTACATCACGTGGGTGATTTCCAGTTCCATCCAGAAACCTGAAGGGCTGCCCCCGGTTGCCTTGCAGCAACCTGACGCGGGCTTTTTCTGTCATTCGTGGCTGGTATACTCCTGCTCGTTTTTCCCGCCACCGATGAGTTTTTCAATGGAACGTTTTATCGAAAACACGATGTATGCCTCGCGTTGGCTGCTCGCGCCCATTTACTTTGGTTTGTCGCTGGGCCTGCTGGCGCTGGCGCTGAAATTTTTCCAGGAAATCTTTCACGTACTGCCTAACGTATTCTCCATGGCGGAAGCTGACCTGATTCTGGTGATCCTGTCGCTGATCGACATGTCCCTGGTGGGTGGCCTGCTGGTCATGGTGATGTTCTCCGGTTACGAAAACTTTGTCTCGCAACTGAATATCGACGATGGCAAAGAGAAGCTCAGTTGGCTGGGCAAGATGGACTCCACGTCCCTGAAGATGAAGGTGGCAGCCTCGATCGTGGCGATTTCCTCGATCCACTTGTTGCGGGTTTTCATGGATGCCCGGAACATCGAGACGCAGTACCTGATGTGGTATGTGATCATCCACATGACCTTTGTGGTCTCGGCCTTCGCAATGGGTTATCTGGATAAACTGACCAAGCACTGATTGCGTCTTGCCGGTGAGTTTGAAACCGCCCGTCCGCTACAAACGGACGGGCGGTTGCGTTTCTGGCTTGTACTTTGTTCAGCTCTGTACGAAAAATGAACAGTCGCTCGTATGTCCGAGTAGTGAGGTGCTGCAATGAACCTGCACGATCTGAATACCGAGGCCAGGGCTGGTCATGTCGAGGAACTCAACCTGATCGCTATCGAAGGGGGCGATTACCTGCTGGAGGCACGGGTACATGGGCGTGCCCATCCGTTGTCTGATGCGCGAGGCAAGCGCCTGCGTGTGCACTCTGTGGAAGAAGCGCGTGGGCAACTGCAAGGGTTGCCTGACCTGCCGCTGAACCTGGTGCATTGGTCGGTGCAGGACGAAATGTGTGGCATGAGCAGCGCGGCCGAAGAAGATCTGAAAATGCCGATTTCCCTGCGTTCAGCCTGGTAGCTGAACTGCTGCGCCGCAGTGTGCTAGGCTGCTCGCCCTTTTCATAAAGGGCGCGGTTTATGTGCGCCCTGCAGCGGAGCAAGCCAATGTCCGAAATCAACCTGTCTACCGACGAAACTCGCGTCAGCTACGGCATCGGCCGTCAGCTGGGTGGTCAGCTGCGTGACAACCCGCCACCAGGCGTCAACCTGGACGCGATCCTGGCCGGTCTGACCGACGCGTTCAATGGCCAGGCCAGCCGCGTCAGCGAAGAAGCGCTGTCGGCCAGCTTCAAGGTCATCCGCGACATCATGCAAGCGGAAGCGGCTGCCAAGGCTGAAGCAGCTGCTGGTGAAGGCAAGGCCTTCCTGGCTGAAAACGCCAAGCGTGACGGCATCACTACCTTGGCTTCGGGCCTGCAGTTTGAAGTGCTGACCGCCGGTGAAGGCGCCAAGCCGACTCGCGATGACAGCGTCCGTACCCACTACCACGGCACCCTGATCGACGGCACGGTCTTCGACAGCTCCTACGAGCGTGGCCAACCAGCTGAGTTCCCTGTCAGTGGCGTGATCGCTGGCTGGACCGAAGCCCTGCAACTGATGAACGCCGGCAGCAAATGGCGCCTGTACGTACCGAGCGAGCTGGCCTACGGCGCTCAGGGTGTTGGCAGCATCCCGCCGCACAGCGTACTGGTGTTCGACGTTGAGCTGCTCGACGTTCTGTAAGCCCTAGCGTTGCAGGGGAGCTTGGCTCTCCAGCAGCGGCAATGCCGGCTTCTGCTCAACCGTGCGGGAGCCAGCGTTGCTGGCGATTACAGCGGGCGCAATGCCCGTGCGTAAGAAAACAGAAACAGGTTGCGCACCAGTTCCTTGAGCACATTCGGCTCGTTTGAATTCAAACCACTCAGGTCCAGATCACCTTGGGCGTGCAGTTCATGCAGCGCGTCTTCTTCGAGCACGGCACAGACCTCGCCGGTTTCCCGGTGCAGGATGCGCAGGCAAGGGTGAGGGCGTTCCAACCAGGCGTCGATCAGATAAGTCATGATTACTCTCCTTGAACTCTTTCAGTGAGAATAATTCTTATTATCATAATAGCAAGAAGTGATTGGCAGTTTCTGCCAGAGGGTCGATCCGAGGCCGTTGCACGGCCCCGAATACAGACTCGGGTCAGACCTTGCGGACGAACTCGGACTTGAGCTTCATTGCGCCGATGCCGTCGATCTTGCAGTCGATGTCATGGTCGCCGTCACACAGGCGGATATTCTTGACCTTGGTACCGACCTTGACCACCAGGGACGAACCCTTGACCTTGAGGTCCTTGATCACGGTAACGGTGTCGCCGTCTTGCAGGACGTTGCCCACCGAATCCTTTTTCACTGCCTCGTCGTTGCCTGCTTCGGCCTCACCACTGGCGGACCACTCGTGGGCGCACTCGGGGCAGATCAGCATGGCACCGTCTTCGTAGGTGTATTCGGAGTTGCATTTTGGGCAGGGAGGCAAAGTGCTCACTAAGGTTCCTCTGGGTGTACGTGCAAAAACCCACATTGTATAGGGTTTTGTCGCTCAGAGGGCAAGCAGGCCCATCCGAAGATGGGCCGGGGCAGGATCAGTGGGTGCGGGCGACGGCGAATTCGCTGAGTTCAACCAGTGCGTCACGGTACTCGCTGGCCGGCAGCACTTCCAGGCAGGCAATGGCGCGAGCGACATAGTCACGGGCCAACTGGGCGGTGTAATCCAGAGCGCCTGCTGCCTCGACGGCGGCGCGGATGCTTTCCAGATCTTCAATGCCGCCTTTCTGGATCGCCTGGCGAACCAGTGCGGCCTGTTCGGCAGTCCCTTCACGCATGGTGTAGATCAGCGGCAGGGTTGGCTTGCCTTCGGCCAGGTCGTCGCCGACGTTCTTGCCCAGGGTTTGCGCGTCGCCCTTGTAGTCGAGCAGGTCGTCGACCAGTTGGAAGGCCACACCCAGGTGGTCACCAAAGGTACGCAGTGCCTCACGCTGAGCTTCACTGGCTTCGGCCAGGGCTGCTGCGCTATGGGTCGAAGCCTCGAACAGCATCGCGGTCTTGCCGCGGATGACGTCCATGTAGATTTCTTCGGTAGTGCTGGCGTCGCGGATCTTGGACAGCTGCAGTACTTCACCTTCGGCAATCACGCGGGTCGCCTTGGAGAGAATCTGCATGACGGGCATCGAGCCCAGCTCTACCATCATTTCGAACGAGCGCGAGTAGAGGAAATCACCGACCAGTACGCTGGGCGCGTTGCCCCACAGGGCGTTGGCGGTGGAGCGGCCACGGCGCATGCCGGACATGTCGACGACGTCGTCATGCAGCAGGGTCGCGGTGTGCAGGAACTCGATGGTGGCAGCGAGCAGGCGCAGCTGGTCGCCATCGCGGCCCAGTGCCTTGCCGCACAGCAGCACCAGCAGCGGACGCAGGCGCTTGCCGCCAGCAGACGTGATGTAGTCGCCGATTTTCGAGACCAGCGGCACACGTGAAGTCAGCTGCTTCTTGATAATCTCGTCAACGGCGCTGAAGTCGTCCGCTACCGGGCGGTAGAAAGCTTGGGGTTGCATCGGCCACAGGTGCTCCATAAAGGTTGCGCGGCATGCTAGGTTGCGGGTCCCGGCCTGTCAAGGCGCGGTGCCGGTGAACCGGGGGCGGTACTTGCAAGCGCTGCGGGGCTTGCGTACAATCGCGCACCCTGAACTTCCTGGGCAGCACCTGCCTTACGCAATTGCACAGGGCCGTTCCAGCCTTATGCAGCCATGCCAGCCAATACTCTTACCTATAAAGAGCTGGGTGAGCAGGATTATCGGAGAAATACCATGTACGCAGTAATTGTTACCGGCGGTAAGCAGTACAAAGTCGCCGAAGGTGAATACCTGAAGATCGAAAAACTGGAAGTCGCTACCGGCGAATCCGTAACCTTCGATCGCGTTCTGTTGGTCGCCAATGGCGATGACGTAAACATCGGCGCACCTGTCGTCGCTGGCGCTAAAGTAGTCGCTGAAGTGATCTCCCAAGGTCGTCACGACAAAGTGCGCATCATCAAGTTCCGTCGTCGTAAGCACCACATGAAGCGTATGGGCCACCGCCAGTGGTTCACCGAGATCAAAATCAC
Source organism: Pseudomonas laurentiana (assembly GCF_014648275.1). Classification (GTDB taxonomy): domain Bacteria; phylum Pseudomonadota; class Gammaproteobacteria; order Pseudomonadales; family Pseudomonadaceae; genus Aquipseudomonas; species Aquipseudomonas laurentiana. The sequence continues at coordinate 74,331 of NZ_BMQU01000008.1, forward strand.
CGGTATTCAGGCTTAATTCAGCCTAATCCCCTTATTGGAGAGTTGAACTCATGGCACACAAAAAAGCTGGTGGTAGTACCCGTAACGGTCGCGACTCAGAAGCCAAACGCCTTGGCGTGAAGATGTATGGCGGCCAGGTCATCAAGGCCGGCAACATCATCGTTCGCCAGCGCGGCACCCAATTCCACGCTGGTTACGGCGTTGGCATGGGCAAAGATCACACCCTGTTCGCTAAAATCGAAGGCGTGATCAAGTTCGAGAAAAAAGGCGAGTTCGGTCGTCGTTACGTAAGCGTTGTCGCTGCTTAATAGCGATGTCGCTGGAAAAGCCCTGTCTCGCGACGGGGCTTTTTCGTTTGTGGGGTGAGTCTCTTGCAAAACTGTTTGTATGGGCTGCCGGCGCTGGATTCTACGGTCGTTGACGGGGCCGCCGCGCTCATTTTTGCAAGAGCCTTATGTCTTTGTGTCATTCAACTCGTCGAGACGACGAGAGGCGGTTTTTATGAAGTTTGTTGATGAAGTATCGATCCGGGTAAAAGCCGGTGACGGTGGCAATGGTTGCATGAGCTTTCGTCGTGAGAAGTTCATTGAGAACGGTGGTCCCAACGGCGGTGACGGTGGTGACGGCGGCTCGGTGTTCATGGTTGCCGACGAGAACCTCAATACCCTGGTCGACTATCGCTACACCCGCCATTTCGAGGCCCAGCGCGGCTCCAATGGTGGCAGCACCGACTGCACCGGCAAGAAGGGCGACGACCTGATCCTGCGTGTACCGGTCGGTACCACCGTGATTGATGCCAGCACCCAGGAAGTTATCGGCGATCTGGTCAAGCCGGGGCAGAAGCTGATGGTCGTTCAAGGCGGCTGGCACGGCCTGGGCAACACGCGCTTCAAATCCAGTACCAACCGTGCGCCGCGCCAGACCACGCCAGGCAAGCCGGGCGAGCAGCGTGACCTGAAACTGGAAATGAAAGTACTGGCCGATGTCGGCCTGCTGGGCCTGCCTAATGCGGGCAAGAGTACGTTCATTCGCTCGGTATCGGCTGCGAAGCCGAAGGTTGCCGATTACCCGTTCACTACCCTGGTGCCGAACCTGGGCGTGGTCAGTGTCGACCGCTGGAAGAGCTTCGTCATCGCCGACATTCCCGGTCTGATCGAAGGCGCTTCCGATGGTGCCGGCCTGGGTATCCGCTTCCTCAAGCACCTGGCGCGTACTCGTCTGTTGCTGCACCTCGTCGACCTGGCACCGCTGGACGACAGCAGCAGTGCCGATGCTGCCGAAGTCATTGTCAACGAGCTGACCCGCTTCAGCCCGTCGCTGGCTGAGCGTGATCGCTGGCTGGTGCTGAACAAGACCGACATGCTGATGGATGACGAGCGCGACGAGCGCGTCAAGGAAGTGGTTGAGCGTCTGCAGTGGGAAGGCCCGGTGTACGTAATCTCGGCCATCTCCAAGCAAGGCACTGAGCAGCTGAGCCGTGACATCATGCGCTATCTGGAAGACCGCGCTGACCGTCTGGCCAACGACCCGGCGTATGCCGAAGAGCTGGCGGATCTCGATCAGCGTATCGAAGATGAGGCCCGTGCCCAGCTTCAGGCGCTGGACGATGCGCGCGCCCTGCGCCGTAGCGGTGTGAAGAGCGTGCATGACATCGGTGACGATGACGACGATGATTGGGATGATGAGGACGAAGACGGTCCAGAAATCATTTACGTGCGCGACTGATTCGTTGCAGTACACTAAACGCCGCTTTTTTAAGCGGCGTTTTGCTGTCTGTAGGTGCAGGCTTTGCCCGTGATTGCATCAGCGTGGTACCTATTGAGGCTGCATCGCCGGCAAGGCCGGCTCCTACAAGGCGTAGCAAGCGCTGTTTTTTAGAATCCACAGATCGGCATAGGTTGGAAGAAGATGCGGAGCAAGGTGACGGGTGCCCAGCGCTGGGTCGTGAAAATCGGCAGTGCCCTGCTGACGGCAGATGGCAAGGGCCTGGATCGCGCGGCCATGGGTGTCTGGGTCGAGCAGATGGTGGCGTTGCATGAAGCGGGTGTCGAGTTGGTGCTGGTGTCGTCCGGGGCCGTGGCCGCCGGTATGAGCCGCCTGGGCTGGACCAAGCGACCGAGCGCCATGAACGAGCTGCAGGCAGCTGCTGCCATCGGCCAGATGGGCCTGGTGCAGGCGTGGGAATCGAGCTTCGCCGAGCACGGCCGGCACACTGCGCAGATCCTTCTGACCCATGATGACCTGTCCGACCGCAAGCGTTACCTGAACGCCCGCAGCACGCTGCGTACGCTGGTAGAGCTCGGTGTGGTACCCGTGATCAACGAAAACGACACGGTGGTCACCGATGAGATCCGTTTCGGTGACAACGACACCCTGGCGGCGTTGGTAGCCAATCTGGTCGAGGCTGACTTGCTGGTAATCCTCACCGACCGCGATGGCATGTTCAATGCCGACCCGCGTACCAACCCCGATGCCGAGCTGATCTACGAAGCCCGTGCGGATGATCCGAGCCTGGACGCCGTGGCTGGTGGTACCGGCGGTGCGCTGGGTCGTGGTGGCATGCAGACCAAGCTGCGCGCTGCGCGTCTGGCGGCCCGTTCCGGGGCCCACACGATTATCGTTGGTGGGCGCCTGGAGCGCGTGCTGGACCGTCTCAAGGCGGGCGAGCGTCTGGGCACTCTGCTGTCGCCTGAGCGTGGCATGCTGGCGGCGCGCAAACAGTGGCTGGCCGGTCATTTGCAAACCCGCGGCACGTTGACGCTGGATGCCGGTGCCGTACAGGCGCTGTGTGAAGGGCGCAAGAGCCTGTTGCCGGTTGGTGTCAAAGGTGTGCAGGGCAGCTTCCGTCGTGGCGAAATGGTGGTTTGTGTCGGCCCTGACGGTCAGGAAGTTGCCCGTGGCCTGGCCAACTACAGTGCCCAGGAGGCGCAGAAAATCATCGGCCAATCCTCCGAGGCCATCGAAAGCCTGTTGGGCTATAGCGCTGAGCCGGAGTTGGTCCATCGCGACAATCTGATTCTGGTATGAGGGAGAACCCTGTGCGTTTGATCAAAGGATTGCTGGGGGCCTTGCTGGCCCTGCCATTGCTGGCCTCGGCCGAGGAAATCGGTCAGGTGTCGACGGTGTTCAAGTTCGTCGGACCGAATGACCGTATCGTGATCGAAGCGTTCGACGACCCGAAGGTGGAAGGTGTGACCTGCTACCTGTCGCGTGCCAAGACCGGCGGCCTGAAAGGCGGGCTTGGCCTGGCTGAGGACCGTGCCGAGGCGTCGATTGCCTGTCGTCAGGTCGGGCCGATTCGCTTCAAGGAAGAGTTGAAGGATGGTGATGAGGTGTTCAAGGAGCGCACCTCGCTGGTGTTCAAGACCATGCAGGTCGTGCGTTTCCTGGACAAGAAGCGCAACACCCTGGTGTACCTGGTCTACAGTGATCGGGTCATCGAAGGCAGCCCGCAGAATGCGGTGACCGCGATTCCGATTCTGCCTTGGGCTCAGTGATACCGCGTTGAACTCATCGCAGGCACGCCGTGTTCCCACGGATGCCTGCGATGGGGTCTGAACGGCCCCGTGCACCCACTAGGCCGAAACATCTTCCTCTTTGTGTACCACCGCCTTGATCTCTTCGTGGCGGCTGATGAATTTCCAGTCCGCTTCGTCGATGTAGATCCCGTTCGGCCCGCTACCACCTTCCAGGTCAATGGCCACCTTGGCTGACACCTGTGGCTTGACGCTGGCCAGAATCGGCACGAAGCCCAGTTGCAGGCTGGTTTCCAGCAGTGCTGCCTGGTTGCGCTCGTCGATGTCGGCCGCCTCGTCCAGGTAGTAAGGCAGGCGCACCCGGCCGGCCAGGTCACGGTCCATCAAGTGCAGCAACAGGTACATGTTGGTCAGTGCCTTGATGGTCATGGTGGTGCCGTTGGAGGCGGCGCCATCGATGTCGGTGTGGATCACTGGCTGACCACCGACCTTGGTGATCTCGAATGCCAGCTCAAACAGGTCCTTGAGGCCCAACTGGTTATGGTTGGCGGCCACCAGGCGTGCCAGGTACTCCTTGGCTTCTTCGTTCTTGTTGTCCTGTTCGGCGCTCTGGCTCAGGTCAAATACCGACAGGGTCTCGCCTTCCTCATATTGACCGGCGCTGTGGATAATCTGATCGATGTGCTTGAGCGCCTCCTTGTTCGGTGCCAGAACAATCCGGAAGCTCTGCAGGTTGGACACCTGACGCTTGTTGATCTCGCGGTTGAACAGCGCCAGCTGGTGTTCAAGGCTGTCGTAGTCGCTGCGGATGTTGCGCAGGGTTCGGGCGATGTCGGTGACCGCTGCACGGCGCGCCTTGCCCAGGGTCAGGGCTTCATCCTGACGATGGGCATAGGCGTTGATCAGCAGTTGCAGGCGGCGCTCCATGTCGTCTTCGCTGTCGAACTTGGCCACGCCCTTGAGGCGTACCTGGGCGTAGAGTGCTTCAATCTGGCCATCGCAGCGCAGCAGGCCCTGCCAACTGTCCTGGTAGTCGTTGAGCAGCGGCAGCAGGTTGTCCATCGAGTCGTCCACCGGCTCCATGAACGGCGTACCGAACGGCAGGTCGGCTGGCAGAAGTTGGCGGCGTCGCAGCGCATCGTCAAGGGTGCGTTGCTTGGCCTCCATGTCGGCGATCTGCCGGCCGACCAGTTGCAGCTTGGCCGACAGTTGCTGGACGCGTTCGGTAAAGGCGTCGCTGGAGCGCTTGAGTTCGTCCTGGGCGGCCTCCAGCTGCGCCAGCTGCTCGAGTTTGTCGCCTTCTTCTGCGCTCAGCGTCTGGGCGCGGCGGAAGTCTTCCAGTGCTTTTTGGGCGTCCAGTACCTGTTGGTACAGGGCTTCGGTCTGGGTCTTGCTCGCGGCACGGTCAGCGGCGACGGCCTGTTGCGTCTTGAGTTGCTTGAGTTCTTTTTCCAGACGTTCTTTCTGGTCGCGCAGGGCCGCTCGGTCGGCCAGGGCCTGCAGCGCAGGGGGCTCAATGTGCGACAGGTCGATGGACAGGCCCGGCACTTCAAAGCGTTCGCCCTTGAAGCGTTCCAGCACTGCTTCCAGGGATTTGACCCACAGCTCGCTGTCGTCCAGTTCGATACCGCGCTCGCCCAGTGGCAGGCTGAACAGGGCGCCATTGAACAGGCGCATCAGGCGCTCGACGTCCTGTTGTGAGAACTCTTCGCGCAGGCGGGCATAGCTGTTGTTGTCGGCATGGTCGAGTTGCTGTTTGACCGACTTCAGTCGCTTTTCCAGGTCTCGCAGGCGTTCTTCAAGGTCTTCAGCACTGAACTGCCGTGACTGGGCGAGGGCGCCGGCCAATTCATCGTGGGCGTCCTTGGCCGCCAGCAGTTGCTGCTCCAGCACCTTGACGTCATCGACCAGGGCAAAGCGGTGCTTGAGCACCGACAGCTCACCCAGCCAGCGCTGGATGCCGGTGATCTCGCGTTCCAGGCGCATCAGTTCCTGGGTGCCGCCGCGCTGATTGTTCTGCAGGGCGTCCTGCTCGTTGCGGTAGTGTTCAGACTGGATGACCAACTCTTCCTTGCGGGCCATCGCATAGTCCTGCCAGGTACCCAGCAGCGAGTCGAGCAAGGGCGACAGGCGGTGCAGCTTGCCGCGCAGGATGTCGCGCTGAGTCACGCCGTTGGCCAAGGCCTCGACCAATGGGCCTGCTGAGACCAGGGCGTTGTAGTCCTGCTCCATGCGACGCACGTCACGGAAGGCTTCCTCGCAGGCGGCGATGTAGTCGACGCTGCCCGAACGCAGGCTGTGCTCGAAGGCATCGAGGAACAACTGCTTGAGCTTGGCCGCTGTGATCTCGCGCATGTGCAGCAGGTTGATGAACAGGGCGCGGAAGGTCTTCAGGCTCTGTTCGCTGGTGGAGCGCAAGGGAATCAGGGTCAGGTCCAGTGGCACTGAGGTGTGCCCGCCGACCAGCAGTCGACGCAGTTCGTCAGGCTTGAGTTCGTAGGCCTTCAGGCCATTGCGCTCAAGATTGCTGAACAGTTCTTTCTGGCGCAGGCAGGTGTCGTTTTTCTGGTAGTGCGCCAGGTCCAGCTCACCGGCATAGGCGAAGAACTGGTGGCCGAAACCGCCACCTGGGCCGCGTCCGACCACGCCGATCACGTGCGGGCCATGGGGCAATGAGACTTCACAGAGGATGTAGCTGGTATCGCTGGCGAAGTAGAAACGCCGTGACTGCTCCAGGCTGTACTTGCCGAAGCTCATGTCCGACATGCGTGCCAGGATCGGGAACTGCAGGGCGTTGATCGACGCACTCTTGCCCAGGTTGTTTGCACCGTAGACTGACAGCGGGTGCTCCAGCGGGAACAGGCCAAGGCTGTAGCCGGCCGTGTTGAGCAGTGCAAAGCGGCGGATGCCGTAGCGTTCCTGGCTCATGCATCAATCTCCTGTTGCTCTTCGGCGATGGCGCGGGCCAGGGCCTCTTCTTCGGTTTCGTCCAGGTCGTCGAACGGGCCCAGGTCGAGCGGATCGTCAGTCTTGAGCAGTTTCTCGTCGCTGTCCTCGTCGACCAGTACTGGCGTCGGTAGTGGCAATGCGCTGTGCAGGCTGGCGGCCAGGTCGCGGTCTTGCTGTACCGACAGGCACACGTCGAGGAAGCGGTGCATTGGCGGCAGGAAGCGGTAGATACCATTCTCTTCGCTGGCAAACCCGAGTTGGGTCATGCGCCGCATGATCTTTTCTTCCAGTTCGTCTGGTGTCTGGACTTCAGCCTGGATGAACAGGTCGCGGTATTTCTCCAGCAGCGACGGCAGCTCATCACGGCCCAGGCTGCCGCCATCCAGCACGGCGATCGGGTCGCGTCCCTGATCTGCCAGGTGTTCTACCAGAATGAAGGTGAACAGCGAGAGGCGTTGGGCGGTCTTGTTTACTTGCGCGGCGGCCTGCTCGGGGACGAAGTAGTAGAAACCACGGGTATCGCAGACCAGCTCGAAGCCCAGGGCTCTGAACAGGCCGCGGTACTGGTCCTGAAAGTTCGACAGTTGAGCGTACAGCTCGGGGTCGCGGCGGCTGATGTGGAAGCCCTTGAACAGCTCGCGGAAGATCGGCGCGAGCTGGGACAGTTCGGAAAGATCAAGATGCATGTGAGGTGCTCGCAGTAGGCTCCAGCGGCGTTTCGCGGCTGGACGTCAGGGCGAATGAGCGCAGGCTGACCTGGTGCTCGCGGGTGTTGTAGTCACGGCGCTCAAGGCGTTCGCGGGTAAAGCGCTTTTCTCGCGACAGGCGCGAGAACCAGTACAGCAATTCGTCGGTGGCGCATTCGGGTTCCTGCTCCAGCAGCCAGGTCATCAGGTCTGGCATTGGCAGGGCGTCGGTGCAGCGTTCGAGCATTTCCTTGACCGTGCGCGGTGCGCGCGGTGGTTCGCCCTTCTGGCTCTTGTGCGCCTTGGGGAACTGCGCGGGCTTGGGCTCGAAGCGGGCCAGGGCATAGACATAGGCTTCCACCTGGCTGGCGCTGCCGAGGAAGGTGCTCTGCGGCCGGGTGAACAGGGGCATGGCTGCGTGCGGCACGGCGTCCAGGCCTTTACGGCGGATTACCGACAGGGCCAGTGCCGCGCCACGGGTTACGGCGTTGTGTCGACGCGCCTCTTCACGCAGTGGCAGAAGCAGTTCGCGGGCATGACGCAGGGTCAGTTGCGCGCTGGTCTGCATCTCCAGGATGCGGGCATGGGTTCGCAGCAGCATGTCGTCGTCGACCAGTTGGCCCAGGCGCGCCTGTTCACTGAGCAAGCGCAGCAGCACGGTCTCGACCTTGCGAACGCCTTGCTCGAAGGCACCGTCGGCGTTGACCAGTTGGATCATCGGTTCGACGTACTCGTCCCAGGTTGCCAGAACTTCGGCGTAACGCTGGCGCAGGGGGATCTGCCGGTCGCTGGTCTTGGCCCGTTCGGCCACGGCCACCAGTGCCTGTTCGTCGTTGTCGAGCTTTTTCAGTACGTCACGCACACGCATGTCGAGCAGGCGCAACTGACGTGCGAGGTCGTTGCCGTCGCGAATGTCGAAGGCGTCCTGGATGTGGCCGGCCAGGCGTTCGAGGTGGCGCAGGTAGGCTTCAATCTCCAGGCACAGGCCCAAGCGGTGCTCGCGTCGCAGGTAGGCGAGGAAATCGTGGATCTGTGCATTGAGCTCAAAACGGTTCGGGCTCTTGGCCACGGGCACCAGAATGTCCAGGCGAATCCACACATCGAGCAGGTTGGTGATGTCCTGTGGCGTGCTTTCCAGTTGCTGGGTCGCCAATTGCAGGCGCAATTCTGCCAGGCTCAGGGTGCCCTGGTCGAAGCGCTCGCACAGCGGCTCGAGCAAGGCCCAGTGTTCGGCTAGGGCGCGCAGGACGCGTTTGGGTTCGATCATTGGCGGGTCGACTCGCTGCCAAATAAAAGCGCCGATTGTACTGCATCATGCGGTTGTCGATTCACCCCTTGATCGTTTGTGGGTATTGCTGGGCGGTTTTCTGCCGATCAACTGCGGCGCCGGGCAACGAAGGGCGGTAGAATGTGTGCCCTGACTTATCCACAGATGGCCGACCTTTGCTCACCGAGTCCCGCCGCCGCGCTTACCTCCATGCCATGCAAGTAGTGCCTTGGCTGCCGCGTACCGAACTGCCGTTCGCTGCGCCGTCGCGCCCTGAGCTGTTGCTGCCGTTGGAGCCGCTGGTAGAGGAGGTTGCGCTAGTGCCAGTGCCGCAGGCTGCGCCGGTTGCAGTACCGGTGGGCAAGCCGAGTGAGCGGCAGAAGATCGAGATCCCGCGCCCCAGCGCCACTCCGCGAGCTGCCAGCAAGTCGCCGGAAGCGACGGAGGAGGCGGTAGCACCGGTAAAGGCTGTTCCCGTTCCGCCGCCGCGTTTCGCCTTGCAGCTGCTGCGTGCAGGGCGTTGCCTGGTGTTGGTCGAGCTGGCTACGGGTGAGCCGTTCCAGAGCCGCGATCCGTCCTACCTGCTGCTCAAGGACATGTTGCGCGCCGCAGGCCTGCCGGACAGCCCGCAGATCATTGGCGAGCCCGTGCGCTGGCCGTTGCTGGTGCGGGGCAACCTTGACCAGGGGCCGGAGGCGGCTCGTGATTTCGTTCAGGGCTTTATCCAGGCCCGTCTGGAAGAGGCACCTTGCGCCTGCCTGTGGCTGGTCGGTCTGCCTGCCGTGCGCTTTGCCGGCGAGGCCGATGAGCAGGCGTATTACCGTGAGCTACCGGTCGAGGGCCTGGGTCATACCTGGGCCTTGCCGGGTCTTGAAGTGTTGATGGACGAGCCGCAACGCAAGGCGGACGTCTGGAAAGCCATGCGTCGGCTGATGGCGCGCTGGAAACCAAGCGATGAGTGACACAATCAGCTTCCGCCGGATGACCGAAGCGGACCTGGATGCCGTACTGAAGATCGAATATGCCGCCTTCAGTCACCCCTGGACCCGAGGGATCTTTCTCGACGGGCTAAAATCCTATGAGATCTGGTTGATGTTCGAGGGCGGGCAGCAGGTGGGGCACGGGGTGATCAACGTGATCATCGATGAGGCACACCTGCTCAACATCACGGTCAAACCGGAGAGCCAGGGGCGCGGCCTGGGTCTGCGCTTGCTCGAGCACTTGATGAAGCGCGCCTACGAGCTCAATGGTCGGGAATGTTTCCTCGAGGTGCGTGCCAGCAACCAGTCGGCCTACCGGCTGTATGAGCGCTATGGCTTCAACGAAGTGGGGCGGCGTCGAGATTATTACCCCATTGCCGGTGGTCGCGAGGATGCGCTGGTGATGGCCTGCACGTTGATCGACTGAAGGCCGTTTCATGTTGGGCGTGACCTGTTCGGCGTGGCGCCTGTCAGAGACTGCGGATCATCTATGAGGCTTGAACATGCACGACCTACAAGAACTGATTGATAACAACGCCCGCTGGGCCGATGCAATCAAACAGGAAGATCCGGAGTTTTTCGCCAAGCTGGCACGCCAGCAAACGCCTGAATTCCTGTGGATCGGTTGCTCGGATGCGCGCGTACCGGCCAACGAAATCGTCGGCATGCTGCCCGGCGATCTGTTTGTTCACCGTAACGTTGCCAACGTGGTGCTGCACACCGACCTGAACTGCTTGTCGGTGATCCAGTACGCCGTAGACGTGCTCAAGGTCAAACACATTCTGGTCACCGGCCACTATGGCTGTGGCGGTGTGCGGGCCTCGATGCAGGATCGCCAGCTGGGCCTGATCGACGGCTGGCTGCGTTCGATCCGTGACCTTTACTACGAGAACCGCGTGGCGCTTTCGCAGTTGGCCACCGAGGAAGAGCAGGTGGACCGCCTTTGCGAACTGAACGTGATTCAGCAGGTGGCCAACGTTGCTCATACCAGCATCGTTCAGAACGCCTGGCATCGTGGGCAGAGCCTGTCGGTGCATGGCTGCATCTACGGCATCAAGGATGGCCGCTGGAAGAGTCTCAACACGACCATCAGCGGCTTTGAGCAGTTGCCGCCGCAGTACCGTCTGCGCCCACAGGACTGACCTTGGTCGCCTCATTGTCGGCGTTGCCGACAATGAGGCTTGAGCGATCAGCTGTCTTCCAGAGGCTGCTGTAGCGTTTGCAAACGGCGTCTTACCGCGTCGGTGTTACATTTGGCTGCAGCCTGTTCCGGGCTCATTTCCCGAATTGAACGGTAGAACAACTCGCACGTCTGCGTCTTCGCGGTGACCTGCCATTTCTGCGTACAGGCATTCAGCGTGGCCTTGGCATCAGCCTTGGGGTTGTTGCCCATGCCAGCCTGCCAGCAGGCAGCGCTGAGGTCCTGGCCCATCATCTTCAAACCCGCCGCATCTGCCTGGTCCTGGTTGCCTTCGTGGTTGGCTTTGTCGGCGGTGTACCAAATGGCGCTGGGGTGGTTTGAGCCCAGTACCGGTACGTGTTGCCCGGTCGTCGGGCTGATGCTCACCAGGCCCAGTACGTTCAAGCGTTGGCCATAGGTCTGCTCTATCCAGGTACGCACGGGTGAACCAAATGCCACCATCGGCAGCGAGTCCCCCCTGGCGTTGCGGGTAACCTCTTTGACCATGCTCGTCTGGTAGTCATTGAAGTACCCGTAGGTGCCCTCCAGCGCCTTGCCGGCAGTGGCTGGGGCGGCAATCGGGGCAATATCGACGATGGTCTGGAAGGCCGGCGTGTTATCCACAGGTACACCATTGACACTCAGCAGGTACGCCCAGCGATCAGTGGTGTTCGAGCGCAGGTAATCTTGTGCCTGGGTTAGCGAATAGTCTGGCGGAAAGTGCAGCAACTCGATGCTGCGGCGGTTTTCAAGGGCCATGCCCAATGGCAGGAACAGCAGCCAGTTGTAGGCCCACTTGCCATCGCGGTTGAGTTGGCTGGCGCCTTGGTAAGCGAGTTCGCCATTGTCGAGCAGACGCTCCAGTGGTTCGCCATAGGTGGCGGGGACGTCTGTAATGTCGGCATACAGGGTGTCATTGTCTCTATTCACCCTGACCGTCGCTTGGCTGTAGCCGTCTCGCGCTACGCTCTGCTTCAGGTAGTGCTCGACCGTCTGTTCCAGGGTCCAGTCTCGCAAGCAGATGACGCTGCAGTTGTTAGGGTAGGCAAACAACCTGCTGACCCGTTGCTGATCTCCCAGGGTGACTCGGGTGTCCGCCTGTGGTGTGGTGCTCAAGGCCAAGGCGCACAGCCCGAGTGCCAAGGGTAGTACAGTGGTTTTGCGCGTCTTTGACTCCATGCCAGCGGCCTCTCTCCTTTGGGTAGTCGAGCCATACTGTAGGCATTGCTGTGGGCTTGGGAAGTGGAGCGTTTATGCGGGTGATACTGCGCAAGGTGGCGCTGTCTGTGATCGGTTTGTGGTTCGGTACGCTGGGTGCGTATGCCGACGAGCGCGATGTGCGCGTGTTCGCCCTCTGGGCTGGCGATCATGAGACGCGAGCATTCCGTGACATGCTGGTCGAGGCGCGCCTCTATGGCAGGGTTCCAATACATGAGTTGCTGCGTTCGGCCAGCGACTGGCAGCTGTGTGCTGCGGAGCCATTCGCGGTACCGCCCGTGGGGCAATGGCCCGCTGTACGCTCGACCCTGCAACTGCTCAAGGTCCTGGGTGACCAGCGTGTCCTGAGCCGTTATGAGGTTGTTTCGGCGTACCGTAATTCCACACTCAATACGTGTGCCGGTGGCGCTGTTGGCAGCGCACACACCCGCGCGTTTGCGGTTGACCTGTTGTTGCCCCTTGGTGCCGATCCCGCGCCGTTGTGCCGTTTCTGGCAAACCCAAGGCGCTGCCTGGAACATGGGGCTGGGGCGCTACCCTACGGGGCGGATCCATATTGATACGGCCGGCTATCGGACCTGGGGTGGGGATTTCAGCTCAGGTTCATCGTTTTGCCAGCGTCTTGTGACTGCGCCGTGATCCACTCAGCGAAGCGTCGATACATGGCGTGCTCGGCAATGGGCTGGGGGCAGAGCAGGTAATACGCGGAACCGTCCTTGATAAAGCCCTGAGGCGCCTGCAACTGCCCGGCCGCGATTTCGTCCTGCACCATCAGGAACGAGGCCATTGCCAGTCCCAGTCCGGCCACTGCAGCCTGGATGCACAGGTAGAAATGCTCATAGTCGGCTCGGCTGCAGTCCTTGGCGGACTGGTTGCTCAGGCGTAACCAGGTATTCCACGCATTGGGCCTTGAGCCCGTGTGCAGCAGTCGTTGCCCGACGAGTCCTTGTGTTGCCAGGGCGTTGTTGCCTACCGGGCCTACGCGTTCGTCACAGACCTTAACGGCGTCCAGGCCTTTGCTCCATGGGAAGTCATCGCGGCGCAGCGCGAGGTCAATACCGCTGCCGATAAAGTCCACTGGGCCGCCGGCCGCCACCAGATGGATGTGGATGTCTGGGTGCGCGGCATGGAAGGCCGGCAGGCGTGGAATCAGCCATTTCATGGCAATAGTCGGTTCGCAGGACAGCACCAGAACGTTTTCCCGCGCCTGTTGTTGCAGACGATAGACCGCACCTTCCAACTGCTCGAACAGCGACTGGGTGGTGCCATGCAGGGCGCGTCCGGCAGCCGTGAGGAAAATCGCCCGGTTGCGTCGCTCAAACAACTGCACCCCGAGGGACTCCTCCAGCAAGCGTATCTGCCGGCTGACCGCGCCATGGGTGACGTGCAGCAGTTCGGCGGCACGAACGAAACTTTCGGTTTGCGCCGCGACGTCGAAATAGCGGAAGGCGGAGAGGGCGGGCAGCTTCATATCTGTGAGGAAAACTAGCGGATTTGTCGCACTATAAATCGCTTTTTAGCCACAACGAAGCTTTCGATAATACGCGCCGTACAGAGCAGATTCTCTGTGGGGTTCAGGCATTCGCGGTGCTTGCATCGTTGGCAAGCCAACTCCCACAGGGAACAGCGCAGAGCACTGCTTTTCTGTGGGATGCAGGCTTGCCTGCGATGGTGTCGGCGGTGTGTCAGCAACTGCGCGGTGCTTGCATCGTTGGCAAGCCAACTCCCACAGGGAACGGCGCAGAGCACTGCTTTTCTGTGGGATGCAGGCTTGCCTGCGATGGCGTCGGCGCAGTGTCAGCAACTGCGCGGTGCCTGCATCGTTGGCAAGCCAACTCCCACAGGGATCGGCGCAGAGCACTGCTTTTCTGTGGGATGCAGGCTTGCCTGCGATGGCGTCGGCGCAGTGTCAGCAACTGCGCGGTGCCTGCATCGTTGGCAAGCCAACTCCCACAGGGATCGGCGCAGAGCACTGCTTTTCTGTGGGATGCAGGCTTGCCTGCGATGGTGTCGGCGGGGTGTCAGCAACTGCGCGGTGCTTGCATCGTTGGCAAGCCAACTCCCACAGGGATCGGCGCAGAACACTGCATTTTCTGTGGGAGCAGGCTTGCCTGCGATGGCTTGGTGCGGGCATCAGTGCCCGCTGCCCGAGCAGAGAGCATCTGTGCATTTTACTAGCAGATAGAGGCGCTTTACGTGAATGAGTTGATTGCTGTTGCCCTGTTCACTGTTCTGGCGGTGATCAGCCCCGGTGCGGACTTTGCCATGGTCACGCGCAGCAGTTACGCCTTCGGCCGCAAGGCCGGTCTCATGGCGGCGTTGGGGATTGCCTGTGGCGTGCAGGTGCATGTGTTGTACACCGTGCTGGGGGTCGCGTTGATCATCAGCCAATCACCGTTGCTGTTTTTGGCGATGAAGGCGTTGGGTGCTGGCTACTTGATCTACCTGGGCTACAAATCCCTCACCAACACACAGCGTGTCGCGCTGGGGGATAATGACGGCTCCAGTCGTTTGGGTGTGTTCGCTGCATTCCGCTCGGGCTTTCTGACCAACGCCCTGAACCCCAAGACCATGCTCTTTGTGGTCAGCGCCTATACCCAGGTGGTGCAGGCGGACAGCTCGCTGGTGACCGACCTTGGCTATGGCTTCTTCATGTCCTTCGCCCATTGGGTGTGGTTCAGCCTGGTGGCCGTCTTTTTCTCCAGCGACGCCTTGCGGCGCACGATGCTCGATCGTCAGGGGCTGGTGGACAAGGTGATTGGCATGGCGTTGATAGGCCTTGGGGTGGCGGTGGTATTTGCCGGTGTTCGCTAGTGTGGGGTAACGAACCTTGTTCGGTGCTTGATGTTGGCGTGGGCAGGTATCGATGGGGTGCGGGCGAGTGCGGGGTTGGAGTGCTTCTGGCTTTTCGCGCGTTGCTGCTAGAAAGAATTAACGGTGGACCTACCTGCCTTGGACGAGCTACCGCAGCCAGCATGTTATGCGTTGTCGGGGTGGGTGATCTTGCCGGTACTTTTTCGCGGGCAAGAAAAAAGGGCTTACCTTGCGGTAAGCCCTTTTTAGTACTTGGTGGCTACACAGGGACTTGAACCCCGGACCCCAGCATTATGAATGCTATGCTCTAACCAACTGAGCTATGTAGCCAAGTGGCGCGCATTATTCCCCTGAAACGAATGTCTGTCAACACCTGTTTCTAAAAAAAATTCACGCGTGATCAATTGCTTAGCCATTTCAACCTGTCAGGCCTGTATTACATGAAAAGCATGGTGCTTTGCTTAAAGGATTCCGGATAATTGGATCCCAATTTTCCGGATGGAACGCATTCCCATGGCCTTGAGCAGTGCCCAGTCCAGTTCGCCTTCTGCCTTAGCAAGCACCCAAAGCAGCCCACTGGTGATGCGAATCATCGCCGCCTGCGCGCTGGCGCACCTGATCAATGACCTGATCCAGGCCGTGCTGCCGTCGATCTACCCGCTACTCAAGGCTAATTACGGGCTGAGCTTCGCCCAGATCGGTTTGATCACCCTGACATTCCAGATCACGGCCTCGTTGTTGCAGCCTTGGGTGGGCTTTTACACCGACCGCAAACCCATGCCCAACCTGTTGCCGCTGGGCACGCTGTGTACGCTGGTCGGTATTGTGATGCTGGCGTTCGTCGGCAGTTTTTCGATGATCCTGCTGGCCTCGGCGCTGATTGGCATTGGCTCCTCGACGTTCCATCCCGAGACCTCACGCATTGCCCGGCTCGCGTCGGGTGGCCGCTACGGGCTGGCACAGTCGACCTTCCAGGTGGGCGGTAACGCAGGGTCGGCGTTTGGGCCGTTGTTGGCCGCAGCGATCGTGATTCCGTTCGGGCAGGGCAATGTGGCCTGGTTCGGCCTGTTTGCGGTATTTGCCTTGCTGGTGACCTACGGGCTGAGCCGCTGGTACCGCGAGCACCTGAACCTGTTCAAGGCCAGGCAAGGCCAGCGTGCGAGCCATGGCCTTTCCCGTCAGCGGGTCATCGGCGCCCTTGTGGTGTTGGGGCTGCTGGTGTTCTCCAAGTACTTCTACATGTCCAGCTTCACCAGCTATTTCACCTTCTACTTGATCGAAAAGTTCGACCTGTCGGTCGCCCGTTCGCAGTTGTACCTGTTCCTGTTCCTGGGGGCGGTCGCGGCGGGTACCTTCTTTGGCGGGCCGATCGGGGACCGGATCGGGCGCAAGGCGGTGATCTGGTTTTCGATCCTCGGTGTTGCGCCATTCACCCTGCTGCTGCCCTATGTCGATCTGTTCTGGACCAGTGTGCTCAGCATGATCATCGGCTTCATCCTGGCCTCGGCCTTTTCGGCCATCGTGGTTTACGCCCAGGAGCTGGTGCCGGGTAATGTCGGGATGATCGCCGGGATCTTCTTCGGCCTGATGTTCGGTTTTGGCGGTATCGGCGCGGCGCTGCTGGGTTACCTGGCCGATAGCCATGGGATCGAGTATGTCTACAGCCTCTGCTCGTACCTGCCGCTGTTCGGCCTGCTGGCGATCCTGCTGCCGTCCACAGGCAAGCAGTGAGATTTGGCTGCGCTGCCAATCGTTACCGACCTTGGTGCTATTGCTCAGGCGTAACGATTGACGGGCAGCGCAGGCTTCCCTAGAGTGCCGCCCTTCATTTTCTCCAGTAGCCGAACCATGAGCCGCTTCACCCGCCCTTACACGTTGATACAGCCTGTCATGCAGGCCGTAAGGCGTGACTGGCCGAGCGATACGGTGCTCAAGCGTCGGCGTAGCGTCCTGTTCGCCTTTACCTTTTCTCCGCCCGCCTGCCCCAACTGACAGGACGGAGGCGTGTGTGGTATTGCCACGCGTGCCTGTCCGCATCGAATACACACCTTTGTAGGTCATGCATGTGCGAGTGCAGGGATATGGCTATTCCTGCAGCAGTTGGTTTGGAGTAGAGATGGACAAGCGTTTTCTGGCGGGCCTGTTGTTCGCGGTTTCTGTTGTTGGCCTGAGCCTGGGGGCGACGTTGCCCTTGGTGTCCCTGCGGCTGTTCGAGGCCGGCGCCAGTACCCTGAAGATCGGTATCGTGTCGGCGATTCCCGCGGCGGGCATGATGCTCTCGGCGTTTATGGTTGACGCCTGCTGTCGGCACCTGACGCGCCGTACCATCTACCTGTTGAGTTTCGGGGTGTGCGCCTTGAGCGTCGCACTGATTGAGGTGGCGTTCTCCTCGATCTACCTGCTGTGCCTGTTGCGCCTGGCGCTGGGGATCGGCATGGGCATTGCGATCATTCTCGGCGAGTCCTGGGTCAATGAGCTGAGTGAAGAGCACAACCGTGGCAAAGTCATGGCGCTATACGCCACGGCGTTCACAGGTTTCCAAATGGCAGGCCCAACCATGCTGGCGCTGTTCGGCGCACAAAGCCCGTGGGTAACGATCGTGGTGAGCCTGTGCTACCTGCTGGCCCTGGCCTGCATTGTGTGGACGGTGCCTGATGACTACGTCGAGCATGGCGAGGAGGGCGAGAAGAGCTTTTCCCTGGCGGGCTTTTTCCAGGTGGCACCGGCCCTGTGCATGGGTGTGCTGTTCTTTTCCTTCTTCGATGCGGTGATCCTCTCGCTGTTGCCGGTGTATGCCTCCAGCCACGGCTTTGCCCTGGGTGTCGCCGCGTTGATGGTCACCGTGATCCTGACTGGCGACATGGTGTTCCAACTCCCCTTGGGTTGGCTGGCCGACCGCTGTGAGCGCACGATGGTGCATCTGGTCTGTGGCGTCGTCGCGATGCTGATTGGCGTGGCATTGCCCTGGCTGTTGCAAGTGCCTTGGCTGCTCTGGCCAATGCTTGTCTTGTTGGGTGCGGTTGCAGGTGGCGTCTATACGCTTGCCCTGGTGCTGATCGGGCAGCAATTCAAAGGACAGGACCTGATCACGGCCAACGCCAGTGTAGGCTTGCTGTGGGGCGTTGGCAGCCTGATTGGGCCGCTGATCAGTGGTGTGGCCATGGACATGGCGCCCCATGGGCTGCCAATGGCCCTGGCGGCGGTTGCAGGGCTGTTTGTGTGCTTTGCCCGCGGCTCTAACCGTGCGGCGCGCTTGGCTGCGGCTGAGCGGTAGGGGCTTGTCCGCGAGCACTACATCGCAGTCAGCCAGTCAGCCAGCCGGACGCATCGCTTCGTCTTGATCGTGGGCTACCACGCTGCCACAGGAGTCCATACCCCTGTGGAGGAAACCATTGGTCAAAACTGCGTCGCCATAAACGATAAAACCGCGCCAAGGCGCGGTTTTATGGGGGGTACGGGCTTAGACGTTAAAGCGGAAGTGCATCACATCGCCATCTTTGACGATGTACTCCTTGCCTTCCAGACGCCATTTACCGGCTTCTTTCGCACCCGCTTCGCCGTTGTACTTGATGAAGTCATCATAGGAGATCACTTCGGCGCGGATGAAGCCTTTTTCGAAGTCGGTGTGGATCACGCCGGCAGCCTGTGGGCCGGTAGCGCCAACGCGAACGGTCCAGGCGCGAACTTCCTTCACGCCAGCGGTGAAGTAGGTCTGCAGGTTGAGCAGGGCGTAGCCCGCGCGGATCACGCGGTTCAGGCCAGGCTCTTCCAGGCCGAGGGATTCGAGGAACATGTCCTTCTCTTCACCGTCGTCCAGCTCGGCGATTTCCGCCTCGATCTTGTTGCACACCGGCACCACGATCGCGCCTTCTTCTTCGGCAATGGCCTTGACCACGTCCAGGTGCGGGTTGTTCTCGAAGCCGTCTTCAGCCACGTTGGCGATGTACATGACTGGTTTGCTGGTCAGCAGGTGGAAGCCGCGGATCAGGGCTTTCTCGTCATCGGCCATATGCTTCATCAGGCTGCGCGCAGGCTTGCCTTCGGTGAAGTGCGGGATGAGCTTTTCCAGAATGGCTTTCTGGGCCAGGGCGTCCTTGTCACCGCCTTTGGCGTTACGCGCGACTTTCTGCAGTTGCTTTTCGCAGCTGTCGAGGTCGGCGAAGATCAGTTCCAGGTCGATGATTTCGATGTCGCGCTTGGGGTCGACGCTGTTGGAGACGTGAATCACGTTGTCGTCTTCGAAGCAGCGGACCACGTGGGCGATAGCGTCGGTCTCGCGGATGTTGGCGAGGAACTTGTTGCCCAGGCCTTCACCTTTCGAGGCGCCGGCCACAAGGCCCGCGATGTCGACGAATTCCATGGTGGTAGGCAGCACCCGCTCAGGCTTGACGATGGCAGCCAGGGCGTCCAAGCGTGCATCAGGCATCGGCACGATGCCGCTGTTCGGCTCGATGGTGCAGAAGGGGAAGTTCTCTGCCGCGATACCGGATTTGGTCAAGGCGTTGAACAAGGTGGACTTGCCGACGTTGGGCAGGCCGACGATGCCGCAATTGAATCCCATGGTGAATCCCTCTTCGTGGAGTCAGGCCTTCTGGCTGTGCAGCTCTCTCATCGCACGCGTCCAATCGCCGGCGAGGATGTCCGGCAGCACGCCGAGGGCAAAATCGATACTGGCATCCAGTTTTTCCTGCTCGGCGCGTGGCGCCTTGCCCAGGACAAAACCGGACACCTTGCTGCTGTCACCCGGGTGGCCGATGCCAAGCCGCAGACGGTGAAAGTTATTCTGATTGCCGAGCTGCGCGATGATGTCGCGCAGGCCGTTGTGCCCGCCATGGCCACCGCCCAGCTTGAGCTTGGCGACGCCAGGAGGCAGGTCGAGTTCGTCGTGGGCCACCAGGATGGCTTCTGGCGGTATACGGAAAAAACCGGCCAGTGCCGCGACAGCTTGGCCGCTGCGGTTCATGTACGTGGTGGGGATAAGCAGACGAACATCTTTGCCCTGATAGCTGAATTTAGCTGTCAGGCCGAAATACTTGCGGTCAGCGGTCAGGTTCACGCGCTGGGCGCTGGCAATGCGTTCTACGAAAAGAGCCCCTGCGTTATGCCGGGTCTGTTCGTATTCGGGGCCGGGATTTCCCAGGCCGACGATCAGTTGAATGGCGGTCACGTCAGGGGCTCTTCCTTGGAGTTGTGGGCCACGCGTTACGGCTGCGTGGCCCGGGCAACACCGGCGTGCTGAGTAAAATTACTCGGCAGCGCCTTCAGCTTCAGGCGCAACACGCGGAGCGTGAACGTTGGCTACTGCCAGGTCGTTACCGTGAGCCAGAGCGACGAACTCGACGCCTTTCGGAGCTTTCAGGTCCGACAGGTGAACGATGGTGCCGACGTCGGCGTTAGCCAGGTCAACGGTGATGAACTCAGGCAGGTCTTTGGCTTCGCAAGAAACTTCGATTTCAGCCACTACGTGGGAGATCTCGCCGCCTTTCTTGGTTGCAGCTTCTTCGTTTACGAAGTGAACTGGAACCTTGGCAGTCAGTTTCTGGCCAGCAACAACGCGAACGAAGTCGGCGTGCAGGATGATGCCTTTCGATGGGTGACGTTGCAGTGCTTTAACAACAACGTTCTGCTTGGCGCCGTCGACATTCAGTTCGATAACGTGGCTGAAAGCAGCTTCGTTTTCGAACAGCTTGGCGATTTCTTTAGCCAGGATGCTGACCGATACAGGGGCAGTGTCGCCACCGTATACAACAGCAGGAACTTGGCTGGCGAGACGACGCAGGCGGCGGCTCGCACCTTTCCCCAGGTCGTTACGCGCTTCGGCGTTCAGGATGAAATCAGTCATTTTGTATCTCCAAAATAGCCTCTCCGACTTGGCGTTTGCGACCAGCGCCAAAGCGGGGTTGGCAAAAAAGCCCCGCCCCAACAACCAGTGTTGGGGCGGGGCGCTTTACGTCAACGTGATCTCGAAAAGGGCAGGGCCCTTAGCGGAACATCGCGCTGATCGATTCTTCGTTGCTGATGCGGCGAACCGCTTCAGCGACGACCGGTGCGATATCCAGTTGACGGATACGGTCACAGGCTTGAGCTGCGGCGGACAGCGGGATGGTGTTGGTCACCACCAGCTCGTCCAGCACGGATTTCTCGATATTCTCGATCGCCCGACCCGACAGGACAGGGTGCGTGCAGTAGGCGTAAACCTTGGCAGCGCCGTGCTCTTTCAGGGCCTTGGCCGCGTGGCACAGGGTGCCGGCGGTATCGACCATGTCGTCGACCAGAATACAAGTACGACCCTCAACATCACCGATGATATGCATCACTTCGGAGTGGTTGGCCTTCTCTCGGCGTTTATCGATAATCCCGAGATCGACGCCCAGCGACTTGGCAACGGCACGTGCACGCACGACGCCACCAATGTCTGGGGAGACAATCATCAGGTTTTCGAAACGCTGGTCTTCGATGTCATCCACCAGAACGGGGGAGCCGTAGATGTTATCTACTGGAATATCGAAGAAACCCTGGATCTGGTCAGCGTGCAGGTCGACAGTGAGAACACGGTCGATACCGACGACGGTGAGCATATCAGCAACGACTTTGGCGCTGATTGCAACACGCGCCGAACGCGGACGGCGATCTTGGCGGGCGTAACCGAAGTAAGGAATCACGGCGGTGATTCGGGAGGCAGATGAACGGCGGAAGGCGTCAGCCATCACTACCAATTCCATCAGATTATCGTTGGTTGGCGCACAAGTCGGCTGAATGATAAATACGTCTTTACCGCGGACGTTTTCATTAATCTCAGTGCTGATTTCGCCGTCGGAAAACTTACCGACAGAAACATCACCCAGTGGGATATGCAGCTGACGTACGACACGCCGAGCCAGATCGGGGTTAGCGTTCCCCGTAAAGACCATCATCTTGGACACGCGCAGTACCTGAAGGCTGAGGGTAACCTGGATGAGTATAAGGAAAATGGCAGGGGCGGCTGGATTCGAACCAACGCATGGCAGGATCAAAACCTGCTGCCTTACCGCTTGGCGACGCCCCTGTATCTGTTGCTGCGAGTGCCTAACACTCGATTCCTAGAGCAGACTCTGCAGCTTGCGATGCAACATCGAAACGTTGCTTCCCTTTGCTACAAACCCTGTTTGGGTCTCTGTAAGAAGGGCCAAAACTTTATCAGCTTCAGCTTTGCTTGGGAAGGCCCCAAACACACAACTTCCAGTTCCGGTAAGTCTAGCTTCAGTGAACTTGCTGAGCAAATTCAATGAGTTACGTACTTCTGGGTAACTCTGCTCTACTACCGGTTGGCAGTCATTTCGACTGTTTCCCTTGGGAACGGGGCGCATATTAATGGGCGCTGAATCACGTGTCAACAAAGGATGTGAAAAAATTTCTGCTGTACTTACAAATACTTGCGGGACGAGCACGACATACCAGGGTTCTTCAGGATCGACCGGGGTGAGCTTTTCGCCCACGCCCTCGGCGAATGCCGCGTGGCCACGGACGAAAACCGGGACGTCGGCACCCAGGGTCAGGCCCAGTTCGGCCAGTTGGTCTTCGTTCCAGCCCAATTGCCATAGATGGTTAAGGCCCAGCAAGGTGGTGGCGGCATCTGAGCTGCCGCCGCCGATGCCGCCGCCCATGGGCAAGATTTTTTTCAGCCAGATATCAACGCCTTTGCGGCAACCAGACAGTGCCTGCAGTTTTCGCGCAGCTTTCACAATCAGGTTGCTGTCGTGGGGAACGTTCTCGATCTCAGTGTGCAGGCGTATTTCGCCGTCGTCACGCGCGGCGAACGACAGTTCATCGGCATGGTCGAGAAACTGAAACAGGGTTTGCAGTTCGTGATAGCCGTCGGGGCGGCGACCCAGAATGTGCAGCATCAGGTTGAGCTTGGCCGGTGCCGGCAGTGTCAAGGTGGCTGTGTGCATTTCAGTGCCCCAACTGGCGTGGTTGCCAGTCCTTGACCACCAGGGTCACGTCCAGGTTCTGGCCGTGCAGTTTGAGGCGCTCCGGCAGCCAGTAGCCATTTTGCTGGATGTAGCTCAGGTATTCGACGTTCCAGCCATCCTGGTCGAGGCTGGCCAGGCGGCTGTCGCCACCCAGGGTCAGGCGGCTCTTGCTGCCCGGTGCGGGCAGGCCGCGTACCCACCAGACCAGGTGCGACACTGGCAGTTGCCAGCCCAATTGTTCCTCCAGCAAGGTCTCCGGGCTCTGGGCCTCGAAGCGTCCCTGGTTGGCGACTTCCAGGACGACCTGGCCCGGGTGGCCGGTCAGGCGGGCGGCGCCCCGACCCAGCGGGCCAGACAGGCGAATATCGTAATAGTCCTGGCGTTGCAGCCAGAACAGGGTGCCGCTACCGGAGTCTTTCGGTGCGCGGATACCCACCTTGCCGTTGATCTGCCAGCCGTCGAGGGTGCTCAGTTGTTGTTTGTGCTCGCGCCACAGTTGTGGGCTGCCCTGGCCCTGAAGGGCCTCGCGGGAGCCGAAACCGGCGCAACCGGCAAGCAGGGCGATCAGGCTGAAGGTAATGCAGTGGCGCAGGAACATAGGCTTACAGAGTCTCGGATCCGGTCAGGCGCAGGAGGGTTTTGCGCAGGATGGGGCTGTCAGGTTGGTCTTCGAAGGCTTTGGCCCAGACCTGGCGGGCTTCGCGGCGTTTGCCGTTGACCCAGAGCACTTCGCCCAGGTGAGCGGCGACTTCGTGGTCGGGGAAGCGTTCCAGGGCCTGGCGCAGCAGGCGTTCAGCTTCGTCGAGGTTGCCCAGGCGGTAGTTGACCCAGCCCAGGCTGTCGAGCACGGCCGGGTCTTCCGGGTTGATCTGGTGGGCTTTCTCGATCAGGCCTTTGGCTTCGGCATAGCGTGTGGTGCGATCGGCCAGCGTGTAGCCCAAGGCATTGAGGGCCATGGCATTTTCCGGCTCGCGGCTGATGATGCTGCGCAGGTCCTTTTCCATCTGGGCCAGGTCGTCACGCTTTTCCGCAAGCATGGCGCGGGTGTAAAGCAGGTTCAGGTCGTCCGGGTACAGCTTGATGGCCTGCTGCAGCACCTGCAGGGCCTGGGCGTCCTTGTTGTTATTGCCGAGGGTTTCGGCCTCGATCAGGTACAGCTGAATGGCGTAGTCCGGTTGGGCTTCACGCGCTGCGGCCAGGCGCCGAGAGGCCTCGGTGGCACGACCGTTGGCGATGAGAATATCGGCCTGACGCAGTTGTGCCGGCAAGTAGTCATTGCCGGGGCCAACCTGAGCGTACTCGATCAACGCGCCCTCCGGGTCGTTGCGCTCTTCATGCAGGCGACCCAGGTTCAGGTGCGCCGAATCGACCCGGCTACCCCGGGCAATCAATTCCTGCAGGTAGGCTTCGGCTTCGTTCCAGGCCTTGGCTTCCAGGCTGACCAGTGCCAGCGAGTAGCGCAGTTCGTCATCGTCCGGGTATTGCTGCAGCAGGCTGGCGAACTCGACCTTGGCATCCTCGACCCGGTCCTGCTCAACCAGCATGCGCGCATAGGTCAGGCGCAGGCGTTTGTCGTCGGGGTACTTGCGAATGGTCTTTTGCAGCAGCGGCAGTGCTTCCTTGCCGCGATCCAGGCTTTGCAGCAGGCGCGCCTGGAGCAGTACCGGCGCAATTTCGCCAGCCTCTGGCGGGTGCTGTTCGAGCAGTTCCAGTGCGGCGTTCGCATTGCCATCCTGTTGCAACAGCAGAGCCTTGCCGAACACCAACTGACTATTGTCCGGGTACTTCAGCAGCAGGCGGTCGAAACTTTTTTGCAGGCCGTCACGGGTTTCCTGATCGGTTTCGGCGGCCGATAGCGCCAGGAAATCGAAGTGTGTGTCACCCTGGCCCTGCAGAACCTTTTCCATGTAGTTCATGGAATCGTCATAGCGCCCGGCCCGTGCCAACTGGATTGCAGCGGCACGCTGTGCATCGAGGCTTTCCGGTGCGTTCTTCGCCCAGATCAGTGCCGTGTCCAGCGCAGCCTGGTCGGCACCGAGGTACTCGGCGATGCGAAAGGCGCGTTCGGAGATGCCTGCGTCCTGGGTTTTGATCGCTTGGGCGACATAGTTGTCCAGTGCGATATCGAAGCGATTGCGCTGGCCTGCCAATTCGGCGGTCAACAGGCTATAGACGGTGTCCTGGCTGAAGGATCCGTAGACCGTGGGCTTGGCCTGCTCAGGAGGTGCAGTTTCGGCGGCAGGCGCCTTGGCATCCGGGGATTCCGGGGCCAGGGTCTGGCAGCCCTGAAGCAAGGCAAAGGCAAGGAGCAACGCGGAGGATCTATTCATAGTGGGGATTTTGGGCGACTAACCTGCGGTCGGATCATCATGACACAAGCGCTAGGGCAAACCCATAAGTGATGGCCTCTGGAAGTACAGACTTAGGTACTGACTATAGAGACAATAGTGAGCGGTGGTTGTTCTCTAACCTGCGAAGTAGGACAATTATCGGCTTCACGTCATAATCAGCGACCTTGAATGGCCTTTCTTGCACTCGGTATCAACCATAAGACTGCCTCGGTAGACGTACGCGAGCGCGTGGCGTTTACGCCCGAGCAGCTGGTCGAAGCCTTGCAGCAGCTCTGTCGACTCACCGCCAGCCGCGAAGCCGCGATCCTCTCGACCTGCAACCGCAGCGAACTTTACATCGAACAGGACCACCTGGCGGCCGACAGCGTATTGCGCTGGCTGGCCGAGTATCACCAGCTCAGCCTCGAAGAGCTGCGTGCCAGTGCCTACGTTCACGAAGATCACGATGCCGTGCGGCACATGATGCGGGTTGCCTCCGGGCTCGACTCGCTGGTGCTGGGCGAGCCGCAGATCCTGGGGCAGATGAAATCGGCGTATGCCGTGGCTCGGGAAGCCGGCACTATCGGCCCGTTGCTGGGGCGGCTGTTCCAGGCCACGTTCAGTGCTGCCAAGCAGGTGCGCACCGATACAGCCATCGGTGAAAACCCGGTGTCGGTGGCGTTTGCCGCCGTCAGCCTGGCCAAGCAGATCTTCAGCGATCTGGGGCGTAGCCAGGCGCTGCTGATCGGTGCCGGTGAGACCATCACCCTGGTGGCCCGTCACCTGCATGAGCAGGGTGTGCGGCGCATTGTCGTGGCGAACCGGACCCTGGAGCGTGCCAGCACGCTGGCCGAGCAGTTCGGTGCCCATGCGGTGCTGCTGGCGGACATTCCCCAGGAGCTGGTGCACAGCGATATCGTGATCAGCTCTACCGCCAGCCAGTTGCCGATCCTGGGCAAGGGGGCGGTAGAAAGCGCATTGAAATTGCGTAAGCACAAACCGATTTTCATGGTGGATATCGCCGTACCGCGGGATATCGAGCCGGAAGTCGGAGAGTTGGACGACGTTTACCTGTACACCGTCGATGACCTGCACGACGTTGTCGCCGAAAACCTCAAGAGTCGCCAAGGCGCCGCCCAGGCAGCTGAAGAGCTGGTCTCGGTTGGCGCCGAAGACTTCATGCTGCGCCTGCGCGAGCTGGCAGCGGTGGATGTGCTCAAGGCCTACCGCCAGCAAGGTGAGCGGCTGCGCGACGAGGAATTGCAAAAGGCCCAGCGCCTGCTGGCCAATGGTGCCAACGCTGAAGAGGTCTTGGCGCAGTTGGCCCGTGGCTTGACCAACAAATTGCTGCATGCGCCAAGCGTGCAGTTGAAAAAGCTCTCTGCCGAAGGCCGCCTCGATGCGCTGGCCATGGCCCAGGAACTCTTTGCCCTCAACGAGGGCTCGACGGATAAACCCCCGCAATGAAAGCGTCGCTGCTCAATAAACTGGATACCCTCCAGGACCGTTTCGAGGAACTGACAGCCCTGTTGGGTGATGCTGAAGTCATTTCCGATCAGACCCGCTTCCGTGCCTATTCCAAGGAGTACGCCGAAGTTGAGCCGGTCGCGGCTGCCTACGCGCAGTGGCGCAAGGTTCAGGACGCGCTTGAAGGTGCCCAGGCGCTGCTCAAGGACAGTGACCCGGATATGCGGGAAATGGCCGTGGAAGAGGTCCGCGAATCCAAGGAGCAATTGGTCGCGCTGGAAAGCCAGTTGCAACGCATGCTGCTGCCCAAGGATCCGAACGATGGGCGTAACGTGTTCCTGGAGATCCGCGCAGGTACGGGGGGCGACGAGGCCGCGATTTTTTCCGGCGACCTGTTCCGCATGTACTCGCGTTATGCCGAGCGACGTGGCTGGCGTTTGGAGATCCTCTCGGAGAACGAGGGCGAGCACGGCGGTTACAAGGAAATCATTGCGCGGGTCGAAGGCGATAACGTCTACGGCAAGCTGAAATTCGAGTCGGGTGCTCACCGCGTACAGCGGGTACCGGAGACCGAGTCCCAGGGGCGTATTCATACTTCGGCGTGCACCGTCGCGGTGTTGCCCGAGCCTGACGAGCAGGTGGCAATCGAGATCAACCCGGCTGATTTGCGGGTCGACACCTACCGCTCTTCCGGGGCGGGTGGTCAGCACGTGAACAAGACCGACTCGGCGATTCGCATCACTCACTTGCCAACCGGTATCGTGGTCGAATGCCAGGAGGAGCGGTCGCAGCACAAGAACCGTGCGCGTGCCATGTCCTGGTTGTCGGCCAAGCTCAACGACATGCAGACCAGCGCGGCACAGAATGCCATTGCCAGTGAGCGTAAGCTGCTGGTCGGTTCGGGCGACCGGTCCGAGCGTATTCGCACCTACAACTATCCACAGGGCCGGGTGACCGATCACCGTATCAACCTGACCCTGTATTCCCTCGATGAAGTCCTGGCGGGTGGGGTCGATGCGGTCATCGAGCCGTTGCTGGCCGAGTATCAGGCTGACCAATTGGCGGCACTGGGTGAGTAAATGACGATTATTGCCAGCCTGCTTCGCGGTGCGGAGCTGCCAGACTCGCCGACGGCGCGTCTGGATATCGAGTTGTTGCTGGCGGCTGCCATTGGCAAGTCGCGCAGTTACCTGCACACCTGGCCTGAGCGCATCGTCACCAGCGAGGCTGCGCAGACCTTTGCCGACTACCTGCAGCGCCGCCGTGCTGGTGAGCCTGTGGCTTACATTCTGGGTCAGCAGGGGTTCTGGAAACTTGATCTGGAAGTGGCGCCTCATACGCTGATCCCTCGTCCGGAGACCGAGCTGCTGGTGGAGGCCGCCCTTGAGTTGCTGCCAGCGCTGCCCGCTCGCGTACTCGACCTCGGCACGGGAACCGGAGCCATTGCGCTGGCACTGGCCAGCGAGCGACCACAGTGGCAGGTGACTGCCGTAGACCGCGTGCTTGATGCTGTAGCGCTGGCTGAACGCAACCGCCAGCGTCTGCAACTGGAGAATGTTCAGGTGCTCAACAGCCATTGGTTCAGCGCGCTGGAAGGCAAGCGTTTTCAACTGATCATCAGTAACCCGCCTTACATCGCTGCTGCAGATCCGCATCTGGTGGCCGGCGACGTGCGGTTCGAGCCGAGCAGCGCGCTGGTTGCCGGCGAAGACGGCCTGGACGACCTGCGCACGATCATCACTCAGGCACCGCGGCACCTGGAACCGGGTGGCTGGTTGCTGCTTGAGCACGGTTACGATCAGGCTGCCGCTGTACGCGAACTGTTGGCCCAGAACGATTTCGAGCAGATCGAGAGCCGCGATGATCTGGCCGGTCATGAACGGATCACCTTGGGGCGTCTGCTGTGCTGAGCGATCAGGAGCTGTTGCGCTACAGCCGGCAGATCCTCCTGGCACAGGTCGATATCGACGGTCAGTTGAAGCTCAAGGGCAGTCGGGCGTTGATCGTCGGCCTGGGTGGCCTTGGCTCTCCGGTCGCGTTGTATCTGGCGGCCGCCGGCGTTGGTGAGCTGCACCTGGCCGACTTTGATACGGTCGATCTGACCAACCTGCAGCGTCAGGTCATGCATGACACCCCATCGATTGGTATGACCAAGGTTGATTCTGCACGGGCGCGCTTGCAGGCGATCAACCCCGAAATTGCCCTGGTGGCGCACCGTACGGCGCTCGACGAAGACTCGTTGGCCGAAGCCGTGCGCGCAGTAGACCTGGTGCTTGATTGCTCGGACAACTTCGGTACCCGCGAGGCGGTCAACCGCGCCTGTGTGGCAGCGGGAAAACCGCTGGTCAGTGGCGCAGCGATTCGCCTGGAAGGGCAATTGTCGGTCTTCGACCCGCGACAGCCACACAGCCCCTGCTACCACTGTCTGTATGGGCATGGCAGTGAGGCTGAGCTGACCTGCAGCGAGGCGGGCGTGATTGGCCCGTTGGTTGGGTTGGTCGGCAGCCTGCAGGCTCTGGAAGCCTTGAAAGTGCTGGCGGGCTTTGGTGAGCCACTGATTGGGCGGTTGTTGTTGATTGATGCGCTGGGCAGCCGTTTCCGCGAGCTGCGTGTGAAGCGCGATCCGGGGTGTGCCGTTTGCGGTGATCGGCATGGCTGATCCGGCAGCACCTGTTGGAGTTTTCGATTCCGGTGTCGGCGGTTTGTCGGTGCTCGCGGAAATTGCGCGTTTACTGCCTCACGAGTCACTGCTGTATGTCGCTGATTGCGGACATATCCCCTATGGGGAGAAGTCGCCGGCGTTTATCCGTCAGCGCTGCCAGATCGTTGCGGAGTTTTTTCGTGCCCAAGGGGCCAAGGCAATGGTGTTGGCCTGTAACACTGCAACAGTCGCGGCGGTGGCCGACCTGCGAGAACGTTACCCTGACTGGCCGATTGTGGGCATGGAGCCTGCTGTCAAACCTGCCGCTGCAGCCACCCGCAGCGGTGTGGTCGGCGTGCTGGCAACGACCGGTACGTTGCAGAGCGCCAAGTTTGCCGCGTTGCTAGACCGCTTCGCCAATGACGTGCGGGTGGTCACTCAGCCGTGCCCTGGCCTGGTCGAATGTATTGAAGCCGGCGATCTAGACAGCTCCTCGTTGCGCCAGTTGCTACAGGGGTATCTGACACCGCTGTTGGCTGCCGGGTGCGATACGCTGATCCTGGGCTGCACGCATTATCCTTTCCTCAAGCCATTGCTCGCCGAGCTTGTGTCGCCCGACATAGCAATCATCGACACTGGCGCTGCGGTGGCTCGGCAATTGCAACGTTTGCTCGGAGAGCGCGGGTTGTTGGCGGAGGGGCCAGCCCGACCTGCGCAGTTCTGGACGAGTGCCAGTCCAGCGCATCTGCTGAAAATCCTGCCTTTGTTGTGGGGCCGGTCTGACAACGTCCACAGTCTTGGTTTGTGAAACGCTGGGGGAGAGCGTTTTTACGATGCGGAACTGACAACTGATGGCAATTTTCTACTACGTTGTCTAATGAAACAGAAAAACTACAAACAGCATTAAGAACAGGACGTTTCTCATGAAGAAACTGCTTTGCTTGGCTGCAACTGCAGCCGTGATTCTGGGGCAATCATTTACAGCACACGCCGCCGATGCGTCGGTCTCCATCGGGCAAACCAGCGATTCAACCATGGTCTATCGCTTCGGTTTACAGTCCAACTGGGATACCAGTTGGTTGCAGAGCAGCGTCGGCCGTGTCACAGGGTACTGGGATGGCGCCTACACCTACTGGGAGGGTCATGACACCGCCAGTAACCATAGCTTGTCGTTTGCACCGGTGTTTGTTTACGAGTTTGCCGGTGAGTCCATCAAGCCTTACGTTGAAGCGGGTATTGGTGTTGCAGCCTTCTCCAGCACCGAACTGGAAAGCAACAAGCTCGGCTCGTCGTTCCAGTTTGAAGACCGTATAGGTTTCGGCCTGCGTTTCGCGGGCGGTCATGAGCTGGGTGTACGTGCCATCCACTACTCCAATGCCGGCCTGACAACGCCCAACGATGGCGTAGAAAGCTACTCGCTGCATTACCGCATGCCGCTCTGATACTCAGGCGTATATTCGGGCAGCGGCCAAAGGCTGCTGCTCCATCGCCTCTGAAGCACACCGTGTCGCGGGCAGTCCAGAGGCGTCGGGCAGATCGCGGTTCAACATCCGTTTGTTTACTGTGGCTTCGAGGGTAAGTCCTTGAACGCACTCAGGGCACGCTGGCGACTGCTGCTCAGATCGACTATCGGGCCCGGATAGTGATGCGTGGCAAATAGCCCGCCTGCAGACGGAGGGGCATGGATGGCCTTGTTGTCCAGGCCCGCTAACTCTGGCAACCAGTGCCGGATAAAGCGCCCCTCACTGTCAAAGCGTTGCGACTGACTGATCGGGTTGAAAATCCGGAAATAGGGCACTGCATCAGTGCCCGTTGATGCGCTCCATTGCCAGCCGCCGTTGTTGGCAGCCAAGTCGCCGTCGATCAGGTGGCGCATGAAAAAACGTTCGCCTTCACGCCAGTCAATCAACAGGTTTTTGGTCAGGAACATGGCCACGACCATGCGCAGGCGGTTATGCATCCAACCGGTGGCCAGTAACTGGCGCATCGCCGCATCGATGATCGGAATACCGGTGCGCCCTTGTTGCCATGCCTCCAGGTCACCAGGCGCGTTGCGCCATGGCACTGCTTCGGTTTCCAGGCGGAAGGCACGATGCCGCGATACCCGTGGATACCCCACCAGAATATGTTTGTAGAACTCGCGCCACAGCAGCTCGTTCACCCAGGTCACGACACCCTTGTTGCCGCTGTCGAACTCCCCCAGATTGTGTGACAGCGCCGCGTGCAGGCATTGGCGTGGGGAGATCACGCCGGCAGCCAGGTAGGTGGACAGCTGGCTGGTGCCTGGTAGTGCCGGAAAGTCGCGTTGATCCTGATAGTCCTCGATAGCGTCATCGACAAAATCATCCAGTCGCCTGTGTGCCTCCTGCTCACCGGCTGGCCAGAGTTCGCGCAGTGATTCTGGAGGGGGGGTAAAACCTGCTACCGACTCAGGGATCGGGTCGCTTGCAATGGCCAAGGCTTGCTGAGGCGCGGGGGTTTCGATCAGGCGAGGCAGGGCCAGGTGCAGACGCTCGTAGCAGGTTTTGCGAAATTGACTGAATACCTGAAAGTAGCCACCGGTCTTGGTCAGTATGCTGCCGGGTTTGAACAGCAACTGATCCAGGTAACTTGCCACCTCTATGCCGACGGCACTCAGTTGGTCACGTACGGCGTCGTCTCGGCGCTGTTCATGAATTCCGTACTCCTCATTCATGTGCAGCGTCTGCACATTGTGCTCCCGGCACAGTTGCAAAAGAACGTGCGGGGCGTCATCCCAGTGTTCGGCCTGACGAACCAGTAATGGAATGTTCAAGGTGGCCAGTGACTGGCTCAGGGTTCGCAGGCTGCGTAGCCAGAAGTCGACTTTGCACGGTGCATCATCATGCGCCAGCCATTGTCCAGGGCTGATCAACCAGACGGCAAGCGTTGGGCCGCGTTTGGCAGCGGCGGCCAGGGCAGTGTTATCGGACACGCGAAGATCGCTACGCAGCCAGATGAGTTGCATACGGGTTCCTTGAGGTTGCAGGGGGTGGGTCATCGTGAGGCGTCTTGCAGTGCTTGCACGACCTCCAGCGGGGTGTCGAGCAGGTGCAGCTGGCGGTTTCTCGCTGCCAGTGCCCGCAGGTCGTCCTGATGAATACTGATTGCACTGCCGCTCAACAAGGCGGGGATCTGGATGGCACTCAGGCTGCGTTCAAGCTGACGGGTATCGACAGCCTTGTTCAGGCACAGCAAAAGTGCCTGTGGTTGCATGCGTTCGATTGCCAGCGCGAGTTCGGCGCAGGGCAGTGGCCAGTCAAATACCTCGACCGTGTACCCGGCACTGCTGAGCAACCAGGCACAAAGCCACAGCTGTGGGTCGAACACCAGGTCTGTGCCATTGATCAGGAGGACTGCCGGGCCACTGAGTTGACGGTTGCTGTGATAAAGGCGAGCGCCGAGTTTGCTGCGCAGCCAGCAGTGGAAGAACACCTGTTCCGTGCGGGCGCCAAACTGGCCTTGCCAGCGCAGTTCCAGTTCGACAAGCAGTGGTAACAGCAGTTGCTCACAGAGTGTTGTCGCGGGATACAGGGCAATTGCCTGATTGAACTGTTGATCCAGACGGCGTTCCGCCAATGCAGCAACGCTATCGATTATTTCCTGGCGCATGACCAGCCAGACACTGTGTTGTTCGCTCTGGGAGGGCGCTGGACGGGTGTCCAACAACGCTTTGATCTGGCTGACCGAGACACCGCGATTGAGCCATTGGACGATCTGTTGAATACGCTGCACATGCTCGGTGCTGTACAGCCGGTGGCCTTTATGGGTGCGTTGAGGGGTAATCAGGCCATAGCGTCGCTCCCACGCGCGCAGCGTGACCGGATTTACTCCAGTCAGGCGCGCGACCTCTCTGATGGGGAGCGGCAACGGGTCAGATGGCATTGCGCAACCCCAGGTTTTCGGGGTGCGGTTGCAGGTAGATCTGGTCTAGCAGGTAAGGGTCTGGGTGCCGGCGCAGATGATGCTTGAGCAAGGTCAATGGCACGACCAGTGGCACGACACCGGCCTGATACTGATCGATCATTTGGCGTATTTCCTGTTTGTCGTCGCTTTCAAGGAAATCACGCAGGTACCCACTCAGGTGCATCAGTACGTTGCCATGGGTGCCGCGATTGGCACAGCGGCTCAATGCCTTCATGAGTTGGCTGAAGTAGCGCGGGCCAATCTCTTCGGCATCATCATTGCGATTCATGCTGCCCAGCAGCTTGCCCAGCACTCTGTACTGTTGAGGGTTGTTGGCCATCAGCAAGTACTTGCAGCGGGCGTGGAAGCTGATCAGCGAATGCCGGCTCAGGCCTTGCGCCAGATGCTTTTGCCATTCGGCATAGACGTAAACGCGGGTGATGAAGTTCTCGCGCAAGGCCGGATCGCACAGGCGACCGTCTTCTTCCACGGGCAAGTCTGGCCGCTCGGCACAAAACGCAGCGGCATAAGCACCGCGTCCACCCTCTGTCGCTGGATAGCCGTTCTCCTGGTACACCTTTACCCGTTCAAGCCCACAGGACGGCGACTTCTGCATGAAGATGTAGCCGCAGATGTCCTGAAGGTCATGGGCCATTTGTCGGCCATAGGCGCTGAGCGGTGCGGCGAGGTCTTGGCTGGGGATGTTGGGGTTGATGACACGAGGCTGCTGGGGATCACCCACCAATCGAATGGCGGCCCGCGGAATGCCAAGGCCAATGGCGACTTCAGGGCACAGTGGAACGAAGTCGAAGTACTGGGTGAGCGTCTCGTTGCACAGCTTCGAGGCCTTGTGGCCGGCGTTGAAGCGTACTTCCTGGCCGGTCAGGCAGGCGCTGATGGCGATTCGGGGTTTGTGCGGCAGCTCGTGAGTATCCATGGCGAGTCCAAAACTTGTACAAGTTAAAATTTATGTACAGATTTGATCATCATAGATAGGGGGCTGTACAAGTCAAATGATTTGTACAGCTTTTTCAGTGGGATCAGTCCAGGTGCTCAAGCAGACGCCGTGCCGCTTCCTGGCCGCTTAGCCAGGCCCCTTCAACCCGACCGGACAGGCACCAATCGCCGCAGGCATAGAGGCCGAGATCAGCGTCAGCCAGAGCCCCCCACTCATGGTTGCTGGAAGGGCGTGCATAGAGCCAGCGATGGGCGAGGGAGAAGCTGGGGGCCGGGACCGCACAGCCGATC
Source organism: Pseudomonas laurentiana (assembly GCF_014648275.1). Lineage (GTDB taxonomy): Bacteria > Pseudomonadota > Gammaproteobacteria > Pseudomonadales > Pseudomonadaceae > Aquipseudomonas > Aquipseudomonas laurentiana. The sequence continues at coordinate 108,462 of NZ_BMQU01000008.1, forward strand.
AGTTCCGCGAAGTTGCCGAGCAACTGCTCGATCACCGCCTCCTTGGACAGGTCGATGTGCTGTTTGCTCCAGTTCGCAGTGGCGTGTAGCACCCAGGTATCAAAGTGTTCGTCACGCCCTGGCTTGCTGCGATTGCGCGCGAGCCATTCGAGCGCGCCATCTTGTACGAAGCAACCTTGCAGTGGGGTATCCAGCGGGTTTTCAAAACCGAGCGCGATGGCCCACGTGGGGTCCATTTGCACGCTGGCGACTGTAGCTGCGAGTTTTGGGGCCGCGGTCAGGAGCTGGGTTGCCTGAGGTGCGGGCACCGCAATGATGACGCGGCTGAACGGGCCATGGCTGCAACCTTCGGTGTCCTGCAGGTGCCAGTAATGCTTGCCGCGAAACACTTCGGCGATCCGGCAATTGAAGTTGACCGTCGAGTCTTTGAGCAAGGCACGGGTAATGGCGCTCATGCGTGGGACGCCTACCCAGCGAACCTGCTCGTCTGGCGAGGGGGTGAGTTGGCCCGCGTTGTAGTTGTAGAGGTGCGGTTTCCACTCCGCGACCGAGCCGTGAGCCTGCCATTCCTGAACCTGGGCAAGGAAGCGCCGGTCGCGGGCAGTGAAATACTGTGCTCCGAGGTCGAGCGCCCCGGCTTCGCTGCGTTTGCTGGCCATGCGTCCACCGCTGCCTCGGCCTTTGTCGAACAGATGCACGGTTTGCCCGGCCTTTTGCAGGGCCTGGGCAGCGGACAAGCCGGCGATGCCTGCGCCGATGATTGCAATAGGTATGGTCATGATGGCCTCTTTAACCTTTGATACGCAGACTACGCTGTCTGACAAACCTGTACAATGCCTGATCAATGTACAATATTGATCCACTCGTTACAGCCAGGTTCGCCTATGTTTATCCGAGAGCGATCGGTCAAAAAAGTGCCTTGTTCTTAAAAATAGACCAAGCGTGCGCCACATGAGGACACAGTCATGCATATATTGCTGACCGGCGGTACTGGTTTGATTGGCCAACGGCTTTGTCAGTACTGGCTGGCAAAAGGGCATCAGTTGACGGTGTGGAGTCGACGACCTGAGCAGGTGGGTCGTCTTTGTGGGGCAGGGGTGCGAGGCATTGACCGACTTGAAGCGTTCGGTGATCAAACGCTGGATGCAGTGGTCAATCTGGCAGGTGCACCCATTGCCGATCGACCTTGGAGCAGTGCGCGGCGTGCGCTGCTCTGGGGCAGTCGGATCACCCTGACCGAGCAATTGCTGGCCTGGCTCGAGCAGCGGCAGCAGCGACCATCCGTACTGATTTCCGGCTCGGCCGTGGGTTGGTATGGCGATGCAGGCGAGCGCGAAATCACCGAGGCCTCACGGCCCGTCAAGGAAGATTTTGCCAGCCAACTGTGCATCGCCTGGGAGGAGACAGCGCAGCAGGCCGAGGCCTTGGGTATTCGCGTCGTGCTGGTGCGAACCGGTCTGGTGCTGGCCAGTGAGGGCGGTTTTTTGTCGCGCCTGCGACTGCCATTCAAACTCGGACTGGGTGGGCCTATTGGCGATGGGCGGCAGTGGATGCCATGGATTCATATCAACGATGAAATCGCCCTGATTGATTTTCTCTTGCAGCGTAACGACGCCAGCGGTCCCTATAATGCCTGCGCACCAGAGCCTGTGCGTAACCGAGAGTTTGCCAGGCGGCTTGGTCGGGCGCTGCATCGGCCAGCCTTGTTACCCCTTCCGGCACCGGTGCTGAGGTTCGGGCTGGGTGAGTTGTCGACGCTGCTGCTGGGTGGTCAGCGGGCGCGCCCGGTGCGCTTGCTGGCGGCTGGCTTCACTTTTCAATTCAATGATGTGCAATCGGCCCTGGATGAATTGTCCAGTCGCCTCTGAAATAGGACGTTGCATGACCGATCATGCTTTGCTGCTGGTCAACTTGGGTTCGCCGGCTTCCACCGATGTCGCCGATGTGCGCCGTTACCTCAATCAATTCTTGATGGACCCTTATGTCATCGACCTGCCTTGGCCGGTTCGCCGGTTGCTGGTCTCGCTGATCCTGATCAAGCGTCCGGAGCAGTCGGCCCATGCCTATGCATCGATCTGGTGGGATGAGGGCTCGCCGCTGGTGGTCCTGACTCGCCGCCTGCAGCAGGCGATGAGCGAGCAATGGACACACGGCCCGGTTGAAATCGCCATGCGCTATGGTGAGCCTTCTCTGCCGACCGTGCTGGGGCGCCTGGCGGCCCAAGGCGTGCGTAAGGTTACCCTGGCGCCGCTGTACCCCCAGTTCGCCGACAGTACCGTCACCACTGTGGTCGAACAGGCGCGGCAGGTCATTGCGCAGCAGAAGCTGCCGTTTGAATTGGCCGTGCTACAACCGTTCTACGATCAGCCTGAGTACATCGACGCGCTGGTCGCCAGTGCCAAGCCGTACTTGCAGCAGGACTTCGACCACCTGTTGCTGAGTTTCCACGGTTTGCCCGAACGTCACCTGACCAAACTTGACCCTACCGGCAATCATTGCTTCAAGGGCGCCGATTGCTGCCGTACGGCATCACCGCAGGTCCTTGCCGTGTGCTATCGCGCGCAGTGCATCCGCACGGCCGAGTCGTTTGCCCGGGTCATGGGGCTGCCGGAGGGCAAGTGGTCGGTGTCATTCCAGTCGCGACTGGGGCGGGCGAAGTGGATCGAGCCGTACACCGAGGCGCGTCTGGATGAGCTGGCCAAGGCGGGTGTCAAGCGCTTGCTGGTAATGTGCCCGGCGTTCGTGGCCGATTGCATCGAGACCCTGGAAGAGATCGGCGACCGTGGGCGTGAGCAGTTCATCGAGGCGGGGGGCGAAGAATTGGTGCTGGTGCCGTGCCTGAATGATCACCCGGATTGGGTGCCTGCACTCAAGGCGCTCTGCGAAAGGGCGTGAGGCACGCGGGAGCCTGGATCGCCAGCAAGGCCTGCCCCTACAGTGTGTGAGCACGTGGTGTGCGTGTAGGGGTCGACCTGGTCGCTGGCGGGTGTCAGGGGGTTAGTCGTCCAGCGCCTTGTTCTTCCAGCTGTCGTTGCCGGGCAGTAACAGGTTCAGACCGATGGCAACCACGGCGCACAGGGCAATGCCTTTGAGGCCCCAATCGTTCGGGCCGGTGCCGCTACCAATCAATACACCGCCGATACCGAACACCAGTGTCACTGAAACGATCACCAGATTGCGCGCTTCGCTCAGGTCGATCTTGTGCCGGATCATGGTGTTCATCCCCACCGCGGCAATGGAACCGAACAGCAGGCAGAGGATACCGCCCATCACGGGTACCGGGATGCTCTGTAGCAGCGCACCGAACTTGCCGATGAAGGCCAGGCCAATGGCGAAAATAGCCGCCCAGGTCATGATCTTCGGGTTGTAGTTCTTGGTCAGCATCACCGCGCCGGTGACTTCGGCATAGGTGGTGTTGGGCGGGCCGCCAAACAGGCCAGCCGTGGTGGTGGCGATGCCGTCGCCCAGCAGGGTGCGGTGCAGGCCTGGGGTTTTCAGGTAGTCACGACCGGTCACACTGCCTACCGCGATCACCCCGCCGATATGCTCGATCGCAGGCGCCAGCGCCACGGGAACGATAAACAGGATGGCTTGCCAGTTGAACGCGGGGGCGGTGAAGTGTGGCAGTGCCAGCCACGGTGCCGCTGCGATCTTGGCGGTGTCGACCACGCCAAACACGAAGGCGAGGGCGAAGCCCACCAGCACGCCGGCAATGATCGGTACCAGGCGGAAGATCCCTTTTCCGAACACGGCGACGATCAGGGTGGTCAGCAGCGCAGGCATGGAGATCAGCATTGCCGTGCCGTAGGGAATCAACTCGGTACCGTCACCGGCCTTGCCCATTGCCATGTTGGCGGCAATCGGCGCCATGGCCAGGCCGATCGAAATGATCACCGGACCAATCACTACCGGTGGCAGCAGGCGGTCGATAAAGCCGGTGCCCTTGATCTTTACGGCCAGGCCAAGGAAGGTATAGACGAAGCCGGCAGCCATTACGCCGCCCATGGTTTCGGCCAGGCCGAACTGGCCCTTGGCGAGGATGATCGGGGTAATGAAAGCGAAGCTGGAGGCCAGGAATACAGGAACCTGGCGACCCGTGACCACCTGGAACAGCAGAGTCCCCAGGCCCGCAGTAAACAGTGCCACGTTCGGGTCGAGGCCGGTGATCAGTGGCATCAGGACCAGTGCGCCAAAGGCGACGAAGAGCATTTGTGCGCCTGAGACGACCTGACGCCAAAGCGGGTCGTTGAACTCATCCTGCATGTTCAGGCGTCCTTCTGCTTGGTACCGAAGATCTTGTCTCCGGCATCGCCCAAGCCTGGGATGATGTAGCCGTCTTCATTGAGGCGCTCGTCGATCGACGCGGTGTAGATCTGTACGTCGGGGTGGGCCTTCTCGACGGCCGCGATCCCTTCGGGGGCCGCAACCAGCACCATGGCGCGGATGTCCTTGCAGCCGGCTTTTTTCAGCAGGTCAATGGTTGCAACCATCGAGCCGCCGGTGGCCAGCATCGGGTCGATGATCATCGCCAGGCGTTCGTCGATTTCCGGTACGAGCTTTTCAAGGTAGGTGTGCGCTTCGAGGGTTTCCTCGTTGCGGGCGACACCAACGGCGCTGACCTTGGCGCCAGGGATCAGGCTGAGCACACCATCGAGCATGCCAATGCCAGCACGCAGGATCGGTACGACGGTGATCTTCTTGCCAGCAATTTTCTCGACCTGGACAGTGCCGCACCAGCCTTCGATGTCGTAGTTTTCCAAGGGCAGGTCCTTGGTCGCTTCGTAGGTCAGGAGCGCGCCGACTTCCTGAGCGAGCTCGCGAAAATTCTTCGTGCTGATATCGGCACGGCGCATCAGGCCGAGCTTGTGGCGGATCAGCGGATGGCGGATCTCACGGGTAGGCATAGGAAAAGGCTCCGGGGGGCGGGCAAAAAAACCGCGCTAGATTAATCTATTCGCCTCAGGTGTCCTATAGGCTAACTGGACGTTAGTCCAGAAATGCTTGATCTGACGTCCGTGGGTGCGTACCTTTGCCCGCTTTTCTCAATTGCCGCCCCTGGAGAGCGCCATGTCCGCTGATCTCGAGCACATCCGTCAAGTCATGCGCGAGGCTGACTGCCTGTACACCGAAGCTGAAGTCGAAGCAGCGATTGCCCGTGTGGGAACGCAGATCTGCGCTGAGCTGGCCGATAGCAATCCAGTCGTGTTCTGTGTCATGAACGGCGGCCTGATTTTCGCTGGCAAGTTGCTGACGCACCTGAACTTCCCATTGGAGGCGTCTTACCTGCACGCCACGCGCTACCGTAACCAGACCAGTGGTGGCGATCTGTTCTGGAAAGCCAAGCCAGAAGTTTCATTCATTGATCGCGACGTGCTGATCATTGACGACATCCTCGATGAGGGGCACACCCTCAGCGCAATCATCGACTTCTGCAAGCATGCCGGTGCGCGCACCGTGCATACTGCTGTATTGATCGACAAAGACCATGACCGCAAAGCCAGCCCTGACCTGAAGGCTGATTATGTCGGTCTGGGCTGTGTTGACCGTTACATTTTCGGTTACGGTATGGACTACAAAGGTTACTGGCGCAACGCTGCCGGTATTTACGCCGTCAAGGGGCTCTAAGGTCATGCGTCAGCCAGGTTTTCTCAATCAATCATTGTTTGCTGAGCTGGCTGACCAAGCGGCTGCCAGCCCGCGTGGTCGTCAGCACCACAATTTCCACGAAATGGATGAGCCTTGCCACCGCATGGCGGTAGGGCTGCAGCCGCAAACTTACATTCAGCCACACCGCCACCTGTCGGCAGGCAAGGCTGAGTGCGTGATCGTGCTCAAGGGCACGCTCGGGCTGCTGATTTTCAATGAGCAGGGTGAGGTAATCGACAAGCGCGTATTGCAGGCGGGTGGCGAATGCGTGGGGGTCGATATGGCCGCGGGTACGTACCATGGGCTGGTGGTGCTGGCGCCCGACTCGATCATGTTCGAATGCAAGGCCGGGCCTTATGTTCCCGTCGGTGCGGGCGAAGCCGCGCCATGGGCGCCGCGAGAGGGTGATCCTGGTGTTGCCGAGTACCACGCGTGGATGCTCGCGCAGTTCGAGTGAGATCTGCTTTACCCCGTTAGTGAAAGGCTGGTAGCCAAAGGTAATCGCCGCCAGCCTTGCCGACGATGTGGGCATCCGCCACACTGCAAGGCCACCTGAGAAGGAGCCTGCCGTGCGCCTGTTTATCCCCCTCCTGTTAGCACTGAGCCTCCCGGTTACAGCGGCACCGCTGCACAGTCAGTTCCTGCCGCCCGACGACCTGTCCTTGCGTCATGAAAAGCCCGAATCCCAGCAGTTGATGCAGGTCACCGACTATTCCGTGGTGGTGGGTAACCAGCGCCAGTCCAATCAGCAACCGATTCCGGTGACATCGCCTTTGGTGTTGCGCTTGAAAGGCAAGCCGCTGAGCAAGGGGGCAACCATCGGCCAGGTGCTGATCAGCTTCGATGCCGAAAGCAAAAGCCTCAAGAAGCCGGCGTTTGACGATAAGTCGCGCACACTCACACTCAATTACCCCCTTGGCCAATACCGCGTCATTCTTGATTTGCTGCGCAACGATACGGTGTACGTACAGTTCCTGACCTATGCCAATGGCCATATATGGGCTGATCTGCATACTGGAACCGTACGCGCGCGTTGAGGCGCGAGGTGACCCGGGGGTAAACTGCCGACCCCTGAAATGTTCGTGATGGTTCAGCTGGAGTCGGCAATGCGTAAAGACAAGAAACAGGTAATTGGTGATGAGATCGGCGACGCGCAGATCAAGTTGTTCCTCGATTTCGAGCCGGCCGATGCCACTTCGCCGTCGCTGCACAAGCTGATCAAGGCTTACCGTGGCCTGCGGATCGACGACTTTGAGCGTTTTGTCGGTTTCTTTGTTGAAGCCGGTCTGGACCTCGATGGCAAGGATGAGCATGGCAACACGTTCATTACGCTGATCAAGGACCAGCGTAACGCTGCCGACTATATCGAGATCATCGAGAAAGCACGCGGTTGAGGTTTTCGGCCTCATAAAAAAACGCCCCGAAGGGCGTTTTTTTATGGCTGCGGATCAGGCGTAGTTCTGCGCGGGGCTGGGCTCGGCCAGTTGCAGAGCTTCGTCGTTGTATGCGCTGATCTTGTGGTACAGCGCAGCGTCTGCCGCCAGAACCTTTTCCCGTGCCGGGAAAATTTCCTTGAGCTTGGCCGCCCAAGCGCCTTTGGCCTGGTCAGGGAAGCAGCGTTCAATCAACTCGAGCATGATCGATACGGTTACCGAAGCACCCGGCGATGCGCCCAGCAGAGCAGCAAGGGAGCCGTCTTTGGCTGCGACCAGTTCGGTACCGAACTGCAGGACGCCGCCTTTTTTCGGGTCTTTCTTGATGATCTGAACGCGTTGCCCCGCCACTTCCAGACGCCAGTCTTCAGCCTTGGCTTCCGGGTAGAAGCGACGCAGGGACTCCAGGCGTTGCTCCATCGACTGCATCACTTCACTGACCAGGTAGCGGGTCAGGTCCATGTTGTCGCGGGCGACGGCGAGCATCGGGCCGATGTTGCCCAGGCGTACCGACAGCGGCAGGTCAAGGAACGAGCCGTGCTTGAGGAACTTGGTGGTGAAGCCGGCGTAGGGTCCGAACAGCAGGGAGGTCTTGCCGTCGACAACGCGGGTATCCAGGTGCGGAACCGACATGGGTGGTGCGCCGACCGACGCCTGGCTGTAGACCTTGGCCTGGTGCTGCTTGACGATTTCCGGGTTGTCGCAACGCAGCCACTGGCCGCTGACCGGGAAGCCGCCGAAGCCCTTGCTCTCTTCGATGCCCGACATTTGCAGCAGCGGCAGGGCCGCGCCACCGGCGCCGAGGAAGACGAAGCGAGCATCGACTTCACGGCTGCTGCCGCTGTTGACGTCCTTGATGCTGACGGTCCAGCCGCTGCCGTTACGGCGCAGGCCAGTGACCTTCTTGCTGTACTTGACCTGTGCATCGGGGGCGCTGGCCAGGTGCTTGAGCAGCTTGTTGGTCAGGGCGCCGAAGTTGACGTCGGTACCCTTGATAACGCGGGTAGCGGCGATGCGTTGGTCGGCTGGACGGCCTGGCATCATCAGCGGCATCCACTCCTTCATCACCGCTTTGTCTTCGGTGTATTCCATGTCGGCGAAGGCATGGTGCTGCTTGAGCAGCTCATAGCGCTTCTTGAGGAAGGCAACACCTTTCTCACCCTCGACATAGCTCAGGTGTGGAATCGGGTTGATGAACGCCCGCGTCGAATTGAAAGCACCCTTTTTGCTCAGGTACGCCCAGAACTGCCGGGAGACCTCGAACTGGGTGTTGATGTGTACAGCCTTCTTGATGTCGATGCTGCCGTCGGCAGCTTGAGGCGTGTAGTTCAGCTCACACAGCCCGGCATGGCCGGTACCGGCGTTGTTCCACGGGTTGGAACTTTCCGCGGCACCCGAATCCATCAACTCGACGACTTCCAGCTTGACTGCCGGGTCGAGCTCCTTGAGCAGTACGGCCAAGGTGGCACTCATGATGCCTGCCCCTACCAGTACCACATCGACTGCTTCGTTCTGCGCCATTAACGCGTCTCCAAAATCTTCAGCACCAAATTGACAGCATAGGATCCCTGGGTAAGCCAGGATCGCCATGTCCGATTCTTCGCAGGTTTTGCAACTTCAGCGGACACCACCAACCGGGCTTTGCGTTGCCTATGAACGCATTTTAGTGCCCGTGCGGCAATTCGACTTATGGTCAAGGTGTCCGTCGTGCGTTATGGACCGGCCTCAGTCACCCGCCTTGGATGAGCGCTGTTGCCAGCTGTTTGGGGCTTGTTGGGACACTGCTGGTGCTTTTGCACATGCCAGACTGTTCATTTTGCTCGCCACACTCTTGTGAAGTTGTGAAAACCCGTTTTTTCACGCTCTTTTGGAGACGTGAACCTCAAAATGGGCTGCGCGATGGCAGACCCGGCAGGTTCTGTGCAGAGCAGGGGTCGAATGAATCAGACACGCCAGCTGGTGCAAGACCTGTGTGGAAGGCTCTCTGTGGGCGGTGCGGAGGATGCCAATGGCTAACATTGACGGTGCTGCGAGGCCCGATCAGGAGACGTCCTTATAATCGGGGGGAGATTATAACGAGGTCTCCGGCAGAAACGACCTTTTTAGCGACATTTCTTGAACCTGTCGTCAGGCGGCAAGGGAGCGCTGGTTGCGAGGGGGCGTTGCGCGAGGTGCGACCTTGGCGCTGGTCGGCAATGGACGGTTCAGCCAATGTAGCCGAACTTCGTTGATCTCCACCCAATGGCTGCCAATCGGTGCGTCGCTGCAGTGCTTGAATGCCTGGCACAGCCCCGCGCCATCGAGTTGGGCAAAGCAGCGTTTGGGCTGGCGTTTGAGCAGCAGTGACCAGAGCCTGTTCATGGCGGCATACCTGTGAGGACGGGTATCAAGCATAACTGCCAGTAGATTACGTAATGTTTACAGCGAACTGCTGGCCGTTCGTCCGGTCTGATTCGCTAGTGGCCAGCCGATGGCTGCTACCGTCGGTGCTGGTTATACTGACGTCCTTTGTTGCTATTCCTGGAGAGATGCGCATGTTGCACCGTCTGTTGTTCGGTTTGATCGCTGTGACCAGTCTGACGCTGGTCGGTTGTGCCCACAGTCCGCAACAACTCAGCCCGCAACCGAAGCTCACCGCCCAGCTTGCGCCGGTTGGCCATGGTCAACCGGTGGTGGTACGCGTGGTTGATGGTCGCGCTTCGCAAACCCTGGGCACCCGCGGTGGCCTGTACCCGGAAACCAGCGCCATTACGGTTTCTGGTAACGATATTCAGCCAAAGTTGCAGGCTCAGGCCGAGGCTGCCGTACGTTTGCTGGGTTTCACCCCAACGCCGAATGCCTATAACGCGCCACAGTTGACGGTGACGCTGGTCGAATTGAAGTACCAGTCGCCCAAGGAAGGCCTGTATGTGACCGAGGCGACCATCGGTGCCACCTTCCGTGCCGACGTCGCTAACGCCAATCGTCGTTACAGTGGTCGCTACGGCGCCTCTCTGGACCAGCGTTTCGGCATGGCGCCGAATCAGGACACCAATACCCAATTGGTGAGTGATGTGCTCAGCGACGCGCTGACCCGTTTGTTCAAGGACCCGACCGTCGGTCAGGTTCTGGGCGAATAACCCAACGCGTGTTTCGCAAAAAGCCCGCTACCTGAACCCAGGTAGCGGGCTTTTTCGTGATGGCAGGCATCAGGCCGCTTCGACGTAGAAATCCAGCATGCTGATACCGGTCTGGCTGTCGACTTCGGGCAGATCATCGTGAGCATGGCCGCCCAGTGCGCAATACACCAGCCACTGGCGGTCCTGAACGTTGAACGCCAGACCGTCGATCAGCGCCTGCTGTTCATCGCTCTGGGCGATCAGGTAGAGGCGATCCTGATTTTCGGCGTGCAGCATGACAAAGCTCCGTGTCGTTGCAAGGGCCGATAGAGTGGCTTACGGGGATGACGAAAAGATGACACCGGTCATCAGGTCGTTTGTCGCAAATCGCAGGACTCGAGCCAAGGCTTGGGTAGAATGCCGGCCTCTGGTTGTCCTGTTTCGCCTACACGAGGTTTTCGATGTCGCTGCAGATGTTCTGGGGGCTGATGGCCGCCCATCCCGCCAAGCTGATCAACCTGTTGGCGTTGGTATTGACCTGTCCGGGCAGCTTTCTGTTGCACAGTGCTCGACGTCGCCAGGCGCGTGCCCTGGCCAACTTGCCGGCGGGCGAGGCCGTGCTTGATGTGATGATCGTGCGGGTCAATCGTTTCTACTACGCGTTGGGCTTTGCCTTCCTGGCCATGGCGTTGCTGTTGTCCTGGGTCAGCACCTGGGCCTGAGTCGCAAAGGGCGAGCGTGCCCTGCCTGTTCAGGAGCCGACGTTGCTGGCGATAGGTGCGGCGCACTCTCCGATACGCGGCACCTGGCTCGTCAGCAAGGCTGGCTCCTGCAACGGGCGTTTGGTTAGAGCGCCAGCCCCGCCTTGACCCGGTACTGATTACGTACCGGCGTCGCATACTGAAGCACCAGATAAGGCCGATGTTCGGCCGGGCAGGCGTCCAGTCGGCGCTGCCATTCGGCCTGTGCCTTGGCCAGTTCGTCTGCGGCGAACAGCTCGGAGGCTTTTGGCACCTGCAGGGTCGGGTCTGCGTCAGTCCACTGGGCATAGGCCAGGTAATGCGCCGGGAACAGCCGGTAGCCACCAAGAATCTGCCGATCAATAGCCGCTGCCAACTGCTTTGTATCGTCGTACGTTTCGGTGATCGGTGCTGCGAAGTTGATGTGCACCCGGCCTTTGTAGCCAGTGATGCCCTGGGCAATGCTCAGGTCGTCTTCACCCGGCGCCTTGGTGTAGCTGCCGGTGGTGGCGCGAATGTACAGCTCCCGGGCTTTGGCCAGGTCGCATGGGTCGTATTCATAGCTGATCGACACCGGGCTCAGGTTCAGCGAGCGAATCACCTCGCCGAACGGTTCATCCTTGCGGCTCATGTGGAACATCTTGAGGATCGCTGAATCGGTGCGGTCATCGCCATCTTTCGCCCGGCCTTCAGCCTGGGCAATCCAGATCGACTGGCCGTCGGTACGGATCGAGTGGTTGATGTAGGCCGAAAGCAGCTGATAGGCCGCCAGTTTTTCCCGGCGGCCGGTCAACGAGCGGTGCACGATGAAGCTTTTGTTCAGGCGCATCATGTCGCTGACAAATGGCTTCTGCAGCAGGTTGTCACCGATGGCGATGCGCGGGGTCGGCAGGCCGGCGTGGTATACGGCGTAGTTGACGAAGGCCGGGTCCATCACGATGTCGCGGTGGTTGGCCAGAAACAGATAGGCGGTACCGGACTTGAGCCCTTCGACACCGGTGTAGGTCACGCCGTCAGTCGCCCGCTCGATGGTCTGATCGACGTAGAACTCGACCTTGTCCTGCAACGTTGAGACGCAACTGACCCCGGCGAACTCCTGGCGCAGGCGGCGGGCGATCAGTGGCTTGAGCAGCCAGCCGAAAGTGCTGGCCATGCGTGGGAAGCGAAAGTGGGTGAGGATATCGAGGAAAGCCGGGTCGCTGAGCAGGCGTGCCAGGACGGCAGGGACCTCAGCGTCGTTGTACGGTCGGATGGCATCGAATTCGCCCATCATGCTCTCTTGTTGGAAACGGCTAGGGTAATAGTAAGGCCTGGGTCTGAAAAAACGGCTCAGACACGCCAAGGGCCTGTAAATAGACCGGTGATTATACGCACAAGTCACGCTGGAGGCCGCGATGCTAGAGACTGAGTTGCATGATTGTCCCTACTGTGGGGAAGAGTTTGAAGCGGTGCTCGACCTGTCGGGGGGCGATCAGCAGTATGTCGAGGACTGCCCTGTGTGTTGTCGACCGATTCTGTTCGTACTGCAGGTCCATGGTGATGAGTGGATGCTCGATCTAAAGCGCGAGGATGAGTGATGCAACGGATCTATGAGCCGGAGAACTTGCTGGAGGCCGAACTGCTCGTCGGTATGCTGGCCAGCGAAGGCATCGAAGTGCATCTGGCAGGACGTCACCTGACGGGCGGCGTCGGCGAGCTTCCCATGCAGGGGCTGCTGGGCTTGACGGTGCCAGATGAACAGGCAGAGCGCGCACGTCGGCTGATCGCCGAGTACAATGTTGCCCAGCCCCTTGCGGGTGATGAACCGGAGAGCCTCCCCGGTATTCTGATTTGCTAGGTTGCTTGCCTCATGTGTGGACGTTATGCCCTGTTTCGCTGGTCTTCGGCCTTTGCTGCCTTGCCCGGCTTTCCTGCCGACCAGCAGGCGCAGTGGAACATCTCACCCGGTGCCTCGGTGCTGATACAGCGCCGTATCGACGATAACCTGGTGCTTGCCAGAGCGCGCTGGGGGCTGACACCGGCCTGGCTGACCGACCTGTCGCGTACGCCGGCCCACGCCCGCGCCGAAACCCTGGCGGAACAACCGATGTTCCGCGATGCTTTCCGCTCGCGTCGCTGCCTGATGCCTGCCAACGGCTTTTACGAATGGCGTGGTTCGGTGCGCAAACGGCCTTACTGGCTGACGCCGGGGGAGGGGGCTTCGTTGTTTTTTGCGGCCGTTTGGGAGGCTTACCCGGTACAGGAGCAGATCTGGCTGAGTACGGCGGTAGTGACCCAGGCGGCGATGAGCCAGCGCCGACCGCTCATCCTCGACGAGGCGGGGCAGGCCGCCTGGTTGAACCCTGAGACCCCATTGGCCGAGCTGCACAGCCTGCTGGCCAGCCCCGCCGCTGCACTGCGTGAGCGGGTACTGGCGAACCTGGTCAATGATCCGAAGCTCAATGCGCCGGAGTGCCTGACGCCAGCGTAAGGCGGACGTCAGGTGTGTGGACGCTTACACCCGGAACTGGTTGATCAAGCGCCGCTGCTGCTCAGCCAGTTTGGTCAGCTCGGCGCTGGCGCTGCTGGACTCGTCGGCGCCACCGGCGACCTCGTTGGCCACCTGGCCAATGTTGATCACGTTGCGGTTGATATCCTCGGCCACCGCACTTTGTTCTTCCGCCGCACTGGCAATCTGGTTGTTCATGTCGTTGATCACCGATACGGCCCGGGTGATGCTCTCCAGTGCATCGGCAGCCTTGGCCGCTTGTTGCACGCTGTCGTCGGTTTTGCCCTGGCTGTCTTCCATGACCTTGACGACCTCGCGGGTGCCTTGTTGCAACTGCTGAATCATGTGCTGAATTTCTTCAGTGGCCTTCTGGGTTTTCTGTGCCAGGTTGCGTACTTCGTCGGCGACTACTGCAAAACCGCGACCCTGCTCGCCAGCGCGGGCGGCCTCGATCGCTGCGTTCAGGGCCAGGAGGTTGGTCTGCTCGGCGATTGCGCGGATCGCCACCAGAATTGCATTGATGTTCTCGCTGTCGCGGGCCAGGGTTTGCACGACGCCGACGGCACGGCCGATTTCACTGGCCAGTGCGCTGATCGAGTTGGAGGTGCTGCGCACGATCTGCAAGCCTTCGTTGGCCGCTTGATCGGCGCTGCTGGCGGCTTGGGCCGCATGGGTTGCGTTACGCGCCACGTCCTGTGCGGTGGCGGTCATTTCATGTACCGCAGTCGCCACCAGGTCGATCTCGGCCATTTGCTTGTGTACGCCCTGGTTGGTGCGAATGGCGATATCGGCGGTGTGCTCTGAGGAGTCGCTGACTTTCTGCACTGAGCTGACCACCTGGGTGATCATTGCCTGCAGTTTGCTCAGGAAGGTATTGAAGCCTTTGGCAATGGCGCCCAGCTCGTCGCTGCGGTCGCTGCTCAGGCGTCGGGTCAGATCGCCTTCACCCTGTGCGATGTCGTTGAGCATGGCTACCATTTGTCGCAGAGGCCGGGCGATGCCAACGGCCAACAACCAGATCACCAGGAGGCCGAGGGCCGCGATGGCCAGGCCGACCAGTGTCATGCCGGTGATATCAGTGGCGCGTTGCTCGCTCAGATCGCTCTGCAGCGTGTTCAGGTCGGCCATCACTGCGCTGATCGGCAGTTGCAGCATCAGGGTCCAGCGAGCGTCGGTATTGCCGATGCGAAATGGCAGGAACAGCTCGATCTGGCCGGTGCTGCGGTCCATCTCGTAACGCAGGTTGTCGTCGCTCAGGCTGTTCAATACCTTGACTTCATTGGCGCCCAGCACGTCGCTGGCTTTTTCACCGAATTTGTTTTCATCTTTGGTGTAGGCCACCAGGCGGCCGTTGCCGGACACCAGCGCCAGTTCGCCCGTGCCGTTGTAGAGCTGGCCGTCGGCGGTCTTGAGCATGTCTTGAATGAAGTTGACCGACAGGTCGGCACCGGCAATGCCTTGGAACTGACCGTTCACCATGATCGGCTCGATGAACGAAGCGAGCATGATCACCTTGTCGCCGACCTTATAGGGTGCAGGGTCTATGACGCAGGCCTTTTTCGAGTCTTTCGAGCACAGGTAATACTCACTGGCGCGAACACCGGTGGCCAGCAGTGTCTGGTCGTTGACGTCGGCCAGCTTGTCCAGGCCCAGGCTGCCGTCCTCGTTGCGGAACCACCAGGGCAGGAAGCGCCCGCTGGCGCTGTCGATGCCGATGATCGACGTGCCGACGAAGCGTGCATCGTCATGGTCCAGTGCATTCGGCTCCCAGCCCAGGTAGCTGCCGAGGATCAGCGGGTTGTTCGCTACGGTCTGCTTGACCATGGCGATCAGTTGTTCGCGTTCGATGTTCAGCAGCGGTTTACCGGCGGCGTCCTTCATGCCCAGCATGGCGTTACTGGTGGCCAGGTTACGGGCGATCAGCAGTGGTGCTTCGAGGCCGCGCTGGATCTGACTGACCTGGTTGCGCGCCAGCGCTGTCAGGCGTTGTTCAATGACGGTTTCAAATTGCTGCTGGGTGCGGCTTTGTACCAGCGCCTGGGTACGTGCGCCGGAGAACACGGCGTACAGCACCAGCGCAGCAACGATACTTAACACGATGGCGCCAGCCAGGGCTGCCACGGAAAACTGGATCGACTTGAACTTCATTAGGGGCTCCGAGCACAAGTAAACGCGCGTGCACAGCGTTATCGGCTCGAAGGCTGAAAAGCATGAGTACCGTTCATGAAATGTTCTCGAACGGCAATAGCGTAGTTATCCTAGTCGGCCTAGGATACGCAGCGTGTTTGAATGGAGTGTTTTCATGCGTAAGTTATTTGTAATGGGTGCCTTGAGTGCCAGCGTCCTGCTCAGTGGTTGCCAGGCAATCAATACCACCAGCGGCGGTGCAGTCGGCGTTGAGCGCAAGCAGTACATGTTCAGCATGCTCTCGACCGATGAGGTCAACCAGATGTATGCCCAGTCTTACCAGCAAACCCTCGGCGAAGCTTCGAGTGAGGGCGTGCTCGACAAGACCAGCAACAATGCGCGTCGGGTTAAGGCCATTGCAGATCGCCTGATCGCTCAGGCGCCACAATTCCGTCCCGATGCTGCGCAGTGGCAGTGGGAAGTCAACCTGATCCAGAGTGACGAGCTCAACGCCAACTGCGGGCCTGGCGGCAAGATCATTTTCTACAGTGGCCTGATCGACAAGCTGAAACTCAGCGACGATGAAATCGCTGCGGTCATGGGCCATGAAATCGCCCACGCCTTGCGCGAGCACGGGCGTGAAGCCATGTCCAAAGCGTATGGCATTGAGATGGCCAAACAAGGCGCCGGTGCATTGCTCGGCCTGGGTCAGGACAGCATGGCGCTGGCCGATACCGTGGTGCAGTACAGCCTGACCCTGCCCAATAGCCGCGACAATGAAAACGAAGCCGACTTGATTGGCCTTGAGCTGGCCGCACGTGCCGGTTACAACCCGAATGCCGCGATCACCTTGTGGAACAAGATGAACCAGGCATCGGGTGGCGCATCGCAGCCTGAGTTCATGAGCACTCACCCGGCTTCCAGCAGCCGGATTGCCGCATTGCAAGCGGCCATCCCGAAAGTGATGCCGCTGTACCAGCAAGCCAAGAAGTAATGCCCTGTCCCTTGCCGGCG
Source organism: Pseudomonas laurentiana (assembly GCF_014648275.1). Taxonomy (GTDB): domain Bacteria; phylum Pseudomonadota; class Gammaproteobacteria; order Pseudomonadales; family Pseudomonadaceae; genus Aquipseudomonas; species Aquipseudomonas laurentiana. Next base: position 125,008 of record NZ_BMQU01000008.1, read on the forward strand.
ATCAACGCAGCGCCTTTCGGTTGAGGCGCTGCTCCATCGTCGCGTGATGGGGGTGGTTCGGTATCAGCTTATCCAGCCGCTGACTTGCATCGCCGAATAGACGGCTACTGCTGCCAGCACGAAGAAGGCTGCAGCGGCCAGGCGGCGAATCAGCGTCAGTGGCAGTTTTTCGGCCGCAAAGTTGCCTGCCAGTACCACGGGGACGTTGGCAATCAGCATCCCCAGGGTCGTGCCGAGAATGACCAGGATCAGGTGAGGGTACTGGGCAGCCAGCATCACGGTGGCCACTTGGGTCTTGTCACCGATTTCGGCAATGAAGAATGCAATCAGCGTGGTCAGGAACGGGCCGAAGCGCCGTGCTGTGCTGCCTTCGTCATCGTCCATCTTGTCTGGAACCAGTGTCCACAGGGCGGTGGCGGCGAAGCAAGCGGCAAGGATCCAGTGCAAGGTCACGGCGGAGAAGAAGCTGCTGACCCATGCACCCACCGCACCGGCAGCGGCATGGTTGGCCAAGGTTGCGGCGATGATCCCGGCAATGATTGGCCAGGGTTTGCGGAAACGAGCAGCAAGGATAAGCGCGAGCAATTGGGTCTTGTCGCCAATTTCGGCGAGGGCAACGATTGCGGTCGGGACAAGCAATGATTCAAGCATCAGGATTCCTACGGGGGCGGGTCGACACGGCTATGACACGTACGACCTCCCCGCCCCGGGTAAGGTGTGCGTGTCATAGGTCTTGTCAAACCCTGGGCTCGCGTTGCGGGCCGTGGGTCGCACGCGCCATGGTCTGTGGACCAAGTATGTTGACGCGTACCGGGCGAGCAGGGCGCTCGCGGGAGACTACTCCCCTAGGACGGAGCGGATTCTGCCTAGGCGAAGCCGATTCGGCAAGTGCTGTTTTTAACTGCGGGTTGCCTGGTAGATCCGAAAGCCCTGTGCTTCGATGCGCAGTTGGCAGTTACCCAGGGCCGCTTCTATCAGCGGCTGATAGCGTAGGAAGTTGTTGGCAACCAGGCGCAGTTCACCACCTTTTTTCAGATGTTTGGCTGATTTTTGCAGCAGGTTTTCTGACGCCTGGTAGTTGGTGTGTACCCCCGTATGGAACGGTGGATTACTCAGGATCAGGTCCAGATCGCCGGGCGCGGCATCAATACCGTCACCACAGATCACCTCACCTTCCAGGCCATTGGCGGCCAGTGTCAGGCGACTGCTCTCGACGGCGAATGCATCCACATCGAGCAGGGTTACCTGGCTCTGTGGATAGCGGCGTTTGACGACTGCGCCGAGTACGCCGGCACCGCAACCGAAGTCCAGCACATGGCCGACGGGCAACTGCTCCAGGTGTTCAAGCAGCAGGGCACTGCCGCGGTCGAGCCGACCATGGCTGAACACGCCAGGCAGGCTGACCACGGTCAACGCGCCCTCGGCCAATGGCAGCTCGAACCGTTGAGCCAGGCTGTGCAGGTTCGGCGCTTCAGGCGCGTTATCGACGGTCACTTGCCACAGTTGGCAATGGCGGGCGCTGTCGAGTTTGCGTGGTTTGCCGAAAGCCTGCAGTTGCTTGGCCGCGCCCTCGATGCCGCCGCGTTTTTCCCCCACCAGGTACAACTCGCGACCCGCCAGGCGTGAGGCCAGCGCGTTGAGCAGGTAACTGGCCAATTCACGGGATTTGGGCAGGAACAGGACCGCGGCCTCGAACGGCTGCTGCGTGACCTCTACACCAAAATGGCTGCGACCGTTGAAGCGCGCCTGCAGCGCAGCCTGATCGCCAGCATGCCAGCTCCAACCGTGGGCCGCTGGCAGCTTGCCGAGCAGGTCGTCGGCGGGCAAGCCAGCAAGCAGCAGCGAGCCCTGAAACAAGTCAGCCTGTCGAAGCAATACTTCACTGCGCGGGTCCATGGACGGCGGCTCCTGAAAAAGGGACGGAGTTTACCAGAAGCCTGGGGGTCAGCTGACTACCCGGCGTGGCTGGCCGGCAAAAAACGCCTGGGCGTTTTCGTGCAGTTGCTCGACGATTCGTTGACGAGCTTCACGTGCTCCCCAGGCGCTGTGTGGGGTGACAATCAGACCTGGAATATCGGCAGCCAGCAGTGGGTTGCCGTTAACGGGTGGTTCGACGCTGAGTACATCAGTTGCGGCGCCACCCAGGTGGCCCGAGCGCAGTGTATCGGCCAATGCCTGCTCGTCAATCAGCCCGCCACGGGCGGTGTTGATGACGAATGCGCCGGGCCTGAGCAAGGCCAGTTCACGGGCACCGATCAGATTGCGGGTGTTGTCATTGAGCGGGCAATGCAGGGTCAGTGCATGCACCTGTGGCAACAGCTCATCAAGGGCCAGACGATCTTCACGGGGTGGGCGTCCTGGCAGTTGGCCAAACAACACGCGCATACCGAAGGCTTCGGCCAGGCGCGCGACCGCGCCACCCAGTTCGCCATGCCCGAGCATGCCAAGTGTCTTGCCTTCCAGCTCGACAATCGGGAAGTCCAGCAGACAGAACTGCTTCGCCTGTGCCCAGCGACCCGCTGCGACAGCCTGCTGGTAGTCCGTCAGGCGTGTGGCCAGGGCCAGCAACAGGGCCAGGGTGTGTTGAGCCACCGAGGGAGTGCCATAGCCCTGACAGTTGCTGACGACAATGCCTTGGGCTCGGGCGGCACTCAGATCGACATTATTGGTGCCGGTGGCGGCTACCAGGATGAGCTTCAAGTCCGGGCAGGCGGCCAGCGTGGCGGCATCCAGCACGACCTTGTTGCTGATTGCCACGGTTGCTCCCTGCAAGCGTCCGACCACCTGGTCCGGTGTGCTGGAAGGATACAGCTGCAGTTCAGCGAAGCCTTCACGCAGTGTACCGAGGTCGAGGTCGCCCAGGTCAAGGGAACTGTGGTCGAGGAAGACAGCGCGGTAAGGGGTATTCATCGAGGAAGGATTCCAGGTCGGCAAGAAGGTATGGATGCACGGGCAACGGGGCTACTCGAGGATCTTAGCGTTCAGTGTTCGATCAGGAAACTCGCGCTCTTCGTACTTCAGTTCACCGTCGGTTGCGCCTGTTCCAGGCGGCTCTGCTCGAAGCTGCATTGTTCACGTGCGTCCTGAACACTGGCTTCGAATTCGACCAGACCATCATGCAGGCTTTGCAGCTTGTCGATCTGGGTGCGCAGTTCGTGCTTTTTATCGGCAATTGCCTGCTGGGCAAGGTCCCACGGAATTTCCTCTCCGCGGTAATCCTTGAAAATCGTCTGCATTTCCTTGAGTTTGAAGCCCAATTGCTGAGCACATTTGATGAATGACAGCAGTTCGACGCTCTGTTGGCTGTAGATCCGGTATTTGCCTTCGCGCACGGGCTCGGGCAGTAAACCGATCTTTTCATAGTGGCGGATGCATTTGACGGTGGTGCCTGAAAGCTGGGCCGCTTTGCCGATGTACATCGATAGTCCCTTCGTTCCTTGATTGATGGCAACGCACATGCCAGCGCTCCAGTTCACCCGGAGGTGCGGGGCTGGAGGCGGTGGGGTGACGTTTGGCGCGCCATCTTTACACAAGGCGTCATGGGCGGGAACCCGCGGATCACGCTGCCAGGGTGGCAGCGCGATGGCGTCGTGGGCGTTTCAGCGACTGGCGACGGCTCGGGTCTGGGCCAGCCAGGTTTCCCGTTGGGCCGGCTTGGAGCCGAGAATCGGCCCGAAGGTCAGGGTGCGGGTTGGCTTGATGCCGCAGAACTCCAGGGTGGTCTTGCGCATCTGATGCAGGCCGGGCATACGGTAGAACCAGCGGTAGTACCACGGAGGGGTGTCCATGGTCACCAGCAGGTGGGCGGTGCGGCCCTTGAGCAACTTGTCTGGAAACGCCGAGCCGCTACGGTACTTGAAGGCGAAACCGGGCAGGAAAACACGGTCGAAGAAGCCCTTCAGCAAGGCGGGAATGCCACCCCACCAGATCGGGTAGACAAAGGTCAGATGATCGGCCCAGAGAATCTGCTTCTGCGCCTCCAGCAGGTCGGGCTCAAGCGTCTGGATCTCCTTGTAACCCTCATGCAGAACCGGATCGAAATCCAGCGCCGGCAGGTTCAGCAGGCGAACCTCGTGGCCTGCTTCACTGGCGGCCTTGACATAGGTATCGGTCAGCGCGCCACAGAAACTGTCGGAAGAGGGGTGGCCGAGAACGACCAAAATACGTTTGCTCATGGTGACTCCACTACAGGATGAAGTCGATGAGGGTAGAGTCTGCCCCTAACGGTAGAGTCAAGCGAAAAATCATTGGTAACTGTGTCTGTCGCTCTGGGTGTCCACTGGTCTAAGGTAGGCACCTTATTGACATTCGAGACAAGGAGTTCCCATGTATTGGGCTGAGTTTCTCACCGTTGCCCTGATCCACTTGCTGGCGGTTGCCAGCCCTGGCCCGGATTTCGCGGTCGTGGTTCGCGAAAGCGTCACCCATGGCCGACGTGCCGGCACCTGGACTGCTTTTGGCGTGGGCACGGCGATCTTCCTGCATGTGGGCTATTCGCTGCTGGGTATCGGGCTGATCGTGTCGCAATCGATCATGCTGTTCAACGCACTGAAGTGGTTGGCGGCGGCGTACCTGTTGTACATCGGCTTCAAGGCCCTGCGTTCCGGTCCCGCCAAGCCTGGTAGCGATGAGGTGCAGGCTGCAACGGTAGAGCGCACCCCACGCGGCGCGTTTGTTGCCGGTTTCATGACCAACGGCCTGAACCCGAAAGCCACCTTGTTCTTCCTGTCGCTGTTTACGGTGGTCATCAACCCTCACACCCCCCTGCTGGTACAAGCGGGCTATGGGGTGTACCTGGCGTTGGCCACGGGTCTGTGGTTCTGCCTCGTCGCCATGTTGTTCAGCCAGCAGCGCGTACGTGCCGGTTTTGCCCGCATGGGGCACTGGTTCGACCGTGCCATGGGCGCTGTACTGGTTGCGCTGGGCATCAAGATCGCGTTTACCGAGATGCATTGAACGATGCCGTTGCAGGCAGGCCGCTGATCCTGGCGTCGTTCAAATCATTCCTTTGGCTGATTTGGACGGCGCAGCGGCGTTCTAAAGTGAAGGTCTGTTTTGACCCAGACCATGCACTTCAGAAAAGGGACACTTCATGTTGCAGACTCGCGTCATTGCCCCTGCCGAGGGCGCTTATGAGTATCCGTTGCTGATCAAGCGCCTGCTGATGTCCGGTAGCCGCTACGAGAAAACCCGCGAGATCGTTTACCGCGACCAGTTGCGCTACAGCTACCTCACCCTGAATGAGCGTATTGCACGGCTGGCCAACGTATTGACCGAGGCCGGGGTCAAGGCGGGCGATACGGTGGCGGTGATGGACTGGGACAGCCACCGTTACCTGGAGTGCATGTTTGCTATCCCGATGATTGGTGCGGTAGCCCATACCATCAACGTGCGCCTTTCGCCGGAACAGATTCTCTACACGATGAATCACGCCGAAGACCGTTTCGTGCTGGTCAACAGTGATTTCGTCGGCCTCTACCATGCCATTGCCGGTCACCTGACCACCGTTGAAAAGACGCTGCTGCTGACCGATGGTGAGTCGAAAACCGCCGAATTGCCGAACCTGATCGGTGAGTACGAACAGCTACTGGCCGCTGCCAGCCCGCATTATGACTTCCCGGATTTCGACGAAAATTCGGTGGCAACGACCTTCTATACCACCGGCACGACCGGTAACCCGAAAGGGGTGTACTTCACGCACCGGCAACTGGTGCTGCATACGTTGGGCGCAGCGGCTGTGACCGGCAGCATCGACAGCGTCCGCCTGCTTGGCAGCAACGATGTGTACATGCCGATCACCCCGATGTTTCACGTGCATGCCTGGGGTATCCCCTACGTGGCGACCATGCTGGGCGTCAAGCAGGTCTACCCCGGACGTTACGACCCGGAACTTCTGGTCGAGCTGTGGCGCAAGGAAAAGGTCACCTTCTCCCATTGCGTGCCGACCATCCTGCAGATGCTGCTCAACGCCAAGGGCGCGCAGGCTGAAGATTTTGCAGGCTGGAAGATCATCATTGGAGGCAGCGCGCTGAACCGTGCGCTCTATGAGGCGGCCAAGGCGCGCGGTATCCAGCTCACGGCGGCCTACGGCATGTCGGAAACCTGCCCGCTGGTGTCCTGTGCTCACCTGAACGACGAGTTGCTCGCGGGCAACGAAGATGAACGCATCACCTACCGGATCAAGGCCGGCGTACCGGTACCCCTGGTGGAGGCGGCGATCATCGACAGTGACGGCAATTTCCTGCCTGCTGATGGCGAGTCCCAGGGTGAACTGGTGCTGCGAGCCCCTTGGCTGACCATGGGGTATTTTCGCGAGGAACAGAAGGGCGCCGAGCTCTGGCACGGCGGCTGGTTGCATACCGGCGACGTCGCCACACTGGACAGCATGGGGGTGATCGATATTCGCGACCGGATCAAGGATGTGATCAAGACGGGCGGTGAATGGGTGTCTTCGCTGGAGCTCGAAGACCTGATCAGCCGTCATCCTGCGGTACGTGAGGTCGCCGTGGTCGGTATCGCCGATCCGCAATGGGGTGAGCGGCCGTTCGCATTGTTGGTGGTGCGCGAGGGGCACAGCATTGACGCCAAGGGGCTCAAGGAACACCTCAAGCCGTTCGTGGAATTGGGCCACATCAACAAATGGGCGATCCCTACCCAGATTGCCCTTGTTACTGAAATTCCCAAGACCAGTGTCGGTAAGCTCGACAAAAAGCGCATCCGCCTCGACGTCATGCAATGGCAGGCCAGTAACAGTACCTTTCTCTCCACCCTCTGAGCCCTCGGGCTTCGCGCCGCTCAAGGCGCGAAGCCCGAACCAGAAACCTCGCGACTTGTAAAACGGTAATTTTCAGCCATGCTTGGCGCCGCCTTGGCAGTGGCATGCCCATCGGTGCCAAGCCGGCATGCTTGCACACTGCAAATCACACTTTAGAGGGATCAAGCCCTGGTACCTGCTGGCTATAGTCGGCGCAGGGGATTTCCAGGAGCGGAGGGGGGGCAATTGACCCTGCATTCCATTGCGCCGTTTCTGGAAGGACTCACTGCCATAAAAATAAAGAACATGGAGTAGCGTCGATGACATCTGCACATCCGTTTTGGCGCCGGGCAAAACTGCCTTTGGCTGTCAGTCTCGCTTCTACGCTCGCCGGTCCTGCATTCGGCGTCAGTTTCAACATCGGTGAAATCGAAGGCCAATTCGATTCGTCGCTGTCCGTGGGGGCCAGTTGGTCGACAGCCAAGCCGAACGAGAACCTGATCGGGGTGAACAACGGCGGCAAAGGGCTTTCGCAGACGTCTGACGATGGCCACCTGAACTTCAAGCGCGGTGAGACCTTCTCGAAGATCTTCAAGGGTATCCACGACCTGGAGTTGAAGTACGGCGATACCGGCGTATTCGTGCGCGGCAAGTACTGGTACGACTTCGAGCTCAAGGATGAACACCGCGAGTTCAAGGACATCAGCGACTCCAACCGCAAGGAAGGCGCGCAGTCTTCCGGCGGGCAGATTCTTGATGCCTTCGTGTACCACAACTATTCCATCGCCGATCAACCTGGTTCGGTGCGCCTGGGCAAGCAGGTGGTGAGCTGGGGTGAAAGTACCTTTATCGGTAACGGCATCAACTCGATCAACCCAATCGATGTTGCGGCTTTCCGCCGGCCAGGCGCCGAGGTGAAGGAGGGCCTGATCCCGGTCAACATGTTCTATGTTTCCCAGAGCCTGACCGACAACCTATCTGCCGAAGCGTTCTACCAGATCGAGTGGGACCAGACCGTAGTGGACAACTGCGGCACCTTCTTCTCCCAGCCGGACATCATCGCGGATGGCTGTTCGAACAACCTGCGTCTGCTGAGCAGCAGCCGTAGCGTTCCTGGCGCGCTCCTGCCGACTCTCGCGTCCAGAGGCGTCGATATCAACGAGGAAGGTGTGCTGGTGCGCCGCAGTGCAGACCGTGATGCCCGTGACAGCGGTCAGTTCGGGGTGGCTTTCCGGTACATGTACGATCCGCTGGATACCGAATTTGGCGCGTACTTCATGAACTACCACAGCCGCGCGCCAATTTTCAGCGCTACCGCTGCAAACAAGGCTGTGTATACGGCGGTTGCTGGTAACCCGCTAGCACCGCTTATTGTGGCGGGCAACTCCAGTTACTTTGTCGAGTACCCCGAGGACATTCGCCTTTACGGGCTGAGCTTCTCGACGACCTTGCCTACTGGCACGGCCTGGAGTGGTGAAATCAGCTACCGGCCAAACGCTCCGGTGCAACTAAATACCACCGACATTTTATACTCTGCTGTGCGACCCTCTGGTGTGCAACCTCTCCCAGGCCCGTTTGCCAACGCTTCCCTGCTGACCGGCGTGCCGGGCGAGGACCAGCATGGCTACCGTCGCAAGGAAGTCACCCAGTTCCAGACCACCCTGACTCACTTCTTCGATCAGGTCATGGGCGCCAGCCGCCTGACCGTTGTCGGTGAGTTGGGTATTACCCATGTGGGCGGCCTGGAGGATTCCAGCAAACTCCGTTATGGCCGTGACCCGGTCTATGGTCCTGGTCCGCTGCCTGCAACTAACGGTGCAAACACGTGTGAAGCACTCAACGACCGTACCATTGGTACGGGTTCAACGGCCAACCTCAGCCGCAATTGCGAAGATGATGGTTTCACCACCAGTACCTCCTGGGGTTACCGCGCTCGCGCCATCTGGGATTACAACGACGTCTTTGCCGGGGTCAACCTCAAGCCGAACATCGCCTGGTCCCATGACGTTTCCGGTTACTCCCCAGGCCCTGGCGGCAACTTCGAGGAAGGCCGTAAAGCCGTCAGCCTGGGCCTGGATGCCGAGTACCAGAACACCTACACCACCAGCCTGTCGTACACCAACTTCTTTGATGGCAAGTACACCACGGTGGACGACCGCGACTTCATCGCCCTCAGCTTCGGCGTGAACTTTTAAGCACACTGATTCAGGAAGAGCACAACTATGAAAACAACCAAGAGTTTGCTGCAAGCCGGTGTGCTGGGCCTGACCCTGCTGGCCACCAGCGTCATGGCAGCCGTTCCCGCCAGCGAAGCTGCCAAGCTCGGCGCCAGCCTGACACCGATGGGGGCTGAAAAGGGCGCCAACGCCAATGGTTCGATCCCGGCCTGGAGTCCGTTGCCGAAAACCGCCGGCGCGGTGGATGCCAAGGGTTTCCTCGCCGACCCCTACGGTAACGAGAAGCCGCTGTTCACCATCACAGCGCAGAGCGTCGATCAGTACAAAGACAAGCTGGCGCCGGGTCAGGTCGCCATGTTCAAGCGCTACCCTGACACCTACACGATTCCGGTCTACCCGACGCACCGGGGTTCCACGGTTCCTGACGAGGTGTTTGCGGCGATCAAGGAAAACGCCACCGCCACCAAGCTGGTGCAGGGTGGTAACGGCCTTGAGAACTTCAAGACAGCCATTCCGTTCCCGATTCCGCAGAGTGGTGTCGAGGTCATCTGGAACCACATCACCCGTTATCGCGGCGGCAGCGTGACCCGTCTGGTGACCCAGGCCACCCCTCAGGCCAATGGCTCGTACAGCCTGGTGTACTTCCAGGACCAGTTCGTTTTCCGCGACAAGATGAAGGATTACGACCCGAACAACCCGGGCAACATCCTCTTCTACTTCAAGCAGAAAGTGACTGCGCCAGCGCGTCTGGCCGGTGGTGTACTGCTGGTTCACGAAACCCTCGACCAGGTCAAGGAACCGCGCCTGGCGTGGGTCTACAACGCCGGTCAGCGCCGTGTGCGGCGTGCACCGCAAGTGTCCTATGACGGCCCGGGTACGGCGGCGGATGGCTTACGTACCTCCGACAACCTGGACATGTACAACGGCGCGCCGGATCGCTACGACTGGAAGCTTGAAGGCAAGAAGGAGATGTACATCGCCTCCAACAGCTACAAGCTCGACTCGCCATCGCTGAAATACGCGGACATTCTCAAGGCCGGTCACATCAATCAGGATTTGACCCGTTATGAGCTGCGCCGCGTCTGGCATGTGGTGGCGACCCTCAAGCCTGGTCAGCGGCACATCTATGCCAAACGTGACTTCTACATTGATGAAGACACCTGGCAGGCCGCTGTGATCGACCACTACGATGGCCGTGGCCAACTGTGGCGTGTGGCAGAAGCGCACGCTCAGGACTACTACAATGTTCAGGTGCCGTGGTACACCCTCGAGACGATCTACGACCTGCAGTCTGGTCGTTACCTGGCACTGGGCATGAAGAACGAAGAGAAGAAAGCCTACGACTTCGGCTTCACTGCCAACACCAGTGACTTCACCCCTGCAGCGCTTCGCCAGGACGGCGTGCGCTAACGCTGCAACCTCCGTGTGATCCCCAGAACGCCCCGGCTTGCCGGGGCGTTTCTGTTTGCGCCGATCGCTTGGCTGGCAATCCGTTGGTAGCTGATGCGATGTGCGCGCGCGTGGCCCTGACTTTTTTTGTTGTAGTCTTTTTTGGGTAACACGCGGCAATTGTCTTCAAATGTGCAGGTTAAGCCGTTAGTCTGCCCTGATCCGTTCTGCCGACAATCCAAACCAAAACGAGCCGGCCATGACTGATCTGTCCCGCACGCAAGGATTTTCCAGCCTGGCCGTCAGCGCCCTGGAGGGACGTTTTTATCGTCCGCCATTGCCTGACGCTCATGTGCCACGCCCGAGGCTGTGCCAGCGTTTGCAGGCCGGATTGGGCGGGCGCCTGTTATTGGTCAGTGCACCGGCGGGTTTCGGTAAAAGCTCGCTCGCGGTGGAGTTTTGTCAGGGCCTGCAAGAGCACTGGCAAAGCCTGTGGTTGAGCCTGAACCGCCGCGACGGCGACCCGGGGCGTTTCCTTGAACGCCTGCTTGAAGGGCTTCAGCACTATTACCCGGCGCTGGGCGCACAGGCCTTGGGCTTGTTGAAGATGCGCCAGCGGCATCAACCCTTCGCCTTTGAAGAATGGCTCGACGGCCTGCTCGACGATCTAGCCGGGCACTTGCAGCCCAGCAAGCCGTTGTTGGTCGTGCTGGACGATTACCACCTGGCTCAGGGGCCAGTGCTCGACCGTTGCCTGCAGTTCTTCCTCAACCATTTGCCGCCCGGTCTGGTGCTGTTGGTCACCAGCCGTCAGCGTCCCGATTGGCACCTGGCGCGCCTGCGTTTGTCGCGCCAGCTGTGTGAACTCAACGAGCAGGACTTGCGCCTGACCCCGGATGAATCCCACGCGGTGCTTGTACAGCACCCTACAACCCTGCGCGGTCAGGCTCTGGACAACCTGATCCAGCGTAGCGATGGCTGGGTCGCCGGCCTGCGTTTCTGGTTGCTGGCGGCCAGCGAATCCGGTGCCGACAACGCCTTGCCCCAGGCCCTGCATGGCGGAGAGGGGTTGATTCGCGATTACCTGCTCGAAGAGGTGATCGACTGCCTGCCCAGTGAGGTTCAGACGTTTCTTTACGACACGGCCTGTCAGGAACGGTTCTGCAGCGAACTCTGCGATGCCCTGCGCGAGAGCCATGACAGCGCCGACATTCTGCGATTTTTGCAGGCGCACCAGGTGTTTCTGGTGCCGCTGGACGAAAATGGCCGCTGGTACCGTTACCACCACCTGTTTTCCGACCTGTTGCGCAGCCGGCAGACCAGCCTGCCATTGTCGAGCCTGCACCTGCGCGCCTGCCGCTGGTTTCACAGCCAGGGTTTGCTCGATGAAGCCGTCGAGCAGGCGCTGCGTGCCGGTCATCTGGATGTTGCTGCCAACCTGGTGCAGAACCTCTCGGAAGAGCAACTGCTGGCCGAACAGAACGTTGGCATGCTGCTGCGTTGGAAGATGGATTTGCCTGACAGCCTGCTGGTCAGCACGCCGCGGTTGATCGTGCTGTACAGCTGGGCGCTGGGGTTGGCCTGCCAGCTGGATGCCGCCGAAGAGCTGGCCAGCCATCTGAGCCGTTTTCTGCCGGCACCGTCTGCCACGGCTCAGAAGTCGATGCTGGCGCAGTGGCTGGCCTTGAGTGGGGTGATCGCTCGCGGGCGTGGTGATCGTGCACGTACCTTGGCCTATTGCACTGAGGCCCTGCGCAGTCTGCCGCAGAAGCGCTATGGACAGCGGTTGGTGTGTTTGTCGACCTTGTCCAACCTGGCGATTGCCGATGGTGATTTCTGGCGTGCACGTGGCTGGAACCGTGAGGCCCTGGAGTTGGCTCAGCGGGTGGGTAACCCGTTGTTCGAGGCCTTGGCCCATTACGACCGGGCTCGCGTGCTGCATGCCCGTGGCGAAATACTCCGGGCGCAGGATGAAGTGCGCCAGGGCCTGCAGCGCCTGCAAGGGCTTTCGGCCCAGCGGCTGTACGCGGCGCGCGCTCGCTTGACCCTGTATGAAGGTTATCTGCTGGCGGCGCGCCTGCAGCCCCAGGCCGGTCGCAGCCGACTGCGCGCGGGTGTGGTCGAGGCGCGGGCCTGTCGGGACATCAGCGTGTTGATCGGTCATTGCATGATCGCCACGCTCGATGGCCGCGAAGGGCGCTTTACCGAGGCGTATGCCGAGCTCGCCGAAGCTGAGCGGTTGATGCATATCTGGGACGTGCCACCGATTTTCTATCTGGCAATGATCACCCTGGTTAAATGTGAGCTGTGGTTGGCGCAAGGGCGTATCGATCTGGCCGAGGCCTGGTTGCAGCGTCTGGGGCAGACCTATGGCGGCAAACTGGCCGCCGCTGCGCCAGAGTTTCACCCGCTGTTGCCGTTGCATATCGAGCTGCAGCAAGCACTTCTGGAGCGCGTACAGGGGCGCAGCGAGCAAGCCGAGCAGCGCTTGCTCGCCTTGAATGAGCGAGGTCAGGCCAACGGCGGGCAACTGCTGCGCGTCATGGCGTTGTGTCAGTTGGTGGCCCTGAAGCTGGCCAGTGGCGGCGAGAGTGAAGCCCGCAGCCTGCTGGTGCAAAGCCTGGAGGCGGCGAAGGGCGGTACCCTGCAACCCTTCCAGATCCTGCTGAACGAACAACCGGGTTGGCTGCGCGAGCAATTGCTTGGGCAACCTGTGGGACCGGTTCGAACCAGTTTGCTGGCGTTGTTGCCAGTGCCTGAAAGCGACACGTCAGGAGCCCCCAGCGAGGCTCTGAGTGCGCGGGAGCTGGCGGTACTGGAGTTGATTGCCCAGGGGTGCTCGAACCAGGAAATCAGCGAGCGCTTGTTCATCTCCCTGCACACGGTAAAAACCCACGCCAGTCATATCAACAGCAAGCTTGGCGTGGAGCGACGCACCCAGGCGGTGGCGCGCGCCAAGGCGTTGGGCTTACTGAACTAGCGATAAACGATGCTTGGTGATTGCAGCAAGCTTTACGTTAACGTAAAAGAGCAGGAGTGGTGTCCTCGCCGTTTCGTTGGCGTAGGACTTGCTTGAATCGGACGATCCGATCCGGAGCAGCTCATGAACAGAATAAAAACAACAACTGAAGTTCCGCCGTTCGATGCTCGCCTTGCGCGAGAGCGGCTGTCGCTGGAAGGGCAATTGCCCGACGGTATTCTGCGTGCCGAAATTGATGCCTCCTGGCGCCGTAGCCTGGGCCATGGTGTGCCGCTGAACAGCCGTCACGACTTCGACCTGAGTTCCTCGGCCAACCTTGACCTGCTGCTGGCCAGCAACCGCGTGTTGCTGGATGCGGCCACTGCCGAAATCGATTACCTGCGTGCGCGCCAGGGCAAGGACAGTGTGATCATCCTGGCCAACGCCGACGCTACCATCCTGACCATTGAAGGCCAGGCTGACGCCCTGAAGCATGCAGCCCTCGGCGACATCAGGCCGGGCACATGCTGGAGTGAATCCGCACGTGGCACCAACGCCCTGGGGACTGCACTGGTTGAGGCGCGTACGATCCAGATCGATTGTGGCGAACACTATCTGGAGCGGCTCAGTGATTATTCCTGCACCTCGGTGCCGATCCATTGCCCGCAGGGCGACCTGCTGGGCGTCCTCGATCTGACTCGCCAAGGGCCGTTGGGCCGGGTGCAGGATCGCACCGCGCTGCTGGCGTTGGCAGTGAGCCAGATTGAAGGTCGTTTGTTCAACACCAGCTACCCGGACCAGGTGGTACTGGCCTTTCACAGCCGCCGACAGTTCCTCGACTCGCCCTGGCAGGGGCTGGTTGCCCTTGGGCTGGACGGGCAGATCCTCGCCGCCAGTAATCAGGCCTGCCAATTGCTGGGTGTAGCCCGTCCGCAGTTGGTCGGTCAACAGTGTGAAAGCCTGCTGGGCATGCGCCTGGAACAATGGTTGGCGCGCCTGCAATTGGGGCGCGTCGACGCTATCGAGACCGCCAAGGGCGCATTTTTCTACAAGACCCTGCAAGTGCCGTTGCGCGCAGTGAGCGTGCCGGTCACGCCCCGGCGCAGTGCACGCCCGAACACGGAGCATCCGGATCTGCAAAGCCTGGGGGCGGGCAACAGTCGCTACGCGCGCGCTCTGCGTATGGCCCGCCAAGGGTTGGTCAGCGAGTTGCCCGTGGTGTTGTTGGGGGAGACCGGTAGCGGTAAGGAAGTGGTCGCCCGTGCCCTGCACCTGGCCAGCCCACGGGCAGCGAAGCCCTTTGTCGCGGTCAACTGTGCGGCAATTCCCGAAGGCCTGATCGAGTCTGAACTGTTTGGCTACCGTGAGGGCGCCTTTACCGGTTCCCGGCGCGGTGGTGTGGTCGGGCGCTTGCAACAGGCCCATGGCGGTACGCTGTTCCTCGATGAAATCGGTGATATGCCGCTGGCCTTGCAGGCTCGTTTGCTACGGGTACTGCAGGAGCGCAAGGTAGCGCCGCTGGGGGCCGCAGAAGAACAGGACCTGGACGTTGCCTTGATCTGCGCCACTCACCGTGACCTGAAGCGTCAGGTCGAAGAGGGCCATTTTCGTGAAGACCTGTATTACCGGGTCAATGGCATCAGTGTGCAACTGCCGCCCCTGCGTGAGCGGGAAGACCTCATGGTGCTGGTTGCCAGTCTGTTGGAAAAACTCGGTGGCAAAGGGGCGTACCTGTCAGACGAGTTGTCGGCGCTGTTCATCGGTTACCACTGGCCGGGCAACATCCGCCAACTGGAAATGACCCTACGCACCTTGCTGGCCATGCGCGAGGAGGGCGAGCAGGAACTTGGTCTTGAGCACCTGCCGGACAACCTGCTCGAAACGTTGCGCGGTACCCAAGCGGCTCAGGCCAGCGGGCGGATACGCGATAACGAATTGACCTTGATTCGTCAGGCGCTTGAGCGCCATCACGGTAATGTTTCGGCCGCCGCCCAGGACCTGGGCATCAGTCGCGCGACGCTCTACCGCAAGTTCAAGCAGTTGCAGTCATGATGCGCTGGCTTGCCCGGTTGATCGATCACAAGGACCCCGAAGCCTTGCAGCAGTCGCTGCGCTGGCTGTACGGCTTCGTTCGACCGCAGCGCATGGCGATTGCCGGGCTGTTGGGATTGTCCTTGTGCGCCACGCTACTGGTGCTGGTGCAGCCGTGGCTGACCAAGCTGTTGATCGATGATGGCTTGCTGGCGCGCAACTTCCCGGCCTTGGCCACGATTGCCGGCGTGATGGTCCTGGCCGGTATCCTCGGCACGCTGCTGTCTGGCCTCAACCGCTACCTGCACACGCGTCTGTCGGGGCGCATTCTGTTTGCCCTGCGCGATGAAATCTATCGCCACCTCCAGGGCTTGTCGCCGACCTTCTACGGCCAGCGACGGATTGGTGACTTGATGTCGCGGCTCGACGGTGACGTGGCCGAGATCCAGCGCTTTGCCGTCGACTCGCTGTTCTCGGCCGTGTCCAGCGTGATCGGCCTGGTCTGTGCGCTGGGCATGCTGCTGGCGCTGTCATGGAAACTGTCGTTGCTGGCGCTGGTGCTGATCCCGCTGGATGTGCTCTGGCTGCGCTGGATGCGGCGCAAGGTCGAACGTGAGGTGCGCCAGTTGCGTGAGCGTTCGGCGGATGTGTCTTCGTTTCTGGTCGAGACCCTGCCAGCAATGAAGTTCATTCAGTCTGCTGGCCAACAGCAGCGCGAAGCGCGACGCCTTGATGGGCTCGGCCAGGGCTACATGCAGCAACTGCTGCGTTTGCAGGTCACTGAGTTCTTCACCCAAGCGGTCCCCGGTACCCTGACTTCGCTGTCGCGCGCCTGTGCCTTTCTGGTCGGCGGCTATTGGGTGGTGCAGGGTACCTGGCAACTGGGGGCGCTGATCGCTTTTTCGACCTACCTGGGCATGGCCGTGGGGCCGGTGCAGAGCTTGCTCGGCTTGTACGTGTCGATGCAGCGCATGAGTGTCAGCCTTGGGCGGGTGATGGAGCTGCGCGGTGAGGTGCCGAACGTGGTCAACCCGGTATCACCCCGTGCGATGCCGAGCACGTCTGACGTGCATTTCGAGGGAGTGTGTTTCGCCCACCCTGGCCGGCCACCGTTGTTACGTGAGGTGCAGGCGTCGATTCCTCAAGGCTGCAAGGTGGCATTGAGCGGTATTTCCGGTGCGGGTAAATCGACGTTGATCGACCTCTTGCAGCGATTTTACGATCCCCAGGCCGGGCGAATAGTGCTGGGCGGTTGTGACCTGCGTGAGCTGGACCTGTTCGAGCTGCGTCGGCGAGTCGCGGTGGTTAGCCAGGACATTGTGCTGTTTCGCGGCAGCCTGGCCGACAACCTCGCCTACAGCGTGCCTGAAGCCAGTCGTGAAGCGATTGCCGAAGTCGCACGTCTGGCGCAACTGGACAGCCTCATCGCCAGCTTGCCCGAAGGCCTCGACAGCCCGCTGGGTGAACGTGGCCAGCAGCTGTCGGGTGGGCAGAAGCAGCGCATCGCGATTGCCCGGGCCTTGCTTCAGGACCCACTGATTCTGGTGTTGGACGAAGCCACCTCGGCGGTCGATGAAGCGACCGAGCGTGAGGTGATCGGCGCAATTGATCAACTGTTCCATGGGCGTACGCGGATTTTGATCAGTCACCGTTCTTCGACCCTGGCCGATGCCGATCTGCGCCTGGCGTTGTTCGACGGTCAGTTATCCACAGTGGGAGCGGTCAAGCATGAGGCCTGAGGTGCGTATTGGCGTGGTCGATAGTGGCCATGACGTCAGCGGACAACCGCCAGTGGTTGCGCGCCGGTTTGCCTTGGCACACGCCGGTGTGCTTGAAAGCGAAGCAGAGGCTGATGCGTTGGGCCATGGCAGCGCGGTATCAGCAGCCATACTTGAGCGGGCGGGCGAGGCGCGTTTGTATGTGGCGCAGGTGTTCGATGGGCGCGGGGTGACCAGTGCCTTGCAGGTCGCCGCCGCCATTGAATGGCTGCTCGCCTGCCAAGTGCGGGTGATCAACCTGAGCCTGGGGTTGCGCGAGGATCGTCCCGCTCTGCGTGAGGCCTGCGCCTTGGCGGTGGAGGCCGGCATCCTGCTGTGTGCCTCGAGCCCAGCGCAAGGGGCACCGGTGTACCCCGCGGCCTATCCGGGAGTATTGCGCGTGACCGGTGATGCCCGTTGCCTGCCGTCGCAGTGGACCTGGCTGGGTACTGCCCAGGCTGATGTCGGCGCTTGTGTGCGCAGTGCCGACGGGCGGCTGTCGGGTGCCAGCCTGGGGTGTGCAGCCCTGACCGGGCACCTCGCAGCGTTCTTGCAGCAGCACCCGGCAGCCAGTAACAGCGAGATCCGTGACTGGCTATATGGGCAGGCACATTATCACGGTCCTGAACGGCGGCTGGCGCCATGAGCCGGGTACTGGTGCTTGGCGCCGGGCCGGCGGGTGCTGCCGTCGCCCTGGGCTTGCGGCGGCTCGGCCATGAGGTGTGCGTGGTCAGCGAGTGGCGCCGCTTTGCCGCGCTGGAAGGCGTTTCGCCGCGTGTCCTTGAAGGCCTGCGCGGGGCGGGGTTGTTGCACGCCTTGGCCAGCGCAACTGAGCCGTCGCAGCGGCAGGTGCAGTGGAACGGGCAGAGCACGGCCCAGAACCTGGAATACCTGATCGACCGGCCGCGCTTTGATCAAGGCCTGCGCGATGATTTGCACGCGGCGGGGGTAGTGTTGATCGAAGGACGAGTGCTGAGTGTCGAGCGTGACGCGGGTCAGATGGGCGTTACGCTTGAAGGTGCAGCGCCCGTGTTTGCCGACTTTCTGGTGGAAGCCCGTGGTCGACAGGCACCGCAGGCGAACAAGGCGTCGTCGGGCAGGGCCTGGCGCGGGCCGGAAACCCTGAGCCTGTTGAACCGTTGGCAGGGGCGCCCGGGCCCGAATGCCAGCGCGGTGCAGAGTTTTGCCGATGGTTGGGCGTGGATGGCGCGTCAAGCGGATGGCCGCTGTTACTGGCAACTGACCCTCGACGTTGCCAGTACTCAGTTGCCCGACAAGGCCGAACTGCTGGAGTACTGCCGTGCACGGCGTCAGCAGTCGGAAATGGCCTGTCGCTTTTTCGGCGCCGCCGAGGAACACGACCTTCACCTGCATGCCCGCAGCAGCACGGCCATTCTCAGCCGGCAGACCGGCGCGCAGGGATGGCTGCGTGTTGGCGATGCGGCGATGGCCGTCGATCCCTTGTCGGGCAACGGTATCTTCCAATCGCTGTCTTCGGCCCTGCAGGCGCCAGCGGTGATCAACACGTTGCTGCTACGGCCTGAGCGCGCGGCGCTGGCGTTGCAGTTTCACCAGCAACGGGTCGAACACCTGTTCTGGCGCTTCGCTCGTAACGGGCGAGACTTCTACGCTCAGGAGCAGCAATGGCCTGACGCACCGTTCTGGCAGGCCCGTAGCCGCTGGCCCGATCAGGAGCCGGCCCACCGTGAGGCGGACTTTGCTGCCTTGCAGGTGCAATCCGGCCCAGTGCTTCGCGAGGGCTGGGTGGATGAAGTGGAGCTGGTGGTGAGCCCCGATCAGCCATTGGGAATCTGGCATGTACAGGGCGTGGCGGTGGCACCGTTGGTGAAACGCCTGAAAGATGAACCGGCCGAGCAAGTGCTGGCCGGTTTGGAGCCTGAGCAAGCGCGGATGATCCGCAGTTGGTTGCTCAGTCAGGGCTATCGCCCCTGAGGCTTACAGCTTGATCAACACCGACTTGAGTTCGGTGTAGTGCTCGATGGCCGCCGCGCCCATCTCGCGGCCCACGCCGGACATCTTGTAGCCACCGAACGGCAGCGCCGGGTCAAGGGCGCTGTGGCAGTTGACCCACACGGAGCCGGAGCGAATACGTGGGATCATCCGGTGGACGGCGGCCAGGTCGTTCGACCAGATACTCGCGCCCAATCCATAGGGGCTGTCGTTGGCCATGCGCAGGGCCTCGGCCTCGTCATCGAATGGAATTGCTACCAGCACCGGGCCAAAGATTTCTTCCTGCACCAGTGGATGACGCTGATCGACATCGACGATCACCGTAGGTTTGACGAAGTAGCCGGGGCCGAACTGTTCACCGCCACAGGCAATGCTGGCGCCGCTGCTGCGGCCTTGCTCGATGTAGTTGAAGACCCGCTGTTGTTGCCGTGCGGAAATCAGCGGGCCCATGTCTACGCTGGGGTCCAGGCCGTTGCCGAGCTTCATGGCGTTGGCTATACCCGCGATATCGGCGACCACATTGTCAAAGTGCTTGCGGTGTACATACAGCCGAGAACCGGCACAGCAGACCTGACCCTGGTTGAAGAAAATCGCGCTGGCAGCACCCGCCGCAGCGCTGGTAAGGTCCGCATCGGCCATGACGATGGTTGGCGATTTACCACCCAGCTCCAGAGTGACCCGGGTCATGTTGTCCATGGCGATCTTGCCGATCTGCTGGCCGACGGCGGTCGAGCCGGTGAAGGTCAGTTTATCCACCCGTGGGTTACGGGTCAGGGCATCGCCCGCAACGATGCCGGTGCCGGTGACCACGTTGAAGACGCCGGCCGGGTAGCCGGCTTCGAGGGCCAGTTCGGCCAGCTTGAGGGCGCTCAACGGCGTTTCATCGGCGGGCTTGAGCACCACCGTACATCCGGTTGCCAGCGCCGGGCCGAGCTTCCAGCAGGCCAGCAGCAGCGGGAAGTTCCAGGCCACGATAGCGCCGACGACACCGACGGCTTCACGGCGAATGAAACCGTGGAACTGATCGGCGGGCATCAGCGGCATCGACACATCCACGGTGCTGCCTTCGACCTTGGTGGCCCAGCCTGCCATGTAGCGCAGAAAATCGATGGACAGCTGCACGTCCATCACCCGGGCTACGGCGGCACTCTTGCCGTTGTTCAGACATTCGAGCTGGGCCACGACCTCGGCGTCCCGCTCCAGCAGGTCGGCCAGGCGCCACAACAGGTTCTGCCGTTCGCGTGGGCGGGTGCGGCTCCACGCCGAGTCGTCGAAGGCCTTGCGGGCGGCGAGAACGGCGCGCTCGACATCGGCCGGGGTGGCGCTGGGCACCTGGCACAAAGGTTCGCCAGTGGCAGGGTTGCTCAGCGTCATCAGCGCACCGTCGGTGGCTTCAACCCAATCGGCACCGATCAACATACGGGGGGCGCGCTTTAGAAACGACTCGACGGCGGGCAGCAAGGGGGCAGTGGCGGACATGGCAAACCTCGTTCTTGTGAGTGAATGCCGGGGTATTCGCAACCCTTGTGCCAAGGTCAAGAACCCCCTGAAAACAGGGGCCTTGGCTGCTTGAGATGGGGTGCAGCGTCTCAAACTGAGACAGTGTTGAGACGCGACAACTGCCTTTATGGCGCGATCCACAAACTCGAGAGTGCAAACAGCGTGTTCAGCTGCGCGGTGTTCTTGGCCAAACCTCGGAAGCGGGTTTTCAAATATCCAAACTGGCGTTTGATTACCCGAAATGGGTGTTCGACGCTGGCCCTCACCTGAGGCTACAGGCGTGGATGAAAAACAAAGGAAAAAAGAGTACAAGTAATAGGGAGAAGTAAAACGATGAATATCATAAGAACGATTGTGCTCAACGAGAAGCCAGAAGAGGTAATACTATTTCTCACTAAAAATGAGTTGGGTATCTCACTTCCTCAGCTTGATGGCCTTTATAATCGAGCCAACTGGGCTCACGTGACAGATAGCTGGGGGCTATTGAGCCTCGTCAAGAGCATGTGCAACGCCGGCTTTATCCAGTATAGCGGGACCGGAGTTGTCAGAGGGCCCAATTGGAGAGAGCCGGCGTTCATGCTTGAAGGAAAATATACGTTTGATTGACAGTGCTTAATGTTTATATCCACAGCTTATTTATGTATTTCTCTAGCCGCGTTCCTGTTCTGGCGTTCCATCAGCAGGCGATTTTCGGGTGAGAAGTTCAGCGCTCAATGGTTTTGGGCGTGCGTTGTCGGGGCGATGGTTTGGGGGATGGTGCAGTTAAACGTAGCCCGCCACGGCTATGTTTTGTTTTTTCCTTCCACCCAGGCGTTCCTTATCGATAACTATTGGGTGAGGTGGATCGCTTTTGTAAGCGCTCTGCTTCAATCCGCATGTATTCCCAGCAAAGCGCCACCCAAGCGCTGGTTTTCAAGGAAGTAGGCGCATGATGGCGGGGCTGATATGAGCATGGCACGCACGCCAGTCTGCCTGGAGAGCGCTGTCGGTGGGCATGAAATAATCCCCCCTTCATCGCCTCCAGGGAAGCGCTGAAAACAACGGCCTCCGCAGAGGGCGTTACTACAGCGTCAGACTTTGAACTGTGCCACCAGCCCGTTCAGTTGCACGGCCAGGTGTGCCAGTGATTGGCTGGCGGCGTTGCTCTGGTTGGCGCCGGCCGAGGTTTGCATCGACAGGTCGCGGATGTTGATCAGGTTGCGGTCCACTTCGCGGGCTACCTGGGCCTGTTCCTCGCTGGCACTGGCAATCACCAGGTTGCGTTCGTTGATGGCGGCAATGGCCTGGGTAATCTGTTCCAGTGCATGACCTGAGGCCAGTGCGGCATCCAGGGTGGCGTGTGCCCGTTCATTGCTGCTGCGCATGGCACTGACTGCGCCCTCGGTACCTTCTTCGATGGTGCCGATCATCGACTCGATTTCCTGGGTCGACTGCTGAGTGCGGTGCGCCAGTGCCCGCACTTCATCGGCCACCACAGCAAAACCTCGGCCTGCATCGCCTGCGCGTGCGGCCTCGATGGCCGCGTTGAGTGCCAGCAGGTTGGTCTGCTCGGCAATCGCACGAATCACTTCAAGCACCTGGCCAATGTTGCGTACATCACCGGCGAGGTGTTCGACCTGTTCGCAGGTACGGGTGACGTCTTCGGCCAGCAGGCCAATGGAGTCAACCGTTTGCTGCACTTGTTGACGACCGTGGCGTGCGGTCTGGTCGGTTTCGCCGGAGGCCTCGGAGGTGCTGACCGCATTGCGGGCCACTTCCTCGACTGCCGTGGTCATCTCGTTGACCGCCGTTGCGGCCTGTTCCACTTCGTTGCTCTGCTGGAGCAGGGTCTTGGTGGAGTCATTGGTGACGGCTTGCAACTCTTCTGCGGCCGAAGCCAGTTGGTTGGACGAGTCGGCGATGCGTTGAATGGTTGTGCGCAGGCTGGTCTGCATGCGCTTGAGTGCGTGCAGCAGTTGTGCGGGCTCGTCGCTGCCAACCACGGTCACTTCGCTGCACAGGTCGCCACTGGCGATCACTTCGGCGACGCTTACGGCCTGGCTCAGCGGGCGCACGATGCTGCGGGTCAAGACAAGGGCAAGTACGACCGTCAGCAGCACGACGATAATCATCATGGACATGACCAGTTCATTGGCATTACTGAATACCGTGTCACTTTCCAGTGAGGCCTGTCTGGCGCCTTGTTTGTTCAGGTCGATCAGCGTGATCAAGGCCTTGACCATGGCATCGGCATGTTCATAGAGGGTGCCGTTGGCAACCTCAATGGCTTGGTCCTGATGCCCTTGCTGCGCCAGCGCGCTCAGCTTTTCCTGCTCGGCCATGTACAGCGCCTTGGCCTGCTGGAAGCCTTCGTAGGCAACTTTCTCGTCGTCCAGGCTAATGAGCTGTTCATAGCTGTGCTGTTGGGTTTGCAGCTGTTGCTTGAGCTCCTTGAGGCGCTCCAGGTTGTTTTGCATGTCCTCGTCGGTGCGCAGGGTCAGCAGGCGCAGGGTGATCGTCCGTATGCGCGATACGCTCAGGGCGGTGTCATTGAGGGCGAGAATCGAAGGCAGCCAGTTGCGATCAACCACACGCGACTGTTCGTTCATGCGGCGCATTTCCAGCAGCGAAAAGCTTCCTAGCAGCAGCGCCATCAGCGCGATCAAGGCAAAGCCAAGGCCCGCGCGGCGGGAAATTTTCATCGATCTCAAGAGCATCTGTGTATTCCTTGTGGCAGCAACAAACGTGACCTGCGAAGCCTTTCGCAGGCCAGCATCAATGCGGCGCTCTTAGGGTGGTAGACCATGGCGTCGTCTGGTTGTGCAGGCAAGGGGTGATGCAGCGCACCTTTGATTCACGCGAAAGGTGCTTGTCTTATGATGATTTTTTATGACATGCAGGGCTTGGGAACCCTGATGGGAAGTGGCTCAATGATGGCATTTTGCACCGAAACGGTAAAGTGCAACCCGTTCTGTCGCACCGTCTCAGAGTGTTACAGCTGTCGCGAAATTAAACGCAACGCAACCGGTAAAAGTGCCGGAAGCCTCGTAGATACGGGCTTGTAGGCTTTTGGCATGCAATATGTATCGCTACTGGCAGTACCTCTTCAGCCTGTGCATTGCCTGATCCATCCCGGCCGGCAGGAAGAGACCACTAAAAAACAACGATAAGAATAAGCCCCGTGGGAGGTCAGACATCGATGAAGAGAACATTCCGGTTCGCCAGTGCCGGCGGCCTGCTGGCGTTGGCGGTAAGCCTTGCCTTGCAGCCCCAGACCAGCCAGGCACGCGAAGCCCAGGCCATCCTCAAGGAAACCTGCATGGCTTGCCATACGCCTGAGGGTGAGAATGCCTTGAGCCGTATCAGCCATCAGCGCAAAACCCCCGAGGGGTGGCTGATGAGCATTGCGCGCATGCAGACCATGCACCAGTTGAAGATCAGTGACGAGGACCGCCGCACGCTGGTCAAGTACCTGGCCGACAACCAAGGCCTGGCGCCCAGTGAAACCGACGGTGTGCGCTACGCGTTGGAGCGTCGCCTGAATACCGTCGAGCAGTTCGACGACCAGACCAAGCAGATGTGTGGCCGTTGCCACTCGGGTGCACGGGTTGCCTTGCAACGTCGTCCGGCGCAGGAGTGGGAGCGCCTGGTGAACTTCCACCTCGGCCAGTGGCCGTCGCTGGAATATCAGGCGCTGTCTCGTGACCGCGACTGGTTCGACCTGGCCCGCAAGGAAATGGTGCCGTTGCTGGCCAAGCGCTACCCGCTCGACAGCAAGGCCTGGGCCGACTGGCAAAAATCGATGCCCAAGGCTGAGGCTCTGGTGGGTGACTGGAGCTTTAGTGGTCACCTGCCAGGCAAGGGCGAGCTTAACGGGGTGATGAAGGTCACCGCGGCCGAGGGCGATCATTTCACCCTCAGTGTTGATGGCCAGTACGTCGATGGCAGCCCGTTCAAGGGGCAAGGTACGGCCATTCTCTACAGCGGTTACGAGTGGCGCGGTAACGTCGATATCGACGGGGTGAAAATGCGCCAGGTGTTCGCTGCCAATGGGGCTCAGCTCAAGGGGCGGATGTTTGAGGCTGCGCACGATGAGCGAGGCCTGGACTTCATCGCCGCGCGGCAAGACCACCCTCAACTGCTGGCCGTTCAGCCGGGCTACTTGAAGGCCGGCAGCGAGACCGAAGTCAGCCTGATTGGCAGCGGCCTTAACGGCACGCCATCGTTCGGCAAGGGTGTCGAAGTGGTCAAGGTGCTGGAGCAAAGCCCGCAGCGTGTGCGCGTGCTGCTCAAAGCCGCCGCCGATGCCCCGGCCGGGTTGCGCGAGGTGAGTGTCGGTGCGCTCAAGGGCCAGCAATTGGCGGTGTATCGCGACATTGCCGAGGTCAAGGTCGTGCCGGCGTTCTCGGTGGCACGTATCGGTGACAACGGGGGGGCGACACCGAAGGTTCAGGGCCGCTTCGATGCCGAAGCCTGGGGACGCAGCGCGGAGGGCAAGGCCTACCGCATCGGTGTGTTCCCGGCGCAATGGAAGGTCGAGCCGTTTGATGACCGTGCCCGCGAGGATGAAGACGTCAAGTTTGCCGGCAGCATGCAGACCGATGCGGGTGTATTCACCCCAGGTGATGCCGGGCCAAACCCAGAGCGCAAAATGTCGACCAACAACGCCGGCAACCTCAAGGTCATTGCGGCGGTGGACGATGCGGGTAAAGCCCACACGGGTGAGGGGCACCTGATCGTCACGGTTCAGCGCTGGAACAATCCACCGATTCCTTGATACGGGCCTGTTACCCCAGCCATATCAGCGGAATGAAAAGGGGGCCGGCATTAACCGGCCCCGCTTGAGGAGGTTGCGATGGGCGTTATCCTGAATCTGGTGGAGCGCAACCTGCACGAAGTGCAGGTTGATGACGCACGCATGTTGTTCCATATCCCCAGCAGCTCGCTGTTTGCCAGCGATGCGCTGACCGGGGAAATCATCGACGTTCTGCGCGGTGAGGGCTGCTCCAGCGAAATGCTGCAGCAGCGCCTGGCCTCGCGTTTTGGCGACGAGGAAATCAACGAAACCCTGCGCGAGTTAATCGCCCTGGAACTGGTCAGCGACGGTTCGCCGTTGACCCCCGAAGTGGCGACCAAACGGGTCGAGCGCACGGCGATCAACACGGTAGTGTTGAACGTCAACACGGGCTGTAACCTGAGCTGCACCTACTGCTACAAAGAGGACCTGGACAAGCCTTCGCAAGGCAAGCGGATGGATGTCGAGACCGCCGTGGCCTCGGTAGAAATGCTGCTCAAGGAGTCGCCTGACGAGTCGGTCTATACCGTGGTGTTCTTCGGCGGTGAGCCACTGAGTAACCGCAAGTTGATCGAGTACATGGTCGACTACTGTGAGCGGCGTTTCAGCGAGGCGGGCAAGCGGGTCGAGTTTGTCATGACCACCAATGCCACCTTGCTCACTGAAGAAATCGTCGACTACCTCAATGCCCACCGATTTGGTTTGTCGGTGAGTATCGACGGGCCGAAGACCGTACACGATCGCAATCGCATCACGGTCGGCGGGCAGGGCACCTACGATGTGGTTCGGCGCAAGGTCGACATGCTGCTGTCGCGTTATGACAGCCGCCCGGTCGGTGCCCGCGTCACCCTGACCCGTGGTGTCACCGATGTCGAAACCATCTGGAACCACTTGTTCAACGAGCTGGGTTTTGCCGAAGTGGGCTTTGCGCCGGTGACGTCCGGCGATATCAGCGATTACAACCTGAGCAGCGAAGAGCTGGTGCAGGTGTTCGCCAACATGAAGGCCCTGGGGCGGCGGTACCTGGAGGCAGCGCTGGAGCACCGCAGCATCGGGTTCTCCAACCTGCACCAGTTGATCACCGACATTCATGAGGGGCACAAGAAGGCGCTGCCTTGCGGGGCGGGGCTGAAGATGCTGGCGGTCGATCACAAGGGGGAGTTGAACCTTTGCCATCGTTTCACCGGCTCGTCGTTGCCGACCTTCGGCAACGTCCATAGCGGGGTCAAGCAGGTCGAGCTCAACGACTTTCTCTCGCAGCGCCTGGACCGCACCAACACCGGATGCGACAGCTGCCGCATTCGCAACCTGTGCTCAGGCGGCTGCTACCACGAGAGCTACGCCCGTTACGGCGACCCCGCTCACCCGACCTATCACTACTGCGAACTGATGCGTGACTGGGTGGACTTCGGCATTGAAGTCTACAGCCGGATCATGGCCGAGAACCCGGCCTTCATCAGCCGCTACATCACTCCGCGCAAGGTCCACTGACATGAAGCATCTCAAGCCGATCAATAACAAAGCGCTCAAGCTCGAACAGGCTGCCGACGAGAACCGCATTGAAGAGGTTGTGGCCATGAACTCGGTGGCCGGGTGTGCCTCGACCACGGACCCGGGCTGGGAAATCGATGCCTTCGGTGGCGTTTCGTCGCTGTGCCAGCCGATGGAATCAGACCTGTATGGGTGCTCTGACCCTTGCTGGTGGCCGGCCCAGGTGCCGGACATGATGAGCACCTACCCGGATTGGAACAAAGACGCCCAGGCCTCCAACGACAATTGGCGCAACCTGGGGACCGTGTTCCCGGAAGACAAATGAGCCCCCAGCCGAACAAGAGGGATACCCGCATGCTTCAGACTGCAACGCGCGGCCTGGCCGCCATTCTGGTGCTTGGCGCCTGTTCCGGGCCACTGTTGGCCGACGAGGGCAAGGCACTCAACCGTGGCCACGAGTACATGGTCACCACCAACTACCCGAACAACCTGCACATTCTTGACCTGGCCACCGACAGCCTCTACAAGACCTGCCAGATGCCCGACGCTTTTGGGCCGGGCACGGTGCAACTGTCGCCGGACCGGACAATTGCCTATGTGCTGAACAACCATTACGCCGACATTTACGGGGTCGAACTGGACACCTGCAAGCAGGTGTTCCATGCCAGCATCACCCAGCAGCCGGGGGAGAAGGCCCGTTCAATGTTCTCCTTCACCGTCAGCCATGACGGCAAGGAGCTGTACACCGTCGCCAACCCGACACGGATGCTCAACGACCGTTATGAAGTGCAGCAGCCGCGCCTGGATGTCTATGCCACCAATGCCGGCATGAGTGCCAAGCCCGTGCGCAGTTTCCCGGCGCCACGGCAACTGACCATCATGCAGACCGGTGACGACGGCAGCCTGTACATCGCCGGGCCGGACATCTACAAGGTCAACGTGCAGACCGGCAAGTTCGACGTACTGGTGCCGAGCCGACACTGGAAACGCCCGCTGTACAGCGCTCCGGATGTGCTCTACGTGTGGAACCAGCAGACCTACCGGCATGATTTCTCGCTGCTCTACACGGCCGCCAAGTTCAAGGACAAGAAGGAAGACCCGGCAACCGCAGATTACGTTTACGGCTTCTTCAACATTGACTTGGCGACCGGCAAGACCAAGACCGTCGACTTTGGCCCGCTGACCGAGATCTACTTCAGCGGCATGGTTTCGCCTAAGGACCCGAACCTGGTCTTTGGCGTGCTCAACCGTCTGGCCAAGTACGATATCAAGCAGAAGAAAATGCTCCAGGCGGCGACCCTGGATCATTCCTACTACTGCATTTCGTTCAACAAGGCCGGCAGCAAGATCTACCTGGCCGGGACCTTCAACGATGTGGCGATTTTCGATGCCGAAAGCCTGAAACCGCTGGGCAAGATCAAATTGCCCGGTGGTGACATGGCGATCACCACGGCGCAGGTCTTTACCCGCTAGTAGAAGCGTCGCGGATCTGGCGAGTCGATCAGGCTCGCCAGTTGAGTCAGGGCGAAGTGCAATTCGTCCTGGCTCGTCGGCGACATCAGCACTACCCGAACCCCACGGCTGACACCGTCACGTTCGGCTTGAAACTGCGAGCCACTGAGGATTTGCACGCCCTGTGCTCGGGCCAGGGTGCTGAACTCATCGGCACTCCACGGCTCGGGCAGTTCCAGCCACAGGTGATAACTGTGTGGCTGGGCCTTGAGCGACAAGCCTCGGAACACTTCACGGGCCATCGCCTGGCGCCGTGCCGCTTCTTCGCGCTGCAGACGCACCAGCGTTTGATCCAGCCCTTCATTGATGACGTTGGTGGCCAGTTGTGCAGTCAGGGGAGACGGCATCCAGACACTGCTGCGGACCATCGCGCTCAGCCGCGACAGCAAGCGTGGCGGGCTGTACAGGTAGCCGATACGCAGCGCTGGTAGCACGGACTTGGACAGGCTGGTCAGGTACACCGAACGGTCTGGCGCATAGCTGGCCAAGGGGCGCAGGGTCGGGTCGCTGGCAAGGAAACCGTAGATATCGTCGTCGAGAATCAGGAAGTCGAATTCTTCGGCGATGGCGGCGATTTCCGCCCGGCGTTTATGCGACATGGTCGCCGTGGTCGGGTTCTGACAGGTTGCCACGCAGACCAGCATCTTCGGGCGTTCCTGTAGGCAGAGCTCGCGCAAGGCTGCCGGAATGATGCCTTCTTCATCCATCGCCACCCCGCGCAGGCGTCGCTGCAGGCTGTGGGCCAGGGAAATAATCCCGGGGTAGCACAGCGACTCGCAGAGGATCAGGTCGTTACAACCGGTCAGGGCGCCCATCGCCACCATCAGCCCATGCTGGGCACCCGCCGTGATCACCACCTGTTGCCAAACCGCTTCGGGCAGAGCATGGCGCAGCCATTGCGCGCCGGCTTCACGGTGTGCCGGGTGGCCGCCGTCTGGCGCGTAGTCCAGGGCCTGGGCGAAATCGGTGCTGCTGGCCAGGTGGGTCAAGGCCCCGCGCAGCCAGTGCTCCAACGACTCGCCAGAAGGCTTGATGATCGACAGATCCAGCAGCTCAGGGCGCCGGAGTGCCGCGCTGGTCGGCAGTGTCGCTGCCGCTGAAGGGCCCGGCTTCTGCGCACCCAGCACATAGGTACCACGGCCGACTTCGCCCTGCACCAGGCCGCGCCGCTGCGCCTCACTGTAGGCACGACTGACCGTGCCCGGCGTGACCTCCAGAGCCTGTGCCAGCTCACGCAAGGTCGGTAGCCGGTCGCCACGCGCGAGCACACCGCTGGCGATATCACGGCCGAGTGCGTCGGCAATCGACAGGTACATGGGTTGATTGAGTTCGTTGAGCTGGGGGACCCACATGCAGATTGCTACCGATCAGAAACGATTGCGTCGAGCCTATCACATCGCAGCAATGGCTCGATCAGGCCAAGTACTTGATACGTGTGTGCTCGGGCATAAGCGACGGATGAATTGAAAATGTTCGATTGATTCTATTGCATTGAGTCGATTGCTTCGATTTAATTCGAAATGATTCGAAGCAATTTGCTTTGTGCCCGGGCGCTGCGCGTTCCCGACATCCACTGGAGGCTGTATGGATACCTTGAGAAAAGACGTCTCGTTGTCGGCGATCGTTGCCGGCCTGATCGCCGTGATCATTTCCTATGCCGGCCCGCTGATCATCGTCTTTCAGGCGGCACGTGAAGCGCAGCTATCCGCCGCTGAGGTGTCATCCTGGATCTGGGCGATTTCCATCGGCAGCGGCCTCACCGGTCTGTTGCTTAGCTGGCGCTTGCGGGTGCCGGTGATTACTGCCTGGTCCACACCGGGAGCAGCCCTGCTGGTGTCGATGCTGCCGCAGGTGTCCCTGGCCGAAGCAGTGGGGGCCTATATCGTGGCATCGCTGGTGATTGCGCTGGTTGGACTGAGCGGTGCGTTCGACAAGCTCATGAGCCGCCTGCCCAAGGCGATTGCCGCTGCGATGCTGGCCGGCATCCTGTTTCGCTTCGGTGCCGAGTTGTTCACGTCGGTGAGTGTCCAGCCGCTGTTGGTGCTGTCGATGTTCGCCAGCTACCTGGTGTTCAAGCGTCTGTCGCCGCGCTACGCCATTTTGTCCGTGCTGATCGTGGGTTGCGCGGTCGCCGCCTCATTGGGCCAACTGAACAGCACCGCCATTACTGTCGCCGTCGCCGAACCGCTGTTTATCGCGCCGCAATGGAGCTGGCACGCCATCATCAACATTGGCTTGCCGCTGGCACTGGTCAGCCTGACAGGGCAGTACGTCCCGGGCATGGCAGTGCTGCGCAGCGCCGGTTACCAGACCCCGGCCCGGCCGATCCTGTCGGTGACGGCGCTAGGCTCGGTACTGTTGGCACCCTTTGGTTCCCACGGTTTCAACCTGGCGGCGATTACCGCAGCAATCTGCACCGGGCGCGAGGCCCATGAACAGCCGGGCAAGCGCTACATCGCCGGCATGGCCTGCGGGGTGTTCTACATCGTCATGGGAACCTTCGGTGCGACCTTGGCGTCGGTGTTTGCCGCATTGCCCCGTGAACTCATTGCCTCCCTTGCAGGGCTGGCCCTGTTTGGCGCCATCATGACCGGGCTGGCTGGGGCCATGGCTGACGAGAAACAGCGCGAAGCCGCCTTGATCACCTTTCTGGTGACGGCTTCGGGCATGAGCTTCCTTGGCTTGGCGGCAGCGTTCTGGGGTTTGATCTTTGGCCTTGTGGCGCATGCGGTGTTGCATTATCAGCGTGAGCGTCGAGCGGCTGTCGTTGTGCCCTGACCGGTGGGTCAACAGGCTTTTGTGTACAACTTGCTTCGATTAAGATGGCGATTAGCCATTTATTATCGAGTGCCCCGCTGTCATGACGGCAATCCTGCAAACGCTACTGCTTTGGATGTGCCTTTGCATCGGGGGGCTGCTGATACTGTTGCGCCGTGCCCAGCGCCGCGAACGTGACCTGAGTGCTCGTCTGGTCGACCTTCAGGCGCAACGGGAAGGTGTGTCGCAGGGTATCTGCCGTCAATGCGCCCAGGCTGGCGAGGTGATCCCTGAGGACGTCGAGCGTTTCAAGCGCAGCCAGTACTTTGCCCGTATTGGCACCTGGGACTGGGATGTCGACACCCAGCAACTGTATTGGTCCGAAGCCATCTATGGCATGTTCGGCTATCAGGTCGGCGAGATCACCCCCAGTTACGAGCGCTTCTGCAACAGTGTCCACCCGGAAGACCGCGAGCAGGTCCGGGCGGGCGAGTTGCGCTGCATTGAAACCGGTGAAAACCATGACGAAGAGTACCGGGTGATCTGGCCCGACGGTACGGTGCGTTGGTTGCGCGAGACCGGCAACGTGATCAAGGACGCCCACGGCAAGGCCATCAAAATGATGGGGGTGGTGCGGGACATCACCGAAGAAAAAGCCTGGGCTAACCAATTGCACAGCCTGGCCCATAAGGATGCGCTGACTGGGCTGGCCAACCGTCTGGTTCTTGAGCAGCGGCTGTCGGCGGCACTGGACCAGGGGCGTATCCTGCAAACGCGTGTGGTACTGATTTTTATCGATCTCAATGGCTTTAAGGCGATCAATGACAACTACGGTCACGCTGCCGGCGATCAGGTGCTGATTACCACGGCCAAGCGCCTCAAGAATCTGGTGCGTACGGCCGATACAGTGGCGCGTATCGGGGGGGACGAGTTCGTGCTGGTGCTCGAAGGTTTGTCGTCTGACCTGAACATTGAACAAGAAATCCATGTGCTTTGCGAAATGATCATCCAGGCGCTTTCAACGCCGACGGATATTGCCGGTAGAACGTGTGTAATCGGCACCAGCCTGGGTGTGGCGGTATTTCCCGACCACGCCACCGGTATGGATGACCTGATCCACACGGCAGACCTGGCGATGTATGACGCCAAGCGCACGGGGGACAATCAGTATCGTCTGGGGAGCCAATTGGGTGTGTGACAGGGCGGTGTTGCAGTGTGTGATAGCCCAACCGTTGGTTATCAGCTGTGCGCCATAGCGGGCTAAAAGGATGAGCCTGTCGTTGTAATCGTTGCTTGCGTGTGTCTCCTTACTACCCCATGACAGGTTCCTTGGATGTTGGTTTACAGCCAAAAAAGTTTTCTCATTGTCGATGACTTCTCCGACTTCCGCAGCTCAGTCCGCTCCATGCTGCGCGAGTTGGGCGTCCGTGACGTTGATACCGCGGACTGCGGAGAGCAGGCGCTGCGCATGTGTGCGCAGAAACGCTATGACTTCATCCTGCATGACTTTCACCTGGGCGATGGCAAGAAAAACGGCCAGCAAACCCTTGAAGACCTGATGGTCGACAAGCTCATCAGCCATGAATGCGTGTTCATCATGGTCACCGCTGAAAGCAGCCAGGCGGTGGTGCTCAGCGCCCTGGAGCACGAGCCCGACGCCTACCTGACCAAACCGTTCAATCGGATCGGCCTGGCCCAGCGCCTGGAAAAACTGGTGCAGCGCAAAACCCTGCTCAAGCCGATTCTGCAGGCCCTTGACCGTGGCAAGCCCGCCGAGGTGTTGACCGCGTGCGAGAACCTTTGCCGCCAGGATCAGCGTTTTGCGCCGTTGTGCCTGCGTTACCGGGCCAACGCCCTGCGTGACTTGAACCGCTATGAAGACCTTGAGCGATTCCTCAAGGCGATCCTCAGCAGCCGCGCCACGCCCTGGGCCTATGCCGCCCTTGGCGCATTGCTGTTCAAGCGTGGCCAGATTGGTCAGGCCCAAGGTATCTATGAGCAGGCCTTGAAGGCCTTCCCGCTGATGCCCGGCCTGTACGACGGCCTGGCCGATGTGCTGACGGCAACCGGCGAAACCAAGCGCGCTCAAAGCGTGCTTGAAGAAGCGGTACGCCTGTCGCCGCTGGCCGTGCGTCGGCAGATGCTGCTGGGCAAGCTGGCACTGGGCAACGAAGACTTCGACGGCGCTTCACGCGCCTACCGTCAGGCGGTCAGCCAGGGCCAGCATTCGCGCTTCAAAGACCCTGAAAGCAACCTGGGCCTGGCCCAGGCCTTGATCAGCAAGAACGGTGGCGGCGGCATGGATGCGCGCACGCGGGTAGAGATCAACTCGGCCTTGAGCGAAGTGGCCAAGGAATACACCGACGACCAGGGCCTGCAAGTACGCGCCCGCCTGATGAAAGCCACCAGCCTGATCAAGGCCGGCGACCCCGAGACTGCCGCCAAACTCACCGAGCAGGCCATGGCCCGCATCGAGGGCATGGACCAGTTCTTCTCTGCCGAAGCCGCCTTGCTGGTGGCGACCCAGCTGCAGCAACTGGGGCAGGACGCGGCCAGTAACGGCATCTTGAAAAACTGCGTTGAGGTGTATGGCGATGACCCGGCGGTGATGAAAAACATCGCAACCCTGACCGACGACCCGACGATTCTGGGCGGCGGCAACGAAGCCGTCGACCTTAACCGTCAGGGCGTGCGCAGCTACCAGGCCGGTAACCTTGGTGGCGCACTGGACCTGTTCCGTCGGGCATTGGTCTTGCAGCCGAAGAACATCAGTATTGCCTTGAACACTACCCAGGCGCTGCTGCGTCTGGCCGGTGATACGCCAACGGCGGCCGTGCTGGAAGAGTGCCGTGCCTGCCTCAGCCGGGTGGCCGGCATTCCTGAAAGTGACGCGCGCTACGAGCGCTATCGCAAACTGCACATACGGGCATTTGGTGGATGAGCGAAGACAAGCAGGGGCTCGACTTCTCCACGGTGATCGCCTCCACCGTACACGACATGAAAAACTCCCTGGCGATGCTCATGCAGACCCACAGCCAATGGCTGGCACGCCTGCCAGAGGCGCAACGCAGTGGCAGTGAGCTGGGGGTCATGGAACACGAGTTCGCCCACCTCAATGGCATGCTGGTGCAACTGCTGGGCCTGTACAAACTGGGTGTCAACCAGTTGCCGATGTGCCCTGGCTATCATGAGCTGGACGATTTCATCGAAGCGCAACTGGCGGCTCACCAGGACGTACTGAGCCACCGCGACCTGCTGGCCAGCTACCGGATCGACACCGTCAACCCGTTGGGTTTCTTTGACCGTGAGCTGATTGGTTCGGTGGTGTCCAACATCCTCAATAACGCCATCCGTTACGCCGGCCACGCGTTGCTGATAACCGTCAGCGAAGAAGACGACCAACTGCTACTGAGCGTCAACGATGACGGCCCGGGTTACCCCCTGCAGATGCTCGAACGCCAGAGTGACTACGTGCAGGGCATCAACCCCAGCAGCGGCAGCACCGGCCTGGGCCTTTACTTCGCAGCGCGCATTGCTGCACTGCATGAACGCGACGGGCTGCAGGGGCGCATTGAGATCGGCAACGGCGGGCCGTTGGGCGGCGGCGTGTTCAGGCTCTACCTGCCGTAAGGTTTGCTACACCCGCTGACTGGCAGACGCCTTGCTTCAGTGCTGATTGACATCATCAGTCATCCGCAAGACGAAATGCGCTAGCCATTCGATCCTGTTCCCTTATGGGCAGCTTCAAACCGTTGGCAAGCGTTCGCCATTGGCTGACTGTGCCCCGAAAGTCTTCGATGATTTCCTCTGCTTCATTTGAGGGTACCCGGAAGTACCCCGCAACCTCTCGGGCGAGCTCAAGATCGAGCGCGTTGTCGGAATCGGTAATGTTGAGCTTCAGGCCATCAGCGATGGGGGTAGGGTTCATGTCGTAGGCTTCGGATAGCCTCCAGCCGCGTCCAGGAACCAGAATAAACCCATGGTTGCGTAGGTGGTCATCGGTGTTGGAAATCAGGATATTGAAGACAATTCTCGACCACAGTTCCTTGAGGTCCTGGTTAGGCTGGGAGCCATGTCTCATGAGCGCTTCAGCCAGCTCAAGGTAGCTCGCCCCAGTGGAGGCGTCGTCGCCGTCGGTACGGCCCGTCATGGTCATTGCGGACGCAAAGTGAAGCCGCCGTCCGTCCTCTGTGCGATCAAACCGACGCACCATGAAACAGTGGTGATCGCTGGCAAACTTTCTGGCCAAACCGTGAGCAACGTTCAGACCGCACGCGTTTGCCAGTGCGTTCGCCAACATCTCCCATGCGCCAACGTCGTAGTCGTCGCGAGCACTGGGAAACTTTGCGATGTAGAGGTGACCCTGTTCATTTGCAACGCTTGCTTTGGGTCTCGCCCCGCCGAGCGAGCCGCCAGGGGCAATCAACATCCTCAGCCAGTCCTGGCCTTCTGCTGAGGTGTTGTCTGTGTCGTTTTCCAGTGCGCGGCTGGCGCGTTCCAACTCATGAATTTCCGTGAAAGGAGGGGCTGCAATGTCCTGCCTGTCGTCAAGAAATTCGTCTTTGTCTTCAAGCTTGTAGCGTAGGGCGCCGACGCGGTAGAGATCATGTACGCCTAACAGGTAATCCGACTCGTAGAGCCTCGTTCCACTTGGCACGAGGCCGGCCCGAACATTTCGTTCAAGTCGACGATCCATCAGTAGCCGCCCCCATCGGTCCGGGCTCGAATCTGCGAAGACGCCGAATTTATCTTTGAGCCCTCCTGGATACTGCGGGCCTTCAAATAGGCCTAGCTCTGGATCAATCTGCGTCAGGTTCACAGCCGAGTCGGTCAGGGCGGCGGGATCGTACTGAAACTCAAACACCTCGGACGCACGGGTCTTTCGACTATGCAAGAACCCCAGTCGTTTCGGCCCCGGTAAGCCAGCCCAATCAGCGTACACACCGATCATTGTCATACCTTGCTAGCCTCCTTTCGTTTTCGTTTTGCTGGGCCAAGCAGTGCGGTGAGCGATTCGGTTGTGGCATCTATTACTTCTTCCGAATCTTCGCCGGAGCCTTTGGCAATCAATGCCTGACTGCTCGGCTTAGCCGTTTTCACGCTCGCTTGCGGTTCGCGAACACGGCCTGAGGAAGGGCTATCCATTGCTTGGCGATTTAAATCATAGGGGCGTTTGCCTCGACCCGTACCTGCTTGTATTAAACGCGAGTCTTGCAGTTGACGACCCAGATCATCTGTTGCACCGAGTTTCGTCAGGTCTTTCTCAAGCCCTAGTACCTGCATCACGGAGAGGTACGCGCCAATGGTCACCCCGGCACCGCCAGACTCAAGAGAGCGCAAGGTCATCACAGACATTCCGGCACGTTCCGCCACCTGCTTGGCAGTCAGCTTTCTACGAAGGCGAGCGAGCTTTAGGCGCTCACCGAATTCAGTCAGCAGCGTGGTTGTCGACGGTAGAAGTGGCGCTGTTTTTTTGGCCATTATGCTAATTTTCCTGCGTTAAGCATGGCTTAGTGCAGGAATATTAGCATTTCTATGGTTTTTGATTATTGAGTGCAATTATTTCGGTGTTTTCTATGGTTTATAGCAAGAATAGTTGCACTTTTTTCAGCTGTACCGGCTTGAGGCGAGCTACATACGCTGGGAACCCTGCGGGTTCCATCGCCACCAAGGTGTGCTCCCACGGTAGGCGCGCCACCACTGGCAGGTCATCTGTTCAGGTGCTGCTTTCGATGCTCAGCAGCAACGCCTCAACCAGCCCTTTAGACATCTCCAGCGCATTGCGGGTTGCCCAGAGCAAGTGACGGGTTTGTGCATCGACCAGATCGCAGGCTTGGTTGTTGGCGGCATCCGCGCTGCGAAGCAGGACCGACAAATGCACCAGCGCATGTTCGGCCTCTACGCCGGCGCACACACGGAACAGCGGTGCATGGCTGCCTTCGCAGGAGCCAAAGGTGGTTGTGGTGGTTGTCAGGACTGAGCCGGCTGGCGGGGGATTGCAGGGGGCTGTTGTCATTGGGGCGCTCCTTTGTAGTGGAAACGTCACCGTTCGTGCGATGGCAGGTAACCAATGGCACTTGGGTGGCGGAATGCGCCTTTTGCTTGCCGGGCTTGCAGTCCCGGTCGCTGAATTGGCAGCGACTGGGTGATGTTAGCGGGGTTGGGGGAGGGGGACAAGGTGGGCTGAGCAGTGACGGGTTACCTGAAACTTGCCCATTTTGCGTGTGGCGCATACATTTGCCCCAGCACGGTCCTCGCCTCTTGGTTTCTAGTGAGCTTACGCGGGGGGCTGCCGCTGCAATCCTCTGGCTCAACAGTATTTCCGTCCGGTTTTTGCCTTCATCTCTGCGATGGACATTTTGCGGCTCGAATTCAGCTGCGGGATTTTTGCTACTGGCTTATCAGCCCATCAAATCATTGGCACAAAAACAGGTGTCTTGTTTACTTTGGCGTCATAAAGGTGCGAATTTCATCTGGCGTCTTCAGGTGGCGGGGCGTTGCTGACGTCCCGAAGGTTTATGGAATTCAGGGCATGTCCTACGTATTCAAGATGATGGATTCACCTGTTGGCCCGCTGACCCTCATTGCAAACGAGTCCAGGCTCGCCGCAGTGCTCTGGGAGAACGATAAGCCTGGTCGCGTTCTTTTGAGTGCCGTGCGGGAGCAGGGCGAAAACCGGGTATTGCAGGCCACCGAGCGGCAGCTCAGGGAGTATTTCGCGGGTACGCGAAAGCACTTTGAGGTGGACCTCGACTTTGTCGGGACCGAGTTTCAACGCAAGGTCTGGCAGGCGTTGTTGACGATCCCGTTTGGCGAAACCCGTAGCTACAGTGACATCGCCCGGCAGATCGGCAGCCCGAAGGCAGTGCGTGCCGTAGGCGCCGCCAATGGACGGAACCCGATCTCGATCA
Source organism: Pseudomonas laurentiana (assembly GCF_014648275.1). Taxonomy (GTDB): domain Bacteria; phylum Pseudomonadota; class Gammaproteobacteria; order Pseudomonadales; family Pseudomonadaceae; genus Aquipseudomonas; species Aquipseudomonas laurentiana. Next base: position 162,991 of record NZ_BMQU01000008.1, read on the forward strand.
TTGCGCCTTGCCACCGGGTGATTGGTGCCTCGGGCAGCCTGACGGGCTATGCCGGAGGGTTGGCGGCCAAGCAGTTCCTGCTGGCCCTGGAAGGCAAGCAAACGCTGGCGCTGGGGTTTTGAAACGACCAGCGGCGTGTTTTCACGAAAGTGATATCGGCGGGTTCGGTCGGCTGTGCCAAAATATGCCATCACCTTTTGGCAGGATCACTTCATGCAAACCGCCAGCCCCGCGCTGATCCGCGAAACCTTCCCCGTTGGCCCCTTGCAGTGCAACTGCACCCTGATCGGCGATCCGATTACCAAGAAGGCCATCGTTGTCGACCCGGGCGGCAACCATGAGCAGATTCTCGCGCGTCTCGAGGCCCATGGTCTGAAGCTGGTCAGTATCATCCATACCCATGCGCACCTGGACCATTTCCTGGCTTCCGGCCTGTTGAAGGAAAAGACCGGTGCTACGCTGCACCTGCATAAGGAAGACCAGTTCCTCTGGGACAACCTGGAAATGCAGTGCCGGATGTTCGGTGTGCCCTACACGCCTGTGCCGTCCCCGGATCGCTGGTTGGCCGATGACGAGGAGCTGGCCTGCGGTTGCGGGGTTGCCTTGCATACGCCGGGGCATACCCCGGGTTCGATGAGTTTCTGGTTCGCCGATGCCAAGTTGCTGATCGCCGGAGATACCTTGTTTCGCCGGGGTATTGGTCGTACGGATTTGTGGGGCGGCGATCAGCCGACCATCGTCCGCTCGATCAAAGAGCGCCTGTACCGGTTGGATGAGGACGCTACCGTTGTAACAGGGCATGGACCAGACACCCGTTTGGGTGATGAAATGCGTGAAAATCCATTTGTTCGGGCCTGAGCCAGGGAATTATTTGCGCTTGTCGCGTTCCAAGGTCCGCATAGGTCTGTCAATTTTCGATGTGCTTTAGAATCTCTGTAGGAGCTTTTCCATGTTCACCTCGCGTCGTCTGATTATCGTCGCTACTGCTGTTGCCATGCTGTCCGGTTGTGCCACCCCAAGCCCTTACGATAGCCAAGGGCAGGCACAGCAAAGCACCGGAATGAGCAAAACCGCCAAGTACGGCGGCCTTGGCGCGCTGGCCGGCGCAATCGCGGGTGCTGCAATCAACCACGACAACCGTGGCAAGGGCGCACTGATTGGTGCGGCAGCTGTGGGTGCAGCGGCGGCCGGCTACGGCTACTACGCCGACAAGCAGGAAGCGGCACTGCGTGAAAGCATGGCCAACACGGGTGTGGAAGTGCAGCGCCAAGGCGATCAGATCAAGCTGATCATGCCGGGCAACATTACCTTCGGCACCGACTCGTCGGATATCGCCCCAAGCTTCTATTCGCCGCTGAACAACCTGGCCAACTCGTTCAAGCAGTTCAACCAGAACACCATTGAAATCGTCGGTTACACCGATAGCACCGGCAGCCGCCAGCACAACATGGACCTGTCGCAGCGCCGTGCTCAGGCCGTCAGCACTTACCTGACCTCTCAGGGTGTGGACAGTTCGCGTCTGTCGGTACGCGGTGCTGGCCCGGATCAGCCGGTTGCGAGCAACGCTGATGCCAATGGCCGTGCACAGAACCGTCGTGTAGAGGTCAACCTGAAGCCGATTCCTGGTCAGCAGTACCAGTAACCGTTGCTCTTCGCCAGCCAGGCTGACCCCAGCAGTAACGGTGGGGGCCAGCCTGGTTGGTATCAGCGTTGACGGTGTAACTGTGTCAAATGCTGATCTTTCTCTTCCCATAGCCGGTTGATCCATTGCTGGAACGCCAGCCGGTACGCGTCATCCTGGTCGTAGCTTTTGCCGAGGAATTCCTCGGGAATGGCCAGCTCCTGAATATGCACCGCTACCCGTGTCATCCGTCCACACAGTACGTCCCAGAAACCCGGAGCACCGTCTGGGTAGTGGAGGGTCACGTTGATGATGGACTGCAGCTGTTCGCCCATGGCATCCAGTACGAAGGCAATGCCGCCGGCCTTGGGCTTGAGCAGGTGCTGGAACGGTGACTGCTGTTCGATATGCTTGGCCTGGGTAAAGCGGGTGCCTTCGGCAAAGTTGAAAATAGCCGTTGGCTTGCCGCGGAGCCTGGCGCACGTGCGGCGGGTGGTCTCCAGGTCCTTGCCCTGCTTCTCCGGGTGTTTGGCCAGGTAGGCCTTGGAGTAGCGTTTCATGAACGGGAAGCCCAGCGCCCACCACGCCAGCCCGATCACCGGTACCCAGATCAGTACGTGCTTGAGGAAGAACTTCAGTGGTCGAATACGCCGGTTCAGCACGTACTGCAGCACCAGGATATCGACCCAGCTCTGGTGGTTACTGGTGACCAGATAACTGTGCTGGTAGTCGAGCCCCCGCAGGCCCTCCACTTGCCAGTGGGTGCGCCCGACCAGGTTCATCCAACCCTTGTTGTTACTGATCCACGCTTCGTGGATGTGGCGCATCAATTCGTCGGTCAGCCGCTGCGCTGCCGGAAACGGCAAGCACAGCTTGAACAGGCTGACGATGAACAACGGGGTACAGCACATCAGGGTGTTCAGCCCCAGTAGCAGGGACGCAATGATCCCGCGCACAGGCGCGGGCAGAAAAGCGAGCATGGTTCAGCTATCCAGAGAGCGGTTGGCCTGAATCGCGGTCAGGGCAATGGTGTAGACGATGTCGTCGACCTGGGCGCCGCGGGGCAGGTCGTTGACCGGTTTACGCAAGCCTTGCAGCATTGGCCCGAGGCTGACGCAGTCGGCACTGCGCTGTACGGCCTTGTGGGTGGTGTTGCCGGTGTTGAGGTCCGGGAAGACGAACACGGTGGCGCGGCCCGCTACCGGGCTGTTTGGCGCCAGTTCGCGAGCGGTGTTCTCGTTGGCCGCCGTGTCGTACTGCAGGGGGCCGTCAATCTGCAGGTTGTGCTGGCTTTGCTGGGCGAGCAGGGTGGCCTCGCGTACTTTTTCAACCTCTTCGCCGCTGGCCGAGTCGCCACTGGAGTAGCTGATCATCGCCACGCGTGGGGTGATGCCGAAGGCTTCGGCCGAATCGGCGCTCTGCAGGGCGATTTCGGCCAGTTCGCTGGCACTGGGGTGCGGGTTCATCACGCAGTCGCCATACACCAGCACCTGCTCGGGGAAGAGCATGAAGAACACCGAGGAGACCAGGGTGCAACCCGGCGCGGTCTTGATCAGTTGCAAGGCTGGGCGGATGGTGTTCGCGGTAGAGTGCACCAGGCCCGAGACCAGCCCGTCGACTTCGTCCAGCGCCAACATCATGGTACCGATGACCACCGGGTCTTCCAGTTGCTGCTCCGCCATTGGCGCATTGAGGCTTTTGCTTTTGCGCAGGTTGACCATCGGCTCGACATAGCGCTCGCGGATCAGGTCCGGGTCGAGGATTTCCAGGCCTTCCGGCAGTTCGATACCTTGGGCACGGGCCACGGCCTGCACTTCTTGCGGTTTGGCCAGCAGCACGCACCGGGCGATGCCGCGGGTCTGGCAGATGGCCGCAGCCTGCACGGTCATGGGCTCGGCGCCTTCCGGCAGGACGATGCGTTTGTTGGCTTGCTGGGCGCGTTGAATCAGTTGGTAGCGGAACACCGCAGGTGACAGGCGCATCTCCCGTGGGGTGCCACAGCGCTGATGCAGCCAACTGGCGTCGAGATGGCTGGCGACGAAGTCGGTGATGATTTCCGCGCGCTCCCGGTCGTCGACCGGAATTTCCTTGTTGAGCTGGTTCAGCTGGTTGGCCGTGTCGTAGGATCCGGTGCTCACCGACAGCACTGGCAGGCCGGCCGCCAGTGCTCCTCGGCAGAGTTCGAGGATGCGCGGGTCGGGTTTGCTGTCGCTGGTCAGTAGCAGGCCGGCCAGTGGCACACCATTGATCGATGCCAGGCTGACGGCGAGGATGATGTCATCACGGTCGCCGGGTGTTACCACCAGGGTGCCGGGCGTCAGCAAGGGGACGGTGTTGGCGACCGTACGGGCGCAGAGGATGATCTTGTTCATCCGCCGTTGTTCGTAGTCACCGGCGTTGAGCACCTGGGCGCCAAGCAGTTCAGCCACATCGCGGGTGCGCGGTGCGTTGAGGTCGGCCTGGTAGGGGATACAGCCAAGCAGGCGGAAGTCGCCGCTGCGCAATACTGGCGAGTGCTCTTTAAGGCGTGTGGCGAAGGCGTGCATGCTTTCGTCGGTGCGTACCTTGTTGAGAATCACCCCAAGCACTTTTGGATCTTTTGGTCCACCGAACAGTTGAGCTTGCAACTCGACTCGCCCGGACAGTTCGGCCAGCACCTCGTTCTCCGGTGCCGAGACCAGGATGACTTCGGCATCCAGGCTTTTTGCCAGGTGCAGATTGACCCGCGCAGCGTAGCTGGCGTGACGGGTCGGCACCATGCCCTCGACCACGACCACATCTTTGCCTTCGCAGGCTTGTTGGTAGAGGGTAACGATTTCTTCGAGCAGCTCATCGAGCTGGCCGTCGCCCAACATACGCTCGACGTGGGCCAGGCTGAGCGGCTTCGGCGGCTTCAAGCCGTGTGTGCGGGCGATCAGCTCGGTGGAGCGCTCTGGACCGGTATCGCCTGGGTGCGGCTGGGCGATTGGCTTGAAAAAGCCCACCTTCAGGCCGGCCCGTTCCAAGGTGCGGACCAGGCCCAGGCTGATGGAGGTCAGGCCGACACCAAAGTCGGTCGGCGCGATAAAAAATGTCTGCATGCGAGCGTCTCGACGTGAGCTGTGCAAAAGAATCAATTGCCAAGGGTATCGCTATCGACCCCCTGCGCGCACCAGCCACAGGAAAACGGCTGGCCTATCTGCTGTTGGCGCTGGCTGGCGTCCAGCACCCAGGCTCGCGATTGCCAGGGTGGCTGGTGGCGCAGGTGCTGGGTGTGGCCACAGGACAATTCGACCACCCAGTGGCCGTCCTCGTCCTGATGAAAACCGAGAATGCGGCTGTCGCTCATGGTATTCCGTTTGTCTGGGTTACGTTCGCTTTCGGACGAGGCCTTGGTTACACTTATGGCTCTATATTCTTCTGCAAAAGGTCTCGCCCCATGCTGATCGCCGCCAACAAGGCTGTCTCCATCGACTATACCCTGACCAACGACGCTGGTGAGGTCATCGACAGCTCCGCCGGCGGCGCTCCGCTGGTCTACCTGCATGGCGCAGGTAACATCATCCCGGGTCTGGAGAAGGCTCTGGAAGGCAAGAAAGCCGGTGAGGAACTGAACGTTGCCATCGAGCCGGAAGACGCTTACGGCGAATACCTGGCTGAACTGGTCAGCACCCTGAACCGCAGCATGTTCGAAGGCGTCGACGAGCTGGAAGTCGGCATGCAGTTCCACGCTTCGGCGCCGGACGGCCAAATGCAGATCGTCACCATCCGTGATCTGGACGGCGACGACGTTACGGTCGATGGCAACCACCCGCTGGCTGGCCAGCGCCTGACCTTCCAGGTCAAAGTGGTTGACGTTCGTGACGCCAGCGAAGAAGAAATCGCGCATCGCCACATCCACGGCGAAGGTGGTCATCACCACTGATTTTCTGCGCTAAGCTCAGGAAGTCGCGAAGGCGGTCGGGAAGATCGGTCAGGCACCCACTGGGACCTGCGATCAACCCGAGCGCCTTTTTAGTGGGCGGGCCAAAAGGGCGCCGTGGCCCGGATTGGCAATAGAGGAGTTTGTCATGAGTGTATTTCACGACCTGAAGTTGCAAGCGCTGGATGGCCAGGAGTTACCCCTGGCGCCCTTCAAGGGCCAGGTGGTGCTGGTGGTCAATGTCGCCTCGAAGTGCGGGTTGACGCCGCAATACGCCGCGCTGGAAAACCTCTATCAGCAGTACAAGGCCAAGGGTTTCAACGTTCTGGGCTTGCCGTGCAATCAGTTTGCCGGGCAGGAGCCGGGTACCGAGAGCGAGATCCAGGCCTTTTGCAGCCTCAACTATGGGGTGAATTTCCCTTTGGGCAGCAAACTGGAAGTGAACGGTCCGCAGCGCCACCCCTTGTACCGTCTGTTGGCCGGCGAGGGCGCGGAGTTCCCAGGCGATATCACCTGGAACTTTGAAAAATTCCTGGTTGGCAAGGATGGTCGGGTGTTGGCCCGCTTTGCCCCGCGTACCGCGCCGGATGATCCGACCGTGGTACAGGCGATCGAGAAAGCGCTGGGCTGATCCTTGCGTCACGGGCGATTCTGTTCACCCGTGAGGCGCTGAGGAGCCTGGTTTGATCGTCAGTGGCATAGGTGGCTGGCGTACGCTGGCCGCTTGCTCGCACGCTGTACGCAAGTAAGTCTCGAATTGCTCGACAATGGCCGGCCAGCCTTGGCGGCTGGCATGTTGGCGAGCATTCAGGCGCACCCGGCGCAAGGTCTCGCAGTCTTCAAGCAGCCAACTGGCGGCGTCGATGAACGCGTTCTCGTCCCCCGGCATGGCCAGTGCGCCATTGTGGCCGTGGCGGATATGCTGAGCCGCAGCGGCTTCATCGTAGGCCACGACCCCCAACCCCGACGCCAACGCTTCAAGCACGACGTTGCCGAAGGTTTCCGTGAGGCTGGGGAAAAGGAAGATATCCCCGGACGCATAGTGTTCGGCCAAGGCTGTACCGCGTTGAGCGCCGCAGAAAACTGCCTGTGGCAACTGCTGTTCCAGCGTTGTCCGTTGAGGACCGTCTCCGACCACAATCAGCCTGATGCGCCGCTGTGGATAAGCCTGGCACAGGGCATCAACGCTGCGCCGCAGCAGGCCCAGGTTTTTTTCCGCAGCCAATCGCCCGACGTACATCAGGGCAATGTCCTCGTTGCCCAGCCCCCAATGCTCGCGTAACGCTTGGCTGCGTCGTACCGGGTTGAACAGGTTGCTGTCCACGCCGCGGGCGAGCAGGCCCAGGCGCTCGAAGCCTCGTCGTTGCAGTGTCTGGCGCTGGCTGATGCTTGGCACCAGGGTGGTGTGCGTGCGGTTGTGGAACCAGCGCAGGTACTGAGTGAGCGCACGTGTCAGCAGGCCCAGACCGTACGGGTTGGTATACAGCTGAAAATTGGTGTGAAAACCACTGACCACCGCAATCCCCAAGCGCCGTGCAGCCCGCAGGGCACTCAAGCCCAGTGGGCCCTCGGTCGCGATGTAGAGCACGTCTGGGCGCTGTCGGCGCCAGTGGCGCAGGAGTTTGTGCATTGATACCTGGCCCCACTGCAGGCCGGGGTAGCCCGGCAGTGGCCAGCCTCGGCACAACAGTGCCTGTTCGTCGCCGGTGCCGGATGAATCACCGGCTTGGCGGGGGCGCACCAGTTCGACCTGATGCCCGCGTGAGCGTAACCCTTCGCTGAGGCGGCCTAGCGTGTTGGCGACCCCGTTGATCTCGGGTGGGAAGGTCTCGCTGACCAGGGCAATGCGCAAGGTATGTGCTGTCATGGGGAAAGTTTCATACCCAACGATTGCCGGGGCATGACGCTGATATGACGGCTTTGTGACGTTCGATATCGGGGGCTTCGTGACCGAAATATTTCGCACCGGTGCGCTCAAGAATGTCGAACAATCAGCCGATGAAGATGCATTCAATTGAAGGTCTTGCGCTCCAGGGGCGGTAATGTTCAACAGCAAACTGAAAAAAGAAGTACTCCAGCTGCGTGAAGACCTGCTTTCCATGGAGCAGGTAAAAAGCAGTCTCGACAGTGAGATGCTGGTACTGCACCTCGACCCGCAGGGGCGTATCGAGTCGGCCAACAGCAATTTCGAGAAAGAGATGTTGTACGACAGCAGCCAACTGGTTGGCCGCAATATCGAAGACATTGTTCCGCCCCACGTCAAACAGCTCGATTTCTACACGCGAATGAGGGCCGCCATCACCCGTGGCGAGCACCTCAATGGTGCCTTCCGTCTGCTGCGTGGCAACGGTGAGGAAGCCTGGCTGCGTTCGATTTTGCAGCCGGTCAAGAATAGCGCAGGCCGGTTGCAGTACTTCACACTGCACTCCAGCGACCTGACCCGCACGATTGAAACCTCTCGTGAGCATGAAAGCCTGATCAATGCGCTGATGCGCTCTACGGCTGTGATCGAGTTCAACCTTGATGGTGAAGTGCTTACAGCCAATGACCGTTTTTTGCAGACGATGGGGTATAGCCTCGAGAAGCTGCGCGGCAAGCACCATCGGGTGTTCTGTACACCGGAAGATTACAACTCGCCTGCTTATCAGGCGTTCTGGGAAAAGCTGCGCCGTGGCGAGTTCATCGTCGACCGCTTCAAGCGCATTGATGCCCATGGGCGTGAAGTCTGGCTGGAGGCGTCCTATAACCCGATCGTCGACGCTCACGACGTGCTGTACAAAGTGGTCAAGTTCGCCACGGTAATCACCGATCAGGTCAAGCAGGAACAAGCAGTGGCCGACGCGGCTAATATCGCCTACGAGACCTCTCGGCAGACCGACGCCAGCGCTCAGAAGGGTGCCGAGGTGGTAAGCAAGACGGTTGAGGTGATGCGTGGTCTTGAGGCTTACATGCAGGATGCCGCTGGTGGTATCGAGGCATTGGACAAGCAGTCTCAGGTGATCGGTTCGATCATCAAGACCATCAGCGACATTGCCGGGCAGACCAACCTGTTGGCACTCAACGCTGCCATTGAAGCGGCTCGCGCGGGGGAGCAAGGCCGTGGTTTCGCGGTGGTCGCCGACGAAGTGCGGCAGTTGGCGTCGCGTACCAGCGCCGCCACCGAGGAAATCGCCCGAGTGGTGCAGCAGAACGAACAACTGGCCAAAGCGGCAGTGGACATTATCGACAGCAGCAAGCGTCAGGCCGAACAAGGTCTGGAGTTGGTCGGGCAGACCGGAACAGTGATTGTCGAAATTCAGGACGGCGCCAAGCGCGTGGTCAGCGCCGTAGGCCAGTTTTCCAACCATTTGGCGAGCTGATGCCAGTCTGACTAGTAAAGCTACGGCCTGTCGGGTGGCAGGCCGTAGTTGGCGGTCAGCGTGCTCGGGTCGGCACCAGCGCCTTCTCACCCTCTTCACGCACCCAGAACACTACTGCCCCGGCCACCGCCGCTGGCATCATCAGGATGTTGACGAACGGTATCAGCAACGCCAGGTACACCGAACCACCGAAGCTCAGGCTTTTCCAGCGCTTTTCCCGCAGCCAGGCAAGCATTTCGTTCCAGCCCAGCTTGTGGTTGTCTGCCGGGTAGTCGATGTACTGAATGGCCATCATCCAGATCCCGAACACCAGCCACAACGGTGCTGCGATCAGGTTGACCATCGGAATCAGCGACAGAATGAACAAGGCAATAGTGCGCGGCAGGAAGTAGCCCAGTTTGCGCAGCTCGCGGCTCAGTGTGCGTGGCACCATGGCAAACAGTTCGCTCCAGCTGAACGGTGGCGACTGGTCGCTGCCGCGCAGCACCGCTTCTACCTTTTCAGCCAGAAAGCCATTGAAGGGGGCGGCGATGATGTTGGCGAGCAAAGTGAAGGTGAAGAACACCATCAGCGCTACCAGCACGACAAACAGTGGCCAGAGGATATAGCTGAGAAAGCTCAGCCAATTCGGCAGGCTGGGCATCAACGTGTCGACCCACAGGCTGAACTGGTGCCCGGCAAGGTAGATAAGGCCGAAAAACAGTACCAGGTTGATAGTCAAGGGCAGCAACACGAACAGTCGCAGGCCCGGGCTGAGTACCAGTTTTAAGCCCTGGCGCAGGTAGTCCGGGCCAGAGAGAACAGGGGCTTGCATAGAATGCTCCGCGTGAGGACAAAACGCGCTGACATTACCGAGTTTGGGCATTCGGTGAAAGCCGGCAAGGCTCGGCGACACGCGATGTAACAAAAGCCGAGGTCGCCTGTGACCCATAGGTCATAGAAGATCAGGTCATTCCCACGGCGGTAAATAGAGGTCGTCTATAAGGTGGATTGTCTAAGGATATTTCCTTAATCTCTGCCACCTCGCTACAGTGCGCACAACTTTTCAACGCCTTCGAATTCAATCTTCAAGGAGTTTTCATGAGCATTCTGGTTAACAAGCAAGCCCCTGATTTCGATGCGGCGGCAGTGCTGGGTGATGGTTCGATCGTCGACAGCTTCACGCTTTCCTCCCTGCGCGGCAAGTACGTCGTGCTGTTCTTCTGGCCGTTGGACTTTACCTTCGTGTGCCCGTCGGAAATCATTGCCCACAACAACCGCATGGACAAGTTCCGTGAGTTGGGTGTTGAAGTGGTCGGTGTTTCGATCGACTCGCAGTTCACCCACCACGCCTGGCGCAACACGCCGGTGGAGAAGGGTGGTATCGGCGAAGTCGAGTTCACCATGGTCGCCGACGTTAAACACGAAATTACCCGTGCCTATGGTATCGAGCATGACGCTGGCGTTGCCCTGCGCGCTTCGTTCCTGATCGACCAGCAAGGTGTGGTGCAGCATCAGGTGGTCAACAACCTGCCGCTGGGCCGCGAAGTCGACGAGATGATTCGTCTGGTCGAGGCCCTGCAGTTTACCGAACAGTACGGCGAAGTTTGCCCGGCCGGCTGGCGTCCAGGCCAGAAAGGCATGAAGGCCGATGCCAAGGGTGTTGCCGACTACCTGGCTGAAAACGCCAAGAGCCTGTAACCCAGCAGTTTTTCAGGACCTGCGGCCAAAAGCCTTCCCAAAGTGCTTCGCAGGTTCTTTTTTGTTCCAGCCGGCGATCCCGGCGTTACGACACTGGTCGCTACAGGCCAGGTCGACAGGAGAGTGTCATGTCTGAAGTACGTCATTCGCGAGTGATCATCCTCGGTTCCGGCCCTGCCGGTTACAGCGCTGCGGTATACGCGGCCCGCGCCAACCTCAAGCCGCTGCTGATCACCGGCATGCAGGCCGGTGGCCAACTGACCACCACCACCGAAGTCGACAACTGGCCGGGCGATGCCCATGGTCTGACCGGCCCGGCACTGATGCAGCGTATGCAGGAACATGCCGAGCGCTTCGAGACTGAAGTGGTGTTCGACCACATCAACGCCGTAGACCTGGCGCAAAAGCCGTTCACCCTCAAAGGTGACAGCGCGACCTACACCTGCGATGCGCTGATCATCGCCACTGGCGCCAGCGCTCGCTACCTGGGCCTGCCGTCGGAAGAAACCTTCATGGGCAAGGGCGTTTCGGCCTGCGCTACCTGTGACGGCTTCTTCTACCGCAACCGTGAGGTTGCTGTTGTCGGTGGCGGTAACACTGCTGTCGAGGAAGCCCTGTACCTGGCCAACATCGCCAGCAAGGTGACCCTGGTTCACCGCCGTGAGACTTTCCGTGCCGAGAAGATCCTGGTCGACAAGCTGCACGCCCGTGTAGCTGAAGGCAAGATCGTACTGAAGCTCAACGCCACCCTGGACGAAGTCTTGGGTGACGACATGGGCGTGACCGGTGCGCGCCTGAAGAACAACGATGGCAGCAGCGAAGACATCAAGGTCGACGGCGTGTTCATCGCCATTGGCCATACCCCGAACACGTCGCTGTTCGAAGGTCAACTGACCCTCAAGGACGGTTACCTGGTCGTCAACGGCGGCCGTGACGGCAACGCCACTGCGACCAACATCGAGGGTGTGTTTGCTGCCGGTGACGTGGCTGACCACGTATACCGCCAGGCGATCACCTCGGCCGGTGCCGGTTGCATGGCTGCGCTGGACGTCGAGCGCTACCTGGATGGCCTGCAGAACGCGGCACATTGATTTCGCGTAGCTAGACGACAAACCCCCGCTTTTGAGCGGGGGTTTGTGTTTTCAGGCCAGGGGCCGCTGCGTGCTGTTAGCCCCCGCTGACCCCTTACAGGCTCAGGCGCATCGACAGGTCCACTGCCTTGACGTCCTTGGTCATGGCACCGATGGAAATGTAGTCCACCCCCGTTTCGGCGATCACCAGCAAGGTGCTTTCGTTGATCCCGCCACTGGCTTCGAGTTTGGCACGGCCTGCATTCAGGCGGACGGCTTCACGCATGTCGTCCAGGCTCAGCTCGTCGAGCATGATGATGTCGGCACCGGCATCCAGCGCTTGCTTCAGCTCGGCCAGGCTTTCCACTTCAATTTCCACCGGTTTGCCGGGGGCGATGCGGTGTGCCGCCGTGATCGCTTCGGCGATGCCGCCGCTGGCGGCAATGTGGTTTTCCTTGATCAGGAAGGCATCGTAGAGGCCGATCCGGTGGTTGTGGCAGCCACCACAGGTGACGGCGTACTTCTGCGCCAGACGCAGGCCTGGGAGTGTCTTGCGGGTGTCGAGCAGCTTGACCTGGGTATGGGCAACCTTGTCGGCGAGGGACTGCGCGTGGGTGGCGACACCGGAGAGCAATTGCAGGAAGTTCAGGGCGCTGCGCTCACCGCTGAGCAGCGAGCGTGCGGGCCCTTCAAGGGTGAACAGGATCTGGTTGGGCCTGGCCCGGTCGCCGTCCTTGACCTGCCAATGCACTGCCACCCGAGGGTCGAGCTGGCGGAACACGGCATCAACCCACGCAGTGCCGCTGATCACGCAGTTTTCACGGGTGATGATAGTGGCCTTGGCCAGGCGTTCGGCCGGGATCAGTTGGGCAGTGATGTCGCCGCTGCCAATATCTTCGAGCAACGCACGGCGCACGTTGGCTTCGATTTCGGCAGTCAGATCGGCGAGGCGTAAATTCGGCATGGCAGGCTCCACAAGCTAAGTGGTCGGGATTATAGGGCAGGCCGGGCCGGGGTTGCAGCAAACACGCGGCGTGTTGTGCACGGTGCGGCTATTCGATAACACACTTTTTCACGATACATCCGCCCATGCGGCGGGGCATACTGGCGTTGTCTTTGGGTCGCTTTCAGGAATTTCTATGCAGTTGGACCGTGCTACCGGCTGGGTTGCCGGCATCACCCATTGCCCTTCGCCAAACTTCAATGCCCGCCCCGACGGTGAAGCCATTTCCCTGCTGGTGATCCACAATATCAGCTTGCCACCAGCCCAATTTGCTACCGGCAAGGTGCAGGCGTTTTTCCAGAACCGCCTGGACCCTGACGAGCACCCGTTTTTCGAGACCATCAAGACGTTGCGTGTCTCTGCGCATTTTTTGATCGAACGTGACGGTGCCATTACTCAGTTCGTTTCCTGTCTGGACCGGGCTTGGCACGCCGGTGTCTCGACATTTGACGGTCGCGAGGGGTGTAACGACTTTTCTTTGGGCATCGAGCTTGAAGGCACCGACGACCTGCCTTTCAGCGATGCTCAGTACCAGGCCCTGCAGGCATTGACCCGGCAGTTGCAGGCAGCCTGGCCCGCCATTAGCTGCGAACGGATTCGTGGCCATAGTGAGATTGCACCGGGCCGCAAGACAGACCCGGGTCCAGCCTTTGATTGGGCGCGTTACCGCGCCGCCCTGCAGGATAGCGAGGAAAAATCATGAGTTTTCTGGTGTTGTTGTTGGTGTTGTGGATCGAGAAGTTTTCGGCTTTGCGCCAGCGCCTGCAACGTGATGGCTTCTTTCTTGGCGAGCTGGCACGACTGGAACGCAGCGGCAAAACCCATCCGTGGTGGGTGTTGGGCATTCTGGTGCTGCTGCCTGTTGCTGTGCTGGCCTTGCTACTGCATGCACTGGCACCGGTGGCGTATGGATTGCTCAACTTCGTACTGCACCTGCTGGTGCTGATCTACAGCCTGGGGCGTGGCGATGTGAAAGCATCGCTTGGGACGTTTCGCGATACCTGGCGGCGCGGTGATGAGCAGGCCGCACTGCATGTCGCTGAGCGTGACCTGGGTTTGGTCGCAGACAGTGAAACGATGTTGATTGAACGGGTCGAGGGGCACCTGTTGTGGCAGGCCTACCAGAGCCTGTTCGCGGTGATTTTCTGGTACTTCCTGCTAGGCCCGGCCGTCGCGTTGGGCTACCGGCTGCTGGCACTGACGGCTGAACATGCGAGCAACGAGGCATTGCGCGAGCGCGCAGCGCAGTTGCGGCACGCTTTCGATTGGCTGCCAGTACGCTTGCTGGCAGCGAGTTTTGCCTTGGTTGGCAATTTCGTTGCCGTCAGCCGTGCCTTGTTGCATGAGTTGCTGAACTGGAACATCAGCGCCGGTCGGTTGATTCACATTGCCGGTCGTGCGGCTGGCGAGCTGTCTCAGCGTTCTGTGGCCGGCCCCGATGGCCTCGCCGGGCTGGACATCCTCTGGGAGCTGTTGCTGCGTTCCGCCGTACTCTGGTACGCCGGCTTCGCCCTCTGGACTGTGCTGGCCTGAAGCCGTGGCGGGCCGCGTTCAGGCATGGTCCGCCGCCGGTTAACCTTAAGTTACAAATCCCCGCATCAATATGCGTTATACAGGAGCTGGTGAGCATCGCCGGTGGCCTAGTGCCATTGCGCCTATAGAACAATAAGAACCAAGGAGACGACCCGTGAAGCGCCTCTTGTACCCAGCTATCGCGTTGATGAACCGCCTGAGTTTCGGGAAGAAGTTCAGCCTGATCAGCGTTCTGTTTTTCCTGCCCATGTTGGTGACCAATTTCTATCTGGTCCGCGACGCGTATGCCCAGTTCAGTGCCACCCGTATCGAGTTGCAGAGCCTCGATCTGCTGGGTAGCAGCCTGATGTTGCGCAGTGATCTGGAAACGCTGGGCAACCTGGTGCAGATCAACGCTGTGCTGGGGCAGTCGGGCAAGGCGGGGGATGTCGAGGTGAAAATCTCGGCCCTCGAGCAGCAGTTGCTGGCCCACCTGCAGGGGTTGAGTGCGGTGTCGGTCGACGAGGCGCAGGTACGCGCCTTTGAAGACAAGCGCAGTGAAATGCTGGCCGTGCTTACGCGCGCACAGAGCGAAACCTCCTTGTTGAGCAAGGCTGCGCTGTTCGACAAGCTACTGGCGCAGGCTCAGGTGCTGACCAAGCTGATCGCCAGCCAGGCGGGGTTGAGCCAAGACGATGAGCGTGTGGTTCGCCAGCTCAGTGAGCTGCTGATCAGCGCAACACCTCAGGTCACCCAGGCCTTGGGCGAAGGACGTGCCATGGGCGCCTACTCCCTCGGGCAGGGTTTTCTCAATTCTGCTTCCAGTACCCGTTTTGAGGAGCTGCTGCAAACCCTCGAAAAGCTCGGGGCGGATTATGCGATCAAGCTGCAAGACGCTCTCGCTGTTGAACCTCGGGCGAAGGCAAGCCTGGGGGCGCAGGCTGCAGCCAGTCAGGCCTCATTGAAGCAGGCCGGTGAGCTGTTCGAGGAGCAGGTGGTGATGGCCGATACCCTTGATGCGCCGTGGCCGTCTTTTTATCAACAAGTGAGCGGGCTAATGGCGCAGACCTATCAACTCAACAGCGCGACGCTCGGCTTTCTGCGTTTGGAGCTGGAGCAGCGGCTGGGTGAATACCGTCGTCATATGATCCTGCTAGTGGGTGCGCTGGCTGGCGTATTCCTGCTGATCGTCTACCTGTATAGCGGCTTCTATGCGTCGACCCGCAGTACGTTGAGGCGCCTGGGCATTGTGATGGACGAGGTGGCGGCCGGTGATATGACGGTGAATTTCCAGGCCCATAGCCGCGATGAGTTGGGTGAACTGGGTCAGGTGTTCAATGCCACGGTGCGGCGTATCCACGACCTGATAGAGCAGGTCGGCCAGACCGTGGCGCAGGTTGAGTACCAGGCCGAGCAGGTGCATACCGTATCGGCGCAGAGCAATCAGGCGGTCAGTGGTCAGCGCGGGCAGATTGAGCAGGTAGCCACGGCGATGAACCAGATGTCGGCGACAGCTCAGGAGGTTGCACGCAGCACGGCCGCAGCGGTCAGCAGTGCCCAAGGGGTCAATCGCGACACCGTCAGTGGCCGCAGCCTGGTGGCTTCGCAGCAAGGCAGCATCGCCCGCCTGGCCAGTGAAATTGACCAATCGGTACGGGTGATCAACCAGTTGGCCAATGACAGCCAAGCCATCAGCCGGGTGCTGGAAGTGATCAAGAGCATTGCCGAGCAGACCAACCTGCTGGCGTTGAACGCGGCTATCGAAGCGGCCCGTGCTGGCGAACAAGGCCGTGGTTTTGCCGTGGTGGCCGATGAGGTACGAACCTTGGCCAAGCGCACTCAGCAGTCGACCGAAGAGATCGAGCACATGATTTCACGCTTGCAGGGTGGCGTGGGTGCAGCGGTCAAGGCGATGGACAGCAGCCATCAGATGGCGTCGGGGACGGTGGGCCAGTCCGAACAGGTGCAGCAGGCGCTGGAGAATATTCTGGGTGCCGTCGGTACGATCGTCGACCAGAACCAGCAGATTGCCGCTGCGGTGGAGCAGCAGACTGCGGTAGCCCACGACATCGACCAGAACATCGTACAGATCAACCGCGCTGCCGAACATGCCAGCGACGGCGCGCACCAGACCGAGGATGCCAGCCGGCAATTGTCCACCCAGGTGCTGGAGCTCAAGCGTTTGATCGGGGCGTTTCGGGTCTAGGGCCAAACACAATCGTGGTGCCTGGGGTTACCAGCCAAACAGTGCACAGGCCGTACGGCTGCTGGCGTCGGCCAACTGATCTGGCTCAATGCCCATCAGCTCGGCCAGCGCTGCAGCAATCTGCGGCAGGTGTTCCGGGCTGTTGCGCAGCCCGGCAAACATCGCCGGCGCCATGTCCGGGGCGTCGGTTTCCAGTACCACGCTGTCCAGTGGCAAGCGCACAATGGTTTTGCGCAGGCGCAGTGCCTGCGGCCAGGTGGCCGCGCCGCCCAAGCCGAGCTTGAAGCCTAGCCGGATGTACTCCCGGGCTTCTTCGTAACTGCCAGCAAATGCGTGGATTATTCCACCGCGTGCCAGCTTGTAGCGCTTGAGCGTTGCAATGACTTGAGCGTGACTGCGCCGTACATGCAGCAGTGCGGGCAGGTTGAAGTCGGCTGCCAGCTGTAACTGGCCTTCAAACAATGCGTTTTGTCGATCCCGGTCGAGGGTTTCCAGGTAATAGTCCAGGCCAAACTCACCCACTGCGCACAACTGGCGTGCTCCGTGCAGGCGGTTCAGCCAGTCTTTCAGTGCCAGAAGATCCTCGGCGCGATGCTCATCCAGGTACACCGGATGCAGGCCAAACGCTGCATACAACTGTGAGTCGCTTTGCACCAGGTCCCAGACCCGCTGCCAGTTGTCCCGATACACCCCCAGCACCACCATGCGTTCGACACCCTGGGCCCGGGCATTGGCCAGCAATGCTGTGCGGTCAGCATCGAAGTCCGGAAAGTCCAGGTGTGTGTGGGTGTCGATCAGGCGCATGGTCAGGCCGTGAATATTCGCTGTTTGAAGGTGCGGCCAATGGCATGGATGCCTGGCGTGTAGTCGTTCTTCTCGATCGCTGCCAAGGCCAGTTTCAGTGCGGTTTCGGCGATCAGCCTGTGTTGCTGGGCCATGGCGTTGACTGGCAATGGCAGGAAGTCCAGCAACTGGGTGTCACCGAAGGTGCCCAGATGCACGGCGCGGGAATCGGCCGGGCGGCTTTGCAGCACATCGAATACACCCTGCAGCAGGACGTAGGAGGTGGTCACCAGCGCGTCGGGCAGGCGGCCCAGATCGGCCAGCAGTTCGCCCATCAGGCGGCGACCGCAGTCACGGCTGAATGCCTCGCCTTGATAGTGGCTGATACTACCGGTAAAGCCTTCCAGTGCCTGGTCGAAGCCACGGGTACGTGCCTGGCTGACGCTCAGTTCGGCGCGCGCACCAATCAGGGCAATGTGCTTGGGGGCCGACGCCAGCAAGCTGAGGGTCAACTGCAAGCTGGCATTCTGGTCATCACTGACCACCGAGCAGAAATGCGCGGCGTCCAGCGTACGGTCGATGGCAATGATCGGCAGGCCCTTAGCCTGCAACTGCCGATAGCTGTCGTCGTCTTCTGGCAGGCAGGTGGCGACAAACAAGGCGTCACAACGGCGCGCGCGGAACAGTTGCTGCAACTGACGCTCGCTCTCGGGGTTGTCGTCGCTGCTGGCGATCAGCAACTGATAGCCCTGGGCGCGGGCACCTTGCTCCAGTTGTTTGGCGATGCACGCGTAGGAGGGGTTTTCCAGATCCGGCAGGATGAACCCCAAGGTTCGCGTGTGTCGGCTGCGCAGGCCGGCTGCCTGCGGATTGGGTGTGAAGCCATGTGCATCGACCACTGCACGCACCCGCTCTACAGTACTGTTACTGATGCGTTGTTGTTCGGCCTTGCCATTGATGACATAGCTGGCGGTGGTCACAGACACACCGGCCAGGCGAGCGATATCGCTGAGTTTCACCGAATTATCCTTGTTATTACCAGGTCTTGGCTGCGAAGCCTGACCGGATAGTTTCGCCGATCTCGTCGCAGTAGCGCAGACGACTATTGTCGCAGTTGCCCGACAAGATGGGGCTTCATAGATCGCAGATTATCGAGTAACGTGATCGTCATTATAGATTAAACGTTTCAGCTGGCGCTTTTTCTGCCCTGCTAGCCACCGGCGCCACGGCCAGATCCCTGAGGACTGTGCTGAAATATCCACAACAATACCTCGGCGCCAACCTGGCGCTGCAAAGGAGAGGGTCATGCTCGAGCTCACCGTAGAGCAGATATCCATGGGCCAGACGGCTGTGGATAAACCGGCCGCACTGCAACTGTTGGCGGGCCTTCTGGTTGCTGACGGGTTGGTCGCCGAAGGTTACCTGGCCGGATTGCAGGACCGCGAGGCGCAAGGTTCGACCTTTCTGGGTCAAGGCATTGCTATCCCCCACGGCACTCCACAGACCCGCGACCTGGTGCATACCACAGGCGTGCGGCTGTTGCAGTTTCCCGAGGGCGTGGACTGGGGTGATGGTCAGACGGTTTACCTGGCCATTGGTATCGCCGCTAAATCCGATGAGCACCTGCGGCTGTTGCAACTGCTGACCCGGGCCTTGGGCGAAACCGACTTGGGCGAAGCGCTGCGCCGTGCTGCCTCCGCCGAGGCGCTGTTGAAATTGCTGCAGGGTGCACCGCAGGCGTTGGCACTGGATGCGCAACTGATCGGCCTTGGCGTGCCGTCGGAAGATTTCGAAGAACTGGTCTGGCGTGGCGCACGCCTGTTGCGGCGAGCCGAATGCGTGGGCAACGGCTTTGCGGCGGTTCTACAGCAGGTCGAAGCCTTGCCTCTGGGCGATGGGCTCTGGTGGTTGCACAGCGAGCAGACAGTACGGCAACCGGGCCTGGCATTCGTCACCCCGGCACAACCGTTGCGTTACCTGGGCCAACCCTTGAACGGGCTGTTCTGTCTGGCCAGCCTGGGGGAAGCGCATCAGGCGCTGCTTGAGCGCTTATGCACACTGCTGATCGAGGGGCGTGGCCAGGAACTGTTCCGCGCCACCAGCAGCCGTACCGTACTGGAAGTACTGGGTGGCGAAGTGCCGGTGGATTGGCCCAGCGCACGCATTACCCTGGCCAACGCCCATGGTCTGCATGCCCGTCCGGCCAAGATCCTTGCGCAATTGGCCAAAGCCTTCGAGGGTGAGATTCGCCTGCGCCTGCCGGAAACCGGTCAGGCTGCCGTCTCGGCGAAGAGTTTGAGCAAACTGCTCAGCCTGGGCGCGCACCGTGGGCAGGTGCTGGAATTCATCGCAGAACCAAGCATTGCGGCTGACGCGTTGCCAGCCTTGCTGGCTGCTGTGGAAGAGGGGCTGGGCGAGGAGATCGAGCCGTTGCCGGCCCTCGTGGCTGAGCCGGTCGTTGCCGAGGTGACGCCACCGCGGGTCCAGGCCCCGGCGGCAGGTACGCTGATTCAGGGCGTGGCCGCCGCTCCTGGAATAGCCAGCGGCCCGGCGCATGTCCAGGTGCTGCGCGAGTTCGAGTATCCGCTGCGCGGTGAGTCGCCTGCTGTCGAGCGTGAGCGTTTGCAACAGGCGTTGGTGGCAGTGCGCGACGATATTGACGGGGTCATCAAGCGCAGCCAGGCCAAGGCGATTCGTGAAATCTTCGTCACCCATCTGGAAATGCTCGACGACCCGGCGCTGGGGGATGAGGTGGCGCAGCGTTTGCGCCAGGGCGAAAGCGCCGAAGCCGCGTGGATGGCGGTAATCGATGCTGCAGCCCGACAGCAGGAAGCCCTGCACGATGCGCTGCTCGCTGAGCGTGCGGCCGACCTGCGCGACGTCGGTCGGCGGGTGTTGGCGCAGTTGTGTGGTGAGGCCGACATGGCCTTGCCGGACGCGCCTTACGTGTTGGTGATGGAAGAGGTCGGGCCTTCCGATGTCGCCCGGCTTGACCCGGCCCGCGTCGCCGGCATTCTTACCGCTCGCGGGGGCGCTACCGCGCACAGCGCCATTGTTGCCCGTGCACTTGGCATTCCTGCGGTCGTGGGGGCGGGGGCATCGGTATTGCTGATCGCCCAAGGTACGCCGTTGCTGCTCGACGGCCAGCGCGGACGTTTGCATGTGGCGCCAGAGCCTGAGCTGTTGCAGCGCTCCCTGGCCGAGCGCGATCGTCGTGAGCAGCGCTTGCAGGCTGCCCGCGCGCGTCGCCTGGAGCCGGCACATACCCTTGATGGGCACGCCATCGAAGTCTTTGCCAACATTGGTGAAAGCGCGGGTATCGCGGCGGTGGTCGACCATGGTGCCGAAGGCGTTGGCTTGCTGCGTACCGAGCTGATTTTCATGGCCCACCAGAGCGCCCCCGATGAGGCGACTCAGGAGGCCGAGTACCGTAAGGTCCTCGACGGCCTCGGTGGTCGGCCACTGGTGGTGCGAACCCTTGATGTCGGCGGCGACAAGCCGTTGCCCTATTGGCCGATCGAGCAGGAAGAAAACCCCTTCCTCGGCGTGCGCGGTGTTCGCCTGACCCTGCTGCGGCCTCAGATCATGGAGAGCCAACTGCGTGCCTTGCTGCGTGCTGCCGATAACCGACCGCTACGGATCATGTTTCCGATGGTCGGCCAGTTGGAGGAGTGGCGTGAAGCACGAGCGATGGTCGAACGCCTGCGTCAGGAAATTGAAGTCAATGACCTGCAGGTCGGGATCATGATCGAAGTGCCTTCGGCGGCGATACTGGCGCCTGTGCTGGCCCGCGAAGTGGACTTCTTCAGCGTCGGTACCAATGACCTGACCCAATACACCCTGGCGATTGACCGGGGTCACCCAACGCTTTCCGCCCAGGCCGATGGCCTGCACCCGGCGGTACTGCACTTGATCGACATGACGGTGCGAGCCGCCCATGCCCACGGCAAATGGGTCGGGGTGTGCGGCGAACTGGCGGCTGATCCGCAGGCTGTACCCATCCTGTTGGGCCTTGGGGTGGATGAACTGAGTGTGGCCGCGCGCAGTATCGCCGAGGTCAAGGCTCAGGTGCGCGAACTGAATTATGAACACACCCGGCAGTTGGCGCGCGACGCGTTGGCTCAGGGTAGCGCCGCCGATGTGCGGGCGCTGGTGGAGATACGCTGATGGCCAAGATCCTGACGTTGACCCTCAACCCGGCACTGGACCTCACCGTTACGCTGGAGCACTTGCAGCCGGGCACCGTCAATCGGAGCCACGCCCTGCAGGCGCATGCCGCGGGCAAGGGGCTCAACGTGGCTCAGGTGCTGGCCGACCTGGGGCACCAGATAACCGTGAGTGGCTTTCTTGGTGCGGATAACCTTCAGCCTTTTGAGGCGCTGATCGCACAGCGTGGCTTTGTTGACGGCTTCATTCGTGTACCGGGACAGACCCGTAGCAATATCAAGCTGGTTGAAGGTACAGGGCGGGTGACCGACATCAATGGCCCAGGGCCGGACGTCGACGAGTCGGCCTTTGCGGCGTTGTTGGAGCGTCTGGAACGTATCGCGCCAGGGCACGATGCGGTGGTCGTGGCTGGCAGCCTGCCGCCCGGCGTCACGGTGCAGTGGTTTGCACAACTGCTTGCGCGTCTCAAGGCCTTGGGGCTGAAAGTCGCGCTGGATACCAGTGGTGAGGCCCTGCGTGCCGGTCTTGCCAGCATGCCGTGGTTGGTCAAGCCCAACACCGACGAGTTGGGCGAGGTATTGGAAACGCCGCTGCATAGCTTTAGCGAGCAGCAGGCTGCTGCGCGCCGTTTGCTGGACCTGGGTATTGAGGAGGTGGTGATTTCTCAAGGGGCCGAAGGCGTTACCTGGTTCAACGCCCAGGCAACCTTGCATGCGTCGCCACCCACGGTGAAGGTTGCCAGTACCGTGGGTGCTGGTGATTCGCTGTTGGCCGGCATGGTCCATGGTCTGCTGGAAGGCGACGCCGCCGAAAGCACCTTGCGCCGGGCAACCGCCATTGCGGCCATGGCCGTGAGCCAGATCGGCTTTGGTATCACCGACCCACAGTACCTCGTGCAGTTGCAGCGTGAGATCCGTATCCACACCCCGGCAGCAGAACAAGAGGGTTGAACATGAAACTGGCGATTGTCACGGCTTGTCCCAACGCCATGGTCTCCAGCGTGCTCAGTGCACGCTTGCTGGAGGCTGCGGCCCGCCGCCAGGGTTATGGCACCAGCGTCGAAGTTCACGACCCGGCGCACCCCGAGCGGCAACTTCTGGCGGCGGATATCGACGCGGCCGACTGGGTTCTGGTGGTCAGCAGCGGCCCGTTGAACTTGCAGCGTTTTGCCGGCAAGCGGTTGTTCCGCAGTACCCCGTCGCAGGCGCTACAGGATGTTGATCACTTCTTGCGCGATGCCGCCGAGAAGGCCGAGGTTTATCAGCCGGTAGCCGAGCCTGTGGCGCCTGTCGCACAGGGCAAACGCATTGTCGCGATCACCGCCTGCCCGACCGGTGTGGCTCACACCTTCATGGCCGCCGAGGCGTTACAGCAGGCAGCGCAGCAGATGGGTTACCACCTTGACGTGGAAACCCAGGGTTCGGTGGGCGCCCGTACACCGCTTAGCGCTCAGGCGATTGCCGAGGCGGATGTGGTATTGCTGGCTGCAGACATCGAAGTGGCCACCGAGCGTTTTGCCGGCAAGCGGATCTATCGCTGCGGCACAGGCATTGCCCTGAAGCAGGCGCGCGCGACCTTGGATAAAGCACTGGCCGAAGGCAAGCAGGAGTCGGCGGCGACTGCCGGCCAGGCTGCGCCCGACAAGGGTGAGAAGACGGGTGTCTACAAGCACCTGCTGACCGGGGTATCGTTCATGCTGCCGATGGTGGTGGCGGGTGGTTTGCTGATCGCCTTGTCCTTTGTCTTCGGCATCGAGGCGTTCAAGCAACCGGGTACCTTGCCTGCGGCGCTGATGCAGATCGGTGGTGAGGCGGCGTTCAAGTTGATGGTGCCGTTGCTGGCCGGTTATATCGCCTACTCGATTGCCGATCGCCCTGGCCTTGCGCCGGGCATGATTGGCGGCTTGCTGGCCAGCACCCTGGGTGCCGGGTTTATCGGCGGTATCGTTGCCGGTTTCCTCGCAGGCTACAGCGCCAAGGCCATCAACCGTTGGGCGCGACTGCCCAGTAGCCTGGAAGCGCTCAAGCCGATCCTGATCATTCCATTGTTGGCCAGCCTGTTTACGGGCCTGGTGATGATCTACGTGGTTGGCCAGCCCGTAGCGCAGATGCTTGCGGGGTTGACCCATTTTCTCGACAGCATGGGCACCACCAATGCCATCCTCCTCGGCATCCTGCTTGGCGGGATGATGTGCGTTGATCTCGGTGGGCCGATCAACAAGGCCGCCTATGCGTTCTCTGTGGGCCTGCTGGCATCGCAGAGTTATGCACCGATGGCCGCGACCATGGCAGCAGGTATGGTGCCGCCGATCGGGCTGGGCATTGCCAGCTTCATTGCACGGCGCAAGTTTGCCCAGAGTGAGCGGGAGGCCGGCAAGGCCGCGTTGGTACTGGGCCTCTGCTTCATTTCCGAAGGGGCGATTCCCTTTGCTGCCAAGGACCCGCTACGGGTGATTCCCGCGAGCATCGCCGGTGGGGCGTTGACCGGTGCCTTGTCGATGTACTTCGGTTGCAAGCTGATGGCGCCTCATGGCGGGCTGTTCGTGTTGCTGATCCCGAACGCCATCAACCATGCACTGCTTTACCTGTTGGCAATTCTTGCCGGTAGCCTGCTGACCGCCGTGTTGTACGCGTTGCTCAAGCGTAGCGACGTCGTCGAGCTGGCGGTCGAGCCGGCCAAGGCCTGAGGGCGTGCTCAGGCCAGTTCGTGCAAGGCGCGGACCAGCGCCTGGAGGTCGTCCGGCGTTGTGGTGAAGCCGGGCGTTACCCGAATGCATGGCCCGCAGGCCGAGCCCTCGGGGGCCACGGTGAACAGGTTGTGCTCGTCCAGCAGGCGTCGAGCCATGGCGGCCTGGTCAGGGTGGCGGGTAAAGCGAAATGAGGTGATGCCGCAATACAGGCGCGGATCGTCCGGGGTCATCACCTCGATGCCGGGCAATGGGCGCACCTGTTCGACCCAAAGGTCGCGCAGGTAACTCAGGCGCGCCCCTTTTACCGCTGCGCCACCCATGGCCCGGTGTTCTGCAAATACGGTCGGCAAGGTCATCCAGGCGGGAATGTTCGGTGTGCCGCACGGCGCCCGCGAGCGGATATCATCCCCTCGGTAGTTCGCTTCGCTCATGTCCGGGTCGATGGCCTGCAGACGTGCTTCGGCGATGTACAGCACCCCCAGGCTCAGCGGCGCGCCGATCCATTTCTGCAAGTTGAACGCGGCGAAATCGACGCCTGACTGATCCAGCGTGAAGTCCACCAACCCCAGCGCATGAGCACCGTCGAGCATGACCTCGACGCCCTGAGCCCGGGCGCAGGCGGCGATGGCCTGCACCGGCATCACCAACCCGGTGCGGTGGGTCACGTAGGTCAGGGCCATCAGCTTGAGTCGAGGGTAGCGCTCGAACGCCTGGCGGTAGCTGTCGAGCAGGTTATCGAACGTGGCCGGGTGCGGATGACGGATTTCGATCACTTCCACCCCTCGGTTGTGCGCCAGCCAGCGCATGGCGTGCTTTACGCTGTCGTACTCCAGGTCGCTGATCAGCACCTGATCGCCAGGGCGCAGGCCGTTGTAGTTACGGATCAGCGACAGCATCGAGGCCGACGTGCTCTGCGTCAGGGCTACAGTGTTGACCGGAACCTGCAACAACTCCGCCACCGCCGCATGGATCTCCAGGCTGCCGACCTGCTCGAAGTGCTGCCGTACCGGCAGTGAGCCAGCCCGATTGATTGCCGCGATATGCGCCTGGTAGTGCTCCGCTACCGTGCGTGTCATGCGGCCGAAGTAACCGTACTCAAGGTTGATCGGTCCGGGTTCGATGTCGTAGCGCGAGGCGACGCGTTGCCAGTAGCCCTCGTCGCGGGCCAGAAGGGAGGGCTCAGACAGGGGCAGGTCATTCATGCAAGTGCTCGCTGTGTCAGGGGCGGGGGCGTGGGTGTTTTTTACGCAGGGGAACGAGCAAGTCAGACAGGCCGTTGTGGTCGACTTCATGCATCAGCGCCAACAGGCTGCCCAACTCGCCCTTGGGAAAGCCTTCACGGGCGAACCAGTTCAGGTACTGGCCGGGCAGGTCCGCGATCAAGCGGCCTTTGTACTTGCCGAAAGGCATTTCGCGAGTGACCAGCAGTTCAAGGGCTTCGGGGTTCATGGTGCGGCAACAACCTGTGACGTCGAGCCCATGAAGATACAGGCATTCGACAGGTGCGCCAAAGGACAGATCCCGTCGAAAATCTGCATACAGATTCGTCCTCAAGGAGGCGCGTGGTTAGACGACCTGATTGCGTCCGTTGTGTTTGGCTTGGTAGAGCGCCCCGTCGGCAGCGCCCAGCAGGGCGTCGAGGCTGTGTTGCGGGCAGTCTGGCGCATGGGTGGCAACACCGATGCTGACGGTTACGGGCTGCGCATCGCCGGCGTACGGCGGTTGTGCTGCGATCTGACGGCGCAGGTTCTCAGCCAGTTGATGAGCACCCTGGGTGTCGGTTTCCGGCAAGACGATCAGAAACTCCTCGCCGCCATAGCGGGCCGCGAGATCTGCCGGTCGACGGATGCAACGCTGGATGGTCGCGGCCACTTTACGCAAGGCCTGATCACCGCCCTGGTGGCCGTGTCGCTCGTTGAAGGCCTTGAAGCGGTCGACGTCCACCATCAATACCGACAAGGGACGCGCATTGCGTTTGGCGCGGGCCCATTCCTGGCGCAGCACCTGGTCCAGACGCCGACGATTCGGCAGATTGGTCAGGCTGTCGGTGGCGGCCAGGGTGGCCAGGCCTTGTTCGGCATCCTGGCGGCGGCGCAGCTCGCGACCCAGCAACAGCGTAAGCCAGAGAATGCCAACGCACAGCACGCCTGTTGCGCTACCCACCACCAAAGCGGTTCGCAGCCACGACTCGAATACTTCTTCACTGGACAGGGCCACGACCACCATCAATGGCAGGTCCGTGACGCGGGAAAAAGTGAACAGGCGCTCTTTGCCATCCAGTGCCGAGATCGCGCTGAAACTACCCCTGCCTTCTTGAATGGCCCGTTTGAAGTTCAGTTGCTGGCTGAAGTCCTTGCCCACCAGTTGGCGGTTGTCCTGTGCCGAGTGCCGAGCGAGCAGTACCCCGTTGGTGTTGATCAGGTTAATGCTGCCTTCGTGGCCAATGTCCAGGCGATTGAACAACTCATCGAAGTACGACAGGCGCAAGGCACCGGCGGCGACGCCAGCAAACTCGCCATGGATATCCGAAATCCTGCGGCTGAAGCCAATGCACCAATCCAGATCGCCAAGCCGTGCCTTGAACGGTTGGCTGATCAACAGGCCCAGGCCAGGGTTAGCCCGGTGGTCCTGGAATATCTTGCTGTCGGCAAAGTTGGCGCTGCGTGGGGTCGTGCTGGCGGAGTCCGCGACCACATCGCCATTGCTGTCGAGCCACAGGATATCGCCCCGCAATGGCACGCTGAAGGCCTGGTTGAACAACACCTGGTGGCGCAGTTCCGGTGGAATCGTCAACAACTCCGGGCGCTGTGCGGCCCAGATCAGGCCCCGCAAGGACAGGTTGTAGAGTTCCACGTTGCGCACAATGTCGGTGTCGATCAACTGCACGATGTTGCTTGCCGAGCGAACGGCCGCCTGCTCGACGTTGGTACGTTCGCGCATCAACAAAAACGTTACGATGGCAACGATCGCCAGAACCGTCAGGCAACTGCCCAGATTAAGAACCAGTTCTGGATGGCTTCGGTACAGGGCAGTGCGTTGAGGCCGGGTGCGCGAAGTCATGGTCGCCAGTGTTTGACCGTAGGTCATGAGCAAGAGGGGGCACGGAGCGTGCGCGGCGACGTATTTTAGGGATCTGTTTATTGTCGGACAAGATCCAGAGTGATTTGTCTTGTCACATTGGCGAATTGAACAGATGAACGGCGGCTGTCTGTTTGTAGGTAGGGCGCCGCATACGTGCTGGCGCCCTAACGGATCCCATCGCAGGCAAGCCTGTTCCAACAGGGCTCTTGCAGCCCTGAAGGCCTGACTGGCTTGCCTGCCATACCGCAGGTCAGAAAATGTTCAGTGGGTATTCGACGATCACACGGTATTCGTCGACGTTGTTGTCCACCTGCGAGTAACCCTGGCTACCACGGTGGGCAGCCCAGCGCAGCATGACGGAGAGGTCCTTGAAGTCGCCTTCCTGGAATACGTACTGCAGGTCGATGTCACGCTCCCAGTGCTGCGCGTTCTTGCCATCGGGGTTGTACCAGGTCTCGCCGTAGCCTGCGCTGTTCGGGTCAACTTTGGTCAGGTCCAGTTCACCGCGTGAGTAGGACACCACCGAAGTCAGGCCGGGTACGTCCAGGCCGGTGAAGTCATAGGCGTACTTGAGCTTCCAGGAGCGCTCGTTGGGGCCGTTGAAGTCCGAGTAGATCTGCGAGTTGTCCAGGTAAATGCTGTCGCCCTGGGTGATGTAATCGAACGGGGTGTTGCCGTTGACGCGCTGATACACCGCCGTGATCGCATGAAAACCAACACCGACCGTGAAGTGCAGGCTGTAGGTGTTGTTGTCGATGTTGCCCAGCAGCGCATCGCCGGTGTCCTGGGTGTGATAGAAATGCACGCCTGGGTTGAGGCTGACCAGATCGTTCACGTGATAGGTGTAGTCGAGGTCGGCGTAGTACTGGTTCCAGATATCCTTGAGTTCCGCGGCATACAAGTTGGCGGTCAGGTTCGGAATCGAACTCCAGGCTACACCGGCCCAGTTCAGGTGGCGGCTCTCTCGGTCGTCCGGTAGCGTGCCGTACGAGGTGCCGATACGGCTGTGCCCGCTTTGGTTGTAGAGCTTGGTGAAGCTGGCCTGACCTGCGTCGAACATCAGGCCATCGAGGCTTTTGTTAGTCAGGCTGACCCCACGGAAGGTCTGCGGCAACATGCGGCTTTCGCCTCCGGCGATCACCGGGTTGTTCAAGAACAGGTCACCGGCCTTCAGCTCAGTGTCGAAGGCCTTGAACTTGAGCGCTGCGCCCGCGGTAGAGAAGGAATCCGGCGCCTTGCCGTACTCGTAACCTTCTTTGCTGGTGCTGCTGACCGGCAGAATGCTGGAGTTGCCGGTACCGCCGCCGCCATCGAGTTTCAGGCCGAGCATGGCATGAGCGTCAATGCCGAAGCCGAGTGTGCCCTGGGTGTAGCCCGACTCGAATTTGCCAATGAAACCCTGGCCCCACTCCTTGTTATCGCGCTTGCCCTGCGAGAGCTGGTTGCGATTCATGTAGTAGTTACGACTAAGCAGTTTGAGGCTGGAGCCTTCGATGAAGCCTTCAGTGGATTCGTCGTCTGCCTGGGCAGTGAAAGGCATCGTTGCAGCCAGTGCAACGAATAGTGGTGTGAAGCGTAAGGCAATGCTCACCGTGGTTAACTCCTTGGGTGAAGGTGTGGCTGTTTTTTATTGTGCGAAACAACGATCGTCAGGGCGGCAAGGACGATCAAACTCAGGCACTTTTCAGCGCGCCAAAAAAAGCCGCTGATCAGCAGCGGCTTTAGACGAAAACCGCACCGGCGAATGCATCACCGGTGCGGTTTTCGGGGGGAGCAGAGGGGGCGCGAGGCGCCGATCAGCTGTCGTTGCGGTCACTCGCCGAAACCTTGGGCGCTGCGTTTTTCTGGGTTTCCAGGCGGTCTTTACCCTGTTCTGCAATCGCTTGGCGAGCGTTGTCGAGTGCAGCGGCGCGGGCGGCATTTTGAGCCACGAACGCTTGCGATTCTTCGGCCATTACGACCGGCGACAACAAAAAAGAAGACAGAACAAAAACGCTGGCAATACCCATACTGTTGGACATTTCGACAAACCTTCTTGCAGAGCAAGTGCTAGTTAGGTGTACATAAATTAGTCGGAAATGTTCGAATGAAACAGAGAGTATTCGGATAAGAACTGTTGCAGTTTTGGTAAAAGTGTCGATATCACGGGCGTTTGCTCAAGGCACGCGCGGGTCTGCTGCGCTGCAACATTGTCCGTCTGGCTGGCGTTCAATTCATGTCAGGCTGGGGTACGGTTGCCGAGCCTTTGTGCCGGTGAAACAGCTGTTCCAGAGCCAGGTAGATGACGGGCGTGGTGAACAGCGTCAGGGCCTGGCTGACCAGCAACCCGCCGACCACAGCGATCCCCAGGGGTTGACGCATCTCTGCCCCGGCACCGACGCCAAACATCAATGGCAGTGCGCCAAGCAGTGCCGCCAGGGTTGTCATCATGATTGGTCGGAAACGGGTCAGGCAGGCCTGATGGATGGCGGCGAGTGCAGACAGGCCCTGATGGCGCTGAGCTTCGAGTGCGAAGTCGATCAGCAGAATACCGTTCTTCTTGACGATACCGATCAGCAGCACCACACCGATCAGGCCCATGATCGAAAAGTCCTGGCCCCACAGCCAGAGCATCAGGACGGCGCCGAGACCGGCAGAAGGCAGGGTGGAAATGATGGTCAGTGGGTGAACAAAGCTCTCGTAGAGCACGCCGAGGATGATGTACACCGCCACCAGTGCGGCCAGGATCAGCCAGGGTTGGCTCGACAGTGAGCTTTGGAATGCCTGGGCCGCGCCTTGGAAGGTGCCGCTGATCGAGGCTGGTAGACCCACGTCGCGTTGGGTTTGTTCCAGCATCCTTACGGCGTCGCCCAGTGCTACACCAGGCGCCAGGTTGAATGACAGGTTGGCGGCTGGGAACAGTCCGTCATGGCTGATCGATAGGGGGCCGGTACTCGGTGGTGCGACTTTCGCCACCGCTGACAGGGGCACCATTTCACCACTCAGTGGCGAGCGCTGGTAGAAGTAGTTGAGGCTCTCGGCCTTGCCGCGTTGGCGGGCATCGAGTTCGAGGATCACTTTGTACTGGTTGGTTTCAGTCTGGAACTCGCTGATCTGGCGCTGGCCAAAGGCATCGTAGAGGGCTTGGTCGATGTCATTGGTGGTCAGGCCGAAGCGGGCGGCGGCGCGGCGGTCGATATCGATGCGGGTAACACTGGCGCCCAGTTGCAGGTCATTGGACAGGTCGCGAAAGGCCGGGTTGGCCCGCAGGCGTTCGGTCAGTCGCTCGGTCCAGAGGTTCAGCGCCGGGCCGTCGTTGCTTTTCAACACGTATTGATACTGGCTGCGGCTTGGGCCAGAACTGAGGTTGATGTCTTGCCCGGCCCGCAGGTACAACACGACTCCGGGCACCTTGGCCAGTTCAGGTCGCAGGCGGTCGATGAATGCGCTGACGGACACATCCCTCTTGTTACGTTGTTTCAACGCGATCCAAAAGCGTCCGTTGGCGATGGTCTGGTTGCTGCCGGTGACGCCAACGGCGTGGGAGAAGGCCTGTACGGCGGGGTCGGCTTCGATGATCTTCGCCAGCGCCTGATGCTTTTCGATCATGTCCGGATAGGAGACGTCGGCTGCCGCTTCACTGGTGCCGAGGATGAAGCCGGTGTCTTGCACCGGGAAGAACCCTTTCGGAATACTCACATAGCCTGCAACCGCCAGCACCAGTGTCAGGCCAAACACCCCCAGCGTCAGCCGCTGATGGGCCAGGGCATGGTCCAGGCCGCGAGCATACCAGGCCAGCAGGCGCTCACCGATTCGGGGCTTATCTGAGGGCGGATGTAGCGGTTTGCGCATGAAGTGCGCGCACAGTGTCGGGGCCAGGGTCAGCGATACCACCACGGAAATCAGGATGGTCGAGGTCGCGGTCAGGGCAAATTCCTTGAACAGACGGCCTACTACGCCACCCATGAACAGCAAGGGAATGAACGCCGCCACCAGCGAGAAGCTGATCGATACCACGGTAAAGCCTATTTCCCCGGCGCCCTTGATGGCTGCTTCACGCATGCCGTCGCCAGCCTCCAGGTGGCGATGAATGTTCTCCACCACGACGATTGCGTCGTCGACCACGAAACCTACCGCAATGACGATAGCGACCAGGGTCAGGTTGTTCAGGCTGAAGCCGAACAGGTACATCAGGGCGAAGCTCGCCACCAGCGATACGCCCAGTACGCTGGAAACAATCAAGGTTGCCGACCATTGACGCAGAAACAACGCCATCACCGCGATTACCAACAGCACGGCAATCATCAGCGTGATCTCGACTTCGTGCAGTGAGGCGCGAATGGTCTGGGTGCGGTCGTTGAGCACTGACACCTGTACCGCTGCTGGCAGCATCTCTTCCAGCCGGGGCAGGGCGGCCAGTACGCGGTCGACGGTCTCGACGATATTCGCGCCGGGCTGGCGGAACACCACCAGGTTCAGCCCAGGTTGCTCACCGGACCAGGCCTGTACATAGGCGTTCTCTGCGCCGTTGATAACCTTGGCAACGTCCTGGAGTTGTACTGGCGCGCCCTCGCGGTAGGCAACGATCAGGCGGGCGTAGTCGTCGGGGTGGAACAACTGGTCGTTGGTGGCCAGGGTCGACACGCTGTTCTCGCCATAGAGCGCGCCCTTGGCCAGGTTCAGGCTGGTCTGCTGGATAGCTTGGCGCAGGTCGGCCAGGGTCAGGCCGATGGCGGCGAGTTTTTCCGGTTGGGCCTGAACACGGATTGCCGGACGCTGCTGGCCGGTAATGTTGATCAGACCGACCCCGTCGATTTGGCTCAGCTGGCGGGCCAGCAGGGTTTCTGCGTAATCGCTCAGCTCATTGGCGGGCAGTTGCGCTGAGCTGACGGTGAGAATAAGAACTGGGCTGTCGGCTGGGTTGACCTTGCGCCAGGTTGGCAGACCTGGCATGTCCCGGGGCAAGCGCGAGGCTGCCGTGTTGATCGCCGCCTGCACTTCCTGGGCTGCGGTATCAATGCTTTTGTCGAGGCTGAACTGCAGGATCAGGTTAGTCGACCCCAGGGCACTGCTGGAGGTCATTTGGGTCATGCCAGGGATCGCGCTGAACTGCACTTCCAGTGGCGTTGCCACCGATGAGGCCATGGTCTCCGGGCTGGCACCGGGTAGCAGGGCATTGACCTGAATCGTCGGGAAGTCAGCCTCCGGTAGTGGCGCCACCGGCAGGCGTGGAAAGGCGATGGCCCCCAGCAGCACCAGAGCGAAGGTCAGCAGGAGGGTTGCGACCGGGTGATCGATGCACCATGCCGACAGGGCATTGTGGCTTTTCATGGCTGTGCCCCGCGCGTGGGCTCAAGCATGGTCGCGGCGTTCAGAACCTCGACCCTGGCCCCGGGTTTGAGTCGGGACTGGCCATCGACGACCAGTACATCGTTGACTTCAACACCGCTGATCACATTCAGCGTACTGTCCTGATAAAGCACCTGGACAGGCACCGACTCGACCGTATCCCCCGTAACCCTGTAAACAAAGGACTGGTCGATGCCGCGTTGAACCACGGTTGGCGGTACTACGCGTGCCGCGCGATCCAGAGCGGTCTGGATTTTCAGGCTGACCAGTTGCCCGGGCCAGAGCCGCAACTGTGGGTTATCGAATTCGGCTTTGGCCCGAAGAGTGCCGGTGTTGGCGGAAATCTGGTTGTCGATCAGCGTCAGCCGCCCTTCACCGAGCAGGATGCCGCCGCTGTCCCCATCGCCCTCCACATAGGCCAACACCTTGGCCTGTGCAGGGTTGACCACCAAGGCTTGCAGGGTGGACAGCCACTTCTGGGGCAGTGAGAACTCCACCCCGATCGGATCGATCTGGGTGACACTGAACAGGCCCTGAGCATCGTTGCCGCGCAGCAGATTGCCCTCATCCACAGTGCGAATGCCCACTCGGCCACTGACGGGTGAACGGATCTGGGTGTAGGAGAGCTGTACCTGTGCGGCGGCGATGGCTGCCTGGTCGCCAAGAATAGTGGCATGTAGTCGATTGACCAGTGCTTGCTGCTGGTCGAGGGTCTGGCGCGAGACGCTGTTATCGGTGCTGAGCAGGCGGTAACGCTTGAGATCGACATTGGCGACCTGCAATTGCGCCTGGCTTTGTTCCAGTTGGGCTTGTGCTTGCGCCAGGCTGGCACGGATGGCGCGGTCGTCGAGGGTCGCCAGCAAATCGCCTTGCTTGACCATCTGCCCTTCCTTGACCAGCAGGCGGGTGAGTATCCCTTCGACCTGGGCGCGGATGACCACGCTGTGTAGCGACAGCACTGAACCAATGGTGCTGACATAACGGGGGACATCTTCTTGTTTGACCTTCACTACGCGTACAGGGATCGCCGCTCGAGTCTCGGGCCGGTTTGCGGAGGGGCGGTTCCAGAACCAGAAGGCCGTGGCGGCGATGACCAGGGTCAGCAGGCTGATCAGAAGTCTGGTTGAGGTGGGCTTGCGCATGGGGGTGGTTTATCCGCTCCGAAAACAAAAAATCATGTGTTCACATGAGGTTATAGCGCGCCGCGTCGATCAATGACGTGACTGATCAGTCACTCTGCATCTTTCAGTCGATAATGCGATGGATGGCCATTTGCCAATATCCTGCTCTGGATCAATATTTCAGAAAAAAAACACCTTAGAGTCGAACGCCCTGCCGATCTCCTGCCAACAATAATGAGCGCCCACAATGAAGAGCAATCTGCCTGTGACTGGCCGCAATATGGATTATCCCGGCGATGCCAACATTCTCTCTACCACTGACCTGACCAGCGCGATTACCTACGCCAATGATGACTTTGTCAGCATCAGCGGCTTTAGCCGTGAAGAGCTTATAGGCCAGCACCATAACCTCGTACGTCACCCGGACATGCCACCCTTGGCCTTTGAGCAGATGTGGCAAACCCTCAAGCGCGGGCGTTCGTGGATGGGGCTGGTGAAAAATCGGTGTAAGAGTGGCGATCATTACTGGGTTAGTGCATTTGTCACGCCAATCACCAGCCAAGGGCAGACGGTGGAATATCAATCGGTACGTACCAAGCCTTCAGCCGCCCATGTCGAGGCTGCCGAGCGGTTGTATGCACAGGTGCGCAGCGGTCGCACGAGCTGGTTGCAACGGTTACCCGTGCCAGGGCTGGAATGGCAGTTATGGGGTGGCATGAGCCTGTCATTTGCCGTGGCAATGGCCGCGCACTGGTTGCTGCCACTGTCGGACCTGTTGACCCTGGCGCTGAGCACTACGCTGAGTGCTGCCGTAGTGTTTCCTCTGTTACGGCCCTTTGAGCGCTTGCGACGACGTGCCAAGGCGGTGGCAGACAATCCCTTGAGCCAGCAGTTGTACACCGGTCGCCGGGATGGCATCGGGCAAATCGAGTTTGCCATGCTGATGCTGGAGTCTCAGGTGGGTGCGGTGGTTGGACGCATTGGCGACACGTCCAAGCGTTTGGCGGTGGAGGCGGCCGAACTGGCCAGTCACCTGCATAGCAGTCACAACAGTACCCTGGGTCAGCAAAGTGAAACCGATCAGGTCGCTACTGCCATTCACCAGATGGCGGCCAGCGTTGCCCAGGTGGCCAGCAGTGCTCAGCAGGCCTCACAGGCTGCGGATCAGGCCGAAGACGAAACCCAGAGCGGGCAGCAACTGGTTGACCAGAGCCAGAATGCGATCTTGCAGTTGGCCCGTGAGCTGGAGGTAGCCACGCAGGTTATCCACAACCTGGAGAGCCACAGTAGTGAGATTTCCAGTGTGCTTGATGTCATTCGCAGCATTGCCGAGCAGACCAACCTGTTGGCCTTGAACGCCGCCATCGAAGCGGCCAGGGCGGGGGACCAGGGGCGCGGCTTTGCCGTCGTGGCTGACGAAGTGCGCGGCTTGGCGAAGCGTACCGCCCAGTCGACCCAGGAAATTCAGCGCATGATCGGCGTGTTGCAAGGCGGTGCGCGCGATGCGGTGCTGGCGATGCAACAGAGCAGCGCCTATGTCGGTAATAGCGTTGAGCAGGCACAGCGTGCTGCCAGTGCCCTTGATGGCATCAGCCAGCGGGTTACCCAGATCAATGAAATGAGTATGCAGATTGCTGCTGCGGTCGAAGAGCAAAGCAGTGTCAGTGAAGACATCAACCGCAACATCACCAGCATTCGCCAAGCCAGTGAAGTCACGGTCAGTGCCGGGCAGCGTGGTCACCTGAATTCCAGCAATGTTGCCGAACTGGCCGAGGGCTTGCGGCAGTTGGCCGACGAATTCTGGCGTCGCCGCAGCTAGCCGGCCTGCAGCGCAATAAAGCTGTAGTAGGTTGCCGGTTCGCTGTTGACCTGGGCGCCCAGCATACGCAGGTGCTCGGCTAACAGCGGATCGGCTACGTGCAGGCGCCAGGCGCTGCCGGTATCGGCAGAGGCGTCGACTTCACGGATCGCCTTCGCCATGGCCTCGACGGTGGGCAGGTAGGCGGTGAAACCGTTGCCCTTGAGTGCGCTGGCATCAATGCCCAGTTGTTGGCAAATCGCAACTTTGGCGCGGATATCCTCACGGTCGGCCTGGCGCGATCGTTCGATCAAGGTCGCCAGCTCCGGGTCTTGGAGTTGATCGCGGTGAATCAACAGCGGTCCGTCCTGCCAGGCTTCCGGGGGGCAATCCTTGGCCTCGGGACGCAGCGGAATATGCGGGTTGATTTCCATCGGATAGATGCGGCACACCAGTGGCCGTTCCGTATAGATGCGGCAGCGGTAATCAGCATCCAGGTTACGGCAGGGGCCGACGTTGTACGCCGCGAAGGTCACCGCCAGGTGGATCTGGCTGTCACCGCAGGGCACCGCAAAGCTGCGGCGCAAGGCATGCTCGCGCTGATCTTCGGGCAGGCCTGGGCCCTGCTCGAAGAAGGCTTCGAGCAAGACAATCAGTTGCCCGCCGGATGCGCTCCAGCGCCCGGCTTCGGCCAGCGTCAGGGGCACATGATGATCGGTGCAGCATTTACCGCAGCCAACGCAATTGAACGGTGTGGAAAGTGACACGGTTTCGGGCTTCTTCTTAGCGGACAGGTCTGACGGCATCCCACTCGGTGACGTGGGCAGTGCGGGTTTCACGGTGGTACAGGCACAACTCGGTACCGGCCTTGTTCTTCATGTGCGCGGGCTTGTAGCGTCCTTGCAACAGAATTGCCGTGTAACCCACGCTGTCATCGAACAAGGCACTCTGCTTGAGCGGCTTCACTGCAGTGAGTTGGCTGGCTTCTACACAGCTGGCCAATGCCTGGCGTTGCGCGTCTGCCCAGGCCGTATCGCTGGAAGCGCTGGCCTGGGCCAAGGGCAATGCGAACAGGCACAGGGTCATTGCGGCATTCTTCATGGGGCGCACCTCGTGGCTAGTCGTCGTTGCCCGCGATTATGCCCCAGACCGACGGCCCGGCAAGTGAGCACATTGCCTTCACTGGCCGAAGTCGGCCACCGTACGCGCAGCATGGATCAGGCAGTCGGTCAGTTCCGGCGAGGAGAACTTGGTCAGTACGGCATTGGCTCCGGCGGCCTTGGCTTTCTCGCTGTTCATGGCGCTGTCCAGCGAGGTATGCAGGAGCACATACAGGTGCTGGAAGTCCGGCGTTTCGCGCAGGGTGCGGGTAAAGGCGTAGCCATCCATCTCGGACATCTCGATGTCCGAGACCACCACGTTGATCTCGCGCTCAGTGCCTTGCAGTTCCAGCAATGTGTCGATGGCTTCCTTGGCGCTGCGGGCGGTGTGGCACTCGATGCCCAGGTTGCGCAAGGTATGCACTGACTGCTGCAGGGCCACCTGGCTGTCGTCCACCACCAGAATATTGGCAGCGCCGAGCACCGCCGCGTCTTCTGGCGCCAGTTCGATGTGGGTGTGATCGTGAGGCGCTGGGGTAATACCGTGAATCACTTTTTCGATGTCCAGCACCTGCACCAGCGTGCCGTCGACCTGGGTTACCCCGGTAATGAACGACTTGCCGCCCGAGGCGAAGGGTGGTGGGCGAATGTCGGTACTCAGGCAATGGACGATCTTGCTCACGGCTTGCACATGCAGGCCCTGTTTGGAGCGGCTGATCTCCGTAACGATCAGGCAGCCTCCGTCCGGATCGAGCAGGGGCCGCTCGCCAATGGCACGTGACAGGTCGATCACTGACAGCGAGCTGCCGCGCAAGGTCGCAACGCCTTTCACATGGGGGTGCGACTCTGGCAACCGGGTTAGCGGTGGGCAGGAGATGATCTCGCTGACCTTGAGTAGGTTGATGGCCATCAGCTTGCCGCTGCGCAGGGTGAACAACAGCAGCGACAACGAGTCCGCACGGGCTTTTTGCGAGACCATAGGCACCTTCAAGGTTAAAAACATGGGGAGATGCTGGGTTATCGGCTCGGCATCGGTTGGCTTTAATGCGTCAGCGTAGACCGAGGCGCTTGGCCAGGCGATTGAGGTTGGCCCGGTCCAGGCCCAACTCACGAGCCGCACTCGCCCAGTTGTGTTGATGGCGTTCGAGGCTGGCCTGGATCAACTCGCGCTGGTACGCGTCCAGGGCCAGACGCAGGTCGCCGACGATTGTCGCACTGGCAGGGCTTGCGTTGCTGCTGGCCGAGACCGGCTCACTGTGCGGGGTAGGCAGGTCGAGGTCGTTGGCGCTCAGGCTGAGGATCTTCGGTCGCTCCGGGTGTTGCCCAAGGGCCTTGAGTGCCGAGCGGCCAATCAAGTGTTCCAGTTCACGGACATTGCCAGGCCAGGTATAGGCCAGCAGTGCGGCCTGGGCGTCGGGGGTCAGGCGCAGGCTGTTCAAACCCATGCGTGAGCGGTTCTGTTCAAGGAAGTAGCCGCTGATCAGCAACACATCGCGACCACGTTCGCGCAGCGGTGGCACCTGCAGTGGGTAGACACTCAGGCGATGATAGAAGTCGGCGCGGTAGCGACCGGCGCGCACCTCTTCGGAGAGGTCGCGGTTGGTCGCGGCGATCAGGCGCACATCCACCCGATGCTCTTGATCCGAACCCAAGCGTTGCAACTGGCCGCTTTGCAGCACGCGCAACAGTTTGGCCTGTACTTGCAGCGACAGTTCGCCGACCTCATCGAGAAACAATGTGCCGCCGTTGGCCAGTTCGAACTTGCCGCGGCGCTCACTGACCGCGCCGGTAAAGGCCCCGCGCACGTGGCCGAACAGTTCGCTTTCCACCAGGGTGTCGGGCAGTGCGGCGCAGTTCAGGCTCACCAGCGGCTTGTCGGCGCGTGACGAGGCCGAATGGATGGCCTGGGCCACCAGCTCTTTGCCGACCCCGGTTTCGCCGGTAATCAATACGGTCAGGTCGCTGCTGCCCACCAGGGCGATCTCTTCGAGCAGACGCTTGTGCGGCTTGCTCTGGCCGATCAACTCCCGCTCCTGAAGGCCACTGGCCTCGCGGTAGAGTTCGGCCCGTTGGTGTTCGTCTTCTATGCGCAGGGCCAGGCGCTCGATCCGTTCGGCCACCTTGACCGTTGCGGCGGCCAGGCTGGCGAAGGCTTGCAGCGCGTCGAGCTCAATCTGCTGAAAGCGCTCCGGGGCGAGTGCGTCCAGGGTGATCAGCCCCCAGGGCTGTTCATCAACGAACAGCGGGCAGCCCATGCAGTCGTGTACTTCAAGGTGCTGGTGCAGGCCTTCGACCAGGCCATCGTAGGGGTCGGGCAGGTCGCTGTCGCTGGCAAAGCGTGTGGGTTCATGACGACTGAGCAGCACCTGAAACCGTGGGTGTTCGCTGATTTTGAAGCGCCGCCCCAAGGTGTCGGTACTCAAGCCATCGACGGCTAACGGTACCAGCCATTCACCTTCCCGTTTGAGCAGGGCGGCAGCGTCGCACGGCAACAGGGTGCGCATAGCCTCCAACAGGCGTCGATAACGCTCGCGCTCTGGCAGTTCACGGGACAGGTCGCTGACCAGAGGCAGCAGGGCGGTGAGCAGGGGCTTTGCGGTCATAATGACTCCTGTTGGTCTAAATGACTATAAAACAGATGGGGTCATAATGACTCTATATTTTTTAAGTTATTGATTTTATTGGTTTTTATAGTTGGCATGGTTCCTGAATTACTAGCAGCAGTTCTTATCAGAAGCCATAGGCTCAGGAGTCCCCTAATGCTCAACGCCCAAGACCGTGCAATCATCAAGGCGACCGTTCCGCTGTTGGAAAGCGGTGGTGAAGCGCTGACGACGCATTTCTACAAGCTGATGCTCAGTGAGTACCCCGAGGTGCGTCCGCTGTTCAACCAGGCTCACCAGGCCAGTGGCGATCAGCCACGTGCATTGGCCAATGGCGTACTGATGTATGCGCGGCACATCGATCAGCTTGAACAACTGGGTGGGTTGGTTGGGCAGATTATCAACAAGCATGTGGCCTTGCAGATCCTGCCGGAGCATTACCCGATCGTTGGTAGCTGCCTGTTGCGTGCAATAGAAGAAGTACTGGGCAGCGAAATCGCAACCCCTGAAGTCATTGCAGCCTGGGGGGCGGCGTATCAACAACTGGCCGACATCCTGATCGGCGCTGAAGCCCAGGTCTATGACCAGAAAGCCGAAGCCGTTGGCGGCTGGCGTGGTGCGCGGGTATTCAAGCTGGTCGCGAAGGTGGAGGAGAGCAGCGAGATCGTTTCCTTCTACTTCGAGCCTGAAGATGGCGGTGCGATTCTGGCGGCAGAGCCGGGCCAGTACATTGGCCTGCAACTGTTCATCGACGGTGAAGAACACCGTCGCAACTACTCGCTGTCGGCGCTGAGCACGGGCGGTCAGTACCGCATCAGTGTCAAGCGTGAAGTGGGCGGCAAAGTGTCCAACTACCTGCATGAGCAACTGCAGGTGGGCGACACCCTGAACCTGTTCCCGCCAGCGGGCGAGTTCACCTTGGCCGCGAGCGATAAGCCGCTGGTGCTGATCAGCGGTGGCGTAGGCATCACACCGACCCTGGCGATGGTTGAGGCGGCGCTGTCCAGCGGTCGCTTGATTCACTTCATCCACTGCGCCCGTAACGGTGCTGTGCATGCTTTCCGTGGCTGGATCGACGACTTGGCCGCAACGCATCCGCAGTTCAAGCGCTTCTATTGCTACGCCGAAGACGATGGCGTGAGCCCGGCTGCCGACGCGGTGGGCTTGTTGACCCTCGATCAGTTGGGGCAGTGGCTGCCGGCTGAGCGTGACGTGGATGCCTACTTCCTCGGGCCTAAAGGGTTCATGGCGACCGTCAAGCGTCACCTGAAAGGTCTGGGTGTGCCGGAGCAACAGAGCCGTTACGAATTCTTCGGGCCGGCTGCAGCACTGGAGTAACCCCGCAACCTGCCAACAAGGCCCGCTCCTGCCTGGAGTGGGCCTTGCTCGCGGTGCTGCACCCTGTGCGGCAATCTATAAGGCATCTGCAGGCGTTAATCCTGCATTAATCGGCCTATCCTTCACTACCTGACGTCGATGGCGCATGCCTGCGAATCGCCGAATCAGGAAGTCCTTCCTGTCTTCCCCTTTCGCTTTCCGTTCGATACGGTCCGTTGCCCTGGTGTAGCAGTCGGCGATTGACCCGCCACCTTCATGGTGGGTGCGGGGCGCGAATTTGGC
Organism: Pseudomonas laurentiana; assembly: GCF_014648275.1. Classification (GTDB taxonomy): domain Bacteria; phylum Pseudomonadota; class Gammaproteobacteria; order Pseudomonadales; family Pseudomonadaceae; genus Aquipseudomonas; species Aquipseudomonas laurentiana. The sequence continues at coordinate 203,633 of NZ_BMQU01000008.1, forward strand.
ACGTTCAAAGGCCAGAGCCAGCGTGTAGACTTTCTCCTGGCGGTGGGTCGCCGGCGGAGTCACTTATCTATTAAAGGGAACAGTAATGAATGAGCACGTACAGCGCCTGAACCGAGAACGGCGCTTTCTGGTTCTGTTGGGGATAATCTGCCTGGCGTTGATTGGAGGCGCACTGTATATGCAGATCGTCCTTGGCGAGGCACCGTGCCCGCTGTGTATCCTGCAGCGCTACGCGTTGCTGCTGATCGCCCTGTTTGCCTTCATTGGTGCGGCCATGCCCGGCAAGCGCAGCCTGACGGTCTTCGAGGCACTGGTAGTGCTCAGTGCCATTGGCGGTATCGCCGCAGCGGGCAACCATGTCTATATTCTGGCCAACCCGGCCGTCAGTTGTGGCATCGATACGCTTCAACCGATCGTTGACGGGTTGCCGCTGGCATCGGTCCTGCCGCTGGTGTTCCAGGTCGATGGCTTTTGCTCGACGCCTTACCCGCCCGTGCTGGGGTTGTCGCTGGCGCAGTGGGCGTTGCTGGCCTTTACATTGACGGCTGTGCTGGTGCCGCTGGGCATCTACCGCAACCGTCGTCGGCCTTAGACAAAAGTCACGCGTCGGGCAAGCTCGCTGCGACAGCAAGTAGGCCTGAAATGTCGCAGCAACATTGATCTGGATCAAGTCGCAGCCCTTTTAGCACGGGCCTTTCAGGTGTGTCGGAAGGGGTGCGACAAACTGTCGCGAAATTGATTTTGCAAGATTTATTGTTGCAGATTCTGTAAAGGACTGTTGCTCAATAAGTCATAGTCAATGCCAGGTTACATATCTACAATCGCCCCCAATTTCCGTTCGGCACCGCTTGCGAGTCGCAGGATTAAAGGAGCTCAGGCTCTTTTCGCTGACTCTGTCGAGCATCGCCTGCGGCGATGCCGGGCTGACCCCCCTCCGTGATTTCCCGCACCAAATGGACTTGGTCTGAAGACAGGCCCGTTGCCTACGAAGTCAAAATAAAAACCATCGTTATATAAGGTTTTGCTGAGTCGCCACAGCGGTCGTTCATGCATAACCCTATTCGATCCCGTAAATGCTAACGCTTGGCAGGACGAAGTGTTGGCGACCAAAACACACATTGCATTGAAGCAAGCTGCTCTAGAGGTCGTGAAATGAGTAAAAAGCGTTACCCCAGACTGTTTGGCATTCTGCCCTTTTTAGGCATGCTTTTTCTCAGTGGGTGCAACTGGACCCTGCTCGACCCGAAGGGGCAGGTCGGCATTGAGCAAAAGAACCTTATCCTGATCGCTACCGGCCTGATGCTGTTGGTGGTGATTCCGGTCATCCTGATGACCATCGCGTTCGCCTGGAAGTATCGTGCTTCCAACAAGGCAGCCAACTACACGCCTGACTGGTCGCACTCGACCAAGATCGAAGTGGCGGTCTGGACCATCCCGGTACTGATCATCATTGCGCTGGGCTATGTCACCTACAAGACGACCCACTCGCTGGATCCGTATCGTCCTCTGGATTCGGACGTGAAGCCGGTGCAGATCGACGTGGTCGCGCTGGACTGGAAATGGCTGTTCATCTACCCGGAACAAGGCATTGCCACGGTCAACAAGATCGTCTTCCCGGCCAATACCCCGGTTAACTTCCGCGTGACCTCCGATGCGGTGATGAACTCGTTCTTCATCCCGGGTCTGGGTGGCCAGATCTACGCCATGGCCGGTATGACCACCAAACTGCACCTGATCGCCAACGAGAAGGGTGAGTTCGACGGTATCTCCGCCAACTACAGCGGCGCGGGTTTCACCGGTATGAAGTTCAAGGCAATTGCCACCTCTCAGGCTGATTTCGACGCCTGGGTAAACGAAGTCAAGCAGTCGCCTAAGCAGCTGGAAGCAGCTGAGTACGAGGCTCTGGCCAAACCAAGCGAAAACAATCCGGTTGCGCTGTACGGCGCTGCACCGGCTGACTTCTTCCAGACCATCGTCGACAAGTACGAAGGCATGAAACGTGGCAAGCCTGTGCACCACGAGAAGGAAGCCAGCAAGGAAGTAGCCGCTGTGCAAGAGGTGGACACGAGTATGCATTCAGCTGCTGGGGCAGAGGAGTAAGAGATGTTCGGTAAACTAAGTCTGGATGCGATACCGTATCACGAGCCGATAGTCATGGTGACCATTGCCATGATCGCGCTCGGCGGTATCGCGCTGATCGGTGCTATCACCTATTTCCGCAAGTGGACCTACCTGTGGACTGAGTGGCTGACTTCGGTCGACCACAAGAAAATCGGGGTGATGTACATCATCGTCGCGATGGTCATGCTTCTGCGCGGCTTTGCCGATGCCATCATGATGCGTACCCAGTTGGCCATGGCCACTGGTGGCGGCGAGGGCTACCTGCCGCCCGAACACTATGACCAGATCTTCACCGCTCACGGTGTGATCATGATCATCTTCATGGCCATGCCATTCTTCACCGGCTTGATGAACATTGTTCTGCCGCTGCAGATCGGTGCCCGTGACGTGGCCTTCCCGTTCCTGAACTCCCTGAGCTTCTGGCTGCTGGTGTCCGGCGTTGCGCTGGTCAACATCTCCCTGGGCGTTGGTGAATTCGCCAAGACCGGTTGGGTTGCCTATCCGCCGCTGGCCGGGATTCAGTACAGCCCTGGCGTCGGTGTGGACTACTACATCTGGGCGCTACAGATATCCGGGTTGGGGACAACGCTAACGGGTGTCAACTTCCTCGCCACCGTGCTGAAAATGCGCGCGCCTGGCATGAAGCTGATGGACATGCCGATCTTCACCTGGACCTGCACCTGGGCCAACATCCTGATCGTGGCATCGTTCCCGATCCTGACGGCTACCCTTGCGCTGCTGACTGTTGACCGTTATCTGGACTTCCACATTTTCACCAACGAGCTTGGTGGGAACCCGATGATGTACGTCAACCTGTTCTGGGCGTGGGGTCACCCTGAGGTGTACATCCTGATCCTGCCGGCGTTCGGCGTGTTCTCGGAAGTCATTTCGACCTTCACCGGCAAGCGTCTGTTCGGCCACAAGTCGATGATCTACGCCAGTGGCGCGATCTCGGTACTGGGCTTCGGCGTTTGGCTGCACCACTTCTTCACCATGGGTTCGGGCGCTAGCGTCAACACCTTCTTCGGTCTGGCGACGATGCTGATTTCGATCCCGACCGGTGTGAAACTGTTCAACTGGCTGTTCACCATCTACCAGGGCCGTCTGCGCTTCACCGCGCCAGTATGCTGGACCCTGGGCTTCATGATCACCTTCTCCATCGGTGGTATGACGGGTGTTCTGCTGGCGGTTCCAGGTGCTGACTTCGTTCTGCACAACAGCCTGTTCGTTATTGCTCACTTCCACAACGTGATCATCGGTGGCGCGGTATTCGGCTACATCGCCGGTTTCGCCTTCTGGTTCCCGAAAGCCTTCGGTTTCACCCTGAACGAGAAGTGGGGCAAAGCAGCCTTCTGGTTCTGGATCTCCGGTTTCTACGTGGCCTTCATGCCGCTGTACGCACTGGGCTTCATGGGTATGACCCGTCGTCTGAACAGCTCGACCAACCCTGCCTGGGAACCGTACCTGTACGTTGCGGTGATCGGTGCGGTGCTGATCCTGTTCGGTATCGCTTGCCAGCTGATCCAGCTGTACGTTTCGATCCGTGATCGCAAGCAGAACATGGACGTCACCGGTGACCCGTGGAACGCCCATACCCTGGAGTGGTCGACCTCGTCGCCGCCACCGTTCTACAACTTCGCCACCCTGCCAGTTAATGCCGGCCTGGATGCATTCACCGAAGCCAAGCGTGATGGTTCTGCGTACAAGGCACCTGCCAAGTACAGCGCGATCCACATGCCGAACAACACCGCCACTGGCGTGTGGATGGGTGCTCTGATCACTGTGTTCGGTTTCGCCATGATCTGGCACATCTGGTGGCTGGTTGTCGCCAGCCTGGTTGGCACCATTGCTGTCTTCGTTGCTCACGCTGCACGTGACGACCAGGGCTACATGGTTCCAGCAGAGGAAGTCGCCCGCATCGAGGGTGAGCGTTTGAAGGCCATGGGCCTGGCAACCGGCTCCCCAGTGCATGGCGCACGTGTCGAATCGTTTGAACGGGTTTAATCAATGTCCAGTCATGTATTGAATGCTGATGCTGCTCATGGTCACGACCATGGGCACGAAGAACACCACGACTCGGGCCCGATGACCGTATTCGGTTTCTGGCTCTACCTGATGACCGACTGCATCCTGTTTGCGTCGATCTTCGCGGCCTTCGGGGTACTGTCGAATAACTTCGCCGGTGGTCCGTCGGGTCATGACATCTTCGAACTGAACTACGTACTGGGTGAAACCGCGCTGCTGCTGTTCTCCAGTATCACCTTCGGTTTCGCCATGCTGGCGATGTACAAGGGCAACAAGAACGGTGTACTGGCCTGGTTGGCCATCACCTTCCTGTTGGGCCTTGGCTTCATCGTGATGGAAGTCAACGAGTTCCATCTGCTGGTCTCTGAGGGCTTCGGTCCTCAGCGCAGCGGCTTCCTCTCGGGCTTCTTCGCACTGGTGGGTACTCACGGTCTGCACGTGACCGGCGGCCTGATCTGGATGGCTGTAATGATGTACCAGATCAACAAGAAGGGTATCACTGCAACCAACAAGACCCGCATGAGCTGCCTGAGCCTGTTCTGGCACTTCCTGGACGTGGTCTGGATCTGCGTGTTCACCGTTGTCTACCTGCTGGGGGTTCTGTAAATGGCTAACGCTCACCATAGTCACGACGCCAGCCACGGCAGCTACAAGTCGTATGCGATCGGTTTCATCCTGTCGGTCATCCTGACGGTCATTCCATTTGGTCTGGTGATGTACCCAAGCCTGCCAAAAGACATGACCATCCTGATCGTGGTGGCCTTCGCAGTGATCCAGGTGGTCGTCCATCTGTTTTACTTCCTGCATCTGGACAGCTCGCGCGAGCAGCGCTGGAACGTCAGTGCCTTCCTGTTCACGGGGCTGGTTATCGTGCTTCTGGTCGGTCTGTCCCTGTGGATCATGTTCAACATCCACACCAGCATGATGGCGAAGTGAGGTAGACAGCATGTCCTTTAAGCACTTTATCCAAATCACCAAACCGGGGATCATTTTCGGTAACGTGCTTTCTGTGGCAGGCGGTTTCTTCCTTGCCGCGCAAGGGCATGTCGACTTCGCACTGTTCCTGGCGACGGTTATTGGTACTTCGTTGGTGGTGGCGTCCGGTTGCGTGTTCAACAACTGCATCGACCGTGACATCGACCTGAAGATGGAGCGCACCAAGAACCGCGCCATGGTGCAGGGCCTGATCTCGCTGAAGCTCGCGCTGGTCTATGCCACCCTGCTTGGGGTGGCCGGTTTTGGCCTGCTGTATGTGAAGGCCAATCCGCTGGCGGCGCTGTTTGCCCTGATCGGCTTCATCATCTACGTTGGTTTCTACAGCCTGTACCTGAAGCGTAAATCGGTGCACGGCACCCTGGTTGGCAGCCTGTCGGGTGCCATGCCTCCGGTGATCGGTTACTGCGCCGTGAGCAACAGCTTCGACCTGGCTGCACTGACCCTGCTGGTGATGTTCAGCTTGTGGCAGATGCCGCATTCCTATGCGATCGCGATCTTCCGCTTCAACGACTACCTCGCCGCGTCGATTCCGGTTCTGCCGGTAAAACGCGGGATCGGTGTCGCCAAGAAGCACATCCTGCTGTACATCGTGGCGTTCCTGCTCGCCACCCTGATGCTCACCGTCGGCGGCTACGCTGGCATGAGCTACATGGCGGTCGCAGCGGCCATGGGCATGTACTGGTTGTACATGGCCTGGACCGGCTACAAGGCAGTGGATGATCGTCTCTGGGCACGCAAGCTGTTCGTGTTCTCGATCTTCACCATCACCGCCTTGAGCGTGATGATGTCGCTGGACACCAAGGTGCCGACCGAGTTGTTGCTGACTTACGCGCACTGACAGTCGCCTGCTTCATGAAAAACCCCGGCTCAATGCCGGGTTTTTTTTTGGGGAGGCGTTTCCGTATGCCTGCTGTTTCGCGCGGTTGTTAGCGTACTGCCATCTTCAATCAGATCGAGTTGGCAGTATGAGTATTTTGACAGTGTATTTTTGTGGTACCGGTTCCCATCGCTTTGACGACCTTCACCCCAACTTCTGGGATGGCGAGTTGGTGTCGACACTAGCGTCCAACACTCAGGGCAGGGAGTTTGCCGACTGGATCATTATTGATGGCCCGGGAAGTGGCAACCTGCAGGCGGATGAACTGTTTGTCGAAAACAAGGCGTATGGCATGACAGGCACCTTGTTCGGCAAAGGCTGGGATGAAAACGTCGGCCATGCACTGCAGATCATCAAAGGCCGCTGCGACTGGCAGCGCCAGGACTTGACCGAGCAGGAGTACAACCAACTGAAGGCCGCCGGTGTTCCGATCAAGGACCTTGAAGCCACGGGGTCCTGGCTCTGGCGCCGTTACAGCTACGGCAAGCGCGAGGTCACGCCGCAGAAGTTGCAGGAACAGATCATCAAGACCTTCCGCAAGGACGGCATCCTGCCTACCCAGGTGAACATGGTCGGCTGGAGCCGGGGTGGTATCAGTTGCCATATGCTGGCCAACGCCATGGCCAAGGACGCGGAGCTCAAACACATCCCGGTGAATATCTTTGCGATCGACCCGGTACCTGGCGTGCTCAACTTCCAGGATAACCGGGTAAAACTGGCCGCGAACGTGAAGGAATATGTAGCGTTCTACGCCCGCGACGAACGCTCCAAAGGCTTCGCCTGTGTCATTCCGCAGACCGCCAGCAGCACCCGTACATGCGTGTACCCGATGCCGGGCCGACACGCCACGTTGGTGGGCAATGCCGCTGCCGACGGTGCCTCGGGGGACAAGGCGCTGGCCGAGCCGGGGTTGATCGTGCGGCATTTCGCGGAAACCTGCCTGACCCGTTGGGGCACCTCGTTGAGCAAGCGTCTGCAGTTGAGTGAAGGGCAGTTGAAGGTGCATCACAAGGCCTTGAACGACCAGGACCCGCGCTATCAGGCCATGCGCAAGCACTCTTATACCCTGATCACCGAATCGGATAAAAACGAGCGAGCGGTAAGCCTGGGCAGTAACGGGGTGCCGTTTTCCTCGGTCCAGGGTAGCCAGCTGAGCCCGAAGTCAGGCTTGGCTACGCCACTGGAATGGCATGACGGCGCGTACAAAGACATTGGTTAAGCCGTAAAATTTTCAGCGGCAGCTATGGACAGCGGTGACCTTGGCGCACTATCGTTTGCCTTGGTCACCGCAGTGGCCAACGTCGCTCGGACGGTTCCGGGCGCTTACGTCTTCGAGGAAGCCATGGCTGACCAAGGTTCGCCGCGCCGCTTTGCGCGCATTGATCGTCTCCCCCCTTACGTCTTCAACATCACCGCCGAACTCAAGATGGCAGCACGCCGTCGTGGCGAGGACATCATCGACCTGAGCATGGGCAACCCCGATGGGGCTACGCCGCCGCACATCGTCGAGAAACTGGTGCAGGTTGCCCAGCGTGAAGACACCCACGGCTACTCGACATCCCGCGGCATTCCACGCCTGCGCCGCGCTATCTCGCGCTGGTACAAAGAGCGCTACGAGGTCGACATCGACCCGGAAAGCGAAGCCATCGTGACCATTGGCTCCAAGGAAGGCCTGGCACACCTGATGCTCGCGACGCTCGACCATGGCGACACGGTGTTGGTGCCCAACCCCAGTTACCCGATTCATATCTACGGTGCCGTGATCGCGGGTGCTCAAGTGCGTTCGGTGCCACTGGTGCCGGGTGTGGACTTCTTCAATGAGCTGGAGCGGGCGATTCGCGAGTCGATCCCCAAGCCGAAGATGATGATTCTCGGCTTCCCGTCCAACCCGACCGCACAGTGTGTAGAACTGGACTTCTTCGAGCGCGTGGTGGCACTGGCCAAGCAGTACGACGTGCTGGTGGTTCATGACCTAGCCTACGCCGACATCGTCTACGACGGCTGGAAAGCCCCGTCGATCATGCAGGTACCGGGCGCCAAGGACATTGCGGTGGAGTTCTTCACCCTGTCCAAGAGCTACAACATGGCGGGCTGGCGCATTGGTTTCATGGTCGGCAATCCAGAGCTGGTCAACGCACTGGCGCGGATCAAGAGCTACCACGACTACGGCACCTTCACCCCGCTGCAGGTTGCGGCGATTGCAGCCCTGGAAGGCGACCAGACGTGTGTGCATGACATTGCCGAGCAGTACCGGCAACGGCGCAACGTGCTGGTCAAAGGCCTGCACGAAATTGGCTGGATGGTTGAAAACCCCAAGGCCTCGATGTACGTCTGGGCGAAAATTCCAGAGCCGTATGCACACCTGGGCTCGCTGGAGTTCGCCAAGAAGATGCTGGCCGAGGCCAAGGTCTGCGTGTCACCAGGCATCGGGTTTGGTGACTACGGTGACGACCACGTGCGCTTCGCCCTGATCGAAAACCAGGACCGTATCCGCCAGGCACTGCGTGGTATTCGTCAGATGTTCCGTGCAGACGGCCTGGAACTGCCGAAAGCGACCAAGCCCACCCGCGATTAAGGTCACCGGCAGCCTGCTCCCAAACATGTCGGGGCAGGCTTGCCAGTGATGTTCAAGCCCTCTGCAGGCGCATCTGTACCAACGCCACCCGTTCACCGCGGTGATTGCGGCGTTCTTCGACCCCATAGGGTACAAAGCCTAACTGCGGGTACAGCAACAACCCTGCCGTGTTCTGGTTGAAGCAGGACAATTCCACGTCCTTGGCCTGGTAGTGCTCCCGCGCCATCGCGATCATTTTTTCGATCAGGTAACGGGCTACACCCTGGCCCCGGGCTGCCGGGTCGACGATGACGTTGCCAATCGAGCAGCGCCCACCCCGTTCCCATTCATAGAAGTTGGCGAAGCCGACAACCCGCCCGTCCAGTTCGACCACCGTCGAATCGGCTCGCTGATCGATGGACGCTTGCAATTGTGCCGGGGTCAGCGGAAACGAGGCTTTCGGGAACATGAAGTAGAGTTCTTCAGGGCCTTGCGGGAAGGTGCAGAGCAGGGCGAGATCGGCAGCGACAACAGGGCGGTGAGTCAACGACATCAAAGGCCTCCTTGGCCGGGCAGCGACAGTCTGTCGGGAACGCGAATTTAATGTTTGCGCCCACTGTTCAAATACCGGGCGAAGCATAGAATATCGCTCGGGTTTCTCCTTATAACGATATTCCTCCCCCCTGTCCCCCATCATGTCCGAAAACAATCCTTGTTTGAATTGCGGTGCCTGCTGCGCGTATTTCCGTGTGTCTTTTTTCTGGGGTGAATGCAGTTCGGCTGGCGGGCTGGTGCCCGACGAGTTGGTCGAGCAGATCAGCCCAAGCCGCGTTGCCATGCTCGGTACAGGCTGTAAGCCTAGCCGTTGCATTGGTCTTGAGGGTGAAGTGGGCAAGGCTGTCAGTTGCTCCCTGTATGAGCAGCGCTCAACGCCGTGCCGTGAGTTCGACGCGGCCTGGGTCAATGGTCAGCCCAATCCGTCCTGCGACAAGGCCCGGGCTGCCCATGGGCTTCCACCGTTGGAGGCCAACGAACCAAGTTGGCCGGATGACGACGGGGCTTCAGCTGCCTGAACTGTCAGGGTTTTGCCCCTGGCAGAGCAAAAGTACAAGCGTCGAGCGGCGTGATCGCTTAGGGTGGCGCACTTTTGAAACGGTCAAATGGATATGACGGTGCGCCCAAGTTACCTCACGATCAGCTTGATGCTGTTCCTTTGCAGCCTGTTTTTCGATGCCCTTGAACTGAACACGGGCAGTGCATTCTCGGCGATGCACCTGCTGATTGCCGGTTGGTGGGGCGTGATTTTCGAGCTCTATGGCTGGTTCGCCAACCCGCTGTTTGGCCTGGCGTTGCTGTTTCGACGGCGCTGGCCATGGTTGGCATTGGTGATTGCCTTGGCGGCTTGGGGGCTGGCGTTTTCCTGCTTGTGGATAAGCCGGGTGCCGGACAACCACAGTTATGATTTCGCCCGCGTGGCCGGTTTTGGTTGGGGCTACTACCTGTGGTTTGCGGCGCTGACAGTGTTTGCCGCAGGGCAGGGCTGGCATTGTTGGCAGCGCCGCCAGGGTATCGAAATACCACGTTGGCGCATGCTGGACTGGCTGCTCCTGATTGCGCTGAATGCCACGGTGTTATGGGCCAGTGGCAACCTGGGGCCGCTGCATCAGGTGAAGGTCGAGCGCCAAACGGTGGCTGACGAGGCCGATGTGCTGCCTCAGCGGCTGGCCGAGGTGCCCCATTGAACCGCCACCATGCCGGCCACGATCAGGCCCACCCCGAACACCCGCAACCCGCTGACTGGTTTGATTGGTAACCCCATCAAGCCCCATTGATCAATGGCCAGTGACGACAGCACCTGGCCGGCGATTACGCAGACGATAAATCCAGCCGCGCCCAGGCGTGGCGTCAGGATCAGAGCCGCGGTGATATAGGCCACACCGGCGACGCCGCCTAACCATGCCCACCAGGGCGCTTGTGCTGCCGCCGACAGTTGCGGGGATGGCACGCGCATCAGTAGCAAAGCAGGCAGCACCATCAGCACGCTCACTGCCAGCGACACCAGCGTCGCCCACAACGGATGCCCGAGCAGGCCCCCCAACGTGGCATTGCTGCCCGCCTGAAAGGGCACGGCAGCGCCCGCCAGCAGGGCGATGGCCAGTGGTACAACGATGGCGGCAGAGAGTGGCGGGCTCATGTTGCATATCCTTCAGGCAATGAACAACGGACTTGGCGCAGTCTTGAATATCCATTTCAATAATGGAAATTCGAATTTCTGAAAGAGACTATTCGCCTGATGGATGATTTGCGCCGCATTGATCTGAACCTGTTGCTGACCTTGCACGCGTTGCTGGTTGAACAGCATGTCTCTCGTGCCGCCGTGCGTTTGCACCGCAGCCAACCGGCGGTCAGCCATGCGTTGGCGCAGTTGCGCGAACTGTTTACCGACCCGCTGCTGGTGCGCCAGGGCGGTCGCCTGCAGCTCACCGCTCGGGCACGTGAACTGATGCCACCGCTACAGGATGCCCTGTCCCAGCTCGATGCCTTGCTGGTCAGCCCAGGCTTCGACCCGGCTCGCGCACGCCGTAGTTTTCGCCTGGCGATGTCGGATTACGGCGGGCGTGTGCTGTTGCCGAGGTTGATGGCGCGGTTGCGTGATGAGGCACCCGCGGTTGATCTGGTGGTCACCCAAGCCAGTCGCGAGGCGATGCTCAGCCACGTGATCGATGGTGAAGTCGACCTTGCACTGGGCGTGTTTCCGACCCCGGCGCAGGAGCTGAGCACGTCGACCCTGTTCGAAGACACCTTCGTGTGCGTTGCCGACCGTGAGCACCTCCCGCCTGGGGACGTATTGAGCTTGAGTGACTGGCTGGCCCGCCCGCATGTGTTAGTCGCGATGCGCCCAGGGGCGGACAATGAGATTGATCAGGCTTTGGCGGCACTCGGCGAAAAGCGCCGCGTTGCGTTGGCTCTTCCGCACTGGGGCGTGGCCCAGAGTGTCATCGCCGGCACTGACCTGATTCTTACCGTTGCCCGGCGCAGCCTGCCCCGTGACACGCTTGACCCGAGGTTACACGCCTTTGAACCGCCACTGGCGATCAAAGCCTTTGAATTTCAGCAGGCCTGGCATGAGCGCCGCGAAGGCGACGTGGCCCATCGCTGGTTACGGACCTGCGTGGCCGACGTTTGTCGAGCCGCGTATTAACGGGATTTTCCCCGACGCAAACGATCCCTGGCGTTCCCTGCACGGAGGGCAATGCTTCCCATTGTCTTGGCGCTGCCTGGCCTGCATGCTGTGTCTTTATTGCTCTGCTGACGTTCCCAAGGACCTAGAACATGAAGAAAACGACCCTTTGCGCCGCGCTATTGTGGTGTGCAACGACGCAAGCGGTGCTGGCGAAAGACGGCTACTCGGCAGCCTACAGCCAATGCATGGATGCCGCCGGCGGCGTCACTTCCAGCATGAATGAATGCAACGGTGCCGAGATCAAGCGCCAGGACGCTCGCTTGAACCAAGGCTATAAAGCCGCCATGGCCGGCCTGGAACCTGCCCAGCAAGGTAAACTGCGTGATGCCCAGCGTGCGTGGATCAAGTACCGCGATACCAACTGCGCCATGTACTACACCCTCACCGGTGGCACCATCGACGTGCTCAATGGTGCGGCATGTACCCTGAGCATGACCAAGGCACGGGCGGATGAATTGGCCGCGTTGCTAGGGCCGTAATGGTGCTTAATTCACGCAGATGATGGGTGTTGCGTACATCAAATGATCTGCAAACAGTCATATATGTTCCAAGGTATAGTTACAGGCCTTGGAACATACTCAGGCACGCATTAGTTATGCCTGTTTATGACAGTACAGAGTGTCTTGACTGAATCGTTTAATGCCCTGTATCAGTGCGAAGTTTATGGTGTGCCGTACCTGTGCAGCACGTCCAGTGCAGGGTTGAACGATTCTCACAAGCAGCGTTTGAACAGCGGCTTGGCAGTGCTACTTATTGACTTTGATAAGGGGCAAAAGGATGATGGCAATATGATGGTGTGTTTGAGTTTGTTTTAATTCGGTACACCACGCTTATCCCGATGGGTAGCGGACGGATCAAGTATTTAGTTGCTCTATGGAAAGAAGGTCAGCCATGTCCCTGTTGTCGAGCGAATCCTTGCACCCGACGTCGGAACATAAGGCGCTGCTGAGCATCCTTGATGACTCGCTGGCGATTGCCGAGTTTTCACCCGACGGCACCCTGCTGTCTGCCAACGGCCTCTACCAGAAACTGTTCGGCTATTCATCTGCGCAACTCAGCGGCTTGCACCATCGAGTGTTGTACGCCAGCAGCATGAGCGATGCCTCGGCGTGCGATCGGCTATGGGGCAGCCTCAAGAACGGGCAGGCCATAAGCGGCCAGTACCCCTACATGAGGGCCGACGGTCGCCTGCTATGGTTGGCCGCAACCTATAAAGCGGTCTTCGCGGCGGACGGCCGGGTGGACAAAGTGGTGACGTTCGCGACAGATGTCACCGCCCGCGTCGAGCAAGAGCGCCTTGAGCACGAGCATACGCGGCTGATCTCGCTGTTTGCCGAGCACTCGCACAACGCGCTGGTGCTGGCGGACCACAAGGGCTGCGTGCTGTTTGTGAATGACGCGGTCTACCGGTTGTTTGGCTACACCTCGCAGGAGTTGCTCGGCAAGCCGCTCATGCAACTGTTCAACAGTCTGCAGGCCCAGAGCACGCCCTTGAGCGAGGTGCTTGAGCACCTGGACACGGGGAACTCCTACCGCAGTGAAGAACTGCTCTACAGCAAGAGCAGGCAGCCATTGCTGTGCGCCCTGCGGGTCAACCCGATTGTTGATGAGCACGGGGCGTTCAGTCATGTCGTCTGCGTGGTCAACGACCTCACCGATGCCAAGATCCATGAAGTCCTTCAGCGCAAGGCGCTGGAGTCGATGGCGGGTGAGGCGCCGCTGGCCGAAGTGATGACGCTGATCTGCAACGAAGTCGAGCGTATCGCACCTGAGGTGGTCGCCTCGATTCTGCGTGTCGATGAGCACTGCGCGCTACGTCCGCTGGCCAGCCCGAGCCTGCCGCAGAGCTTTGCGCGCGCGCTGGACGGTGTGGTGATTGGCCCGGACGTCGGCTCCTGCGGCACGGCTGCCTTTATTGGCTCGCCGGTGCACGTGCGTGATATTGAGAACGACCCGCTCTGGGCACCCTATAAACACCTGCCCCTGCCTTTGGGATTACGCGCCTGCTGGTCGACACCCATCAAAACCAGTGCAGGCCAGGTGATTGGCACCTTCGCCTTCTATTACCGAGAAGTACGCGACCCCAGCGAGTTTCACAAACGGCTGGTGCAAATCTGCACACATTTGTGCGCATTGGCCCTGGAGCGCGAGAGCGCACGTCTGAAGATCCGCCAGTTGGCCTTCTACGATAGCCTGACCGGGTTGCCCAACCGTAATCTGCTGCTGGCCAATGCCGACCAGGCGATTGCCAGTGCCGAGCGTAACCAGCAGTCGTTGGCTGTCCTGTTCATCGACCTTGATCGCTTCAAACAGGTCAATGACTCCTTCGGCCATCCGGCGGGCGATGACCTGCTGTGCCTGATCGCCGAGCGCTTGCGCAGTGAAGCCTGGAGTAGCGAGATTATCGGGCGTTGGTCAGGCGATGAGTTTGTCATCGTGCTCAACCCCTGTACCGCGGCCCAGGCTGTCGGCACCGTAGAACGCCTGCAGGCATTGATTTCCATGCCCTGTGATATCGGAGGCATCACCCTGATGCCGTCCGCCAGCATCGGCATCAGCCAGTACCCGGATGACGGGCATGACATGGAAACCCTGCTGCATTGTGCCGACCTTGCCATGTACCAGGCGAAAACCCGAGGGCGTGGGCGTTTCAGTTTCTTCAGCAACGACATGAATCAGCTTGCCCAGGAACGCTTGACCCTCGAAATCGCGCTGCGCAATGCCTTGCAGAAACAGCACCTGCAACTGCACTACCAGCCATTGGTGAATCTTAAGACGGGCGCCTTGTTAGGGGTTGAGGCGCTGGCTCGCTGGCATGACCCGGTCTTTGGCCATGTATCGCCGACCCGCTTTATTCCGTTGGCTGAAGAGTCCGGCCTGATTGGCGTGCTAAGCGATTGGGCGCTCACGCAGAGCTGTCGGCAGCTGGCCCAATGGCGCAGCGAGGGCCTGGCGGTGCCGGGAGTATCGGTGAACCTGTCGGCGACCAACTTCCATAACCGCGACCTGCCACGGCAGATCATCGACACGCTCACGCAATACGCGCTAGAGCCCCATGACCTGACCCTGGAAATTACCGAAAGCGTCATGCTCGATCCCAACCCGAGCATCATGCTCAACCTGCACGAATTGCATACGTTGGGTATTGAGTTGGCGATGGACGATTTTGGTACTGGTTATTCCAGCTTGAGCTACTTGCGACGCATTCCGTTGAGCACCCTCAAACTGGACAAAAGCTTCGTGCATGACATGGAACACGATGCTGCCGCTCAGGCCCTGACCCGCGCAGTGATCCGCATTGGCGAGAGCCTGAACCTCACGGTAGTGGCGGAGGGCGTGGAGAACGAAGCCCAGCGAGCGCTGCTTCAGGCCCAGGGGTGCGAAGTGGGACAGGGCTACCTGTTCACCCGGCCGTTGTCCCCGGAACAGTTGGCCGAATGGTTGAAAAGCACCGCCTGTGGTGTGTGAGCGGGCGGGTTGCGCTCAGAAACGGTAGCCAACGTTGATCATCATCGCCGCCGTACCGAGCAGCACCACTTCGGCGCCGACGGGCCCAAAATGCGCGCCAACTGAAGGGACGATTGCCGGAGCAATCCCCAGGTGGTTCAACGGTATCTTGTCCTGATAGTCGTCCTTGTAACCGTAGATCAACCCTCCAGTGAGCTTGGCGTACACCGGCCAGGTGTCGTTTTCCCAGGTTTTACCCACGTAGCCGTAGTACGAACGCTGATAGAACGAGTTGCGAAACGTTGTGATCCCCCACAGTGTGGCGTCCGCGTAGTTACGCTCCAGACCAATCAGTTCCTGGTTGTTGTTGTGTTCAGGGTCGTAGCTCCAGTGTTTGGTATAGGCACTGGTCTGCAGGTACCAGAAGTCTTTTTTTTCCGCTGCAATACCAGGGCTGCATACGGCAAGTGCCAGCAGCGGTACGCCCAGCCGTCGGGCATAACGAGACGCGGGTTTCAGGCGATGAGGGCAGGGCAAGGCAGGCTCGGGGAGGGAAGAGGTAACTGGAGTCATCGCTGTTCCTTGCGCATGGAGCCCATCTGGGACAAAGCAGCGCGGTTGTTGATCGCCGACCAAGGAGCGTCGCACTTCACTCTAGCGCGACCGCTTGATTACGCCAGTTCAGGGCGTTTGGCGATCACTTGTGCCGCAGCAGTTCATGACGCCGTTTCTCCAGGTTGAGGTTCTGTTTCGCCAGTTCTTCTGCCTGATCGATCAGCCGTCTTTCACCGTACGCGATGACGGCCTCTTTGGAGGGGTACAAGTCGTCAATGTGGTAATTGCGACCGGATTCGGTGCAATCGTACGCACTGCCGATGTAGCCCCTGGCGACCAACTCGATCTCCAGGGGCTGAAAGCTGCGTGTCAGCAGCCAGGCTTTATAAGGGTAGGTTCTCTCGCTCATACCGGTGTTCTGCGTGTCAGGCCAGCAGGTCCTCATAAAATGCCCCATAGGGCTTGCCAGGGTGCGCAATCTGGATCTCAAGGATCCACAGACCGGCATTCGGGCAGCGTTCGAAATCCCCCAGATCACCGCCCCGGTAGATCGCGTGGGGGAAATCGCTGACGCGATGGCCCTTGATATTCAGGTTCAAGCGCCAGCCCATGGCCTCGGCTTGCTCCTCGGCGTAGCGGTAGAGTGCTTGCCCCGCGACGCGTTCATTGGCCCAACGCTGCTGGACCGTGTCGAACAGCGTTTTGGCGGCAGCGGCGCAGGCCGCCATTTCCTTATCGGTACCGGTGGTGAAGGTCGCCCCGGCATCGCCCTCGTGCCCGCACCACACTGCGCCCATGTCGATGAAGAAAATATCGTCTTCACCGAGCAGTGGATCGCCTTCGGAGCGCTCCTTGAACATCTTCAGGGTGTTGCTGCCGAAGCGCACCAACAGCGGGTGCCAGATACGTTGCATCTCCAGCTCGGCGAGTACCTGTTTGCCCAGTGCAATAGCTTCGGACTCGCGCATGCCGGGACGAATCAGGGTCGATAGCCGGTCGACTGCACGCCAGGTCATGGCTTGTGCGTACTTCATGGAGTCGATGTCGTAGACCTCGCCTACGGCTTCCTTGGCTAGTGCGTTCATGCAGTGCTTCCTTGGCAGTGTGGGGTGTACCGTTATATTAATATCTATATAGCGGTGGGTGCGATGGCTTTTTTGCTGCGTCGTCGAAGTGTATATGCCCCTGATGCAAATCAAGCGCATGTTGGCGTGTTGGCCTAGAGTGAAACAACGACCTCCACCCGTAAGGTGTTTGAAAATGAGCCGATCACTTCCCGTTGTTGGTTTGGCATTGTTACTGGTCAGTTGTGGCGTTGGCGCACAGACGCCACCTGACACCGACCAACAGTGGCAGCAGCACATGACGGAAATGCGTGAAATGCACGAACGCTGGATGGCCAGCAAAACCCCGGAAGAGCGTCAGGCAATAATGAAGGCTCACCAGCAGGCCATGGGTAGCGGCATGTCCGAAATGGGCGGTTGCATGGGGGGAGGCAAGATGATGGGGGGCATGAATCAAGGTTCGATGATGAACCAGGGCCCCATGATGAACCTGGATTCGGTCGAAAAGGTCGACAAAGCCATCGCGCACATGGAACAGATGATCGAGCAGTTGCGCAAGCATCGGGAAATGCTATCTAAACCGTGAGCCTAGACCGTCGGCCAGTGTTCACATACCCTGACGCCGACGTTTTTCGAGCCACCTGTTTCCTATGATTGCCCACCTCGCGATATTCCTTTGCACCCTGACGGCCATGGAAGGTGTCGGCTACCTGGCGCACAAGTACGTCATGCATGGTTGGGGCTGGTTTTTGCACCGGTCCCACCATGAAAAACACTTGGGTGCCCTGGAAACCAACGACGTTTACCTGCTGGCCCTCGCACTGGTGGCCGTCGGCCTGATCGCAGAGGGCAATGCCGGCCACGACCCGCTGCAGTGGATCGGTGCCGGCGTGGCAGCGTTTGGCGTGATCTACATCGTCATTCATGACGGCATCGTGCATCGCCACTGGCCCGTGCGGCCGCGGCCACGGCATCCGTACCTGAAGCGGCTGTACCATGCCCACCTGATGCACCACGCGGTAAAAGGCCGGCAAAACAGCGTGTCGTTTGGCTTTCTCTATGCGCCGCCAGTGCGGCGTTTAAAGCAGCAACTGCGTCAGATGCGCCGCAGCGGCGAAGGGCAGATACCGAACCGTTGACCTGAGACCGGGTTTCGTTTGCTGGTTACGGTAAAGTCGCCTGTGCACAGTGGCAGGCTGGAAACGTGCCTCACCACCCATAGTGTTTTTCGCAGGAGAAAACCTGAAGGGTTGCTCAGGGAGAGCAGCGTATCGACCTTATGGCGTATTGCAGAGTTCAGACATGATAAAACAAGAAGAATCAAAGAGCAGGGATGCCATCCTCAAGCGGCTGGCCCGTGTCGAGGGGCAGGTTCGCGGTATTCAGGCAATGATCACCCGTGGTGATGAGTGTGAGGCCGTTGCCCAGCAGTTCAGTGCGGCACGCAAGGCCCTCGACAAGGCCTATCAGGAAATGTTGGTGTGCCTGGTGGAGGACGCGATCCTGAGCCCTGAACAGAGCAATCAGGAAAAACTCGCCCAGGTTCGCGCCATCTTTACCAAGTACACCTAAGCCATGCCTTGAACGCGGGCTTGCCAGAGGATGGCATAGCCCAGCCCCATCAGCAGCCATCCCAGCAAAGGATGGAAGACACTGCGCCACAACCGGCTTTGCGGGTCAAAGCCCACTCCATGAATGAAGCCGCTGGAAATACCCAGCATGCTCAGCATGATCAGCCGATGACTGTAGTGGCCATCGGCGTCCAGCATCACCGCCGGGTGGATCAGGAAGATCAATGACAGGGGCGTCGCCAGCAGTAGCGACACAGCGCGGGTGTAACCGCGCTGCAGCCATGGACGGGGCTTACTGGTCACCCCTCACCTCTTCATCAAGGTTCTGGTGGGTTTCCAGCCACAGGGCGTTGATGATGCCGAAGCTGCAGGCCAACAGTACGCCGAGTATCCAGGTGAAATACCACATGATGTTCTCCTTGCCGCGTTGGGCGGCGGGTGTGCTGATCGGCGCAAGGCAAGCCTGCACCGATCAGGCTCAGATCAATACAGCCCGTGAGGGTTGGCTTCGATGGTCTTGTTGGTCAGGCGTCCCCACATGCGGGTGTAGCACCACAGCGTGTAACCCAGGATCAGCGGCACGAAAATGCATGCCACGATCAGCAGGATGCCGAGGGTCTTCTGGCTGGAGACCGCGTCCCATACTGTCAGGCTTGAGGCGGCATCGAGGCTCGATGGAAACACGAACGGGAACAGCGCAAAGCCCGCGGTACAGATCGTGCCGACAATCGCCAGGCTGCTGCCGAGGAAGGCCACGCCCGCACGGTTCAGTTGGGCACCGAGCAGGGCCAGCAATGCGCCGACAAAACCCAGCACGGGTGCGATGACGGTCAGTGGGTAGTGGCTGTAGTTGGCCAGCCAGCCAGCGTTGCCCACCGCGACCTGTTTGCTCAGCGGGTTGATTGCGCCACCGGTATTGATCCCGTCGGCCAGGGTCAGCCCAGGGATCGAGGCCACCAGCCAGGCGCCCGCACCGGCAAAGGCCGTCAAGTACACCAGTGCGCACAAGCGGGTCGCCACACGGGAGCGTGCATGCAGATCGGCATCGGTACGCAGCATCAGCCAGGCCCCGCCGTGCATGCTCAGCATGCTCAAACTCACCACGCCGGCGAGCAGGGCGAACGGGTGCAGCAAACCGAAGAACGAGCCTTCGTAGCTGGAGCGCATCAGCTCGTCAAGGCGGAACGGCAGGCCCAAAAACAGGTTGCCAAAGGCTACGCCAAACAGCAGGGCCGGTACGGCACCGCCGGTGAACAGGGCCCAGTCCCAGGCGTTGCGCCACTTCTGGTTTTCCAGCTTGCTGCGGTAGTCAAAACCCACCGGCCGGCAGAACAGGGCAAACAGCACCAGCAGCATGGCCCAGTACAACCCGGAAAACGCCACGGCATAGACCATCGGCCACGCCGCGAACAGCGCGCCGCCCGCAGTGATGAACCACACCTGATTGCCATCCCAGTGCGGGGCAATGGTATTGATCGCCACTCGCCGTTCATTATCGGTTTTACCCACGAACGGCATGAGCGCCATGGCCCCCATGTCAAAACCGTCGGTCAGGGCGAAGCCGATCAGCAGCACGCCGATCAACACCCACCACACCAGCTTCAGTGTTTCGTAATCAAACATGATCTGCTCCTCAAGCCTTGACGGTGTGCGCGACAGCGTCACGCTCGAAGTGATAGCGCCCGGTGTGCAGGCTGGACGGGCCAAGGCGGGCAAACTTGATCATCAGGTACATCTCGATCACCAGCAGCAGGCTGTAGAAGGCGATCAGTGCCAACAGCGAACCCATCACATCACCCGCCGACAGCGACGAGGTCGAAAGGTGAACCGGCAGCACTTCGGCAATCGACCACGGCTGACGACCGTGCTCGGCGACCACCCAACCGGTCTGGGCGGCAATCCATGGCAGTGGCAGGCTGCACACCGCGAACCTGAGCAACCAAGGCTTGTTCTCGGCATTACGCTTGATCGACGCCCAGGCAGCCAGCACGAACAGCACCAGCATCAGGAAACCGGAGGCCACCATGGCGCGGAAGCTCCAGAACATGGTGAAGACGTCCGGAATGGTGTCCAGCGAGGCTTGCTTGATGTGCGCTTCGCTGGCGTCGACCACGCTCGGGGTGTACTTCTTCAGCAGCAGGCCGTAGCCGAGGTCTTTTTTCACCTCATTGAACGCGGCGATGTTGGCCTCGCTCTTGTCGCCATGACGCAGCTTCTCCAGCAGGCCATAGGCGATCATGCCGTTACGAATGCGCACTTCATGGTGAGCGATCAGGTCCTTGATACCCATGACCTGCTTGTCCACCGAGCGCGTTGCGATGATGCCCATCACATACGGGATCTTCACCGCATAGTCGGTACGTTGCTGCTCCTGGTTCGGCAGACCAAACAGGGTGAACGCGGCGGGCGCCGGTTCGGTTTCCCATTCGGCTTCAATCGCCGCCAGCTTGGTCGTTTGTACGTCACCAATCTCGTAGCCGGATTCATCACCCAGCAGGATCACCGAAATGGTCGAGGCCAGGCCGAACACCGCGGCAATCGCAAACGAACGACGGGCAAACGCCAGGTCGCGTTTCTTCAGCAGGTAGTAGCTGGAGATCGCCAGCACAAACACGGCACCCGTCACGTAACCGGCAGAGACGGTGTGAACGAACTTCACCTGCGCGACCGGGTTGAACAGCAGCGCGCCGAAATTGGTCAGCTCCATGCGCATGGTTTCAAAGTTGAACTCGGCACCCACCGGGTTCTGCATCCAGCCGTTGGCGATCAGGATCCACAGCGCCGACATGTTCGAGCCAATCGCCACCAGCCAGGTCACCGCCAAGTGCTGCACGCGGCTCAGGCGGTCCCAGCCAAAGAAGAACAGGCCGATGAAAGTCGACTCAAGAAAGAACGCCATCATCCCTTCAATGGCCAGCGGCGCACCAAAGATGTCGCCCACGTAGTGGCTGTAGTAGGCCCAGTTGGTGCCGAACTGGAACTCCATCGTCAGCCCGGTGGTTACCCCCAGGGCAAAGTTGATCCCGAACAACTTGCCCCAGAACTTGACCATGTCCTTGTACACCTGCTTGCCGGTCATCACATAGACCGACTCCATGATGGCCAGCAGAAACGCCAGCCCCAGGGTCAAGGGCACAAACAAAAAGTGGTACATCGCGGTGACTGCAAATTGCAGGCGCGACAGATCGACTACGGATTCCGAGATCATCTCGGTTTCTCCTCGGTGAGTTGCGAAGGGGGTGGCGTGCCGAATAGGTGGGCGTCGAAGCGCGCACTGCCGTTTACCGGCACCGTTGGTTCACTGAACCAGATGGCTTTTATGCTGAAGAGGATGACCAGCTTGACCACGAGGATGATGCCGATTTCCCGTACCAGCGGGATTCGCCATGGGGACTTGGGGGCATCGTTGGGCACGCTGTGACTCCGAGGTCGATCAGGCGGGCATTGCGACGACGGTCATGGGGTAAACCTGGCGCCATCCAGCAACGTCTGCTGAGGAGTTTGGCGAGTGTTCCGGGGCTCAGAACACTCATGGCGCAATGCTACGTGATACCCGTGGGGGTATGTAAGGCGCGACCATTGACGCAAGTCAAGGCCACGCCAAGTAGTGCCCAGCCCGGGCAAAAAACACAGATTGTCCGGCCACTACTGCGCGCGCAGGCCTGCCACCGGCTTGCGCCCACCATGGATCAGCAGATGAACCACCAGGCCCGCAACCAGCCCCCAGAACGCGCCACCGACACCCAGCAAGGTGACATTGGCTGCCGTGGCCAAGAAGGTGATGAGGGCCGTCTCGCGGGTGCGGGCATCCACCATGGCATTGGCCAGGCTGCCGCCAATCGCACCTAGCAAGGCCAAGCCCGCCAGCGTGGTGACGAAGGTTCGCGGCAACACCATGAACAACGTTGCCAAGGTGACGCCGAAGACACCGACCATGACATACAGCGCGCCGCACACCAGCCCGGCGATGTAGCGCTTGGACGAGTCCTCATGGGCATCCTTGCCCGTGCAGATGGCCGCCGTGATCGCTGCCACATTGAACGCGTGGGCACCGAACGGCGCCATCAGAAGCGAGCCCAGGCCCGTGACGGTAAGGATCGGGTTGGCGCTGGTCTTGAAACCGTCATTGCGCAGCACCAGCATGCCCGGCATGTACTGCCCGGTCAGGGTAATGACGAACAGCGGCAGCGCCACCCCCAGCAGCGAGCCCAACGAGAACTGCGGCAACTCAAACACCGGTGCGGCCAGGCTCAACTGCAGTTGCTGCACGTCGATCCTGTCCTGAGCGATGAGCAGGGCCAGGCCGATCAGCAGAATGCCGACCACGGCAAAGCGAGAGGTGAAGCGGCGCAGCACGGCGTAGGCCAGCACCAGCACAATCACCAACAGCGGGTCGGCGCTGGCGCCGCCAAACGCATTCACGCCAAATTGCAGCAGGATACCCGCAAGCAGGCCTGCGGCAATGCCGCTCGGAATCCAGCGAACCAGTCGTTCAAACGCCCCGGACACGCCCAGCACGATAAAGCCGATTGCCGACAGCATGTAGGCGCCGATCACCTCGCCATACGGCGTGAACGGCATCACCGTCGCCAGAAAGGCCACACCCGGTGTAGACCAGGCGGTAATGATCGGTTCGCGGTAGCGGTAGCTCAGCCAGGCGCCGGTCACGCCGACACCGATACTCACCGACCACACCCAGGACGCCGTTTGCGCCGCGCTGAGCTGGGCCAGTTGCGCCGCCTGAAACACCAGCACGAACGTGCCGCCATAGTTCACGATGACTGAAATCAGTGCCGCAATGCTGGGGGATACAAGGTCGCTTGCGCGCAGGCCGGTTGTTGATCGAATCACGCGGGGGTTCCTTCCTGATGGGCTGACAACAGCAGGGAGGTACGTGTCGCACTCCCCGCCGAGTGAGGGGAGGAGCGTAGCGCCTGGCTGGTGGGCCCGATCAGTCCAGTTAGCCCACGGCAACCAGACCACATCAGGCCTGCGGCAGGGCGGTAAACGGCTAGGTGATGGCCTTGACCAACCGTTGTATCGCCGTCTCGATTTCATGCGGGGTCAGCGCGGCAAACCCCAGCAGCCAGCCGCCGACCGCTGGCGGCGTGGCATACAGCCGGCTCAGCCCGGGCAACAAAATGCCGGCCCTGGCCGCTTGCCGAATG
Source organism: Pseudomonas laurentiana (assembly GCF_014648275.1). GTDB lineage: Bacteria > Pseudomonadota > Gammaproteobacteria > Pseudomonadales > Pseudomonadaceae > Aquipseudomonas > Aquipseudomonas laurentiana. The sequence goes on from NZ_BMQU01000008.1 coordinate 227,255, forward strand.
GTCTCCGGTTCCGACCACCCCTCGGCCAGCACACACGGCATGTTCAAGCCGCCCGGTGGCAGGCGCGCCGTGACGATCGGCGAGAGGTGGCGCTCCACCGCATGGGCCATTGCTTCACGGCGTACCGCATAGATCTTGCGCATGGCGCGAATGTGCGCGCCAAAGTGCCCGTCCTCGATAAAGCGCGCCAAGGTCAACTGCGCCAGTTGCGGGGTATGGCCGTCGAGGATGCTGCGGGCGTAGCTCATGGGTTTCACCAGTTCCTGCGGCAGCACCATGTAGCCCATGCGCAAACCGGGGAACAGTGACTTGCTGAACGTGCCCAGGTAGATCGTCCGATTGTACTTATCCACACCCTGCACGCAGGCCGTCGGCAAGCCCTCGTAATGGAACTGGCTGTCGTAATCATCTTCGATGATCCAGCCTTGGCGCTCGGCCGCCCAGGTCGTCAGTTCCAGACGCCGCTCCAGTGCCAGCGTGGCGCCGGTGGGGTACTGGTGCGACGGCGTCACATACAGGGTGCTGGCGCCGCTGGTGTCGGCGTACAGCTTGTCAGTGCGCAGGCCTTTTTCATCCACCGGCACCGGCACAATCTTCAACTGTGCCAACTCAAAGGCCTTGCGTGCGCCGAAGTAGCCGGGGTCTTCCATGAGGATGGGTTTACCGGCATCGACCAACACCTGCGCACACAAGAACAGGGCTTGCCGGGTGCTGCTCAACACCAGCACCTGGTCTGCCGTCACCTTGGCCCCGCGTTCCAGATTCAAGTAACGGGCGATGGCCTGGCGCAGCGGCTCGGCCCCTTGTGGGTCGCCATGCAACAAGGCGCTGGGGCGATAGTCCTTCAAGGCCTGGCGCTGCAGGCGCTCCCAGATGTTCATCGGGAAGGTACGGGTTTCCGGCAGCCCGGTCGCGAATGCCTTGACCTCCTGCTGATCGGCGACGCCGCCGCTGGCCAGAATGTCTGCCCCGCGCGCACTGAGCGCCACTGCGCCCTCCGCACGGGGCGGCAACCCGGCAAGGTTCGCCTTGCGCGTGCGGGTGCCGCGCAAACTGGGCCCGATCTTCTCGGAGACAAAACTGCCAGAGCCTTCACGGCGAAGGATATAGCCGTCCAACTGCAACTGAACGTAGGCCATCTCGACCGTATCACGCGAGACACCCAACGACTGTGCGAGCGTGCGCGTGGCCGGCAAGCGCGAACCGGGTGCCAGCACACCGTCCAGAATCAACTGGCGCAGTGCACGCTGCACGCGTACACGCAGTTCCAGGGGCGCCAACTTTGGGTCGGCAATGCGGATCTTGAGCGTATCCAGCTCGAAATTGTGGGTCATGTGGTCCGTCAACCGCGCAACGCTATTCCTTGATGAGCTGGCCATCTTGGTGCGAGCGCACGGCGATGTCCATGACGAACACCGCCGTGCCGTGTTGGCCCTAAGCGTTACAGCGCCATGCGGTACTCAATAAAGCCGGAGTTCTCGGCTACCCAGTTGTACAACTTCTGCGCCCGCTTGTTGGTGTTGTGAGTGTGCCAATACAACCGCGCACACTGCTGTTGCCGGGCAAAGTGCTGCACCCACTCGATCAACAGCTTACCGGTACCGCCACCCCGAATCGTCGGGGCCACGTACAAGTCTTCGAGGTAGCAGAAGTTATCCACCGACCAGGTTGAACGGTGCAACACCGCGTTCACAAAACCGACCAGCTCATCACCCTGCACCGCAACGGCCGAATACACCGGCTCGTTCGGGTCGAGCATGCGCTGGAAGGCCGTGCGCGTGGTTTCTTCGCTCAACGCCACCTCATAGAAATCCTGATAGGCCAGCCATAGCGGCAACCACTGTTCATAGTCGCTGCTTTGCACTGCACGTACGCTTACTGCGGTTTGCTCATTAGCCATTGCACTCACCTGCTACACATCAAGGTTGAACCGGGAAGACGTGCAGGGTAGAGCCTTCAACGGCTGCCAAACCGACCACTTTACAGCGCCCGGGCAGGCCAATTACCACCCCTCGGCAACGCCTGCCCGAAGCCCGCCTCACTCCACCCCATGCTCCGCCAGCGCCTGGCTTACATCGTCCGTCAGCGCCTTCGCCATCTCCCCCAAATACCACGCCGACCACGCCGCCTGCGCAGAACCCTCGCCCATGGCGATATCCAGCGCCAGCGTGTTGGCGCACTTCAGCAGGTTCGAGGCGTATTCAAGGGCGAGGGAAATGGGGATATCCGGATTGACGCGGAAGAGGTGGTCATCCTGGCCGTAGCGGCCGAAGGTGGTGGTGCCGGTGGTTTTCAGGTTTTTGAAGTTGGGCATGAGAGGCTTTCCATGTAATGCGGTATCACGGACACATCACAGCGCCCGCAACCGGATAGTGGGTTACGCCTATTTTTCTCAAGCCGCCAAGCTTGGATCGCTGACATGCAGCGATGTGGGGCAGGGTAGCGTGGTGGTGTAGATCGGACAAGAGAGGCTTGGTGATTCGGGGGATGGAGTGAATGGCGATTCGATTTGCGGGGTATGGGGGACTTTTTTCTGCTGTCGGTAGTAGATTTTTTGATGTTCTATTTGGGGTAGAAGCCCTTCGTGGTGGACTGCTTTCGGCCAGTAGCGGACATCGAAAGGACGCTTACGCTCACCCGTGACCCTGCCAGAGCAGCGAAGCTACAAAGGCAGGGTCACGGATGAATTTAGACTCGCTGACCGCCGCAGACGGCTATGCGATAAGATCGGCTGGAAAAACCCCAAGCAAGGTTCGGACACGATTTACCGCTTCCAAATCGCGCACCAAGAGGTTACGAACAGCTGCCTCATACTGGGTACGATTCGTGAAGTTTAGCGCTTTAGCAATAGCATCGAGCGCGGAGGACTCTCGAATTGGATACCTTTGCAAAACACCGACAAAATCGGATGTATTGATCAATGACTCAATCCGTTCTGCCTCATCTTGAGCACACTTGCCGAAGTCGATTTCAGCGATACGTTTACCTCCCGCTGCTACCTCACCCTTCTTGGGAAGAAGTGAGAAGACTTCGGCGCGCGCCGATTTCTCCGCGATCCGAGCACTAAGATGCTTGGCGCTATCACGAATCGCCTTGATGGCATCGATATTTGCTTTAGCGAGTTTTTCCGTCAAATCGCCGCCTACTACCGTAGCAAGCTTCTCACCTGCCAGCTTCTGCACCTCGGGATGATAGTAGATGGATTCAACCGAATAAACGTTGAGCGCAATTACACCTTTGCTTTTTAAGTCTGCGATCCGCTCAGGTTCGGAAGTATCGTTGTCTACCAGACCGAACGGCTTCACCCAGTGAAGTTCAGTTGCTCCTTTGATACCAACGACTGCATTCTCGACCTCACGGCAGCTGGCCTTCGCTACAATCGACGCATTCGGAAACAGAAGGCTGTAAAGCGGCTTATCAAGACTATGCTCAGCGCCCTCGACAAACACGATTTTACGACGTTCGCCCAAGATGGTTTGTTTTAGGTCATCATCAATCTCTGTGCTGCTCTCCAGCAAATCGATATCGTAAGACTTCACCCCTTCACCCTCGTATATACAGGCGCGCGTCAGCAAGACCTTTGAACCCGGGTTGTCCACTGGAAGTAATGGCTCATGCGTGGATACGATGAAAGCGCAGTCTGGTCTTTCCTTCAGCAGAAGCGAGAGAAGCGGGGATACAATAGAACGGTGTAGGTGCCGCTCGGGCTCATCTATTAGGAGAAGTGTTCCTGCGGGCACGGTGAGCACGTTGGCGGCAATTAGGATCGCGTTTCGCTCTCCGTCGGAAAGTCTGGCGATGCTGTAGAGCTTGCTGCCGCTCCGGGATGCCATAATTTCGTCGTTTGCTTGGACGGATACGATTATGTCGAGATTGGCGAGCCGCAGTAGGCGGTTCAAGGTCAAGAACGCACCATCTTTGGCGGAAAGCTTGTCGACTTCGTCTACTTTTTTGGCGTCAACGGCCCGGGTGATCTCGCGGGCGCGCACGTTCTCAGAATTGATTAAATCGTAGATCGCCATCTGAGCGCGCTGCTCCGAGTAGTCATCCTTCCAACGCGCGTCAACCTGCCGATCGTAATGGAATAAACCCTGCTCATATTCTGCGCGCTGTCTGCCAGTGAACTCGGGTGATCCAGATCGAAACCAAGTCTGGCGGTGGGCAGTGATGCGCCGCGTCTTGTCGCTGCTAGCCGATGCAAACAACTGCATTAGGGTCGATTTTCCAGTGCCATTCGCACCAAGGACAAATAGCATCTGTCCAGTGTTTACCGTCAGCTTTAGAGTGCCTGTCGGCAAATCAGTAGGGATCGAGAACGAGAACGACATGTTAGTTATCCGTGATCATTCGAGGGTGCCCGTCTATGAAGCTGTCCTCGTGAACTGCGATTCGACGGCCCCCTGTGTCCGTTTAGACGACTATCCAGGTCAACCCGTGTGGAGTGCTGCCCCCATGATGCGGCTTGATCGTAGAGCGGTTGGGTCTGGACAACAAGACTGCCTGCATTCGGAGCCAGCCGACGGGTGACAAGTTAATTGGTTCATTCTGATACTGGCCGCGGAGGTATGCTTTGGATCCAGGCTGTGTGAAAGCGTTTTAGAGTACGTTCGGTATGCAGAGCCGGAACGAAAACGCGCTCCAACGTAAATTTTAGGTCTGCTGACTAACCAAGCGCTGGAAGATTTTACGTAGCAGCGCAGACTGCAAAACGATTCGTGCGTTTTCACAAAGCCTCGGTCGGAAGCGGCCTTTCACCATCGGCAGAAAACGACCCAGAGCTGCCCTTCGTGAGAGACTGCTTCCAGCCAGAAGTGGTCACCGTAAGCGCATCAGTCGTGACAGCCAAGCGCCGCAGCTTGGCTCTGTTCGGCGACGAACGTTTGTTCCGCGCACCGGAATTGCTCTAGCAACCGCCATGAGCGGCCGAGTCAGCGGCGCGGTTTTGGTAGATACATGAACTGAACGTGTTTACCGAATCGTGTGTCGATCGCCGGCAACCTACTGGTTGCCGGCGCGGGTGATGCTGCCGCCTTGGCTTGGCAGGTCCAAGCTTCGGCCAGAGAGCAAATTTATTACCGAGTCCAGAATGATGCCCAGCGTGATCGAAGAGGTCTGCGCGACTGTTTGCCACTGCTCATCTGCGCCTGTCTGTCCTACCCGACTCAGCTGGCGGCGGCAGCGCAATGCCAACCACTACCGTCACCGCGGTATAGGGCAGGTTATGCTACGTTTGTTCGCTTACTCGCTTTTGGACGCGGACTTCCCAAGCCCTAAGGAAACTCTGAAAAAGGCTTCGAGATTTGGTGAAATACCCGCCTCACAGGAATCGAACGGTTG
>NZ_BMQU01000009.1 GCF_014648275.1 Pseudomonas laurentiana
GATCTTCCTGACGCTGCTCTTCGGCATTCATCGCCGCCAGCAGTGCATCGTCATAACCCTGGAGTTGATCGTTTTTACTGAACATGTTCTCTCCTCATGACGGAGACCTTCCGTCGCTGTTTTTTTTGTTGAGCCGATTGTGCAAAAACGACAAGCGTCATGTTTGTCTGATATCGACATCCAAATGCCCGGCAATCCCGCCAAGGGCCAGGCACCAAGCCTGCACAAGGTGTACTATCCGAACGCCTGGAAGCAGGCAGGAACAACAAGAAAAACAACCCGTACTGCGATGTCTCGATGCTAATGCCGGAGAACGCATTACCGATGCAGAAGAGGAAAGAACATGGCCCAGACATTGAAGGGCACAGCCGCCGCGGATCATTTGGCCAAGGCGCAGAAGCCGGTTAAGACCATCGGTTTCCTGGTGCTGCCGAACTTCACTACCATCGGCTTCGCCTCGGCCGTGGAGACCCTGCGAATCGCCAACATGGCCGCGCATCAAACCTTGTATCGGACCGTCATCATTGCCGCCAATCACGACCCCGTGACCGCCAGTAACGGCATGCGCGTGCTGCCAGACTATGCCATCGAAGACGCACCTGACCTCGACATTCTCTTCGTCGTAGGCGCCAACCCCATCGTGTCCGACCACAGCAGCCGACCACTGCTCAACTGGCTGCGCAAGCTGGCCCATCAACACATCCCATTGGGAGGGATCTGCACCGGAAGCCACCTGCTGGCCCGAGCCGACCTGCTCAAGGGCTATCGCTGCACCATTCACTGGGAAGACATCGAAGCACTCAAGGATCGTTTCCCGGGGATCATCATTTCCAATCAGTTGTTCGAACTGGACCGCGACCGCTACACCTGCTCAGGCGGCGTCGCTGCCATGGACATGATCCTGCAACTGGTCGCCCGCGAGCCCAACGGCGCAGAGATCGCCGCGCGGGCTGCCGAGCTGCTGTTGTGTGATCGGGTGCGTGGAGCGCGGGAGCAGCAACGGGTACCGTTGCGCAGCAAACTGGGCACGTCTCAACCCAAACTCAGCCAGGTGGTGGCCATCATGGAAGCCAATCTTGAGGAGCCAGTGGGGCTGGATGAACTGGCCTCCTTGAACGATGTGTCGGTACGACAACTGGAGCGCTTGTTCAGCAAGTACCTGCAACGCACCCCGAGCCAGTACTACCTGGAATTGCGCCTGTCGCGGGCGCGTCAGTTGCTGCTGCGCAGTGAATCCCAGGTGCGCGACATCGCCCTGGCCTGCGGTTTCGCCTCGCCTGCGCATTTCTCCAAGTGCTACAGCCGGTTCTTTGGCCTGTCACCGATGGGCGAACGCAAACAAGGCGCGTTGCAGTAACGTCTGTGGCATGCAGGCAAGCCTGCTCCTAAAGGGCTGCAATTCATCTTGTCGGAGCGTGCTTGCCCGCGATGGAATCGGTGTGGTGTCAGTGAGTTCGCGGTGTTTGTATCGCAGGCAAGCCTGCTCCCACAGGGCTGCAGTTCATCTTGTGGGGGCGCGCTTGCCCGCGATGGAATCGGTGTAGTGCCAGTGAGTTCGCGGTGTTTGTATCGCAGGCAAGCCTGCTCCCACAGGGCTGCAGTTCATCTTGTGGGGGCGCGCTTGCCCGCGATGGAATCGGTGTAGTGCCAGTGAGTTCGCGGTGTTTGTATCGCAGGCAAGCCTGCTCCCACAGGGCTGCAGTTCATCTTGTGGGAGCGTGCTTGCCCGCGAGGGTATCGGTGTGGTGCCAGTACGTTCGCGGTGTTTGTATCGCAGGCACGCCTGCCGAATCAATCAGTCCCGCAGGGCTGTATGCGCGGTTTCACGCACCGAGAGCATCGCCACCAGCGCGACCAAGGCTGCCGCCAGCAAGTACCAGGCTGGCGCCATCTTGTTGCCTGTCAGCTGGATCAACCACGTCGCGATAAACGGCGCAGTTCCGCCAAACAAGGCGTTGGCGATATTGAAACTGAAGGCAAAGCCGCTGAAGCGTACCCGGGTCGGGAAAATCTCTGCGAGAAAACTCGGCAAGGTGCCGTCGTTCATGGCAAGCATGGCGCCGAAGATGATCTGAATCATCAGAATGGCCACCAGCGGCTGATGATCCAGCATGCTGAACAACGGGAAGGTCAGTAACAGGAACAACACCGATGCCATGACCAACATGGTCTTTCGACCCAAGAGGTCGGACAGTTTGCCCATCAGGAAAATCAGACCGATGTAGGTCGCAAGCGACACGGTCGAGGCAATGAAGGAGTCGCTCTCGCTCATCCCCATTTCCGTCGACAGGTAGGTCGGCATGTAGCTGAGTAACAGGTAGAAGGCTACTGCGTTGAGGCAGGTGACGCCGATACCGATGATGACGCTGCGACGATGCACGGTCAGCAGTTCGCGGATCGGTGCTGCGGTAGCACACTCCTTGCTCTCCAGACGCTGTTCCATTTCCAGAAACTTGGGGGTGTCCTGCAGGCTCATGCGGATGTAGCGACCGACCAGGCCAAAGGGTGCCGCCAACAAGAACGGCACGCGCCAGCCCCAGCTTTGCATGTCTTCGCTGCTCAACAATCCATGCAGCCCCGCAACGAAGGCGGCGCCGAACAGTAAACCTGCTGCGGTACTCGCCGGCACGATGCTGGTGTACAGCCCTCGCTTGCCGTGTGGTGCGTACTCCGCAAGAAATGCCGAAGCACCGGCGTATTCACCGGAAGCCGAAAAACCCTGAACCAGTCGGATGAGCAATAGCAACGCCGGTGCCCACAAGCCGATGTGCCCATAGGTGGGCAGAATGCCGATGCAGAAGGTCGAAATGGACATGATCAGGATGGAAAAGGACAACGCATTGCGACGCCCATACTTATCGCCGAAATGTCCCCACACCAATCCACCCAAGGGGCGAACGATAAAGGACAAGGCGAATACGGCAAAGGTTGCCAGCAAACCAGTGGCCTTATCGGTTTGCGGGAAAAAAGTGGCGGCGATGACCGTGGCCAGATAGCCGTAGGCGGCGTAATCGAACCATTCGACGAAGTTACCCATGAAACTGGCACGTGCAGCCTTGCGCAGCGCTTGCCGTTCAGCGTCTTGCTCGCGGGAATGAAACCGGGTTGACGTCAGTGTGGAGGTGGTAGACATGACAAGTACCCTTTTTATTGTTATTTCTGGCGAAATGTAGGGCTGGCTCGCTTCTCCCCTGACAACATTGACCAGGGAAAAAAAGCCGCACATCCCTGTGCGGCGTATCACGTTTACTTCTTGATGATGTTTTTCTCTGGCCCGTAAGGGAACTTGGTGATGTTTTCCGAGCCGTGCTCGTTGACGATCAGGATGTCGTGCTCACGGTAGCCACCCGCACCTGGCATGCCTTCGGGCAGCATGATCATCGGTTCGATCGACACCACCATGCCCGGCTCGAGCACTGTATCGATGTCTTCACGCAGCTCCAGACCTGCCTCGCGGCCGTAGTAGTGGCTGAGGGTACCGAACGAGTGGCCATAACCGAAGGTGCGGTACTGCAACAGGTCGTGCTGGAGGTAGATCTCGTTCAGCTCGCGAGCGATGTCGCTGCAACGCATGCCGGGCTTGATCAGTTTCAGGCCCGCCTCATGCACCTGGACGTTGACGTTCCACAAGCGCAGGTGCTCGTCGGAGCAATGATCGAGGAACAGGGTACGTTCAAGGGCGGTGTAGTAACCGGCGATCATCGGGAAGCAGTTGAGGCTCAGAATGTCACCCTTGTTGACCTTGCGGCTGGTCACCGGGTTGTGGGCGCCATCGGTGTTGATGCCCGACTGGAACCAGGTCCAGGTGTCCATCAGCTCACCTTCTGGGAAGCTGCGGGCGATCTCGCGCACCATCGCCTGGGTGGCGTGCAATGCCACTTCGTATTCCGGCACCTGGTCACGCAAAGCCTCGACGACCGCCGCGCCGCCGATGTCGGCGATGCGTGCGCCATGACGAATCATGACGTGTTCTTCTGCTGACTTGATCATACGCATGCGCATGCAGGGCGCGGCGATGTCGACCAATTGTGCCTGCGGATAACGGGCAGCGAGCTTGGCGTGGTTCTGCAGGTTCAGATGGTCGAATTCGATACCGATGCGGCCCGCTTTGGGAAGCGCCTGCTCGATGGCGACGAAGAAGTTGTCGCGCTGCCAGTCGGTGTAGACGATGTTGTCGGTACCCACGGTACGGCGCCATGGCTGGCCGCCGTCGATGTTGGCGCTGATCGACACCACCTTGTCCTGGGTTACGACCAATGCATATGGGCGGCCGAAGGAGCAGTAAATGAAATCGCTGTAGTAGTTGACGTTGTGGTAGGAAGTGAACACCGCCGCATCGATATCCTGGGCCGCCATGTAGGCGCGCAGCTTGGCCTGGCGATCGGCATATTCCTGAGCGGAAAAGGTCGATTGGACTTTATCGCCGTTGCGGATCTGGATTGTTTTTGGCATTTGCATCGTCTGTGTTCCTTGTCATTGTTAGCGATTCGGTACACCGCTTTTGGCCGGGTCCGTGAGAAGCATTGCAGCAGATACCCCGGGGCATCTTTTGTACGTGCCCGACCCGAAATTGGTTAGATCCGAATAGAGGACACCACGCCCCCCCAAAAAAACGGCCCCGAGAAATCTCGGGGCCGGACGGGTGTCGCGTCAGCAGTGCTGTCAATGCAGCGGCGAGGAACTCATGCGGCGCCGATGCGCGCGCTCATCTTTGGGCGGTACGCCATAGTGTTCACGGTAGCGCTTGGAGAAATGCTGGGTTGAAATGAAACCGCACTCCGTCGCGACCTGCGTCACCGGCAGTGCCGTCTGCCTGAGCAGTTGCCGTGCCCGTATAAGCCTCAACTTCTGGTAATAGCGCATGGGCGTGCTGTACAGATACTTGAGAAACAACCGCTCCAACTGGCGCCTGGAAACACTCAGGTAGTTGGCCAGTTCGTCGAGGCTCAGAGGCTCGCGCAGGTTGCTTTCCATCAGTGCCACGACTTCCTGCAGTTTCGGCTGCGCATGCCCCAGTATGTGCTGGAGTGGCAAGCGCTGATGGCCCTGCTCGTTACGTCGATGATCGAAGGCCAGGGTCTCGCAGATCTGCGCCACCAGTTCAGTCCCGTGCCCCGTGCCAATCAAGCGCAACATCATGTCCAGAGGCGCAGTCCCTCCCGAGGCCGTGTAACGGTCGCGGTCAATCACGAATAATTGCGCACTTAAGGTCACACCTGGAAAGCCCTCCTGCATGTCCATCAGGTAGGGCCAGTCGACACTGCAATCGTAGCCATCGAGCAGACCGGCAGCGGCCAAGGCCCAGCTTCCAGAGCACAGGCCACCCAGATGCAGCCCCTGTTCGGCCTGTGACTTGAGCCAGGATGCCTGCTCAGCCGTACAACTGCGCTCGATGCCTTTGCCACCACACACAAACAGCGCATCCATCGCCGGCGCATTGCTGGCAGACGTATTGGGAGATATCTGCAGGCCGTTGCTGGCCCATACCGGGCGACCATCCAGGGTCAAGGTGTGCCAGCGATAGAGCTCCTGCCCTGACAACTGATTGGCCAGACGCAGCGGTTCAACGGCGCAGGACATGGCCATCAGGGAAAAGTTGTTTATCAGCAAAAAGCCCACCGACTCCAGTACGCGCTCATGCGGACCGTGCTGTTTATCGTCGATTGCCATAGCGGTATTTGTCATCAAAACCTGCCACCTCTGCGCAAGAGTTAAGCGCGCCTGGGTGGATTATCAGATCTCCAACACAGCCAACATTGTCTGAATTCGACCCTCGATTGTTTGCATTCGGCGCCCACCTGGCGCGGTGCCGTGCCCTTTCGAAGGGGGAACCGATGCACTGACAGCGGGGAAGAAAAAACCGGCCTGCTCCAGGAGCAGGCCGTCATAGAGGTCGGCGCCAGAAGGCGCCGGTGGGGCTGGTGTCAAACGCTTTTCGTTGAAGCGACCTCAATGGTTTGCACGGTAGGCTTCTTGGCATTGAAGATTGAACCCATGCAGACGATGCACAGCGTGAGCGCACCGGTAGCAATCACTTCCATACGATGCTCTGGCAGCATCAGCATAACGATCAGGATGCTCAGGATGCAGAAAATGACCACATAGCTGAGCCACGGGTAAAACCACATCTTGAATGCAATGTGCTGTCCCGATTCATTCAGCTTCTTGCGAAGCTTGAGCTGGGAAAGCGCAATGACGAGGTACACCAGCAGTGCAACGGCGCCCGAACTGGCAAGCAGGAAGGAGAACACTTCATCAGGCGCGAAGTAATTGAGCGCTGTAGTCAGAAAGCCGACGGCTGTGCTCGTCAGTACCGCCACATAGGGCACGCCCGACGACGAGGTCTTCTGCAGCACTTGAGGGCCATCACCGCGCTTGCTCAGGGAGTAGACCATGCGCGAAGCCGTATAGATGGCTGAGTTGAGGCAACTGGCCACCGCTATCAGTACCACGATATCGACGATCATCTTCGCCTGCGGAACGTTCATCAGCTCAAGCGCTCGCTGATAGGAACCCACCTCCCGAAGCATGGGGTCATTCCAGGGAACAATGGAGATGATGAGGAATACCGAGACAATGTAGAAAATCCCCATTCGCCAGACGACCGAGTTTGTCGCCCGGGTGATCTGCTTGGCTGGGTTCTGGGACTCAGCCGCTGCAATCGTGACGATTTCCGTGCCCATGAAACTGAAGACCGTGGTGAGCATCGCACCGATGACCGCCGTCATGCCATTGGGCATGAAGCCACCAAACGTCTTGCTCAGTTCCATGACGCCACTCACTTCCCTGCCCGGCAATGCGCCTGCCAGGGCAAGCCCACCGACCGCGATAAAGCCCAGTACGGCAATGACTTTGAGCATGGCGAACCAGAACTCGAACTCACCGTAACGCGCCACGCTGAAGAGGTTGGTTAGCGTCAACAGACCCGTGACTGCGATTGCAAACTCCCACGTCTGCACGGCAGGGAACCAGGCGTGCAGAATAGCGGCGGCAGCAATGGCTTCGATAGGAATCACCAACACCCAGAACCACCAGTACAGCCAGCCGATGGTAAAGCCCGCGCTGCGTCCCATCGCCCGCTCGGCATAGGTCGAAAATGATCCGGTATCGGGTGAGGCTACCGCCATTTCTCCCAGCATGCGCATGACCAGGACGACCAGCGTGCCGGAAAAGATGTAAGCCAGGATCGCCGCAGGACCGGCAGATGCAATGGCATGCCCTGAACCGATAAACAGGCCGGCACCGATGGCACCGGCAATGGAGAGCATGGTGACATGACGCTGCTTGAGGCCTGGGGCCAAAGTGGAGCTGTTTGACATGATATTTACCCTTTTTATTCTACTTAGGAGGGTGAAGGATCAGTTGCAGGTTGTTGTTTCGGCTCTCACGGGTGCTCGTTAGGTGGTTAAATCGAACGCCTCCCGCACTGCGGCGCTAATACCGGAAACACAGACGCTCAGAATCAGTTCACCTTTCTCGCGACTGGAGCCTTTAGGCGATGACAGTGTTCCACATGCCGGGGTGCGCTCTGGAATGATGGGAAAGACGTCATACGGCGGGAAGGTGGCCGGTGGATGGTCGACTGCGCGACTCAAGTCGACCTTGTCTGGGTGCAGGGCCAACATCAGCGACGTCTCGAAGACGCCACCATGCTCGATATCCCAACCGAGAAATCCTTCGGGATAAAGCTGTTCAATCACCGCGGGGTCGTTAATGAAGTCCCAGTAGGAAAGCACCACCACTTTGAAATCGTTGATGCCGCCGTAGCGCAGTTCGCGAAGGGCAAGGTCAATGCCTTCGACAATGAACATCGAGTTTTCGAAATGCCCATTCATCAGCACCAGCTTGCGCGCACCATGACGTGCCAGCTCTCTGATGATGTCCTGAACGGTATGGGTCAGTGTGGCGCCATCAAGGCTCGTCGTGCCGGGAAAGTGGTTACCGCCTCCCGATTTCTGCTGAGATTTGTACCCATACGCCAGCGCAGGCAAAACCAGTCCATCGACATTGAAGGCCACCGCCTTGCACACGGCTGTCGGTAGCAGGACATCAACCTCCATGCACATGTGATGACCGTGCTGCTCCAACGCGCCGACGGGCAGGAATATAGGGCAACCACCGGCCACCTTCTGCGCGTACTCCTGCCAGGTGAGTTCGCCGATCGATACGCTGTTATTCATGCACACACCCTCTGTAAGTGTCTTATTTTCTTCATGTTTTTCAAGCGCCAAATCGTGCGCCACTATAGTTACAGCCGTGGTACAGCGGTAGCCTTGTTTTTGCAGTTATCTGTTGGCCATCATGGCTCTGAGGCCTTGCGGCAAACGCAATCCGTGCGCGCCACGATGCTCAATCGCCACGCAGGATCAGCGCACACGCGCCATCCCATTCGGCGACGATTTTTTGCCCGTTGCGCAAGCCGAGTCGGTTGTAATCGGCATGCGGTTTCTGCACCTGCAGTTCCAGCCCATCGCCGGCATCAAGGTAGATATTTACCATTGAGCCGATGAACTCTTCGCCGACCACGGTGCAGGTCAGTCGGTTGCGTTGGCGGGGGTGCTCGGTCAAGTCGATATGCTCGGCGCTCAGGCAGACAGTGACCCGCTCGCCGGGTGTGGTCGATTTGCCCTCTGGCCGCCGCGCCAGGAACTCGCCGTGCTCGGAGCCGACACGAACCAGCCCCCTATCGTCAAAGCCTATGACTGTGCCGCAGAGGATATTCTTGCCGCCGATGAACTCGGCGACAAAACGGTTGTGCGGCTCGAGGAAAACCTCCTTCGGCGAGCCTATCTGCTCTACCCTGCCCCGGCTCATGATCACCACACGATCGGCCATGGCGAAGGCTTCGGACTGACTGTGCGTGACGTAGACGAAGGTGATGCCGAGGTCCTTCTGCAGCCCGGTCAACACGCCCTGCATACGCACACTCAGATGAGCATCGAGCGCACTCAGCGGCTCGTCGAGCAACAGGATCGATGGCTCGGTGACCAGCGAACGGGCCAGCGCCACACGTTGACGCTGGCCGCCGGAGAGCAGGCTGATGTCGCGCATCGCAAACTCTTCCAAGCCCAGCCGCTCAAGCCATTGCAGCGACTTCTTGCGCCGCTCGGCCTTGGCCATGCCGCGCATCCGCAGACCGAACTCGACGTTCTCGACCACATTGAGAAACGGGAACAGTGCCAGGTTCTGCCAAACCAGCGGTGTCTCCCGCTCCCAGGAATAAAGGTCGTTGATCCGCTCGCCGTTAAGGCGTATCTCGCCTTCACTCGGCTTGTCGAGGCCGGCGAGCATGCGTAGCGTCGTGGTCTTGCCGCAGCCGCTCGACCCCATGATCGCGACAAATTCGCCCTTGTAAATCTCAAGGTTCATGCGTTCGACAGCATGGTAACTGCCGAAATGCTTGACCACGTTATCAAACACCACCAACGGTTGAGTCATGGCTGAAATCCTTCGGGTTCAGTTGTTTGTCAGGGTGGCATCAAGCCGTTGCAGGCTTGTGACGCCGCATCAGCAACAGTTGTGCGAGGATCACCAAGGTCATCGTCGTGATGAAGACAATCGTGCCGATCGCATTGATGGTGGGGCTCACCTGCCCCTGCAAGGTGTTCAGGATGCGCACGGGAACCGTTTCATTGAGCCCGGACACGAACCACGCGACAGCGAACTCGTCAAATGAAACGGCCATGGTCACGAACAGCGCAGCGAAGATGCTCGGCGCCGTAAACGGCAGGATCACAAAGCGCATGGCCTTCCATTGGTTGGCACCGAGGTTCCATGCTGCCGCCTCGATATTCGGGTCCATCTGCGCAAGGCGCATCCGGATCACCGCCATCGCAAACGGTGCACACATCACCACGTGACTGATCATCACCGCGTAGATCTCGCCGGAAAGCCCGACCCGCGACAGGAAAGCCAGCATCGCCAACCCCATGATCACCACCGGAATGGTCGGCGGCAGCAGCGCCAGCGCCATGTAGATCGACTTGCCAAAGAACTGATAGCGGAAGTCGGTATAGGCCGCGGTGAAGCCCAGCACGGTCGACACCAGGGACACCACCACACCCACCATCAGGCTGTTCTTGAATGCCTGCCACACCGCGGGGTCAGCGGCGATCGTCTCGTACCAGTGCAGGCTGAAACCACCCAGCGGCAAGGACGGGAAACGGTCGATGTTGAATGAAAACACGACGCTGCCAGCAATCGGCGTGAAGATGAAAACAAACACCAACACCACGTAACTGCGCAGTACCAGGTTAATCAGGCGATGCTCGTTCATGCGCGCCTCCGATAAGCGAAGCGAACCGCCGCGAAAGCCGTGATCAACAACGTCACGATCATCATCGTTGCGATCACCGCTGCGCGTGGCCATTGCTGGCCGGACTTGGTGGTGTCGGTGATCAGGGTGCTCAAGGTCGGCGGCTGGCCACCCCCCAGATAGAGCGGGCTGACAAAGTCACCGAACGTCAGGATGAAGCAGAACAGCGCCGCGACGACGATACCGATTCGTGCCGACGGCACCACCACCAGAAACACCGTGCGCATCCGCCCGCAACCCAGGTTGTGCGCCGCCTCGATCAGCGAACGATCGATGTACATCAGGCTGAACAGTTGCAACAGCACCACCAGCGGCAGGCACAACGTGAAGTAACCGACATAGGTCGCAAACGCGGTATTCAGCATTGCCAGCGGTTCCAGCCCGAACTGGCCCAGCGCGGCGTTGAGAATGCCGTTATCGCTGAGGAACACCTGCCATGAATAGGTACGCACGAGGTAGCTGGTGAAGAACGGTGTGATCAGCAACAGCACGATCAACTGCTTTACCGACTCACGAAACTTGAACGCGATGGTGTAAGCACAGGGCAACGCCACCACGCTGATCAGCACTGCGGCCCCGGCAGCCATCGCCAGGGTGTGGGCATAGGCATCCCAGAAAAACCCGCGACTGAGCATGTAGTTCCAGTTCAGCCACTCGAACGCCGGCACCATCCGGAAGTTGCGCACGACCCAGAAACTGATCGCCACCAGAAACGCCAGCGGAAAAACGAAGAAGACCAACTGCCAGATCAGGATCGGCATCGAAAAGCTGAAGCCGTACCAGGGCAAGCGCAAGCCTCTTCTGCCACCACGCAGTTGCGCCGCGCTGCCGTCGGTAACGACAGGCGGGGAAACCTTTAACTTGTTTGACATCATTGCGACCACCTCCGCACGCCTCGTCAAGCACCCTTGTATTCGGACCAGAAGTCGTTCCAGTCCTCCAGGCTCTGCTGGACCGGAAGCTCGCGGTACTTGATGCGACCCGCACGGATGTCATCCATGACGTTGTGCTGACCGAGCACCATGCCTTGGCGCTTGGCTTCGGCGGGATCGGTCTTGTTCAGCAGCTCCCAACCGCGCTTGTTGGGGATGAGTGCGGGATAGGCGGCCATCTTCGCCGACTTGACCTGACCTTCCGGCGAGGTGATGTATTGGATGAACTTCTTCGCCAGTTCCGGGCTGTGGGCGTTCTTGGCAATGCAATAGGACTCTGTCCATTGCAACCCACCCTCCTCTGGCACCACGGTTTTCAGTGGCGCGCCGGAGCGCTGCAACACACCCGTGATCCAGTCGCCGATGCCGCACATTGCATGGATCTGACCGTTCTTGAGCGACGAGAAGGTGCCGCCATAATCGAAGAATCCACCGATCTGCGGACGCAGGGTCATCATCTTCTGCTTGACGCTTTGCCAGTGCGAGGCGTCGATGTCGTAGGGGCGTGTATTGCCATTGGCCAGACTGATCTGCCCCAAGTTCGGCAAGTGCCAGTCGAAGTGCCCGACCTTGCCCTTGAGGCTTTCGTCCCAGAACGCGCTGTAGCTGCGCACCTTGGTTTCGGGAACAAGCAGGGTGTTGTAGGCGATGCCAAGGAAGCCGAAGCGGATCAGGACCGAATAGAGCTCATCACCCTTCCAGTGCCCGGGGAAGTGCTGGAACTCGGGGTAGAAATCATCGAAGGGATAGTCGGCGGGATCGAGCCGTTCAATGTATTCGGCGGCATTGAGTTGCTGTACGTATTCAGCGTCGGACAGGATCAAATCGAAGGTGCCGGGCGGGGACTGCGAAATCAACCCGAGCATATTGTCCCCGCCGGTGTAGTACTTGGCCCGGACCTTGACCCCGTACTGGCGTTCGAAATCGGCGACGATGTCCGGCTCGGCGTGCCCAGCCCACGCCAGGATAACCAGTTCTTTTTCTGCAGCTGCAAAGCTTCTCATGGGGAGGAAGCTGGAAAGCGCGGCGGTGCCCGCCAGGATACTGCTGGTCTTGATGAACGTACGGCGTGAAAGGTCGATGCTTTTTTTCATTATTGTCTCTCCTCGGTAATGGAAAGTTGCTTCTGTCCTTCTGGCCTCGCCTATTGCTTGTCCCTGTCCTGGCACGCGAACGGAAGATGAACACGGCCAATTCCCCCTTCCGCACACACCCCGTCGCAACGCCATGAACAGTGAATGGAATCCCCTGATGCAACGCGGCACGGGTGGATTCTCAGGAAGCATTGCAGCAGATACCCACGAGCCTTTTTTGTACGCGCCCGACCTGCAGTTGGTCAGATCCGCCCTCATTGTTTTTATCTGGCTCAAGCGTGTCAGACTGATAACGCACCTGACTCGATGAGTGGCTTTTTGCGTATCTCGAATAACGCGAAGGGACGGGATGGACTACATGAGCGCCGTTGCTCAGTGGATTGGCCAAGCGCCTATCTACAGTCCATATCTACAACAGCGGCATCACTCGTGGCGCTTTTTCCATGACCGCTACGTTTTCTGAAACAGGCAACTCCCCCGAACGACACAAATAAAAAAAGTAGAGGGTTGTATGACTATTCGCTTCAAACTGATAGCCGCGTTTATCGGTGTGACGTTAATTCCCATGTTGATGATTACGCTGTTTGTTACTACGCAAGCGATGAACAGGGAACGCGAGCAGTTTAACCAGAGCAGCGTTAAACAGATTAATGAAGTAGATAATGCATTTTCTTTTTTCCTTGAGAACGTCGCAGACAATGTCACGCTATTGAGTCAGACCCGACTTTTAAAGTCTGCCGACAACACCCTTCCTCGTTATATCGAAACCTCGCAGGTGACAAAAATGCACGCGCCTGCCAGCGGAGTGGGTGCTGCGATCCATGAGCTGTTCGAGCAGATGGGCACGTCGCACCCCAGTTACGCCTATGTCTATGCGGCAACTAGCCAAGGGCATTATCTGCAATGGCCAGCGTCGGATATCCGCGCGGGCTACGATCCCCGCGAGCGCCCTTGGTTCAAGGCCGCCCTTACGGGCAATGGAAAGCCGGTGCGTACTCAGGCCTACACGTTTGCCGAGGATAACGCCGTTATTGTGTCCACCGCACAAACCTTTATCGATGCCGATGGCGGCACCGGTGTTATCTCGCTGGACGTCTCACTGAACCAGTTGACCGAAGTGGCCGGCAAGATCCGTTTTGGCAACAACGGTTATCTGTTGTTAGTGGAAAGTGACGGCAATGTGCTGGCCGACCCGATGCACCCCACAAACAATTTCAAAGCCTTGGCGAGCCTGGGTGATGGGTACAGTTTCCTCGCCCGCCAACCCGCAGGCTTTTATAACGTGCAACTGGAGGGCAAAGACTACAACGCCAGTATCTATAAATCGAAAGCCCTGGGCTGGACCTACATCGCCCTGATCGAGAGCAGCGAAATAAGCGCTGGCGCCTGGCATCTGGTGTGGGTGATCACACTGCTGGCCGGCGTTCTGGTGACGATTTTCGGACTGTGCGGTGTAGCCCTGTCCCACGTGGTCATTGCACCGATCAACAAGACCTCGGCAGGCTTGCACGATATTGCCAGCGGCGAGGCCGACTTGACGCGCCGCCTGCAGATCAAGGGCAATGATGAAACAGCGCAAATGGCCAAGGGCTTCAATGGCTTTGTCGACAGTATCCAGAACCTGATCAAGGAGATTCGCGCGTCCAGCTTGCAGGTCGAGCAAGGCGCAGCGGATATCGGTGCCCAGGCCGACCAGCTCGACGATACGGCACAACGCCAGTCGATGGCGGTGGACATGGTGTCCACTGCCTTCCATGAAATGGTCGCCACCGCCAATGAAGTGGCGATCAACTGCAATCGCGCCGCGCAAGCGGCTCAGCACGGCCAGGATCAGGCGCACAAAGGCCAGCAGGTCATCGGCCTGATGGTCAACCAGGTGAGCAACCTGGGTGACCGTATTCGTCAGGCGGCGGAGTCGATCAGCCAACTGGAGCACAATACCCAAGGCATCACCGCCATTCTCGACACCATCCGCGGCATTGCCGAGCAGACCAACCTGTTGGCGCTCAATGCTGCCATTGAGGCCGCGCGCGCTGGTGATCAGGGACGCGGTTTTGCGGTGGTGGCCGACGAAGTGCGCGCACTGGCCAAACGCACCTCCGACTCGACCGAACAGATCAACGGCTTGCTCGGCAAACTGGTCACCAGCAGCCAGAGTGTGGCCATGGAAATGCATCACAGCCTGATTCAGTCAAACGAATCTGTGGCGTTCACCGCTCAGGTGGAAGAGGCATTTGCCGGCGTGCATGAAGCGGTGACGACGATCAAGGACATGAACACCCAGATCGCCACTGCTGCCGAAGAACAGCATGCTGTGGCCGAAGACATCAATCGCCACATCGCTGACATTCACAGCGATGCGGGTCGTATCAGTGAAGTGTCCAGCGTCTCCAAGATCACCACGCACTCCCTGACGCAGATATCCAGCGAGTTGAACACATTGGTGGGGCGTTTCCGTACGGACTGAGCACTGAGCAGCCATTGGCAGGCGTGCCTGCGAAGGTGTCAGTGGGTCTTGGCGACGCGAATTTGGTACGGCGTGAAAATACGCTCCAGTTCACCATTTTCGCGTAGCTGCTGCAGCAACCGCTGAAAAGCTTCGCTGGTAATCGGTGCACCCGGGCGCAGCAGGGCAAAGTGATGGTAGATCTGATCAACCCGCTCAGAGGCCAGCAGTTGCTCGGCGCTGCCAGGGTTGCGCACCTGGTAATCGGACAGGTACGAACGGGTGATCAAGGCGATATCCGCCCGATCGCGCTGAACCATCAGCAGGTTGCTGTCGTGGGAATAGGTCAGGGTGGCGTTGAAATTTTCTGCCAGGTAACGCGGGGTTGAGTTGAACTCGGCAAAGGCATAGTGGTAACCGCTGAACAGTGCCAGACGCTTGCCCTGAAGGTCGGCAAAGTACGTTTGCCCACGGCCAGGCAGGCGGTGAGTGACAAACACCTCGGCATCTTCGAGCCCCAGGTCGACGCTCGTGTGGGGGATCTGCTGCCAGCCCCACTCAGGGTTCTCGAAGATCGCCATGTCAATGCGGCCATGCTGAAAATCGCGAAAGCGCCGCGGGATCGAGGTGGGCACCAACACAAAGCGGTACTGGTGCTGCAACTGGTTGAGGGCCACGACCAACTGCGGCAACAAGCCTGTGTCCGCGCCCTGCTCGGGACGCACGGTATAAGGAGGGAAATGCGCAGCACCAATCCGGACTTCGACATCCTCAAAGGCACTTGCCGACGGAGCGAGCCACGCCATGGCGAACAAGAGCAGAGCGGACAACAGCTGCGGCAGTGGCACTGACTTCAAGGCTACACACTCTCGACGGACGGGACGCGCCCTTTAAGCTAGGTGTTTTACCACGTTTTCACAACCACAGCGTAGGTCACAAGGGACGTCACTGCTGCCAAAACAGGGGATATCCTAAATGCCGCGCATTGGCTACGCTCTAGCCAGCATATTGGATGGGAAGCGGACGATGGGGCATTGGCTGGTAATCGACCTGGAGGCCACCACTGATGACGGTGGCTGGCCAGTCGCAGAAATGGAAATCATTGAAATCGGTGCCAGCCTGGTCAACCGCGATGGCCGGGAGGTTGACCACTTCCAGCGGTTTATACGACCACGGCGGCGACCACAGCTGACTGCATTTTGCCGCGAGCTGACCCATATCAGCCAGAGCAATGTCGATACTGCAGCATCGTTTATCGAGGTCTGGGCACAGTTCGAACGCTGGCTCAGTCACCATCAACCCCACCTGCAGGGCTGGGTGAGCTGGGGTGACTACGATCGTAAACAGTTGCTCCAGGAATGGCAGCAGCATGAGATCGACAGCCTGTTGGCCAACGTCCCCCACATCAACCTCAAGCAGCGCTTCGCCAAGGCCCGACACCTGCAACGCCCTCTCGGCCTGAATGGTGCGTTGCAACTGGCCGGCCTGCAGTTCTGCGGGCAGCAGCATCGGGCCCTGGAAGACGCCCGCAACACGGCTCGCCTGCTGCCGTTGACCCTCCCTGCCAGCGGCATTTGAAAGCGGATGACGACAACCGGGCGCTTGGGCATACTGGCCAGCCTTTTTCCCCCCTTTTCAGGAGTCGCCCATGTTTAAAGTCAACGAGTACTTTGATGGCACTGTCAAGTCCATCGCATTCGGTACTGCCGAAGGTCCGGCCACGGTCGGCGTGATGGCTCCGGGCGAATACGAGTTCGGTACCAGCCAGCGTGAAATCATGCATGTGGTCTCCGGTGCCCTGACCGTCAAGCTGCCAGACAGCGAGAACTGGGAAACCTTCAGCGCTGGCAGCCAGTTCAATGTACCGGCCAACAGCAAGTTCCAGCTGAAAGTTGCCGTCGACACCGCCTACCTCTGCGAATACCGCGGTTAAGCAAGGCCTGCCGGGGTTGCCCTGACCCCGGCACTCACGTCTTCAATGAAGTGCACAATCCGGTTTGCCGCCGTCTGCAGATGATCGGCATGGCTGAACCCTGATGCCTTGAGCGGCTTCAGATCATGGTCGGCAGCATCCAGCCAGCACAGCTCGATGGCTGACGACAAGGCGTACCCCTCCACCGTCTGGCGATTGCCCAACGCGTCGCGTTCCCCCTGAATGATCATGGTTGGCGTCTTCAGCGCTGCCAGATGCGCCACCCGCGGCTTTTCCGGCTTGCCCGTTGCATAGAACGGATAGCCCAGGCAGACCAGTGCATCCGCGCCCAGTTCATCGGCCAACAGGCTGGCCATGCGCCCGCCCATGGACTTGCCGCCAATGGCCAACACCCCAGCGACCGATGGTCGCACTTGACAGTACACCTCGCGCCAGCATTCAAGCAGTACCGCCTGTGGATTGGGTGGCCTTTTACTGCCATCCAGGCGCCGCTGAGCCATGTAGGGAAACTCGAAACGCAGCACGCCCAACCCTTGCGCTGCAAGCCTTTGCGCCATGTCCTCCATGAAATCGCTGTCCATGGGTGCACCTGCACCGTGGGCCAGAATCAACACGTCGCGACAGGGTTTATCCCCCTGATTTTGCGGGGCATTCCAGCGCCAGCCACGCGCTTCCAGCCGTTGCGCCCATTGATCCCCGTCAATACCGGCCATTTGCCCATTACTCATGCTTGCCTCGCTAATCAGTCTGCCTATAACCGTGGATGGGAACCCATACATGAACACAACCAGCAGTACCGCCTACAACTACAAGGTGGTCCGCCAATTCGCCATTATGACGGTGGTGTGGGGGATAGTCGGGATGGGACTCGGCGTTTTTCTTGCCGCGCAACTCGTCTGGCCTTCGCTCAATTTCGACCTCCCCTGGACCAGCTTCGGGCGCCTGCGCCCGCTGCACACCAACGCGGTGATCTTCGCCTTCGGTGGTTGTGCACTGTTCGCCAGCTCCTACTACTCGGTGCAACGCACCTGCCAGACCACGCTGTTTTCGCCACGTCTGGCGGCATTCACCTTCTGGGCCTGGCAACTGGTCATCGTCCTGGCTGCCGTATCCCTGCCGCTGGGCTTTACCAGCTCCAAGGAATACGCTGAGCTGGAATGGCCAATCGACCTGCTGATCACCGTCGTCTGGGTCGCCTACGCCGTGGTGTTCTTCGGCACGCTGATGAAGCGCACCACCAAGCACATCTATGTGGGCAACTGGTTCTTCGGTGCGTTCATCATTACCGTGGCCATCCTGCACATCGTCAACAACATGGAAATACCGGTCAGCCTGACCAAGTCCTACTCACTGTACGGCGGCGCAACCGACGCCATGGTCCAGTGGTGGTACGGCCACAACGCCGTAGGCTTCTTCCTGACCGCGGGCTTCCTCGGCATGATGTACTACTTCGTGCCCAAGCAAGCCGAACGTCCGGTGTACTCCTATCGCCTGTCGATCGTGCACTTCTGGGCATTGATCACCCTGTACATCTGGGCCGGCCCGCACCACCTGCACTATACCGCCCTGCCCGACTGGGCTCAGTCGCTGGGCATGGTGATGTCGCTGATCCTGCTGGCCCCAAGCTGGGGTGGCATGATCAACGGCATGATGACCCTCTCGGGCGCCTGGCATAAATTGCGCAGCGACCCGATCCTGCGTTTCCTGGTGGTATCGCTGGCGTTCTACGGCATGTCGACCTTCGAAGGCCCGATGATGGCCATCAAGACCGTCAACGCCCTGTCGCACTACACCGACTGGACCATCGGCCACGTACACGCCGGTGCGCTGGGTTGGGTCGCGATGATCTCCATCGGCGCGCTGTACCACATGATCCCGAAAGTCTTCGGTCGCGAGCAGATGCACAGCATCGGCCTGATCAACGCCCACTTCTGGCTGGCTACCATCGGCACCGTGCTCTACATCGCCTCGATGTGGGTCAACGGTATCGCCCAAGGCCTGATGTGGCGCGCAGTCAACGCCGACGGCACCCTGACCTACTCCTTCGTCGAGACCCTGGTGGCCAGCCACCCAGGCTTCATCGTGCGCTTCGTCGGCGGTGCCATCTTCCTGACCGGCATGCTGCTGATGGCGTGGAACACCTGGCGCACCGTGACTGCCGCCGCTCCGGCCAAGACCGAAGCCGACGCCGCCACCCAGCTGGCCTGAGGAAAGCGAAATGAAACACGAAACTATTGAGAAAAACGTCTTCCTGCTGGTGCTGTTGATGGTGGTCGCCGTGAGCATCGGTGGCCTGACCCAGATCGTCCCGCTGTTCTTCCAGGACGTCACCAACAAGCCGGTCGAGGGCATGAAGCCTTACACCGCGCTGCAACTGGAAGGCCGCGACATCTACATCCGCGAAGGCTGCGTCGGTTGCCACTCGCAGATGATCCGCCCGTTCCGTGCTGAAACCGAGCGCTACGGCCACTACTCGGTTGCCGGTGAGAGCGTCTGGGATCACCCGTTCCTGTGGGGCTCCAAACGTACCGGCCCGGACCTGGCCCGTGTCGGCGCTCGTTACTCCGATGACTGGCACCGTGCGCACCTGTACAACCCGCGCAACGTCGTGCCTGAGTCGAAAATGCCTGCCTACCCATGGCTGGTGGCCAACCAGGTCGACAGCACGCACACCGAGGCCAAACTGCGCACCATGCGCACCCTTGGCGTGCCGTACAGCGACGCCGACATCGCCGGTGCAGCCGAATCGCTCAAGGGCAAGACCGAGATGGATGCCCTGGTCGCCTACCTGCAGGTGCTTGGCACCGCGATCAAGAACAAGAGGTAAGCCCCATGGACTTCACACTGGATATCGGCCAGCTACGTGGCCTGGGCACACTGCTGGTGATGATCGCGTTCATCGGCCTGGCCTTCTGGGTGTTCAACGCCCGCCGCGACCGTGATTTCGCCGAAGCACGCCTGCTGCCATTCGCCGATGACCGCCTGCCCCCTACTGCCAATGAATCCGCCTTGAGGAGTACCCGGCAATGACCACCTTCTGGAGTACGTATGTCTGCGTACTGACAATCGGTAGCCTGGTTGGCCTGACCTGGCTGCTGCTGGCCACTCGCAAGGGTGAAACCAAAGGTTCCACCGACCAGACCATGGGCCACAGCTTCGACGGCATCGAGGAGTACGACAATCCGCTGCCCAAGTGGTGGTTCTGGCTGTTCGTCGGCACCCTGGTGTTCTCGGTCGGCTACCTGATCCTCTACCCGGGCCTGGGCAATTGGAAAGGTGTACTGCCTGGCTATAAAGACGGCTGGACGGGCGTCAACGAGTGGCAGAAAGAGATGGACAAGGCAGACGCCAAGTTCGGACCGATCTTCGCCAAATTCGCCGCCATGCCGGTCGAGGAAGTGGCCAAGGACCCTCAAGCACTGAAAATGGGTGGCCGTCTGTTCGCCTCCAACTGCTCGGTGTGCCACGGTTCCGATGCCAAGGGCGCCTATGGTTTCCCCAACCTGACCGACAACGACTGGCGTTGGGGCGGCGAGCCGGAAACCATCAAGACCACCATCATGGCCGGTCGTCATGGCGTGATGCCTGCCTGGGCTGAAGTGATTGGCGAACAAGGCGTGGCCGACGTGGCCGCCTTTGTCCTGACCAACCTCGATGGCCGCACCCTGCCAGAAGGCACAAAAGCCGATCCGGCCAATGGCCAGAAACTCTTCGCGACCAACTGCGTGGCCTGCCACGGGCCTGAAGGTAAAGGTACCCCAGCCATGGGCGCCCCGAACCTGACTCACCCACAGGCGTTCATCTACGGTTCGAGCTTTGCTCAACTGCAGCAGACCATTCGTTATGGTCGCCAAGGCCAGATGCCTGCCCAACAGGAAATGCAGGGCAACGACAAGGTTCACCTGCTGGCTGCCTATGTGTACAGCCTGTCTCAGGGTGGTGAACAGGTTTCTGCCAAGTGAAATGAATGTGTAACTGATGCTTGACTAAAAACGCCGCACCTTCAGGGGTGCGGCGGCTCCACCCTCCTCCCTCCCCCGCCTTGCGACCAAGTGTCGCAGCCAGGCACACCCCCGCCTTGCACCCCGACTAATCGGAACTAAGCTTGTTGCCACAGTGGCTGGAATGAGCGGTCCGGCTGCACTTTTCTGGGGCACTCACCGTCAACGATCCGGCGCAAAGGCTGATAGGGCGGCTCATGTCAGCTATCCTCGGCCCGATGCCCGTTTCGACGAACGGCAAGTGAGCGCAATTGACCGGCGATAAAAACCGAAAAATCGTACACATAAACAAGAACTAACTGTGTACAATTTGCGCGCCAGAAAGGCCTGAAAAGGCCGCAGCACCCGCTCTGGCAAGGATCGGCGCGGATGCCATCGCGTTGCAATAACCACACGGTTTATACATACTTGCGCCGATTTTTACCCTACAAAAACACCCAAACCGTGGAACCTTAGAATGAGCACAGCAATCAGTCCGACTGCTTATAACTATAAGGTAGTCCGCCAGTTCGCCATCATGACGGTGGTCTGGGGGATCCTTGGCATGGGGCTTGGTGTCTTCATTGCCTCGCAATTGGTATGGCCCCAGCTGAACCTGGACCTGCCCTGGACGACCTTTGGACGCCTTCGCCCGCTGCACACCAACCTGGTGATTTTCGCCTTCGGTGGTTGTGCACTGTTTGCCACCTCCTATTACGTCGTGCAGCGTACCTGCCAGACGCGACTGATCTCCGACAGCCTCGCGGCCTTCACCTTCTGGGGTTGGCAAGCCGTGATCGTCGGTGCACTCATCACCTTGCCGATGGGCTACACCACGACCAAGGAATACGCAGAGCTGGAGTGGCCAATCGCCATTCTGCTGGCCATTGTCTGGGTGACCTACGGCATTGTGTTCTTTGGCACCATCGTCAAGCGCAAGACCAAGCACATCTATGTCGGTAACTGGTTCTACGGTGCCTTCATCGTGGTTACCGCGATGCTGCACATCGTCAACCACATGTCGTTGCCGGTCAGCCTGTTCAAGTCCTACTCGGCTTATTCCGGCGCCACCGATGCGATGATCCAGTGGTGGTACGGCCACAACGCCGTAGGCTTCTTCCTGACCACCGGCTTCCTGGGCATGATGTACTACTTCGTACCCAAGCAGGCCGAGCGTCCGATCTACTCCTATCGCCTGTCGATCGTGCACTTCTGGGCGCTGATCACCCTGTACATCTGGGCCGGTCCGCACCACCTGCACTACACCGCACTGCCAGACTGGGCCCAGTCGCTGGGCATGGCCATGTCGATCATCCTGCTGGCACCAAGCTGGGGCGGCATGATCAACGGCATGATGACCCTCTCGGGCGCCTGGCATAAACTGCGCACCGACCCGATCCTGCGCTTCCTGGTGGTATCGCTGGCGTTCTACGGCATGTCGACCTTCGAAGGCCCGATGATGGCCATCAAGACCGTCAACTCGCTGTCGCACTACACCGACTGGACCATCGGCCACGTACACGCCGGTGCCCTGGGCTGGGTAGCGATGATCTCCATCGGCGCCCTGTACCACCTGATTCCGAAGGTCTACGGTCGTCAGCAGATGCACAGCATCGGCCTGATCAACGCCCACTTCTGGCTGGCTACCATCGGTACCGTGCTGTACATCGCTTCGATGTGGGTCAACGGCATCACCCAAGGTCTGATGTGGCGTGCAATCAACGACGACGGCACCCTCACCTACTCCTTCGTCGAAGCGCTGCAAGCTAGCCACCCTGGCTTTATCGTTCGTGCCCTGGGCGGTGCGTTCTTCGCCTCCGGCATGCTGCTGATGGCGTACAACGTCTACCGTACCGTGCGCGCCTCGAAGCCGGCAGAAGCTGAAGCCGCCGCTCAGATCGTAGTTGGAGCTCACTGATGAAGCACGAAGTAGTCGAGAAGAATATCGGCCTGCTGGCCTTCTTCATGGTCATCGCCGTCAGTATCGGCGGCCTGACCCAGATCGTCCCGCTGTTCTTCCAGGACGTCACCAACAAGCCGGTCGAAGGCATGAAGCCACGCACCGCGCTTGAACTGGAAGGCCGTGACGTGTACATCGCCAACGGCTGTGTCGGCTGCCACTCGCAGATGATCCGCCCGTTCCGTGCTGAAACCGAGCGCTACGGCCACTACTCGGTTGCCGGTGAGAGCGTCTGGGATCACCCGTTCCTGTGGGGCTCCAAACGTACCGGCCCGGACCTGGCCCGTGTCGGCGCTCGTTACTCCGATGACTGGCACCGTGCGCACCTGTACAACCCGCGCAACGTCGTGCCTGAGTCGAAGATGCCTTCCTACCCATGGCTGGTAGAGAACAAGCTCGACGGCAAGGAAACCGCCAAGAAGATGGAAGTCCTGCGCACCCTGGGCGTGCCGTACACCGACGAAGATATCGCCGGTGCCCGCGACGCGGTCAAGGGCAAGACTGAAATGGACGCCCTGGTTGCCTACCTGCAAGGGCTGGGTACCATCATCAAAAGCAAACGGTGACCTTGATGGATATCGGGATGATTCGTGGCCTGGGCACCGTCGTGGTGATGGTGGCCTTCATCGGCCTGGCCTTGTGGGTATTCAGTTCTCGGCGCAAGTCCGAGTTCGACGAAGCGACCTTGCTGCCTTTCGCGGATGATCCCGAGGCCATCAAGCACGTCGAGCAAGCGCAAGCGAGAGCTTCTAGGAGTAACAACGAATGACTACCTTCTGGAGTCTGTACGTCACCGTTTTGAGTCTGGGCACCATCTTCGCCCTGACCTGGCTGCTGCTGTCCACCCGCAAGGGCCAGCGCAGCGAAGCCACCGATGAAACCGTGGGCCACTCCTTCGATGGTATCGAGGAGTACGACAACCCACTGCCGAAATGGTGGTTCATGCTGTTCGTCGGCACCATCATCTTCGCCTTGGGCTACCTGGTGCTGTACCCGGGCCTGGGTAACTGGAAAGGCATGTTGCCAGGTTATCAGTACCTGGATAACGACAAGAAAACCGAGTTCGCCAACGGCCAGCCTGGCTGGACCGGCGTTCACGAGTGGGAAAAGGAAATGGCGCGTTCGGATGCCAAGTTCGGTCCGATTTTCGCCAAGTTTGCTGCCATGCCGATTGAAGAAGTCGCCAAAGACCCGCAAGCACTGAAGATGGGTGGCCGCCTGTTCGCCTCCAACTGCTCGGTGTGCCACGGTTCTGACGCCAAGGGCTCCTACGGCTTCCCGAACCTGACCGACAACGACTGGCGCTGGGGCGGCGAGCCGGAAACCATCAAGACCACCATCATGGCCGGTCGTCATGGCGTGATGCCTGCCTGGGCTGAAGTGATTGGCGAACAAGGCGTGGCCGACGTGGCCGCCTTTGTCCTGACCAACCTCGATGGCCGCACCCTGCCAGAAGGCACAAAAGCCGATCCGGCCAATGGCCAGAAACTCTTCGCGACCAACTGCGTGGCCTGCCACGGACCTGAAGGCAAAGGTACCCCAGCCATGGGCGCCCCGAACCTGACTCACCCACAGGCGTTCATCTACGGCTCGAGCTTCGCTCAGCTGCAGCAGACCATTCGTTATGGTCGTCAGGGCCAGATGCCTGCCCAGCAGGAAATGCAGGGTAACGACAAGGTTCACCTGCTGGCGGCCTACGTCTACAGCCTGTCACATCAAGGCGACAAAGCGACCGAAGCGAAGTAATTCGATCGACTGGAAAAAGCCCCGCCAGCCTGCGCTGCCGGGGCTTTTTTACACCCGCATGGCCCTGACGGATTCCGCGATCACTGGCTTCGTGACCTGCGTCAATTGACACACGCCATTACACTATTGCCAGGCATTACCCAACGCGGCCAAAAGTCGCACCCCTCCCCCGTACTGCCAGTACAGGCGTATCATGCGCCCTAGAGCATCAAGCTTTCGACTGCGGCCTGCATGTATGGGTCGCGGCACCTTTCCACTGCCGTGGGACTCAATGATGAGCAACCAGATTCCGGTACACGACGTCACACCGCCTGCCAAGAAAGCCGACAACAGCGTCGACCTCTATGCCTCTCGGGACAAAATCTATACCCGCGCCTTCACCGGCCTGTTCCGCAACCTGCGGATGGTGGGTGGCGCCGTACTGTTCGTGCTCTATTTCGGCACTGTCTGGCTGAACTGGGGCAGTCACCAGGCTGTCTGGTGGAACCTGCCGGAGCGCAAGTTCTACATCTTTGGCGCCACCATCTGGCCGCAGGATTTCATCCTGCTCTCGGGCCTGCTGATCGTTGCCGCCTTCGGCCTGTTCTTCATCACGGTGTTCGCCGGGCGGGTCTGGTGTGGCTATACCTGTCCACAGAGCGTCTGGACCTGGGTCTTCATGTGGTGTGAAAAGGTCACCGAAGGCGACCGCAACCAGCGCATGAAGCTCGACAAGGCACCGATGAGCGGCAACAAGTTCCTGCGCAAACTGGCCAAACACAGCCTGTGGTTGCTGATCGGCTTTGTGACCGGGATGACCTTCGTCGGCTACTTCTCGCCGATCCGCGACCTGGTGGTGGAGTTCTTCACCGGCCAGGCCGATGGCTGGGCCTACTTCTGGGTGGGCTTCTTCACCCTGGCCACCTACGGCAACGCCGGCTGGCTGCGTGAGCAGGTGTGCATCTACATGTGCCCCTACGCGCGCTTCCAGAGTGTCATGTTCGACAAGGACACCCTGATCGTCTCCTACGACCCGCGCCGTGGCGAAGCCCGTGGCCCGCGCAAAAAAGACATCGACTACAAGGCCAAGGGCCTGGGTGACTGCATCGACTGCACCATGTGCGTCCAGGTGTGCCCGACCGGCATCGATATCCGTGATGGCCTGCAGATCGAGTGCATCGGCTGTGCCGCCTGTATCGATGCCTGCGACACCATCATGGACAAGATGAACTACCCACGCGGGCTGATCAGCTACACCACCGAGCACAACCTGTCGGGGCAGAAAACCCACATGGTGCGCCCACGCCTGATCGGCTACGCCATCGTGCTGCTGACCATGATCGGCCTGCTCACCAGCGCCTTCGTCATGCGGTCGCTGGTCGGCTTCGACGTCAGTAAAGACCGCGTCCTGTACCGTGAAAACGCCCAGGGCCGGATCGAGAACGTCTACAGCCTGAAAGTCATGAACAAGGACCAGCGCGATCACGTGTATGTGCTCGATGCCGCCGGCCTGCCAGGCCTCAAGCTTGAAGCCGTGCGGGAAGTCAGCGTCGCTGCCGGCGATATCGTCAGCCTGCCCGTGCAATTGTCGATGGCCCCGGAACAACTGCCGTCGACCACCAACGAAGTCACCTTCATCCTGCGCGACGCCGATGACAGCAGCGTTCAGGTTGAAGCCAAGAGCCGATTCATCGGCCCGCAAATTCGATAAGAGAGTCTGCCAATGCGTTCAGCAACTGCCGCAAGCCCCTGGTACAAGCACCTCTGGCCCTGGATCATCATTGGCATTCTGGCCACCTCGGTGACCCTCAGCCTGACCATGGTCGGCATCGCGGTAAACAACCCGGACAACCTGGTCAACGACAACTACTACGAGGCCGGCAAGGGCATCAACCGCTCACTCGACCGCGAGTTGCTGGCGCAGACGCTCAAACTCAAGGCCACCGTGCACCTGGACGAGCTCACCGGTGAAGTGGACCTGCGCCTGAAAGGCGACAGCCAGCCACAACGCCTGGAACTGAACCTGATCTCGCCAACCCAGCCCGAGAAAGACCGCAAGATCGAGCTGGTGCGCAGTGCCAGTGAAGCCGGCCGCTACCTTGGCCAGCTCAATGACAAGGTAGAAGGTCGGCGTTTCGTGGAGTTGCTGGGCAGCCAGGACGAGCATGTCTGGCGCCTGTTCGAGGAAGAACAGGTGGGCCACGACAAGACCCTGGTACTGGGCGATGAAGCCCTTCAGGGTGCTGAACACCTGGAACAATGAGTTTCGCCATCATCGCTGGTACGGTCGCCCTCTGCGGGGGCCGGCCGTGCCCGTCCTGAACTGCCTGCGATAGACACCATGACCAGCCCCACCCCCTGCTACCACTGCGCCCTGCCCGTCCCTGGCGGCAGCCAATTCACCGCCGTGGTACTGGGTGAAACCCGCCAGTTCTGCTGCCCGGGCTGTCAGGCGGTGGCCGAAGCCATCGTCGCCGGCAACCTGGAAAGCTACTACCAGCACCGCAGCGAAGCCAGCGCCAACCCTGATGCACTGCCCCTGCAACTGGTCGATGAACTGGCCCTGTACGACCGTCCCGACGTGCAGAAGCCCTTCGTGCGCCACACCGGCGAACAGGCAGAGACCACTCTGCTGATCGAAGGCATCAGTTGCGCCGCCTGTGGCTGGCTGATCGAAAAGCACCTGCGCAACCTGCCCGGTGTGGCCGAGGCACGGCTGAACCTGTCGAACCACCGCCTGCAGGTGCACTGGAGCGACCGCCAACTCCCGCTGTCAAAACTGCTCGCCGAGCTGCGCCAGATCGGCTACGCCGCACACCCGTACCAGGCCGACCGCGCCGCCGAACAACTGGCCAACGAGAACCGTACAGCCCTGCGCCAACTGGGTGTCGCCGGATTACTGTGGTTCCAGGCGATGATGGCGACCATGGCCACCTGGCCGGAGTTCAATATCGACCTCAGCCCGGAACTGCACACCATCCTGCGCTGGGTGGCGATGTTCCTGACGACCCCGATCGTCTTCTACAGCTGCGCGCCGTTCTTCCGCGGCGCCGCCCGTGACCTGCGCACCAGACACCTGACCATGGATGTCTCGGTGTCACTGGCTATTGGCCTGGCCTACGGTGCCGGCATCTGGACGGCCATCACCGGCAGTGGCGAGCTGTACTTCGACGCAGTCGGCATGTTCGCCCTGTTCCTGCTGGCTGGTCGCTACCTGGAGCGCCGGGCACGCGAACGAACTGCCGCCGCCACGGCACAACTGGTCAACCTGCTGCCGGCTTCCTGCCTGCGCCTGGATGCTCAAGGCAACAGTGAACGTATTCTGCTCAGCGAACTGCAATTGGGTGACCGCGTCCTGGTCCACCCCGGCGCCGTGCTTCCGGCCGACGGGCGCATCCTGGATGGCCAGTCCAGCGTTGATGAGTCGCTGCTGACCGGCGAGTACCTTCCACAACCGCGCCAACCCGGCGATACCGTGACTGCCGGCACCCTGAACGTGGAAAGCGTGCTCACCGTCGAGGTGCAGGCGCTGGGCCACGACACCCGGCTGTCAGCCATTGTCCGCCTGCTGGAACGGGCGCAGTCGGAAAAGCCCCGGCTGGCGGTGATCGCCGACCGCGCCTCACAGTGGTTCCTGCTGTTCACACTGCTCGCTTCGGTTGCCATCGGCCTGCTCTGGTGGCAACTGGATGCCGAGCGGGCCTTCTGGATCGTCCTGGCCATGCTGGTCGCCACCTGCCCCTGCGCCTTGTCGCTGGCCACCCCCACTGCACTCACTGCGGCCACCGGCACCCTGCATAAACTTGGCCTGCTGCTCACCCGCGGTCATGTGCTGGAAGGCCTGAACCAGATCGACACGGTGATCTTCGACAAGACCGGCACCCTCACCGAAGGCCGCCTGACCCTGCGCACCATTCGCCCACTCGGCAACGCCGATGCCGATCACTGCCTGAAGCTCGCCGCCGCCCTTGAAAACCGCTCCGAGCACCCGATCGCCCGCGCCTTTGGTCGCGTCCAACAGGTCGCTGACGAGGTTCAGGCCTCACCCGGCCTCGGCCTTGAGGGTCAGGTTGACGGCCAGCGGCTGCGCATCGGCCAGCCTGCCTTTGTCTGCGCCCTGAGTGACAGCGCCGCGCCATCCATGCCCGACGAAGCCGGGCAATGGCTGCTGCTCGGCGACACCCAGGGCCCGCTGGCCTGGTTTGGCCTGGACGACCGCCTGCGCCATGACGCTACCGACCTGGTAGCCGCGTGCAAGGCCCGCGGCTGGCAGACCTTGCTGCTTTCCGGGGACAGCTCACCGATGGTCGCCAGTGTCGCGGCCGAACTGAACATCGACCTGGCCATTGGCGGCCTGCGCCCGGACGACAAACTGGAAAAACTCAAGGCCCTGCAACGCGAGGGGCACAAGGTGCTGATGCTCGGCGACGGCGTCAACGACGTACCCGTGCTGGCAGCGGCCGACATCAGTATTGCCATGGGCTCTGCCACCGACCTGGCCAAGACCAGCGCCGATGCCGTATTGCTGTCCAACCGGCTGGACGCGTTGGTGCACGCCTTTGCCCTGGCCCGGCGCACCCGGCGCATTATTATCGAGAACCTGCTCTGGGCAAGCCTGTACAATGGCCTGATGCTGCCGTTCGCTGCACTGGGCTGGATCACGCCGATCTGGGCGGCGGTCGGCATGTCGATCAGTTCATTGATCGTCGTGCTCAACGCACTGCGCCTGACACGCGTCGCCGGTGAATCGGCCCAGGCCGCACCCGCCACCTCTCGCCACGCGACGGCTTGACCAGGAGATTTCCATGCCCGCGCTCTACGTCATGATTCCCGCTGCGCTGCTGATCGTTGCCATCGCCGTGTACATTTTTTTCTGGGCGGTCGACAGCGGCCAGTATGACGACCTCGAAGGCCCGGCCCACAGCATCCTGTTCGACGACCAGGACCCCAAGCACCAGGCCGCCGTAGACCCGACGCAAGCCGCTCAAGCAGCCCCCAAGCCCGACGACCACGGCGTCCCGCCCCGTGGCTGACCTGCTGCCCCTGCTGAGTTCAGCGCTGATTCTGGGGTTGCTCGGCGGCGGCCATTGCCTGGGCATGTGTGGCGGCCTGATGGGCGCCCTGACCCTGGCGATCCCGCAGGAACAACGCAGCCGCCGCCTGCGCCTGCTACTGGCCTACAACCTGGGCCGCATCCTCAGCTATGCCACCGCCGGCCTGCTGCTCGGTCTGGCAGGCTGGGCACTGGGCAACAGCCCGGTGGCCACTGGCATGCGTGTCGTGGCAGCGTTGCTGCTGATTGCCATGGGCTTGTACCTGGCCGGCTGGTGGAGCGGCCTGACACGCATCGAAGGCCTCGGGCGCGGCCTGTGGCGGCATATCCAGCCAATTGCCAACCGCCTGCTGCCGATCACCAGCGTGCCACGCGCCTTGCTGCTGGGCGCACTGTGGGGCTGGCTGCCTTGCGGGCTGGTCTACAGCACCCTGCTATGGGCTGCCAGCCAAGGCAATGCCCTCGACAGCGCCCTGCTGATGCTCGCCTTCGGCCTCGGCACCTGGCCGGTCCTGCTTGCCACCGGCCTTGCCGCCGAGCGCACCCGCGCCGTATTGCGCAAACGTGGCGTGCGTGTCGCTGGCGGCCTGCTGGTGATCCTTTTCGGCCTCTGGACCCTGCCAGGCCCGCACCAGCATTGGCTGATGGGCCACTGAAGCAGCGTTGATGCAAATCAACACCCTGTTGCGCATCGCTCCCTAGACTTCGGACATTGCCGCAATTCTAGGGACTGCCTCCATGCTCGACGTACTTCGTTGGGACTCTGACCTGATTCGCCGTTACGATCTGGCAGGCCCACGCTACACCTCTTACCCAACCGCCGTGCAACTGCACAGCCAGGTTGGCGCGTTCGACCTGTTGCACGCCCTGCGTGACAGCCGCCGCGCAGTGCGCCCGCTGTCGCTGTATGTGCATGTGCCCTTCTGCGCCAACATTTGCTACTACTGCGCCTGCAACAAGGTCATCACCAAAGACCGTGGTCGCGCCCAGCCCTACCTGCAGCGCCTGGAACAGGAAATTCAACTGATTGCCTGCCACCTCGACCCCAACCAACAGGTCGAACAACTGCACTTCGGCGGCGGCACACCGACCTTCCTCAGCCACGAAGAACTGCGCCAGCTCATGGCTCACCTGCGCCAGCACTTCAACCTGCTGGACGACGACTCTGGCGACTACGGCATCGAAATCGACCCCCGCGAGGCCGACTGGTCGACCATGGGCCTGCTCCGGGAACTGGGCTTCAACCGGGTCAGCCTTGGCGTACAAGACCTCGACCCGCAGGTACAGCGGGCCATCAACCGACTGCAGAGCCTGGAACAAACCCGGGCGATCATGGAAGCCGCACGCACCCTGCAGTTCCGTTCGGTGAACCTCGACCTGATCTATGGCCTGCCCAAGCAGACCCCGGAAGGCTTTGCCCGCACGGTCGAGGAAGTGATCAAGCTGCAACCGGACCGGCTCTCGGTGTTCAACTACGCGCACCTGCCCGAGCGCTTCATGCCGCAACGGCGCATCGACGCCAACGACCTACCCGCGCCGGCCGCCAAGCTCGAGATGCTGCACAACACCATCGAACAACTCACCGCTGCCGGCTACCGCTACATCGGCATGGACCACTTCGCCCTGCCGGACGACGAACTGGCCATCGCCCAGGAAGAGTCGACCCTGCAACGCAACTTCCAGGGCTACACCACCCACGGGCACTGCGACCTGATCGGCCTGGGTGTGTCGGCAATCAGCCAGATCGGTGACCTGTACTGCCAGAACAGCAGCGACCTGAACGAATACCAGAACAGCCTGACCCTGTCGCAACTGGCCACCAGCCGCGGGTTGATCTGCAACCAGGACGACCGCATACGCCGCGCCGTGATCCAGCAGTTGATCTGCCATTTCGAGCTGAAGTTCGAGAGCATCGAACTCGCATTTACCCTAGACTTTCGCGGCTACTTCAACGACCTGTGGCCTGCACTGGAAGGCATGGCCAAGGACGGCCTGATCAGCCTCGACGCCCAGGGCATCACGGTACTACCTGCCGGTCGGCTGCTGGTGCGCTCGGTGTGCATGGTCTTCGACGCCTATCTGGACCTGCACAACCGGCAACGTTTTTCGCGGGTCATTTGACACGGAGGGGGAACAGACATCGACCAACAGCCTGTATAGCGCGCTGGCTTCAGGGAATTTGCTGAGTTACCCTTATGGCTTATGTGTGCTTTACCACAAGGACTGATGAAATGTCTGAGCCAGTTAAACAACGCGCTCACAACCAAGCCCATTGCAAGGATTGCAGCCTGGCGCCCCTGTGTCTCCCCCTGTCACTCAATCTGGAAGACATGGACGCACTGGACGACATCGTCAAACGCGGGCGTCCGTTGAAGAAAGGCGAGTTTCTGTTCCGGCAGGGCGAAAACTTCGGCTCGGTCTATGCAGTACGTTCAGGCGCACTGAAAACCTTCAGCCTGAGCGACAGCGGCGAAGAACAGATTACCGGCTTCCACCTCCCGAGCGAGCTGGTCGGGCTTTCCGGCATGGATACCGAAGCCTACCCGGTATCGGCCCAGGCCCAGGAAACCACCTCGGTCTGCGAAATCCCTTTCGAGCGCCTGGATGAACTCTCGGTACAACTGCCGCAGTTGCGTCGGCAATTGATGCGCGTCATGAGCCGGGAAATCCGTGACGACCAGCAAATGATGCTGCTGTTGTCGAAGAAAACCGCCGACGAGCGTATTGCCACCTTCCTGGTCAACCTGTCAGCGCGTTTCCGTGCGCGTGGCTACTCGGCCAACCAGTTCCGCCTGAGCATGTCGCGCAACGAAATCGGCAACTACCTGGGCCTGGCCGTGGAAACCGTGTCACGGGTGTTTACCCGCTTCCAGCAAAACGGCCTGATCGAGGCTGAAGGCAAGGAAGTGCGCATCATTGACCCGATCCAGCTGTGCGCCCTCGCGGGCGGAGCCCTCGAAGGCTAAACCCTGCGGATTAGCGGGTATACTGACGAGCATTCGTTCCTCAGGATACCCGCACCATGCCCAGCGACACTTTCAACCTCAAGGCCTTGATCCGCCCGGTAATGGACTTTCCCAAGCCCGGCGTCGTCTTTCGTGACATTACCCCGCTGTTCCAGTCGCCACGGGGCTTGCGCCATGTCACCGACAGTTTTATCGAACGCTACGTCGAAGCTGAATTCAGCCATATCGGCGCCATGGATGCACGTGGCTTTCTGATCGGCGCGATCATCGCCCACGAACTGAACAAGCCGCTGATCCTGTTCCGCAAACAAGGCAAACTGCCTGCCGACGTACTGACCGAAGGCTACCAGACTGAATACGGCGAAGCCTTCCTGGAAGTACATGCCGACAGCCTGTGCGAAGGTGATTCGGTACTGATCTTCGATGACCTGATCGCCACGGGCGGTACGCTGCTGGCTGCGGCCAACCTGATACGCCGCACCGGTGCCCAGGTGTTCGAAGCGGCGGCAATCATTGACCTGCCCGAACTGGGAGGCTCACAGCGCCTGCAGGCTGCCGGCATCCCGACGTTCTGCCTGACCACCTTCTCCCTGAGCGAACAATAGTACCGGCCCCATCGCAGGCAAGCCTGCTCCCACAGGGGCCCGCGCTGGCTCAGGGCTGCCCCCAGGAAGTTGGACACAAATCCAACCCTTTGGGCAGTCCAGAGGGGTGGGAGCAGGCTTGCCTGCGATGCTCTTCGTCATACGACTAAAGCGAGATAGGTTTACGCCCCGCGAACGAATGCGCCAAGGTACCGCCGTCGACCAGTTCCAACTCGCCACCCAGCGGCACACCATGGGCGATGCGTGACGCAACCACACCCTTATCGGCCAGCAATTGGGCAATGTAATGGGCCGTCGCCTCCCCTTCCACCGTCGGGTTGGTGGCCAGGATCACTTCACGCACGCTGTTCTGCTCGGCAATACGCGCCATCAACTGCGGGATACCAATGGCGTCAGGCCCAAGGCCATCAAGTGGCGACAGGTGCCCCTTGAGCACGAAATAGCGACCACGGTAACCGGTCTGCTCCACGGCATACACATCCATCGGCCCTTCGACCACGCACAACAGGCTGTCGTCGCGGCGCGGGTCTGCACACTGTGGGCACAGGTCTTGTTCGGTCAAGGTACGGCATTGGCGACAGTGCCCAACCCCATCCATGGCCTGGCTCAGCGCCTGGGCCAAGCGGGCGCCGCCACTGCGGTCACGCTCCAGCAGGTGCAGCGCCATGCGCTGCGCCGTTTTCTGGCCGACACCTGGCAACGTACGCAAGGCATCGATCAACTGTCGGATGAGTGGGCTGAAGCTCATGGGAAAAAGGCCTGACTGCGACTAAACGCGGTTTATACCCGGCTGTGGGGGTGGCGTCAAATTCGACACCCTCACCCCCAACCCGCCAAGGCAATACTGAATCGCCTCCGGTTTCGTCGATACCTCTTCACCTTAAATGAGACCTACCCAAAGATACCCTGAACAACCCGCATTACGTTGAATCATTCAGAATCCAGCCCCCACGTAAGGGCTTTCATATTTCACTGTCCCACACCACTGTAACATTTCCCAAATAACGGTTCCCCGCATAGCCGATCATTTGCTCAACGCTATCTCGGCTCACCTCAAAGCTCAGCATGGCACGGCCATTATTCACGTACATTGAGGGATAAAAAAAGCTGGGGACACTATTACTGAGCTGATAGCGGTTGACTGCATTACCCGTCATTGACGTTACACCAGAGGGTAATGTCACCAGCGTATTAACTGGCACTACGTGACCGCTCCCATTTCTGATGCCACACCTATCACCCACCGGGTATTCGCATTGTATCTGCATTTTGAACACACCAGAGTTCCAGAGCTGAAAGGACTGATTTGCGAATAATTTTTCGGGGCGTCGACCACGGTTCAGCCATTGTTGCCAGCCGCCCTCAGGAATCAAAGCCAAGCGATCTGAATTCGGAGGAAATCGAACCCCGAGCACATGGTTGACCTCAAGAATGAAGTTTACAGTCAACGTGCTCTCACTCGGAATAATGACGTCGCCAAAATCAAAATCCATTCCAGGCCCAAGGGTATACACTACACTACCCGTATACGTGCCAGCCTCCATGTCAAGGGGGTTGGGTGTGGTTAACTGATAGGCCCCAGTAATCCCATAAAAATACATACGATCAAAAGCAAATAGCGCTTGTTTAGCACAGGCCTGGCCATTACGAGACAGCCAAAAAAACCTGAATACACGGGCGGTATAAGCTCCAATTGGCGTTGTACTGAAGCAGTTGCTAGGCGCATTATCGAGACTACCGCCAGCCCATAGTGCATCATGAGCCTTATATACGTTAGGTATGCCGGCCTTTATGGTAACATCTGAAGTTTCCATCGACAGACCCATACCAATAAACTTGAAAACTACATTTTTTGTAACACCACTCGAAGACGTAACCGATACAACTTTAGATTGTACCGGCACTTTTAGCATTACACCTTCACGTTCGTCGGCATGATTTGGATGAATCAAACGTTGCCCAGTAGCGCTAAAGTGCCCCAAAGATATACTATGCAAATTATTAGTCTTGCAATACTCAGGCTGCCTGAAACAAAACCCTACGTCGGGCGTTGTATTTTTAAAAGTATTGCCATATGGGGTTGTAGGGTCTGGTGAAAAACTGGCGGCAATATCAATACTTACCGCTAACGCCAGACTCGAGGCCATTGCCGACAAGCCTCCTATCATATATTTCAAATGCCGCTTGATTTTTTTATGGCGCTGGCCCCCAGCTCTATTTTCACGTTTCATTTTTTCACTTCGATACTTTTCTTGGCGTTTGCTTCTACCAAATAGAATCGATAAACCCGCCCTGCTTCCTTGGTAAAGCTAAAACTCTCCCCAGGCCTCACGTGGTGCTTTTTGGTAGCCTGGCAATCACTTTCTTTTTTTATCGAACAGTCCTTGAAATCATCCAGCACGATGGTGCTGTTACCCGCATTGCCCACACGATACTCAGTGGGACCATCCTGGATTTTCGTATCGAAACGGGTATTTTTGGGCCGTACAAAAAAGATCGCGCCATAACCAGTCAAAATGTTCACACCGGCAGACATCGACTGTTTGTACGCTTCACGCTCTGCGTCGGAGACGTTGAACTGATCGGCCTTCTCCGGCACGACAGGAACAAACCGCACACGGTAGTAACGCTCCCGATCCCGGTCTCCGATATACAGCAGGCGGGTGGCCTGCATCCCATTGGCGGGGACAATCAGCCGCGCGGGGCTGGCCACCAGCCCCTTGCGCTCCGAAGCAGCAGCGCCTTGAGTATCCAAGGGGGTTTCTGTGGCTTTCCCTTTCGCGTCAAAAGCCATTTCAAAGATACTGACTCGAACAAAGGCGGTACCATCACCACCATTGAAGACACGCTTGAGATACGTACTTTTATCACCGTCCATGTAATCATAAACGGCGCCAATATTAATGCTGGGGCCAGCCTGGGCGAAACTTGAGCACAGGCCCAATACCAGTAACCATCTATTCATGAGCAGGGGCCTCTCCGACAAGAATGCCGCAAATGCGAGCGGCGTTTCATGTCAGAAATGCTAGTAGGAAAAACCTGATCTGCCACTGGTATTTCTGCTAGGTATTCAGCCTCGGAGCGTCATGCTGCACCCTTAACTATCGAGCAAGAGGATGCCTCATGGAGGAACGTCTTCATGGCTCAGCCCGAGCAACGTCATGAACTCGAGCCGAGCTCCACGCATCGAATCGCAAGCGTGCTGCCCACTACCGATTGAACGTAAAAGCCGTGGCCAAATGGCGCTCGCGGTCAACGCCCAAGGACTCACGTATGGGACCCGCCCGGCTGCGAATGTGGCTGACGTGACAGAGGTCACTCAGCTACTGCATGGCGGTTTGGATACCTGAAAACTCGCTTCCGTGGCGTGGCCAGGAACACGGCACAATCGACCACACGGTTTGCCCTGTCGAATGTGTGAAGGCTGCGCAGCATTTGTTGAACGCTGCAGGTGACGTGCATCTGTAAGGCATGATAACCAGCGCTCAGCGCTGGTTATCATGGTCATTGACGTGAGACATCGGGGCTACAACGGTCGGTCGCTCGCTCGGTCAGTCATTGCCGGCTTCTGAACAACGTGCCCGGCGTTTCCCTAAGGATTTTCATATTTCACTGTCCCATACCACTGTAACATCTCCCAAATAACGCTCCCCCGCATAGCCGATCATTTGCTCAACGCCATCTCGGTTCACCTCAAAATTCAGTATGGCGCGGTCATTAACCACGTATTTTGAGGGATAAAAAATGCTGGGAGCACTATTGCTAAGTCGATAGCGATTTACTGCATTACCCGTCATTGACGTTATGCCATGGGGTAATGTCACCAGCGTATCCACTGGGACTACGTGACCGCTTCCATTCCTGATGCCACACATATCCCCCACCGGATATTGGCATTGTATCTGCATCTTGAACATAGCCGAAGTCGAAAGCCTGAAATGCTGATTCGCAAATAATTTTTCGGGGCGTCGACCACGGTTCAGCCATTGTTGCCACCCGCCCTCCGGAATCAAGGCCACGCGATCTGAATTCGGAGGAAATTGAACCGCGAATACATGGTTAACCTCAAGAGTGAAATTTATAGTCAACGTGCTCGCACTCGGAATAATGACGTCGCCAAAATCAAAATCCATTCCAGGCCCAAGCGTATACACTACGCTACCCGTATACGTACCCGGCTCCATGCCAAGGGGGTTGGGTGTGGTTAACTGATAGGCCCCAATAATTCCATAAAAGTACATACGACCAAAAGCAAATAGCGCTTGTTTAGCACAGGCCTGGCCATTGCGAGACAGCCAAAAAAACCTGAATACACGGGCGCTATACCCTCCAATTGGCGTTGTACTGAAGCAGTTGTCAGGTGCATTATCGAGACTACCGCCAGCCCATAGCGCATTATGAGCTTCATATACGTTAGGTATGCCAGCCTTTATGGTAACATCTGAAGTCTCCATCGACAGGCCCATACCAATAAACTTGAAAGTTACATTTTGTGTAGCACCGCTCGGCGACGTAACCGATACAACTCTAGGCTGCACCGGTACTTTGAGCATTACACCTTCCCGTTCGTCGACATGATTTGGAAGAATCAGACGTTGCCCAGTAGCGCTAAAGTGCCCCAAAGACACACTGTGCAAGTCATTAGCTTTGCAATACGCAGGCTGCCTGATACAAAACCCTACGTCGGGCGTTGTATTTGTAAAAATATTATTATAAGGATTTGTAGGGTCCGGCGAAAAACTGGCCGTAATATCAATACTTGCCGCCAACCCCAAACCCGAGGCCACGACAGACAAGCCCCCCACTATACATTTTAAATACAGCTTGATTTTTTTAGGGAGCTGCCACCCCGCTCTATGTTCAGGCTTCATTTTTTCACTTCAATACGTTTCTTGGCGTTTGCTTCTACCAAATGGAATCGATAAACCCGCCCTGCTTCTTTGGTAAAACTAAAACTCTCACCGGGTCTCACATGGTGCTTTTTGGTAGCGTGGCAATCACTTTCTTTTTTAATCGAACAATCCTTGAAGTCATCCAGCACAACAGTGCTGTTCCCCGCATTTTCCACACGATACTCAGTGGGGCCATTCTGAATTTTTGTATCGAAACGGGTGTTTTCGGGCCGTACAAAAAAGATCGCGCCATAACCGGTCAAAATGTTTACACCGGCAGACATCGACTGCTTGTACGCATCACGCTCTGCGTCGGAGACGTTGAACTGATCGGCCTTTTCCGGCACCACAGGAACAAACCGCACACGGTAGTAACGCTCCCGATCCCGGTCTCCGATATACAGTAGGCGGGTGGCCTGCATCCCCTTGGCGGGCACAATCAGCCGCGCGGGGCTGGCCACCAGCCCCTTGCGCTCTGAAGCACCAGCGCCTTGAGTATCCAAGGGGGTTTCTGTGGCTTCCCCTTTCTCGTCAAAGGTCATTTCAAAGATACTGACCCGAACAAAGGCTGTACTATCACCGCCATTGAAAACACGCTTGAGATAGGTACTTTTATCGCCGTCCATATAATCATAAACGGAGCCAATATTAATGCTGGGGCCAGCGTGGGCAAGACTTGAGCATACGCCCAATACCAGTGCCGATAACCATCTATTCATGAGAAGGGGCCTCGTTGGAAAGAATGCCGCACGTGCAAGCGGCGTTTCATATCAGAACTGCCAGTAGGAAAACCTAACCCGCCACTGGTACTTCTGTAGGTGTAATCGCACGCTTGATATACGGCTACAGAACGAACCTGATTCATACCGTGCTGTACAAGGACATACCGCACGGTTTCAACATGCTTTAGTGCCTTATCCTTGAGCCAGTTGCCCGGCGACACGACCTTCGATACAGCGCAAATCACCGGCCATCAGTACATCGCCGTCGGTTGGCAGGATGTTCGTATCCAAGGCAAATCGGCACATGACCTTCTCATCGCGGACAACTTCCAGCGTCGGAGTGCTGGCACTGAGTTCCATAGAGAAGAAGCCATCCACCTCAGTCACACCACGGCTGGCATGGTTAACCACATGGTGGCCCTTCATGGGGTTGCCTTGCGCATCAACCAAGCGTCCGAGCACGGTCAATGTCTTCATCACGCGTATTTTTTGGTAGGCCACACCGCCCTTGTTCAAATGATAGAGCGCGCGTGCAGGTTGAATCGTTGCGGCCGGGGCGTCGTTGCCCTGAAAATCGAACTGCACGGTGCCACCTTTATACGCAGCCACAGGTACTACATTTCGCCCTGGCCTGAGTATTGCTCCGCTGCCGCTCAAATCATCCGCGCGCAATTCAATTTCATCGAGGTCCGACTCAACGTCGATGATCATTCCGGCGTTGCTGCCCATATCCTGGCCTGTCAGTACCATCTTTTTGCCGCCCACCATCAGGTTGCTGCTCAAATTCAAGCTGCCAGACAGTGCCTGGTTGTAGGACGAACGCTGCATCTGCACATCCCCTGTAGCCAGATCGGTCTCAAATTGGGCAGAACCGGTGAGGCCTACACCATAGGTATCGGTCTGGACCGCGGCGTTTACACTGCGTACAGGTCCGGATTTGATATCTTGCTGGTAACCCAGGCTGGCATTGCGATCTGTCCGCCCG
This sequence comes from Pseudomonas laurentiana, assembly GCF_014648275.1. Classification (GTDB taxonomy): domain Bacteria; phylum Pseudomonadota; class Gammaproteobacteria; order Pseudomonadales; family Pseudomonadaceae; genus Aquipseudomonas; species Aquipseudomonas laurentiana. Next base: position 39,609 of record NZ_BMQU01000009.1, read on the forward strand.
TCACGCGAGGCACGAGAGCCAACGCTGCCAGTCAGTCGTTTGCCTTCGCTGCCCAGGGCCATGGTCAGACTCAAATCAACACCGCGATTGCGCTGATTTCCACTGCTGGCAGAACCCGGGCGGTCGAACACGGACAAACGCCAGCTTGTGTCATGCCCAAACAGCTTGGCGTTACGCATCCAACCCAGATCCAGGCCCACACCTGCGACTTGCCCTTCACTATGAGAGAGGCGGGCATTAAGGCTGTTTTGCGTGCTCAAGCGATGAGACACGCCCAGCGAAGAATTACTGATGTTGCCGTTGTAAGGGCTGCGTTGACGTACACGACTACCATCGGACAGGGTTTCCCAGGTGTCGCGGTTATCCAGCCAGCTGCGGTTATGGCTCAGGATCACACTTCCCGAACCATAGTTATGCACGGCCTGCACATCCATGCCAACACCACGGTCCTGCGCTTGATAAACGCTGGTATACAGGCTCGACTGACTGCTGAGACCAATATCCATCGAGGCGCCCAGTTGGCTTTGGTCCCTGACCTGGCGCGCCGACAGCCCCACCACCGCACGCGGATGCAGCAAGTAGTTAACAGCCGCACCTGCCGTGAGCGCGCCATCGTCCGGATTTTCCACACTGCTCAACAGTGCGCTTTCACGGCCAAGGAACGCGTTGTAGCGCCAGCGCTGATTCGGATTGCTCCAATTGTTGGGCTTGTACACCAGTTCGTCGGTACGCGAGGTGACAGTGCCATCCTCGATCAGCCGCACTTCGATGTCGTAAATCCCCCCTGGCAAAGGTCGGGTATCCAGAGCCTGCAACCCAGGCTTTACCTGCTGGGTGTTGATCAGCGTGCCGTTACGGTAGATTTCTACTGTCGCGTCACGATTGGCAGTGACATAGATCGGGTATACAGACGGCTTCGCCCCGTCCTTGGCCAAACTGTCGGAACTGCCCAGCATAAGACCCAAGGCGGTATCGGGACTGTTGCCGAACGAGCGCGGTTGGCGACTTAAGCCAATGGAGTCCGGGGTGAAGTAACCGATGCGCAGAAAATTGTTCTGCAATTCTTTCTGTGTGTGCAGCTCGTAGACCGAATGCTGAACCTCGTCTCCCGGCCCGCCGCTTTTGGTTAACTGGCCACTGAATGTTTGAGTCCAATTACCCAGACTGGCGATGGCTTGCAAACCATAGCGACCGGAAAGGTCTTGCGCCTGCCCACCCGAAAGGTTCAATTGATTCTTCAACATGAGCCCCGTGCTTCCGCCCTCAGGTTGCTCATAGTGTTCGGTCGCATTGATATCGCGTTCGGCGTTGTTACTCAGCAACGACAGTTCGGAGTTTTCCAGGCTGTAATGCACCGCCACCAACCCGTTGGCGCATTGACGTTCACACGGCCCCAGGGCAATACCTTTTTGCAGCAGCGCTTGCCAGGCTTCACGCTCCACAGCCCCGATATCACTGTCGCGAGTATCGCTGAACTCAAGCAGCGTAACGCGTTCGTCCCGGGAGAGGACAACCATGGCCTCGCCCAGCACTTGACGATCAAGCATGACTCGTACGGCCAACGGCACGTCGAAGAAATGCTCATGGAATTCTTTGGGTAGCCCTTCTGCCTGGGCCAGCAAACTCAGATGCGTTGAAGGTGCTGCGACGGACTGGGCAGATGCTCCCATGCAGGCAGCTAAAGCAATCGCAACGGGCAAGCAGGCAAACCGAAACATGACAAGGCACCGAATTTTAGGCGAAAGGATTCTTCCGATAGATACCGGGGCACCCATCGGAAGAGTGAGTAAGTTCTAGAACCTAGATCAAACTACAACGTGCTTACTGCAGCTGAAACGTTAGCAAGCACGTAAACAGATGACGTTATGGAGTCACTGCATCGAAGGTCAACTGAACGTTGCCGGTGTAGTTACCGGGTTTATAGCCACCCGTTGTTGGTTTTACCGCGGCAATTTCAAAATTAACAACGCTCGGGGTTGCAGCTTGTGCTGCAGCGACCACTTCCTGCGACGTGGTCGTGAGCGTCTTGTTATTGAACTTAACGGTCAGCGGAATGCTGTCAGTAGCACTTGTAAGCACCGCTGGCGCAAGCAATGCACCCTTGATAGAACCGGCGGAATGCACCACATCAAACTGCTTGAGCAGCGAAGAAAGATCCCCAGTGACCGGGTTATAGCTAAGAATTTGAGTGTTACCGATCCAGCTTGAATCATTTGGCAGCACATAAAAATCAGCGGTTGGTACAACGGCTTCCAACTGAACAATGTGATTGATAGGGCTGGCCACAGCCTGCACAGAGAACGCTGCAGCAACGAATGCGAAAGGCATGAATACAGATTTTTTCAAGAAAGTCATTTTAAGGACATCCAGTAAAGTTGATGAGACGTTTAAATCTCCACATATTCCTGCATTACGGGCTGACCACTTGATCGTGCCGTGCAGCGAATGAGCACACTTTAGGTTCAGGCGCTAAATGGTTAAAGCAGACTAACCCTAGGATCCTGTAGGAAAAGTACTACAGCTACGCCATGCGCCACATATTCGCCACCATGCCCTACCCCACATGCTGGGTTTTTCAGGCGTAAGACGATCTAGCCTTGCTCGTACGGCAATGGCACGCCGAAGAAATGCTCATGGAATTCTTTGGGTCGCCCTTCTGCCTGGGCCAGCAAACTCGGATGCGTTGAAGGTGCTGCGCCTGACGGAGCAGATACCCCCATGCAGGCAGCCAAGGCAGTCGCAACGGGCAAGCAGGCAAGCCGAAACATGACAAGGCGCCGAATGTCAGGCGAAAGGATTCTTCCGACAGATACCGAAGTATCCATCGGAAGATCGAGTAAGCTCTGGAACTTTGACTACGCCATCCTACGCTTACTACAACCGAAGGTTCAGCAAGCAAGTAAACAGCTAGCGTTAAACATTAAATTTTTGCATCAAAGGTCAACTGTACGTTGCCGGTGTAGACACCTGGCTTATAGCCCCCCGCAGCTGGTTTGACCGGGGCAATTTCAAAATTAACAACGCTCGGGGCTGCAGCCTGCGTTTCGCTGACCACTTCCTGCGCGGTGGTCGTGAGCGTCTTGTTATTAAATTTAACAGTCAGTTGAATATTGTCGGTGGCACTTGTAAGCACCGCTGGCGCAAGCAATGCACCTTCGATAGAGCCAGCGGTATGCAGCACATCAAACTGTTTTACCAGCGAAGAAAGCTCCCCATTGACCGGGTTATAGCTAAGAACCTGAGTATTACCGATCCAGCTTGAATCATTTGGAATCACATAAAAATCAGCGGTTGGCACAACGGCCTCCAACTGAATAGTGTGATTGATAGGGCTGGCCACAGCCTGCACAGAGAACGCTGCAGCGACGAAAGCGAAAGGCATGAAGACGGTTTTTTTCAAGAAAGTCATTTTAAGTACACCCAGTAAAGTTGATGAGAAGTTTAAATCTCTACCCATTCCTGCATTACGGACTGACCACTTGATCTTGCCGTGCAGCGAATGAGCACACTTTAGGTTCAGGTGCTAACGGGGCAAAGCGGACTAACCCTAGGATTGTGTAGGAAAAATACTACAGCACACGCCATGCGCCACGTATTGACAGCCATACTCCGCCCCAAATGCTGATGCTTTCAGGAGTAACAAGCCTGACGCATAGCGGTCAGATCACTGGATCAGCATATAACGGTGCTTTCACCTGCAAGATGGCCGTCATGCTGGGCACAAAAAAAATCCGATGCCTGTTCGGGCATCGGATTTCGGTTACGTGTGCCAGAAGGTAAAGCGCAGAGGCTTACCTGACCAGCACCAGGCACTGGCCTGGCATTTTTAGCGACTGATGCCTTAGAACGGCATTTTGAAGCCCGGCGGCAATTGCATGCCGGCGGTCATGCTGCCCATTTTGTCCTGGCTGTTCTGCTCGACCTTGCGCACGGCGTCGTTGACGGCAGCGGCGATGAGGTCTTCGAGCACTTCCTTGTCTTCCTGCATCAGGCTGTCGTCAATGCTGATGCGCTTGACGTCGTGACGCCCGGTCATCACCACGCTGACCAGGCCTGCACCGGATTGACCGGTCACTTCAGCATTGGCCAGTTCTTCCTGCATCTTGGCCATTTTTTCCTGCATCTGCTGGGCCTGCTTCATCAGGCCGGCCATGCCACCTTTCATCATGGGGATCACCTCAAGTATCACATTACGGAATACGACCGGGAGCACGCTCCTGGCCGCCAGTGTCATTCAGTTACTCGCTTTGGCCAACCAAAGCGTCCACAGGTTCAATAGTATCGTCACGCACCACGGCACCGAACTGCTGGATCATCTGCTGGATGAACGGATCAGCATGAATCGATGCTTCTGCATCTCGCTGGCGCTCTGCACGGCGACGCGCGGCGGCCTGGGCCGGGGTTTCCTGTTCGGGCTGGATCAGTTCGATGACCAGGTTGATGCTGCGCCCCAGGTGCTGGTTCAGCGCGTCGTTAAGGCGCCGTTGCTGGGTAGCGTTGAACAAGGCGCCCTGCCCCGGGTCGAGGTGCAGCAGCCAGTTATCGCCCTCGGCGGCCATCAAGGTGCAGTTGGCGGCGATATTGCCGGTCATGCCGGAAACCGGCAACGCAGGGAACATTTCCAACCATTGCAGCGCAAGCCCGGTGGCCGGCTGGGCTGCCGGCAAGAGCACAGGCTCAGGTTCGGCGGCCATGGGGGCGGTTTCGCTGGCCAACTCATCCAGGTAGCTGTAGCCCATTGGGTCCAGCTCGGGCTCGTAGTAATCCTCGTCCAGCGGCGGCTCGTCGTCCCGCTCCATGCCGGCCGGGCTGTAGCTGGCGTCATCATCGAGCGGTGGCGCCTCCACCACCGGAGCCGCAACCGGCGCCGGCACCTCAGGCTGCACGGCCTCAACCAGCTCGGCTTCAACTACTGGTTCTGGTTCTGGTTTTGGCTCTACTACAGCCTGCGCCATCGGCGGATCGTTCCAGGGCAGATCGATCTCGGCCTCGGCAACGACCACGGGGGCGGGTTCAACGACGGGTTCGGGCTGCGGCTCAAGCGCGGGCGCAACAGGCAGCTCAGCCACGGGCGCGGGGGCTTCGACTACAGGCACCTGCACCGGCGCCTGCACGGGCGGCATAGCGGTGGCCGCAGCCACTGCTCGTGTGGAATCAGCTGTGGCCGGGCTGATCCCCACTGGCTTTAGTGTCGACCTGGGTGCATCCGGGGTATCGGCCGGACGGAAGGCCAGCATCCGCAACAGGACCATTTCGAAGCCGCTGCGCGGATCGGGGGCCAGCGGCAGGTCACGACGACCGATCAGGCCCATCTGGTAATAGAACTGCACATCTTCGGCTGGCAGCGCCTGGGCCAGTGCCAGCACGCGTTCGCGGTCACCCTGGCCGTTATCGACCGCTTCGGGCAACGCCTGGGCAATGGCCACGCGGTGCAGCACATTGAGCATCTCTGCGAGCACACCACTCCAGTCCGGGCCTTGTTCGGCCAGCTGTCGAACCGCCTCGAGCAATGCCCGGGCATCGCCCTCCAGCAGGGCCTGAAGCACGCCATAGACCTGGCCGTGATCAAGGGTACCGAGCATCGCCCGGACATCCGCAGCCAACACCTTGCCTTCGCCAAAGGCGATGGCCTGGTCGGTCAGGCTCATGGCATCGCGCATCGAACCGTCGGCGGCGCGCCCAAGCAACCACAGGGCATCGTCTTCAAACGGTACGTTCTCGACACTCAGCACATGGCTCAAGTGCTCGACGACGCGCTCCGGGGTCATGTTTTTCAGCGAGAACTGCAGGCAGCGCGACAGAATCGTGGCCGGCAGCTTCTGCGGATCGGTGGTGGCGAGAATGAATTTGACGTAGGGCGGCGGCTCTTCCAGCGTCTTGAGCAAGGCGTTGAACGAGTGGCTGGAAAGCATGTGGACTTCGTCGATCAGGTAGACCTTGAAGCGCCCACGGCTCGGCGCGTACTGCACGTTATCGAGCAGTTCGCGGGTGTCCTCGACCTTGGTCCGGCTGGCGGCGTCGATTTCGATCAGGTCGACAAAACGGCCTTCGTCGATTTCCCGGCAGACCGAACAGGTGCCGCACGGGGTCGAGGTGATACCGGTTTCGCAGTTAACGCACTTGGCAATAATGCGCGCAATGGTGGTCTTGCCGACACCCCGGGTACCGGTAAACAGGTAGGCGTGGTGCAGGCGCTGATTGTCCAGCGCGTTGATGAGGGCCTTGAGCACATGGGTCTGGCCGACCATTTCGCGGAACGAGCGCGGACGCCATTTACGTGCAAGAACCTGATAACTCATCGAAAACCGTCGCGATCCAGAAGCTGAAGAGGGCTAATGCTAGCGGAGCGGGGGCAAAATTGCATCCGGTGTCGTCTACGCTGTGCAAGAGGACAGGCAGCGGTGCGGCTCAATCGTCAAATAGACGACGGCTCACACAGCAAAAACGCTGTCTGAGAGGGGAAATAACGGGAGGGGGACTTTCAAAATGGAGGCGGCCCCACCAGCCACACCCCGGCACACGATGTTCCCGCTATGGCTGCTCCCTTCCGGGCCTGACCAGGTTGACGGGTAATCGTTGCGGGGGGACCGATGGGGCCACCACTACGCGGCTCATCAAGCGACGAGCCGCGCCATTGTACCGGTCTTGCGCCAAGTTACAACCTCTGCCTCAAGAAAAAACCAACGTTTCTCAAGGACTTGGGTTCATGCCTCGATGCCGTGCGTGGCGAGGAAGACGACAAAGGCGTCCTCATCCATCACCTGAAGGCCCAGTTCATTGGCCTTGGCCAGCTTGGAACCTGCACCTGGGCCGGCGACCACGCAGTGGGTCTTGGCCGAGACCGAGCCGGCCACCTTGGCGCCCAGCCCTTCCAGTTTGACCTTGGCCACGTCGCGGCTCATGCGCTCCAGGGTGCCGGTGAGGACCCAGGTCTGACCGGCCAGCGGCAAGCCTTCGGCGACCTTCTTCTCACTGGCCCAGTGCATGCCGAAGTCGGACAACTGAGCCTCAATGGCAAGCGCCTGCGCTACGTTGTCCGGCACGGCGAAAAACTCACGCAAGCCCTGCTTGGCCTTTTCATTAAGGCCTTTCATGACGCTCAGTTCGAGCCAGTCGCGGCTCAGCGCGATCACCTGCTCCAGGCCACCGGCCTTTTCAGCCAGGTTCCTGGCCCCGGTCGCGGCGATGCCCGGGATGTTCAGTTTTTCGATGAGGCCTGCCAGGGTGGTGCTGGCTGCGAACTCGGGATGCACCTCGCCCTCATCCTGCAAGACGATGCCCGCGCCCAGCAATTGCTTGATGACCGCCTGGTTGTGGCTGTCGCCAAAGAAGCTGTGGATCTCATGGGCCACTTCCAGGCCGATATCCGGCAGGTAGGTCAACACTTGAGGCAACGCCACGCTCACCCGCGCCAGCGAGCCCAGGGAGCGCGCCAGCACCTTGGCCGTTTCTTCGCCCACATCGGGAATACCCAAGGCATAGATGAACCGCGCCAACGCTGGCCGCTTGCTGTGCTCGATGGCCGCCAGCAGGTTCTTGCTGGACAACTCGGCGAACCCTTCCAGGTCGACGATCTGCTCGAAGGTCAGGCTGTAGAGATCGGCAGGCGAACGGATCAGGCCCACGTCGACCAACAGCTCGACGCTTTTCTCGCCCAGCCCATCAATGTCCATGGCCCGGCGCGAGACGTAATGGATGATCGCCTGCTTGACCTGTGCCGCACAGGCCAGACGCCCCACACAGCGGTAGACGGCGCCCTCGCTGACGGTCTCCTTGCCCTTGCTGCGCTTGACCAGTTGCGTACGCTCCACGTGGGAACCGCACACCGGGCAGGTTTGTGGAATATGAACCGGGCGCGCATCCTCCGGGCGCCGCTCCAGCACCACCTGCATGACCTGAGGGATCACGTCGCCAGCGCGGCGGATGATCACCGTGTCACCAATGCGCAAGCCCAGCCGGTCCACTTCGTCCATGTTGTGCAAGGTGGCGTTGGCCACCGTGACCCCGGCAACCTTCACCGGTTTCAGGCGCGCCACAGGCGTCACCGCACCGGTACGGCCCACCTGGAACTCCACGTCGAGCACTTCGGTCAGCTCTTCCATGGCCGGAAATTTGTGTGCAATCGCCCAACGCGGCTCACGCGCGCGAAAGCCCAGCTCACGCTGATAGGCCAGGCTGTTGACCTTGAACACCACGCCATCGATTTCATAAGGCAGGTCGTTGCGGCGATTGCCAATGTCACGGTAGTAATCCAGGCACTGCGCCACGCCCACGGCGAGCTTCAGTTCAGGGCTGATCGGCAAGCCCCAGGCCTTGAGTTGCTGCAAAATGCCGACATGGGTATCGGCGATGTCTGCCGACACCTGCCCCAGGCCATAGCAGCAGAATTCCAGCGGTCGACTCGCGGTGACCTTCGAGTCAAGCTGACGCAGGCTGCCTGCGGCGGCGTTACGTGGGTTGGCGAAGGGCTTGCCGCCGCTTTCGATCTGGCTGGCGTTCAGGCGGTCGAAACCGGCCTTGGACATGAACACTTCACCGCGCACTTCGAGCACAGCCGGCCAACCCGTGCCCTCCAGCCGGAGCGGGATGTTGCGCACGGTACGCACGTTGACGCTGATGTCTTCACCGGTGGTGCCATCGCCACGGGTAGCCCCCTGCACCAGCAGGCCGTCGCGATAGAGCAGGCTGACCGCCAGGCCATCGAGCTTCGGCTCGCAGCTGTACTCTACGGCCGCACCGCCGCCGAACAGGTCGCCCGCCGGCAATTCCAGCCCGTCGACCACACGCCGGTCGAAATCACGCAGGTCGCCTTCCTCGAAGGCGTTACCCAGGCTCAGCATCGGCACTTCATGGCGCACCTGGCTGAAGGCCGACAGGGCAGCACCACCGACGCGCTGGGTCGGCGAGTCTGGCGTCACCAGTTCGGGGTGCTCTGCCTCCAGGGCCTGCAGCTCGCGGAACAGGCGGTCATACTCGACATCCGGGATACTGGGGGCATCCTCCTCGTAATAGCGCCGGTTGTGCTGCTGGAGTTCGGCGCGCAGGGCGAGGATTCGGGTTTCGACGGTCATGTTCGTGTTCTCTTGCCATGCAAAAGAGCAGCCTTGATTGCCCAGACTGCTGACACACCCGCGCCGTTCAACGGCTTCCTCACGGTGGGAGCAGGCTTGCCTGCGATGCAGGCGCCGCGAATTCACGGACACCCCATCGATAGCTTCGCAGGCAAGCCTGCTCCCACGAAGATCACACAGGGGGTTGTCAACAACCTGAGCAGCCGAGGCTGCTCTTTGAGTGTTTAGGGTGCTTGGGGATCAACGCTTCTGAGTCAGCGCCCGGCGCTCGAACTCGACGATACGCTGGCGGTAGTGCTCGATGGTCTGCGCGGTCATGACGCTACGCTGGTCATCCTTCAGCTCGCCATTGAGCTCGTGGGCCAGTTTGCGCGCAGCCGCCACCATCACGTCGAACGCCTGTTTCGGATGACGCGGGCCTGGCAGGCCCAGGAAGAAGCTCACCGCACGGGTACTGAAATGGTCGATGTCGTCCAGGTCAAATACACCCGGCTTGACGGCGTTGGCCATGGAGAACAGCACCTCGCCATTACCGGCCATGCTTTCATGGCGGTGGAAAATGTCCATTTCGCCGAAACGCAAACCGCTTTCCAGAATGTTCTGCAGCAGTGCCGGGCCCTTGAAGCCGCCGTCATCACGGGAGATCACGCTGATCACCAGCACTTCTTCTACCGGTGGCAGCTCCTTGCCTTCATTGGCGGCGCCAAAGCCGGTGCTCTTGGTGCGCGTTTCGTCCGGGAAATCATCGGACGCATCGGCAAACAAGTCAGGCTCACGTGGCTCAGCGGCCAGGTTCAGGTCGCCCTGTTGCGGCTCGCTGTTGCGCTTGCGCTTGGAGGACTTCGGCTTGCTCTCACGTTCACGCTCACGCAACGGCGCACTCATCGACGGCAGGTCATGCTCGTCCAGCTCCGGTTCCTTGTGATTGTCCAGTACGCGGGAAGGCCCCAACACATCAGGACTGCTTTCCTCATCAGGCAGGTTGGAGAAACTGCGATCCAGACGGAATTTCAGCTTGCCCTTGCCACCACGCATACGACGCCAGCCGTCAAAAAGAATACCGGCGATGACAATAATGCCGATGACGATCAGCCACTCGCGCAGACCGATTTCCATGTAATCCCGTGCCTCTGTAAAAAATGCTGATAAATAAAGGGCTTAAAGCCCTTTAAAACGTGGCGCCAACTCTATGTTCTGACAGGCGTTTTGCCCACGCGTAAGAAAAATTGCCATTAAGCTAGCACGACCAAAGATAACTTTACACCGTCTGTCGCAACTGACAGGACCATTAAGCGCAAGTTCACGCTTCAGGGCTCCCGATCAGGCGTCGACCATGGCCATCGCCTCCTCCACATCAACCGCCACCAGGCGCGAGCAACCGGGCTCGTGCATGGTCACCCCCATCAATTGATCGGCCATTTCCATGGCGATCTTGTTGTGGGTGATATAGATGAATTGCACCGTCTGGCTCATTTCCTTTACCAGCCGGGCATATCGTCCCACGTTGGCATCGTCCAGTGGCGCATCGACTTCGTCGAGCATGCAGAACGGTGCCGGGTTCAACTTGAAGATCGCGAACACCAACGCCAGGGCAGTCAACGCTTTTTCTCCACCGGACAACAGGTGGATGGTGCTGTTTTTCTTCCCGGGCGGGCGCGCCATGATCGTCACCCCTGTATCGAGTAAATCTTCGCCCGTCAGTTCCAGATACGCGCTGCCGCCACCGAAAACTTTTGGGAAAAGCGCCTGTAAACCGGCATTTATCTGATCAAAGGTATCCTTGAAGCGGTTACGGGTTTCCTTGTCGATTTTGCGGATGACGTTTTCCAACGTCTCCAGCGCCTCGACCAGGTCATCGTTCTGGGCATCCAGATAACGCTTGCGTTCGGACTGCTGCTGGTACTCATCGATGGCCGCCAGGTTGATTGCACCCAGGCGTTGAATACGCCCGTCGATGCGTTCCAGCTCAAGCGCTGCCTCCTGCTCACTGGCCTGCTCGGTCAGGGTTTCGAGCACGCCATGCAGGTCATAGCCATCGGTGTGCAACTGCTCCTGCAAGGCCTTGCGCTGAACGCTCAGCCCTTGCCATTCCATCCGGTGTTGCTCAAGCTGCCCCCGCAGCAACTGGGACTGCTGCTCTGCCTGGCTGCGACGCTTCTCGGCCTCGCGCAGCTCGCGGTCGGCTTCGTCCATGTGCAAGCGCGCCTGACGCATTTCGTCATCGACGCTCATGCGTTTTTCCAGCAGCTCTTCAAGCTTGAGCCGCAGTTCTTCCAGCGGCGCCTCGCCCTCCTCCAGGTTCAGCGTCAACTGCTCACGTTTTTCGGTCAGCCGCTCCGACTGCAATTCAAGCCGCTCCAGCGCCTGACGGGTGGAGTCATGCTGGGCACGCAGCGAGCCCAAACGCACCGCCAACTGGTGGGCGTGGTCCTTGTGCTGCCGCGCCTCCTGGCGCACCCGATCAAGCCGCTCACGCAGGTGGTCGCGCTGCGCCAGCAGCAACTCACGTTGCTCGGTATCCTGCGCCATCAGGTCAAGTGCGTCCTGCAGCTGCAAGCGCGACTCACCGAGGCTTTCGTGCTCGATGGCACGCTGCTCGAGCAACTCGCCCAGCTCTTCGTCAAGGCGACGGCGACGAAGCGCCAACTGCTCGGCACGCGCCTTGCCCGCCGACAACTGCGCCTTGAGTTCGCCCTGCTGACGCGCTTCGTCCTGCGCCCGACGACGCACCTGCTCGCGACCGTCCTCCAGGCTGCGCTGCCGCTCCCGCAGGCTGAGCAACTGCTCGTCCAGCAATTCCAGCTCGCCCTGCAAGGTTTCGCGCTCAAGGCGCAGTTGCTCAAGCTCCTGCCCTCGGGCCAGCACCCCACCCTCAGCGTCGCTGGCACGCGACACCCGCAAGAAGTGCCGCCCGACCCAGTAACCGTCACGGCTGACCAGGCTTTGCCCTTCGGCCAGTTGGCCACGCAACGCCAAGGCTGCGTCGAGGCTTTCCACCGGGCGAACCTGCCCCAGCCAAGGCGCCAGATCGACCCGGCCTTGAACCTTGTCGAGCACACTGCCCGGCAGGCTCGCCGCAGTACCGCGGACATCGAGCAGGCGCAGTGCGCCCTGATCGAAGCGGGCCAGGTCCAGGCCGGCAAAGTCATCGACCAGCACCGCCTGCAGGTCCGCGCCCAGCACGGTCTCGACCGCCAACTCCCAGCCCGGCTCGACGCGCAAACCCTCGGCCAGCCGTGGACGTTGCGCCAGGCCCTGCGCCTGCAGCCAACGGGCGGTGCCACTGCCCGGGTCTAGCGCGGCCTGCTGCAAGGCCTCCAACGAAGCCAGACGACCGCCCAGGCGTTGCAACTCGCCCTGGGCTTGCTGCTGAGCCGAGCCGGCCTGCTGCAACTGTTCGCGCAGGGCCTCAAGCTGTTCGACGACCTGCTGTTCTTCCTGCTGCAGGTCTTCAAGCAGCAGCTCACTGCTGGCCAACTGCTCGCCCAACTCCAGTATTGCGGCATCTTCAGGGTCGGCACTGAGCTGGTCGCGCTCTTCGCCCAGCTTGCGCTGACGCTCCGACAGGCGTTCCAGGCTGTGCTCCAGCTGCTGAATGCGTGACTGCTGCACTTCTGCCTGACGTCGCGGCTCGGCAGAACGGGTATTGAAACTGTCCCATTGTTCCTGCCAGCCGTGCATGGTGCCTTCGGCTTCTTCCAGTGTTGCTGCGGACTCTTCGGCAGCGGCCAGGGTCATTTCCTGTTCGGGCTCGAGCATGTCCAGTTCTTCAGCCAGCGTCGCCAGCAAGGTGCGGTCATGCCCAAGATGCGACTCGGTTTCCTGACGCGAACGCTCGGCCTCCTTGAGGTCATCCTGCAATTGGCGCAGGCGCTGCTGGCCGTGCTGAATGCTTTGTTCGATCCGGGCGATATCACCGCCCACCGAGTAGAACCGCCCCTGAACAAGGTTGAACCGCTCGGACAGTTCATGGTGACCGTCGCGCAGGCGCTCGATGCTGGCATCGGCATTGCGCTGCTCGGCAACCAATGCCTCGAACGCCACTTCCTGGTCGCCGATGATCGCCTCACGCTGGCCCACCTGATCGTTCAGCGCACGCCAGCGCAAGGCTGCCAGCTGCGCCTTGAGCTGACGTTCCTCGGCTTTGTATTCCTTGTACTTCTCGGCAGCCTGGGCCTGACGGTGCAAGCGTTCGAGCTGGCGTTCCAGCTCTTCGCGCAGGTCGGTCAGGCGCTCGAGGTTTTCATGGGTGCGACGAATGCGGTTCTCGGTTTCGCGGCGACGCTCCTTGTACTTGGAGATGCCAGCGGCTTCCTCGATGAAGTTGCGCAGCTCTTCGGGCTTGGCTTCGATCAGCTTGGAGATCATGCCCTGCTCGATGATCGAGTAGCTGCGCGGCCCCAGGCCGGTGCCGAGAAAGATGTCGGTAATGTCACGGCGCCGGCATTTGGTGCCATTGAGGAAATAGGTGTTCTGTGCGTCTCGGGTCACCTTGCGGCGAATGGAGATTTCCGCATAGGCAGCGTATTCGCCCACCAGGGTGTTGTCGCTGTTGTCGAAGACCAGCTCGATGCTCGCCTGGCTGACCGGCTTGCGGCTGGTCGAGCCATTGAAGATGACATCGGTCATCGACTCGCCACGCAGGTTCTTGGCCGAGCTTTCGCCCATCACCCAACGCACCGCGTCGATGATGTTGGACTTGCCGCAGCCATTGGGCCCGACAACCGCCGCCATGTTACTGGGGAAGTTGACGGTGGTCGGGTCGACGAAGGACTTGAACCCGGCCAGGCGAATGCACTTGAGGCGCATGCTCAGGCAGGCACCAGCGCCATCAGCACAAGGTCGCAGCTGCGCTGACAATATTCGACCAGTACGGCGCGGATGCGCGGCAGGTCACGTGCGACCACAGCGTCGAGCAGTTGCGCGAACAACACCAGGAAGTCATCCATTTCGGCCTTGCGCTGATCCAGCGCCAGGTAATACGTGCGACTCATGGCCGGCTGCAGGTTCTCGACGGTTTCCTGCAGGTAAGGGTTGTTGGCAAACGGATAGGCCGCGCGCATCACCGCGAAGCTGTCTTCAACGAATGCCTTGATGTCCTTGCGCTCGCAGGCAACGCGCAAACGCTGCTGAATGGCCAGAAAAGGGGCAAGCTCGGCATCGCTGCGCAGATGTGTGGCAACGGCATTGCCCAACAGAATATACAGCTCGCTCATCAGCATGCAGAGGCTGCGTACATTGTGCTCGTTAAGCTCGGTCACATGCGCCCCGCGACGCGGCAGGATCGTGACCAGGTGCCGGCGCTCGAGGATCAGCAGCGCCTCACGCACGGAGCCGCGGCTGACATTCAGCGCCTGAGTGACCTTCAGCTCCTGGATGCGTTCGGCGGGCTTGAGCTCGCCGCGAATGATCCGCTCGGCCAGGTAATGGGCAATTTGCTCGGAGAGACTGTCCGGCGCCTTGAACGTCATGGTTTTCCTTCAAACTCTTTCAACGATGCACAAAGGCGGGATTGTAGCGCACTTGCCCCCCACTCGCGCAGGGCCTCTCGGCCCGTTCTATGCTTAAAAAGTCAGTTGTAGAGCGCGCCACGCATCATTACTGCACTTTTCTTGACCCGAAGGTCAGAAAGATATTGACCGAGAAGTCAGGTCTGCTTAGAGTCAGCACAACCCCGCTCAACAACAATAATTCGCTTGTGAGGCCTTCCGTGATCCAGTTTCTCTTTAACCAGGAGCTGCGCAGTGAGCACGCCCTGGACCCCAACCTGACGGTGCTTGAATACCTGCGCGAACATCTGGGCAAGCCCGGTACCAAGGAAGGCTGCGCCAGCGGCGACTGCGGCGCCTGCACCGTCGTGGTTGCAGAGCGCCATGTGGATCAGGACGGTCACGAACACCTGCGCTATCGCAGCCTCAATGCGTGCCTGACCTTTGTGTCGGCGCTGCATGGCAAGCAATTGATCAGCGTTGAAGGGCTCAAGCACCAAGGGCAGTTGCACAGCGTTCAGCAGGCGATGGTCGACTGCCACGGCTCACAATGCGGCTTCTGCACGCCGGGCGTGGTGATGTCGCTGTTCGCCCTGCAGAAAAACAGTGACGCCCCGGACCTGCACAAGGCTCAGGAAGCCCTGGCAGGCAACCTCTGTCGCTGCACCGGCTACCGTCCGATCCTGGCGGCTGCCGAACACGCCTGCCGCCAGCCTGCGGCCGACGCGTTCGAGGCCGCCGAAGCGCAAACCCTCGCCCGGCTCAAGGCGATTGCACCCAACGAGACCGGCGAGCTCAACAGCGGCGATAAACGCTGCCTGGTTCCACTGACCGTGGCCGACCTGGCCGAGCTCTATGGCTCGCACCCGGAGGCGCGCCTGCTGGCCGGTGGTACGGACCTGGCGCTTGAGGTGACCCAGTTCCACAAGACCCTGCCGGTGATGATCTACGTCGGCAACGTTGCCGAGATGAAACGCATCGACCATTTCGACGACCGCATCGAGATCGGTGCCGCCACGCCGCTGACCGACTGCTATGACGCGCTGAGCGCTGAGTACCCCGATTTTGGTGAACTGCTGCACCGCTTCGCCTCGCTGCAGATCCGTAACCAGGGCACCCTGGGCGGCAATATCGGCAACGCATCACCGATTGGCGACGGCCCGCCCCTGCTGATCGCCCTCGGCGCACAGATCGTCCTGCGCAAAGGCGACAGCCAGCGCACCCTGGCCCTGGAAGACTACTTCATCGATTACCGCATCACGGCCCGCCAGGAGAGCGAGTTCATCGAGAAGATCATCGTGCCGAAGGCCTCGGCCGGCTGGGCGTTCCGCGCCTACAAGCTGTCCAAGCGCCTGGACGACGATATCTCGGCAGTCTGCGCCGCAATCAACCTGCGCATAGAAGGCGGCGTCATCCATGAAGCGCGCATCGCCTTCGGCGGCATGGCGGCCATCCCGAAACGCGCCCACGCCTGCGAAACCCTGCTGACGGGCAAACCCTGGAGCCAGGCATTGATTGAACAGGCCTGCCAGGCGTTGGGGGAAGACTTCACGCCGCTTTCGGATTTTCGCGCGAGCAAGGAGTACCGCTTGCTCAGTGCGCAGAACCTGCTGCGCAAATACTTCATCGAACTGCAAACACCGCACATCGAGACCCGGGTGACCGCTTATGTCTAACCATCCTCACGTCGCCAAGAGCCAGGCAGAACTGGCCGACCTGTTCAGCCAGGACATGACCAGCGGTGTCGGCCGCAGCGTCAAGCATGACAGTGCCGACAAGCATGTGTCCGGCGAAGCGGTGTATATCGATGATCGTCTGGAATTCCCGAATCAGTTGCACGTGTATGCCCGCTTGTCCGACCGCGCCCATGCACGCATTGTCAGTATCGACACGACACCCTGCTATGCCTTCGAGGGAGTGCGCATTGCCATCACCCATGAAGACATACCGGGCTTGAAAGACATCGGCCCGTTGCTGCCGGGCGATCCCTTGCTGGCTATCGACACCGTGCAGTTCGTCGGCCAACCGGTGGTGGCCGTGGCCGCACGCGACCTCGACACCGCGCGCCGCGCCGCGCTGGCGGCGATCATCACCTATGAAGACCTGGAGCCGGTACTGGACGTGGTCGAAGCGCTGCGCAAAAAGCACTTTGTCCTCGACAGCCACACCCATCGGCGCGGGGACTCGGCCAGTGCCCTGAGCCATGCACCCCATCGCCTGCAAGGCACCCTGCACATTGGTGGCCAGGAGCATTTCTACCTGGAAACCCAGATCTCTTCGGTCATGCCCACCGAAGACGGCGGCATGATCGTCTACTGTTCGACCCAGAACCCAACCGAGGTACAGAAGCTGGTCGCCGAAGTGCTCGACGTACCGATGAACAAGGTAGTGGTCGACATGCGCCGGATGGGCGGTGGCTTTGGCGGCAAGGAAACCCAGGCGGCGAGCCCGGCCTGCCTGTGCGCGGTGATCGCACACTTGACCGGCCAGCCGACCAAGATGCGCCTGCCACGCATGGAAGACATGACCATGACCGGCAAGCGCCACCCGTTTTATGTGGAATACGATGTCGGCTTCGATGACCGTGGCCGGCTGCAGGGCATCCATTTCGAGCTGGCCGGTAACTGCGGCTGCTCGCCGGACTTGTCGGCGTCCATCGTCGACCGCGCCATGTTCCACGCCGATAACGCCTACTACCTGGGCGATGCCACGATCAACGGCCACCGCTGCAAGACCAACACCGCCTCGAACACCGCCTACCGCGGCTTCGGCGGCCCACAGGGGATGGTCGCCATCGAGGAAGTGATGGACCGTATCGCCCGCCATCTGGTGCTCGACCCCTTGGCGGTGCGCAAGGTCAACTATTACGGCAAGACCGAACGCAACGTCACCCACTACCACCAGACCGTCGAGCACAACATGCTCGAAGAGATCACGGCAGAACTGGAAGCCAGCAGCGACTACGCCGAGCGCCGCGAGTCGATTCGCCGCTACAACGCCAACAGCCCGATATTGAAGAAAGGCCTGGCCCTGACGCCGGTGAAGTTCGGTATTTCGTTCACCGCAAGCTTCCTCAACCAGGCCGGTGCGCTGATCCATCTCTACACCGACGGCAGTATCCACTTGAACCACGGCGGCACCGAGATGGGCCAGGGCTTGAACACCAAGGTTGCCCAGGTGGTGGCCGAGGTGTTCCAGGTCGATATCTCACGCATCCAGATCACCGCAACCAACACCGACAAGGTGCCCAACACCTCGCCGACCGCCGCGTCCAGCGGCGCCGACCTGAATGGCAAGGCCGCGCAGAACGCTGCTGAAACCCTGAAACAACGCCTGATCGAATTTGCCGCGCGGCAGTACAAGGTCAGCGAAGAAGACGTCGTATTCCGCAACGGCCATGTGCGCGTACGCGATGAAATCCTGACCTTCGACGCCTTGGTGCAACAGGCGTACTTCGCTCAGGTTTCGCTGTCGAGCACCGGCTTCTACAAGACCCCGAAAATCTACTATGACCGCAGCCAGGCCCGCGGCCGACCCTTTTACTACTACGCCTATGGCGCGGCCTGCGCCGAGGTCATCGTCGACACCCTGACCGGCGAATACAAGGTGCTGCGCACCGACATCCTGCATGACGTCGGCGCCTCGCTGAACCCGGCCATTGACATCGGCCAGGTGGAAGGCGGTTTCGTCCAGGGCATGGGCTGGCTGACCACCGAAGAGCTGGTGTGGAACGCCAAGGGCAAACTGATGACCAGCGGCCCGGCCAGTTACAAGATTCCTGCCGTGGCCGACATGCCCATCGACCTGCGGGTGCGTCTGGTCGAGAACCGCAAGAACCCGGAAGACACGGTGTTCCATTCCAAGGCCGTGGGCGAGCCGCCGTTCATGCTCGGTATCGCCGTCTGGTGTGCAATCAAGGATGCCGTGGCCAGCCTCGCCAATTACCGTGAGCAACCGCTGATCGACGCCCCCGCCACACCGGAGCGGGTACTCTGGGGCTGCGAGCAAATGCGCAAGGCGATGGCGACGCAACCGCACACCGAGGCCGAGACCGCAGCGCCATGACCGCCCCATCGCCAGCACAGCCATACGGTCACCCACGAGGTCACTGAACATGCACACCTGGATCAACGCCCTCGCCGACCTGCAGGCACGCGGCGAACCCTGCGTACTGGTCACCATCATTGAGGAGCGCGGCTCGACCCCGCGCAACGCCGGTTCCAAGATGGTGGTCAGTGCCGAGCAGTTGTTCGACACCATTGGCGGCGGTCATCTGGAATACAAAGCCCTGCACATCGCCCGGCAGATGCTGGCCGAAGGGCGCCAGGCACCTCACCTGGAGCGCTTCAGCCTCGGCGCCAGCCTCGGCCAATGCTGTGGCGGCGCCACGGTGTTACTGTTCGAGCCGATGGGTCGGGTACAGGCGCAGATCGCCGTCTTCGGTGCAGGCCACGTCGGGCGGGCGCTGGTACCCTTGCTGGCCGCCTTGCCGTGCCGGGTTCGCTGGATCGACTCGCGCGAGCAGGAGTTCCCTGAGGCGATCCCAACGGGGGTCAGCACAATCGTCAGCGAAGACCCGGTCGATGAGGTCGACGACCTTCCGGTCGGCAGTTACTGCATCGTCATGACCCACAATCATCAACTGGACCTGGAGCTGACGGCTGCCATCCTCAAACGCAATGATTTCACCTGGTTCGGATTGATCGGCTCGAAAACCAAACGGGCCAAGTTCGAGCACCGCTTGCATGACCGTGGTTTTACCCCGGAGCGGCTGCAACGGATGCGCTGCCCGATGGGGATTGCCGAGGTCAAGGGCAAGCTGCCGATCGAGATCGCCGTGTCCATCGCCGCCGAAATCATTGCCACCTACAACGCCAATTTTGGCCAGCATGACGCTGCCGCCAATGCCGGCCCCATTGCCCAGCTGCTGCCGCCCTCGCGGCGCAGCCAAGCCCTTTGACGAGAGCCTCATGAGCGCAAAACCCAACGCCTACCGTGCCGCGATCCTGCACAGCCTCGACGACCCCGCTGAAGTCGGCGTGGAAGCGTCCTACCAGTACTTTGAAGACGGCCTGCTGGTGGTCGAAGACGGCAAGATCAGCGCCATTGGCCATGCCAGTGAGTTGCTGCCGACACTGCCGACAGACGTGAACGTGGTGCATTATCAGGATGCCCTGATCACCCCGGGCTTTATCGACACCCATATCCATTTTCCACAGACGGGCATGATCGGCTCCTACGGCGAACAGCTACTGGACTGGCTCAATACCTACACCTTCCCCTGCGAACGGCAGTTCGCCGACAAAGCCCATGCCGAGCAGGTCGCGAAGCGCTTCATCAAGGAACTGCTGCGTAACGGCACCACCACCGCGCTGGTGTTCGGCAGCGTTCATCCCGAATCGGTGGACGCCCTGTTTGAAGAGGCCCAGCGCCTGGACCTGCGGATGATCGCCGGCAAGGTGATGATGGACCGCAACGCACCGGATTACCTGACCGACACCGCCGAGTCCAGCTACCTGCAAAGCAAGGCCCTGATCGAGCGCTGGCACGGCAAGGGCCGCCTGCATTATGCCGTAACGCCGCGTTTCGCCCCGACCAGCACGCCAGAACAACTGGCCTTGGCCGGGCAACTGCTGGGCGAGTACCCCGACGTGTACCTGCACACCCACCTGAGCGAGAACCTCAAGGAAATCGAATGGGTCAAGGCACTGTTCCCGGAGCGCAAGGGCTACCTGGATGTTTACGATCACTTCCAGTTGCTGGGGCAGCGCTCGGTGTTTGCCCATGGCGTGCACCTGTGCGATGACGAGTGCAAGCGCCTGGCGGAAACCGGCTCCGCCGTGGCCTTCTGCCCGACCTCCAACCTGTTTCTCGGCAGTGGTCTGTTCAATTTGCCACAAGCCGAGCAGCACAAGGTGAAGGTCGGCCTGGGGACTGACGTGGGGGCCGGCACCAGCTTCTCGCTGCTCAACACCCTGAACGAAGCCTACAAGGTCATGCAGCTTCAGGGCGCGCGGCTCAACCCATTCAAGTCGCTGTACCTGGCCACCCTGGGCGGCGCCAGGGCCCTGTGCCTGGAAGAGCGCATTGGCAGCCTCTCGCCCGGCCTCGATGCCGATTTCGTGGTGCTCGACTACAACGCCACACCGCTGCTGTCCTACCGCTTGCAGCAGTCGAAAAGCATCGAAGAAACCCTGTTCGTGCTGATGACCCTGGGCGACGATCGCACCGTCCGTGAAACCTTCGCGGCGGGTCGCAGCGTGCACCAACGCTGAACGGCTAAGGTTCGCGCGCCAGCCCGCGATAGAGTGCGCCGCCGATCACAGCACCGATCAGCGGCGCCACCCAGAACAGCCAGAGCTGCTGGAGTGCCCATCCGCCAACGAACAATGCCGGCCCGGTACTACGGGCCGGGTTGACCGAGGTGTTGGTGACGGGAATCGAGATCAGGTGAATCAGTGTCAGTGCCAGGCCAATCGCGATGGGCGCAAAACCCGCCGGCGCCCGCGAGTCGGTCGCGCCCATGATGACCACGATGAACATCGCAGTCATCACCACTTCACTGGTAAAACCGGCTGCCAACGAATAGCCGGCCGGCGAATGCTCGCCATAGCCGTTCGAGGCCAGGCCCGATGCCACATCAAACCCGGCCTTTCCACTGGCAATGTAGTAAATCAACGCCGCTGCGATGACCGCACCAATCACCTGGGCAACGATGTAGGGCACCAGTTCCTTGGCGGGAAAGCGCCCGCCGACGACGAGCCCGAGCGACACCGCAGGGTTCAAATGACAGCCAGAGATATGACCGATAGCGAAAGCCATGGTCAGTACGGTAAGCCCGAAGGCCATGGAAACACCGACCAGCCCGATACCGCTGGGGAGCGACGCGGCCAGCACTGCGCTGCCACACCCACCCAAAACCAGCCAGAACGTCCCGATCAGCTCAGCACCCATGCGTTTACTCAGGGGCATCGACATGGATCAATCCTCAAGTAGTTAGAAGCAGCACGCAAAAAGCGCAAGCCCAACTGCTTGATGAAGGTTTGCGGTGTGGTTCAGCTGAGAATCTAGCAGAGGATGGAGCAAGCGCCAGTGATTGCAGGGTTGCTGAAATCACCGGAGCCCGCGTTTGCCGTGCGCATCAGCCCTTGGTCGACGCCGGGCTGCCGCGTTTCTTGGTCTGCAACAGGTGCGAGAACACTGCATGCAGGTCATCGGACGCACTGTCCTCATCGAGGTTGAGCTTGCTGTCGATGTGGTCCATGTGGTGCATCATCAGGTTGACCGCAAGCGTCGCATCACGGGCTTCGATGGCGTCGATCAATTGCATGTGCTCGTCATAGGAACAATGCGAGCGGTTGCCACTTTCATACTGGGCGATGATCAGCGAGGTCTGCGACACCAGGCTGCGCTGGAAGCTGATCAGCGGTGCATTGCCCGCGGCCTCGGCCAGCTTGAGGTGAAACTCGCCAGACAGGCGAATACCGGCACCGCGGTCACCTCGGGAAAAGCTGTCGCGCTCGTCACGCACCATTTGCCGCAGTTCGTTCAATTGCTCGACGGTAGCGTGCTCGACCGCAAGCTCGGTAATCGCCCGCTCGACCAGACGCCGGGAAAAGAACACCTGGCGCGCTTCTTCTACCGTAGGGCTGGCAACCACGGCACCACGGTTGGGCCGCAACAGCACCACGCTTTCATGGGCCAGACGCGACAGCGCGCGGCGAATGATGGTGCGGCTGACGCCAAAAATCTCGCCCAGGGCTTCCTCACTCAATTTGGTACCCGGCGCCAGACGCTGCTCGAGGATCGCCTCGAAGATGTGCGCGTAAACGATGTCGTCCTGAGTGCCACTGCGGCCGGCCTTGCCTGCACGCGCGGGTTTCTTGAGGGGTTGCAGCTGTTCGTTCATGGGTTCTCGAGCAGATAACCGGCAATTGGATCCGAACTGTAATACCGCACAGTGGGTCGTTGGCAAGCCGTGAGTAGAAAAATTAAGGAAAACAGTACGGCACATTGTACACAGCCAACAGCAATTCTGCAGGTAGCGATAGCCGTTATAGCGGTATTGCCAAATAATATGCACACACTGCATAAAACATTATTTGATTTATTTGTATACAAAAGCATAATCGCAGCGTGCAACTTCCTGACTTAAAGGTCAATAAAGCAGTCCGGTCGCCTGCCACCCTACCCCCTCACAGAGCCCCCCAGTGCGTGCGCAGGCCAGGCTCTGCAAAACAAGAAAAGACTTGAGGAGTACATGCTGTGGAAAGCCGCAAATCCGAAGCCCCTACGCTGGATCTTGCTCCACCGCTCGAAACGAGCTGGCTGGAGCGGATTTTCAAACTCAAGCGGCATGGCACCACCGTCAAGACCGAGCTGATTGCCGGCATGACCACCTTCATCACCATGGCGTACATCATTTTCGTGAACCCCAACATCATGGCCGATGCCGGGATCAACCATGGTGCCGCGTTCGTCGCCACCTGCATCGCCGCCGCCCTGGGCTGCCTGTTGATGGGCCTGTACGCTAACTGGCCGGTCGGCCTGGCGCCGGGCATGGGCCTCAATGCGTTCTTTACCTATACCGTCGTCGGCACCATGGGTTACACATGGGAAGCGGCCCTGGGTGCGGTGTTCGTTTCCGGTGTGTTGTTCATGCTGCTGACCTTGTCACGGGTGCGCGAGTGGCTTCTCAACAGCATCCCGGTCAGCCTGCGTCATGCCATGGGCGCCGGGGTCGGGTTGTTTCTCGGGTTGATCGGCCTGAAAACCGCCGGCATTGTCGTCGACAGCCCAGCCACCCTGATCAAGCTCGGCTCGCTGCACGAACCCGCCCCCCTGCTGGCCGCAGTGTGTTTCCTGATGATCGCGATACTCAGCTATCGACGAGTGTTCGGCGCCATCCTGATCAGCATCATCAGCGTCACGCTGGCCGGCTGGAGCCTGGGGCTGGTGGAATACGGCGGCGTATTCTCATTGCCACCCAGCCTTGCACCGACCTGGATGGCCATGGATGTGGCCGGGGTGTTCAACGTCAGCATGATCAGCGTAGTCCTGGCGTTCCTGTTCGTGCACATGTTCGACACTGCCGGCACCCTGATGGGCGTCGCGCAGCGCGCCAACCTGGTGAACGCCGAGGGCCGCATCGAGAACCTCTCCCGCGCGCTGAAAGCCGACAGTGCCTCTAGCGTCTTTGGCGCCGTGGTAGGCGTTCCGCCCGTGACCAGCTACGTGGAAAGCGCCGCCGGAGTGGCCGCAGGCGGGCGCACCGGCCTGACCGCCGTGGTTGTCGGGCTGTTGTTCATTGCCGCCATGTTCTTCGCGCCACTGGCGGGCATGATCCCCGCCTACGCCACCGCTGGCGCCTTGATCTACGTGGCCATGCTGATGATGGGCAGCATGGCCCACATCAATTGGGATGAAGCCACCGACAGCATCCCGGCAATCGTCACCGCAATCATGATGCCCCTGACTTTTTCGGTTGCCGACGGCATCGCCTTGGGCTTCATCACCTATGTCGCACTGAAGGCCGGTACAGGCCGACACAAAGAAATCTCAGCGAGCCTGTGGGTGCTGTGCGCCATTTTCATCGCCAAGTTCATGTTTTTGTAAGGGTTGTACCGCAGTAAAAACGGCCTCGCCTTCGGGTGAGGCCTTCGCACATAAGGAGAACATAAATGAGTGTGGAAACCTGGCTGTTGTTCTGTGGCGCGGCACTGATCGTCATTGCGATCCCCGGCCCGTTGTCCTTGCTGATGATCAGCAACAGCCTGAACTATGGCCTGCGTCGCTCCTACCCCGCGTTTCTCGGTGGTGTCATCGCTTCGATCTGCCTGCTCAGCGCCTCGGCACTGGGGCTGGGCGCGCTGCTGATGGCCTCGGAGCAGGTGTTCAGCGTCTTGAAAATTGTCGGCGGCCTTTACCTGTTTTACCTTGCCTGGCAAAGCTGGCAGCAATCACGCCAACCCTCGCAGGGCGCCAAGGTGCCTGAGGCCATGCCGACGCCAGGTTTTCGCAGCCTGTTCCTGCGCGCCTTTGCGCTGGGCGCGAGCAACCCGAAAGACATCCTGTTCTTCGCCGCGTTCCTACCGCAGTTTCTCAATGCAGAACAGCCATTGCTCAGTCAATTGCTGATCTTGATCGCCACCTGGACGGTACTCGACCTGGGGTGCAAGCTCGCCTATGGCCTCGGCGCGCAAGGTGCCGCCCGCTACCTGCGCTCCGGCAAGGGGCAGAGTGGATTCAACCGGATCAGCGCCGGGCTGTTCGGGGGCGCGGGCGTCGCCGCACTGCTAAGCCGCTAAGCCGCCAAGCCAAAGCCTGCCCCGCTGCCGCCTGGCGGCAACGGGGCAGAGCCTCAGGCGAACTGCGGCCTGATAAAGACCAGCCCTTCATCCCTGCCAGAGGCACTGACACGCTTGCCCGCCATCAGCACAACCAGTTCTTTCGCCGCCCTGGCCTGACGCAGCGCCTGACGCGTCTCGGCATCCATCGACGCCATCAGTCGTTTGAGCGTGCTGGACGAGAGCGGGTACACATGCGACGCGTGCGTTGGCCTGACGATCACCAGGTAGAGCCGGTCTGAGCCGTTGCAACGCACCAGCAGTTGCCCTACCCCGAAGGCCAGGTCACTGAAGACCTCGCTCACCGTGTAATAGTTTGCCGTCAGCACATGCCGGACAACCGTATGCAGCGGGCCCCGTGCGAACTGCTCCTCGGAAACCACAAACTCCACCGCGGTAAACCGGGCCGTTTCACTGTGCAAACTGAACCCTGCGCCCGCAGCCACCTCCGAACGACCGCGCAGCCACCCGAACGGGTCGACGACGGACGCGCCATTTTTAGTCAGCGGGTTATCCAGCACACCCAACAACAGGTCCAACTTGAGGACGCCGGCAGCGGTCACCTTGCCGTTTATGCTGGCCGACTCCATCAAGCGCTGAGAGAACTGCTCGATGCTCTGATTGGTCAATCGCGGGAAACGACGCTTGATGGTGTAGATCATGTGATCAACGCGAAGCCCTGAACCAAGCGACCAGACGCCATTGACGCGCTGCATCCGATGATAACGCTGCGGAACGCCGTCCGGGCTCGGAGGCGGCTTGAGTACCGCACAGTCGGCCACGAGCCCAACCCCGTCGTCGAGCACCTCGTAGTACGCATTATCCACCTGGATCACACGCCGCGCAGTGTTTTGAGCGCTCACGAAAACACCCGAGTTGCTGGCGGTTTCAATCAGCGGGCCATCAACAGGGGTGCTCCAACTGCGCCATTCGAACATCCGTTGATGCCTGGAAAGCCCGTGAAGGGATGAAATGACGGGTACTGTCGCGCCTGTCGATGGCGGCAGATGCTCGATGCTCCAGAATGGCAAGTAGCCTCGGGTCTCGAAGTGCAACGCAAGCGCCCACTCCTTTGCGGCTCGCTCGTCCTCGGTGAAATTGAAACGACGCAGGAACGCCTCGGCTGCTGCCTGTGACTGCCCAGGCTCCGTGCGCTGAATCATCTTCCAGGCCGGGTCCGGTGTGCGACCTGGCAGGAACTGCATGGCCCACTCAGGAAAGCGCTTTTGTCGAGCAAACTGCTCAGCCAGCAAACGCGCAAGATCCGGATCATTGGCCGGCAGACTGAAACGCTGCAAGACCTGCGCAGCCTCATCCAGGGTAAAGCGTCGGAACACCGCGAGTATCGCCTCCATCGCCCATTGCGAGGAAAGCCCAAGCTGGCTTGCCAGCGTCATCACGTCTTCGCGCGTCACCGACTGTAACCCTTGCTGGATAATTTCAGCCGGAGTCTGCGGTGCACCGCCGCGCAACCCCACGTCGAACGAGACCTCCCAATGCCCCAGCACATTGCGCCGCACGGGCGGGCCGTAGCCCTGACGTCGCGGCTCAACGATGCGCCAAGGTTCAAGGGCCGCCCCCCCGTTGTAGCGAACCTGATAAAAGCGGCCCCGTGTATCGGCAATGTAGTAGCGCGGGAAGCCGTCTGGCCCGACACTTCCCTCAAAGACGCCATTGAAATCGCCCTCCGTGCGCAAGGTCAGGTCCTGCGGCCGACCCTTGAGCGCAAGGGAGCGATCAATGACCCTGTTCGACAACGGCGGTGCAACACCGTGCAGCGCATCGTTACCCGCCAAGGCAATCCGTGTGGTGCTGACGTCAGACGCATGAGGCAGCATCTTCCAGAGCTTGCCCAGACCCTTGAACCCGTGCTTCAGGTCGCCCAGGGCCCCCAAGGTATTGAAGGCCGAAAACAGAGCGTACTGTACCGCCTGAGCGCGATCGCCGCCGGCAAGCGCCTTTATCGCCGCAGCCGACTCTTTGATGGCGAAAAACGCCCCCACTGCGAAGCTGGCAGGCGGAAATGGCAGTGTGACCGCCGTAGCCACCAACTCGACCCCGATCCAGGCAGTACGGCTGATCATGTCCGCCCGACCCAACTCCAGATCCGCGACCTGGGTCATCTTGCGCTCAATACGCTGGTCGTGAACGGCGTCTTGCAGGCTCATGACCGGCTCGTTGGAGAACACCGGCCCGGCAGCCGCCCCCTGCCTGACCGCGTGCAACCTGTAGGACATCCAGCGACCTAAACGCAGGCGCATGCGATCCTTGTAGTAGTCAGCCATGCCTGCATGGGCCAGGGACGCCCGGAATGACTGAAATGCTCGGAACGTCAGGCCATCCGGCGCATCGGGTGTGTACAGCAAGGCAGACTGCCCCGCGTTTGCCGGGGGTAGCATGACGAAATTGCCTTCGACAGTCTCCGTCGCCCCCAAGTGCTCGTTCATCCACGACAGGTGACCCAAGTACGCCAACCAAGGGTACTCGGCAGTATTGAATACCGCCTCAAGATTGAAGGTCAGCAGATGCACCGGGTGTGCCAGACGTGTCGGGGCATCCTCATGCTGCAAAGAGTCCAGGGTCTGACTCAACCAGCCGTACTGCTCGCTGGTGATTTGCCCCATCAGCTTGCTGCGCAACGCTGCCACCGACATTTGTAACTGAGTGAGCGTGACGCTGGCCTGTCGGCGGCTGGCATAGCCTTCACTCTCGGGGTGCAACAACGTATTGCGCACCCTCTCGATATAGCGATCAGCCACCCACTGGCCACGAATGGCACCCGAGACGCTCTCCGGGCTCAGGGATGAAAGGTCGACACCCTCCGGCCCTTCAAAGGTTGCTGACGTGTCCAGCGTGGCTTCGGTCAAGCTGATCGAATCGTCGTAGCCATTGCGCAACAAACGGGTGAAGGTGTCCTTCTCTCGCGGCGTGGTGATGATAATCGTGTCCGGATCAACCGTACCCGGCGGCGTTCCCAGCAACTGGTTGATTTTTTCCGTGGCACGCGCTTTGACGAAGTCCTCAAAATCCGGCACCTGCATCGAGGGTTGCTCGGTAAACCGTTGCGACGCTGCAGCCACCTGGGTCTCCAGTGCGTGCAACTGCCGGCGCTCCGCCAGTGACGCACTGCGATACCAGGAGGGTGTATGCTCTTCAAAGCGCTCATGGGTTCGCTCAATATCAAGCGCTACCAGGCGCTGCAATGCACGTGGATAGTCTTCCTGTGGTGTGAGTGCGAGAAAACCAGCCTCTGGAGCAGGTTTTTGTGCCAATTCTTCCAACACCCGACTCAGGGTGTGCCGTGCGGCTTGCGGAGCTCGCGCCAACAGGTAGTCGCGCAGCGCCGGCACGGCAGTCCAGCCCACCACTTCATGCAGCAAACGGCGCTCATCCAGCACCATCAGCCAAGCTTCGCGGCCTGGAATATCAGGGGTGTAGAGCAACAAACCAGCGGCACCGTCTTCGGCATGCGTCAGGCGAAAGACCACGACATCCGCCAGCTCGGCACCATCAATTTTCAACAAATAGGCCGTTGCGACAAGCGTCGACGGCTCAGTAAACGGCGTGTTCAGCAGCGTAACGGCCTGAACCTGATCGTCAGCCAGGATGCCCTGAAAACGCGCAGCGCAGAGCGTGGCCTGAAGCCGTAGCGACATCACGGCCTGCATGAGCTGGAGAACGTCCGGCGTGATCGCATCGCGCCACTGCCGAGCAAATGAAGTCCTCAGTTGCAAGGGTGCCAGCACCCGGGCAAGCGCCGCGGGAGTTAACCGGTCAAACACCTGCTCAACAGGCACACCTTGATACTGCAACGTGCTGTGCTGGATGAAGTCAGAGCCCTCGGTTTCATCCCCTGGGTGCAACCCATACAAGGCCAGGCTACTCAGGGACGCCTGCTGTGTGTAGACCTCCTGGGTTACCGGCACACTGCGCGCGGTGGTCACCCACAGTTCATCGGGGTCAAGGTCCACACCCAGTGCCCCCTTGAGGCTCACCGCCACACTGGCACGGGCGAACTGCTCGGGCGACTCGGCCTTGCCCAGCGCCTGACGCAGGTCCTCCTGCGCCTGCTGATACGCCTGCAACCTGTCGACATAGCGCTGCCGCTCGTCGACGCTGCACAGTTTCAGCCAATAGGGTAACTGCCGGTAGGCCTCATAGGCCGCGTGC
The DNA here is from genome assembly GCF_014648275.1 of Pseudomonas laurentiana. Classification (GTDB taxonomy): domain Bacteria; phylum Pseudomonadota; class Gammaproteobacteria; order Pseudomonadales; family Pseudomonadaceae; genus Aquipseudomonas; species Aquipseudomonas laurentiana. Next base: position 68,685 of record NZ_BMQU01000009.1, read on the forward strand.
TCCGCTCGCCACACCGCAGCCATGCCGGACGGGCCGTGAGCGATGAGCCGCTGGGTGGCCTCGGTCAGCGCTTCAAACAGCATCCGATAAGAAGCGAAGGACGTGCGACGGCTTTGCAGAATGTCGATGATGTCGGCCTGCTGACATTTCAGTTGGGCCTGCACAACGTCACTGAGCAAGTGATCGACGATTTCGCTGCACTGCCATTCGATACGCCGCTGGCCATCGAGGGCGCGTTGATGGCGCATGCTCAACAGCCCGGCCCATTGCTCTCGACGCGGCAACAGGGCGTCGAACAGTTCGCCCAATGAAGCATGGCTGGAAAGCCCATCGCCTGGCAGGTAAAGCAGTGTAGGGGCATCGTCCGCCTTCGACGCATCGACAACCGCTTGCCGACGCAGCACGAACGCACCCGCCAAGGGCACGACCTCTGCCTCTTCGAACAGCAGGTTCAGGGAATAGGCATAACAGGCCCGGCTGCTGCCTGCCGAGGTCGCCAGCGCACTCGCCAGCAAGGTCTGCTCTTCGTCGCTCAAGCGTCGTTGCGCATCGAGTTGCAAGGCCTGCGCCAAGGCATCGGCCAACTGCTGCGCGCATGATCCAGTGTCAGCCACCGAAGTATTCCAGTAGGCAACGACAGCATCCCGGTACAGATTACCCAGCGTAGGGTTCAGTGCATCGATGGCCGCTTCCAGCCCACGGGTACGTGCCCGCCGAGTGTCGGGCTGATCATCATGACTGCCATCGAGGTAAATCCCTGACAACGCCTCGTCATATGCCGTCGCAGCGCCCACCAGGCACTCACGCATCACCTGCGCGAGTGTAGTGCTCGTCTGCAAGGCGTACTGCTCTGGAGTGCTCGTGACGGTAAAGGTTTTCACGCACGCTTGCCGCGCGTCCAGTTCCAACTGGGGGTACTGGCGCTTGAGTTCATCATCAAACGCTTTTGCAATCAGTGGCTCAATACCTGGCAGCCCGTTGCACTGCAGCACCCAGCGCGCCGCAGCCTTTTCCAGATCCGCCAACGTTTCATCGCGGCCCAGTAAATGAGGGGGAGTCGCTACATCCATGGTCTGTGTTCCTGCTATCGAAAGGCGCTCGCACACCCTGTGCAAGCTACGCTGTCGACATTTCAAACCAGGCGACCATGCCCCATGAGATAAATAGTGCTAGCCCTGCAAACAAAAAAAAGCCCGCAGTGTGAGCGGGCAAGGACCTACGAAGATTCTATCCAGTGACCTACTAGCTTCCGCGGTAGGTCGAGTAGCTGTAAGGCGAAATCAGCAGCGGAACGTGGTAGTGATCCTGCTCGGCACTGATACCAAAACGCAAAACGACCACATCCAGGAACGCCGGCTCAGGCAGCTTTACACCGCGTGCACGGTAGTAGTCGCCGGCGCTGAACTGCAGTTGGTAGACACCGCTGCGGTAATCGTCGCCTTGCAGCAACGGTGCGTCGCAACGGCCATCACTGTTGGTCAGGGTTGTGGTCACCAGCGCTAGCTGCTCACCTTCGACACGATACAGCTCGACCTTGATCGAGCTGCCAGGGCAGCCATGCGCGGCGTCCAGTACATGCGTGGTCAAACGTCCCATAAGGTTGCTCGCCTCTTCTTGATCCATGGGCAAAAAGTACCCGTATCGCACCGAACATGAGCACGGCAGCGTACGGCTGTTGGATTATTAAGACATTTTTCTGAAAAATTGTACACAATAATTCCGACTTCTTTGTTAGCGTAGCGCCAGCAGCCCATAAACAGGCCATCAGTCGCAAACCCAAGCAGACCAAGAGCGATCACATCATTATCTGACCAGTCCGGCAGATTTATTGCAGAGGCATGGGGTGGTGGGTCAGGAAAGAAATGCGAAAAAACAGGCTTACAAAGTGACAATAAAGTTGTATACAATCACCCCATCAGTGTGGCCAATACCGCACACAGGCCACCCTACTCCCGTTTTCACGTACAAGAAGGAAGACTGCAGTGAGCGCTGATTATCCTCGCGACCTGATCGGTTACGGCAATACTCCACCCCATCCGCGCTGGCCGGGGAATGCCCGCATCGCTTTGTCTTTCGTGCTCAATTACGAAGAAGGCGGCGAACGCAACATTCTCCACGGCGATAAAGAGTCTGAAGCGTTTCTCTCCGAAATGGTCGCTGCCCAGCCACTGCAGGGCGCACGTAACATGAGCATGGAATCGCTCTACGAGTATGGCAGCCGTGCCGGTGTATGGCGCCTGCTCAAGCTGTTCAAGGACACTGGGGTTCCGCTGACCGTCTTTGCCGTGGCAATGGCTGCACAGCGCCACCCGGACGTGATCCGTACCATGGTCGAAGCCGGCCATGAGATCTGCAGCCACGGCTACCGCTGGATCGACTACCAGTACATGGACGAGGCCCAGGAGCGCGAGCACATGCTCGAAGCCATCCGCATCCTCACCGAATTGACGGGCGAACGCCCATTGGGCTGGTACACCGGCCGTACCGGGCCAAACACCCGCCGCCTGGTGATGGAGGAAGGAGGATTCCTCTACGACAGCGATACCTATGACGACGACCTGCCCTATTGGGAAGCCAACAACCCGACTGGCAAGCCACACCTGGTGATCCCCTACACCCTGGACACCAACGACATGCGCTTCACCCAGGTGCAGGGCTTCAACTGCGGCGAGCAGTTCTTCCAGTACCTCAAGGACGCTTTCGACGTGCTGTATGCCGAAGGTGCCGAGGCGCCGAAGATGCTCTCCATCGGCTTGCACTGCCGCCTGGTCGGCCGCCCTGCACGGCTGGCAGCGCTCAAGCGCTTCATCGACTACGCACAAAGCCATGAGCAGGTCTGGTTCGCCCGGCGCGTGGACATCGCCCGCCACTGGCATGCCACCCACCCTTTCAACGCCGAGAACGCATAATGACCGACTTCAAGACGCTGAAGCCCTCGACCCTCGACCGCACCGCGTTCGTCAAGGCCTTCGCCGACATCTACGAACACTCGCCCTGGGTTGCAGAAAAGGCGTTCGACCTGGGTCAGCTCCACGAGCTGGACCAGATCGAAAACCTGCACCAACGCATGAGCGATATCCTGTTGAGCGCCGACCCTGCCAGCCAACTGGCACTGGTCAACGCCCACCCGGACCTGGCCGGCAAAGCTGCCGTCCAGGGCCAACTGACCGAAGCCAGCACTCACGAACAGGCTGGCGCCGGTATTCACCAATGCACGGCCGAAGAGTTCCAACGCTTCACCGAGCTGAACGACGCCTACAAAGCCAAGTTCAAGTTTCCCTTCATCATGGCGGTAAAAGGCAGCAACCGGCATCAGATCCTCGCCGCGTTCGAAACGCGCATCCATAACTCGGTCGAGGCCGAGTTCAAGGAAGCGCTGGCACAGATCAACCTGATCGCCCTGTTCCGATTACTGCAGCTTTAGTGAGCATGGCCCGAGTGCCCCCATGAACGCCGGGCGTACCCAGGGCCTTGCAAGCATCCCCAGCCACCTATTCAAGGCAGACAAGAAAAAATGAAAGCATACGCCGTACCCTTCGAGAAGTTCGTCAACCTGGCCGATGCGCGCCTGGGCACCAAGATCGTTTCGGTCACCGATGAGTGGTTCGCCGCTGCCGAGCGCCTGTTCCAGCCGACTCCGGCCGTGTGGAAGGAGGGTGTGTTCGACGACAACGGCAAGTGGATGGATGGCTGGGAAACGCGCCGCAAGCGTTTCGAAGGCTTCGACAGCGCGGTGATTCGCCTGGGCGTTGCTGGCACCATCAAGGGCGTGGACATCGACACCTCGTTCTTCACCGGCAACTTCCCGCCGTCGGCGTCCCTGGAAGGCTGCTTCGTCGCTGAAGGCGACCCGACCGAGCAAACCCAGTGGGTTGAAGTGCTGTCTGCCGTCGAACTGCAAGGCAACAGCCATCACTACCACGAAATCAACAACGACCAGGCCTTCAGCCACCTGCGCTTCAACATCTACCCGGACGGCGGTGTTGCCCGTCTGCGTGTGTACGGTGTGCCATTCCGTGACTGGTCGGCCGTAGGCGACAACGAGCAGGTCGACCTGGCAGCAGCGTTGAACGGTGGTCGTGCCCTGGCCTGCTCCGACGAGCACTTCGGCCGCATGAGCAACATCCTCAACCCGGGCCGTGGCATCAACATGGGTGACGGCTGGGAAACGGCCCGCCGCCGTACCCCTGGCAATGACTGGGTCATCGTTGCCCTGGGCCATGCTGGCGTGGTCGAGCAGGTCGTCGTCGACACCCTGCACTTCAAAGGCAACTACCCCGACAGCTGCTCGATCCAGGGAGCATTCGTCAAGGGCGGCACCGACAGCCAGATCGAAACCCAGAGCCTGTTCTGGCGCGAACTGCTGCCAAGCCAGAAGCTGCAAATGCACGCCGAGCACAGCTTCCAGGAACAGATCAATGACCTGGGCCCGATCACCCACATCCGTATCAACGTGTTCCCGGATGGTGGTATCAGCCGTCTGCGCGTACTGGGCAAAGTCGCGAAGTAAGACCTGCCCCTGATCACCCATGACGCCGGCCCCTGAAGCCGGCGTCATGGGCGAGAGCGACAGCCCCAACAACATAGAATTAGAGACAGATCCGCATGCGCACTTTAGTGATTGAGCCTTTGACCAAAGAAGCCTTCGCCCCCTTCGGTGACGTAATCGAAACCGATGGCAGCGACCACTTCATGATCAACAACGGCTCGACCATGCGCTTCCATCGTCTGGCCACGGTAGAAACCGCGCAGCCCGACGACAAGGCGATCATCAGCATCTTCCGCGCCGATGCGCTGGACATGCCCCTGACCGTCCGCATGCTGGAGCGCCATCCGCTGGGCAGCCAAGCGTTTATTCCGCTGCTCGGCAATCCCTTTCTGATCGTGGTCGCGCCCATTGGCGATGCACCTGTATCAGGCTTGGTCCGTGCCTTTGTCAGTAATGGCAGGCAGGGCATTAATTACCATCGCGGCGTCTGGCACCACCCGGTGCTGACGATCGAAAAGCGGGATGACTTCCTGGTGGTTGATCGCAGTGGTTCCGGCAACAACTGCGACGAACATTTCTTCAATGAGGATGAGCTGCTGATCCTCAACCCCCACCAATAAGAGAAGACTGATCATCGGAAATCGGTGATCGGAAAGAGGTACATACTGTGGAAGCACATCTGTTCGAGTGGCTAAACCTGAGCGTGCGCTGGGTTCACATGATCACCGGTATCGCCTGGATCGGTGCATCGTTCTACTTCGTCTGGCTGGAAAACAACCTGAACCGCGCCAACCCGCGCGAGGGCCTGTCGGGTGACCTTTGGGCCATCCACGGCGGTGGTATCTACCACCTGGAAAAATACAAGCTGGCTCCGCCAAAAATGCCGGAGAACCTGCACTGGTTCAAATGGGAAGCGTATTTCACCTGGCTGTCGGGCGTTGCCTTGCTGTGCGTGGTGTTCTACTCCAACCCGACGCTTTATCTGCTGGCACCGGGCAGCGGCCTGAGTGGCGCAGAAGGCGTTGCCATTGGTATCGGCTCGTTGATCGCCAGCTGGTTCATCTACGACTTCCTCTGCGACTCGCCGCTGGGCAAACGCCCTGCCCTGCTGGGCCTGGTGCTGTTCGTACTGATCATCGCGGCCTGCTTCGGTTTCAGCCAGGTGTTCAGCGGTCGTGGAGCGTATCTGCACACCGGTGCGATCATCGGCACCATCATGGTCGGTAACGTGTTCCGCATCATCATGCCGGCCCAGCGTGCACTGGTCGCGGCCATCGAGCAGAACCGTACGCCCGATCCAGTGCTGCCGGCCAAGGGTCTGTTGCGCTCGCGTCACAACAACTACTTCACCCTGCCGGTGCTGTTCATCATGATCAGCAACCACTTCCCGAGCACCTACGGCAGCCAGTACAACTGGTTGATCCTGGCCGGTATCGCGGTGGCAGCCGTGTTGGTACGTCACTACTTCAACACCCGTCACGAGAGCAACAAGTTCGCCTGGACCCTGCCTGTCGGCGCCCTGGCAATGATCTGCCTGGCCTATGTCACCGGCCCTTCGCCGATGCCAAAAGCGCCTGAGCAGGCGGCTGCGAAAATCGAGTACCAACCACTGCCGGAAACCGCACTGGGTGGCAAGACCGCTGCCGAGAAAGCGGCCCAACAGGCAGCCGCACCGGCTCCAGCTCCCGCTAAAGCCGAGGAAGAGGCCAAGCCTGCCACGGCGTCGACCGACACCGCGAACTTCGACAAGATCCACAATGTCATCCAGGAACGCTGCGCCGTGTGTCACTCGGCCAAGCCGAGCAGCCCACTGTTCAGCACCGCACCTGCCGGTGTCATGTTCGACACCCCGCAACAAATCCAGCAACTGGCACCACGTATCCAGGCCCAGGCCGTTGCCAGCCAGATCATGCCGTTGGGCAACATCACTCAGATGACCCAGCAAGAACGTGAACTGATCGGCGCCTGGATCGCCAAAGGCGCTCCAACCAACTGATGTACCGGGCGGCTCGCCAGAGCCGCCCACTGGCGCCCCGCCTGGCGCAATAGAACAATGAACAATAAAAACAAAACCGAGGTGTTGCATGTCAAAGTCACGCAAGGCGTCCATACCCGTTGCGCCCCCACGACAGCCACTGCCACTGCCGCAACTCATCCTGGTGGGTCTGCAACACGTATTACTGATGTATGGAGGCGCCATCGCGGTGCCGCTGATCATTGGCCAGGCCTGCGGCCTGTCCCGTGAAGAAGTCGCCTTTCTGATCAATGCCGATCTGTTGGTTGCCGGTGTCGCTACCGTCATTCAGTCGTTCGGCATTGGTGCCGTTGGTATCCGCATGCCAGTCATGATGGGTGCCAGCTTCGCCGCCGTCGGCAGCATGGTCGCCATGGCCGGAATGCCGGGTGTAGGCTTGCAGGGGATATTCGGTGCGACCATCGCTGCCGGCTTCTTTGGCTTGCTGATCGCGCCCTTCATGTCCAAGGTGGTGCGTTTCTTCCCGCCACTGGTAACCGGTACCGTGATCACCTCCATCGGCCTGTCACTGTTCCCGGTCGCAGTGAACTGGGCCGGTGGTGGTGCCAGTGCAGCGCCCTTCGGTTCGCCTGTCTACCTGATGGTTGCCAGCCTGGTGCTGGCAATCATCCTGCTGATCAACCGCTTCATGCGTGGTTTCTGGGTCAATGTCTCAGTGCTGATCGGCATGGGCGTCGGCTACATCCTGGCCGGTTCCATCGGCATGGTCGATCTTTCCGGACTGAACGAAGCGCCTTGGCTGCAGGTGGTCACGCCCCTGCACTTTGGCATGCCGACATTCAGCCTGGCGCCAATCCTGTCGATGTGTCTGGTGGTGGTGATCATTTTCGTTGAGTCCACCGGCATGTTTCTCGCACTGGGCAAGGTCACCGACCGCGAAGTCACCCCTGGCATGCTCCGTCGCGGCCTGTTGTGCGATGCCGGTGCGTCCTTCATCGCGGGTTTCTTCAACACCTTCACCCACTCCTCGTTTGCCCAGAACATCGGTCTGGTGCAAATGACCGGTGTGCGCTGCCGGTACGTCACCATCGTTGCGGGCGTCTTTCTGATCATGCTCAGCCTGCTGCCCAAAGCCGCCTTCCTGATCGCCTCGATTCCGCCAGCCGTATTGGGCGGTGCATCCATCGCCATGTTCGGCATGGTAGCCGCCACCGGCATCAAGATTCTTCAGGAAGCGGATATCGGCGACCGCCGCAATCAATTGCTGGTGGCCGTCAGCGTCGGCATGGGCCTGATCCCGGTGGTCCGTCCGGAGTTCTTTGCGCAAATGCCGCACTGGATGGAGCCCATCACCCACAGCGGAATCGCCATGGCCACCGTCAGTGCGCTGATCCTGAACCTGCTGTTCAACATCCTCGGTGGTGTCGAACGCGCAGCCCATAACGAAACCGCCCACCAGCATTGAGTCTTCGGGCGGCGCACGCCGCCCGGCACACCACGAGCACGACCGTCGACCCGAGGAACGGGTCGATCGGGGCGCTTTGCGCCGAAAAAACCGCAAACGAACAATAACAACAGCCGGGAATCACACCATGAAACGGATCACCTCATCTCTCCTGCTGGGCGGCGGACTGCTGGCAACCTTGCCTGCAGTAGCGGGAGACATGCTGCTCTGGCAAACCAACAGCATCAGTTACCTGTATGGCAAAGACTTCACCGTCAACCCCGCCATCCAGCAAACCGTAACCTTCGAGCACGCCGACAAATGGAAATACGGCGACAACTTCCTGTTCGTCGACAAGATCTTCTACAACGGCGCCACTGACCGTAACAAAGGCAACAACACCTACTATGGCGAATTCAGCCCTCGCCTGTCGTTCGGCAAGATCTTCGACCGCAAGTTCGAGTTCGGCCCCATCAAGGACGTGTTGCTGGCCATGACCTACGAGTCTGGCGAAGGTGATAACGAGGCCTACCTGATCGGCCCGGGCTTTGACCTGGCAGTTCCCGGCTTCAACTACTTCACCTTGAACTTCTATCAGCGCAACACCGAGGGCAGCCGCCCAGGCGATCGCGTATGGCAGATCACACCGACGTTCTCCTATACCATCCCCGCAGGCAAGTCCGACATCCTCGTCGACGGCTACATGGACTGGGTCGTTGACAACGACAGCACTCGCCGTGGCACCTACCATGCCAACCTGCACTTTAACCCGCAGGTCAAATACGACCTGGGCAAAGCCTTGAACCTGGGCGCCAAGCAGCTTTACGTGGGCGTGGAGTACAGCTACTGGAAAGACAAGTACGGCATCGAGGACACCCAGCGCTTTGACACCAACGAGAGCGTCACCAGCTTCCTGGTGAAAATGCACTTCTAAAAGCTGACCCCATGCACAGTATTAAACCCTTGCGCTCCTGAACGGGGCATTCAGGGACCGGCGCGCCAGCCCCCATGCTGCGCGCCCTTCAATCGAGGGCAGGCCGCATCCTGCCCTCGATTGCTGACCGCTCAATCAAGACATCAATCAAGACGTCTCTCGCCCCGCCCTCCTGCCTCCCATCGACCACTTCACCGTGGACAGCTGTCCGTCCAGCCAGTAATCTGCGCGCCCTTTTATACAGGGCAAGACGGCATGCGCTCGGGTTTGCTGACCTATCCGTCAACCAATACAGCCGCTCAACAGACCTCTTGCCCGCTTGAAGCGCCCCTTTTCCATCGGTTCACAGCACGGTCGAACAGGCTGATTGCGCGCCACCTCAAAGGTTGGCGCAACCCTTGCTGTATCGCTGCGCCGAACCGAAAAACCGACCATTAAGTCAACAAACGGCATCACTCACGAATGCCGACAACAGAACAACGAGAAATCAACCTTTGGAGCACACCATGCGTACCCGTAACAGCCTGATCCTCGCCAGCGGCCTGCTGGCCGCCAGCAGCGCCATGGCCGGCGACCTGCTGCAATGGCAGAACAACAGCCTGACCTACCTGTACGGCAAGGATTTCACCGTTAATCCGGAAATCCAGCAGACCTTCACCTTCGAGCACGCTGACGCCTGGAAGTACGGTGACAACTTCCTGTTCATCGACAAGATCTTCTACAACGGCAAGAAGGACTCGAACGCCGGCCCTAACACCTACTACGGCGAATTCACCCCTCGCCTGTCGTTCGGCAAGATCTTCGATCAGAAGCTTGAGTTCGGCCCGGTGAAAGACGTGTTGCTGGCCATGACCTACGAGTTTGGCGAAGGTGACAACGAGTCGTACCTGATCGGCCCGGGCTTCGACCTGGCGATTCCAGGCTTCGACTACTTCCAGTTGAACTTCTACCAGCGCAACACCGAAGGCAGCCGTGCAGGCGATAAGGTCTGGCAGATCACCCCGGTATGGTCCTACACCATCCCAATGGGCAAATCCGACGTTCTGATCGACGGCTACATGGACTGGGTCGTCGACAACGACGAAACCCGCAACCATGGCACCTACCACGCCAACCTGCACTTCAACCCACAGATCAAGTACGACCTGGGCAAAGCCTTGAGCCTGGGTGAGAAACAGTTGTACGTGGGTGTCGAATACGACTACTGGAAAGACAAGTACGGTATCGAAGACACCCCGGCCTTCGACACCAACCAGAACACCACCAGCCTGCTGGTCAAAGTGCACTTCTGATCGGTTGCGTATGACTGCCAGGGCCACGTCGGTTTACGTCGCAGCCCTGGCACAGCCCGAGTCAACCCTCAGCGGCGACTGCTACCCGAGCAGCAGCGCATGGCTGGAACAGGTCGAGCTCGCTGCGATAGGCCGACGTACGCACTTTCATCAGGCCCAGCACGGAATGGAACAGGTTGTCATGGGACAACGTGACGCCTCGCTGCTGATCCAGACAGCCCATTGACACCTTGCTTTGCGCAGACAGCTTCGGTGACAACCAGACGACCATCGGTACCTGCGTTTGCTCACGAGGGGCCATGGCGTAGGGCAACCCATGCAGGTAAACACCCTTCTCACCCAACGACTCGCCGTGATCGGAGACATACAGCATTGCGGTATCGAAACGATCCTCCTTACCCTTGAGCAGCTCGACCAGACGCGCCAGCACATGATCGGTGTACAGCAGCGAGTTGTCGTAGCTGTTCACAATGGCGTCATTCGCACACGTGTCGAGCTGGCCGGTATCGCAAGTCGGGGTAAATCGACGAAATGCTGCCGGGTAGCGTTTGTAGTAGGCCGGGCCGTGGCTTCCTTCCATGTGCAAGACAATGACCGTATCGGCCGTGGCGCGGTCAATGCGTTCGGCCAAGCCATGCAAGAGCACCTCATCGAAACAGCCGTCGGCATTACAGAGCTCAGGCACACTCAGGTGTGACACATCCTCGCTGGGCACGCGATCACAGGCGCCCTTGCACCCCGAATTGTTGTCACGCCAGAGCACCGCAACACCCGCACGCTGCAGCACATCAAGCACCCCATCGCGATTGTGTGCCTGGTATGTCTTGTAGTTCGCACGCCCGACATCCAGGAACATGCACGGCAGGGAAATGGCCGTGGCTGTGCCGCAGGAACTGACATTGGTAAAGCTGACCACGCCCTGATCGGGCAACGCCGGGTTGGTCACCCGCGGGTAGCCGTTGAGCGAAAAGTTGGCAGCCCTGGCCGTTTCGCCGATGACCAGCACCAGCACCTTGTGCCGCCCAGGATGGCCGACATCGGTCGCTTGAACTGCATCCAGGCCAACCTGTTCAAAGGCTACCGACGTACGCAACTGCCGTTTGGCGTAACCATGAATGGCCCCTACAACGTTCGAGGGGACCAGCATCAACCGAAGGTCGCGGTGGTTTCTTAGCAGCGATGCATAAGACTGATACGCGACAGCCAGAATGACACCTATCACCGCAAGGGCTGCCAGCATGCCCGACAGTTTTATCGCGCCGGCACGCGTCCAGCGTTGCTTGGTCAGCGGAACGCGGCTGACGATGATCGCCGGCAGGATGCCCAGGCACAGCACCCACAGCAACACGTCGACACCCAGCAGGTCGTACGCCTCTGCCTGATCGGTCTGCAGCACGTTCATGACCATTGAATAGTCAATCACTATGCCGTACCGGCTCATGAAGAAGCTGGCCACTGCAGAAACCAGGATGACCACGACAAGTACGGGCCTGGTCAACCGTCCCCAGGCCAGCAGGTTCAACAACAGGTAATTCCAAAGAAAGACAAATAGCGGAAGGCTGAATAAAAAGAGCAGGTGTTCGTTATTCCAACCGCCGACGGCCTGCCAGACCGCTCGCCAGAAGGTAAAATTCAAGACCAGGGTTAACCACAGCGATACCAGCAACAACAAGACTGTTGTTTGTATTGAACGGGAACGCGGCGAAAAGTCGCGTTCAAACTTTACCGACGAACTCACAAACGTCTCCTGACAGCGTATATGTCCGTTACATAAACCCGGCGCGATGAAGCGCCTGTGCATGACTTACCACGTGGCGCGCAAGCGACGGTATGCCACGCCGAATGCCAGCATCGGCAACAACAGGCCGATGACAATCAAGCCGGCCATCACAATGGATTTATCCAGAATTTTCAGGACATCGATCACCAGCAATCCAAGGCAGATTGCCAACGCCAGTACTGGAATTGTCCAACGGCCAAGCCTTTCCCATTGCGGAAAAAGCACATGCGCATTGAAGGTCAGTAGCAAACAAAGGCACAACCATGCCAATGCTGCAAACATATAGATGCTCAAATGATACACACCGTAGGCCAAGGCACTACCGAGCATAAGCGTGCTCCCTTACGCGATACGACATCGCGAACAACTTTTATTATCATTCACACATTCCATGTGCGTGTGTTGCAGCCCCCGAGCGTAGTTCAGTTTTTTGCCCCTGCCTAGCAGTGTCTTGACGTTTTTTTCTCGTTGAACCTGCTATGTTTCGCGGTTGGCATGAACACGCGACCACAACACCGCCGCAACAGCGGCTGCGACACTGCTTTGCCTGCAAAGGCCAGGGCTTCAAGAAAGACAAAAGGAATTCATATGCGCGCTCCACAATCAGCGCCCCAGCGCTACCTGCTGCTACTGACCTCAGTGTGGCTTGCGATTTTTCTACTCACCCGAGGCGTGCTGTTTTTCAGCCACTTGAATGAAGCCGGAAGCAATGTCTTCTCGATCTTTGGTATCGGGCTGCTATACGACCTGAGCTTCCTGATCTACGCCGCATTGCCGCTGGGCCTGTACCTGCTGCTGTGTCCTGCACGGCTGTGGCGCTCGCGGGCACATCAGTGGTTCCTGCAGGGCATCATGGTCCTGAGCGTTTTCCTGATGCTGTTCACGGCAGTTGCCGAGTGGCTGTTCTGGGACGAATTCGGTGTGCGCTTCAACTTCATCGCCGTCGACTACCTGGTCTATTCCGATGAAGTGTTGAACAACATCCTCGAGTCCTACCCTATCGGCCTGCTGCTGAGTGTCCTGGCGGTTATCGCCATCGCCCTGAGCCTTGCACTGCGCGCTCCGCTCAAGCAGGCCCTGAACGCACCGATACCCGCCTTTCGCCAGCGCCTGATGAGCTTTGCCGTGCTGGCCGTGCTGGCCGGGCTTTGCGTGCAGGTGATCGATCAAGACCGCCCGCGCGGCCAAGGTGGCAATGCCTACCAACGTGAACTGGCCAGTAACGGCCCTTACCAGTTCTTCGCGGCGTTCCGCAACAACGAACTCGATTACCCGCAGTTCTACAGCAGCCTGCCCGAGCAGGATGTCACCACACAGATCCAGAACGAGCTGCGCGAACCCGTTGCGAGTTTCGTCGGCAAGGAACCCCTGGATATTCGCCGCACGATCACCAGCAATGCCCCGGCGCGTACACCTAACGTGGTCCTGGTGACCATTGAAAGCTTCAGTGCCAAGTACATGGGCAGCAACGGTGATAACCGCAACCTGACCCCTAACCTGGATGCCTTGCGCAAACAGAGCCTGTACTTCAACAACTTCTATGCCACCGGCACTCGTACAGACCGGGGCCTGGAAGCCATCACCCTGTCGATTCCGCCAACCCCTGGCCGCTCGATCGTCAAGCGTGTGGGCCGCGAGAGCGGTTTCGCCAGCCTCGGCCAGCACATGAGTGAAGCGGGCTATGACAGCGTGTTCGTCTACGGTGGCCGTGGCTACTTCGACAACATGAACGCGTTTTTCAGCGGCAACGGTTATCGGGTGGTTGACCAGAGCAGCGTGAAAGAGAGCGATATCAGCTTCAAGAACGCCTGGGGCATGTCGGACGAAGACCTCTACAACCAGGCGATGCAGCTGGCTGACGCCGACTTCGCCAACCAGGTGCCGTTCTTCCTGCAACTGATGACCACCTCCAACCATCGCCCGTACACCTACCCCGACGGTCGCATCGACATCCCGTCTGGCGATGGCCGTGAAGGCGCGGTGAAGTACACCGACTACGCCATCGGTCGCTTCCTTGAACAGGCGCGCAGCAAGCCGTGGTTCGACAACACCCTGTTTATCTTCGTTGCCGACCATACCGCTGGCAGCGCGGGTAAAGAGGACCTGCCGGTTCGCAACTACCAGATTCCGCTGTTCATCTACGGGCCGAAGTTGATCGACGCCCGTGAGGAATCGAAACTGGCCAGCCAGATCGACCTGGCGCCGACCCTGCTCGGCCTGTTGAACATGAGCTATACCTCAACCTTCTTCGGCCGCAACCTGATGCTTGAAGACGCACTGCCACCACGCGTACTGATCGGTAACTACCAGCACCTGGGCCTGTTCGATGGCCAGGACCTGGCCATCCTCAGCCCACGCGACGGCCTGCGCCTTCATGAGCAGGCCCTGGGCGAAAGCCGTGAGGTCGTGGGTGACAGCAACAACCCGCTGATCAAGCGCGCGATCAGCTATTACCAGGCGGCCAGCTATGGCTTCAAGCACCACCTGCTCGACTGGGTACCCGAAGAGAGCGAGAAGACCGCAGGTAAAAACTGACTGAACCGACACGGCGCCCGCTGACAGGGCGCCGTACTCAGCCTCTTGCCGCCCGCCAGAGCTTGCTGGTCAGTGCTACCACCGCCAGTACGGCGGCACCGGCAAGAATACCCACGCCGCCATTGAGCAGGCTTGACGTCAGCACCCCGCCCCGCCCTTCACTGAACGCTTCAACGGCGTGATGCAACGGCGCAACGCCATGCACCAGAATCCCGCCACCGACCAAAAACATCGCCGCCGTGCCCACCACCGACAGGCCCTTCATCAGGTACGGTGCCGCCTGCAGAATACCCTTGCCGATCGCCTGGGCGACGCGTCCGGATTTTTGCGTGAGCCACAAGCCTAAGTCATCCAACTTGACGATCCCGCCAACCAGCCCATACACCCCTACGGTCATGACAAAGGCGATGCCCGATAACACGATGATTTGCTGCGTCAACGGCGCAGCGGCGACTGCACCGAGGGTGATGGCAATGATTTCCGCCGACAGGATGAAATCGGTACGCACGGCGCCTTTGATCTTGTCCTTCTCATAGGCCACCAGATCGACTGACGGATCAGCCACCGCCTCGCTCAGGGCCGCATGCCCGGCATCGTCCTCGGCTGCACTGTGAAAAAACTTGTGGGCCAGCTTCTCGAAGCCCTCAAAACACAGGTAAGCACCGCCGACCATCAACAACGGGGTCACCGCCCATGGAATGAACGCACTGATTGCCAGTGCCGCCGGCACCAGAATCACCTTGTTCAACAACGACCCCTTGGCCACGGCCCATACCACCGGCAACTCCCGGTCAGCGCGCACGCCACTGACCTGTTGGGCATTGAGCGCCAGATCATCGCCCAAAACCCCGGCGGTCTTTTTTGCCGCGACCTTGGTCATCACCGAGACGTCGTCCAGCACCGTGGCGATATCGTCGATCAACACCAGTAGACTGCTTCCTGCCATGCTTGCGTATCCAGAGTGTTCAAAGGCCGAAAGCATAGCGTGACTGTGCGTGAAAGTGGCAGCCTTGAGCCTCGCGCAAACCCGGTGCTACCATGCGGCACCGCCTGCCCAGGCCTGGGCCGCCTGCGGTCCGACACAAGGAACAGCGCCAATCATGAGCAGCATCCGCGAGCGCAACAAAGAGCTGATCCTGCGCGCAGCCAGCGAAGAGTTCGCCGAAAAGGGCTTTGCCGCCACCAAAACCAGCGATATCGCGGCCAAGGCGGGGCTACCCAAGCCCAACGTCTACTACTACTTCAAATCCAAGGAAAACCTCTACCGCGAAGTCCTGGAAAGCATTATCGAGCCGATCATGCAGGCCTCCACCCCGTTCAATGCCGAGGGTGAACCCGAGGACGTGTTGAGCGCCTACATTCGCTCAAAAATCCGCATATCGCGCGACCTGCCCTTTGCCTCCAAGGTGTTCGCCAGTGAAATCATGCATGGCGCCCCGCACCTGAGCCCGACCCAGGTCGAACAGCTCAACCTGCAGGCCCGGCACAACATCGCGTGCATTCAGCGCTGGATCGAACGCGGCCAGATCGCCCCGCTCGACCCACATCACCTGATGTTCAGCATCTGGGCCGCAACCCAGACCTACGCCGATTTCGACTGGCAGATCTCTGTCGTCACCGGCAAAGCCAAGCTGGACGATGCTGACTATGAAGCGGCAGCCCAGACCATCATTCGCCTGGTGCTCAAGGGCTGCGCACCAGACGCCTGAAACCCGGCTATTGCAGGTAAACCCGCCGCTATCCTCAGGCTGCCACGCCTGCATCCGCCGTCAACCCAACCGCTTCGATCGCACTGATCGCGCACTGCTCGTCGATGTCCGAGGTATCGCCACTGATACCGATCGCCCCCAGCACCACGCCCTGCTGATCGCGGATCAACACCCCACCCGGCGCCGGAACCACCGCGCCCTGGCCCAGGCCATTGAGCGCGGCGAAAAATGCCGGGCGCTGCTGTGCGTCCAGCGCCAGCAGGCGTGAGCCCTTGCCCAGCGCAATCGCGCCCCAGGCTTTGCCCGTCGCCACGTGCGGACGCAGCAGGCTGGCGCCGTCTTCACGTTGCAGGGCCAGCAAGTGACCACCGCTATCGAGCACCGCAATGGTCAAGGGTGCAGCCGAGATCTTGCGCCCGGCAGCAATGGCGCCGTTTATCAGGCTGACAGCGACTTTCAAGGTCAGAGCGTTCATGGACAGGTCCTCTTGTTGTTAGAAGCCCAGAGGGGCAAGTGAAAATCCAATACGACAAATAGAACACAATGGAGAATATTTTTGTATACAATAATTTTCGCCAGCTGATAACAATCGGACAAAATGCCTTTTCTAGCGGCACGAAGAGCAAAGCACTGGCAGCCGATGAAAATGGATTGACCAGAGCCACATACCGTGAATACACTCTGACGCAAAGCCATTTGTATACAATTACAAAACCAATGAGGCACAAAACCATGAGCAAAATGAGAGCAATTGATGCAGCCGTTCTGGTGATGCGCCGCGAAGGTGTTGAAACCGCTTTTGGCATCCCGGGCGCAGCGATCAACCCGCTGTACTCGGCGTTGAAAAAAGTCGGCGGTATCGATCACGTCCTCGCTCGCCACGTTGAAGGCGCCTCGCACATGGCCGAGGGCTACACCCGTACCAAGGCCGGCAACATCGGCGTGTGCATCGGCACCTCCGGCCCAGCCGGTACCGACATGGTCACCGGCCTGTACAGCGCCTCGGCAGACTCGATCCCGATCCTCTGCATCACCGGTCAGGCACCTCGCGCACGCCTGCACAAGGAAGACTTCCAAGCCGTCGACATCACCAGCATCGTCAAGCCGGTGACCAAGTGGGCGACCACCGTTCTGGAACCCGGCCAAGTGCCTTACGCCTTCCAGAAAGCCTTCTATGAAATGCGTTCCGGTCGCCCAGGCCCTGTACTGATCGACCTGCCATTCGACGTGCAGATGGCCGAAATCGAATTCGACATCGAGGCCTACCAGCCACTGCCCGTACACAAGCCTGCAGCCAACCGCGTACAGATCGAGAAGGCCCTGGCCATGCTCGACAGCGCAGAGCGCCCGCTGTTGGTCGCCGGTGGCGGCATCATCAACGCCGACGCCTGCGAGAAACTGGTTGAGTTCGCAGAGCTGACCGGCATTCCAGTGATTCCAACCCTGATGGGCTGGGGCATCATCCCTGACGATCACCCACAGATGGTCGGCATGGTCGGTCTGCAGACGTCGCACCGTTACGGCAACGCCACCCTGCTCAAATCCGACATGGTGCTGGGCATCGGCAACCGCTGGGCAAACCGCCACACCGGTTCCGTTGACGTCTACACCGAAGGTCGTCGCTTTATCCACGTCGACATCGAACCCACCCAGATCGGCCGTGTGTTCAACCCGGACCTGGGTATCGTCTCGGACGCGGGCGCCGCGCTGGACATGTTCCTGGAAGTGGCCCGCGAGTGGAAAGCCGCCGGCAAGCTCAAGTGCCGTGGCGAATGGCTGAAAGACTGCCAACAGCGCAAAGCCAGCCTGCACCGCAAGACTCACTTCGACAACGTGCCGGTCAAGCCACAGCGCGTATACGAGGAAATGAACCAGGTATTTGGCAAAGACACCTGCTACGTCAGCACCATCGGTCTGTCGCAGATTGCCGGCGCCCAGTTCCTCCACGTCTACAAGCCACGTCACTGGATCAACTGCGGCCAGGCCGGCCCACTGGGCTGGACCATTCCGGCTGCGCTGGGCGTGGTCAAGGCGGACCCGACCCGCAAGGTCGTCGCCCTGTCCGGCGACTATGACTTCCAGTTCATGATCGAAGAACTGGCCGTCGGCGCGCAGTTCAATCTGCCTTACGTCCACGTACTGGTGAACAACTCCTACCTGGGGCTGATCCGTCAGGCCCAACGTGGCTTCGAGATGGATTACTGTGTACAGCTGGCGTTCGAGAACCTCAACGCGCCGGAGCTCAACGGCTATGGTGTTGACCACGTTGCCGTGGTTCAAGGTCTGGGCTGCAAGGCTATCCGCGTCTCTGAACCGGGCGAGATCGCGCCGGCCCTGCTCAAGGCCCAGAAGATGGCCGAAGAGTTCCGGGTACCGGTTGTGGTCGAGGTGATTCTCGAACGCGTGACCAATATTTCCATGGGTACTGAAATCAACGCGGTCAACGAATTCGAAGACCTGGCGCTGGTCGGCGACGATGCACCGACTGCGATTTCGCTGCTCGACTGATCGCACAAGCGGCCCCTGCCCCAGTGGCAGCGGGCCCTACTTTGCAAGGAGACAACCATGCCACGTTTCGCCGCCAACCTGTCCATGCTGTTCACCGAACAGGACTTTCTCGCCCGCTTCAAAGCGGCTGCCGATGCCGGGTTCACCGGGGTCGAATACCTGTTCCCGTACGATTACAGCTCGGCTGAAATCAAGCAGCAACTGGACGCCAACGGCCTGACCCAAGTGCTGTTCAACCTGCCGGCTGGCGACTGGGCCAAGGGTGATCGCGGAATCGCCTGCGACCCGGCCCGTGTTGAAGAATTTCGTGCCGGTGTCGATCTGGCCATTGCCTACGCCAAGGTACTGGGCAACACCCAGGTCAACTGCCTGGCAGGCATTCGCCCACAAGGCCCGGATTGCGCCACGGTGAAGAAAACCTTCATCGACAACCTGAAGTTCGCAGCCGAAAAGCTCCAGGCCGAGGGCATCAAGCTGGTGATGGAGATGATCAACACCCGCGACATCCCCGGCTTCTACCTGAACACCACCCAACAGGCGCTGGAAATCCAGGACGCCGTGGGCAGCAGCAACCTGTTCCTGCAGTACGACATCTATCACATGCAGATCATGGAAGGTGACCTGGCGCGCACGATGGAAACCCACCTGTCGCGCATCAACCACATCCAGTTGGCCGACAACCCGGGCCGTCACGAACCGGGCACCGGCGAAATCAACTACCGCTTTCTGTTCGAGCACCTGGACCGTATTGGCTACCAGGGCTGGGTCGGCGCTGAGTACAAGCCACTGACCACCACTGAAGCCGGTCTGGTCTGGCTGAAGACCCACAACGCACTCTAACGCGCACTCACGCCCCCATGGGGCTGCGCGCCGGCCGCATGCATACAACTATAAGAGGCATTTTTCATGGCTAAAATCGGATTTATCGGCACTGGCATCATGGGCCGCCCAATGGCTCAGAACCTTCAGAAAGCAGGCCACAGCCTGTTCGTCTCCACCCACCACGACGCCGCCCCGGCTGAACTGCTCGCTGCGGGTGCCGTGGCCCTGGCCAACCCGAAAGAAGTCGCTCAGGAAGCTGAGTTCATCATCGTCATGGTCCCGGACACCCCACAGGTCGACGCTGTCCTGTTCGGTGAGAACGGCGTGGCTTACGGTGTTGGCCCGAACAAAGTCGTCATCGACATGAGTTCGATTTCGCCGACCGCGACCAAAACCTTCGCAGAGAAAATCAAGGCCACTGGCGCCACCTACCTCGACGCACCGGTATCCGGTGGCGAAGTCGGCGCCAAAGCCGCGACCCTGAGCATCATGGTCGGCGGTTGCCCGAATGCCTTCGAGCGCGCACTGCCGCTGTTCCAGGCCATGGGCAAGAACATCACCCGCGTCGGCGGCAGTGGCGATGGCCAAACCGCCAAGGTGGCCAACCAGATCATCGTCGCCCTGAACATCCAGGCCGTTGCCGAAGCGCTGCTGTTCGCCGCCAAGAACGGCGCGGACCCAGCCAAGGTGCGTGAAGCCCTGATGGGCGGTTTTGCCTCCTCGAAGATCCTTGAAGTACATGGCGAGCGCATGATCAAAGGTACCTTCGACCCAGGCTTCCGTATCAGCCTGCACCAGAAAGACCTGAACCTGGCCCTGCAAGGCGCCAAAGAGCTGTCGATCAACCTGCCCAACACCGCCAACGCCCAACAGGTGTTCAGTACCTGTGCCGCCATCGGTGGTGCAAACTGGGACCATTCGGCATTGATCAAAGGCCTGGAACACATGGCCAACTTTTCGATCCGTGGCGACAAGTAAGACCCGCTTCACCGTGAGATGAGGTGTCGTCACTACGGCCCTCATCGCCGCCAGGGGCGCCCTGCCCGCGCCGACCCTGGCGGCGATTCCGGACGACACCGCCCTCTCAGACAGACACAGAACAACACGATTGGGAGCCTGCCATGTCGGTCGATCCGCAACACTTTCTGCGCGAACTGTTCGCCACGGCCATTGAAGCCGCCCACCCGCGCCACGTCCTTGAACCCCATCTGCCCAGTGATCGCACCGGTCGCGTCATCGTCATCGGTGCAGGCAAAGCCGCTGCCGCCATGGCCGAAGTCGTCGAAAAAAACTGGCAGGGCGAGGTCTCCGGCCTGGTCGTCACCCGTTACGGCCATGGCGCCAGCTGCTCGAAAATCGAGGTGGTCGAAGCCGCCCACCCGGTACCCGATGCCGCCGGTCTGGCAGTGGCCAAGCGTGTGCTGGCGATGGTCAGTGACCTGAGTGCCGACGACCGGGTGATATTCCTCCTGTCTGGCGGTGGTTCGGCCCTGCTCGCACTGCCGGCTGAAGGCCTGACCCTGGCCGACAAGCAACAGATCAACAAGGCCCTGCTCAAATCCGGCGCGACCATCGGCGAGATGAACTGCGTGCGCAAGCACCTCTCGGCGATCAAGGGCGGCCGTCTGGCCAAAGCGTGCTGGCCAGCGACCGTTTACACCTATGCGATTTCCGATGTACCGGGCGATCTGGCCACGGTCATCGCCTCCGGCCCGACCGTGGCCGACCCGAGCACCTCGGCAGAAGCGCTGGCGATTCTCAAGCGCTACAACATCCAGGCACCCGCGGCGGTCATCGACTGGCTGAACAACCCTGCCTCGGAAACCGTCAAGGCCGGTGACCCCGCCCTGGCCCGCAGCCACTTCCAACTGATCGCGCGCCCCCAGCAGTCACTGGAAGCGGCGGCGGTCAAAGCGCACCGGGCCGGTTTCAATCCACTGATCCTCGGCGACCTTGAAGGCGAGTCCCGGGAAGTGGCCAAGGTTCACGCCGGTATCACCCGGCAGATCGTCCAGCATGGCCAACCATTGCCTGCGCCGTGCGTGATCCTTTCCGGCGGTGAAACCACCGTGACCGTGCGCGGCAATGGCCGTGGCGGACGCAATGCCGAATTCCTCCTGAGCCTGACCGACAGCCTGAAAGGCTTGCCTGGCGTCTACGCCCTGGCGGGCGACACCGATGGCATTGACGGCTCGGAAGACAACGCCGGGGCACTCATGACCCCCGACAGCTATGCCCGCGCCGAGGCCTTGGGCCTCTCGGCCGCCGACGAGCTGGACAACAACAATGGCTACGGCTACTTCGCCGCGCTCGACGCCTTGATCGTTACCGAACCGACCCGGACCAACGTCAACGACTTCCGCGCCATCCTGATTCTTGAGACTGCCCACTATGACGCCTGACAAAAAAGTCAAAATCCTCGCCACCCTCGGCCCCGCGACCACTGGCATCGACGACATTCGTCAACTGGTCGAGGCCGGGGTGAACATCTTCCGTCTCAACTTCAGCCACGGCGAACATGCCGACCACGCCCAACGCTACCAGTGGATCCGCGAAGTCGAGCAACAACTGAACTACCCGCTGGGCATCCTCATGGACCTGCAAGGGCCCAAGCTGCGCGTTGGCCGCTTTGCCGAAGGCAAGGTCCAACTGCAACGCGGCCAGGCACTGCGCCTTGACCTGGACCCAACCCCGGGCGATCAGCGCCGGGTCAACCTTCCACACCCGGAAATCATCGCCGCGCTGGAACCAGGCATGGACCTGCTGGTCGACGACGGCAGGTTGCGCCTGCAAGTAACCGCCAAGCACGCTGACGCCATCGACACCCAAGTACTCAACGGTGGCGAGCTGTCTGACCGTAAAGGCGTCAACGTGCCACAGGCCGTACTGGACCTGAGCCCACTGACCGCAAAAGACCGTCGCGACCTGGCCTTCGGCCTCGACCTGGGCGTGGACTGGGTGGCCTTGTCGTTCGTCCAGCGCCCCGAGGACATTCGCGAAGCCCGCGAGCTGATCGGCGACCGCGCCTACCTGATGGCCAAGATCGAGAAGCCCTCGGCAGTCACCCAACTGCAGGCCATCGCCGAACTGAGCGATGCGATCATGGTGGCCCGGGGTGACCTGGGTGTAGAAGTGCCTGCCGAAAGCGTGCCGCACATCCAGAAGCGCATCATCGGTATCTGCCGACAACTGGGCAAACCCGTGGTGGTGGCTACCCAGATGCTCGAATCGATGCGTTTCTCTCCGGCACCGACCCGTGCGGAAGTCACCGACGTTGCCAATGCGGTAGCCGAAGGTGCCGACGCAGTGATGCTCTCCGCCGAGACCGCGTCTGGCGACTATCCACTCGAAGCCGTGCAGATGATGAGCAAGATCATCCGCCAGGTGGAAAGCGGCCCGGACTACCAGGCCCAGCTCGATGTCGGCCGGCCCCAGGCCGAGGCAACCGTGTCCGACGCCATCAGTTGCGCGATCCGGCGCATCAGCAGCATCCTGCCGATTGCCGTGCTGGTGAACTACAGCGAGTCGGGCAACTCGACCCTGCGCACCGCCCGCGAGCGGCCACGCTCACCGATCCTCAACCTGACCCCGAACCTGAACACCGCACGCCGCCTGACCGTTGCATGGGGCGTGCACTCGGTGGTCAACGACCGCTTGCGCCAGGTTGACGAAGTCTGCTCCACCGCACTGGAAATCGCTCAGGCGCAGGGCATGGCCGAACGTGGCGACACCCTGTTGATCACCGCCGGTGTGCCTTTTGGCAAGCCGGGATCGACTAACTCGCTGCGGATCGAAACCCTGATCTGACAGCACATCGCGGGCACGCCTGCTCCTACAGGTGTGTGGGAGCAGGCGTGCCTGCGATAGGGCCACCCCAAAATACGTTCCACCCCAGACCGACTGCCATGTACACCAAGCATTTCGTAAACCCCTGCCCCGACTGGGCCACCGCCTTGCTCAACGGCTTCAGCCAGGTACTGCTGCAGTGCAACCCGCTGTGTGGCCTGTGCTGTCTGCTGGCAATCCTGCTGACGGCCCCCGACCTGATCGGCGGCGCCCTGCTCGGCGCCCTGGCCGGGTTACTCACCGCCCAACGCCGAGGCTACACCCGCAGTGACCGACAATCGGGCCTGTACAGCTACAACGGGGTCCTGATCGGCCTGCTGCTCAGCCACGCATTACCCTGGACGGCGATCCTGCCGCCACTGATCATTGCCGCAGGTGGCTTGAGCAGCATGCTCGTCCACCAGTGGCTCAAGCGCACCGGGCCCAACAGCCTGCTGCCGGCCTATACCACACCGTTCGTACTGTTAGGCTGGGCGGCCCTGGCAATGAGTGAACCGACCGCAAGCAGCACAGCGGTCGATAGCAACCCGTTGTTCGCCCTCGCCCGTGGCCTGGGCCAGATATTCCTCCTCGATCAGCCCCTGGCCGGCGTGCTGATTGCCCTCGGCCTGCTGATCGCCAACCGTTACGCCGCCGCCTGGGCCCTGCTCGGTTCGGCCCTCGGCGGCAGCGTGGCACTGCTTGTCGGCGCTGAAACCAATGCCGTCTTCAATGGCCTCTATGGCTTCAACGCCGCGCTCGCCGCGCTGGCCTTCAGCCAGACCCGAAGCCAGCCCTGGCGCCCACTGCTGGCCATCGCCCTGGCGATCCTGCTGCAACCCGGCTTCGCCCACCTGGCCGTCCCCGGCCTGACTGCACCGTTCATTTTGGCGTGCTGGTTACTGCATGTTGGTATTCGGGCATCGCGCCAGCCGCTTGCTCACGGCTCACGTCGCTTGCACCGCTAAGACCCAACCCCTAGGCTCTGTTCCGTTATCCAATGGAACGAGCCTATGGACACCCCAATGAGCTGGCGCGAACAGCTCTTCATCATTGTTTTCAAAACCGATACCCCAGCGGGCCGACGCTTCGATAGCATCCTGTTGCTGATCGTTCTCGCCAGCCTGGTGACCGTGGTGCTGGATAGCATCGACGAGATACACCGCAACTATGTCGGGCTGCTGACGACGTTGGAGTGGGGCTTCACCGCCATTTTCCTGGTCGAATACATCCTGCGCCTGTACTGCTCGCCCAAACCGCTGCGCTATGCCTTCAGCTTCTACGGCCTGGTAGACCTGCTGGCGATCGTGCCTGGGATCATCGCCCTGTACTACAGCGACGCACAGTACCTGTTGATTGTCCGAGTGATCCGAATGCTGCGGATTTTCCGGGTACTCAAACTGATGCCCTACCTCAAACAGGCCAACTACCTGCTCGCGGCCCTGCAAGGCAGCCGACAGAAAATCATCGTTTTTCTGCTCAGCGTTTCTACCCTGGTTACAGTGTTTGGCACCCTGATGTACGTGATTGAAGGGCCGGACCATGGCTTTACCAGCATCCCCAAAGGCATCTACTGGGCCATCGTCACACTGACCACCGTCGGCTACGGCGATATTGTGCCGAAAACCCCTTTAGGGCAGATGCTCTCGTCACTGGTGATGATTGCCGGTTACTCGATCATCGCCGTGCCTACCGGCATCTTCACTGCCGAACTGGCCAACGCCATGCGCGGTGAAAAACTGCAACACCGCTGCCCGGTCTGCCCAAAAGACAACCACGAACAAGACGCCGCATTCTGCTCACGCTGTGGCAATGCGCTGTTCAAGAAAAGCGAATAAACAAATCACTTTTTAATCTTTTATCGACTAAGGCCGAACCGCTATAGTCGCGGGCATCATGCCTTCAACCCCACTAGAACAAGGAATGCGCAGTGAAAAAACTCTTCAGTGCCTCGCTTCTCGCCGCAGGCCTGGCCTTGGGCAACCTGGCCCAGGCCGCACCGCCCCTGCTCAACGTCTCCTATGACGTGATGCGCGACTTCTACAAGGACTACAACAGCGCCTTCCAAAAGCACTGGGAAGCCGAGCACAAAGAGAAAATCGCCGTACAGATGTCCTTTGGCGGTTCGAGCAAACAGGCACGCTCGGTGATCGACGGCCTGCCTGCCGATGTCATCACCATGAACATGGCCACCGACATCAATGCCTTGGCTGACAACGGCAAACTGGTTCCAGAGAACTGGGTGACCCGCCTGCCGAACAACAGCGCACCCTTCACCTCGGCCACCGTGTTCATTGTCCGCAAGGGCAACCCGAAAGCCCTGAAAGACTGGCCAGACCTGCTCAAGGACGGCGTCCAGGTGATCGTGCCCAACCCGAAAACCTCGGGTAACGGCCGCTACACCTACCTTTCGGCCTGGGGCTATGTGCTGAAGAACGGTGGCGACGAGAACAAGGCCAAGGCCTTTGTCGGCAAGCTGTTCAAACAGGCCCCCGTGCTCGATACCGGCGGCCGTGCCGCCACCACCACCTTCATGACCAACCAGATTGGCGACGTGCTGGTGACCTTCGAGAACGAAGCCGAGATGATTGCCCGTGAATTCGGTCGCGATCAGTTTGAAGTGATCTACCCGAGCGTTTCAGCCGAAGCCGAGCCACCGGTGAGCGTGGTCGACAAAGTGGTCGACAAGAAAGGCAGCCGTGCCGCCGCCGAGGAATACCTGAAGTACCTGTGGTCGCCCGAGGCTCAGGAAATCGCTGCCAACAACTACCTGCGCCCACGAGACCCTGCCGTACTGGCCAAATACACCGACCGCTTCCCGAAAGTCGACTTCCTCTCGGTAGAGAAGACCTTCGGCGACTGGCGCACCGTGCAAAAGACCCACTTCAATGACGGCGGCGTCTTCGACCAGATCTACACCGGGCAGTAAGCAACGCCTTGATCGCTGGCAAGCCAACACCCATTTTCTGTGGGAACTGGCTTGCCTGCGATGGCTTTGCCGGGGTGTCAGTCAGTGCGCGGTGTCGGCAATCGTTGGCAAGCCAACTCCCACAGGGTGCACATAGTCCCCCTCACCTTGATGGCTGAATCCAGCTACAGGAATTATCCTACAACCTCTGTCCACCTCGAGTGATTGCACGGGGAAGCGCTTCGCACGTAGTCTCGAACGGTCGCTGATGTTTCAGCGATCGGGTTTGGCGACCCGGGAAACGATACCAACGAGCAACCATTAGAGCGCGCAGATGCCAGCAGGCATAAGTGCAGTTTTTATGGTGGCCGTGTGTGGGAGGGCTTCGGCCCTGCCGGGTTATCCTGGTGTCGTCCCGGTTCGCCAACCTGCACACGGCTGCCACCCATTTCGTTTGGCGACGAGCATGTGGCAGCTCCATTACGACTCCAGGAACACTGCATTCTCTGTGGGAGCAGGCTTGCCTGCGATGGCTTTGGCGGGGTGTCAGTCAGTGCGCGGTGTCGGCAATCGTTGGCAAGCCAACTCCCACAGGGTGCACATAGTCCCCCTCACCTTGATGGCCGAATCCAGCTTTAGGAATTATCCTACAACCCCTGTCCGCCTCGAGTGATTGCACGGGGAAGCGCTTCGCACGTAGTCTCGAACGGTCGCTGACGTTTCAGCGATCGGGTTTGGCGACCCGGGAATATATGCAGAGATGCCCCGATTTCGATGGTTGGCGTGATAGACGTCTGCGTCGTTTTTATGGTGGCTGTGCGCGGGAGGGCTTCGGCCCTGCCGGATTTCCTGTGTTGACCGGTTCGCCAACCTGCGTACAGCTGCCACCCTTTCGTTTGGCGACGGCTCCGGTGGTAGCTCCAGTTCAATACAGGAGTTCACCATGAAAAAAATCGTCCCCGATCCCCCCGCGTTCCTTTTCGCCCAAACAGCCGAAACCACCTTTGGCGAGTGCGAAGGGCACCCGCCGTTGTTTACCGTGCGACCGGGCATCAGTGCTGAAGACGCACTGGTCCATGCGGCTCTCTATCTCAAATGCGCCATCGATACGTGCCCTCAGGCCGTGCAGTACACCGATGAAACGGGCCGTGGTTTTGCCTGGAGCACGCTGCATTCGGTGCAAATGGCCAAAGGGCTGATCGATGCCGTGCTCGACGGCATCGAAAGCCACAACCTGAACGAGCACCGCGAAGCGCAGAACCACTAGACGCCTCGGGCAAATACCAGTGCCTTGAGGCCACCCGCCGGATCGTTGTCGGGAAACTCCGGCGGGTTGCTCAGGCGCTCGACAAAATGCAGTTCCGGCGCGTCGGCCGCCATGCCATCAATGAGAAACTCAGGGCCAATGGCCGGGTCGTTGACGCACGCCAGCACCACGCCTTGCTCAGTCAGCAGTTCCGGCAAGCGGCGCAGGATCTTGCTGTAGTCGTGGGTCAGGACAAAGCTGCCCCCCTGGAAGGTCGGCGGGTCGATGATGATCAGGTCATAGGGGCCGCCCTTGCGCACCTTGCCCCACGACTTGAACAACTCATGGCCGAGGAAGCTCACCCGCGCCAGTTCATGCTCATTAAGCCGGTGGTTTTCGCGCCCACGACTCAAGGCGGCCTTGGCCATGTCGAGGTTGACCACCTGCTCGGCGCCACCGGCAATTGCTGCCACGGAAAAACCGCAGGTGTAGGCAAACAGGTTCAGTACGCGCTTGCCCGCTGCCTGTTCACGCACCCAGCGACGGCCATGGCGCATGTCGAGAAACAGCCCGGTGTTCTGCTTCAGGCCCAGGTCGAGCTTGTAGCGCAGGCCGTCTTCGTCAATCAGCCAATGCTCGCTTGGCGTGCCCAGCAGCCAATGCCCCGGGCTGTCCGGCAGATAGCGGTGCTGAATCAGAATTGCCTGCCCGGGCCACTGCGGGCCTGCAGCTAGCGCCAGCAGCATCTGCTCAAGGGCCGGTAATTGGCCCTCAGGCGGCTCACGAAACAATGACACCAACACCACGCCTTGCAACCAGTCGACGGTGATCTGCTCAAGCCCCGGCCAGCAACGACCGCGGCCATGGAACAGGCGCCGGGTTTCGGCCGGAGCGGGGTTGAGGGCGTCGAGCAGGTGTTCGCGCAGGGTGTCGATAACAGAAGTCATGGCAAGGATCGAGGCTGTAAAGCGGCCTATTCTAACCCGACTCCCCCACCCTGGGCGCTGGCCTTGCCGGCTTGAACCACCAGCCCTGCTGCATGCCGGCTGCTGCCAGCAAGATCGCGGCGACACCCAGCCACTGCAGCAGGCTCAGGCGATGGTCAAACGCCAGCCAGTCGACGAAGATCGCCGCAATCGGGTAGATGAACGACAAGGCGCCGGTCAGGGCGGTCGGCAGTTTTTGAATGGCGCCGTACAGCAGCACATACATCAGCCCGGTATGAACCATACCTAACGTCACCAGGCTGGCCAGTTCGCTCGTGTCGTGCGGCAACCCGCTTGTGTTGGCCCAGGGCGCCAGCAGCAACACACCGGAGCAGACCTGAATCAGTGCGATCAGGTGTGGCGGCGTGCCGCTCAGCCGCTTGATGATCAACGCCGCAACGGCGTACAGGAACGCCGCCCCCAAGGCCAGGCCAATACCCGCCAGGTAATCGTCACCCGACCCTTGCTGACCGCCGTGAGCACTCACGATTGCCAGCATGCCTGCGAAGGCAATGCTCAGCCAGAACACCTTCGGCAGGGTGATTTTCTCACCGAGAAACAGGGCGGCCAGAGCCACCAGCATGAACGGCTGGACGTTGTACACCGCAGTGCCGATGGCAATCGACGCCCGCGAATAGGAGGCGAACAGCAGCACCCAGTTGCCGACGATGGCCACGCCACTGAGCACCGCCAGGGCGAAGGTAGCCCGGCTGAGGATGCCGGGGCGCAGGAAGCCGAACAGTGCACAAATCACCAGCAAGGTGCCGGCACCGAATACGCAACGCCAGAACACCACATCCAACACCGGTTGCCCGGACACCAGCACAAACCAGCCGATGGTCCCCGAAATCAACATGGCGGCGACCATTTCCAACGATCTACGACGTATTGAACTGTCCATCACTCACCTCCGAAACGATGGACAAAGTATGACGAGCGCCGGGCCGACCATTCCAGATGAAAAAGCAGGCTAAACTCGGCACAGACCTTTTTTATCAAGGCACTTTTTCCTTTTTGCCTAACGAGGTGGATATGACCGACGACATCGACCAACTGCTGATCAACGCCTTGATGGATGACTCGCGGCGCTCGCTCAAGGCCCTGGCCCAACTCAGCGGGCTGTCGGCGCCGAGTGTCAGTGAGCGCCTGCGCCGCCTGGAAGAGCGCGGCGTACTGAAGGGTTATACGGTGGAGGTCGACCCACGCAGCTTTGGCTACCAGTTGCAGGCCATTGTGCGTATCCGCCCGCTGCCCGGTCAGTTGCAGGAGGTCGAGCGGCAGATCCAGGCCATCCCCGAGTTCACTGAGTGCGACAAGGTGACCGGCGATGACTGCTTCATTGCCCGCCTGCATGTGCGCTCGATGGAGCAACTGGACACCCTGCTCGACCGCCTCAACAGCCATGCCGAGACCAACACCGCCATCGTCAAGAAGACGCCGGTCAAGCGCCGTTTACCACCGATGAACTGACGGGGCGATGGCCGGCTCAACTCCAGCCGTAGCGCACCAGATGGAAAAACACCGGTGCGGCAAAACAGACTGAATCCAGCCGGTCGAGCATGCCACCATGGCCTTCGATCATATGCCCCCAGTCCTTGACGCCACGATCACGCTTGATGGCCGACATCACCAAGCCCCCGGCAAAGCCCAGCAGGCACACTATCAGCGCAAGCAGCGCGGCCTGCCACGGCGCAAACGGGGTAATCCAGTACAGCGCAGCACCGATCAAGGTCGCCAGCGCGATGCCGCCGAAAAAGCCCTCGGTGGTTTTCGACGGCGACAGGTTAGGCGCAATTTTGTGCTTGCCCCACAGCTTGCCGCAGACGTACTGCAGCACATCCGACAACTGCACCACCAGGATCAACCAGGCGATCAGCAGCAGGTTGCGCCCTTCATAACCTGGAATATCCAGGGTCAGCAATGCGGGCACGGCCGATACGCAGTAGACCGCAATGGTCAGGCCCCATTGGACTTTCGAGGTGCGCTCGAGAAAGTGCGTGGTATCCCCGCCCAGTGACGACAGGATCGGCATCAGCAGGAACAGGTAGACCGGAATGAAGATCGAGAACAGACCGTACCAGTCCATCCCGATCAGCAGGTACTGCACCGGCAAGGCAAAGTAGAACGCGGCCACCAGCGCCGGATAGTCGCTACGCCGGGTAGGCGTCAGGGTCATGAACTCGCGCAGGGCATAGAACGATACGCCGTAGAACAGCAGAATCACGCCGACCTGCCCCATCATGAAAGCGATGCCGATCACCGCGACCATCACCCACCAGGCATTGATGCGGGCATTAAGGTTGTCGATCACCGGGTTCGGTGCCGAGGCGCGCCATTTGAGAAGCTGGCCGACTAACGTGGCCAGTACCAGAATGCCGCCAATACCGGCAAACAGTTGCAGTGTTGTGCTGTCCATTTCAGACCCCCTCCTTTGCCAGGGCCAGCAAGGCGTCCCGTGATCGTTCAAGGAACATGGCCTTGCTCTCATCCGGCGCCAGCGAAATCGGTTCGCCGAAGTTCAAGGTGCATAACAGTGGCAACGGCAACACCCGGCCTTTGGGCATGACGCGGTTGAGGTTGGCGATCCACACCGGAATGATCTCGATGTCAGGCCGTTGCCGTGCCAGGTGGTACAGGCCACTTTTGAACGGCAGCAAGGTTTCATCGCTGAGGTTGCGCGTACCCTCAGGGAACAGGATCAGTGAGTCGCCTTGCTCCAGTGCATCGAGCATCGCCTGCAACGGTTGGCTGTCTGGAAGCGCATGCTGGCGGTCTATCAGCACGCCATTGAACACCCGCTGGATCAGAAAGCGCCGCAACCGCCCAGTCAGCCAGTAATCGGCGCCGGCCACCGGGCGGGTACGCTGACGCAAGTGTGGCGGCAGCGAGGCCCAGAACAGCACGAAGTCACCATGGCTGCTGTGGTTGGCAAAGTAGATACGTTGAACCGGCTCAGGCGTACACCCCAGCCACAGCGCACGTGCGCCCGTCAGCAACCGCGCACCGGAAGTTATGGCGAAGGCAACCAGAGAAACAAGCATCGAGAATTCCTTACGCGATGAGGGAAAGCCACGGCATGCACAGGCACGCCAGCAGCACGATCAGGCATTGCGCGCAGACACAGAGCGCCTGGAACCTAAGCAAGCGCAATGCACCCCGGCTGCGTTGAAACAGGCTCCTGGAGACCGTCGCCGCGGGCTGCAGCCCTAGCTCGTGCAATGCGTTGTCAAGGGCGTCGGCCTTCAGGTCGAAGGCGTGTGGAGGCGCCGTCATGCAGGCGAACAGGTCGGCATCCAGGGCAACCCGCAGGGCGAAATACTTCTGTATCAGCCCACAAAGCAGCAGGAGGACGGCCAGCAGCGCAGCGAACAACGACGGTGCAACCCCACACAACGGGGCCAACCCGACAAGCAGCGCCAACACCGTCAAGACCGTGGAAAACCGATCCAGGTCGCGCCCTCGACGCAGCAGGCTGACAACCAGCCGCAGGTGCATTTCAGTAGCCATCAGACACCGCCGGCACCAGCGACAGCAGCGCCTGGCACTGGGCCTGGGCCAGTACCACCTGCGGTCGTGCCCTGCGCACACACGCCAGGGCGCTGTCGATGTCGCCGCAGCGGCGGGTGTACAACAACCAGGCCGCCACCGCCGTTGCGCTACGCGAATAACCCAGCGCACAGCACACCAGCACCGGCCCCTGCTGGCGCAAGGTCTCGATGGCTTGCGCCGCGGCCTCGCAGCACGCCGCGCTGGGTGCCGTCAGGTCGAGCACCGGGAAGCTGCGATAGGCCTTGCCACGGCTGTCGACCGGCAACTCGGCACAGAGGTCCACGATCGCGGCAAACGGCTGGGCCTGCCCGGACGCTGGAATCCGCCCGAGCCAGACGTTATCGGCAACCTGTACGGGATGGGGATGCTGGCGGGTCCATACACGGGAGTTGACCCAGGCGGCAAGCAAGTAAGGCGCCAGCAGCCCTTGGGCACCGAGGGAGAGGTGACCGTCCGCTCGTTTCTGAAAGCCCTCGGCACCGAAGACGAGGTAGTTCAATGCCACCAGTAGCAACGACAGCGCTGGCCACAACAACCACAGTGCGCTCCCCTTCAGGGTCAAGGCCAGTGCAACGAAAACGGCACAGCCCAGCCCATAGCGTAGCGCCAGCTGACGCCGTTTCGGATCGCTCGCCCACTGCAGCCTGCGCAGGGGGCTTTGCCCTTCGCTGGGCCAGAGCCACAGGCAGAACAAACCTGCGACCGCCCCCGTCGGCACATCGATGAAATGGTGCTGCCAGGTGGTCAGGACCGACAGGCCAATCAGCACGAACCAACCGTGCAACACAACGCGCCAGGCACCGTGGGCATAGCGGGCAAAGCAAGCCCAGAGCACGACCAACAAGGTGATGTGCAGCGAAGGCGCCTGATTGAACGGTTTGTCGAAGCCCATCAACAGGTCGAACATCAGCCCGAACGTCCCCTCCAGTGGTGGGCGCTCGAAGGTGAAGCGCAGTGGCCACAGCAGAAAACAGGCAATGCAGATCACCTGCGCGCTGAGCAGCCGCAGGCCATGCCGATCCATTTCACGGCGACTGGCCGGCAGCAGGAACGACAGACCGTACAGCAGGTCAATCGACCAGTAAGGCACGATTGTCCAGGGCCATAACGGCAGGTGTTGCTCCCAGGCAAAGACCAGGCTGCCAACATCATCACGCTGGCTGGTAAACCGATTGGCAAAGCCGTAACTGGCGAAAAACAGCGGCCCGAGCAGTAACAGCCAGAGCACACCGCGCTTCCACAGCCCAGCCTCCCTTGCCTCAACGAGCGCCATCACGACACCCGTTGAGCCAGAGACACGGTGAAGATACCCCACTCATCCACACGCTGGGTCACCTTGCGGAAACCGGCACGCTCAACCAATTGGTCCATTTCAACCTGGCTGCGCCGACGCATCACCCAGGCCTGCCCTTCACGGTGGCTGGTCAAGGCACGGGCAATGAACTCCAGTTGTGGGTGCCAGGGCTGCCCGGTGTACACCAGGTATCCCCCCGCTTCCACTGCGGCCGCCAGACCGGCCAGCGA
Source organism: Pseudomonas laurentiana (assembly GCF_014648275.1). Classification (GTDB taxonomy): domain Bacteria; phylum Pseudomonadota; class Gammaproteobacteria; order Pseudomonadales; family Pseudomonadaceae; genus Aquipseudomonas; species Aquipseudomonas laurentiana. The sequence continues at coordinate 102,211 of NZ_BMQU01000009.1, forward strand.
ATCACTCACCATGGCATTGCTGGCGAACAGTTCATAGAGCCCTGAAACCACGGCCAGGGTCTTGGGCTCCAGTGCGGCCAGGTCCTCGCGGTCGAAGGCGTCGCCTTTGACGAAGCGGGCGATATCGCCCAACCCTTTCTGCTCGATCAGGGCCGAGCCGTCACGTACGTTCAGGTCGCTGTAGTCGCGCAGCAGGATCGACTCAGGTCGTTGCGCGCCCTGCTCCAACGATTCAAGGATGTAGCGGCCATGCCCGGCAGCAATGTCGACGATATGCACGGGGCGCTGCTGCTCGCGCAACGATGCCATCGCCTGGCGCAACAGCTCCTCAAGATGCACCTTGCGCTGACGGATACCGCGCCAGCCGATGGCGTTCAGGTAGTTGCGGTCGATCAGGCGGCCCAGTGGCGAGTTGCCGGTCGGCTGGTTACGGTAGACGTAGTCCAGGGTACTGCCCGAATCAAAGCCGGTGTCGAAGCCCAGTTTGACCCCGGCACTGAGCGTAGCGCCCAGTTTCAGCCCGGCGCGAGTCGCCCGCCAATACAGTTCACGTGGCGAATTCAACGGCAATGGTGCAGCGAGGGCTTCGGACTCGGCGCAGCTCCAGCCGATCTGGTCGGCGTCGAGCAACGACGGCCTGACGATTGGCTCGGCAAAGTTGCGCAGGATGAAGCGGCGCATACGGTCGGTAGCCTGTGCGCGCTCACGCTCACCCAGGGTGTCGTGGAAAAAGCCTGGCAGGATGTGTTTCTCCTTGCGCACGCTGCCCAACCGGTCGAAGAACTGCTCCTGCGGTTTGCGGTGCACGACAAAATCGGCACCTGAGATCAGTAGCTGGGTGGGTGTCTGGATCGACTGTGCGTCGGCCACTACCCGCTCTGCAGCGTCATACAGCCCCAGCAGCATGTTGACCGAAATCGGCCGGGTAATCAGGGGGTCGCTCTCATAGGAGGCAATACGTTGCGGGTCATGGCTGAGGAACTTGGCCTTGACGTAGCTGTTGACGAAAAAGTTGCCGCGCCAGGCCCGCATCAGTTTCAGGCCGGGCCGGGCAAAGGGTACATAGAGCTTGACCTTGAAGGCCGGTGAAGCCAGAACCAGGGCACGAATCGGCGGCGCATAGTCGTGAACCCAGGTCGCAATCAGTACGGCACCGACGCTTTGTGCGACTACTGCCATTTCTTCAACCGCAATACCGTACTGGTCGCGAATGTGCTCGATGAACGTCTGAACATCGCGCACGCTGGTGGCAAAGCCGGGGCTGTCGCCACGCGCACCCGGCGACTCGCCATGACCGCGTGCATCCCAGGCAAAGACATCGAAGCCTGGCAGGTCCAGTTCGTCGGCCAGGTGGGCCATGCGTCCACCGTGTTCGTGCCCTCGGTGAAACAGCACCAACGCCCGGCGTGGCGTGGCCTCATCGCGCTGGATCGCCGGCCAGTGGCGGTAGAACAGGCTGACGTTGTCATGAGTACTGAAGGACTGCTGCTGGGCTTCGCGCATCAATTGATTCATTCCGTTGGATTGATGGAGGTGCTGGGGTGTGCCAGCCCCTGGCGGACACGGTTGACGATGGTGTAGATGAGCAGGGCCAGTACCAAGGCCAACAGGCCGTTGATCCAGACGCTGCTCAACAGGCCGCTGGCGACGCCTGCGCCCAGCACGCCAAAGACAAAGGCGCGGTCACTCTTGCCCATCGGCCCGTCGTAGCGGCGCTCGGCCCCGACCATCAGGCCCAATACCCCGGCGTACTCACTGATCAGCGCCAGCACGACCACCAGTACCACCAGCAACGGCGACACCCCAACCAACAGGGCAAACGGCAGGTACAAGGCACTGTCGGCGATCACATCGCACAGCTCATTGAGGTAAGCCCCCAGCCTGGACTGCTGACCAAACTCTCGGGCCAACATGCCATCCACGGCATTCAGGGCCATGCGCAGGAACATCCACACCGGGATCAAGGCAAACAGCCAGGCCTGGCTGGCAAACCACGCGACCAGCAGACCGATGAGCAAGGAAACAACTGCTGCCGTCACAGTGACCTGGTTGGCGGTCACCCCGCGCTGATGCAGGCGGGTAACGAACGGACGCAATACGCGCTGGAAGCGCGGTTTGAGGTGGTAAATCGAAAGCATCAACACTCATCCTTTAACTGATGCAAAACGACCTGGGTGACTTGTCTCGACCGTACGCTGCCCTCTTGGCAACTGCCCGTAATGCCGCACAAGGTGTTGTTTCTCGCCCCGAACGACCTGGCGAGATCGCCAAAAAGGGAAACAACTCCCTGGTTCGACATCCTCGACACATTAACGGTCACAGATCAGGCAAAGGGCCATCAATGTCAACGCGACACGGCGATGTACCACTTGGGTTTCATACGACCGAAATCCTGGCGCCGGTTGTGCTTGAGGGCCTTCTTCGAGTCGAGTACGAAACACCCAGCGCCATCGCGCACGAAGACAACCCAATGCCAGAATGGCCGGCCGGCCACCAACCGCCACTTGATCGCCAACAGGGCGCGATCGGGCAACGCGTCCCACCCTTCAAAGGGGTGCTGCTCAGGAGCCGCAACGATACCCAGTTCGCCGAGTAGGCGGCGAACATAGTGGGTGTCCGACCAGAGTGCGCGGTCCTCGGCAAAAATACCCAGCGCATTGGCCACCTGCCGCGCCTGAGCATAATCAATCTGTGCCAGGGCAGCACAGGCGGCAATGCCACATCCGGTAGGTTCCTGCTGTACAACAGCCTCCATGCGATACGTCTCCATTGCGTCAGATCAGTGAGGAAATGCTCTCCAGGCGCCGCTCGGCAGGCTCAGGCCGGCCGAACAGGTACCCCTGGAAATGAGAGCAGCCTTGCTCTACGAGGCCCTTGAATTGGGTCCGGGTTTCGACACCTTCGGCGGTGGTCTGGATGTCGAGGCTTCTGCCAATACCGGTAATTGCACTGACAATGGCCAACGCCTCGCGGCTGCGCTCCATGTCCTGGGTAAAGGTTTTGTCGATCTTGATTCTGTCAAACGGGAACGAACGCAGATAGCCCAATGACGAATAACCCGTGCCAAAATCATCCAGGGCAATACGTACGCCCAAGGCCTTGATCTGCCGCAGGGCTTCGATGTTGCCTAGCGAATTTTCCAACAAGACCGATTCGGTGATTTCCAGTTCCAGCCGATGGGGTTCAAGGCCCGAGCTCTTCAGCGCATGCTCGACCAACGCGACGAACTGGCTGTTTCTGAACTGCATGGGTGACAGGTTTACCGCCACCGTCTGTTGCCCCGACCAACTGGCGGCTTCACGGCACGCCTCCTTCAGCGCCAACGCGCCAACCTCGTGAATCAGCCCGGACTCTTCGGCAATCGGTATGAAATCCAAGGGCCCAACCAGACCGTTGACTGGGTGACACCAACGCATCAACGCTTCGTAGCCCACCACCTGCGTGTGGTCCTGATCGGTGATCGGCTGGTAGTACAACTGCAACTGCTCGCTGGCAATCGCATCACGCAGTTCCAGCTCGATGGTGCGCCGGTTACGCGCCGCCTCGTCCATGTCCAACCGGAAAAACGCATGGCAGTTACGCCCATTGCGCTTGGCTTCATACAACGCCATGTCAGCATAACGCAGTAGTTTTTCCGGTGTGGTGTGATCGCCAGGCGCCAAGGCGATCCCCACACTGATGCCCACTGATACGCGATGCCCATCGATCAGGAACTCCGGCTTTACCGCCTCGATCAGCCGTTGAGCCGCTTCCGCTGCATCAGCCGGTTTCGAAAGCCCCGGGAGAATCACCGCAAACTCATCCCCACCCAGACGGGCCAGGGTGTCATGGCTGCGCAACACCTTGCGCAATCGTTCGGCAAGCTGGCGCAGCAGTTCATCGCCGTATTGATGCCCGAGGGCGTCGTTGACGTTCTTGAAGTTGTCCAGGTCCAGACAAAGGGTGGCGGTCGCACAGGACTTCAGGTTATCGAGGAGCAAAGCGTCATTCAGCCGCTGGCGTAATTGCACGCGATTGGGCAAGCCCGTCAGGATGTCGTGATGCGCCAGAAAGCGAATCTTTTCGTTGGCCGCGTTCTCTTCAGTAATGTCATCGGCAATCAACATCAGGTAGCGCTTGCCTGACTCATGGCCGTGAATGCTCAGGGCGCGTGAGCGCAGCGTGCGAGCACCGCGCGGCGTCTCAAGCTGCTCCTCAGAACGGTGTGCAACCTCGGTACGCACGGCTATATCCGCCAGTTGCTCAAAGTACTCGCTTATCTGAGGGGTCAGGCATTCCTCACTGCGTTTACCGATCATGTCCGCGTGCGGGCAATCGAACAGCGTTTCAGCCTGTCGATTGGCCAACAGGATCTGCCGCGTCACGGCATCTTGAACCACAACGCTGGAGGGGATATTGGAAATCACTGTATCCAGGAACATCGACATCGATGCCATCTGTTCACTGTAGCGTTCCGCCAGTTCCTTGGCTTCGAGCAGTTGCTGCTCTCGGTTGCGCAACTCAGTGATATCCCGGGTGACCTTGGCGAAGCCGATGAACACGCCCTGCTCATCGTAGATGGCGTCGATGACCACGTTCGCCCAGAACGAGCTTCCGTCCTTGCGAAAACGCCAGCCTTGGGCCTCGAAGCGGCCCGTGCGACGTGCGATCTCAAGGCCTCGCTGAGGCACACCTGCCGCTTGGTCTTCCAGGGAGTAAAAGCAGGCGAAATTCCGACCGACTATTTCCTCTTGCCGATACCCCTTGGCTCGCTCGGCACCGGCGTTCCAGTTCGCCACCGTGCCCTCTGGGCTTAGCATGTAGATCGCATAATCGACCACACCCTGCACCAGCAACCTGTACATCACATCTGAATTATCTAAGGTCATTGCACTCATTGCCGCCAATCGTCCATTAACACGTCGACCGAGCAAGAACCCAGTGTCCGAAGACGCGAGCAACGAGACCAAGTCGATAGCACCATGCTACCAATCTTGTCCTACAGACAGACAGAAAATCCGCACAAAGGAGGGGCAGGCAACCTGCAAACAGATGGCCGGTAGAATGGGCGAGCGCTGACACGGCCGAATGAGTGATGGTCGTGCCAGCCTGGCACCGCGATCAATCGTCGCGAGTCAGTACTTCCAGCAATTCGATCTCGAAGACCAGGTTCGAGTGAGGCTTGATCACCGGGCCCATCTTGCGTGCGCCATAGGCCAGGTGCGATGGCACGAACAGCTTGCGTTTGCCGCCCACCTTCATGCCCATCAGGCCCTGGTCCCAGCCCTTGATCACCCGCCCGGTGCCAATGACACACTGGAAAGGCTTGCCGCGCTCATAGGAAGAATCGAACGGAGTGCCGTCTTCAAGAAAACCACGGTACTGGGTAGTGATCAAGGCTCCCTTGACCACGGCCTTGCCCTCGCCCACCTGGATATCGGTAATTTGCAGTTCGCTGCTCATGCTTGTCCTCGTTGAAACGTACGTACGCTATTGCCGCAGCCTTTTCTCAGGAATGCGCGCGTTTGGCAAGCACCGACAACATTGACACACCGTAAAGGGCAACAGCGCTTTTCTCGATCTTGATGTGGTTGATTGAGCACACTCAGCCACTCAAAGGTCGTAAGTGAGCAGCGTTTTGACAATGGGCGACCATTCGATCATTCATTGCCTGGAGTATACAAACCCGCTCACCGACCCCTGCTGCTTCGCATTACCTCTCAGCAACTGCCTGAAGGCCCGAGCCTGCTGTGACGACAGTGTTGCGTTCTCTTTCATGACGATCCAGGTGGCGTCATCGCAAGGTGGTAATGTCTCAGCGCCTTCGTATGTCCAGTAACTGCCGAGCTTGCGCGGGAACTGATCGAAGTAGCGGTCCATCCTGGTTTTTCTCGTACCTGCCAGGTAGTCCAGCAATGCGCCGAGTTGCACATTATCAGCGCGCCCTTGCCGGTACAGCACCGAGACTATGGCAACCTTGCCCTTCGCCGAGCGGTGGATGTACTGAACCTCCAGGGGATAGAAGGCCTGATCGACAGAGTGTTCACTTTGCGCATGGAAAACGACCGATTCCAGTTCATAGGTCTCTGCCCTGAACCGGTCGTCCAACGTAATGTCATGCCCTTCGGCAGGCAACAACGCCAAGTAGCGCGGTCCCCGTTCTATTTCATCGATCAGTACATCCCGGTATGCGATTGATAACGTTGGTGCAAAGGAAGAATGGCTCGAAAATCGGGTATTGATGTCGATCGGCGATGGCTTTCTCGGCCTTGTACAACGTGCACCCCAGCTATCCGGGTTGGAATAGTTGACCCCTTCCACCTCCCTGACAGGAATGGCGGGGCTGCCATTCGGCCTTGGCCGCGAGTGATCCGGGCGCGACGGCTGAGGACGCGGCCGGGCGGGATGAGGGTCGGCCGTGATGGGCAAGATACTGACACTGGCGGCGGACGAGGTATCCGAACCACGTTCAACATGCCCATCGCCCGCCTGTACGGCAGAAGAAAACAACCACGGAAAAGCCAACACGAACACCAGTTTTTTCATACACACCAACGAGCTTCAGAAACGCATTAATCGCAAAAAATGCGCCCTGTTGCCCTGCGCCCTGGCACCCAAGAGCAAAACCGGGTGCAGTATAGACACGCAAAATTCAAGCACCCCAAAACAATCATTTCAACGTCTTACGTACCACCTCATCGACCCGCTCCGAGCGCCACCATCAGTCTCTCATCCCAGCCGATTCACGCAACCCGGCAACACCCTCGACTCAGGCAACGCTCACCGCCCGCTGGGGCTCATGCTGACGCATCGACCAGCACACGCCGCCGATCACCAGCACGATCGCAGCGGCTTCCAGTACGCTCGGCCCACTCTGGCGCCAGATGAAGGCATACAGCAGGGCGAACAGCGTCTCGAACACAATCAACTGCCCGCTCATGGTCAACGGCATTCGCTTGGACGCTGCATTCCACAGCAACGCGGCCAACCACGAGCCAAACAAGGCGCTGCCCAGGCTGTAAAGCCAGAACAGGTTCCAGCGGCCAGCGGGCGCCTCGACCTGCAACTGCGCGGGTTGCCACAGCCAGATCGCAGCGACCAGCAGCAGGCTGAACACGCCCGTGGCCACGCCACAGAACACCGACCATTGATGGCTGTCGAAATGCCCGGACTGCTTGAGGTAACGGCTGTTGTGAACGGCGTACCAGGTCCAGCTCAGCAACGCCCCCAAGGCATACAGCACACCGACAAACTTGTCGGCCATGGCGCCCGGTTCGACGGCGAAGGTTTGCAGATTGATGCAGAGCATTCCGGCGAGAATCAAACCTAATGGGCCAGCCAGCCGCGACAAGGCGATTGCGCCGCTGTCATGGCGCCCGTACAGGGTAATGGTCAAGGGCAATACCCCGACAATCAGCGAGGCTGGTGCCACACCCAGGCGCTGAATCGCGGCGACCAGGCAGATGAAATAGATCAGGTTGCCGATCACAGATAGCCGCATGAGCATCCACAGATCGCCCAGGGTCAACGTGCGCAAGGTCTGACGCAAGGGAATGGCGAGCACCAGCGAAATCACACCGAACAATACGAAGCGCGCGCAGCTGAGCAGCACCGGGCTGAACTCCGGCAACAACTGCGGCACCATCAGTACCATTCCCCACATCGCACCGGCCACGCCGGCATAGGCCACACCCCGTTTCACCGCATTCACCTCTTGATCGATTGAAGCGAGCAGGCTAGCCGCTCGCAGGCGCCTCGACAAAAGATCATTCGGCATGCAGCCATTCCCCTGCGGAATACCTTTTACCCTTCAGCCTTCGGTCTTATGATCAGGGCATTCCGTAAACGCAGGCCTGGAACATGAGCCGCTTCAACCGACACTTGCCGCCTCTCGACACGCTGATTGCCTTCGAGGCGGTAGCCCGTACCGGCAGCTTTACCCGCGCCGCCAGCGAGCTGTGCCTGACCCAAAGCGCCGTCAGCAAGCAAATCAAGACACTGGAAGAGCACTTGTCAGCGCCGTTGTTCGAGCGGCGCGCACGAGGCATCGCGCTGACCCAGGCCGGCACGGCCTTCAATGCCATCGTTGAACCCCTGCTGGAAAGCCTGCTGGCTAACGTATTGCGGCTCAAGAGCGGCCATGGCAGCCGCAATGTCAGCGTTATCTGCACACACGCTGTCGCGCAGTACTGGCTGTTCCCGCGCCTGCTGCGCTTCAACGAACAGCACCCAGAACTGACGGTGAACATCCACGCCAGCAACGAGATCAGCGAGAGCGTCATCACCGACTACGACTTCGGCATCCTCTACGGTCATGGCCGTTGGCGCTCGCTGCAGGCCAGCAAGCTGTTTGACGAATGCATTTACCCGATTGTCAGTGCCCAACGCCCGCTGCCAGCGGTGCATTCACTGAGTGAGCTGCAGGCCTTGCCTCTGATTCAACTGGACGCCTCAGCCTGGAACTGCCTGGACTGGCACGACTGGTTCAACCACCAGGGCGTGCGCTACAAAGCACCAGCCGATGCGGTGACGTTCAATCAGGTCAACCTGGTGTTCGACGCAGTCATGCAGGGCATGGGGGTGGGGCTGGGCTGGGAGTTCATGGCACGCGAGCGGATCGACAGCGGGCAGATCCGCACGGTTTCGGACTTTGCCGTGCGTACCGGGCAGGCCGACTACCTGGTACACGACAAACAGGTGATGCCTTCGCCTGCGGCGAAGGTCTTTGCGGATTGGCTTATCGCAAACGGCTGAACACGCCCGGGTATCAGGGCTTGATGAGCAAGCCCTGACCGGTTGGCAAACTGGCAATCGAAAGGTTCATTTTCTTTGCCCAGGCATCCATGCCTTCCTTCTGTGGCTGATAGCCGAAGTAGGCGTAATCGTCGAGCAGTACAAAGGCGCCAGAAACCAGGCGGTCCCAGAGATAATCGATAGCCGCCACTTCAGGTATCGTGCAGTTAAGATCGATGTGCAAGAACGCAATACGGGTGGCGTCTATGTGCTCCAGGGTATCGGGAATGCTTCCCGGTACGATCCGCACATTGCGCCACTCAGAGAAGTTCTTCTTCACAGAATCGAGGTTGGTGGTATAGAACCCCGACTCGATTTCGCTCTGATTGCGCTCGATCACCCCGCCGTTTTTTTCATTCTCGGACAGGTAGCGCTCATCCAGCCCGGTAAAGGTATCCAGCAAGTAGAACTGCCTGCCAGTAGTGTCCCAGTCCAAGTCCTTCATGATGGCTGAACTCAGAAAGCCATAGTTGACACCGCACTCGACAAAATCGCCCTCGTGCTTGGCTGCCGAGCGGGCAGCCCACAGCCCGATATGGACACGCCAGTACCACTTGTAATCACACCCTGTCGCTTCGATGCCACGCTGATAGGCAGCAACGTAGGACGGGTCGATCATGAAGTCATGGTTGTGCTTCGAGGCAAGGCCGTCGTACTGATAGTGACCTTCGAGCTTAGGATGGAGCAGGCTTTTGTCACGGGTGGCAACAGCGCCATGCTTGTAAGGACGACCTTCACTTTTGCCAAATTTAAGGTAGTGCTGAGTCGGGTCCATGCCAGCGGCCCGAACATCGGCATGCAGCTCCAAATATACTTCGGGCGAAAAATCATCCGGCAACATCAGCAGACACTCCAGTCTAAAACTCGTTGAATATCAAGGCATAGAACGTATCGGCCACCATCAAAAAACCTTAAGCGATGGACCATCAGTCAGCAATATCAGGCAGTTACCGGGGTCAGCACAGGCTTGCCGGAAAAGAACGCCTGCAGGTTTCGCAGCACCAGTTGCACCGTATCACCCGCCGCTTCCGGCGACTGCCCGGCCACATGCGGGGTCAACACCACATTCGGCAGTGCCTTGAGCGCGTCAGGTACCGCAGGTTCTTCATCGAAAACGTCCAGCGCAGCACCGGCGATGCGCTTTCGCTGCAACGCATCGACCAGGTCGGCGGTACAGACCACGCTGGCACGGGCGATGTTCACCAGAAAGCCTTGGTCACCAAGTGCATCCAGCACGGTAGCGTCGATCAGGTGCTGGGTACTGGCACCGCCCGGCGTGGCGATAACGAGGAAGTCCGATGCCTGTGCCAACGCCAGCACGCTGTCGCAATAGCTGTAGGGCACGTCGCTACGTGGCTGGCGGCTGTGGTAACGGACCTGCATGTCGAACCCGAGAGCGCCACGCTTGGCGATTGCCCGGCCAATCGCACCCAACCCGAGAATTCCCAGGCGCTTGCCGGCCAGCGACGGGCTGATGACCCGGTTCCACTCACCACGACGGGTAGAGGCATCGGCACGGGGGATATCGCGAACCACTGCACATAGCAAGGCCATGGCATGGTCCGCCACGGTCGAGGCGTTGGCCCCTGCTCCATTGGTGACGGTGATACCGCGTGCTGCCGCTGCCGCAAGATCGACCTGCTCATAGCCGGCACCAATCACACAGATGATTTTAAGCTGTGGCAGGGCCGCCATCTCATCGGCATACAGGCCCAACGGCCCACGCGTAAGCACGGCATCGATTTCACTGCCATGGCGAGCAATGGCCTCTCGCCGCAGCGCAGGCGTCTGCGCAAGGATCAGGTTGAAACCGTTGTTGCGCAACAGGGGCAGGTAGTCGTCGACCGTTTCTACCAGCACCAGTACCGTCTTTGTCATGCCTTGCTCCAGAGCTGTCCGCGAGGGCGCATTGTGCGCCAGCCCGGACTAGTTGGAAAAGGCCCGTCCCAGACCGCCCGGGACACCGCTGCTATCGGTTTCCTGCCAGGGCCCCTGAAGGCTGGTCGACCAGCTCCAGCCATTGTTCCAGCGGTAGTAGGTGCGCTGCCGGTAGAAGGTGTTGGTCTGGCCTTCGAGCACGTAGACCCCGAGGCGCGGATCCCAGTGGCTGGCACCACCGGGCGGCGGTGCGAAGCTGGCCGAGGTCCGCGGCATCGGTTTCTGCGAAGGGGTAACCGTTGGCTTGCTCGGTACTGCCCCTGGGCGAGGCGTCGGCTTGATCACCGTGCCTGGCGGCTGCCGCCCTATGGGCGGTTCAGGGTAGCTCGAAGGCTGCTGCACCGTACACGCACTCAAGCCCAGAGCCAAGGTAATCAGGGTGAGGCGGACGGTGCTGTTCATGAGGCTACTCGCTTAAGGATCCGGGCTGTCGATGGTCAGATGCTGCTGCGCCTCGGTACTGCTGGCCAGCGGCGAACTGCGGCCGATCCACTCACCCTTGGTCGGCTGGCCTGCGCGGGAGACGCGCGCAACCAGTTGGACTTCAGGAAAGTTCGACAGTTTCATGCTCGGCATCATTGCGTCGCTATCGGCAAGCTCGACCTCGATTGGCAACTGGGCCACCGTCACCCGCTTCACCGCCAACGGCATGGGCGGGCCTTCACTTGCACGGGCAAAGATAAACACGCTGTCGCCAGGCTGAACCTTGTCCTTCAGCGCCGCAGCCAGTTCGACCCTTACCTTGAGCCGCGCCGGTGCCTTGTCGCTAATGGCGGGGGTTGTCACGGGTTGAACACCGCTGGCCTTGAGTCTGTCGGCAGCGCGTGCCACGCCACCCTCAAGCGCCGCACGGGAGGTATCACCGGCAGGCAGTTGCGCCAGCAAACGGTTCCAGTAATCGATGGCCTGCTGGTAGCGCTGGCCTTCGAACGCCGCAATGCCCAGCAGCCCGAGGCTGGTGACTTCCTGCGGATCAGCCTTGAGGGCTTCGTCGGTCAAGGCCTGCAGTTGCGGAGTCCACTGCTTGCCGTTGGCAAAGTAGAGCGCCTGCGCCCACTGTCCGAGCAACTCAGGCTGACGCCCGGCCAGGCCTACGGCGCGCTCGAAGGTCTTGGCGGCATCGGCGGAACGCTCCTGCGCCATATAGGCGCGACCGAGGAAGTACAGGCCCTCGGCCGAATCGGGCTGGGCAGCAACGGCGCGCTCCAGGCGTGCGGTCATTTCTTCCATTGACTGTGGTGCCTGAGCAAACTCCTGGGTCAGCGCCACTTTGTCACTGGCACCAAAGTGCAGGTACAGGCCTATAGCCATCAGCGGCACCAGTACAGCAGCCAGCAGCGGCAACGGTTTACCGAGGCGAGCCAAGCGTGCTGGCTCGGCATTTTCGGTATCCTCTAGCAGTTCGCGGGCCGCTTCATCACGCCCACTCGCCAGTTGTTCCGCGCTGAGTACACCCGCCGCCTGCTGGGCCTGCAGTTCAGCAACGCGCTCCTGATACAAGGCAACGTTCAGTGCCGTACGGTCTTCTTCCAGTTGCGCGCGACGTCCGCGCAGCACAGGGATCAGCAAAAAGCTCAGGGCTACCAGTAACAGCAGGCCTGCAGCAAGCCAGAAATCAGTCATGGGTCTGTTCTTTTTCCAACAGTTTGGCGAGGCGCTCACGCTCCTCGGGAGAAAGGTCGGCGGTGCCGTTGATTACCGGCGTGCGACGTTTGCGCACGATCACCGCAAGCACCACGACACCACCCAACAGCAGGACACCGGGCCCGAACCACAGCAACCAGGTACGCGCCGTCAGGGCCGGCTTGTAACGGACGAAATCACCGTAGCGGTCAACCATGAAGTCGATGATCTGCTGGTTGCTCTTGCCCTCGCCAAGCATCCGGAAGATTTCCCGACGCAAGTCGGCGGCGATGGGCGCGTTGGAGTCTGCGATGTCCTGGTTCTGGCACTTGGGGCAGCGCAGTTCCTTGGTCAGATCGTGATACCGCTCACGTTCGGCATCATCGGCGAACTGATAGGTATCGATCGCCGCGTGGGCCACCCCGGCCAGGCTCAGGCCAAGCACGGCCGCTGCTAGCCAGCGCCTCATGGCCGAACCTCATCGACCAGGCCCTGGTACAACGCTGCCAGTTGCTCGCGCCAGACCGTCTCGTCGACGACCCCCACAAACTTGTGGCGAATGATGCCCTTGGCATCGATCAGGAACGTCTCAGGTGCGCCGTACACGCCCAGGTCCAGGCCCAGGGTGCCTTGCTCATCGCGGATATTGAGCTGGTACGGGTTGTGGAAGTCCTTCAGCCATTTCAGCGCGGCGGCGTTGTCATCCTTGTAGTTGACCCCATAGATCAACACCCCCTGCTCGGCCAGCTTGTTCAGCACCGGGTGCTCAACCCGGCAAGACACGCACCAGGTGCCCCAGACGTTGACCAGTGCCGGTTTGCCCAGCAGGTCGGCCTGGGTCAGGGTTTTCTCGCCCTCCACGGCGGGCAGCGAGAAACTCGGGAACGGCTTGCCAATCATTGCCGAGGGCAGTTCAGCCGGGTCCAGGTACAAGCCCCGATAGAGGAACACCGCCACCAGCAGAAACACCGCCAGCGGCAGTACCATGATCCAACGCTTCATGCAGTTGCTCCAGACATGCCCAGTACTTCACGTACACGGCTTTTCACCTTGACCCGATAACGCCCATCCAACGCTGCCAGCAGGCCGCCCAGACCGGTCAGCAAACCACCCAGCCAGATCCAGCGTACGAACGGTTTGACATGAACCCGTACGGCCCAGGCGCCATTGTCCAACGGCTCGCCGAGGGCGACATAGAGGTCACGGGTGAAGCCGGCATCAATGCCCGCCTCGGTCATCATCGACTGCTGCACGGTGTACAAGCGCTTCTCTGGATGCAGGACGCTGATCTCTCGACCGTCCTTGACCACCCGGACCGTGCCCTTGTCGGAGGTGAAGTTAGGCCCCTCGAAATGCTTGGCGCCCTCGAAAATGAAGTGATAGCCCGCCAGCTCCACTGACTCGCCCGGCGCCAGGCGCAGGTCGCGCTCGGCACTGTTGTTACTCGACAGCACCACACCCAACGCGCAAACCGCCAGGCCGAAGTGAGCGACGTGCATCCCCCAATAGCTGCGAGTGAGGCTCCGCATACCTTTGAACACACCCTTGTGGCGCGTCTTGTCGAGAAGATCACGCACGCCAGCAAGCACGATCCACGCCGCCAGGGCAAAGGTGGTCAGTACTGGCCAATCGAAGTCATCCACGATCAGCCCGCCAATCGGCGCCAGAATGGCGCTACCAACCAGTACTGGCGCGAGCATGTTCAGCAACCATTTGCCGGGGGTGTCTTTCCAGCGCACCAGCACACCTATGGCCAACACCACCATCAACAGGGCCATCAGCGGCAGGAACAGGGCATCGAAGTAAGGCGGGCCAACGGACAGTTTCGCCCCGGTCATGGCGTCGAGCACCAGCGGGTACAAGGTACCAAGCAGGATCATCGAGGCAGCGACCACCAGCACCAGGTTGTTGGCCAGCAGCAGGGTCTCACGCGACCACAGGGCAAAGCCGACCTGGCTCTTGACCACCGGGGCACGCAACGCGAACAGGGTCAGCGAGCCGCCGACCACGCACAGCAGGAACATGAGGATGAACACACCGCGCTCGGGGTCGGACGCAAAGGCATGCACCGAGGTCAATACGCCCGAACGAACCAGGAAGGTACCCAGCAGGCTCAACGAAAATGCGGCAATCGCCAGCAGTACCGTCCAGCTCTTGAACACACCGCGCTTTTCCGTCACGGCCAGGGAGTGAATCAGCGCTGTGCCCACCAGCCACGGCATGAACGAGGCGTTCTCTACCGGGTCCCAGAACCACCAGCCCCCCCAACCCAGTTCGTAATAGGCCCACCAGGAGCCCAGGGTGATTCCAATGCCGAGGAACGCCCAGGCAACGATCGTCCATGGCCGTGACCAACGTGCCCAGGCCGCATCAAGACGACCACCAAGCAAGGCAGCGATGGCGAAGGCAAAGGCAACCGAGAAACCGACATAACCCATGTAGAGCATCGGTGGGTGAACGATCAGCCCCACATCCTGCAGCAACGGGTTGAGGTCGCGACCATCGGTCGGCACCTGTGGCAGCAGCCGCTGGAACGGGTTGGAGGTGACAATCAGGAACGACATGAAGCCCACACTGATCATGCCCATGACCGCCAGCACCCGGGCGAGCATCACCTGAGGCAATTGCCGGGAGAAAATCGACACGGCAAAGGTCCAGCCACCGAGGATCAAGGCCCAGAGCAGCAGCGACCCCTCATGGGCACCCCATACCGCACTGAACTTGAAGTACCAAGGCAAGGCACTGTTAGAGTTGCTGGCGACATAGGCAACCGAGAAGTTGTCGGTCATGAAAGCGTGGGTCAGACAGGCAAAGGCGAAGGCCAGGAAGGCAAACTGGCCCCAGGCCGCGGGCCGTGCCAGGCTCATCCACAGGCTGTCACCGCGCCAGGCGCCGAGCAATGGCACGCTGGCCTGGACGCAGGCAAAGCACAGCGCCAGGATCATGGCCAACTGGCCCAGTTCGGGAATCACCAACGCGGCGTTCATGGTTTGCCTCCGGCCTGGCCAGCATCCGTTGCGACCTGACCGCTTTCCTTGAGCGCCTTGGTCACTTCTGGCGGCATGTACTTTTCATCGTGCTTGGCCAGTACTTCGTCGGCCACCACCACCCCGTCGGCATTCAGCTTGCCGAGCGCGACAATGCCCTGCCCTTCGCGAAACAGGTCCGGGAGGATACCGCGGTAGGTAATGGGCACTGACTTGTTGAAGTCGGTGACCACGAAACGCACGTCCAACGAGTCGCCGGAACGTTGCAGGGAACCTTTTTCAACCATGCCGCCCGCGCGGATACGGGTATCCTGGGGCGCCTCGCCATTGGCAATCTGGGTTGGGGTGTAGAACAGGTTGATGTTCTGCTGCAAGGCACTCAGGGCCAGCGCCACGGCAACGCCGAGGCCGGCGAGCAGGCCGAGAATGATGAACAGGCGCTTCTTGCGTTGCGGATTCACTGATTACGCTCCCGGCGCAGACGACGCGCCTCTTCTTGCAGGTAACGACGACGGGCCAGGATCGGCGCCGCGACGTTGATCGCCAGCACTACCAGGCTGATGCCGTAGGCCGACCAGACATACAGGCCGTGGTGGCCCATGGCGAGAAAATCGCTGAAGGACGTGAAACTCATCGTGCCAGCTCCCGACCCAGGGTATTCATCACTTCACTTTTCACCCAGCTACTACGGGCCTCACGCTTGAGCACCTCCAGGCGCATGCGCATCAGCAGCACGGTACCAAAGAAGCAATAGAAGCCCAGTGCCGTGAGCAGCAGCGGCAACCACATTTCCGCCGGCATCGCCGGTTTCTCGGTCAGGGTGAAGGTGGCGCCCTGGTGCAGGGTGTTCCACCACTCCACCGAATATTTGATGATCGGGATGTTGATCACCCCGACAATCGCCAGCACCGCACAGGCCTTGGCCGCACTCTCACGATTGCTGATGGCCTGGCCCAGGGCAATAAGACCGAAGTACAGAAAAAGGAGGATCAACATGGACGTCAGACGGGCATCCCAGACCCACCAGCTACCCCAGGTCGGCTTGCCCCAGATGGCACCGGTGACCAGCGCCACGGCGGTCATCCAGGCGCCGATGGGCGCAGCGCACTGCAGTGCGATATCAGCGATCTTCATTTTCCAGACCAGGCCGACCACCCCGGCCACTGCCAGCATCACGTAGCAGGACTGCGCCAGCATGGCCGCGGGCACGTGGATGTAGATGATGCGAAAACTGTTGCCCTGCTGATAATCCTGGGGAGCAAAGGCCAGGCCCCAGACCACGCCCACCGTCAGCAACAGTACAGCGGCGACAGCCAGCCACGGCAGCATCCGCCCACTGATGGAATAGAACCACTTGGGCGAGCCCAGTTTATGAAACCACGTCCAGCTGATTGCGCTGCTTTTCATCACGGTACATCCAGGGTCTTTGCTGGGCAGTAAGCCCAGACCTCATTATTCGCCGACGCTGATCTTCAGGCCAGCCGCTATTGCAAAGGGTGCCAGCGTTACTGCCAGGGCGGTCAGGCTACCAAGCCAGAGCAGATAACCGGTCGCCGGCATCGCCTGCAGCGACGCCTGCAACGCGCCACTGCCCAGAATCAACACCGGGATATACAACGGCAGAATCAACAGCGCCAGTAGCAGGCCGCCGCGTTTCAAACCGACCGTCAGGGCCGCACCCACGGCACCCAACAGGCTCAACACTGGAGTGCCGAGCAAAAGTGATGCCAGCAGCACCGGCAGGCTGGCACTCGGCAAGCCGAGCATCAAGGCCAGCAGCGGTGCCAACAATACCAGTGCCAGGCCGGAAAAGGCCCAGTGTGCCAGCACCTTGGCCAATACCAGAAGAGGCAGGGGGTGCGACGAAAGGACCCACTGCTCGAGCGATCCATCCTCGAAATCACTGCGGAAAAGCCCGTCCAGCGAGAGCAGGACGGACAAAAGTGCCGCCACCCACACTAACCCAGGTGACAAGGTTTGCAACAATTGTGTCTCAGGACCGACCGCCAAAGGGAACAGCGCAATGACGATGGCGAAGAACACCAGGGGGTTGGCCAGCTCTGCCGGGCGTCGACACAGCAGCCGCGCCTCGCGGCTCAGCAACAGGACAAATACACTCATGCGGCCCACTGCCCCAGGTTCAGTTCACGGTAACCGGAGGGTTTGCGCTCCAGCGTATGGTGTGTGGTGAGAATCACCATGCCGCCCGTCTCACAGTGGCGTGCCAGATGAGCTTCCAACTGGGCCACCCCCTGCTTGTCGAGTGCCGTGAACGGTTCGTCGAGAATCCACAGCGGCGGGCTGTCCAGGTACAACCGGGCCAGGGCCACACGACGCTGCTGACCGGCCGACAACGTATGACAGGGCACATCCTCGAAGCCACGCAAGCCAACCGTTTCAAGTGCCTGCCAGATCGCCTCGCGCCCGGCCGGGCGGTGCAAGGCGCACAGCCAGCTAAGGTTTTCCTCGGGCGTGAGCAGGTCCTTGATCCCCGCCGCGTGGCCAATCCACAGCAGCAACCGGGCCAGTTCGCCGCGCTGCTCGGCCAAGGGCTTGCCCTGAACGAGGATTTCGCCACTGGTCGGGCGCATCAAACCGGCCAAAAGCCGCAACAGGCTGGTTTTACCACTGCCGTTGGGACCGCTGATCTGGAGCATGTCGCCAGCGGCCAACTGCAGATCGAGATGCTCGAAGAGCATTCGCCAGTCACGCTCGCAGGCCAGGGCCACCGCTTCGAGTTGAGGGATCACAGGTTTGCCTTATTGGTTCGGATGACTGTCTCAAGTCGGTCCCGGCGCGGCCGTTATACTGGAACGGTGACGCGGCCGACTGGTCTGTTCAAAAGAGCACCAGACCGCGAGCCCAAGGCTCCCCGAAAGATCGGGCCGCATTATACATGCCATGTCCTACTGCAAAGAGGGCTATTTCGACAGGTTGTAACTCGATGACAGGCGAAATCAACAGCCTCGGCACGCAGGCACTGGTCAATCCGCAAGCACGCAGTGCTGCCATGACAGGTGAGCTGCTCAGGCTTTTGCAGCCGCAGCAGGGCCTGCTGGCTCCCGGCGAAACCGCAGACGCTGAAGTCCTCTCGCTGAAACAGAATGGCCAGGACTTCCAACTGCTGCTCAAGCTGACCCAGGACAACGGGCGGCAAACCAACGTACAAGCCAACAGCAGCCAGCCGCTGGCCCAAGGCAGCCAACTGACCGTCAGTCAGCCCAGCGCCTCGGCCCTGGCCATTGGCGTGCAACAGGCCAAGGCCAACACGGTCACCACGCTGACCCAGATCGACACCCGCCAACTGCCGGTCGGCACCCTGCTGCAAGGCAAGGTGCTGACCAGCCAGGCATTGCCCCAGGCCAACGGTCAGGCCAGCGTGTTCCGCTCACTGGTCAGCCTGCTCAATACCGCCCAGGCAGGCGCCACCCTGGCCGTGGACAGCCCTCGCCCGCTGCCACTGGGCAGCTTGCTCAGTGCGGTCGTGCGTGGCGAACAGCAGCTGTCCTTCATGCCGCTGAGCGGCCGTCAGGACCAGTTGGCAATCGCTCAACACCTGAGTAGCCAGCAAGCCCGCCAAGCGTCGCTGCCGAGCCTGCTGGCCGCTTTGCAGCGAATCGCCAGCGATGATCAGCAACCTGCCGCGTTGCGCACCAACGTCGATGCACTGCTCGCCAGCCTGCCGGATGTCCGCCAGCTCAGCGATGCGAAGGGCCTGGCCCAGGCCATGAACAACAGCGGCCTGTTTCTGGAAGCCAAGTTGCTCAATGGCCTGCCCAACAGCCTTGCCCCGGACCTCAAGGCCCAGGTAGTGCGCCTGATCGCACAGGTACTGCAAGGGCTACCCAGCAGCACGCCGTTCAACCCGGCCACGGCAGCCACCACCCTGTCCCAGACCATGCCAGGCATGCTGCGCAACGCACTGGGCATGCTCGGCCAGGTGGGCGCACGCACCACCCCTTCCAGCTTCCCCCTGCCCTCACGGCTACTGCAAAGCCTGGAGGGCGAAGGCGATCTGGAGCATCTGCTGCGCCTGGCGGCTGGGGCAGTGTCTCGACTGCAAAGTCACCAACTGGCGAGCCTTGAGCAAACCGGCAGTACGGCCGATGGCACCCTGCAGACCACGTGGCAACTGGAAGTTCCGCTGCGTACCGGCCAGGAGTTCATGCCCTTGCAGGTCAAACTGCAACGCGAAGAGACACCCGAACAACAGGCCGACCCAGAGCGTGAAAAGCGCGACCCACTGGAAATGCGCTGGAAGATTGAGCTGTCGTTCGATCTCAGCCCATTAGGCCCGTTGCAAGTGCAGGCGCAGCTAGCCCAGGGCTGCCTTTCGAGCCAGTTATGGGCCGAACTGCCCGGTACAGCGCGCCTGATCGAAAGCCAACTGAACGACCTGAGGGCGCGCTTGCTTGCACGGGGGTTGAGCGTCGGCGAATTGAACTGCCATCACGGTACACCGCCGCAAGGGGCGCGTACGCGTCTGGAACAACGTTGGGTGGATGAAAACGCATGACTGACAAAGCCCCTCGCCAGGCCATTGCCCTGAGCTACGACGGCCAACAAGCCCCTACCCTTACAGCCAAAGGTGATGACGCACTGGCCGAAGCGATCCTGGCCCTGGCACGCGACCATGAAGTGCCGATCTACGAAAACGCCGATCTGGTAACACTGCTGGCACGCATGGAATTGGGCGACCGTATCCCGGAAGCCTTGTACCTGACCATCGCGGAGATCATCGCGTTCGCCTGGCAACTCAAAGGCAAGGTGCCGGTGGGCTTTGTCGATGAAGGTGTACAGGAGCGTGATGTAACGCCACAGACGCTGGGGCTGCCGACGCTCCCCCTCTGAGCGTAATGCTGTTCACTTAATGAAGCAGTTTCTATCAGGGGCGATGCGTGTTTGTGCCTATCGGCACTCACCTCGAGAGCATATCCATTCCCTGCAGCGGCACCACCGGCTGGTTTCGCCCTTTACGGCGACCCACTTTTGATAGGGCGCAAAAGTGGGCAAAACGCCCTGTCCCGACATCCGGCCCTCCGCTGCGCTTCGGGTGCCTTCCTTACGCCATCGCTCCCGTGTGGACGCGCCGACGGGCCATCCATGGCCCATCAGCACTTGCGAGGCCTCCATGCCTCGCACCCCACTCCGCGATGACTCCACTCAGCCTTCTGAAGGGACGTCCTGCGGCGCCTGACATTCCGCGCACTGAGAAGCAGAGGCTCGCTGCTTCGCTTGGTAGCTGAGTGCCAGGCAGGGATGCCTGGTGAGCGCTGAGGGCCAGGAAGGCCCTTCAGCACGGTCCCGGCGGGAGCACTGCCGGAGTGAGAGGACCCGTAGCGCAGCGGAGGGCCGGATGTCGGGACGAGGGAGGAACTCGCCGCTTATCCGTGAAGGAAAACGGCGCGGTTCTTGACCTTGATGCAGTTGATTGGACGCTTAGCCACGGTGCAGCTTACTCATCAGCTCTGCCTCGGCCTGGGTCAGGCCACAGGACTGGGTCAGTTCGTCGACGCTGGCGCCCATACCAACCAAACGCTCAGCCTGGGCAAAGGACAGGCTGTTGGGATCACGCTGCTCCAACTGCATCAGCTTGTCGGGCAACGGTGCCACTACCGCACGCAACTCATGCAGGGCTTCGCCCATTCGCACGGTGCCGTTCTGGTAATCGTCCAGGCGTTTGGCCAGGTCCTTGATGCGCTGATCACGCAGCGCATCACCCTGGGCCTGTTGCGAGGCCAGTTCACGCTGGCGCTTGCTGTACCCCAGAAACAGCCACAAGCTTACCGCCCAGAGCAGTGCCAGAAAAATGACTGCAACCTCGAAGATCAAATCAGATGTTCTCCAGCTCGGACCATTCTTCCTCGGTCATCATCTTGTCCAACTCAACCAGAATCAGCAGCTCGCCGTTCTTGTTGCATACGCCTTGAATGAACTTGGCCGATTCCTCGTTGCCAACATTCGGCGCGGTTTCAACTTCCGATTGGCGCAGGTAGACCACTTCGGCAACGCTGTCGACCAGAATGCCGACAACTTGCTTGTCCGCTTCGATGATGACGATACGGGTATTGTCGCTGACGTCGGTCGGGGCCAGGCCGAAACGCTGACGCGTATCAATCACGGTGACGACGTTACCGCGCAGGTTGATGATGCCCAGCACATAGCTCGGCGCACCCGGCACAGGCGCAATTTCGGTGTAGCGAAGGACTTCCTGCACCTGCATCACATTGATGCCATAGGACTCGTTGTCCAGGCGGAAGGTCACCCACTGCAGAATCGGATCTTCGGAACCTTGTGCAGATGTCTTTTTCATTCCCCTAACCCTCAAAATCCGCCGTCGGCGGTGTGCTCAGTGTGGCCGCACGTGGTGCGACCCTCATTTTATGGTTGCTTGTGCATCTGCTTGACCGCACCACTGGCAATCAGCTCAGCCAACTCGGCGACATCCAGCAAGGCGCACATATGTTCAATCACGGTTCCGGCCAGCCATGGCCGCTGACCACGTTGGCTGCGCCATTTGATTTCATTGGGGTCCAGGCGCAACGAGCGGCTCACCTGATGCACCGCCAGCCCCCACTCGTAACCCTGTACCGAAATCACGTACTGCAGCCCTTGGCGGAAATCATCGCGGTAGCGGTCAGGCATGACCCAACGGGCAGTGTCCAGGACTTTCAGGTTGCCGGCCTGGCTTGGCAGGATGCCGAGGAACCAGTCAGGCTGGCCAAACAACGGCGTCAGTTCCTGACCGGCCAATGAGTAAATCGAACCCAGGCACACCAGCGGAACGGCCAGTGTCAGCCCGGCGACGTCGAACAGCAGGCACTCAAACGGCTCGGCAGCCCACGCCGGGCGACCATCCGTTGTCAACGGCGGTACAGGTGGGTTGAGTGCAGGCGGTAAATGAATCTCCACCAGCGGCTCAACCGGCACGGGCGTTTCGACCACCGCAGCCGCTGGCGCTGGCGCTGCCGCCACCTCCAGTGGTGGCGCGGTTACAGGCATCACCAAGCGGGTCGGCTCGGCAAATACCGTTGTCGTGACTTCTACCGATACAGACGGCTGACGCTTGGCGTCACGCACCTGCTCTTCAAGCACGGCCGCCTGAAACTCATCCAGTTCCACTGGCGCTTCAACGGGAGGGCGAACCGTTTCAACACGCGGCGGCTCCAACTCTTCGGTCGCTTCCTGCAACAAGCCATCCAGGTAGGATTGCAGGGCCAGTTGTGGCCGGGTGGCGATCAACGCGGGGCGAGTCATCAAGCCACCTGCGCTGCGGCGTTGTGGGTAAGCAACTGCTTGAGCAGCGCCCTGTAAGCGGTTACGCCACGGCTTTTGCCGTCAAATTGCGAAGGCGTCAAACCGGCACGGCTGGCATCACGCAGGCGCGTATCAACCGGGATGTAGCCCTGCCATATGTTTTCCGGGTAACTGTCACGCAGCACCCGCAGCGTGCCCATGGACGCCTGGGTACGCCGATCGAACAAGGTCGGTACGATATGGAACGGCAACGCCTGCTTGCGCGAGCGGTTCACCATCGCCAGGGTGCTGACCATACGTTCGAGCCCCTTGACCGCCAGGTACTCGGTTTGCACCGGAATCACCAGTTGCTGGCTGGCAGCCAAGGCGTTGACCATCAACACGCCGAGTAGCGGCGGGCTGTCGATGATTGCATAGTCGAAATCCTGCCACAGCTGCGCCAGACTCTTGGCGATCACCAGGCCCAGGCCACTTTGCCCGGGGGACTGACGCTCCAGAGTGGCCAGCGCGGTACTCGACGGCAACAACGATATGTTGTCGTGGCTGGTCGGCAGCAGCAGTTGCCCCGGCAAGCCTTCAGGAACGCTGCCTTTGTGCAGGAACAGGTCGAAACTACTGTGTTCCAGGGTATCGGGGTTATGCCCGAAGTAGCTGGTCATCGATCCATGAGGATCGAGGTCGACCACGACCACGCGCTTGCCCGCATCAGCCAGCAAGCCGGCCAAGGCGATGGAAGTGGTGGTCTTGCCGACGCCACCTTTTTGATTGGCTACTGCCCAGACTCTCATTGCGCTGCTTCCTCCCGCTACGGCAACCTGCCCTACCGGGATCGGTTATAAGGTCGGTGACGGGGAATTGACGGGGTTGGCCCCGACCGTCGGTGATACCACTCGCGGTGCAGTTTGTGTGCCAGCTCGCTTCATGGCTGCATCTGGCGTGGCATTGGCGCTGCCTGTGCCGGTCAGGCTGCGGCGTACTTCAAGGTTACGCGAGATCACCAGCACCACCCGACGGTTGCGGGCACGCCCTTCTGCCGACGTGTTGCTGGCAATCGGTTGAAACTCGCCATAGCCCACCGAGGCCATGCGCGCGGGGTTGACGCCTTCCATCGCCAACAGGCGCACGATGCTCGCCGCCCGCGCCGACGACAGCTCCCAGTTGGTCGGGTACTGCGCAGTCCGGATCGGTAAATCGTCAGTGAAGCCCTCGACATGTACCGGGTTGGCAAAAGGTTTGAGAATCCGCGCCACTTTTTCAATGATGTTGAAGGCTGCATCGCTGGGCATGGCATCGCCACTGCCAAACAACAACGAGGAGTTCAATTCGATCTCCACCCACAATTCGTTGCCGCGCACGGTCATCTGATCAGATTTGATCAAGTCACCGAAGGCATCGCGCACATCATTGGAGATGGTCTTGAGGGGATCACTGTTGGCTTGAGCAAGGCCAGCATCGACCTGCTCACTGTCCCTGATCAAAGGTTCGGCGGGCTTGACGCTGAGCGGCTGCTCATCGCCAATCGGGATCGGCCGCATGCTCCGCTCGGGGTCATTGAAGACACCGAGCAGGGCCTGGGAAATTATTTTGTACTTGCCCTCGTTGATCGAGGAAATCGAGTACATGACCACGAAAAAGGCAAACAGCAAGGTGATGAAGTCGGCGTACGACACCAGCCAGCGCTCGTGATTCTCATGTTCTTCGGGGGCGCGACGGCGAGCCATGTGTTACTCCATGAAGCCCTGAAGCTTCAACTCGATCGAGCGCGGGTTTTCACCTTCAGCAATCGACAACAGGCCTTCCAGGAGCATTTCCCGGTACCGCGACTGGCGCAGGGCCAGGGCTTTCAGCTTGTTGGCAATCGGCAGCAGGATCAGGTTGGCACTGGCAACACCATAGATCGTCGCCACAAACGCAACGGCAATACCATTACCCAATTGGGACGGGTCTGCCAGGTTACCCATTACATGGATCAAGCCCATGACCGCACCGATGATACCGATGGTCGGCGCATAGCCGCCCATGCTCTCGAACACCTTTGCAGCCTGAATATCCCGGCTTTCCTGGGTGTAGAAATCCACCTCGAGAATGCTTCGAATCGCTTCCGGTTCCGCACCATCGACCAACAGTTGCAAGCCCTTGCGCGCATATGGATCGGATTCAGCGTCAGCCACGCCTTCCAGCCCCAACAGGCCTTCCTTGCGCGCCGTCAGGCTCCAATTGACGACCCGGTCGATACCACCGGCCAGGTCAACCCGTGGCGGAAACAGGATCCAGATGGCAATTTGCATCGCCCGCTTGAAAGCGCTCATCGGCGACTGCAGCAGCGAAGCCGCCAACGTGCCGCCCAGTACGATCAGGGCTGCAGGGCCGTTGATCAGCGCAGAAAGATGACCGCCTTCCAGGTAGTTGCCACCAATAATGGCGACAAAAGCCAGGATGATCCCGATAAGGCTCAAGACATCCATTAGACACACGCCTCGACCAGGTGCCGGCCAATCTCATCCAGGCCGTACACCGCGTCTGCCAGATTGGCCTTTACGATGGCCATGGGCATGCCATAGATCACGCAACTGGCTTCATCCTGAGCCCAGACCTGGCTACCGCCCTGCTTGAGCAGGCGTGCACCCTCACGGCCATCGGCACCCATGCCGGTCAACACCACGGCCAAGACCTTGTCACCGTAGGACTTCGCAGCAGAGCCGAAGGTGATGTCCACGCACGGCTTGTAGTTCAGACGTTCGTCGCCCGGAAGGATTTTCACCGTACCACGCGCATCGACCATCATCTGTTTGCCGCCTGGGGCCAGCAGCGCCAGACCAGGACGCAACACGTCGCCGTCCTCGGCCTCCTTGACGCTGATCTTGCATAGCTTGTCCAGACGCTCGGCAAATGCCTTGGTGAAGGCCGCTGGCATGTGCTGGATCAATACGATCGGCGCCGGGAAGTTTGCCGGAAGCTGGGTCAGTACGCGTTGCAGGGCAACCGGGCCGCCCGTCGACGTGCCAATGGCCAACAGCTTGTAGGACTTACGCTTGGGCGCAGGCGAGCTGGGTGCAGCCGCCCGTGCGGGCACGGGTGCAGGGCGAGAGAGGCCTGGCGACGCCATACTGCTGACACTGGCCTGCGGGCTCGGCGCTGCAACAGGTGCTGGCGTAGCGAAACTGCTGAAACGGCGGTTGCTGCGGGAAATGGTATGAACCTTCTCACACAGCAGCTGCTTGACCTTTTCCGGGTTGCGCGAAATGTCCTCGAAGTTCTTCGGCAGGTAATCCACCGCACCGGCATCCAGTGCATCGAGGGTAACGCGAGCGCCTTCGTGGGTCAGCGAAGAAAACATCAATACCGGCGTCGGGCAACGCTGCATGATGTGCCGAACGGCGGTGATGCCATCCATCATGGGCATTTCATAGTCCATGGTGATGACATCGGGCTTGAGCGACAGGGCTTGGTCGATCGCTTCCTTGCCGTTGGTCGCGGTGCCCACGACCTGGATAGTCGGGTCCGCTGAAAGAATTTCCGAGACACGGCGGCGGAAGAAACCGGAATCATCCACCACCAGGACCTTGACTGCCATAAACACTCCATTACGGGGCGCGGTCGAAAGACCGCGCCACCGGGATCAAATACGCCGGGCAGCGTAACGCTTGAGCATGCTCGGAACGTCGAGGATCAGCGCAATGCGCCCGTCACCGGTAATGGTGGCGCCCGACATCCCTGGGGTGCCTTGCAGCATCTTGCCCAGCGGCTTGATGACTACCTCTTCCTGGCCGACCAGTTGATCGACGACGAAGCCGATCCGCTGAGTGCCCACCGAGAGAATCACCACATGGCCTTCATGCTGCTCTTCATGAGCGGCAGAGCTGACCAACCAGCGCTTGAGATAAAACAGTGGCAACGCCTTATCACGTACGATCACCACTTCCTGACCATCCACCACGTTGGTACGCGACAGATCGAGGTGGAAAATTTCGTTGACGTTGACCAGCGGGAAGGCGAACGCCTGGTTGCCAAGCATGACCATCAGCGTTGGCATGATCGCCAGGGTCAACGGCACCTTGATGACGATCTTCGAACCCTGCCCCTTGGCCGAGTAGATGTTGATCGAGCCATTGAGCTGGGAGATCTTGGTTTTCACCACGTCCATGCCGACACCTCGGCCGGACACATCGGAAATCTCGGTCTTGGTGGAAAAGCCCGGGGCGAAGATCAGGTTGTAGCAGTCCGATTCGCTCAGGCGATCCGCTGCATCCTTGTCCATCAGGCCCTTTTCCACAGCCTTGGCGCGCAGCACGTTGGGGTCCATGCCTTTGCCGTCGTCGGAGATCGACAACAGGATGTGATCGCCCTCCTGCTCAGCCGAAAGCACGACCTTGCCGCCACGGGACTTGCCAGAGGCTTCGCGCTCTTCCGGCGTTTCGACACCATGGTCGACGGCGTTGCGCACCAAGTGGACCAACGGGTCGGCCAGCGCCTCGACGAGGTTTTTGTCCAGGTCGGTCTCTTCGCCCACCAGCTCCAGGTTGATTTCTTTCTTCAACTGGCGTGCCAGGTCACGAACCAGGCGCGGGAAGCGCCCGAAGACCTTCTTGATCGGCTGCATACGGGTCTTCATGACCGCGGTCTGCAGATCAGCGGTGACCACGTCGAGGTTCGAAACGGCCTTGGACATGGCCTCATCGCCACTGTTCAGGCCCAGACGCACCAAGCGGTTACGCACCAGCACCAACTCGCCGACCATGTTCATGATCTCATCGAGGCGGGCGGTATCGACCCGCACCGTCGTTTCGGCTTCACTGGCAGCATGCTTGTCGGCTGATGCGGGTGCAGCCTGACGAGCAGGCGCTGGTGCAGCTGCTGCAGCAGGCTTGGCAACAGGAGCAGGTGCCGCCGCAGGAGCAGGCGCCGGCTTGGCTGCCGGTTTGGCAACGGTGGCCTGCGCTGCCGAAGCGGATGCAGCAGCGCCCTCGGCAAACTTGCCTTTGCCATGAATCTGATCGAGCAACGCCTCAAACTCGTGCTCGGAAATATGATCGCCCGGGGCTTCAGCCCCCGCAGACTCCACTGCGGCTGCCGGCAGGGCATCCACGGCAAAGGTGCCCTTGCCATGAAGCTGGTCCAGCAGCGCTTCAAACTCGTCGTCCGTGATTTCGTTCCCGGCTTCAGCGCCAGCCTCGGCAACCGCTTCCGACGCAGGGGTAGCTGCCGTGGCAAGACTGCCGGCGGCAAACTGACCTTTACCATGCAGTTGGTCCAGCAACGACTCGAACTCATCATCGGTGATCTCATCACCGGCCGGCGCGACAGGAGCAACGGGCGCTTCGGCCTCAGCCTTGACGGCATTGAGCGAGTCGAGCAGCTGTTCGAATTCCGTATCGGTAATATCGCCGGACTCCGCCGCTGCGGGCGCTTCGGCAACCGGCTCTGGCTCGGACTCAACGACAGGCTCAGGCACTGCGGCCGGCTGGGCCGAAGCCGGTTCGGCCAGGCGTGCCAGTGCAGCCAGAAGCTCTGGTGTGGCGGGCGTAACATCGCTGCGCTCACGCACTTGGCCGAACATGCTGTTGACCGTGTCCAGGGCTTCCAGAACGACGTCCATCAGCTCGGAGTCAACGCGACGCTCACCCTTGCGCAGAATGTCGAACACGTTCTCGGCAATATGGCAGCACTCCACCAGCTCATTGAGCTGGAGGAAGCCGGCGCCCCCTTTTACAGTGTGAAAGCCGCGAAAGATTGCATTGAGCAGGTCCGAATCATCAGGTCGGCTTTCCAGCTCGACCAATTGCTCGGACAGTTGCTCAAGAATTTCGCCGGCTTCTACCAGGAAATCCTGGAGGATTTCTTCATCGGCGCCGAAGCTCATTAAACGTGCTCCCTAAAAACCCAGGCTGGACAACAGATCGTCGACATCGTCCTGACCGGACACGACGTCTTCACGCTTATCGGCATGAATCTGCGGACCTTCACCCCGAGTCGGATGTTTTTCTTGATCTTTTTCAGCACGTAGCTGCTGGTGGTCATGTTCAATACCGGCAAAACGGTCGACTTGACTGGCCATCAATACGAGCTTGAGCAGATTGCTTTCTACTTCGGTAACCAGTTGCGTGACGCGCTTGATCACCTGGCCGGTCAGGTCTTGGTAGTCCTGAGCCAACACAATGTCATTGAGGTGGCCTGCCACTTCCCGGGTGCCTGCCTCGCTGCGCGTCAGAAAACTGTCAACGCGACGCGCCAGCTCACGAAACTCTGGCGCAGCCACTTCTCGACGCATGAAACGCTGCCAGTCGGCACTCAAGGTACTTGCCTCGGCGCTCAATGCTTGAAGCACCGGTGTACTTTGCTCGACCAGGTCCATGGTCCGGTTAGCCGCGCCCTCGGTGAGCTTGACCACATAGGACAAGCGCTCGGTGGCATCGGTGATCTGCGAAACTTCCTCAGCCTGCGGCATCTGCGGGTCAATATGAAAACTGACGATCGCACTGTGCAATTCGCGGGTGAGCTTGCCGACTTCCTGATACAGGCCACGATCACGGGTCTGGTTCAGCTGATGGATCAGTTGTACCGCGTCGCCGAATTGACCTCGTTCAAGGCTCTCGACAAGCTCGTTGGCATGTTTCTTCAGTGTCGACTCGAAGTCGCCCAACGACGATTGTTTGTGCTCCATAGCGCCCCCGTGGTGTACCTCAGCTATTGACGCGCTCGAAGATCTTCTCGATCTTTTCTTTCAGCACCTGAGCCGTGAATGGTTTTACCACGTAACCGTTAACGCCAGCCTGAGCTGCCTCAATGATCTGATCACGCTTGGCCTCTGCGGTTACCATCAGCACCGGCAGGTGCTTCAGGCGCTCGTCAGCGCGAACCGTACGCAGCAGGTCGATACCGGACATGCCTGGCATGTTCCAGTCCGTCACCAGGAAATCAAAGTTGCCGCTGTGCAGCATTGGCAGTGCAGTGATGCCGTCGTCCGCTTCCTGGGTATTGGTGAAACCCAGGTCACGCAACAGGTTCTTGATGATCCGCCGCATCGTCGAAAAATCGTCAACGATGAGGATTTTCATGTTCTTGTCCAATTAGACCTCCAAGCAGTCTTTAACGCGCTCAGCGCTGAACGCGCACTCAATCAAATCCGGCACAACATTTTCACGACTGCATGAAACCCAGCAATCAACGCGCGCGCCATTCTCCCAGTCGCCCACGCAAGCGTGCAGCACACTGGCTGTGCAACTGGCTGACCCGCGACTCACTGACCCCAAGCACCTCGCCGATTTCCTTGAGGTTCAGCTCTTCGTCGTAATACAACGCCAACACCAGACGCTCGCGCTCAGGCAGGTTGGCAATGGCATCTGCCAACGCCGCCTGAAAGCGCTCGTCCTCCAGATCGCGCGAAGGCTCGATCTGGGCACTGGCGCCGTCCTCGTGCAGCCCTTCATGCTCGCCGTCCTGCAACAGGTCGTCGAAGCTGAACAGGCGACTGCCCAAGGTGTCATTCAAAATCCCGTAATAATCATCGAGACTCAATTGAAGTTCGGCAGCAACCTCATGATCTTTAGCGTCACGACCTGTTTTTGCTTCAACAGCGCGAATTGCGTCACTGACCATGCGGGTATTGCGATGAACCGAGCGCGGCGCCCAATCGCCCTTGCGCACTTCGTCGAGCATCGCACCACGGATGCGAATGCCGGCGTAGGTCTCGAAACTGGCGCCTTTGCTGGCGTCGTATTTATTGGCCACCTCAAGCAAACCGATCATGCCGGCCTGGATCAGGTCTTCGACCTGAACACTGGCCGGCAAGCGCGCCAACAGGTGGTAGGCAATGCGCTTGACCAACGGCGCATAGCGTTCGACCAACTCATACTGCGCGTCGCGCGAGGCCTTGCTGTACATCCGAAAACCGCTCGCACTCATAGCGCTGGCCCTACGCTGGTCGGCTGCACCAGACGCTCGACGAAAAATTCCAGATGGCCGCGCGGGTTGGCCGGCAACGGCCAGCTATCAACCTTCTGAGCGATGGCCTTGAACGCCAGCGCGCACTTGGAACGCGGGAAGGCTTCATAGACCGCTCGCTGCTTCTGCACGGCTTTGCGTACGCATTCGTCATAGGGCACCGCACCGACGTATTGTAGGGCGACATCTAGGAAGCGATCCGTGACCTTGGTCAACTTAGCGAACAGGTTGCGACCTTCCTGAGGGCTTTGTGCCATGTTCGCGAGCACGCGGAAGCGGTTCATGCCGTAATCGCGGTTAAGCAGCTTGATCAGCGCATAGGCGTCGGTAATCGAGGTCGGCTCGTCACAGACCACCAGCAATACTTCCTGGGCTGCGCGAACGAAGCTGACGACCGATTCACCAATACCCGCAGCGGTATCAATTACCAGCACATCGAGGTTATCGCCGATATCGCTGAACGCCTGAATCAGGCCTGCATGCTGTGCGGGCGCCAGATGAACCATGCTTTGCGTACCCGACGCTGCGGGCACGATGCGCACGCCACCCGGCCCCTGCAGCAACACATCGCGCAGTTCGCAGTGTCCTTCGATGACGTCGGCCAGGGTTCGCTTTGGCGTAAGGCCCAGCAACACGTCGACGTTAGCCAGGCCCAGGTCGGCGTCCAGCAGCATGACGCGACGGCCGAGCTCAGCCAACGCCAGTGACAGGTTCACTGACACGTTAGTCTTGCCAACGCCACCTTTACCGCCGGTCACGGCGATCACCTGTACGGGATGCATGCTACCCATGTTTGTTCTTTACCTTGCCTTGCTTAGACCGAGGCCACATGACTGGCTGCGCTTTCAAACACCTGAAAAATGCCTGGCAGACCATTGATGTAGATTCTTTGCAACGTCTTCACCTGCCCCTCAACCAACACGCTTGGGGCCGTGATAGAGATCAGCGAACATATCGGCCATGGCCTCCTCGCTGGGCTCGTCCTGCATTTGCACACTGACCGCGCGGCTGACCAACTGATGGCGGCGCGGCAGGTGCAAGTCATCCGGAATGCGCGGCCCATCCGTCAGATAGGCCACCGGCAATTCATGACTGATCGCCAGGCTCAGCACTTCTCCGAGGCTGGCGGTTTCATCGAGTTTGGTCAGGATGCAACCGGCCAGGCCACAGCGTTTGTAGCTGTGATAGGCCGCAGTCAGCACCTGCTTCTGGCTGGTTGTCGCCAACACCAGATAGTTCTTCGCCTGGATACCGCGACCAGCCAGCGTCTCCAGTTGCATGCGCAGGGCCGGATCACTGGCCTGCAAACCTGCAGTATCGATCAGCACCACACGCTTGCGCAGCAACGGCTCCAACGCTTGCCCCAATGACTGCCCCGGATCGACATGAGTGACCGAGACATTGAGGATACGCCCGAGCGTTTTCAGTTGTTCCTGAGCACCGATGCGGAAACTGTCCATGCTCACCAGCGCCAGGTTCTGCGCACCGTACTTGAGCACATAACGGGCCGCCAGCTTCGCAAGGGTCGTGGTCTTGCCCATGCCGGCCGGGCCGACCATGGCGATCACCCCACCCTCTTCGATCGGGTCGACTTCCGGCACATTGATCATCCGTGCCAGGTGAGCCAGCAACATCCGCCAGGCATGGCGCGGTTCTTCAATCTCGGCGGTCAGGTCAAGCAGCTCGCGGGACAACGGCCCCGACAAGCCAATACGCTGCAGGCGGCGCCAAAGGCTCGCTTGCTGCGGCTTGCTGCCCTGCAGTTGAGTCCAGGCCAGCGAGCCCAGCTGCACTTCCAGCAATTCACGCAAACCCGACAGCTCGGAACGCATCGAATCGAACAGGCGCTGATCGACCGCAGGTGCAGGTGCAACCTGGGGACGCGCCGGCTCGTCGACGTGCGGCTCGATCAGCGGCTCCGATGCCGTCAGCGGCAAGCCGGCAAACAACTGGCGATTGGCGGTCTCGTCACCGTCGACACGGCTGCTCAATTCAGCTTGGGCAGTGACAATGCGCGACTGTGTCTTGCGCAATTCGTCTTCGAGTTCGACATTGGGCACCCGTGGGGCCAAGGCGGACAGCTTGTAGTCCAGCGCAGCCGTCAGCTCGACACCGCCAGCAATCCGTCGGTTGCCGATGATGGCGGCCTCAGCCCCCAGCTCATCACGAACCAACTTCATGGCCTGACGCATATCGGCTGCGAAAAAACGCTTAACTTGCATAACCCACTACCTCAGCCGTTGGGGCCTACTGTGGCAACGATGGTAACTTGCTTGTTGTCAGGTATTTCCTGATACGCCAAAACATGCAAATTCGGTACTGCCAGGCGACCAAAACGCGACAGCATCGCCCGTATCGGCCCTGCGACCAACAAGATCGCCGGTTGCCCTTGCATTTCCTGACGCTGGGCAGCCTCGATCAACGAACGCTGAAGCTTTTCGGCCATGCTTGGCTCAAGAAGAACGCCCTCTTCTTGACCTTGCCCGGCCCTTTGCAAACTATTGAGCAAAATCTGTTCCAACCTTGGCTCAAGGGTGATCACAGGCAGCTCAGACTCAGTACCGACAATGCTTTGCACGATGGCGCGACACAATCCGACGCGCACCGCAGCCACCAAAGCGGCGGTATCTTGACTCTTGCCGGCATTGTTCGCGATGGCCTCGGCAATGCTGCGGATATCACGCACCGGCACCTGCTCGGACAACAGCGCCTGCAACACCTTGAGCAGCCCCGACAACGACATGATGCCCGGCACCAGCTCCTCGGCCAGTTTCGGCGAGCCCTTGGCCAACACCTGCAGCAACTGCTGAACCTCTTCGTGGCCGATCAGCTCATGGCAATGCTTGTGCAGGATCTGATTCAAGTGCGTAGCGACCACGGTACTGGCGTCGACCACGGTGTAACCCAGCGACTGGGCCTGACTGCGCTGCCCCACATCGATCCACACGGCCTCCAGCCCGAAGGCCGGGTCCTTGGCTGCAATGCCGTTGAGCGTACCGAAGACCTGCCCAGGGTTGATCGCCAGCTCACGATCAGGATAGATCTCCGCCTCGGCCAGGATAACGCCCATGAGCGTCAAACGATAAACACTCGGCGCGAGGTCCAGGTTGTCGCGGATATGCACCGTGGGCATCAGAAAACCCAGGTCCTGGGAGAGCTTTTTGCGCACCCCCTTGATCCGCGCCAACAGCTGGCCACCCTGGTTGCGATCGACCAAGGGAATCAGGCGATAGCCCACTTCCAGGCCAATCATGTCAATCGGCGTGACGTCATCCCAACCCAGCTCCTTGGTTTCCATCGCGCGCTGCGGAGACGGCAGCAGGTCTTGCTGCAACTGAGCCATTTCCTGTGCCTTGAGCTTGGCCTGATTCTGCTTGCGCCACACCATGTAGGCGGCACCGCCGGCCAGCGCCGCCAAGCCGATAAAGGCAATGTGCGGCATGCCCGGCACCAGGCCCATCACCAGCATGATCCCGGCTGAAACAGCCAAGGCCTTCGGCGACTCGAACATCTGCCGGTTGATCTGCTTGCCCATGTCCTCGGAGCCCGAGGCGCGAGTCACCATGATCGCCGCAGCAGTGGACAACAGCAGCGACGGCAATTGCGCCACCAAACCGTCACCAATGGTCAACAACGCATACACCTTGCCCGCATCGGCGAAGGTCATGTTGTGCTGGAACATACCGACGGCCATGCCGCCGATCAGGTTGATGAACAGAATCAGCAGGCCGGCGATGGCGTCACCGCGCACAAACTTGCTGGCACCGTCCATGGAACCGTAGAACTCGGCTTCCTGAGCCACCTCGGAGCGACGCGCCTTGGCCTGCCCCTGATCGATCAGGCCGGCATTGAGGTCGGCGTCGATTGCCATTTGCTTACCGGGCATCGCATCGAGGGTAAACCGCGCACTCACTTCGGAGATACGCCCGGCACCCTTGGTAACCACGACGAAGTTGATGATCATCAGGATGGCGAAGACCACGATACCGACCACGTAGTTACCGCCGATCACCACCTCACCAAAGGCCTGAATCACCTTACCGGCGGCAGCATGACCATCATGGCCATGGAGCATGACCACCCGCGTCGACGCCACGTTCAACGCCAGGCGCAACAGTGTCGCCACCAGCAAAATGGTCGGGAAAACAGCAAAATCCAGTGGCCGCAACGCGTAGACACAGACCAGCAGAACCACAATCGACAGGGCGATGTTGAACGTGAAGAACACGTCGAGCAGAAACGGCGGGATCGGCAACATCATCATTGCCAGCAACACCAGCAGCAACAGCGGCACACCCAGGTTTCCACGGCCAAGGCCGACCAGGTTGCTACGGGCGCTGTTGATTAACTGAGTGCGATCCACCGGTATTCCTCTCAAGCAAACTTTTGACGCCACGAAGACGCGTGGCGCTGCCTCTGCAAGAAGCCTTCCAACTTTGCGTCTGTTGAGCAACAAGAGGTTTTTAGGGGGGACCTGGAAGCATGCCGCGCGATCATCGCCGGCAAGCCTGCTCGCCGCAGGATTGCATCACACCAGGGAAGGATCAGGAGTCCCGACGCAAATCCGGCGGAATCGGTACATCCTTGAGGGGCTCCGGCGCCTTGCCCTTGCCCGCACGGTACTGACGAACCTGGAAGACATAGGCCAACACCTGCGCCACGGCCAGGTACAGGCCTGCCGGAATCTCTTCTTCCAGCTCGGTGGAGTAGTAGATCGATCGCGCCAACGCCGCCGACTCAAGAATCTGGATCTTGTGTTCGCCTGCAATTTCACGAATCTTCAGTGCGATGAAGTCAGTGCCCTTGGCCAGCAACAATGGAGCCCCACCCTTCTCAGGGTCGTACTTGAGTGCCACCGCATAGTGTGTCGGGTTGGTGATGACCACATCGGCCTCGGGAATGGCCGCCATCATTCGGCGCTGCGACATCTCGCGCTGAGTCTGACGAATACGCTGCTTGACCTCTGGACGGCCTTCACTGTCCTTGTACTCGTCACGCACTTCCTGCTTGGTCATCAACAGCTTCTTGTGCGCCTGCCAAAGTTGCAGCGGCGCATCCACAGCAGCGATCAACAGTAGACCCGCCGCCATCCACAAGGCACTCCAGCCCACCACCTGGACACTATGGATGACCGCCTGTTCGAGCGGTTCATGCGCAATGGCAAGCAGGTCGTCGCGATCTGAAGACAGCACCGCCAAGGCCACCATCAAGATCACAAAAAACTTCGCCAACGCCTTGAGCAACTCGGTCAGCGCGTGCATGGAAAACATGCGCTTGATCCCGGACATCGGGTTCATTCGGCTGAACTTGGGGGCCAGGCTACTGCCGGCGAACAGAAAGCCCCCCAGGGAGATTGGCCCGATGATCGCCGCCAGCAGCAGCACCAGCAACACCGGCTGAGTGGCGAGCATGGCCATCTTGCCCGAGGCCAGCAGGAAGATCCCCATGGAGCGCTCGTCGATCAGCACTTCACGCGACAAGGTGAAATTGATCCGCATCAGCTCCATCAGCGTTTGCGCCAAGGCACCGCCGAAGACCAACAACCCACCCGCACCGGCCAGGGTCACCGCGACCGTATTGAGTTCTTTGGAGCGCGCAATCTCGCCCTTTTCACGGGCGTCCTTCTTGCGCTTGTCGGTGGGGTCTTCTGTTTTGTCCTGACCGCTCTCGCTCTCTGCCATGCTCAGCGCGCCCTCGCCAGTTCACGCAGCCATTGCAGGGCCTCGGAGGCCAATGACTGGTAATGGGACAAAATGTCAGCCAGACCCACCCAGAAAATCCCAAGCCCCAACACCAGGGTCAAGGGAAAGCCGATGGAGAAAATATTCAGCTGCGGCGCGGCGCGGGTCATCACGCCAAAGGCGATGTTGACCACCAGCAACGCAGTGATCGCGGGCAATACCAGAAGCAGCGCAGCCCCCAGCACCCAGCCCAAGCGCCCTGCCATGTCCCAGAAATGATTGACGAGCAGGCCACTACCGATCGGCAACGTAGTGAAACTCTCGGTGAGAACCTCAAACACCACCAGATGGCCGTTCATCGACAGAAACAAGAGCGTCACCAGCATCGTCAGGAACTGGCTGACCACCGCGACGTTAACACCGTTGGCCGGGTCGACCATGGAGGCGAACGCCATACCCATCTGGATGGCGACAATTTGCCCGGCAATCACAAAGGCCTGGAAGAACAACTGCAGCGCCATGCCGAACAAGGCGCCGATGATCACCTGCTCGGCAATCAGCAGCAACCCGCTCAGGCTCAACGGATTGACCTCAGGCAGGGGCGGCAAGCCAGGCACGATAACCACCGTAATGGCCACCGCGAAATACAGACGGATGCGCGCGGGCAACAAGGTGGTACCGAAAATCGGCATGGTCATCAGCACGGCAGCCACACGAAACAGCGGCAGGATGAACGAGGCCACCCACGTGCTGATCTGCGCATCGGTCAACTCAAGCATGCCGCACTCAACCGATCAGCTGCGGGATACTGCTGTACAGCGACACGATGTACTCCATGAACGTGCGAACCAGCCACGGCCCCACTACGATCAGGGTCACCAGCATCACCAACAGCCGCGGCAAGAAGCTCAAGGTCTGCTCGTTGATCTGGGTAGCCGCCTGAAACATCGCGACCACCAGGCCGACCAGCAGGCTCGGCACAACCAGCACGGCCACCATCATCGTGGTCAGCCACAGCGCATCGCGAAACAGGTCGACAGCGACTTCCGGGGTCATGCGCGATTCTCCTAGACGCCGCCGAAACTGCCGGCCAGGGTACCAATGATAAGCGCCCAGCCGTCCACCAGCACGAAGAGCATGATCTTGAACGGCAACGAGATGATCAACGGCGAAAGCATCATCATACCCATGGCCATCAGCACACTGGCGACCACCAGGTCGATGATCAAGAACGGAATGAAGATCATGAAGCCGATTTGAAACGCGGTCTTGAGCTCGGAGGTCACAAAGGCCGGCACCAGAATCGTCAACGGTGCCTGGTCAGGCGTTGCGATGTCAGTACGCTTGGACAGACGCATGAACAGGTCAAGGTCGCTCTGCCGGGTTTGCGCCAGCATGAAGTCCTTCAGCGGCACTTCGGCCTTGGCAATGGCATCCTGCGCCGTGAGCGTTTCGTTCAGGTAAGGCTGCAGGGCATCGCGGTTCACCCGATCGAACACCGGAGCCATGATGAACATGGTCAGGAACAGCGCCATGCCGGTCAGGATCTGGTTCGACGGGGTCTGCTGCAAGCCCAGGGCCTGACGCAAAATCGAGAAGACGATAATGATCCGGGTGAAACTGGTCATCAGTATGACGAACGCTGGAATGAAACTCAGCGCGGTCATGATCAGCAGGATCTGCAGGCTGACAGAGTATTCCTGCTGCCCATTCGCCCCATTGGACAAGGTAATGGCCGGGATCGACAACGGATCGGCAGCCAGGGCCAACGGCGCCGCCAGCATCAGCAGCAGCGTCAACATCATGCGCAATGCGCCCATTACGTCTTGTCCTTCTGATCCTTGCCCAGCAACTCCATCAGGCGCTGAGCGAATTCCGGCGTAGCCTGTCGCGCACCCGACGGCACTTCGACAGGCTCACGCAATACGTGCAAAGCCTCGATCGTGCCGGGCGAATGCCCCAGCAGAATCTGCTCGTTACCCACCTTGACCAGCAGCAGGCGGTCGCGCGGCCCCAAGGCCCGCGTACCGATGATCTCGATCACCTGATCACCACGAGGCGCGGCCTGCTGCACCCGGCGCAGCAGCCAGGCCAGGAAGAAGATCAGGCCGACAACCACCAGCAGCCCCAGCACCAACTGCGCCAACTGCCCACCGACACTTCCGGGTGCAACGGGCGCTGCGGCAGTTGCCACTGGTTGTGCTGCAAAGGCCACGTCGACGAAGAACAGGCCGGCCACGACCAGGCCCTTGAGCAGAGTGTTTTTCACTTAGCGCAGCTTCTTGATACGTTCGCTCGGGCTGATCACGTCGGTCAGACGAATACCGAACTTCTCGTTGACCACAACCACTTCGCCGTGAGCAATCAGCGTGCCGTTAACCAGTACATCCAGCGGCTCACCGGCCAGACGATCAAGTTCGATGACCGAACCCTGGTTGAGTTGCAGCAGGTTACGGATGTTGATTTCAGTACTGCCGACTTCCATGGAAATGCTCACTGGAATATCCAGGATCACATCCAGGTTCGGCCCTTCCAGGCTGACCTGCTCATTGCTGCGCGGCGAGGAAGGAAACTCCTCCATCGGCAGGCGACCCGAAGCAGGCGCCGTGCTGCCACCCGACATCAGGGCATCGATGTCGGCCTGACCGCCCTCGCCAGTTTCGCTCAAGGCAGCAGCCCACTCATCGGCCAGGGCCTGATCTTCCATGGAGGTGATATCGTTTTCGTCAGCCATTTTGTCCTCGACGTACAATCAATTCGGGGGGTAAACCAGCAGCACCGCTTAGCGGCGCTCGATCGGATCGGTTATCTGCAGGGCCAGGGTGCCCTTGTGCGAACCCAGCTTGGCCTTGAACGACGGCACGCCATTAGCCCGCAGGATCAGTTCTTCGGGTAATTCGATAGGGATCACGTCGCCGGGCTGCATGTGCAGGATGTCGCGCAGGCGCAACTGACGTCGAGCCACCGTGGCACTCAAGGGCACGCTGACATCCAGCACGTCTTCTCGCAGCGCCTTGACCCATCGTTCATCCTGGTCATCCAGGTCGGACTGGAAGCCTGCATCAAGCATCTCCCGCACCGGCTCGATCATCGAGTACGGCATGGTCACGTGCAGGTCGCCACCGCCACCATCGAGTTCGATGTGGAAGGTCGAAACCACCACAGCCTCACTCGGGCCGACGATGTTGGCCATGGCCGGGTTGACCTCCGAGTTGATGTACTCAAAGTTGACCGGCATGATCGCCTGCCAGGCTTCCTTCAAGTCGACGAAGGCCTGATCCAGCACCATGCGTACCACACGCAGCTCAGTCGGCGTGAACTCCCGACCCTCGATCTTGGCGTGACGACCGTCACCGCCAAAGAAGTTGTCCACCAGCTTGAACACCAGCTTGGCATCAAGGATGAACAGCGACGTGCCACGCAACGGCTTGATTTTCACCAGGTTCAAGCTGGTCGGCACGTACAACGAATGCACGTACTCGCCAAACTTCATTACCTGTACACCGCCTACCGCCACATCGGCGGAACGACGCAACAGGTTGAACATGCTGATACGGGTGTAACGGGCGAAACGCTCGTTGATCATTTCCAGGGTCGGCATGCGTCCGCGGACGATCCGATCCTGGCTGGTCAGGTCGTAACTTTTGACACTACCAGGCTCGGCAGCGCTTTCGGTTTGCACCAGACCATCATCGACACCGTGCAACAGGGCATCGATTTCATCCTGGGACAGCAGGTCCTGCACGGCCATTTTGGGCTCCTACTGCAATACGAAATTGGTGAACAGCAACTGGTCGACGACCAGCTTGCCAACTTCCTTCTGCGCCACTTCCTGAACACTGGCAGTGGCCTTCTGGCGCAACATTTCCTGGCCGACCGGCGTTGCCAGGGTATCGAAGCCCTGACCGGAGAACAGCATGACCAGGTTGTTGCGGATTACCGGCATATGCACCTTCAGTGCATCCAGCGCTGCCTGATCGCGCCCCTGCATGGTGATACTCACCTGCATGAAACGCTGACGACCGTTCTGGTTGAAGTTGACTACGAATGCAGGAGACAGCGGTTCGTAGATCGCTGCCGGCTTGACGTTGGTCGCCTGCGCGGGTTCGGCCTCAGGCTTGCTGCCAGCCTTGTGCAGGAAGAACCAAGTGGCCCCCACGGACAAACCAATCGCCAGGAGCAATGCCAATACCAGCAGCAGGATCAGTTTGAGTTTGCCTTTCGAGGCGGGGTCTTTCACTGCGTCGCTCTTCGCCATGCCAATAATCCGTCACTCATCAAGAGATTTCAGTCAGATGGCGAGGGTTGAGCAAGTGTTATGCCAGTTTTCCGGAACAGCTGATCGATTCCCGGAAGCACCGGCAAGGTCGCCCGAAAAAAACCGAAAGGGGCCAGCCTTGCGCGGGCCCCGCTGCGACTCACATCAGGCGTAGTAATCCACTGCACTGGAGCCGATCACCACCTGCCGCTCGACCGCTTTGACGCCCGCTTCACCCTCGCTCAGCTCGCCGGACTCGCCAGACTCACTGCGCCGCGAAGCAACACCGCTCAGGCGCGGACCTTCTTCAGCGCCCTGTTGCTGACCACGCGACTGATCGGAAACGTTGACATCCGGCTGCGCCAGCCCCTGCTGGGCAAACAATTCACGCAGACGATGTACCTGCCCCTCAAGCGCATCGCGAACCACGACATGACCACTGACGAAAGTGATCTGGGCCGGCTGGTCGGCCGCCAGGTTGACACGAATGTCCAGGCGCCCCAGCTCAGCAGGCTGCAGCTGGATATCGGCTGACTTCAGGTTCTGACTGGACAGGTACATGACACGGTTGACCAGACCTTCGGTCCACCCGCTCTGGTTCATGGCCAGCGGTTGATTCAGGGGCGCTGCTGCAACCGGTACGGCATTGGCTGTCTTGGCGGTTGCCGCCTGGGTCAAGGCACTCAAGCGCTCGGCAAAGTTATCGACACGCGTATCACTGGCGGCCGCCTTGGGATCTTTCAGACCGTCGTCCAGCAGCGCACCAAACGCCTTGTCACCAGGCTCGCCCTGCTCCGTCTCGGCACCTGGCTTGTCGACGATGGCCGCCAGTGTATTGACGGCAGACTGCCCCGGAACCGCTTCAGATTGTGGCTGAGCCGATTTGCCGGTTGTAGCGGCATTCACCGACGTCGTTCCCTGGGCCTGAGCACTCTGCTCCAGTGCAAGACGCAGTGTCGGCAAATCCGCAAGCGGATCAGCCTCAGGATCGAAAGGTGGTTCTTGCGGGACATCCTCGGCAACCGGCGCCTGCGCCTGGAGCTGCGCAGCCTGTACCACAGGCGCGACCGCTTCGGCCTGAGCCTGGATCAGTTGCGCCCCTGGCTGCGCGTCGGTGATCTGACCGGCAACCAGACTCGGATCAAGTAACTGCGGATCGGTCTGATCGACCGTGCCATCTGCCGCCACAGCGTCTTCCGCTGGCGCAGGGTCGGCGGCCTGAGCGTCATCCTGACGCTGAACGTCTTTTTTATCCGCTTTATCCGCAGGCAAGTTTTTGCCGCTGACGGCAACTTTCTGCTGCCCGTCGACCTTGCTGTTGCCACTATTGGCAGCACCGGTCGGCACAGCCGACTTATCGACCGAAGGCGCATCTGCGACCTTGTCCCTGGATTGCGAAAGCACTTGGGAGAAGC
Source organism: Pseudomonas laurentiana (assembly GCF_014648275.1). Lineage (GTDB taxonomy): Bacteria > Pseudomonadota > Gammaproteobacteria > Pseudomonadales > Pseudomonadaceae > Aquipseudomonas > Aquipseudomonas laurentiana. Next base: position 144,083 of record NZ_BMQU01000009.1, read on the forward strand.
CTGAAGCCTTGTCGCCAAGCGCCTGCTGAGACTTGTCCGAGGACGCAACGGATGCCCGCGATGAATTGGCTACGGAGCCCGATTGCAGCAATGGGTTTGTGGCGACAGGCATGAAAGGGTCTCCGTGACAGCGTGTCTGATACAGTGATGGAAAAGATACTGCAAAAGTCACGCCAGCCCGAAGCAGCACGCCACGTCGGCAACACACATCACCCGATCAGGATCCGTTGTCGCTCAGCACAGTACAGCTGACGAACCGCCGCATATTCACGATCAATGCGGTTGATGAGATCCTCGATGCCGTAGAGCGGGCGCTGCTTTACTCGCTCCTCAAGCTGCTGACACAGTTCGGCCAACACCATTGCCCCCATATTGCCGGTGCTGCCCTTGAAGCTATGGGCAGCCAAGCCGAGCTCCTCGGCATCCTTGGCCTCATGCAACTGGCTAAGGCGCTCCTCAGAGTCCGAGAGAAAGGTTTCAAGCAGATACAGATAGCCATCTTCCATGACTTCCTGCAAATCGCTCAGTACCTTGCGATCAATATGATTGTCTGACACTTGTTCACTCCTTGATCAAGCTGGATTATGCCTCAGACACCCAGACGAACACTACGCAGGCGCGACGCCCGCCATCAAGCCATTGCGCCTGCTGGCTCAAACCGCGTATCAAGCTCAAGCCACGGCCAAAAAAACCTTGCCCAGCCCGCGAGCACCCAAGCACGCTCTCGACGTCGAAGCCCGCGCCGCTGTCTTCGACTTCAATGGTCAGACGCCCACCCGAGGCGAGAGGCTCCACCTGCAGGCCCACGCGAATGTAACCCTCCTGCAAGGCCTGTAGACGCCGATTTCGCTCCCGATAGTACTCGGTAAACCCGCAGGCATCTCGCTTCAACCGGGAATCAAGCGCCAACACGCCGTGCTCCAGCGCATTGGAGTACAACTCGCTGAGCACGCTGTGCAACTCACCACTGCGAACCCGCAAACCATGAATTTCCTGCAACAGGTGCAAGAGGAAGGGCAGCGGATTAAAGCGCTTGAGGCTTTCAGCACGAAACTCCAGGTGGAGCGACCAGTCCAGCGGGCTGGATTGACCGCTGTCGGTGTAAGTGAGCGGCGGCAGCGACAACGCATGAGACTCGACCATGCACAGGTCCATCATGCTCACATCATCACGGGGCTGCCCGCCAAAATGCGCTAACGCCGCCTGGATATCCTCAAACAGCTGCCCGGGCACCTGATTGGCGATGAGCACCTGACGCAGGCGCTCAGCACCAAACAACTGCTCATTTTCATCACGGGTATCGACAACGCCATCGCTGAGCAGAAACAGACGATCCCCCACCGCCATGGGCACCACCTGCGTATGGTCATCGAATTGCTCTGGGGGCAGAACACCCAGTGGCAGGAAATGTGACACCAGCGGCAATGGCTCGCCGCCGGTAGCCCGCAGCAAGTAGGCATCGGGCATACCGCCGTTCCACACCTCAACCGTACGCCGCTGAAAACTCACATTGAGCAGAACCGCACAACAGAACATGTCCACCGGCAATATACGTTTGAGCTTGGCGTTCATCTCGCGCAAGGTCTCCGCCAGGCCGTAGCCCTTGGCCGTCATGCCATAGAACACCTCCGCCAATGGCATCGCGCCCACTGCAGCGGGCAAGCCATGGCCTGTGAAGTCGCCCAGCAGCACATGCATATCCCCGGAGGGTGTAAAGGCTGCCAGCATCAAGTCGCCGTTGAACAGCGCATAAGGGGACTGCAGGAAACGGATGTTCGGCGAGTCCAGGCAACCTGCATGCGCCACCTTATCGAAAACCGCCTTGGCCACCCGCTGCTCATTGAGCAGATGACGGTGATGATGGGCAAGCTGATCACGCTGCTCAAGCACCGTCGCCTGCAGGCGACGCATGCGCTCCATGGCCTTGATTTTCGCCGCCAGGATCACCTGACTGTAAGGCTTGGCGAGAAAGTCATCCCCGCCGGCCTCCAGGCAACGCACCAGCGCTTCCTCTTCGCTCAGCGAAGTCAGAAAGATCACAGGCACCAGGGTTTCACCCGCCAAAAGCTTGATCGTGCGCGCCGCCTCAAAGCCATCCATGACCGGCATCAAGGCATCGAGCAGCACCAGGTGCGGTCGTTGGGCCGCAAACAAGGCAACCGCCTGTTCGCCATTTTCCGCCATCAACACCTGGTGCCCTTGCTTTTGAACGATAGCGGCCAGCAACAACCGATCAGTCGCGCTGTCTTCGGCAATCAGTACGGTCAAGACATCCTGACTTGACATGGGCAGGCTCAACTGATGTCAAACAGCTTGTCAAAATTGGAAATCGCCAGGATCTTGCGCACATCCGAGCCGACATTGACCATGCTGACCTGCGACTTGTCGCCCCCCATATGGTCACGCAACAGCAACAGCATGCCCAGCGCAGAGCTGTCGAGGTACGTTGCCTCCTTGAGGTCGACCACAACACAGCGAGGTACGGATTGAAGGCGCTCGTATGAACCCCGGAACTCCATGTGCCTGCCAAAGTCAAACCGACCCTTCACGCGAATGGTCAGTTTCCCGTCCTGGGATAGCTCGGATTCCACAGCCATTTATGCGATTCCTTCGAAGATGGCAATTGCAGACAAAGGAAGGTGTAGCAGCCCTCCCACGCCACGACAACCCAAACCGTACTAAATATCAGTAACGATCATGCCTGGGCAGGCGCTGCGACAGCTCGTCGAGCAGCTTTTGCTCGCGCTTGTCCTCCACCATCCGCGCTTCGTCAATGTAACGCTGCACCAGTTTGCGCAATCCCTCGACGCGCGCATAGGCTTGCTGCCAGGTCGTGCGGGCGTTATGCAGATTACTCTTGTGCCAGGTCAGGCTCTGGTGCTGCTGGGCCATTGCCGTGTCCAACTGACTGAGAAAGCGTTGATACCCCATCAACCAGTTACCCGTAACCCCCTGCCCGCCCCGCTGCAGCCACTGCTGCTGATACTCTTCGCGAAAGCGATCAAGCTCGGCAAGCTTGGCCTGAGCCATATTCACCTGCTGCTGGAACTGGCCGAGGCGCTGAGCTGCCTGACGCTCATTGTTCTCGGCCATTTCCACTACGGGCGCAAGACGCGCCGCTCGACTTGGCTGGGCCATGATCTATCAGCCCGGCGCGACGGGCGCGAACACACTGGCCAACTGTTCGCCGCTCGCAGCGAGGCTGACGTTGTCGTTCAGCCCTTGGCGCAGGAAGTGCACCAACTTCGGTTGCAGCGAAATCGCCAGGTCGGTCTCGCGGTCGCCCCCGGCAACGTAGGCGCCCACACTGATCAGGTCGCGGCTTTGCGAAAGGCGCGACCACAGCTGCTTGAACTGCTGGGCTTGCCCCATCTGCTCAGGGCTGACCACCTGCGGCATCACCCGACTGATAGAGGCTTCGATATCAATGGCCGGGTAATGCCCTTCTTCAGCCAGCCGCCGCGACAGCACGATATGGCCATCGAGCACGCCCCGCGCCGAATCCGCAATCGGGTCTTGCTGGTCATCACCTTCGGACAATACGGTATAGAACGCAGTGATCGAGCCACCACCGGCCTCACCGTTACCGGCTCGCTCCACTAGCTTGGGCAGCTTGGCAAACACCGACGGCGGATACCCCTTGGTCGCCGGCGGCTCGCCGATGGCCAGGGCAATTTCCCGCTGTGCCTGGGCAAAGCGCGTCAGTGAATCCATCAGCAACAGGACATTCTTGCCCTTGTCGCGGAAATACTCGGCGATACGCGTGCAGTACATGGCGGCCCGCAAGCGCATCAGCGGTGCATCATCGGCGGGCGAGGCAACCACGACGGAGCGTTTCAAGCCTTCAGTACCCAGGATGTGCTCGATGAACTCCTTGACCTCACGCCCCCGCTCACCAATCAGCCCGACGACGATGATGTCGGCTTCGGTAAACCGGGTCATCATGCCCAGCAGCACACTCTTGCCCACGCCGGTACCGGCGAACAGCCCCAGGCGCTGGCCGCGCCCCACGGTGAGCAGGCCATTGATACTGCGGATGCCGACATCCAGAGGCTGGCTGATCGGGTCGCGGTTGAGCGGGTTGATCGTCGGACCATCCATCGGCACCCAATCTTCAGCCCTCATGCCGCCCTTGCCGTCCAGCGCACGACCGGCACCGTCAAGCACCCGCCCGAGCATGCTCATGCCCATCGGCAGGCGGCCGCTCTCAGCGAGCGGTACGACCCGGGCTCCCGGCGCGATACCCGCCACGCTGCCCACCGGCATCAGAAACACCTTGCCACCGGAGAAGCCCATGACCTCGGCTTCAACCTGCACCGGGTGATAGCTATCGTCATTGATGACCACGCAACGACTGCCGACTGCCGCACGTAACCCCTCGGCCTCCAGCGTAAGGCCGACCATGCGCAACAACCGCCCTTCGACAACCGGCTGAGACGGCAACTTGACGGCGTCGGCATAGGTGCCGAGACGCTTGCCGAAGCTGGTACGCTCAAGGCGCATCGGGCGCGTCCAGTTCGATGGCCAGGTCCGGCGCTGCCGGATGCAGGCTCTGGTCGTGCAACTGGTCGAACAACTGCGCCACGGCTTTCTCGATACGCGTTTCCATGGTCGCGTCAATGCGGCTCTGGGAAGTCTCGATACGGCAACCTCCCGGCAGCAGCGCTTCATCTTCGAGCAGACGCCAGCTTTCTTCATGACGTTCGCGCAGCGCCTTGGCCAGCTCGAAGTCCTGCGGATTGACGTGAATACGGATATTGTCCGCACCCATCGGCAGCAGCTTCAACGCTTCGCGCAGCACATGGGTGATCTCACTGGAGTCGATGCGCAGCTCACGGCCAACGACCTGCCGCGAGATGTGCGCAACCAGATGTACCAGAGACTTTTCGATCTGGACATCCTGCTCGGCAATCGGCTCAAGCAGGTTGCTCATCAGTTGCTCAAGACTGGCCAACTTGGCGGCCAGGGCCACTTCGGCCTCTTGCCGAACCTTGAGCTGAGTGCTGTGGAAGCCTTCGCGCTCACCGGTGGCGAAGCCCTCGTTGTAGGCCTCCTGACGGATACTCTCCAACTCTTCAAGCGTCAGCGGCTGGACTTCCTCCAGCGGCACTTCCTCTATCTCGTCTTCGACGATCTCGGGTTCCGGTTCAGGCTCGGGTTCTGGCTCCGGGTCGAACGAAGGCAAAGCCCAACGATCGAAGGCTTCCAGGTCGCCAGCGCGAATCAGTTCAGTTAAATGCTCGTTGGTCGACATGATTCCACGCGCTCAAAATAAAGCACCGTATCGGCACTGGCGTGCCAGCGATGCGAACACCGCGCATCCACCGGCATCGCATTGATCCTATCGCGGGTGCCGGCCTGCAATGTGACGGCACCCGCATCAAGGTCGTTAGATCATTTCCTCGGCACCCTTGCCGCCAAGCACGATTTCTCCAGCTTCGGCCATGCGTCGGGCAATGGTGAGGATTTCTTTCTGCGCCGCTTCGACATCGCTGACACGAACCGGCCCCTTGGCCTCAAGATCGTCACGCAGCAACTCCGAAGCACGCTTGGACATGTTCTTGAAGACCTTGTCCTTGACCCGCTCATCAGCACCTTTGAGCGAAACCACCAGCACGTCGGAGGACACTTCGCGCAACAGGGCCTGAATGCCTCGGTCGTCGACATCGGCAAGGTTGTTGAAGACAAACATGAGGTCTTCGATCTGCTCGGAAAGATCGCCATCCACATCGCGGATCGCGTCCATGAGCTGGCCTTCGACGGAACTGTCGAGGAAGTTCATGATGTCGGCAGCACGCTTGATACCACCCAGCGTCGTCCGAGCAGCATTGGAGTTGCCAGAGAACTGCTTCTCGAGGATCTGGTTCAGTTCCTTGAGTGCCGCTGGCTGAACCGTATTCAGTGACGATACACGCAGGATGATGTCCAGGCGCACCTTGTGGTCGAAGTTGCTCAGCACCTCACCCGCCTGGTCAGGGTCGAGATAGGCCACGACAATGGCCTGAATCTGCGGGTGCTCGTAACGAATCACATCGGCTACAGCGCGCGGCTCCATCCATTTCAGGCTGTCCAGGCCACTGGTGTTACCACCGAGCAGGATACGATCGATCAGGCCGTTGGCCTTGTCTTCACCCAATGCCTGGGTCAGCATCTTGCGGATGTAACCGTCGGAGCCGACGCCAAGGCTGGTCTGGTCGCCGACGATCTCGACGAACTCGCTCATCACCTGCTCGACCTGCTCGCGATGCACGTTGCCCATTTGCGCCATGGCCACGCCGACCCGCTGGACCTCCTTGGGCCCCATGTGGCGCAACACTTGTGCAGCGTCGGTTTCACCCAATGACAACAGCAGGATAGCGGCCTTGTCGACACGGGTCAGTTTGGCGGTAACCGCTCGGTTATCACTCATCGGCGTTGATCCACTCTTTCACGACCTGGGCCACACGGCCCGGGTCTTCGGCCACCAGGCTCTTGATTGCATTGAGCTGAGCGTCATAGCCCTCGCTCGGGCTCGGCAAGAGAATGCTTTGCGGACCACCCAGGGTTACCCGGTCGTTGGCCAGTTCGCCATCCAGACCGATCATACCGCCCAGTTCCATGTCGCCATCGCCAGCGGCTTGCTTGCCATTGCCGGTGATGTTGTTGAGCACCGGACGCAATACACCGAACACCAGCACCAGGATAAAGAGCACACCAAGCACTTGCTTGACGATGTCCCAGAACCAGGGCTGCGAATAGAACGGAATATCGGCGATCTCTTCGCCACGGTCGGCAGCAAACGGTACGTTGATCACACTGACGCTGTCACCGCGGCTGGCATCAAAGCCCACTGCGTCCTGAACCAGGCGGGTAAAGCGCGCCAAATCTTCGGCACCCCAAGGCGTACGCGTGGTCTCGCCGGTAGCAGGGTCGAGCTTGACCTGATCGTCAACCACCACGGCAACCGACAGGCGCGTCAGACGCCCTTGCTGCTGACGGGTATGGCTGATGGAGCGGTCCAGTTCAAAGTTCTTGGTCGACTGCTGGCGTTTGTCTGCCGGGTACGGCGCAAGCATTGGCTGGCCGGTTGCCGGGTCCATGATCTGCTGCCCATTGGCATCGAGCAGTGGCTGGCCTGGCTGAATCATGCCAGCGGCGGCCTGCGCCTGGCCGGTCTGTTGTGGCGCCGAAGCAGGACCGGGAGGCTGGTTGCTCAGCGCCCCTGGCACACCTTGCGGCCCCATGCTGCTGGAGCGCTGTTCATTGACCGACTGCTCGCTACGCAAGGCAGGCTGGTCTGGGTTGAACTGTTCAGAGGTCGACTCGACCGCACTGAAGTCGACGTCGGTGGACACTTCCGCCTTGTAGCGGTCATTGCCCAGTACAGGGTTCAGGATGTTGTGTACGCGCTGAGTCAGCATGCCTTCCATGCGGCGGCTGTAATCGAACTGTTTGCCAGCCATGCTCAGTTCGGAGTTCTGCACCTGATCGGAGAGCAGGTTGCCCTTCTGGTCAACCACGGTGACCTGAGACTTTTCCAGCTCCGGTACGCTGGTTGCCACCAGGTTGATGATGGCCATCACCTGACCAGGCTCAAGACCACGGCCCGGGTACAACTCGACCAGAATCGAGGCGCTGGGTTTTCGCTCGTCACGGACGAACACCGAACTTTTCGGAATCGCCAGATGGACACGCGCGCCCTTGACATTGCTCAGGCTGGAAATGGTCCGCGCCAGCTCACCTTCGAGGCCCCGACGATAGCGGGTCGCTTCCATGAACTGGCTGGTGCCCAGCCCCTGCTCCTTGTCGAGGATTTCAAAACCGACATTGCCATCGCTCGGCGCTACGCCGGCAGCAGCCAGTTTCAAGCGGGCACGGGAAATATCCTCGGACTTGACCAGCAACGCACCCGAGTTGGGTTCGACGTTGTACGGGATATCCGCAGCAGCCAGCGTTTCCATGACCTGCTTGGTGTCCATGCCGGTGAGGCTGCCATACAGCGGACGGTAGTCAGGCTGCTGTGACCAAAGCACTACGGCAAAGCCAATCGCCACGCTCGCGGCAAGACCGACCAGCAGACCGACCTGACGCAGCACCGGCATCTGCGAAATATTTTCCAGGAACGACAAACCGAATAAAGGCGGCTTGGGAGCTGGCGGCCTGCTATTGGCTGGCACGTTATCGACGACTGCTTCGGCCATGACTCAATCTCGCCCTTAAACCGGCATCTGCATGATGTCTTGATAGGCCTGCACCAGCTTGTTGCGCACCTGGGTCAAGGCTTGAAAGGAAACGCTCGCTTTCTGCGAAGCAATCATTACGTCGGTGAGGTCGACGCCGCTCTTGCCAACTTCAAACGCATTGGCCAACTGAGTAGACGCATTCTGGGTGTCGCTGACCTTGTTGATCGCCTGGCCGAGCATGTCGGCAAAATTGCTAGAGCCTAGCTCAGACGCTGGTGCCGCAGCCTTCGGCATGGACATGGCGTCCATCTGCATGGCGCGCATGTCCAACATCAATCGATTAAATTCAACACCTTGGCTCATGGACTTCTCTCTCCGACGGCCCGCATTTTTTTGACACTCACGCAGCGGATAGGCTGGACTTAGCAACAAGAGTGCCAGCTACGTAACGAGCCGAATAAAAACTCTAAATAACCAGGGCTTTAGCCGCCCGAGGCGTACAGGCTGGCTTCGACATCCACCCCTGCATCACGCATCTGCGCAAGCTTGTAACGCAGGGTACGAGGACTGATGCCCAGTCGCTCGGCGGCCTCTTTGCGGCGACCGCGCTCAGCGCGAAGGGTGTCGATGATCATCTGGAATTCGTGCCGACGCAAGTCATCTCCCAGGCCGTTGACTTCTTGTTCAGGCAACGAAGGGGCTAACGCCTGCGGCTCGACAGATGCCGGTGCCAACGCAGGCAGGACGCCCGCCAGACAGAAATCTTCCGCTTCGATCACGCCGCCCTGCTGCAAAATCAGCGCCCTCTGGATCGCATTATCCAGCTCACGCACGTTGCCTGGCCACGGGTATTCCTGCAAGCAGGACTGGGCACCAGGGGACAACTTGACCGGCGCATGTTTCATTTTATTGACGTGGCGCGCCAGCAAACGCTCGGCCAGCGGCAGAATATCGGCACTGCGCTCGCGCAAGGGGCGCCAGGCGAGGGGAAACACCGACAAACGATAGTAGAGATCTTCACGGAACCGCCCCGCCGCCACTTCACCGGCCAAGTCACGGTTGGTAGTGGCGACCACACGGATATCCAGCGCAATCGGCTTACGCCCACCCACTCGCTCCACCTCGCGCTCTTGCAGCACACGCAAGAGCTTGGCCTGCAAGCCCAGTGGCATTTCGGAAATTTCATCAAGCAGCAAGGTACCGCCATCCGCCTGCTCGAACTTTCCCGCCTGAGCGGCAATGGCCCCGGTAAACGAACCCTTCTCGTGACCGAACAGGGTAGCCTCGAGCATGTTGTCGGGAATTGCTGCGCAGTTGATCGCTACAAACGGTTGCTGGGCCCGCGGCGACTGCTGATGGATGTAGCGCGCCAGCACCTCTTTACCGGTACCGGACTCACCGGAAATCAGCACGGTAGAATCACTGCGAGCCACCCTTGCCGCCAGTTCCAGCAACTGGGCACTGGCCGGTTCGCGCGCCACAGGACCGTCACCTTCAGCACTGTCGGGCGCCCCGACGGCATGACAACCCACCAGGTCCAGCAGGGCGCGCGGCTCGAACGGCTTGACCAGATAATCGACAGCCCCTTGGCGCATCGCCTGCACGGCGCGCTCAACCGCTGCGTGCGCCGTCATCAACAGCACGGGCAACTGCGGATGGCGGGCCCGCAACAGCGCCAGCAGTTGGTGACCGTCCATGCCCGGCATATTCACATCACTGACCACCAGACTGAAGGCCTGCTCAGCAACCGCCGCCAACGCCTCTTCCGCAGAACTCACCGCCAGATAGTCGACCCCCCCCAACATCAGGGTATCGCCAAGGGCTTGGCGCAGCACCCGGTCATCTTCGACCAGCAACACCTTGATCGCCGTCACGCTACACCCTCCTGCGCACCGATCAAGGGCAAGCTGACACGGGCACACGTACCTCGCCCAGGACGCGAGCGCAACTGCAGCTCGCCCTGATGCGCCCGCACCACCGCCTTGACCACCGCCAGACCCAGCCCGGTACCGGTCGCCTTGGTGGTCAGGAACGGTTCACCCAAGCGCGCCAGCAACCCGGCATCAATACCCTCCCCGGCATCACTCACGCTCACGTACAGCACCTGATCTCGGCGATACAGGTGAATTTTCAAACGAGCCTGATCCGTACTGGCCTGTATCGCGTTCTCAATCAGATTGAGCAACGCCCCAACCAAGGTGTCGCGGTTGCACAACAGATCACCCAGATGGCTGTCACATTGCCAACGCACCAGGTGCCCCTGAACATGAGGGTGTGCGGCCTGCTGCAAGGCCTGAAACAACGCCTTGGGTGTCAGGCGATCGGTTAATGGCAACTCGCCGCGAGCGAACACCAGCATGTCGCGCACCTGATGCTCCAGCTCGTGCAAACGCTCCTTGAGGGTAGCGGCGAAACGCTGCTGAGTTTCCACAGGCAAGGTCTGCTCCGCCAGGTGACTGGCGTACAGCAAGGCCGCAGACAAGGGCGTGCGAATCTGATGGGCGAGCGACGCTACCATTCGCCCCAGCGACGACAGACGCTGATGGCGCGCAAGCTGATCCTGAAGATGGCGGGTTTCGGTCAGGTCATTGAGCAGCACCAACTGCCCCGGCTCGGCATCAAGCGATCGAGTGGCTATAGACAGACGCCGACCATCGCGCAATGACACCTCATGACCATCATCTTCACGTGGTGCAAAGCTGCGCGCGATCACATGGCGCCACAACTCACCGTCCAACGGCTCACCCAGCAATTCACGCGCAGCGGGGTTGGCTTCACGCACCCGGCCCAACGCATCGATGACAATGACGCCCCCCGGCAGCAAATCCAGAAGATTCTGCAGACGGTTGGCCAACCGCTCTTTCTCTGCCAGTTCAGCCATCCGCTGAGCGCTGACCACCGCCAGCTCACCCTTGAGCTCTGTGACTCGCGCCTCAAGCAGGTTGTAGGATTGATTGAGCTGCGTCGACATCTGGTCGAACAGGGCAAAGGCCTGCTCAAGCCCGTTACGACTTTCCTGCTCACAAGTGTTCGCTCCCTTCAGCTCAGGGAGACTGGAGATGGTAGCGGCGTGGGGCATCGTGCACTCTCGCGTGGCTGACCGTCATAAAACGGTATGTTGCCAGCGATATAGCAATAGCCGTGCCGGATACTTTTCACGGCACAGCCACGCTACCTGCAAACACCAGCGAGAACCAACGGCGACGGGCACTACAGCCCTGCAAAGGATAAGGATATTGGCGGCGACAGTAGCACTTCGACTTCCGCCGCCGCCCGGCAGGTGTCAATCTTCTGCCTGCTCATCGCCCTCACGTCGACTCATGCCGTACTTGCGCATTTTCTCGACCAACGTGGTACGCCGGATACGCAAACGCTCTGCAGCACGCGCCACCACACCACTGGCGTCGTCAAGCGCCTGCTGGATCAAGCCCTGCTCCAGACTGCCGAGGTAGTCCTTGAGATCCAGCCCCTCGGGCGGCAGCATGGCGTGACTGGAGAAGTTCGGCGTGTGACCGTTGATTGCCACGCGCTCCTCAAGATCAGAGCGCAAACTGTCGACCAGATGCTCATCCTCATCGTCGACATAGCGGAACTTCTTAGGCAGCTCGGAGACCCCGATCACCCCATATGGGTGCATGATCGCCATGCGCTCGACCAGGTTGGCCAGCTCACGGACGTTGCCCGGCCAGCCATGACGGCACAGCGACATGATCGCAGCCGAATTGAAGCGGATAGAGCCACGCTTTTCGTGCTCCATGCGCGAGATCAACTCGTTCATCAGCAACGGGATGTCTTCAACCCGCTCTCGCAGGGGAGCCATTTCGATGGGGAAAACGTTAAGCCGGTAATACAGGTCCTCACGGAAGGACCCCACCTCGATCATGCTCTCGAGGTTTTTGTGGGTCGCGGCGATGATACGCACATCAATGCTCTGGGTTTTGTTGCTGCCCACACGCTCGAAGGTTCGCTCCTGCAGCACCCGCAGCAGCTTGACCTGCATCGGCAGCGGCATGTCGCCAATTTCATCAAGGAACAGGGTGCCGCCATTGGCCAACTCGAAACGCCCGGCACGGCTGGTGATTGCACCGGTGAAGGCGCCCTTCTCATGGCCGAACAATTCGCTTTCCAGCAGCTCTGCCGGAATCGCACCACAGTTCACTGGCACGAACGGCGCTTCGCGGCGCTTGGAATGGTAATGAAGGTTGCGCGCAACCACTTCCTTGCCAGTGCCCGACTCACCCAGGATCAACACACTGGCGTCGGTATCAGCCACCTGCTGCATCATCTGCCGCACATGCTGGATGGCACGACTGGTGCCGACCAGGCTGCGAAACAGGTTCGGCTCACGCTGCCGACCACGCTCACGGGCAGCATCGTACATCTCGCGATAGACCTGCGCACGGTGCAGGGAATCCAGCAACTTGCTGTAGCTGGGCGGCATTTCAAGGCTGGACAGCACGCGGCGGCGCAACTCATCTGGCAGATCGGCAGAAGAAATTTCGCCCAAAAGCAACACAGGAAGGAACTCATCCCAGGCTGCCACGGTCTTAAGCAAGCCCGAAAGACTTGCCGGAGCATTCACAGCACCAATCAGGACGCAAAGTACTTCACGACTGGATGACAACGACTCGACGACCTGCTGCCAGTCATGGCTTGAGCAGGATAAATTGTCTTCGCCGAGAAAATTCAGGACCACCGCTAAATCGCGGCGGCGAACACTGTCGTCATCGATCAGGAGAATTTTGGTTTCACGCCACATGCAATAGCAACTTCCCTAGTCAACTCAGCGCCCCACGCTCAGGGCTTGCTCGACATCATTCCGACTGAACCGTCAGTGCTTGGACGTCAACATTTAGAAAACAGCCACTAGTTAAGTCAAAAAGTCGCACATAGTCAAATTTATGGCGCACTTCTTTTTCGAATCGGCCAGCGTCAGGTAAACAGATGGTATACCTTTGCCGCGTTTTTGGCTTGTCGGATCTGTGCCAATTCATCGACTATTGTTTGACGCTCACCACTTGCAACCTCAATTAATTGCCGATAGACACCGAGCAACTCCTCAAGCTTGACGCGCAACACCGCCTCATCCAGCTCGGGCTCACCCAGCACATCATCGACGCAGAGGCGGCAATTCACATCCAGATCACTGATCGCATCCCAGTCACGATTGGCCAATGCTCCCAGTAGTGCGTCACGGGTTTGTTCAATACGCTCGAGCACGGCGCTCATCACAACCTCCTCGGCGCAAGCGAATTATTCGCCAATTGCGTCCCAGCCTTCCTTGACGGTAATCAGCAAACGAGCTACCTCGTTGAGAATTTCCGGATCGTTCTGCACATTGGCTTCGACCAGACGCTTACTCATGTAGGCATACAGGCTGTCCAGGTCCGCCAATGAATCAGCATGATTTTCCAGATCCAGCCCCTCGCGCAAGCCGCCGACGATACCGATGACCTTGCCGATCAGGATGCCTTTCTGGGCGATATCATTGCGCGCCATGGCGCCCTTGGCCTGAGCAATACGGTCCAGGCCGCCCTGCATCAGCATTTGCACCAAGCGGTGCGGGCTAGCCTCGGAGGTCTGCGCCTGACCGTTAACTTTCTGGTATTGCCGAAGGGCCAACATAGGGTTCATGTTCTACCTCGTCACACAAAAGGATTCATATAACGGCTGTATCGACAGCGCGTCAAAAAACTTTAGCCACCATGTACAAAGCCCGGCGCACCCAAAGGGTGACGCCGGGCTTTTGGCACCGCCAATCGATCAGGAATTCCGTTGCTGCGCAGTGATCGCCTCAAAGATCGAGGTGATGCTATTAGCCTGCGCCTTCAGCTTACCCACCACGGTATCCATAGCGATGTACTTCTTGGTCAGCGAAGCTGTGAGCAGTTCGACACGACGATCAAGGTCTTCTTGCTGCTGATCAAGCCGCTTCTGCAGCGCATTCAGATTATTGGCACGCGAAGTCAGAACACCATCAGTCTTGATGTAGGGCTCAATCGCTTTGTTCATCCGCTCAAAGACACCATTGGTGCCCGTGAACAGCTCCTGGACCTCATTGCCCAGTTTCTTGTCATTCATGGCAGCGGTGAACTTGGTGCCATTGAACTCAAGCGTGCCGTCTTTTTGCGTATTAATACCCAACTGGCTTAGCGATGTCAGGCGATCACCTGAACCAATGGTTGCCAACTCACTACGAATATCCGCCAACAGCGAACGCGTAGTTGCATCCCCAGTCAGCGAACCAAGCACCGTATTGCCATTTGCATCCGTACTGGTCGCTGTCAGCGCATTGACCGCCTTGACCATCGTATTGTAGGCATCGACGAACTGCTGCACCGAAGCTTTCAGCCCGTCATTGTTGGCACCGACTGTTACCTTAGTGGTAGCCGCGCCCGAGCTCACTGCAACGAGATCAAGCGTAATACCACTGATAGCATTCTCGACGGTATTGGATTTGCTCGTGACAGCCAGACCGTCAATGGTCAGTTTCGCGTCCTGAGCAAGCGCACTAATGTAACCGGAACCATTGGTAGCCATGGGCTTGGTACCATCGATACTAATGCCCGTAGCCCCCCCTATCACCTTGATATCGGAACCAGCACCGGTAGTCGTCGAACCCAGCACCAGGCGCGCACCGCCAGATTCATTGATGATGTTCGCACTGATGCCGTTCACTGCAAGGGCGTCGTTGATCGAGTCGCGCACGCTTTGCAGCGTGGCGCCATCACCGATGCTTACCGTATAGGTCTTGCCGTTCTGCTCAATGGCCAGGTCGCCCTTGGGAATAGGGGTCGCAGCGCCACCGTCAGCGGTGGCAAACAACCTGCTGGCCACCTTGGAACCCGTCGCCAATTGGGAGACGTTGACTTCATAGGTACCGGGAACTGCAGTGTTGCTTGCCGTAGCCTTGAGAACATTCTCATTGGCGGAGCTAGCAGCATAGGCATTGAATGAAGGTGCAGCGCTATCGTTAAGCTTCTTCATGGAAGCCTGATAAGCCGCCAGCGCACTCTTGAGCGCACCGACACCGGAGATGTAGGCCTTGTTGTTGGTCGTCTGACGGGTGATCTGGGCCTGCTTGGCGGCCGTGTCGGAGTTAACCAGTGCCTCGACGATCGAACCGATGTTCAGCCCCGAGCCCATGCCCGTAGTGGAGGTAATTGGACTTGCCATTGTTAATCCCTCTAGGTTTCGCGCTTCCCTAGCCCAGCGAGACTAGCGAACACATGGTAAGTCTGCCAGTTCAGGCCTTCGCGTTGAACAGCAGGCTATTTACATCGCTGAGGCTGTTAGCAATCTTCAAGACTTCTTCCGATGGAATCTGGCGCACCAGCTCACCGGTCTCGCTAGCGATGACTTTGACCACAATCTTGCCGGATTCTTCGTCCGTGGAGAATTCGAGATTTCGTCGGTTCGAGGCCAGGAATTTTTCGATTTCCTTGACAGCACTCTTCACCTTTTCAGTATCGGGCACACCCTTGTCGGCTGTATCCCGCGACGGCTCACTTTGTTTTGCCGTGGCTTTTTCGGCGACCTGCTCGGTGGGTCGCACTGCCGGGTAAGACTGGTTCAGCTTCACGCTCATATCCATGTCTGTCACCTCTTAATGCAAAAGGCGGGGGAACGCCATGAACGCACTCCCCCGCCGATAACCATCAGGTGATTACTGAAGCAGTTTCAGCACGGCAGATGGCAACTGGTTGGCTTGAGCCAGAACCGAAGTCGACGCTTGTTGCAGAGTTTGCTGCTTGGTCAACTGAGCAGTCTCGGCAGCGAAGTCAGTGTCCTGTACGCGACCAAGTGCAGCGGAGGCGTTTTCGTTGATGTTCTGCAGGTTGTTGATGGTGCTGCTCAGACGGTTCTGTGCAGCACCGAGGTCAGCACGAGTGGTGTTGATGGTTTGCAGGGCAGTGTCGATTGCAGTGATCGCTTTCTGGAAGCTTGCCTCTGCAGTAGTACTATCCGAACCAGTGATAGCAACAGCGTCGGAGTCAACGCCCAGCTTCACTGCACCCATCGAGTCGCTCAGGGTGATGGAGATCTGGTCCGAAACGCCATTGTTGGAACCAACCTGGAAAGTCATTGTACCAGCGTTACCGTTCAGCAGGTTCTTGCCGTTGAGCTGGGTGCTGCTTGCGATACGAGTCAGTTCGTCGGACATTGCCGCGAACTCTTTGTTCAGCGCTGCACGGTCAGTGGTGCTGTTAGTGTCGTTTCGCGACTGAATAGCCAGTTCACGCATACGCTGCAGAATGTTGGTCTGCTCTTGCATCGCGCCTTCAGCGGTCTGGGCGATGGAGATACCGTCGTTGGCGTTTTTGATTGCCATGGTCTGACCGCGGATCTGCGAGGTCATACGGGTAGCGATCTGCAGGCCGGCAGCGTCATCTTTAGCGCTGTTGATTTTCAGGCCGGAAGACAGACGAGTCATCGAGTTGCTAAGTGCATCAGAGGCCCTGCTCAGGTTCTTCTGAACTGTCAGCGACGCAACGTTGGTGTTTACGGTTAATGCCATGACGAATTCCTCGTTTGTGGGATACTGCGGCTTCCGGCCTTGGCAACCGCCGGGTTTGGCCTAGAGAACCTTCGTAATAGTTATCGTCGTCAAGGCACGTTGCTTTAGGGATTTTTTGAAAATTTTTACTGGCATCGTGCCAGCCCAATGAAATCAAGGGTTTGACGCCATAAAAACAGCGCCGCCCTACCCCCCCTCACACCACCCAACGCCCTGTGAAGCGCTCGCAAGCATGCAGCACCTGCATCGCTGGCAAGCCTGCGCCAGTAAACCTGGAACCCGAAAAAGAACGCCCTGAAAAAACGAACCCCCGCTAAAAAGCGGGGGGTTCGTCATCAGTCGCTGTGCTTAGTCCGCACGCTGGATGATCGCCGATCCCCAGGACAGGCCAACACCAAAGCCACTCAACGCCACACGCTTGAAATTCGACTCAAGCACGTGCTTTTCCAGCAACAGCGGAATGCTCGACGACACGGTATTACCCGTCTCGACCATGTCTTTGATGAACTTCTCCGGGTCGTCCTCGAAACGTCGTGCAACCGCATCCACGATGGCCGCGCTGCCCTGATGGATACAGAACGCATCGATATCTGCCGGCTGCAGGCCGCTTTCACCCAGCAATTCATGCAGGTGGGCCGGGACCTTGAGCAAGGCAAAGTTGAACACCTGACGGCCGTTCATGAAAAATACACCATCAGTGACCTTCAGGTGTGCTGCACCAGAACCGTCGGTACCGAACTTGGCTTTACCCAACTGCCACGGTGCATCTTCGCCCATCCAGGTAGCAGTGGCCGCATCACCAAACAGCATGGTGGTATTGCGGTCTTCCGGATCGACGATCTTCGAATAAGGGTCAGCCGTGATCAGCAGGCCGTTCTTCAGGCCTGTGGCTTCCATGAAGCCCTTGAGCGCGTAGATACCATAGACGTAGCCCGAGCAGCCCAGCGAGATATCAAACGCAGCCACATGAGTCGGCAGGCCCAGCTTGTCCTGAACGATGGCAGCGGTATGCGGCAAGCCTTCTTCGTCACCATTCTGAGTAACGACAATCAACGCATCGATGGATTCACGCGAAAGCTGCGGGTTGGCCGCAAACAAGGCATTGACAGCTTCTACACAGAGGTCCGAGGTTTCCTGAGCGACATCTTTGCGTGGCAGGAAAGCGGAACCGATCTTGCCCAGGATGAAAGCTTCATCCTTTTCGAATTTTGCGCCTTGAGCGTAGTTGTCCACGCCAGCGGCCGGCACGTAACTGGCGATGCTTTTAATGCCAATCATATGGCTTCCCATTAATTAACAACTGAATACCCGCCGCTCGCACAGTGGAGAGGCACCGACAATCAGGGATGTTTGCCACCCAAAAACGCGGCGAAGCAGGCTGCCAGGGAGGCCTGGCAGGCACATACCGGATGGCAGGGCGATTCCCGGTCCTGACAATATACAGTGAAGATGCGCGATATGACTCGCAGGTCACGCTTAATTTGCCGAATTGCTGACAAGCCAACAACACCCAGACCAATGGATTACACATCGAAAAAGCCGAAATTGCCGGCAATGCTTTTCCGTTCTATCGAGATTCAGTCGCTAAAGTCAGCCACCTTGAATCCTTCCGATCCTTCACTTGAATACCCTTCCCAACCTCGCTAACCTTCGCCCGGTCACTGCAAATTCAGTGACCGGGCGTCGCGGCCCGTATAGCAAAAGGCGCTACAGCGCCCCACCAACACAATTCCAGGCGCTTTTTTTGTGCCCGTTTTCTGTGTAATGGCGGCTGTGCGTGGGAGACCTTCGGGTCTGCCGAGTTCCTTTTGCCTCGGTCCGCGAACCCGCGCACAGCTGCCACCCTATCGTTTCGCGGCGATAACTGGCAGCTCCATTGCAAAAGGAGTTCACCATGCACAAAGTCGTCCCTGACCCTCCACCCACCTGCACCTTGCAAAGAACCGCCAGCGCCACTTTCGGCTCTTGCGAAGGCAGCCATGACCCGCTATTCAGCGTTCGCCCCGGCATCAATGCAGAAGATGCGCTGATACACCTGTCCATTCTTCTGCGTTCCGCCTACGCCACCAACGCAAAAGCCTGTGAGGTGGTCGACAACCAAACCCTCAGCGTGCTCTGGTCCACACGTACCAGCATTGAGATGGCACTTGGATTAGTAGAAGCGCTACTTGATGGCATAGACGTGCAGCCCTCTCACTCACTACAGAGCGGCTGAGTGCTCTATTGGGGGTAGCAGCCTTGCATCGTCCCTCCTCTTACGCAGTGCGGATAGCTCCGTGCAAGGCAGCCCAGGCCACACCTGCCCCTATAAAAAAAGCCACGAACACCCCTAGGCGCTCGTGGCTTTTGATTAGTGGCGTACCGGGCGATTAACCGACCAGCACCTCCCACTCCACAGCCGTTGGAGCACCCAGGCCAAAGGTTCTGCCCGTGCGCGCATGGCTCGCGTTATAGGCCGGATCGTTTTCCAGATAGCCCGGCCACTTCTCACGCAACGCCTGCAAAGCCGCTTCCTCATGCCCGACAGCGCCGTGATGAATCACTTGCACCTGAGGCGTCCATACCGTCAGGTAACCCGCCTGAGCGGATTTCAAGCACAGGTCGACATCGGCGTAATGGGTCATGAAATCGACTTCATCGAGGCCTTCCAGTGCCAGATACAGTTCCTTGCGGATCATCAGGCACGCGGCAGACAGGGCCGAAACGTTATGCTCGACATGCAGCCGCTGCATATAGCCAGCCGCGTCCTTGCCCTCACCTGCCAGAGCCGGCGCAACGCCTGCCCCAAAGCCCAGCACCAGGCCAGCCTGAGTGACCGTACCCGCCCGGTCGAGCAGCTTGCCACCCACGATACCAACCTCTGGACGCTGCGCCTGGTTAAGCAGGCTTTCCAGCCAGTTGGCGTTTACCACTTCGCCATCACTGGCCAGCAACACCAGATATTCCCCGATCGCCTGCTGACAGGCCAGGTTGGTCATCGCCGACGGGCTGATGGTCTGTTCGCTACGTACCACCCGAATACGATCGCCACCTGCGCTCAGGCTAGACAACCACGCCAGCAATTGCGGCGACTGGCTGTTGTTATCGGCAATGACAATCTCGTGATTCCGGTAACGGGTACGCTGCAGCACGCTCACCAGACAAGGCTGCAGTTGCTCCATGTTGTCCTGGCAATAAAGCACAATCGACACGAGTGGGCGTGCTTCATGACGATAGTCGATCTGGTAAGTACCCGGCTTTGCCGAACTGACCTGCCCCGGATAGCCGCGCTGTATTACCTGTCGCGTCAGGCTTGCACGCTCATGCTCATTGGACTCGAGCACGCGCGCCTGACCGATCAACAGCGGCTCGGCCAAGTGAGCCAACCCAGCCAGTCCACCCTGCCCGATCAGGCGGAGCAACAGGTCGAATTCCAGTGCCCGGGCAAACTCAGCATCGTAACCGCCCACCTCAAGCAACAACTCGCGACGCACCAGCCAATGCCGCGCCATCAGACCCGGAACACTCTGCAACATGTCGAGACTGGCGCCTGGGCGTAAAACCTCTACCAGGGTACCGTCGGCCTGACGCATCACCTCATCCATTGCCACCGCACGGCAACCATCGGCCTCCAGCAACTCCAGGCTGGCGCGCAGCAAACCACCTGCCGTGAAACAGTCGCCAGCCTCGACAAGAATCACCCAGTCGGTGCCGAGGGTAGTCAGCGCACGATTGAGTTTGTCGACATGATCCTCTGCAGTGACCTTGACGAAGTGTACGGTCTGCTCCGGTGTCGTGTTGGCGGGCAAATCGCCCGTGGTCAGCACCACAATCTTGAAAGCCTTGTAATGGCCCGCCATCAAGCTGTCGAAGGTCGCCTGCAGCTTGAACATGTCGGCATCCAGGTCCAACAGCAGAATGCCGAAGGTCGGACCACCGGCATGACGAGCCAGACGCTTATTGGCCAGACGAACCTGGACAGCTGTTGGATTGCGCGCTTCCAGCCAGTTCAGCAAACGCCCGGACGCCATACTGTCGAGCAGTATCTTGCGATCATACGCGGGCACGCTGCACAAACGCTCAAACCAGCCTTGAAGCGGGGCAACCTCTTCATCATCGCCAGTGGCACGCAGCGACTTCAACAAACGCTCTACCACCGTACGGTTGAACGGGCTCAACCCCAAGGCTTCCCACAAGCGACTCTTGATCGTGCGCTCGGTGTCGTTGGCATGAACCTGCATCAGTTCCGATTGACGCAGCAAGATCGGCTCCAGCTCCTGAAGCTGCAAGCGACCCGCCGGCATGGCGTGAATCAGGAACTCGATACGTGCAAGCAGATCGAACATCGTCTTGTTATAGAACGGCATCTCGACGAATTGTTTCTCGCCAAAGAAGCGCACAGGCTCAGCCCCCGGCTGCGACCACTCGGAGCGAACGATCATGCAGGCTTCCAGCGCCCGCCCGCTTTGCAAGCCACGGGCCATTGCGGTAAAGCTCATCAACGCGATGTGCTTGATCTGATCAGGTGTCTTGTTGCGAAAGCCCATTGGCGTCGACGCCAGGAACTGAGCAAACGCCTCACGCTCGGCCACGGACTTGGAGTCGGTGTAGGTCAATACGGTCAAGACATTGGTGTTGTGCTCCGAGCCACCGTAGTTGACCTCTCGCACAGCATAGGGAATGGGCAGGATCCTGGCCTTGGCACAGGCAAGCAGGTAGAACGCGTGACCAATTTCCTGCCATTCAAAACTGGTATTGGCCGGCAGCACGGCATACCACTGCTGCAGCAGGTCGGTGCGCGTCACCGCATAAAATGGCGGCAAGAACTGCCCGAGGAAGTCCAGCACCCGCTCTTCGGAAAGATCAGAGTTGTAGTCTTCACAAACCCGCTTGTCTCGGCGATAGAAGTTCACCTCGGTGCCACGCGCCAGGTACATCATGCCGTAGCCATGGCATAACCCATACTCGGGATTTGCCTCAAGGAAGGCTACGGATTCAGCCAACGCATCGTGCAGGAGGAAATCGTCGTCGGCAGCAAAAGCCATGTAAGGCGTGTTGACCTGCGCCACACCGTAGACCAGCTTATCCTGAAGGCCCTTGTAGCTGAACGCCGGCAGGTGGCGATAATCCACCTCAGGATAATCCTGGACAAGATCGTCTGCCGCCTCGCGCGAAGAATCCAGGACCAGCACTTTACCGCTAAAGCCTTGGTAGTACTGCAGCGTACGACGCAAGAAAGCCGGCCGTTCATGACTGATAATGACCAGCGTAAAACGCTCTTTCAGCGCTGCGCCTTCTTGTGCAATGTGTTCAACGTGCATATCACTTTCCTGCCGGCCACTGGGGCCTGTGCGCTTTAGACCAGAGAATTCAACGAACCCGACGCAGATAGCCGTCCGGCGCCACACTAATCAGCAATTTGTCGTTCATTTGCTGATCGATTTCAAAATCGCCGTTTTCCTCCAGGTAGGCCCAGACCGCAGTCTTCGGGTTATCACCTGGCCCCCAGGGACGATCAGGAAAAGCATCGGCCGGCATGTCTTCAACCACCGTGTCCATCACGACGCAGTAGCTGCCCAGCGAAACCAGTGGTGCATACAGCCGCAGTTCCTCAAGCACATGCTCATGGGTATGGTTGGAATCGAGTACCAAGATAACCTTCTTGCCCGCCGCCAACGCACGAACCTGTTCGACGACGGCCAAATCAACGCTGGACCCCTCGATCATGCGAATACGCTTGAACATCGGATGGTTTTCGATGGCCTGGCGGTTGTGTGGGCGAATATCCCTGTCGATACCGAGCACCTCACCGTGCCCTTGCAGCTCCAGCAGCGAGGCGTAGTAGATAATCGAGCCGCCATGGGCAATACCGCACTCGATCACCAGGTCCGGCTTGATGTTCCAGATCAGCTCCTGCATTGCCATCATGTCCTGAGGCAATTGAATGATGGGACGCCCCATCCACGAGAAGTGATAACTGTACTTATGCCGGGCCGATTCATTGAAAAAGTCGCGAGCCAGACCTTTTAGCGTTTCGTTCTGGCCCTGGGCATCGATCTCAGCCTTGCACTCAGCCTCAAAAGCCTGATGTACGTTATTGTCAGTCATGTAGGGTCTCACTGATTGTCATTGAAACGAGGCGCTGTCTACAGCGTGGTAGACATAGCGCTCATCGGTCATGCGCTTGATTTCTTCGAGGTAGTTCGAGTTCATTACAAACAGGTTTGCGCCATCTGGGAGGCTGTCCAGCACCTCTTGCGGCGATGAAACGCGCAAACCACTGAGCGGCAGGTAACGCCCCTGCTTGGCCGGGTTGATGTCGACCACATGGTCCACCGCGACGCCAGCGCGCTGCAGGAACAGCGAATAGATAACCCCCTTGGACGACGCCCCCCAGATCGCTGCGCGCTGATCGGGAGCGTCCTTGATGATCTGTACCGCCCGCTCAAGGCTGGCGGTGAACCCCGTCGGCATTTGCAGCAGGGCTGAGCCCGTACGCGGCGCGCGCAAACTGGCAAGATCGGCGACGACATAGAGGTATTGCCCGCCAAACAGATGGCCGGTTTCGTGAACCGTGCCGAAGAGCCGTCGCAGATCGTCAAGCCGGAAATAATTGACGTGCTCGTAGAACACGTCGAACCATGCATGGTGCTCGACAATCCAGTCAAAGCACGGTACTTCGATGTAGATTTTTCCACCCTGGTTGGCGGCGGCAATTTCACTCAGGAATGCCTGCGGATCAGCCATGTGTTCCAGAACATGGCGCAAGACAATACCCTCGGCGGACAGCCCCAACTGACGCGTGAAAGGTGCCTTGATCACATCAGGATTATCGCCCTCGTAGGAAGGGTCGACGCCGGTGATGGTGTAGCCCCGCTCGCGCAACATCTCCAGGAAGTAACCTTTCCCGCAACCGACCTCAATCAAGCGCTGCCCACTGAAGTGGCGGGCCAGAATCTGCTCGACATCCCCCAAGTGCTTCTGAAACTGCGTCGAATGCGCCTGCTCGTTCTGGTAGTCCGCATCGTAGATCAGCTTGCTGCCATCAAACGCCTGATTGAAGATCAGACCGCTCTGCTCATCCTGTACCAGCACGATGTCCGCGTATCCGCTGGCGCGCGCCTCTTCGGCCGTCGCAAAGGTGCGGTTCTGCAAAACGGGCAAGCCTTGCGCCCGGTATAGCTCATGCGTCATGCCGCTCTCCTGTCAGGTCTCGCAAACGCTCGGTCGAGCCCCAGAACGCCATGGGTTCATGATGCGAATAGGGGTAGTACCCAAGGTTCAAGGTAATCGCCGAATGGCGCTGGCGAACCCGCTGCTCGACCAGTGTGCGAACCGACACGGGCTTGCCACTGCAGCAGTTGATCACACCGGAAAACGTCCGCTGTTTCAGCACACTCAACAGCAGCCCGGCGGCTTCTTCGATGCTCAGGTAATCACGCAACTGCTCACCCGCCGACATGTTGAATTGTTCATCGTTGGCATCGATGGCGCGATCCAGGCCGGCCAATAAGCTATTGGGCGCTTGCCCGGGGCCATGCAGATAGAACAACCGGGCCCACTGCAGGGTAAAGGGCTGCTCGCCCTGCAAACGTTCCAGGAACAGCCTCAAGGTATGCTTGGCAAGACCGTAGGCCGTGTTGGGTTGCGCTGGGCAGTGCTCGCTCAACTGGCCGTTCTGCATGCCGTACTCAAAACAGGTGCCCGTCACCAGAACCTGCCGCACCCCCGCCTCGACGACACGCTTGAGAAAGGCGTAGTCAGCCGGCAAATTGCGTTCGAAATGAAACAGCGCCTGATAGTTCGGCAGGCCAGGCCAGGCCAGGTGGGCAACCGCGTCCACCCCCTCGACCAATGCATCGATTGGCAGCGCTGCGGCATGCACGTCGACCGCCATGAACTCGACCTGATCAAACCAGGGCATTTCCCGCGCCAGTTCAAGTCGACGGGCAACAGCCCGTACCGCAATGCCTTCAGCCAGCAAGGCAGCGACCAGATGTCGCCCTACAAACCCGGTAGCGCCGGTAACCAGCACCTTCATCGGCCGCTGGCTCACACGCGCACACCCGCAAAATCGGCATCGAGCAACGGATGCACCGCATCCTTGGCGGAGAGATTGCACACGGGCAACGGCCAGGAAATAGCCAAAGCAGGATCACTCACCAACAACCCGGCCTCATGCGCTGGCGCATAGTCGGCATCCGTGAAGTAGAGCACTTCAGCCTCATCACTGAGTGCCTGAAAACCATGGGCAAAACCCGCTGGAATCAACAGGCTCCGACCATCGTCGGCGACCAGCTCCTCAGCATGCCATTGGAGGAACGTTGGCGAATCAGGGCGCAGATCGACAGCCACATCCCAGATAGCACCACGCACACAGGTGATCAATTTCGCTTCGGCGTAGCCCGCCTGCTGGTAATGCAGACCACGCACACTGCCCTTGCCGAGGGTACGTGAATGGTTGATCTGGCGAATCTCGAAGGATCGGCCCTGCACACTGAGCCGGCTCTGGCAAAACAAGCGGGCGAAGCGGCCACGATGGTCATGGAAGACTTTTTGCTGGATCAGGCAAAGCCCTTCAAGCGCTAGCGGCTGCAGATCAAAGTCACTCATGACCAGTCCTTGTAAAGGTTCAGTTGATAAAGCGTTACCGCACGCATGTCCTTGCCCGCCTGCCAGGCCATATGCCAACCCACGGTCTGCTCCAGGCACTGCTGCAACGACCAGCGTGGCTGCCAACCAAGCAACTGCCGAGCGCGGCTGCTGTCCAGGCGCAGCAGGCCGGCTTCGTGCATGTCGCTGGGCTCAACGCGCAAACCCGGCGCCTGTGGCCACTGACTGGCAAGCGAGGCAATCACCTCACCCACACTGCACATGTCGGCGTCATCAGGCCCAAAGTTCCACGCGCCGGCAAACACCGGCCCCTGCTCATAAAGCGCAGCCGCCAATTGCAGGTAACCCGCCAGGGGCTCCAGCGCGTGCTGCCAGGGCCTGACGGCCTTGGGATAACGCAGCGTCACCGGTTCATCGGCCGACCAGGCCTTGAGCACGTCCGGGATCAGGCGCTCGGCAGAAAAATCGCCACCACCCAACACGTTCCCGGCACGCGCGGTCGCCAGGGCCAAGCCATGCTCGGCATACTGCTGTGGATTGAAGAATGATGCCCCATAGGACTGCGCCAGAATCTCGCAACACGCCTTGCTGCTGCTGTAGGGGTCATGCCCCCCCAACGCTTCATCTTCACGATAGGGCCACAACCACTCCCGATTGGCATAGACCTTGTCGGTGGTCACCAGCACGCATGCACGTACGCCACCGACCTGCCGAATCGCTTCCAGCAGATTCAGGGTACCCATGACATTGCTTGAGTACGTACCCAACGGATCGCGGTAACTTTCACGCACCAGGGGCTGTGCCGCCAAGTGCAAGACGATCTCGGGCTGTACTTCGGCCAGCAGCTCCAGCAGCACGCCCAGATCGCGCACATCGCCACGGCGATCATCAATCCCCTCGGCCACCCTTGCCAGCGCAAACAGGCTGGGCTCGGTGGCCGGGTCAAGGGCAAAGCCTGTGACCTGGGCACCCATGCTCTGTAACCAAAGCGTCAACCAGCTGCCTTTGAAACCCGTGTGGCCGGTAAGCAGCACACGCTTACCTTCCCAGAACGCACGGCTTAGTCCCATTGTTTCCATGGGGCCTCCCCGCTCTGCCAGAGGTGCTCCAGGTGATTCTTGTCACGCAGTGTATCCATCGGCTGCCAGAAACCATCATGCTGGAAAGCATGCAGTTGCCCTTCACTGGCCAGGCGACTGAGGGGTTCGGCTTCCCAGGAGGTTGCATCACCCGCAATGTAAGGCAGTACCTTGGGGGATAGAACGAAGAACCCGCCATTGATCCAGCCGCCATCGCCACGCGGTTTCTCAGTGAAACCCAGCACTTGATTGCCCTCGCGCTGCAACGCGCCATAACGACCTGGCGGCTGAACAGCGGTCACGGTTGCCAGCTTGCCATGGGACAGGTGGAAATCGACCAGCGCACCGATGTTCAGGTCAGAGACACCATCGCCGTAGGTAAAGCAGAAGGCTTGTTCGTCCTCAAGGTAACGCCCGGCACGGCGCAAACGGCCACCGGTCATTGTCTCCTCGCCGGTGTCCACCAGCGTAACGCGCCACGGCTCGCTGTAGTTCTGATGAACGTCCATGCGGTTGTTGCGCATGTCGAAGGTGACATCGGAGGTGTGCAGAAAGTAGTTGGCGAAAAAATCCTTGATCGCATAACCCTTGTAGCCCAGGCAAATCACGAAGTCGTGAATGCCGTGCGCAGAGTACTGCTTCATGATGTGCCAAAGAATTGGCTTACCACCGATCTCGATCATCGGTTTAGGTTTGAGGTGCGACTCTTCGCTGATCCGCGTGCCGAGACCACCCGCCAAAATGACTGCCTTCATCGGTTTCCTCATGTTCTTCGCACGGCCCATCCAGGCCAGAGTGAAGGATTTATGGCGATATGAAGGAGGACTTGCAGGAAGTGCGCCAAGTACGCGGCAGGTGTCAGCGGCGCGCTTGCAGCGCCGCTACAGGGAAGGTGTGCAGGATCAGTCGGCCAACCAGCCCCACACCCAGTGCTGCAGGTTGTCCGCACGCAATACAAAGTCGCGCAGCACCGCTTCACGCAACTCATCGCCCATGCGATAGCTGGCGGCCGGGTCAGCCAGGTGCATACGGATCGCCTGCAGCCACTCCTGGGTAGAGTTGCTGCGAACCCGTGTGCAAGGCAAGTATCCCCGGTAGGCCTCGGTATCGGTACAGACCACCGGATAACCACAGGCGCCATACTCCAGCAGACGCAGGTTGCTCTTGCAGTCGTTGAAGATATGGAACTCCAACGGTGCCAGGGCCAGGTCCAGGTCCAGGCTGGCCAGCTTCGCTGGGTAGTTTTCCAACGAAACGACGGGATGATACTCATGGATGTAGGGCTTAAGGTTCTCCGGGCACATGCCAAAGAACACCCACTCCACCTCATTGGCCAGCTCGCGGACCACCTCGGCAATGATTTCCAGGTCGCCGCTATGGCTGGTACCCCCCCCCCAACCCACCCGTGGCTTGTTCGACGTGCCACGCTTGCTGTTCAGGCCCAGCCACAAATGCGGCGCCAGCATGTTCGGCACCACGCGAATATCTCGGTGCATACTGGAAAGTGCATTGGCCAGGGCGTCCGTGGTGACCACGACGCGATCACACAAACCTATGCCTCGGCGCAGATGCTGCTCAGTATCACGCGGTTTGTTACGCGCATGGATATTTTTCTTCGGCGCCTCCAGGACGTAGTCGTCGATCTCGTAGATCCGGCGTGCCGAAGCGATATTCTTGACCCGCTCGATGTCATTGACACTTTCCGAGGAGTGGCGAAGCTGGATGATCACCACATCCGGATTCATCCGCGCGATTTCGACCGAAGGCGGGACCTCAAAGCTGATTCGCCCGAACACACGCCCTGCGGCTTCAAGCTCACGCAGCGGCTGATTCACACGATAATGACCCACTGCGGTGTTGTTGACCGGCAACGCCAGAATGGAAGGCAGCGTGCGCAGAACCAGAGGGTTCCAACTGTCACGCAAGCTGGGCTCCAACGTAAACGCCGAACGGGTCAGACTCAGGCTAGGGTTGTAGGCTGGGTCACGGATTACACTGGGTAGCCAGCGCTGGATCAGCGCTTCCTGCTCTGGCTTTCCAGCCACCTCCCCCAAGTAGCACGGCTTGTCTTCACGCGTCTGAACGACGGTTGCATAGGGCGTTCCGACCACGAGGTAACCCGCCTGGCCGACCCGCAAACACAAATCAATGTCGGCCAGGCTCTGGGCAAACGTCGCCTCATCGAAACCACCCAGATCCTTGAAAACCTGAGTGCGTATCATCAGGCAACTTCCGCTCACCGCACTCCAGTTCTGAGCCACCTGAAGACGCTGCATGTACCCCCGCGCATCCGAAAGCTCGCCAGCAAATGCAGGCCCCGCCGCACCACCCAAGCCGAGGATGACGCCGGTATTGGCAACCTTACCCTTGGGATCAACGAGGCGTGCGCCAACGACACCCACTTCCGGTCGCTGCGCGTGGTTAAGCAGCTCAGCCAGCCATTGAGCCTGACAAACCAGGTTATCAGCTGCAAAGAACAGCAAGTACTCGCCCCGCGCCTGCTCGGCAGCAAGGTTGTTGATGGCCGCTACACCAGCACCTTGCGGTGCCTCCAGCACGCGCAAGAGGCCACCGCCCATCTGCGCCATCGCGTCGAGCCAGTCACGCATGCCAGCATTGCATTCCGGCCTGCCGACAATCAGCAGCTCGTATTGGCTGTATGTGGTGCTCTCCAGCACCCCCTCAACACAGCGCTGAATGGCTGATACGTCATCACCCGCGACGATGATGAGCGAGACCAGCGGCTGTTCCGCATGCAGGTACTCAACGCGATTGAGCAATGGCAACGCGTCATGATGAATCCGATACTCGACCCCCAATCGGTTCAAGTGCGCAGCGAGTAGCGCACTGCTCTGCTCGATCACCGATGGCAACGACAGCCACTGGGTGTAGGAGAATGCAGACTCCACCTGAATCTCGGCAATATGCTCGATTGCAGACAGGCCACTGGACTCTGCAATACGCCAGACCATGTCATGGGGCGCAAGCTCACCCAGTGACGACTCGAAACCACCCAGGGCAAGCACCTGTTGGCGCTGGAACGCCAAGGTTCGACCCACATAGGGGTAGGCGCGCATCAAATCGAGGTTGAAGTCGGGCTTGAACACCGGGTCACAGGACTCGCCGTCCCACACGGCACCTTCATCGCTGTAGGCGCAACGCATACCGGGTGTTGCAGCAATGCGCTCGGCAAGCAGCAGCAACGCCGACTCACTCAACCGGTCACCAGCCCGCAGCAGGTAGATCCAGTCCACCCCTTCCAGCGCCGGCATCGCACTGTTGACCTGCGCCGCCCAGTTCTCAGCGAGCGGCAAATGCACAACATGCGGCTCGACCACACACTCGGCATTGGAAAGCAACAACACCGCCGTCGGCGCGTAAAGTTGAGCGGCCAGGCTATCGAGCGTGACCTTCAGTGCAGCCTTATCCTGCTCTGGGTCGACAATAACCGGAACGATTTTCGGCTGCGAAGGCCATTTGAACACCTGCTCGCACACCATCCGCCGCTGAACTTCCGAGAACCGTCGTGCCGCAAGCCATTGGCGGTAAAACTCGGCATAACTTTCACAATTGCTCCCCACACGCCCCTGAATCACGGTGTGCCAGTTACTCAGCGCACGTACCAGGTATAACTCTTTCCAGTCGCGACCTGACTCATTGGCATCGGCCAGCTCGACATAGCGAACCCAACCACGGACAGGCGCATCGTCACAAGTGCGGGCGGCTAGCATCTGACGCAACCAGTTCCGCTCGCTTTTTGCAGCTCGGATGATTTCAGGCTGCTTGCTCAGGCGCTCCGGGTGCAGCCGCTCAACACTCAGTACATGGGTTAGCAGCGTCATATTGCCTCGACGCAATAGGCACATGAACAGCGCTTGCTCGATCAATGTGACAAAGCCTACACCTGTTGTAGTCAACGCCCGTAGCATCTCTTGAACATCCTGGGTTCGCATCAGGGAAGATGAGAAGTTGCCCAGAAAATTGACATCCAATACATCGAGAACGGTCAGCAGGTCTTCGCCCTTGAACACTGAATCAATCGAGGTAAACGGGCAATTGTCACCTCGCACAGGCAACACAAAATCATCGGTATCGACCTGCAAGCGATAGGCTTGAACAAGATTGACCTCAGGATGCTGGATGAGCACCTGTGCTTGCAGTTCGATACACCGGGCAAACAGTCGGTCATCGTCACAGAGAACCTTGATGTACTCGCCTTGCGCCTCCTCGACACAGCGCAATAAATTGCGCTGGAAACCGAGCCGTTTTGGGTTGCGCAAGTACCGAATACGGGCGTTGCCCTGCCCCTCAAGGGAACCGGTGATCTGCTCGATATCCTCATCACGACTGTCATCACAGACAACGATTTCAAGGTTTTCGTAGGTCTGGCCCAAGGCGCTCCGCAAGGTCATGGAGAAAAAGCGCGCGCTGAAGGCTGGGATAACGATGCTGACGAGGGGGGCTGTAATCACGGCGGAACACTCTCAAACAAAGGGCGCCAGCCATTACCTGGCGAGGCGCCCTAGAAGCAGGAACAAATCCCGGCCCCTCAGGACCAGGAAACTCAGAGCTGATTGAACAGGCTCAACGACGATATCTTGCTGAACGCGAGCTGAGAGGCCTGCAGCATGGTCTGCTGCAAGTTCAGACGAATCAGCACTTCAGCCGGGTCTGCATCACGTATCGAGCTCTGAGTCTTGGTGTTGGCCATCTTCAGGCTTTCATTGGTTTCAGCCTGAACATCCAGTGCCGCACCGCGGGCGCCAATGTCACTTATGGCCGAAGAAACCTGATTCAAGCCACTGGCAACGTTACCAATAGCCGAATCCAGTGCAGCCAGGAATTGCTGCTTGGCCAGCGGATCGTTATCGACTGGCAAGGCCAATGCCGTGCGCAACTGACCAATAGTGTCGAGGATGTTCTGGGTCTGATGGGTATCGACCTGAATGGAGAACTGATCACCTGTTGCGGGCGCACCGGCCAGGTCAAAGGTCACCCCTGCCGCCGTGGCGGTGGTGCCACTGAGCGTACCGGTCGACACCGGTTTGCTGTTGGCGGTAAGCGGCTGCGCATACAGTTCAAAGTCAGTGGCGCTGGTGAACTTCAGAATGGCGCCGCCACCCGGAAAGGCACTGTTGTAAGCCGTAGCATCGGCGATGGAGGCATTGGTGACCTGCGACGAAGAGCTGTTGCCTGGGCTGCGCGAACCAGAAATGGAGTCGGGTTTGGCCGCCAGTGTGAAGGTGTGCCCCGCAATCGCCGCGTCCGGGTTGGCGTTATCGCCCGGCTGGAAGTTAATCGCCAGGCGCATATCAACACCACGGAAGCCGATCATCTTGTTGCTGGAGGCTGGATCAAACGTGCCGCCTTGCGTGGCTTCCAGCGTGACGTCGTTGTTGGACGCATCGGTGATCTTGAACTGTGTGCTGCTGAGGAAGGTGATGGTATAGGGCTCACCGCTGCGGAAGCGGTCATTGTACGTCGCACTGCCAGACACCTGACCGTTGGACAACTGAACCCGCCCATCATCAACAGCAGGCGAAATCAGGTTCGTCTCACTACGACTGGTATTGAGTGCCTGCTCAAACACGGCATAACCACTTTCATTGGTCGCCATTGTGAGCATGTCACCCACCTGCAAGTTCAAGGTGCCCTGGTCACCCTGATAGGTGTAGGTGCCATCCGAATTGCGCACATACGGCTGGGTATCGCCTCGCGAACCGGAGAACAGGTATTTACCGTTCTCGTCACGGCTGTTCATCAGCGAATAGAGTTGCTCTTCAAGCTGCCCCAGCTCCTGGGCGTTGGCCTTGCGATCGGCGTCAGTGAAGCCGGCGTTACCGGAACTGATAGTCAGTTCGTTGACCCGCTGCAAAATCGCGCTGATGCCGTTAAGTACACCCTCAGAGGCGCCCAGCGAGTTACGCACGTTGGTCGTATTATCGCCGTACTGGCCCAACAGGTTGCTTTGCTGCTCCAGCTGCAACAGCCGCGCTGCGCCGACCGGGTCATCCGCTGCGGTCCGTATACGCAAGTTGTCACTGACCTGCTCGCCCGATCTCACCGCATTGGCGAAATTGCGCTGATAGGTTGAAGTGCTGCTTTCGTAATACTGGGAAGTAGAAATACGCACGGTCTACGACTCCTTAAAGGCTGTTGATCAGCGTGGTAAAGATTTCCTGGGCAGCCTTGATGATTTGCGACGAGGCCGTGTAGTACTGCTGATACTTGATCAGGTTACTGGCCTCTTCATCGAGCTGAACACCAGAAAGCGAATCGCGGCCTGCCTTGGCCGAGGTCTGCAGGGCATTCGTCGCATTGCTGTCCATTTGCGCTTGCGCGGTCTTGCCACCCACGTTTTCAACCAGCTTGCCGTAGGCATCGGTCAGGCTGATGCCCTTACCGTTGGCCCCGACTTCAACCGTGGCCTTGGTTTGCAGGTCAATCACCGCCTGGCCGTTGCGGTTGTCGGCAGAACCAGCACCGGTCAGTGAGACGGTGTAGTTATCACCCTCTTTCGGAGAGCCGGCGACTGTCATTTCAAAATTGAAGGTTTTCTGAGTGGCGCCATCCATGATCGGGTTGCCACTGGCATCGACCATCGGCACGCTCAACTGCAGTTTGTTGCTCTCACCCGGAATAATGGTCCCGGAGGACAACTCGGTGCCTTGGGCATCGAAAAGCTTGTAGGTTTGCGGGTTGGTTTTCTCATCGCCAAAAACCAACTTCACCGGCGTGGAGTACTTCAGGCCGTTTTGCAGATCAATGCGCTGGGTCGAATCATAGATATCCAGCTTCGAGGTCAACTCAGGCTGAGTGATGACACCCGTGCCCTGATTACCGGAGCCACTGATACCCGACAACGGCGCCGCCAGCGCGATGCGCTTCGGATCGGTCAATACCGTGTCGAGCTTGGCTGCCGCGTTGCGGGTCGGGGTAATCTTGAAACTGTCACCGGCGCTGGGCGCCCCGCCATTGAGGGCAAGCTTGAAGCCATCAATTTCCTGCGGGGGTGTTGCAGTGATGTCATAAGGCCCCTGAGCATCGCCGTCTGGCAGCTTCTTGACCGTATATTGAGTCGCACTGCTGAAGGTGACCTGGTAATCGGACGTGCTCAGCTTGCCAGTATCACTGATGGTCACATCCAGATTGCCAGCCCCCGCACTGTTGCCTGCCTGGGCAATGCTGCGCTGGCTGATCAAGGCGGCACTGTTGATATCACCGAACAACGCGGCGCCAAACTCGCCATTCTTGTCGATGCCTTGGGCCAACTGCTGGTTGATGCTATCGGCAACCACCAGGGCAATACGCCCCAGCTCGTTCATCGACGGGTCCAGCACCTCGCTACGGTAGCGCAGCAGGCCACCCATTTCACCGCCCGTAATGCTGGAGGTGATGTCCATGCTGGTGCTACCACGGTTGAGCTGCAGGCTCATCCGGGTGGGATCGGTCTTGCTCGGCGCGGTTTCCAGGGTGTTAATGGTCTTGCCCATTACCAGCGGCTGACCATTGGCCAGGTAAACGTCGAAGTTACCCTCGCGCTCGACCACCTGAGCGCCAACCAGTTCGTTAAGCTGGCGCACGGCCTCGTTACGCTGGTCGAGCAGGTCGTTCGGGCTACCCTGCACGGCCGAAACACGGGAAATCTGATCGTTGTACTGGGCAATGGTGGCTGACAGCTTGTTCACTTGATCAGCCATCGACGCCAGGTTGCCGTTGATGTTGCTGTTCTGCTCATTGAGCTGCGCGGCAATGGTATTGAAGCGCTTGCTCAGTGACTGGGCACTGGTCAGCAGCAATTGCCGCGAAGCGTCTTCTGTCGGCTTGGCCGATGCACTTTGCAGCGCCGTGAAAAAGCTCTTCAACGCACCGGTGATACCGGTATCGGCATCCGACAACAGGTTGTCGATCGGGGCGACCTGATTCAGGTAAGCGGATGCGTCGCTGTTCAGCGACGTGGTCGTTCGCAGCTGATTCTCAAGGAACGCGTTGTACACCCGACGAACATCGGACAGCGTCGTGCCAGTGCCGATGAACACATTACCGCTCTGGATTGAACTCTTGGCGCTTTGTACGTTCTGCTGGCGTGAGTAACCGGCAACGTCGGCGTTGGCAATGTTGTTACCCGTGGTAAACAGGCCCGACTGCGAGGCTCCAAGCCCCGATACGCCGATATTGATCAAGCTCGCCATAGTTCAAACCTTATAATTTCGTGGAAGTGTCAATCGCAGCAAAGCTTTCGTACGACTTCATTTGTTTCGCGATCTGCGAGATTTTGCTGGCGTAATCCGGATCGGTTGCATAACCGGCCTTCTGCAGCTCTCGCACAAACTGTTCTGGTTTATCGGCAGACTTGATCGCTTCTTGATAGCGCGAATTGTTTTGCAACAGGCTTACCAGGTCGTGGAAGCTGTCCTGGAACGAATCATAGGAACGGAACGCTGCCGTCTCCTTGACCATTTGCCCATTGCGGAACTCACTGGTGATCGCTCGCGCCTGACCACCTTGCCAATTACCCGTCGCCTTGATGCCAAACAGGTTGTGACTGCTGCTGCCATCAGGCTGGCGCATGATCGACTTGCCCCAACCGGTTTCCAGCGCGGCCTGCGCCACCAGGTAACGCGGGTCGATACCGATACGCGCGGCAGCTTGCTCGGCCATTGGGAGCATGGTGGCGACAAACTCATCGGACGAACCGAAGGCACGCTTGGCCGGCGCCAGAGGTGGCTGGGCCATGGCCCGACCGTAGATACGCATGCTGCCCGGTGCACCAAAGGATTGTGCCGGCTCCCAGTCACCCTTGATGACTGCATCACCGACGGCACCCGAACGATTGGCCAGCGTGTTGCCCGGGGTAGCAGCCGTTGCAGTACCTGCCGACGGAACAATTCCGGCCAGCAGGCGATCAGTGAGCTTGCTGGGCAGATTCAAACGGCGCTGATTGAGCAACGCCATGTCGTTACGCGAAGCGGTTTGCTCTGACCTTACAGGCTCTGCCACGCGTGAGGCCCACAGTGCGCGCTGCTGCCCTTCCACATGCGGGAACGGACTGCCGCCTGCATGCGCCGCGGCCGTCGATTTCGTTTTCGACAACTGGCGCATCAGCACATCCTGCAGTCCGATACCGCCGCCCTCACGCGACAGGCTGACCGACAGTTGCTGGTCGTACATCTGCTGGTACTGCTTGGTGGTCTCGGTGTTAAGCGGGTTGTCCTTGGCCAGCACATCGTTGGCCGAACGCATCGACTTGAGCATCTCGTTGAGAAACAGCGACTCGAACTCCTGGGCCACCTTGCGCAGGTTGGCCTCGCTGTCACGGTCGCCGACTTTCAGGGAGTTCAGCCGATTGAGGTCGGTATAGGCACCGGTATCGGCGCCTGCGGAAACTCCACTCTTGGGCATATCCATAGCCTGCGCCTCAGATCACAATCAGGTCGGCCTGCAACGCGCCGGCCTGTTTCAGGGCTTCAAGAATCGCCATCAGGTCACTCGGGGCAGCACCCACCTGATTGACCGCACGTACAATCTCATCCAGCGTGGTGCCCGGGCCAAACTTGAACATCGGCTTGGCTTCCTGGTCAGCGTTCACACGCGAGCGCGGCACGACCGCTGTCTGGCCATTGGAGAACGGCCCTGGCTGGCTGACAACCGGGTCTTCGGTAATGGTAACCGTCAGGCTGCCGTGGGTAACCGCCGCTGGCGACACCTTGACGTTCTGGCCAATAACGATCGTGCCAGTACGCGAGTTGATAATGACCTTGGCCACCGCCTGACCCGGATCGATTTCCAGGTTTTCCAGGATCGACAGGTAATCGACACGCTGGCTTGGGTCCATCGGCGCGGTCACCCGCACGGAGCCACCGTCCAACGCCTGTGCAACACCTGGACCGAGGAGTTCGTTGACCTTGTCGACAATGCGCTTGGCTGTGGTGAAGTCAGGACGATTGAGGTTCAGGGTCAGGCTGTTGCCCTGGTTGAAGCCGCTAGGCACAGCACGCTCAACCGTCGCACCGCCGGGAATGCGACCCGCTGACGGAACGTTGACGGTAATCTTGGAACCGTCACGACCTTCGGCATCAAAACCACCCACCACCAGGTTGCCCTGGGCAATGGCATAGACGTTGCCGTCGATACCCTTGAGCGGGGTCATCAACAGGCTACCGCCGCGCAGGCTTTTCGAGTTACCAATCGAGGATACGGTAATGTCCACCGACTGGCCCGGCTTGGCGAACGGCGGCAGATCGGCGTGAATCGACACCGCAGCCACGTTCTTCAACTGGACGTTACCCGACCCGGCCGGCACCTTGATGCCGAACTGCGACAGCATGTTGTTGAAGGTCTGCAGGGTAAATGGTGTCTGGGTGGTCTGGTCACCCGTACCGTTAAGCCCCACCACCAGGCCATAACCAATCAACTGGTTGGACCGCACCCCGGAAATGCTGGCGATGTCCTTCAGGCGTTCAGCCTGAACACCAAACGCCGTGGACAGCAGGATCGTCGCGGCAAGCAGCCGACTGAACTTGAGCATGGTTATCCGAACCTAGAAAGGCCAAAGCGGGCTGATAAAGAAGCGGTCGAGCCACCCGGGCTGACTCGCATCGGCAAACGAACCGGTACCCGAGTAAGTAATGCGAGCATCGGCGACGCGAGTCGAAGGCACCGTGTTGTCAGTCGCGATATCGTCGGCACGAACCATACCGGCAATGCGTACCAACTCGTCACCCGTGTTCAAGGTCATCCATTTCTCACCACGCACAGCGATGATGCCGTTAGGCAGGACGTCAGCCACCGTCACGGTAATCGAACCGGTCAGGCTGTTGCCCTGCCCCGCCTTGCTGTCACCCTTGGTGGTGCGATCACCACTGTAACCCGCCTCAAGGGAGAGGTCGCCAGAGCCCAGCGGGTTGTTGGTATTGGGAACGGTCCCAAACAGGGATGTCAGCCCGATATCGGCCTTGCTGTTCTTGGCGATCTGGGAGTTGGCGTTCTTGCTTGCCTGAGTCTTCTCATTCAGGGTGATGGTGATGATGTCACCGACGCGGAACGCCTTGCGGTCGCTATACAGGTTCTGCTCGAAACCGGCCTGATAGATCGAGCCGTTGTTGGCCGCCGCCGGCAACGGTGTACGCGGCAGTACCGGCGCGTAGTAAGGGTCGTTGGGCTTGGGCGTCGGTGCGACGCAACCGGCCAGCAACACGACCCCACCCAGGGCAAGTACGGAAAACAAACGACTCATGACGCTAACCTCATGGTGTAACAGGCGCTGCACCAGCGCCCTTGAGAGCTTCACTTACAGGTTCTGGGTAACGAACGAGAGCATCTGGTCGGCAGTGGAGATGACCTTGGAGTTCATTTCGTAGGCACGCTGCGTGGTGATCATGTTCACCAGCTCTTCTACCGTGCTGACGTTGGAGTTTTCCAGGGTGTTCTGCAATGTGGTACCGAAGCCGTTCAAACCTGGAGTGCCGACCTGCGGCGCACCACTGGCAGCCGTTTCCAGGAACAGGTTGTTACCCACCGCCTGCAGACCCGCCGGGTTGATGAAGTCGGCGGTCTGGATGTTGCCGATGACCTGTGCCGCCGGGTTGCCAGCGGTCGTGATGGAGACGGTACCGTCAATGCCGACGGTGAAGGTCTGCGCATCGGGCGGCACGACGATCGCCGGTTCCAGGGCAAAGCCGTTGGCGGTGACGATCTGACCATCGGAGTTCAGGTGGAAGGTACCGTCACGGGTATAGGAAACAGTGCCATCGGGCTGCAGGATCTGGAAGAAACCACGGCCATTGACTGCCATGTCCAGCGGCTGCTCGGTGGTCTGCAGGCTACCGGCATTGAAGTTCTTCTGAGTGCCGACAATGCGCACACCAGTACCCAACTGCAGGCCCGACGGCAGTTCGCTGTCCTGGGTAGACTGAGCACCCGCTTGACGACGGGTTTGATAAAGCAGGTCCTGGAATTCGGCGCGGTCGCGCTTGAAACCCGTGGTCGAAACGTTGGCCAGGTTGTTGGAAATGGTCGTCAGGTTCATGTCCTGAGCGGCCAGACCTGTTTTACTGACCCAAAGAGCCGGAAGCATGCTGTTCTCCTGGAGCGCCTGTTTTACGGCGCTACGCCTGTGTAATTAGCCGATTTGCAAAACACGCGCCATGGCTTCATCACCTTCCTTGGCCGTGGTCATCATTTTGACGTGCAGTTCGAATTGACGGGACAGCGCCAACACCGAGGTCATTTCCTCGACCGCGTTGACGTTACTGGCCTCGAGGAAACCCGACACCAGCTGAACCGAGCCATCGGCATCGGCCGGCTTACCGCTCTTGGTGTGGATCATGCCGTCCAGGCCCTTGGTCATGTTCTTCAGGTCCGGGTTGACCAGCTTGATTCGATCGACCTCGGCCATGACTCGCGGCCCCTCGCCCATGGCGCGGATGCTGACGGTACCGTCCTGGCCAATCTCGACCTTTTGCTCAGGCGGCACGGCAATCGGCCCGCCATTGCCCATGATCGGCATGCCATTACCGGCCCGCAGCACACCCAGCGCATCGATGTTCATGCTGGCGGTGCGCACGTAGGCTTCGCTGCCATCCGGCGCCTGCACAGCAATCCAGCCATTGCCACCGACGGCAACATCCAGATCACGCCCGGTTTCCTGCAAGGCACCCGGCGTGAAATCCGTCGCCGGCCGCTCACTCATGGCATAGGCTCGCGCCGGAAAGCTGTCGCCGAACACCGGCATCGAACGCGCCTGCTCCAGGTCACGCTGAAAACCGCTGGTGGAAATGTTGGCCAGGTTGTTGGCATGGGCCTTCTGCGCCAGCGCGTTCTGGCTGGCGCCGGTCATGGCCACGTAAAGCATCTTGTCCACAGTCATCCTCCGCTGCGCTGGCGAACATTTGCCGTTCGCCGCTGCTCTGCGCTGCTAGAAGCAATTATCGAACCAAGTTTCGGACGACCATCGAAAGGACCGTATTTGCGAGGCCTTCCCCTACCTCATGGCCACCAGAAAAAAAACAGAAGACAAATTCTCGGCGGCATTCTGCCGTCAGCGGCAAAACCTCGCCTCATTGCCTGACGGCAACGAAAGAATCCAGGCAGCGCCCCCCGATCAGTTATCGCGACAGGCACCATTGTTGTAGGGCCCGGAAAACAGCCGCCACCCCTCTCCGGGCGAAACCTGCGCACACACCAGACGGCCAGTAGCCTGACTTTCCCAGCGATACCACGAGGCCATAGCAGCCCAGGACTGCGCAGCAAGCAGCAGCACACCCAGAAGCACACCTACCCTGAGCAATCGTCTCAACATCGTCAGTACCTCAAAAACGACAAACCCCTTCCATGAGAAAGGGGCTTGGCTGTGCATCACTGCCTCATGGGCCCATCAGGTCATCTGAATGATGGTCTGCATGATGGTGCTTTGAGTCGAGATGGTCTTGGCGTTGGCCTGGTAGTTGCTCTGTGCCTTGATCAGCTCGACCAACTCCTGCGTCAGGTTGACGTTGGACGCTTCCAGCGCATTGGAGGTGATACCCCCCAGGGTACCGGTCTTCGGCGCATCAATGCCCGGGATACCCGAGGCAAAGGTTTCTTTCCAGCGCGTACCACCCATCTGCTCCAGACCCTGCTCGTTGGCGAAGCTGGCGATTGCCACCTGACCAATTGCACGGGACTGCTGGTTGCTGAAGCTGGCGAACATGACACCCGTCGAGTCGATGCTCAGGCTGGACAGGATACCGGTTGCATAACCATCCTGAGATTGCGACAGGCGGGCTGTCTCGGTGTTGTACGAGGTGGTCGAGGTCATGTCGAGGCGAAT
The DNA here is from genome assembly GCF_014648275.1 of Pseudomonas laurentiana. GTDB lineage: Bacteria > Pseudomonadota > Gammaproteobacteria > Pseudomonadales > Pseudomonadaceae > Aquipseudomonas > Aquipseudomonas laurentiana. The sequence goes on from NZ_BMQU01000009.1 coordinate 184,244, forward strand.
ACCGGAAGCACTCCCCTGAGAACCGTTCGACACCCAGGCACCCGAGGCATCCTTGGCAGCCGGCACCCAACCCTGAAGCACAAAGACATTGTTTTTCACTTCGAAGCTGGTGTCTGGCGTTGGGTAACTTTCACTGCCCGTCATGGCCTTGACACTGCCATCAGGATTGAACGTGATAGTGCCCGAGAGCGGTGCCGTAGAGGTCGGATCTTGCGGGTTACGCCCATCGATCAGGGTGTAGGTAGACCACGAGTTCTGCCCCGTCTTCACATAGTACTGATCCATGACATGCTCATTACCCTGGCTGTCGTAGACCTTCGTGGGAAAGGTCTTGGTATAGGTACTGGTATCAGCCGGATCGAAGGTCGCCGTAATGTCATCCGCCGAGGAGTTCAGGTTGATACCCTGATCAACCAAGGTCGTGGACTTGGGCGCCAGTGCCGAAGTATCGATCTTCAGGTCAGTGAGTACACCATTGATGATCTTGCCATTGGCATCAGCAGCATAACCCTGCAGACGAATGCCATCGGACGTTACGACGTAGTTGTCCTTGTTGGTCTGGAAGGCACCGGCACGGGTGTAGCTCAGCGAACCGTTATCGCTCAGCACGAAGAAGCCTTGCCCCTGGATACCCATGTCCAGCACGTTGCCGGTATTGTTGATGTCGCCCTGACCGAACTGCTGAGATACCGCCGCCAGGCGCACACCATTACCCACGGTCTTGCTGCCCACGCCCAGCTTGCTTGCCGAGTACACGTCGGAAAATTCTGCGCGCGAGGATTTGAAGCCAGTGGTCGCAACGTTGGCGATGTTGTTGCCCGTTACGTCCAGCTGCTTGTTGGCTGCATAGAGACCGCTAAGGCCGATATTGAATGACATCTTTCACTCCTTGTGCCGTGTACGCCGGCTCTATATACCGATAGTTTGGACTTTGGACAGCGCGATGGTGCCCAGACCCGCCAGGTTCAGCATCATCTCGCCGCCAGTCTGGCTCAAGGTGACACTGCTGACCGTGGCCGGCAGGTAGGTCGTCAGTGCGGTAGCGGTACCGTCGATCTTGCTGCTGGCAGCAAAGGTGTAGGTACCCGGATCAACCGCCTCGCCCGCATCGTTCTTGCCATCCCAGACGAAGTCGGCCTTGCCGGCCGACTGCCCGCCCAGCTCGATGGTCTTGATGGTCTTGCCGTCCTTGTCGGTGATCTTGATCGACAGGTTGCTGACCGACTGCGGGACACTGACGCTACCGGTGAAGCTCTTGGTGGTATCGACTACCGACTTGTCGGTCTGGACGATAACCGAGCGCCCCACCAGCGAAGAGGCCTGCAACGCCTGAGACGATTTGAAGGTGCCGGAGATCGCCGTCACCGAATCGTTCAGCGAGGTAATACCCTCGAGGCTGGAGAACTGCGCCAACTGCGCAACGAACTCACTGTTACCCTGCGGCTCAAGCGGGTTCTGGTGCTGCATCTGCGTCACCAGCAACTGCAGGAACGCATCCTTGCCGAGCGCCTGACCAGAACCCGTCTTGCTGCTGGTAGCCGCAGCAATACCGCTGCCACTGTTGGTACTGGTCGTCTTGGCTCCGGAGGCCTTCAGAACATCGTTCAGGTTCACGCCGGTGGTTGTATCGTTAATGCTGGCCATTGATTTAGTCCCTTATCACTGACCCAGGGTCAGAACCTTCTGCATCATGGTTTTGGCAGTGTTCATCAGTTCAGCATTGGTCTGGAACGAACGGCTGGCGGAAATCATGTCGGCCATTTCTTCGACCACATTGACGTTCGGGTAGTAGACGTAGCCATCCTTGTTCGCCGCCGGATGATTCGGCTCGTAGCGCGCTTCCAGATTGCTCTGGTCTTCGACCACACCCAGCACCTGTACGCCCTGGCCTGCGGCATCCTGATCCTGGAACAGCGACTGACCGACACCGCTCTGCGCTTGCTGGAACGTGGTGGCAAACACCGGGTGGCGGGCACGGTAGGTCTGGTCGATGCTCGACGAAACGGTCTCGGCGTTGGCGATGTTACTGGCGACGGTGTTGAGTCGCGTTGTCTGGGCACTCATGCCGCTACCGGCGATATTGAATACACTGGCGAGGGACATGAATTACTCTCCGCGCAGGGCCGATACCAGCCCTTTGAATTTACTGTTGAGCAGCGTGAAGCTGGCCTGGAAACCTACGGCGTTCTCGGCGTAACTGGATTGCTCCAGCTGTGCGTCGACCGTGTTCTGGTCAACCGACGGCTGCATCGGGGTGCGGTACTTCAGCGCCTCGTCACCCATGCTCAAGCCTTCAGCATCGATATGGCGACTGTTGGTCCGCTCCAGCGAAAAGGTGCCGTTTTTGGCCTTGTCGGCCTGCGCTGCCAACACCTCGGAGAAGTCCAGATCCCGCGCCTTGTAGTTTGGGGTATCAGCGTTGGTGATGTTGTTGGCCAACACTTCGGCACGCTGAGCGCGAAAGCCCAATGCCTTTTCGTGAATGCCGAGCGCTTTATCGAAACTGATGCTCATGTCGGGGAAACCTTCGAAGGTTGACCGGATTGTTCGTTGTCAGACTTAGAGCAAGTCTCATGCCAAAAAACAAAACCCAACAAAACCGGGCACATCAGCTTACTGCCGGCAGTGGCAATGCCAGAAAAGCGGCAAAGGATTTCCGCTTGGCGCCAGCAAAGCGGCAATGCGGCGGGAGAACACCTGCGGCAGAAACAAAAACAGGCAAGGCCGGAACCCCTGCACCGCAGGTGACACCGGACTTGCCTGTTTTTTGTCGCCGCTTACCTGGCCTGGTACTTACCTAGTCTGGTACTTACCTGGCCACGAACTTACTTGGCCTGGTAAATGATACCTGGGCTGCACTGAACCATCTGGTAGTGATCCGGCAAGCCGTTGAGCGCCTCGGAAGCTCCCAGAAACAGGTAGCCACCAGGCTTGAGCGTGCCATGAATACGCATCAGGATGTCTTTCTTGACCTGCGCCGAGAAGTAGATCAGCACGTTACGGCAAAACACGATATCGAACTTGCCCAGGCTCGCGTAACTGTCCAGCAGGTTGAACGCACGAAATTCGACGCGGCTGCGAATCGGCGCCTTGATCGCCCAGCGTCCCGCCCCTTTCGGGTCAAAATAACGCTGCAGACGCTCTTGAGAGAGGCCACGCGCAATAGCCAGGCTGTCGTACTCACCGGTCTTGCAATTGGCCAGCATGGAACCCGACAAATCGGTCGCGACAATCTGCGCGCCCATTTTCAACTGGCCGATATTGCTACGCTCGAACTCGTCGATCGCCATTGAGATCGAGTAAGGCTCCTGCCCAGACGAGCAGGCTGCCGACCAGATGCGCAAACGCTGACCGGGATTGGCCTTGATCTGCTCAGGCAGCACCTTGTTCTTCAACACTTCGAATGGATAGGTATCACGAAACCAAAGGGTCTCGTTGGTGGTCATGGCATCCACCACCTGCTCACGCAAACCGCTGCGCGGCTGGGTCTGGATGCGCTGCACCAGCTCACCCAGGCTTTTGATACCTTGCTGCTCCATCAGCTTGTTGAGACGGCTGGAAACCAGGTACTGCTTATTTTCGCCGAGCAGGATGCCACAGGCTTTTTCCAGGAAGACCCGGAATTGTTCGAAATCCAAATTACCCGTAGACAATGATGCCGCCTCTTACAATCGTGTGTACCACCAGAGAAACCCCCTGGCCGTTAATGCGTAGCCTTGATCCGGTCGACAACCCGCTGAGCCAGGTCGTCCGGCCTGAACTTGGCAAGAAAATCATCGGCGCCAACTTTCTTCACCATGGCCTGGTTGAATACGCCAGAAAGTGAAGTATGCAGGATGATGTGCAGTTTTTGCATGCGCGGGTCGCTGCGAATCTCCGCGGTCAGCGTATAACCATCCATTTCCGGCATCTCGATATCGGAAATCATCATCAGGAACTCTTCTTCCGGACGCTTGCCCTCATCCACCAGCTTACGCAGGTAGTCAAGCGCCTGACGGCCATCATTGAGCGCAACAACCTCGACCCCGACTGTCTGCAGGCAACGACTGACCTGCTTGCGAGCCACCGAAGAGTCATCCACCGTCAGTACCCGCAGCATCACCGCCTTGTCCTGCACATCGGCATCGACAACGCCTTCGGAAATCGCTTCGGATGTTGGTGCGACCTCGGCGAGGATCTTCTCGACGTCGATGATCTCTACCAGCTTGTTGTCGACTCGGGTAACCGCTGTCAGGTAATGGTCACGACCCGTCCCCTTGGGTGGCGGATGAATCTCCTCCCAGTTCATGTTGACGATGCGCTCGACCGAATGCACCAGAAACCCCTGGGTCTTGGTGTTGTACTCCGTGATGATCACGAAACGGTTGCTCACGTCCTCATTCTGACCGGGCAAGCCGGTCGCCATCGCCAGATCGAGGATCGGGATGGTCGCCCCACGAATATTCGCGACACCGCGTACTACCGGGCTGGATTTTGGCAGCAAGGTCAGGTTCGGGCATTGCAACACTTCCCGTACCTTGAACACATTGATCCCATACAACTGTTCGCCATTAAGGCGAAATAACAGCAGTTCGAGGCGATTTTGCCCCACCAGTTGAGTACGCTGGTTCACTGAATCCATTACACCAGCCATGCCAGACTCCTTCACCAAAGCTTGGGCCTTCGTACCCAGTCGGCACGCGCCTTGCTTTTTTAACTGTATGAACACGAAAACGACATTTTTCCGACGCCTGCCCCACCGCCTGCCCCGCATCCTTGCCGTGCTGTGCCTGCTGGCCCCTGGCGTTCGACCTCTGGCTGACAACTTCACCTTGCCTGAACAGCTTATCGGTGTCACCCAAGGCTTTCTTGAATTCTCTGTGGAAGATTACCTGGCAACCAGCCAGACCGAAGGCCGCTACGATATCCAGGTCAACAACCTGGACCCTCGTTTGCGCATGCCGGTGTGCGACCAGCAACTGAACGCCACACTGGAAAGCCCGGCTCAACCACTGGGACGCGTCACCGTGCGCGTGCGCTGTGACGGTAGCTCACCCTGGACGGTGTTCGTGCCCGCCCAGGTACGCCTGTTTCGCAACGTGGTCACAGCCACCCGCCCTCTCAAGCGTGAAAGTATCGTTTCAGAGCAGGATGTCGCCCTGCGCGAACGCGATGTAGGCTCACTGAATCAAGGCTTTCTCAGCTCGCTGGATCAAGCCATCGGGCAAAAGATTATCCGACCAGCGGTCATCGACCAGGTACTCACTCCCGCACACCTGGAGCAGGCCGAAGTTGTACGCAAGGGCGACCAGGTCGTAATCACCGCACGCAGCGGCACACTCAGCGTGCGCATGCCGGGAGAGGCACTGAGCAAAGGTGGCTTCAGCGAGCAGATACGCGTGCGCAACCTGAACTCCAAGCGGGTAGTAAAAGCCAGGGTGACCGGGCCTGGACAGGTGGAAGTGGCCATGTAGCGACGCCAAGGCAAGATCAATGCTGGCGATCAAGCAGCGCTTTTCCTAAACTGTGCCCTGTTCGGGCCAAGGACTTGCCGTGCAAGCCACGTTGCATTTGCGCCTAAAGTTTTTTTCGGGTTGGCCGAAAACAAGGCAAGCGTCCAATACCCAGAGGTTTTCCAATCATGGTCATCGACTTTAGTCGTTTGAACAATTCCCCGTCCGTGACGAGCGGTGCGCGCACCGGCAACAGCCCGGAAAGCAGCGCCAGCACCGCATCTGCCAGTACTACGGCTGCTGCCAGCACCCAAAGCGGGGAAACCGTACACCTGAGCCAAGAGGCACAGCAGTTGCAGAAGATCAGCGAAAAGCTGCGCGAGCAACCCGTTGTCAACAGCGCCCGAGTGGCCGAGTTGAAGCAGGCTATCGCCGACGGCAGCTATAAGATCGACAGCAACCGTATCGCCAGCAAACTGCTTAATTTCGAAGCACAGCGCTAGCCCTTCGGCGCGCTGACTTCAGGACGCTGAAAACCAAGAGCCAGCCATGCACGACATCACTCTGCTGCAACTGATCGAAGACGATATTGCTCCAGCGCAACAACTGCTCGAGTTACTGCAAACCGAGCTGATAGCCCTGCACGGCCGCGATATGCAGCTGCTGGAGAACATTCTGGCCCGCAAGCAATCGCTGGTGGTGCTGCTTGATCAGCAGGGACGTCGGCGCAGTCAGGCGCTTGCCAACCTTGGCCTGAGCCCTGACCGTAGCGGTTTCGAAACCCTCGCCAGTCAGTCGTCGCTCGGCAAGCAGATGATGGAAAAACTCGAAGAGCTGGCAAAGATCATGGCCCAGTGCCAGGCCGCAAACGAGATCAATGGTCGTTCCATCCAGATTCAGCAAGCGACCACCGACAACCAGATTAGAATTCTCATGGGCGGCGAGTCACCGTCGCTGTATGACAGCCGCGGCGCCACCTCGCCCCTCGCCAAACCTCGCACACTCAGCCAAGTGTGATTAACCTATACCAAGGTGCGAAGCATACTGGCAGAATGCCTGCGCTTGCGTGTGTGTTTTAGTCTGGAGATTGATCAACCGTGTTGAATGAAGTAGATGCTCCGCAGCCACCCAAGGTGTTGACCACACCAATGGAAATTGCCGCCAACCTGCGGCTGCTGCAAGAGAGCCATGATCCGCTGATCATTACTTTTCATGAACGTAGCCAGCGTTTCCAGAGCTACGTGGTAGAAGTCGACCGGGAAACCAATAAACTGGCGCTGGACGAAATGATCCCGCGTGACGGCGAACGCTTTTTGCAAAATGGCGAGCCGTTTCGTGTCGAAGGTTTTCATGATGGTGTGCGAATCGCGTGGGAGTCCACCGAGCCGCTGAGCATCAAGGAGGCTGACGGCCACCGTAGCTACCACGGCGCCCTGCCACTGGAAGTCACCTATCACCAGCGGCGTAATGCGTTCCGCGCTGCACTGAAGCTATCGCAACTGGTCGATGTGTTGCTGAGCGGTGACAAGCTCAAGGGCGAAGGCGCCCTCAAGGGCAAGCTTCTGGATATCTCGGCGACTGGCTGCAAACTGCGTTTCGAAGGCAATGTCGAAGAGCGCCTGCAGTTGGGCCAAGTGTACGAAAAGTTCAGCGCCAGCCAGTTGTTTGGTAGCACGACGACAGCAGTTGAGCTGCGTCACCTGCACTTTGAGGAACGCTTCAACACCACGTTTGCAGGCGTACGCTTCCACAACCTGAACGGGCAAATGCAACGCAAGGTCGAGAGCTTCGTCTACCAATTGCAGCGTGAAGCGCGTCGTTTCGATAAAGACGACTACTGATCAGCATTTGAAGGCGCCGGTGCTACCGGCGATGGCCTTGACCGGGTGTGAGCTCAGTACTCGACACCCGGATTGCCAGCACCCTGCCGCCTACACAGGTTTTACCGGCTCAACCTCTTCTTTCGCCTGCTGCTCCTCGGCCTCGGTACCTTCGGTATCCTCTGCCGCTACAGGCGCCTGCATTTGATCCTGAACGTCCTGCTCGGTAACACGCGGGTCAAGTGCCGCTGCCAAAGGTGAACTGGCCGCAGGCATCGCTACGTGAAGCAATGGCGCATCGTCGACCTGATGCAGGTTGGTGACCGCCTGCGGCCGTATCCGCCAAACCAGTACCAGCGAGAAGAATGTAAAGAAGGCGTAGAGCATCTGATCGCCCAACTGCTGCATTAACACGCCCGCCACCAATGGGCCGATACTGGCGCCCACGCCATAGGTCACCAGCAACATGGCGGTCAACGAGACACGCCGCTCACTCTCGACATGGTCATTGGAAAATGCCACTGCCAATGGATACAGGCAGAACTGCAGCAATGACACCAGGAAACCGGCAGCAAACAGCACCACCATCGGTACACTTGGCCAAATCGCCAGCGGCAATGCGGCTACCGCCAAACCAATTGCCGCGCCACGAATCAGCACAGCCCGATCATAGCGGTCGGACAGCCAGCCAAGCGGCCATTGCACGAGCAATCCGGCAAAGATGCAGGACCCCATGAAGATACCAACCTGCTCGGTACTCAAGCCCTGCTTGGCTGCATACAAAGGCGCCAAACCATAGAACGAGCCAACGATCAGGCCTGACCCCAGCACGGTACTCAGCGACTGCGGTACGCGCTTGATGAAAAAGCGCGGGTCTAGCGGTGCCGGACGCAGCGGAGCCGGGTGAATGCGACGGGTCAGTGCCACCGGCACCAGACACAGGGCAAAACACATTGCCACCAGCATCAAGAGTTCCGGACCCAGCTGTGGATGGGCTACCAGAATCAACTGCCCCAGCACCAACCCCAGGTACGACGCAATCATGTAACCGCTGAACACGGCGCCTCGTTGCTTGGCATCGGCCTGCTCATTGAGCCAGCTCTCAATGACCATGTACTGGCACATCATGCCCAAACCAACGATGACCCGCAGAAAAAGCCAGGCCGGCAGCCAACTGACCATGCCATGGCCAAGCACTGCCGCACCGACAATACCGGCACAGGTCGCATAGGCCCGAATATGCCCGACTCGGGCAATCAGTCGGTGACCGATCTTGCCGCCCAGGGCCAAGCCAAAATAGTTAGCCGCCATCAAGGCACCGACCCACAGACTATCGACCTGATCGGCCGCCAGACGCAGAGCCAGATAGGTACTTAACAGGCCCGAACCGATCAGCATCATCAGGGCAGCGAAATACAGCGCGCGAAAAGACTTCCAGATCTGTCGCATCGGCGTCCCGGTTGGCTCCTTTAGCAAGTGGGGGAAAAAACAGATGAAGCATAAGTGAAAAAACACCGACGGCGCAGCAACAACCGTAGACACAAAAACAGGTGGGAAACACCGCCGACAAATCGTCAAACATTGTTTCGCCACCTGCTGTTCCCAATGCGCCTAAAAGGGCGCCATTTACGCCTGTGCTGCGAGTACTCGACGCTCCCACGGCGTGATCTCATCGAAGAAGCTGGTCAGCTCCAGGGTCTTGGAAGCGATATAGCCTTCGATGAACTCTTTACCGAACAGCTCGCGTGCCAGCGCACTGCGTTTCAGACGCTCCAGTGCCGCATGCAAGGTACACGGCAGCGACAGGTTCTCCGGCACCTCGAATTCACCTTGAATTGCCGGGGCAGGCGTCAATCGTTGCTCGATGCCATACAAGCCGGCCGCCAGGCTTGCCGCCAGCGCCAGGTAAGGGTTGGTGTCGGCACCCGGCAGACGGTTCTCGACCCGCCGAGCCGCAGGACCGCTGGCCGGAATACGCAAGCCGGCAGCGCGGTTGTCTTCGGACCAGCACGCATTGTTCGGTGAAGCGTACGGATGGCACAGGCGTTGGTAGGAGTTCACATTGGGCGCGAACAGCGCCGTGAAATCAGCCATGCATGCCTGCAAGCCGCCGATGAAATGATAGAAGGTATCTGTCGCCTGGCCATCGGCATCACTGAACACGTTACGCCCACTGTCGATGTCCACCAGGCTTTGGTGGATATGCATGGAGCTGCCTGGGGTTTTGGCCAGTGGCTTGGCCATGCAAACGACCGTCAGGCCATGTTTGAGCGCGACTTCCTTGAGCAGGTGCTTGAAGAGGAAGGTCTGGTCAGCCAGCAGCAGCGGGTCGCCGTGCAACAGGTTGATCTCGAACTGGCTGACGCCCATTTCATGCATGAAGGTATCGCGCGGTAGCCCGAGGGCCGCCATGCAGCGATAGACTTCATTGAAGAACGGACGCAGGCCGTTGTTGGAGCTGACGCTGAACGCCGAGGCGCCGTCTTCGCGTCGCCCATCCAGACCAACAGGCGGCTGGAACGGCTGAGTGGGGTCGCTGCTCGGGGCAAAAACAAAAAACTCAAGCTCGGTGGCTACCACAGGCTTCAAACCGTGAGCCGCGTAACGTGCGATCACCGCCTTGAGTTGTGCCCGGGTAGACAGCCGACAGCCTTCGCCGCTCAAGTCGTCCGCATCGCAAATGGCCAAGGCCCGCGGTGTATCGCTCCACGGCAGGCGATGAATCTGTTGTGGGTCAGGAACAAGTGCCAAATCGCCGTCATCGCTGCCGTAGAAACGGGTCGGCGGGTAGCCCCCCATGATGCACTGCAACAACACCCCGCGAGCCATCTGCAAGCGCCGTCCTTCCAGGAAACCTTCGGCGGTCATTACCTTGCCGCGAGGTATACCGTTTAGGTCCGGAGTGACGCATTCGATTTCATCAATGCCCGTCAGTCGCTCGGCGAGTGAACGTTGGCCATTGCTCGTCATGACTTGATCCTTATTGTTTTAGCAAGCCGCGAACGGCGACGTGTACAAAATAAGCACCAGCCGTTCAAAATATCAAGCACTTAAGCGCAACCGCCTTACGTAATGCCTATAAAAATGGGCTTTAGCGCTGATCGAGTCGGCGCCGTGTCAATTATTACGCTACAGCTACCCGCGCAAGGTCAGGCCATTGGCAGGCAATGGCAAGGCCGTCTTGTAGCGCACCTGCTTGAGGGCAAAACTGGAGCGAATATTGGCCACCCCCGGCAGACGCGTCAGGTAATCGAGAAAGCGCTCCAAGGCTTGGATGCTGGGCAACAACACCCGCAATAAATAGTCGGGGTCGCCAGTCATCAAGTAGCACTCCATCACTTCCGGGCGTTCGGCAATTTCTTCCTCAAAACGGTGTAGCGCTTGCTCCACCTGCTTCTCCAGGCTGACATGGATGAATACATTGACATCCAGCCCCAACACTTCGGGTGCCAGCAAGGTCACCTGCTGGCGAATAACCCCCAAGTCCTCCATCGCCTTGACCCGGTTGAAGCAGGGTGTCGGGGAGAGGTTCACCGAGCGGGCAAGCTCGGCGTTGGTGATACGAGCATTTTCCTGGAGGCTGTTGAGAATGCCGATATCGATGCGATCCAGTTTACGCATGAGAAAAAATCACCTGTTTTTTATCTTTATAAAGAATATTTATCCGCAAGCTATCGTAAAGGCAATGAACATCAGAAAAATATTCTTCAGGCTCGGGAATATGATGTAGGACAAGACTGACTGTCTGGTCACAAGCCATTGTCAGTAGCGACCGCTTCAAAGCTCACAAAAACACAAGACAGAGCGAGCGTAAAAAAGCATGAACGAGTACGCCCCCCTGCGTTTGCATGTGCCCGAGCCTACAGGCCGGCCAGGCTGCCAGACCGACTTCTCCTACCTGCGCCTGAATGACGCCGGCAAGGTTCGCAAACCCCCTATCGACGTTGAGCCAGCCGACACTGCCGACCTGGCATACAGTCTGATCCGCGTGCTCGATGACCAGGGCAACGCGCTTGGCCCATGGGCCGAAGGCATTGAACCGCAGGTCTTGCGCCAAGGCATGCGGACAATGCTCAAGACGCGGTTGTTCGACAACCGTATGGTGGTTGCCCAACGCCAGAAGAAAATGTCCTTTTATATGCAGAGCCTTGGCGAGGAAGCCATCGGCAGCGCTCAGGCCCTGGCCTTGAATCGCACCGACATGTGCTTCCCGACCTACCGCCAGCAAAGCATCCTGATGGCGCGTGACGTGTCACTGGTGGAAATGATCTGCCAGTTGTTGTCCAACGAGCGTGATCCGCTCAAGGGCCGTCAACTGCCGATTATGTATTCGGTGCGTGATGCCGGCTTCTTCAGTATCAGCGGCAACCTTGCGACTCAGTTCGTACAAGCCGTAGGCTGGGCCATGGCCTCCGCCATCAAGGGTGACACCAAGATCGCATCCGCCTGGATCGGCGACGGTGCCACCGCCGAGTCGGACTTCCACACGGCCTTGACCTTCGCCCATGTCTACCGTGCGCCCGTGATCCTCAACGTAGTGAACAATCAGTGGGCTATCTCGACCTTCCAGGCCATCGCCGGGGGCGAATCCACCACCTTTGCCGGCCGCGGCGTAGGTTGCGGTATTGCTTCGCTGCGGGTCGACGGTAACGACTTCATTGCCGTCTATGCGGCCTCGCAATGGGCAGCAGAACGCGCACGCCGTGGCATGGGGCCCAGCCTGATCGAGTGGGTAACCTACCGCGCCGGCCCGCATTCCACCTCGGACGATCCCTCCAAGTACCGCCCTGCCGACGACTGGAGCCATTTCCCGCTGGGCGACCCGATCATGCGCCTGAAACAACACCTGATCGCCATCGGCCAATGGTCCGAGAAAGAACATCAGGAAGTCAGCGCCGAACTCGAAGCCGAAATCATCGCCGCGCAGAAAGAAGCGGAGCAGTACGGCACCCTTGCCGGTGGCCAGATGCCAAGCCCGGCGTCCATCTTCGAGGACGTCTACAAGGAAATGCCTGAGCACCTGCGCCGCCAACGCCAGGAACTGGGGATCTGACATGAACGATCACAACAACAATATCCAGTTGGACACCGCCATGGCGACGACCACAATGACCATGATCCAGGCCCTGCGCTCGGCCATGGACATCATGCTAGAGCGCGATGATAACGTAGTGATCTACGGCCAGGACGTCGGCTATTTCGGTGGTGTGTTCCGCTGTACCGAAGGTCTGCAGAACAAGTACGGCAAGTCCCGCGTCTTTGATGCGCCGATCTCCGAGAGCGGTATCGTCGGTACTGCCGTGGGCATGGGTGCCTACGGCCTGCGTCCGGTCGTGGAAATTCAGTTCGCTGACTATTTCTACCCTGCCTCCGACCAGATCGTTTCGGAAATGGCACGCTTGCGCTACCGTTCGGCGGGCGAGTTCATCTCCCCACTGACCCTGCGCATGCCCTGTGGTGGCGGTATCTACGGCGGTCAGACCCACAGCCAGAGCCCTGAGGCGATGTTCACTCAGGTGTGCGGCCTGCGCACGGTCATGCCGTCCAACCCTTACGACGCCAAGGGCCTGTTGATCGCCTCGATCGAAAACGATGACCCAGTGATTTTCCTCGAGCCCAAACGCCTGTACAACGGACCGTTCGACGGTCACCACGACCGTCCGGTAACCCCGTGGTCCAAGCACCCGGCCAGCGCCGTACCGGACGGCTACTACACCGTCCCGCTGGACAAAGCCGCGATCACCCGACCCGGCAAAGCCGTGACCGTACTGACCTATGGCACCACGGTGTATGTGTCCCAGGTGGCCGCCGAGGAAGTGGGCATCGATGCCGAAGTCATCGACCTGCGCAGCCTATGGCCGCTGGACCTGGAGACCATCGTCAACTCAGTGAAAAAGACGGGTCGCTGCGTCGTCGTACACGAAGCCACGCGCACCTGTGGTTTTGGCGCCGAACTGGTCGCCCTGATCCAGGAGCACTGCTTCCATTACCTGGAAGCGCCGATCGAACGCGTCACCGGTTGGGACACCCCCTACCCGCACGCACAGGAGTGGGCGTACTTCCCCGGTCCATCACGAGTGGGCGCGGCATTGAAACGGGTCATGGAGGTCTGAATGGGCACGCACGTCATCAAGATGCCGGACATCGGCGAAGGCATCGCACAGGTTGAACTGGTGGAGTGGTTCGTCAAAGTCGGCGACACCATCACCGAAGATCAAGTCGTCGCCGACGTCATGACCGACAAGGCAACAGTGGAGATCCCCTCTCCCGTCAGCGGCAAGGTGCTGGCGCTGGGCGGCCAGCCCGGTGAAGTCATGGCTGTGGGCAGCGAACTGATACGTATTGAGGTCGAGGGTGCCGGCAACCTGCAAGAGAGTGCCTCGGCGCCTGCTGCAGCGACACAGGCAACCGCAGCGCCGATTATGCCTGCCCCTGCCCCTGCCCCTGAAGCAGCGGCCCCGGCCCCCAAAGCTACGGTCGCAGCGTCGGCACCGTACGAACCGGCGCCGTTTGTTGCGCGCGAAGCCAGCGAGCGGCCACTCGCTTCGCCAGCCGTGCGCAAACGCGCACTGGATGCCGGTATCGAGCTTCGCTATGTACAGGGTAGTGGCCCTGCCGGGCGCATCCTGCACGAGGACCTGGATGCGTTTCTGAGGCAACCGAGCACAACCTCCGCCTCAGTGCCTGGCGGCTATGCCAAGCGCACCGATGCCGAACAGATTCCGGTTATCGGCCTGCGCCGCAAGATCGCGCAACGCATGCAGGATGCCAAGCGTCGGGTAGCACACTTCAGTTATGTCGAAGAAATCGATGTTACGGCACTGGAAGAACTGCGCGTTCATCTCAACGAAAAATGGGGCGCCAGTCGCGGTAAATTGACCCTGCTGCCTTTCCTGGTCCGTGCCATGGTCGTGGCCTTGCGCGACTTCCCGCAAATCAATGCGCACTACGACGATGAAGCACAGGTCATTACCCGCCACGGTGCAGTGCATGTCGGCATCGCTACTCAGGGCGACAATGGCTTGATGGTGCCGGTACTGCGCCACGCCGAAGCCGGCAGCCTGTGGAGCAACGCGGGTGAAATCGTCCGTCTGGCTACCGCTGCCCGCACCAACAAGGCCAGCCGCGAAGAACTCTCCGGCTCGACCATCACCCTGACCAGCCTTGGTGCGCTAGGCGGTATCGTCAGTACCCCGGTAGTGAATACCCCAGAGGTGGCTATTGTCGGTGTCAACCGCATAGTCGAACGGCCTATGGTCGTTCGCGGTCAGATTGTGGTGCGCAAAATGATGAACCTCTCCAGCTCGTTCGATCACCGGGTGGTCGACGGCATGGATGCAGCGCTCTTCATTCAGGCCATTCGTGGCCTGCTCGAACAACCCGCCAGCCTGTTTGTGGAGTGATCATGCACCAGACCCTCAACACTACCCTGCTGATCATTGGTGGCGGCCCCGGCGGCTATGTGGCGGCGATTCGTGCTGGCCAACTGGGCATCCCGACCGTACTGATCGAAGGCCAGGCACTGGGTGGCACCTGCTTGAACATCGGCTGCATTCCGTCCAAGGCGCTGATCCATGTGGCCGAGCAGTTCCACCAGACCCACGCCCACAGCCAGCACTCGGCCCTCGGTATCAACGTCGCACCTCCGACCCTGGACATCACGCAAAGCGTTGCCTGGAAAGACGGCATCGTCGACCGCTTGACCAGCGGAGTCGCAGCCCTGCTGAAAAAGCATGGCGTGAAGGTCATTCATGGCTGGGCGCGGATCATTGACGGGAAAACGGTCGAAGTCGACGGACAGGACCTGCGCGTCCAGTGTGAGCACCTGCTGCTCGCCACCGGTTCCAGCACGGTCGAATTGCCGATGTTACCGCTGGGCGGCCCGATCATTTCGTCCACCGAAGCCTTGGCGCCCACTCATCTGCCCAAGCGCCTGACCGTTGTTGGGGCGGGCTACATTGGCCTGGAGCTGGGTATCGCTTACCGCAAACTGGGCGTGGAGGTCAGCGTGGTCGAGGCCCGTGAGCGAATCCTGCCCACCTATGACAGCGAACTCACACAACCGGTAGCCGAGTCACTGAAAAAGCTTGGAATCACCCTGTACCTCAAGCACAGCGTCGAAGGCTTTGATAGCACCACGCAGAGCCTGAAGGTGCGCGACCCGGCGGGCGAGCCACTGGCACTGACTACTGATCAGGTACTGGTTGCTGTCGGCCGCCGGCCGCGAACCCAGGGTTTCAACCTGGAGGCCCTGGACCTGAAAATGAACGGCAGTGCCATTGCCATCGATGCACACTGCCAAACCAGCATGCGCAACGTCTGGGCAATTGGTGACCTGAGCGGTGAGCCGATGCTCGCCCACCGCGCCATGGCGCAGGGCGAAATGGTTGCCGAGCTGATTGCAGGCAAGCAACGCCGCTTTGAGCCGGTTGCGATTGCCGCCGTATGTTTCACCGATCCAGAGCTGGTAGTTGTCGGCAAAACCCCGGAGAACGTACAGCAGGAAGGCCTGGATTGTATCGTGGCGCAATTCCCCTTCGCAGCCAACGGTCGCGCCATGACCCTGGAATCGAAAAGTGGTTTCGTGCGCGTGGTTGCGCGCCGTGACAACCACCTGATCCTCGGCTGGCAAGCTGTGGGGGTAGGTGTTTCGGAGCTGTCTACAGCCTTCGCCCAGTCACTGGAGATGGGCGCCTGCCTTGAAGATGTCGCTGGCACCATCCACGCCCATCCGACCTTGGGTGAGGCCGTGCAGGAAGCCGCCTTGCGCGCATTGGGGCATGCACTGCACCTGTAACACTCAACCAGGCAAGATGTTTAGACGCCCACCACAAGGTGGGCGTTTAACGTTCCAGATACCGTCACGCTCAACCGACCCGGTTTTTACCCGCAGCTTTGGCGCTGTACAGCGCTTGATCGGCGCGGTTGACCAAGTGCTCCGGCAGCTCTTCATTTGCCCATTCCGCCACACCGAAACTGGCCGTCAATCGACACTCCCCCACGGCGGGAAGCTGACTCAATTGCCGCTGAATACACTCGGCCCGTTCGCGGGCAGACGCTTGAGTGCTATGGGGCATGACAATCATGAACTCATCGCCGCCCCAACGCGCAAGTAGATCCTGTGAACGCAAACAGGCCTTGATGCACTCGACCACTTGAAGGAGCACCCGGTCTCCTCGGACATGGCCGTACCGGTCATTGATAGGCTTGAAATCATCCAGATCCATGACCACCAATGAGAGCGGCTGGCGAAACCGCCGGGAACGCTCACACTCTTGCCGCAGCACCTTTTCCAGACGATAACGGTTGGCGACGAGCGTCAGTGCATCACGTTCCGCCAGATCGCGATTTTCTTCGAGCTGACGCTGCAATTGCTCATTGACCCAAGACAGCTCGCGGGTTCGCGCAGCGACCAGCGCTTCCAATGAGTGATTTTTCTGCTCGAGCTGCTGCACCAGACGCTTGCGATCGTCGATATCGCGATGGGCACCGAGCATCCGTGCAACCGAACCGTCGGCGTTACGTGCAATCACATGGCCGCTGTCTTCGATCCACAGATAGCTACCATCTCGACGGCGGCAACGGTACTCGATTCGGTACTGCTCGACCTGCTGATTCAGGTAGGCCTCAAAATGCGCCATCACCCGGGGATAATCCTCTGGGTGAATGACACTCTCCCAGGTAAACACCGTGTTATCCAGCGAATGGCTGGCGTACCCCAGCATTCGGTACCAGCCCGGGTTGCGGTAGACATGACCCGTGTTGGCATTCCAGTCCCAGACACCATCACTGATCAGGTTCAGCAGTGCATTCAGTTGTTCCTCAGCAAATTCGCCAGGCATGGCCTTGCCGCTTGTGGACTCATGACTCACTGCCACTCTCCCCCTGTCCTCGCAGCTTCGCCTCAACATGAGGCAGTGCTGCCCACTGATAGGCTACGTCACGCATGACCAAGCGGCCCCCATACCTGCGCCGCAATACCTTGATCCTCTGAACAACTAAAGCACAGTTCTGGACCGGCCGAAGCTCAGAGATTGTGGCGCTTGATAATGTCTACCAGCGTGGCGGTCATCATGGCCGTTGAAACACCAAACATCAGAATGCCGTTACCGGCCTCCAGCGGGCTGAGCAGACGCCAATGCTCTGACAGCACCACATCACCATAACCGACCGTGGAAAACGTCACGCCAGAGAAGTAAACCGCTGTAGAGAAATCGGCAAACTCACCCAACAACAGATACAGCACCGCCCACAGGGCCATCTGGATAAAGTTGCCTAACAGCATCAGCAACATCACCAGCGACAACAACACGATGCTGGTCACGGGTCCGATTTTACCGCTCTGCGGGCGCAGCCGCAGGTAAAGGCGTAGCGTGAGAACGACAAACAGCGCCTGCAGGATCAGGCATAACAGCATTACCGGTGCGCCTGTCAGCATGTTGTGCAACATAGTGACGCTCCCCTGGAATGACGAACCCACTGATCCGCAAACAGTGCGGCAGCGTGATTCTAGCTTTTCAAGCAGGTTGTGCACGGCACCACGACTGCAGGGCAACAAGGAAAGGCAGCGCAATCATCACACCCCATGCACGCAGGCTGCACACCCGATCCAAGCTGCTACGCTAGAGTGGAAAGCTTCCCCTGACGACTTCTTACGATGCCGCACGCACCCCGGCAGAAGGTAAGTTGCGGAGTAACGGGTCAGGCTGACAGGTGAGTTCGATATTGTTGAGCAAAGGAGTACAAATGCCTTCCAACAAGAAATCATCGACCAAACGCACTGCGAAAAGGTCAGCAGCTCCGGTGTTCGAACCTACCTTTCGCTCACGCAGGGAACGCCTTCGTCTGGGCGAAAGCCTGCGCGAAAAGGTACCGCTGTCCAGCCACGCCGAATGGAAGCCACCGCGCAAGCACCGTGACCCGATCGACATACTGGAAGTGTCCAACCGTTATCGACTTCCCAGCCTGGTACCCATTCGCTACGGGCGCATGTTACGCAGTGCCTTTACCTTCCTGCGGGGCTCTGCCGGCCTGATGGCCCACGATCTGGCCATTACCCCGAATACCGGTATTCAGGTTCAGGCCTGTGGCGATTGCCATATGTTGAACTTTGGCCTGTTCGCAACCCCTGAGCGTAATCTGATCTTCGACATCAACGACTTCGATGAAACGCTTCCCGCCCCGTGGGAGTGGGATATCAAACGACTGGCCATCAGCTTTACAGTCGCGGCACGCGATAACCGACTCAGCGCGAAGCAAGCCGAAGCCTGCGCGGTTGAATGTGTTCGCGCTTACCGTGAACGCCTGCGTGAGTGCTCAAAGATGAGCCCGCTGGAAGTCTGGTATGACCGCTTGGATGCCCAAACGATTCTAGATATGGCACCCACCTCAAAAATCAGAAAAAACCGGGAACAGTTGATTGCGAAAGCCAGGACACGTGTAGGCGACTACCTCTACCCAACGATCAGCGACGAAGTCGGCGGTCGACGGCGCCTTATCGATCAGCCCCCCATACTGTTTCACGTTCAGGAAGAAGGCTTTGAGCAAAGTGTTGAATACGCACTGAAGGACTATCGACTCTCCCTGCCTCACGAACGCCGAGTACTCTTTGATCGTTACCGCATGGAAGACATCGCCATAAAAGCCGTGGGGATTGGCAGTGTGGGCACGTACTGTTTTGTGAGCTTGTTCTTTTCAGCGGAAAACCACCCACTGCTCCTGCAATTCAAGGAGGCGAGCCCTTCCGTACTTGAGCCTTATGCAGGCAAAAGTCTTTACGAAAACCATGGGCAACGCGTCGTCACCGGTCAGCGCTTGATGCAGTCCTCCAGCGATATCTTTCTGGGCTGGACAGAAGGCAAGAAAGGTCGACATTTCTTTGTACGCCAGTTGCGGGACATGAAAATGTCGGCGCCGATCGAAGGTGCGACAGCGGAGCAGATGAGCATGTACGCAGAACTGTGCGGCATGACACTGGCCAGATCACATGCCAAATCGGGCGATGCCGCGATGATCAGTGGCTATCTGGGCAAATCGAATGAGTTCGACAAAGCCATCGGAAAATTTGCGATGGCCTATGCCAATCAAAACGCCAAGGACCATGCGGCACTGAGGGCTGCGGAGAAATCTGGACGGATCAAAGCGCTGATCGAGGAAGAGTAATGAAACGGCTCCATGCCCGTTACTTTTGACCCGCGCTTCAACCGTATCTGTCCACAATCCCAACACCGCTTGTGAGGCTGAACCATGGCTCAGGTGTCTTCAACAGCGAAGATAAAGCGCCTCCCGAGCCCCAACCGTGTTGCTGTGCTGTTCGCGATCGTGTGCTATATCGCGGGCTGTACAACATTGGGACCTGCTTCGGTACAACGTGATCGAACCGACTATGGCGGCGCATTGGCCACCACCTGGAAGGAACAGACGCTGCTCAACATCGTCAAGTTGCGCTACGGCGATGCTCCCGTCTACCTGGAGGTTTCATCCGTCATCAGTTCCAGCGCAATGGAAAGCCAGGTCAGCCTGGGTGCCACTTGGTTTTCGGGATGGCCCAATGACGGGAACAGCCAGGCATTGGGTGCCTATGGACGTTACACAGACCGCCCAACCATCAGCTACACACCGCTCTCGGGGGAAAGGTTCTCGCGTTACCTCTTGCGACCACTTTCTCCTGCCGCCGTGTTTTCTCTTGTTCAGGCCGGTTACCCAATTGATCGCGTACTGCAACTGACCACACGTGCGGTCAATGGCGTGTACAACCGGTCTGCCTCGCCCTTCCGCGCCCGCGCAGCGGATCCGCGCTTCTATCAGATGCTTGAAGCCCTTAGGCGAGTACAGCGTTCGGAAGCCTTGGGAATTCGGATCAATCAACCCGGTGACAAAGAAAATACGCTAATCATCGTCAACCGTGGTGTCCCCGACGCTGTCAGCAACGACAGTCGTACCGTACGGGAGATCCTGAATTTACGCCCCGAAGCAACCGAGCTGGCGCTGACCTTCGGCATGGTGCAGCGTAACGACACTGAGGTGGCCCTACTCACCCGCTCTATGTCGGAGATATTCGTCGAGCTCGCCGCAACAGCCGAAGTACCACCAACCCACTTACAGGAGGGACGGGCCAACCCGGCACCTGCCGAGCCAGCCTCTGACAGCCCGTGGGACCAGCCATTGGTACGCATCCATTCAAGTGCGACACGCCCCGCTGATGCCTATGCCGCCGTCCCCTATCGCGGCTATTGGTTCTGGATCGACGACAAAGACATGCGCTCCAAATCAGAGTTCCTGTTTATCCTCGTCCTGTTCTCGCTGGCCGAGACCGGGGTGACACCACAGGCTCCTGTCATCACGGTGCCGGCGAACTGATGGGGTTGTGATACACGTCCTAGCTGGACTGGGCAATGCTCTCTTCCGAGACCTCTTCCAAGGACTCCTGCTGCGCCATTGACTCGGTGACAACGCTGAAGTCACTCACTTCAACAGCACCCTGCCCATAGCCCAGAAGATGGAAGGAAAATGCCTTGCGCGGTTCCGGATTGTAAAAGGTGAAATCCATCTCCAGCGGCTGATCAGGTGTGACGAGCATTTCAGCAGGCAGTGCCAGCGGTACATCCTGCTCCAATTGCTTGGCCTTGAGCAGGATGTACGCATTGTGTTGTGGGTCTGCCGAGCGCACGGTCAGGCGCACACGCGTGTGTGAGCCCTTGGGCATTTCCAGGTATTGGGCACCAATCAGGTTGTCGGCCCAATCGTCGTCGATCTGTGCCTTAAGTGGAATGACCGCGGTGCTGCCAAACTGATAATGCTGGTTCAAGGGTGTACGCAACAACGTCTGATCAAGAGCGGCTGCCCGCGCCGCAATCTGTCGAGCACGCTTACCACCGTACTGCCCAAGCAAGGTCACCTGGTCCTCAATGAAACCCGGACTCGCGTAATACCGGCAGCGTTGTTGAAAATCACATTCGGTCAACGTCCCCTGGCCATCGTGGTAGCGAAGCTTGCCATTGGTGAATGACATGATCTCACGACCTGTTTCATAGTTTCGGAACAGCGAGCGGCCACTCAAGGTCGCAGGTACAGGTAACGCAAAATAATCGAGTATCGACGCACTCAGGTCGACATGCCCATACACACCGGTGTTGATCTTGGGCAGTTGCTCTTGCTCAGGTGCCAACATCAGGTTGAATCCCCAGGAGGAGGCCAACCGCACACCATCGATGCCATGGGATTCGTCCGAGGTAATAACCACCAGTGTGTCTTTCAATATGCCCTGGCGCTCAAGGCCGGTGAGGAACTGCTCAAGCGCATCATCCAGATAACCCACGGCAGCCTGCTTGGGTGTGTCATAACGCTGTAGGTAGTCCTCTGGTGCGGAGTACGGCTGGTGTGTACCCACGGTCAGCAGAGTGAGCATCCAGGGCTGCGGCTTTTTCTGCAACTGCCCAACGTAGTCCAGTGCCCCTTCAAAGAACGACTTGTCATCCTTGCCCCATGGAAAATTCAGATACGACGCATTGGTGAACCAATCGAGGCCCAGCGTAGTGTCGAAACCGATATGCGGCATGATCTTGTCTTTGGCCATAAAACGCAGGCCTGCACCTTGCAGGTAATGCGTGCATTGGTCATGGAAACCCTTTAAAAACAAGCTCTTGTGTGGCTGCTCGCTGCAAAC